>NZ_JAIWOU010000001.1:65000-1482500 GCF_021295395.1 Komagataeibacter sp. FNDCR2
TGACCCTCTCTGGAGATATCGGAAGTGCGAATGCTGACATGAGTAGCGACAAACAGTGCGAGAAACACTGTCGCCGAAAGTCCAAGGGTTCCTGCGCAAGGTTAATCCGCGCAGGGTGAGCCGGCCCCTAAGGCGAGGGCGAAAGCCGTAGTCGATGGAAACCGGGCAAATATTCCCGGGCCTGCCAGAAGTGACGAATGCAATATGTTGTCGGGTCTTAACGGATTGATCCGGCTTTTGGCGCATTCCAGGAAATAGCTCTGGCATATAGACCGTACCCGAAACCGACACAGGTGGACTGGTAGAGAATACCAAGGCGCTTGAGAGAACGATGCTGAAGGAACTAGGCAAATTACTTGCGTAACTTCGGGATAAGCAAGACCCATCAGTGGGCAACCATTGGTGGGTGGCACAGACCAGGGGGTAGCGACTGTTTAGTAAAAACACAGGGCTGTGCGAAGTCGAGAGACGACGTATACGGCCTGACGCCTGCCCGGTGCCGGAAGGTTAAGAGGAGGTGTGCAAGCACCGAATTGAAGCCCCGGTAAACGGCGGCCGTAACTATAACGGTCCTAAGGTAGCGAAATTCCTTGTCGGGTAAGTTCCGACCTGCACGAATGGCGTAACGACTTCCCCGCTGTCTCCAGCATCGGCTCAGCGAAATTGAATTCCCCGTGAAGATGCGGGGTACCCGCGGTCAGACGGAAAGACCCTATGAACCTTTACTGCAGCTTTGCAGTGGCATCAGAGACATTCTGTGTAGGATAGGTGGGAGGCTTTGAAACCGGGGCGCCAGTTCCGGTGGAGCCATCCTTGAAATACCACCCTGACTGTTTCTGATGTCTAACCGAGGCCTGTTAGCCAGGTCCGGGACCCTGCATGGTGGGCAGTTTGACTGGGGCGGTCGCCTCCCAAAGTGTAACGGAGGCGCGCGATGGTGGGCTCAGGCCGGTCGGAAACCGGCTGTCGAGTGCAATGGCATAAGCCCGCCTGACTGTGAGAGTGACAGCTCGATCAGAGACGAAAGTCGGCCATAGTGATCCGGTGGTCCCGCGTGGAAGGGCCATCGCTCAACGGATAAAAGGTACTCTAGGGATAACAGGCTGATCTCCCCCAAGAGTCCACATCGACGGGGAGGTTTGGCACCTCGATGTCGGCTCATCACATCCTGGGGCTGGAGCAGGTCCCAAGGGTTCGGCTGTTCGCCGATTAAAGTGGTACGTGAGCTGGGTTTAGAACGTCGTGAGACAGTTCGGTCCCTATCTGCCGTGGGTGTTGGAGACTTGAGAGGATTTGTCCCTAGTACGAGAGGACCGGGATGAACATACCTCTGGTGCACCGGTTGTCGCGCCAGCGGCACAGCCGGGTAGCTAAGTGTGGACGGGATAACCGCTGAAAGCATCTAAGCGGGAAACCCACCTCAAAACAAGGTCTCCCCAAGGGCCGTGATAGACCATCACGTCAATAGGCCAGGTGTGGAAGCGCAGTAATGCGTGCAGCTAACTGGTCCTAATCGCCCAATAGGCTCATTCCATCGCCACAATCGTGGCAACATACATGCACAGCAGTCATCCACTCTCAACACTCATACAAAACACACCAACCCATCCACATCCTCTCCCCTCAATCAGGGGGACTGGATGACCTGGTGGCCATGGCGGGGAATGATCCACCCGATCCCATCCCGAACTCGGCCGTGAAATACCCCAGCGCCCATGATACTGTGCCTTAAGGCACGGGAAAGTCGGTCGCCGCCAGGTCTTCCAATCCCCCTCACAATCGCGGGGTGGAGCAGCCCGGTAGCTCGTCAGGCTCATAACCTGAAGGCCGCAGGTTCAAATCCTGCCCCCGCAACCAAAACTTATTCAATATAATCAGCATGTTAAGCCGTCCGTAAGGGCGGCTTTCTGCGTTTCAGATACACCTGCAGGATGCGTATAGGATGCAAATGGGAGTGAAACTCCAGCGTAGTTTGGACTCATAACAAGGCTTTTCACGATGGCGTGAGCTTTATCGGCAGCCTTATTGATTAGTGGAAAGTGCGCGATCTGACGACGATACGCTCACCGGCGGAATCGCTGTCATGGGCGCTCTCAGCAGAGGTGCGATTACCAACGTCTGCGAGCAGGCCGGAGAAATCGATAATCTCCTTTGCCACTAGATGCACGACCTCGCCTTCCTTCTGCAGCATGCCTGTCGCCGCCAGCATCTGGCCGCCAAGCACCACGCGCCGATTTGCGTCGAACATATCGGACCAGATGATGACGTTCATGTTGGCCGTCTCGTCCTCCAGCGTCCATGAACACCATGCCTTCGGCAGAGCCGGGCCGCTGCCGGACCAGCACCAGCCCTGCCACGCTGAGACGCTTCCCATCCTTCGCTGCCAATGCGTGCCGACAGGATATGATGTCCCTGGCCTGAAGATCCTCGCGCAGAAAGATCAAGAGATGATCCCGCAGGGTCAGGCCAAGCCCCGGTTATAGTCCCGCACAACCTCAGCCCCGTCGCGCATGGGCTGCAGCAGCACATGCGGCTCCTCTGCTTCCCGTGTCACCTGCGCTGCAGCGAACAGCGGCAGCGGTTCGTCCCGTAGCGCCTTGATCGCCCACAGCGCCTCCCGGCGTGCCAGCCCGCAGCGACGGAGAACCGCTCGCTTTCTTTCGGGATCTGGTGCCGATGCACCTCAGTGCGGAAACTGGCGGAAGGCGAGACGACGGACGACCTGTTCGGGTTCCTGACCACAGAGGCCAACCGGGAAGTGGGCGCGATCCATCCGAAGGCTATGCCTGTGATCCGGACGCAGCCGGATGAGCTGGACGTATGGATGAACGCCCGGTCGCAGAAGCTCTGCGCCTTCAGCGGCCTATCCCTATGGTCTTCAAGGCGGACATTTTTGGGAGATCCAATTCAAGATCAGAAAAGGTCCGGCCAACCAGTCGGGTGATGCGTAAAAATCCTCTGACACAAACCATCATTGGCATAAAGGCGTTTATCCTTACTAAAACCGCAGGGTAACTCCACATCAAATTCTTAGCTCCCGCTCCCATGCCCGAGCCGATGGCCGGGTCGAAACCCATGGGACCGGGCCTGGCATGCGATCAGGAAGCCGACCGCGACAAGCCCCATCACGGCCCAGGGGAATGAGGCCGCGCCCCATGTGTCGAGCAGCACGCCGCCCAGAAGGCCCCCGCCGGCTATGGCACTGTTCCACGCCACCACATTCATCGACAGCGCGACGTCCGCGCCGTCGCCGGCCGCATCGGCCAGCGCCGTCTGGAGCAACGTCGCGGCCCCGCCGAATGTCAGCCCCCATATCGTCACCCCGATCATGATCACCGCAGGCGACGCTGATCCAAGGGCAAAAGCCACTGCCACGACCGCGAATATGGCCAGACTGAGCAGGACGGACAGGCGCAGGGCGTGATCGACCGTGCGGCTGGTCAGCCAGATACCAACCAGAGCGGCGATCCCGAAGAGCAGCAGGATGCGATCCGCCTGCCCCGCCAGCCCGGCCGGTGTCACGAACGGCACGATGTAGGTGTAGAGCACGTTATGTGCGAGCATCCACGCCATCACGACACCCAGAACGGACCGCACGCCCGGCATGTCCAGAACATGCCGGAACGGCAGACGCTCGTGATGCGCGGCCCCCGGAAAATCAGGAACCTTCGCCAGAACCCATGCGATCAGCAGCACGGTCAGGCCCGACATGATCCAGAAAGCCAGGCGCCAGCCGACGGCAGCGCCCAGCCATGTCCCGGCGGGAACCCCCAGCGAGAGCGCGATCGGCGTGCCGACCATGGCAATCGCCAAAGCCCGCCCCTGCTGGGCGCGCGTCACCATCCGGCGCGCATAACCGGCCAGCAACGCCCAGGCGAGACCCGCCGCCGCACCTGCGCCGTACCGGGCGATGAGGGTCGCGCCGTAATGTGTTGAAAAAGCGGTGATGGAATTGAACACCACGAAGCCAATGATCGCCAGCAGCAGGACCTTTCTGCGCCGCCATCGCTGCGTGGCGAGCGTCAACGGGATCGCGGCACTCAGCGAGCCTATGGCATAGGCCGTCACCATCTGCCCTGCCAGCGCAGCGGAAACATGCAGGCCGGTCCCGATCTCAGGCAACAGACCCGCCGGCAGGGTTTCGGTCATGATGCAGATGAAGCCGGTCATGGCCAGCGCGAGCAGGCCGGCGACCGGCAGGCGCTCGTCGGTTTTGTTCTTGGACACTGTGATGGTCGGGGTCATGGGCTGCTCACATATGGATCGTTCGGTACACATATAAGGAGGCAGCCGCCTTGGCAATCACTTCTGGATCACTTAATATGGAAGTCTTTCGGAAGGAACGAGGCCATGGCGCGGACAGGGCGTCCCCGTGAGTTTGACCGCGACAAGGCGATTGACGCCGCCACGGCGCTCTTCTGGGCGCAGGGCTACGAACCGACCTCCCTGACCCAGCTCAAGGCCAGCATGGGCCATATCTCGCCTGCGAGCTTCTATGCCGCATTCGGCTCGAAGGAAGCCCTGTTCAGGGAAGTCGTGCAGCATTATCTGGCGACCTATGGACAGGTCATGGCGCCCTTATGGGACGAAAGCCTGCCGCCGCGCGAGGCCATCGAGCGGACGTTACGCGGTTCGGCGCGCATGCAGGCGGCCCGGACGCATCCGACCGGCTGTCTGGTCGTGTCCGGCGCCAGCAATTGCTCGCCCGAAAACGAACCCGTCCGCGCCCTTCTCACCGCAGAACGACAGCGCACGCGGGCAGGCCTCAGGGCCTGTGTGGAGCGCGCCATCGCCAGAGGCGACTTGCAGGCGTGCCCGGCGACCGCTGTCCTGCCCGATATTCTCGCGACTTTTTTCCACGGCATGACATGCGAAGCCCGGGACGGGATGACCGCAGACACTCTGGATGCGGCCATCACGTCTCTCCTGACCTTGTGGGATGTCAACGCAGTGAAGCCGGAAACAGAAAAGCGGCCCAAAAAACGCTGACGGGCTGAAGGAGGCGAGGCCAGCCGGTCGCAGCACGATTCTTCCGTATCGTTCGGTCCATAATTTCTTGACCTCGCCCCACGCTCCTTTTATGGATCGGTCGGTATGGAAATGGTGCCTTCGGAACACGACGCCATGCCTCCTCAAGGAATCCGATCATGACCCCATCAAAAATCGCCCTCGTCACGGGTGCCAATCGCGGCATCGGCTACAGCATCGCGAAGCATCTGATGGCCGCCGGCATCAGCGTGATCGGCACCTATCATGCCAATGAAGACGAGGCGAAGGCTGCTGAAACCGCCCTCAGCCAGAAGGACGCAAAGCTGCGCATGCTGCAGCTAGACATCGCAGATCATACGTCGTTCACGAATTTTGCAGAGGAGGTCAAAACCCTTCTCGCAAACGAGTTCGAGCAACAGGCACTGAATTACGTTGTCCAGAACGCTGGCAACATCATTCACACACGCTTCGATGCCGCGACATCCGAACAGGTCGACAATCAGTATAACATTCACTTCAAGGGCCCTTGTCTGCTGACGGTAGCCCTTCTTCCACTGATCCGTGATGGTGGCCGCATTCTCAACATCACCTCTGCCGCGACGCGCTTCTACCTGCCGGATCACGGTCCTTACGCGGCCATGAAAGCCGCGACCGAAGTCATCTCGCTCTATATGGCGAAGGAACTGGGCGCGCGGGGCATTACTGTCAATGCGGTCGCACCTGGCGCGGTCGCATCAGATTTCGGTGGCGGTCTGGTCCGTGATGATGCCACGGTCAACAAAAGTCTCGCGGAGATCACGCCGCTGGGGCGTGTCGGCCAACCCGACGACATCGGGGCCGCGGTGCGTGGCCTTCTGTCTGACGACATGCATTGGGTAAATGGCCAGCGCATCGAAGTGACGGGCGGCCAGTCACTTTGATCCCACACAGAAAAGGGCAGGGGGTATCCGTATGATCCACGTTATGGCCAGCAGCGTCATCAATGCACCCGTTTCGTCCGTATGGAGGCTGATCCGTGATTTCGGCACCCTTGGTCGCTGGTTGCCGGGCGTGAAAAGCTGCGTGATCGAAGGCGATGATCCCGGTGATCGTGTCGGCGCGATCCGCCGTGTTGAAATGGGTGATGTCGGTGTGATCCGTGAACAGCTTCTGGCGCTGTCCGACGTGGAGCATGCAGTGACGTTCTCGATCATTGAATCGGCCCTGCCGATCCGGAACTACCGCTCGACCATCACGCTTCTGCCCATAACAGATGGCGATCGCACGTTTATCCGCTGGCGCGGCCAGTTCGAAGCATCGGCCGAACATGCTGCCAGCATGGAGACCCGGATGCCGACACACATCTACCAGCCAGCGTTCGACAGGCTGACAGAAATTCTGGCGTTGAGGGAAACGCGGTCATGACCAGCTTTCATGGTAAATCCGTTCTCGTGCTGGGGGGCAGTCGCGGGATTGGGGCCGCCATCGTGCGTCGCTTCGCAACGGATGGCGCCAAAGTCATTTTCACGTATCTGTCCTCCCCTGACGATGCCCAGGCCCTGGCGGCCGAGACCGGAAGCAGGGCCATGCGCGCCGACAGTGGCGACCGGGACGCTCTCATCGCGCTGATCGCCTCGCTCGGCCCTCTCGACGTGCTGGTCGTCAATTCCGGAATTCTGGGCGCGGGTGACCCGCTGGACATGCCGCCAGATGCCATCGATCGGCTTTTCCGCATCAATACCCTCGCGCCTTATCACGCGGCGGTTGCCGCCGCACGGAATATACCTGACGGCGGCCGCATCATCCTGATCGGCTCCGCCAATGCCGACCGGATGCCGATGACTGGCCTTGCCGCCTACAGCGCCAGCAAGGCGGCACTGAAAGGCATGGTCAAGGGACTGGCGCGCGATTTCGGGGCGCGCGGCATCACCGTCAATGTTGTCCAGCCCGGCCCCACCGATACCGACATGAACCCTGCCGATGGGCCATTGAAGGACGTCATGCACGACTTCATGGCGATCAAGCGCCATGCCACGGGCGCGGAGATCGCGGGGCTGGTCGCGTATCTTGCCGGGCCAGAGGCCGGCATCATCACGGGGGCTGCATACAATATCGATGGTGGCTTCGCGGCCTGACGGAATTATTGACCTCCATTCACCCGCTGGAAAAAGGAACGAGGGCCATGACCCATTCATCCGCTAATGCCGCCAACGCGGGCACTTTCACGATCGGTGGCGATCTCAGCGTTCATCGGCTTGGCTTCGGCGCGATGCGCATCACAGGCCCGGGCATATGGGGACCGCCCGCCGATCATGATGAGGCCATCCGCACGCTGAGGCGCCTTCCGGAGATCGGCGTCAACTTCATCGACACCGCCGATTCCTACGGTCCCGATGTCTCGGAATGGTTGATCAGGGAAGCGCTGTACCCGTACCGCAAGGGCCTCGTGATCGCGACCAAGGGTGGTTTGACCCGGTCGGGACCGGATATCTGGAAGCCGGTCGGGCGGCCGGAATACCTGCTGCAGCAGGTACACAAGAGCCTGCGCAATCTCGGCGTCGAGCAGATTGATCTGTGGCAGTTGCACCGGATCGATCCCAAGGTCCCGGCCGATGAGCAGTTCGATGCGGTCAGGTCCTTCATCGACCAGAAACTGATCCGTCATGCGGGGCTGAGCGAGGTGTCCGTCGCAGACATCAAGGCTGCGTCAAAGTTCTTTGACGTAGCCACCGTCCAGAACCGCTATAATCTCGTTGATCGCATCAGCGAGGACGTGCTCGATTATTGCACGGCGCAGAACATCGGGTTCATCCCCTGGTTTCCGCTCGCCGCCGGTGATCTCGCGAAGCCGGGCTCAATTCTGGACACCATGGCAGGAAAATACGGCGCGCACCCGAGCCAGATCGCACTGGCATGGGTCCTGAAACGCAGTCCGGTAATGCTGCCAATTCCCGGCACCTCGAAGGTCGCGCATCTGGAGCAGAATGTCGCTGCTGCTGACATCAGCCTCTCTGACGAGGACTTCGTGGCACTGGATTCAGAAGGCCGCAAGGCATTTCAGTCAACGCCGTAGGGAAGGATCCCGGACAGTCACAGTTCCAGTCCCGAGAGGCCGGGGTGATTGTCCGGACGACCCCTGACATTTTCGCTTTCGGTGCCAATAAGGCTGCTCCAATGAAAATTTACGACTGGCCCACAGGACCTTATCCAGCCCGTGTCCGGATTGCCTTGGCAGAAAAGAATCTCCAGTCCGACGTCGAATTCGTGCCGGTTAACCTGTGGAAAGGGGAACACAAGAGCTCTGCTTTCCTCGCCAAGAATTATTCCGGAACGTTGCCAGTTCTTGAACTGGACAACGGAATTTGCCTCGCTGAATGTACGGCGATCACGGTCTATCTTGATGCGCTTGTCGGGGAACCCACGCTGACCGGTCGAACGCTGCTTGAGAAAGGCGTGATCCAGATGATGACAAAACGTGCCGAGATCGAGATGCTGGACGCCATCAGCGTCTATTTTCATCATGCCACACCGGGTCTTGGTCCAGATGTGGAACTCTACCAGAACCGGGAGTGGGGCCTCCGCCAGCGTGACAAGGCTTTGCGCGGAATGCATTACTTCGATGCGGTACTGAGGAAACAGTCCTTCATAGCTGGTGAGGCTTTCTCGATGGCGGATATTGCAGTCATCGGGGGCTTTATATTTGCAGCAGCCGTAAAATTGCCGATCCCGCAGGAATGCGAAGCACTTTTAGACTGGTTCGCGAGGATGCAGGAGCGTCCGAGTGTCCGCGAACAACTGGCAATTGTTCCGCCAAAGCGCTGAAGCGCAAAGCAGTTCCGAGCGGATCGGCAGCGTTCGCCCTCATGTCTGGCATTTGCCCTTTTGAGCTGAATAGCCCTGTCCCGGACAGGATTCTGTCCGGGACAGGGAACGGCATCATGCCTGTCAGGCGACGCGGATCAGTTTACGGTTGATGAACTCCTCAATGCCCAGGAAGGACAGTTCGCGGCCAAAGCCAGAGTTCTTGATCCCGCCAAAGGGCAGTTCCGGGGCTGCGGCCGTCGCCGTGTTGATGAACATCATGCCGGTTTCGACTGCTTCGGCCACCCGTTCCGCCCGGCCAAGGTCACGCGAGAACACGAACCCGCCAAGGCCATAGGGTGAGTCATTGGCCAGTTCGATGGCCTCATGCTCGCCCGCGACCTTGTGCACGACGGCAACGGGGCCGAAAATCTCCTGATAGAAGACCGGGTTGTCCTTTGACACATTGGTCAGGATGGTCGGTTCCATGAAGAAGCCTGTCCGCTCCATCCGCTTGCCCCCGGCCACCAGCGTCGCTCCTGCCCTGACCGCTTCGTCGGTCTGCGCCAGTGCGGTGTCGAGTGCCTTCCTGCTGCTCATCGGGCCATGGGTGGTGCCCTCGGCCAGCGGATCACCAATGCGGAACTGCGTGATCGCCTTTTTCAGGCCCGCGAGGAAGGCGTCATAGACCTTCTCATGCACGATCATGCGCTTGGCCGCCGTGCAGACCTGCCCGTTATTGGCAAACCGGCCCCACGTCGCCCACTTGACCGCCAGTTCAAGGTCCGCGTCATCCAGCACGATGAACGCGTCGCTGCCGCCAAGTTCCATCGTGTCCTTCTTCAGCGCCGCCCCCGCTTCGGCCGCGACCGTCTGGCCCGCGCGTTCGCTGCCGGTCAGGGCGACGCCACGGATGCGGACATCCCTGATCAGTTCGGCCGACTGATCGTTGTCGAGGAAGATATTGGTATAGACGCCAGCAGGCGCGCCCGCGTTATGAAACAGCTTTTCAAAGGCCAGCGCGCATTGCGGCACGTTGGGCGCGTGCTTGGCGATGACCACGTTGCCCGCCATCAGGTTCGGCCCCGCCACGCGGGCAAGCTGGTAATAGGGGAAATTCCATGGCTCGATACAGTAGATCAGGCCCAGAGGCTGGTTGATGATCTTCGCATGGCCTTCCTTAACCTTCAGATGCGTGGGGGCAAGGAATTCTGCCGCACCATCGGCATAGAAGGACAGGATATCAGCGGTGATGTCGATTTCTTCCAGCGCGTCAGGCAGGGCCTTGCCCATTTCGGTCGCGATCAGGCGCGCATGGGCCACCCGGTCGCGGCGCAGCAGGTCGGCGGCCTTCGACATGATGACCTTGCGAGCGGCGATATCGCGCTTCTTCCAGTCGGTCTTCCACACATGGTCCGCGCGATCGACAATCGCCTTCATCTGCGCGGCGGTGTGCAGTTCGAACGTGCGTTCCACGGTTTCCGTGGTCGGGTTGAGGGTCTGGTAAAAACTCATTGGTCCGTTTCCCTGTTTATTGGTTATGGAAAGGGTAGTCGGTGTAGCCATGCGCGCTGCCGCCATACATCGTCGCCGGGTCCAGCGGATTGAGCGGCCAGTTATGTTCCAGCCGCGCGGGCAGGTCCGGATTGGCGATGAACTTCCGGCCAAAGCCGATCATGTCCGCCCATCCATGGCCCAGCACATGCTGCGCCTTGTGCAGGTCGTACCGACCCGCGCACAGGATGCGGCCGCCAAAGATGTCGCGCACGCTGGCGCGGAAGGCGTCCGGCATTTCGGGTGCGTTGTCCCAATCAGCCTCGGCCAGCGAGACATAGGCGATGCCTGCCTCGGCCAGCACGCGTACGGCCTGCGTGTAGGTCTCCGCCGGATTGTCCTCCAGCAGGCCGAGATAGACGCGCTCTTGTGTGGTCGTGCCAAACAGCGGGGAAAACCGCACGCCCATCCTGTCAGGCGTAACCACGGCGGAGACGGCTTCCACCACCTCGCGCAGGAAGCGCAGGCGGTTGGACAGGCTGCCGCCATAAGCATCGGTGCGGAAATTGGCGCGTTCGGATAGGAACTGGTTGATCAGATACCCATTGGCGGCGTGGATCTCCACGCCATCGAAGCCTGCGGACAGCGCATTACGCGCCGCCTGCGCATACATCTCCACCAGTTCATGGATTTCGGGGACGGAAAGTGTGCGCGGCATGTCGGGTGGGACCAGCTTTCCCGTGCCCGGTCCCGTGGGGATGAACACGTTTACGCCTGTTGCCGCGACGGCGGCCGGGGCGATCGGTGCCTCATGACCGGGCTGCAATGCGCGGTGGGAGACGCGGCCGACATGCCACAATTGTGCAAAGATGGGCCGCCGCGTTGCGTGCACCGCGTCGGTGACGAGTTTCCAGCCTGCGATCTGTTCGGGGGAGTAAATGCCCGGCGTCCACGCATAACCCTGTCCGCGGGGTTCGATCTGCGTGCCTTCGGTAATCAGGCAACCCGCCCGAGTGCGCTGCGCGTAATATTCGGCCATCAACGCGTTGGCGATGTCTCCGGGCTGGGTACTGCGGCAGCGTGTCAGTGGCGGCAGGAAGATCCGGTTTTCAAGGGGAAGGTCGCCCAGTCGCACGGGACCGAATAACGAAGATGAAGATATAATCAACCTTGTTCACAAATACAGGCCATCTGTCCGGCCCGCATGTAAACATTGACCCAGCCTGCGGTGTGCGCAAGAACGCGCATAAACCGCCACTAGTGTCAGGAATGATACCATGCCCCGCATCCGTCACACCACGCTGGCCTGCAGCCCCGGCTGCACGGTGGAGGCCACGCTCGAACTGTTCGGGGGCAAGTGGAAGGCGCTGATCCTGTATCACCTGTTCGAGGACAGGGTGCTGCGGTTCGGCGAACTGCGCCGCCGCCTGCCGAATGTCACGCAGCGGATGCTGACCAACCAGTTGCGCGAACTCGAGGCCGACGGACTGGTGTCACGCACCGTTTTCCCCGAAGTGCCGCCGCATGTGGAATACGCCCTGACCGATCTGGGAAAGACGCTGAAGCCGGTCATTCAGGCGCTCAAGACATGGGGCGATCGGTATGCCCATTCTGTCCAGCGGAACACATCTGTTGATTGAGATTGGCCGAGAATATTTACAGAAACCAAAGAGGCGGCTGGCTTCACTTTCCTCGCAATGGAATAATCCGTCATCAGACAGCCCGAGATTCCGGGAAATACGATATTTGGTGATTATCTGTCGCAGAGGATTTGAGTAACTTCAGGACGTGAGCAGGCAGAGGCTGGACATTGCCGGTTCATTATTCCGGAAAAAGCGCTGTTCTACTTCAAGGAATCTGCCCGGATCGTAGCCTCCAACCATGCACTAATGCGGGTAATGACCTCTGCCTCAATGCCAAAATAGCCGTGTGGCGTAAGCGAACCACAGTTCTTTTCAGACCGGGTTGTGCCGCCTGCCACCATTAACACGGTGACTTCACGACTGCCTGTCATGGCCGCGCCAATTCGCTTTGCGTCCTGCGGCGGGGCAACGTTGCATCGGTCATCGTGATTGGCGACAACGAGAACGGGGGCCTGTACCTTCTCTGGATGGGCGCTGAAAACGGTTTCCCCGCTGCCGCCCATAACGGACACCGATTCAGTCAGCACGACACCGGCGATATCCCCTGAAGCGGCATGGGCCGCGCCATTGACGGCTGCAATGGCGCCCTGGCTTGTACCAAGTAGAAAAACAGGCCTTGAGTCCTGTCTGTGCAGGAAAGCGATGATATCCTCGACAAGATGGGCATAATACGCGGAACTACGCTGCCCGCGCAGATTGAGACGACCAACTGTATCGGGAATGAGAACCGCAAACCCCTGCCTGTTCCACGCGCCACGCGTTCGCACGACGAAGTTGTCGCCATGACGGATGCGTCCGTCTTGCCCGAGGCCGATGTCACCAGTTCCGCCCGGAAACATGATGATCGTTGCCAATGGCCGCTCCGGGGAACTGAAAATGGCCCGGACAGACCCGCCTGCATGGAGAGGTATATTCATGACACGTTCATTGATGCCCGGATCTGGAATGTTGCCAGTAATCCCCGGTGCGGTGCGATCACCGGCAAATCCCACGCGTGGCAGGAGAACGCAGGCGGCCAGCACGATGATCGTGCAGCACAGAGAGTTCGGCATGGGCCTACGCTGACTGCTTCTGATCATCTCATCCAATGCCCAGGCCCATTATTGCTCATGGCCCGAAGACCAGACATGGTCTCCGAGCCGCTTCATATATCATTGTGGCGTTCCGTTTGTGGAACGGCCAGCCTTCAGATGGCCTGACCACCAGAAACTTCGATCCGCTGCGCGTTCACCCAGCGATTGTCCTCTGACAGGAGCGAAGCGATCATCGGGCCAATGTCATCCGGAAGGCCGGGACGGCCAAGTGCGGTGATCTCCCCAATATGGCGGGCGATGTCCGGATTGTCCCGTACCATGCCGCCCGAGAAATCCGTCTGGATCGCGCCTGGCGCGACCGTGTTGACGGCAATACGACGGGTCCCAAGTTCCTTGGCCATGTAATGCGTCATGACTTCCACCGCGCCTTTCATGGCAGCGTAGGCAACCCTGCCGGGATAGGCGAAGCGCGTCAGGCCGGATGAGATGTTCACGATCCGGCCTCCATCCGCAATCAGCGGCAGCAGCGTCTGCGTCAGGAAGAACGGACCTTTGACATGAACCCGATAGGCGGCGTCGAAATCCTCCTCGGTCACCTCGCCGAACAGCCCCTCATGGGATGTGCCGGCCATGTTGACCAGATAATTGAAACGCTCCGCGCCCCATTCGCCCAGCACGCGTCGGACTTCGTCGGCAAAGGCAGGAAAGGCATGCGTATCGCCGGTGTCGAGTTGCAGGGCCACCGCGCGGGCGCCGCTGCTCTGGACATTCTCAACCACGTCATCGGCTGCGGATCCGTTGGTGTGATAGGTGAAAATCGACGAGACGCTGCGTCGGGCGAGAGCCTCAACGGTGGCGCGACCCAGTCCACGGCTGCCGCCGGTGACAATGGCGATGGTGTTCGCTTCTGGCATGAGTATCTCCATCTGGTGAGGAACCAATCTTGGTCACACCATCGCCCGTTCGATAAGACCGCTCTTTCCGTCAGCATTGTTTTGCGCCATGGAATAATCCCATGGACAGGCTTGCCACACTCGACCTCTTCGTTCGCATTGTTGTTTAGCGCCGCGGCAACTGATTGCGGCGTCTCCCGCCCGGTTGCGACCGCCGCGATCAAGGCGTTGGAGCAAAGGCTCGGTACCCGACTGCTGCACCGCTCCACCCACCACGTCCGACCAACTGAAGAAGGCGCTGCCTATTATCGCTGGTGCGTGGCGATCCTGGCGGACCTTGAAGATGCCGATCGTGGTGCGAGTGGGGCTGTGGCCGGTCTCTTGCGCGCTGATGTGATCGGGCGTCTGGCGCGCATGACCCTGCTGCCAGCGTTGCCGGACTTCCTTGCGCGCCACCCGGCGCTGACCGTTCATCTTGGCGAGGGCGAGAGGTTTGTCGATCTGGTGCGCGAAGGGGTAGATTGCGTGGTCCGGACCGGAAGCCTGCCGGATAGCGACATGATCGCCCGGCCGCTGGGCGTTATGGAAGAGGTGACGGTCGCCAGCCCGGACTATCTGGCGCGGCACGGAATGCCTGCTTCTCCCGCTGATCTTGCGGGCCATCAGATGATTGGCTTCGTGTCCTCACGCACCGGCCAGATTCTGCCACTGGAGTTTACGCGCGGAGAGGAGGTGATCGAGGTCTCGCTTCCCGCACGCCTGCTGGTTGGGGGTGTTGATACCTATGCCGAAGCGGCCAGGCTCGGCTTTGGCCTCGTGCAGGTTCCGCGCTATGGTTTTGAGGATGACCTTGCAAATGGCACGCTGATCGAAGTCCTCCCTGATTTCCCACCGACGCCAACGCCGGTTTCGGTGCTTTATCCGAGCAACAGGCAGCTTTCTCCACGCGTGCGTGTGTTCGTGGACTGGCTGGTGGAGATTATTGGCCTGCGACTTCATCCACAATGCGCGTGAGCGTCCCTACACGGGCGCAAAGGCGAGATAGAGCGAGATCGTTGCAATCGAGAACACCGTGGAGGCCAGAACGACCCGTCCGGTAAGGGCGGCCTCCCGATCATAGAATTCCGCCAGCATGAACGATCCGGTTCCCGTGGGCAGTGCGGCAAGAAGCACGGCAATATGTGTCATTGCTGGAGGCAGGTGGAGCACGGGCGCTGCGATGACCCACGTAACCAGAGGCTGGGCGATCAGCTTCAGGCCGACAAGAATGGCGGCAGTCGACGGGCGTGCAGACGCGGCACCAGCCGAATTCCCGGCAAGGAACAGACCGAGGGCGATCAGGGCGCAAGGGGATGCTGCCCCGCCGAGAAGCTTCAGGAAGGCATGAATGGGTTCCGGTAGGTGGCCACCCGATACCATGACAAGGCCACCAAGTGCTGGCGCCACCAGCAATGGATTTTTTACCAGCGAAAAGAGCGTTTTCGCGACGATATCGCGCGGCCGTGCTTCGGTCTGCAATCCGGCCTCGATCAAAACGATCGCTATGACAAACAGCACACAGACCGTCACGATCGTGGCGATAAGCGTCGGTGCCATGCCGGTATCGCCGACAAGAGACAGGACGAGCGGGAAGCCGACGAACCCCGTATTGGCATAGCTCGCGTTCAGTCCGTCAATGGCGGCATCGGCAAGATGATGTCCTGTTGATACCCGCCACCACAGCGTCCCGGCAAACACGATAAAACAGCCAAGCGTGAACGCCGCAATGAATCCCGGCTCCCACAGATCAGTCATTTTTGCATTCGCCACGATGTCGAACAGCACCGCGGGCAGCGCAAGATAGACTACGAGCCGATTGACCTCACGCGTGGCATTCGGGCCAAGCGCACCTGATTTGCGTGCGATCCATCCGGTGAGGATGAGGGCAAAGATAGGCAGGACGATCAGCAGATTGTTCAGCATCAGAGATCTCGGGCGGTCAGCAAAAGCGTGACGCTACCGGACGCTATTGATATAATCCAATGCTCATATGGTTCACGATCAATGCTTTCAGGGTATCAGATGGACACGCGGCATATGCGGTATTTCATGGCCTTGGCGGAGACGCTTCATTTCGGTCGGGCCGCCGAGCGGATGAACATGAGCCAGCCGCCGTTCAGTCGTCAGATTGCCATGATCGAGCACACGTTGGGCGTGAAGCTGTTTGAACGAAACTCGCGCAACGTAGCGCTGACCCCGGCCGGGAAACACTTCATGAAAGATTGCCGAAATGTACTGGGGCAGTTTGAGGACGCCTGTCGGGATGTCAGGCTGGTTGCCAGCGGCATGAAAGGCGAGATGCGGTTTGGATTCATGATGCATGCCGCCCACAGCGTCGTACCGCAACTCGTGCAGCTTTATGCGGAGGCGAGGCCGGATGTCCGCCTTGTGCTTGATGAACGCACGCCGACCGAGATCGATGAGATGCTGGTAGCAGGAACACTGGATGCCGCCGTAACATTTGACTGCGGATATGCGCCGCACCTGCAGACCGTGCTGCTGGCCAAGGAGCGATTACGCATCATCATGCAAAAGGACCATTCCCTTGCCGCGGTCGGCCAGATCGGCCCTGAGGAACTCCGCGACGAGAAGATCGTCGCGGCACCCGCCGCGACGGCGCCGGCTCTGCGATCTGCGATCAACAGCTATTTTTCTGCCAGGGGAATTGTCCCACATGTCGTGCTTGAACCGCGGTTACAGCACACGATCATCCAGCTTGTTGCGAAAGGGCTGGGGGTAGCCCTTATCCCCGCATCGCTGTGTGCCGAACTGGGGGCCGGGCTGATATCACGGGCTTTGACAGACGCGCCTCAACTCGACGTTGTCCTTCGAGCGCCGATTACTACGAAAAACCCCGCAGTCTCGACATTCATGGAAATCGGGAAATCGATACAGCGGGCTTCACTCTAATTCATGGAACCTGTGCAGAGAGCCAGTTTCCAATATCTTCGCTCTCCATATTCCATTGTCATGAGTGAAGTAATTTTATGATGTCTTCCGACGCCAGACCCAGACCAAGCATAATCATGATTGCTCCGGATATATAGCCCGTCACGATGGAGGCTCTGGGGCGGCTGCTTAAGATTGTCCGTGCGCCAAATCCGACCATCAGATAGATGGATACGCAGTTTATTGTATGAATGATTCCCAAAACCCCGATCTGCAAAAAGATCGGCCACGAAGAACCCAGATTTGTAAACTGGGGCAGAAGGGCGAGAAAAAACAGAAGAGCCTTGGGGTTCAGGCCACTGATGGCGAACCCTTTGGCAATCCAGCGCCGTACGCTTGTTTCCCGTTTATGTCCTTCTTTCGGCAGGGGAGGATGACGCAACAGGGAAATGCCCAGTTTTATAAGATAGGCCGCGCCTGCAAACGTCAGAATGGTGACCGCAAGTGGCATGCTGGCGACAAGCGCGCCGATACCGCCTGCGACCGTTCCGGTAATGGCGAGATATCCCAGAAACAGGCCGAACACAGCGGGAACGACTGCGGCATGATCACGTATTCCCGCGGAAATGACATATGCCCAGTCAGCACCAGGGGTTGCGGCAAGGAGGATGGAGATCGTCCAGAAGGCAAGAAGTGTATGCAAATTCATCGAAGATGCGTCGCTTTAGAAGAAAATCCACAAGGTCCCACGGCGTTTTCATGCTCTCCGATTATGCTCCGGATCGCCACCCTACGACGCGAGAGAGGGCAGGATAGCGCGGACCAGCGGATATGAGGTTGCGTTTATGCCAATTTCTCCATCAATATTTGGCATATGATTGCGTCAGTACGCTCATCCCTGATATAAGATGTCAATGAAACTGGATGCGATTGATCGGCGTATTCTTCGTGTTCTTCAGGAAGATGGCCGCTGCCCCAACAATGAACTTGCGAGGCGCGTTGGGCTCTCTCCATCACCATGCCTGCGCCGGGTGCGGATGCTGGAAGAAAGCGGCGTTATCGAGGGCTACGTCGCCGTTGTGAATCCTGCAAAAGCCGGGTTCGGCGTGACGGCCTTTGTCAGGATATGGCTGACGGGAGAAGACGAGCGGCAGTCCGAGCATTTCGTCGAGGAAATTGGAAAACTTCCACAGGTGACAGAAGCGCATGTCCTCGCGGGAGATTGTGATTTCCTGTTGCGCGTTGTTGCAGAAGACCTTCCAGGACTGAGACGTTTTCAGAGTGAACAGCTTGCACGGATCAAAGGCGTGCGGAGTATGAAGACCGACATCCCCCTCCTGAAGGTCAAGAACGCAAGCTTTGCATAGGGTGAGGCTTATTCTTGGTGGCGAGATATAACTTTTCGGCAGCTGTCAGGGTGATGTCTGCATTTGATGCAATGTTCTGGGTATGACGGCCCCGGTAATTCACGAACGTCCGGACCGCCCGGCAGTAAAATAAACGACTGGAGCTGGGACGTGGGCCGATCTCTGCAGACTACAAAGGTCGGCCCTCCGGGTGAGGAATCAGAAGAACTCGGCTATGGTGACATCGAAAGGAGTGGTCGTTCGCCCAATCAGCCGGGCAAGATCGCCGCTGTCATCAAATAATGCCCCTTTTTCCACGCCCGCATCGGTGTCGGAAAGGATCATGGCAAGAGGCTCCGGCGTCCCCGCGGCAAGCAGCGCCTGGCGATAATCTTCCGGAGCCATGTTTCGGTAGGGCAGTGGTTTGCCAGAGATCTTCGCGACAGTAGCGACGAAGTCGGGGAGTGTGTAGGAGGCGTCGCCAGCCAGTTCATAGGTCCGGCCGGCGTGGTTCCCGTCCGCCAGCACCACCGCAGCAGCCCTTGCGTAATCTTCACGCGCAGCAGAGGAGATACGTCCATCTCCGGAAGCGCCGAGGAAGACGCCTGCCTGCAGGGCAGGTTGTATTCTCCACGTGTAAACCTCGGTGTACCAGCCATTCCGAAGCAGAACGAAGGGCACGCCGGCCTCCTGCAGCGCAAGTTCGGTTTCGTAATGCTCGCGGGCAAGGAACAGAGGAGAAGTGTCTGCGTGGAGAAGGCTGGTATAGGCGATCTGGTCAACGCCTGCGCCTTTGGCTGCCGCGATGACATTTCGATGCTGAGTTGTCCGCTTCCCCACCTCACTGCTGGAAATGAGGAGGAGCCGATCGATCCCTGCAAACGCGCTATTTAACGTTTCCGGCCGGTCATAATCGGCCACGCGAACGTCCACGCCTTTGTTGCGGATCGCGATTGCAGCTTCGCGGGACGGATTACGCACGCCCGCCACAATGACGCTGGCGGGCAGCGTCTCAAGGAGCGCATCGATGACCAGGTTTCCGAGGTGGCCGGTAGAACCGGTGACAAAAATCTTGGATGTAGCAGGCATCGTCGCTCTTCCTTGCGGTTCACAATTGACACAAGGTAACTAGGTGAGACCAATAGCGGTGTGAAGGAGGCAGAATTTTGGGACAGGGTGAGGCAGAAGTAACCGTCCCGGCAGGCGAGGTCGTACGGGACTTTTCTGCGGAATGGCAATGTGACCGACTGGCTGATGGAGAGTGCGCGGTGCGTGATGTTCTCGATCGCATCGGAGATAAATGGTCGACGCTCATACTCGGGACACTCGCGGCAGGCCCGCATCGGTTCAGCGCCGTTCAGCGTGCGATACCGGACATTTCCAAACGGATGTTAACGCAGACCTTACGCGACCTCGAGCGCGACGGTCTGATTGCACGCGCGGTGTTTCCGACCAAACCGCCTAGCGTCGAGTACCGGTTAACCCCCCTTGGCGTTACGATCCTGGAGCCGCTGACCGCCCTGATCCGATGGGCCAACAGGAGCCATGCTGCCATCCTCACCGCTCGTTTGGCATTCGACCGAACTTGTTGAAACCGTGCATCGCACCTTGACGCGTCCACCAGTTTTCAGGAGTACAATGGTAATAAGCCATCCCGCTACAGGATCGTGGTGGAAGAGGATGCATTCAATATCGGATGGTCTCCATGCGGATTAGGCACGCATGTATGCCTGAAGGCGCGGAATAACGAAGTCGAGAAATACCTTTACGCGCTGGGGCGCCTGTTTGCCGCCCAGATAGAGCGCATGGATCTCTTCTTCGTCCTGCGCGTCCGCATGAGCCAGAACTTCGACGAGGCGGCCGGCCTTGATGTCGTCGCGCACATGGTAGTCGCCAAGCCGTGCCAGCCCTGCGCCCGCTAGAGTCAGGCGCCTTACTGTTTCCCCGTTATTGGCGAGCAGGGGGCCTCGGACGATACGATCCGCGATGCGTCCTTTCTCCTGTAGCGGCCAGACAGGGGCGGCACGTCGGAAATTGAAGCCGAGGCATTTGTGGCGGTCCAGATCATCAATGCTTTGTGGCGTGCCGAACCGACTCAGGTAATCCGGCGATCCAACAATCTTGCGTCGTGCCGTGCCGATATGCCGGGCTGTCAGATTTGAGTCCTGCAATGGTCCGACCCGAAAGGCGACATCCGTACGATCAAGATAAAGATCCGTCAGTTCATCGGAGAGCGACAGATCCACGACGATATCCGGATAGGCGCCCCAGAATTCTGGAAGGAGAGGTTCGAGCGCCAGTGTTCCAAAGGCCACCGAGGCGTTGATGCGCACAGTGCCGCCCGGCCGAACCGATCCTGTTGTGAGCGCATGTTCCATGTCATAAAGTTGGGCGATCAGCGCCTGAGCACGTTCGTAGTAAAGCCGCCCTTCCGGCGTGATGGAAAGGCGGCGTGTCGAACGTTCGAGCAGGCGTACGCCAAGGCGTGTTTCAACGCGGGCAATCAGTTTGCTGATCGTCGAGGGCGTTGTCATCGACAGGCGCGCTGCTTCGGAAAAACTGCCGCTTTCCACGACACGCAGAAACATCTGCATTTCGCCAATCCGGTTGTCCATCAGCGCCCCTTTGATGAAACAGGTTCACAAGTTCTGTGGAGAAGCGACGGATTATCAAACCCTGTCAAGTTCATCATGTTCCGTAGGGAACAGATGCCGCTCGCACTGCTGATGCGTCATCATATTGAAAATTCTTCCGGACATTGGCTCTGAATTCTGGTCAGGCGTATCCGGGATGCTTTTGCAGGACACTATTGCGATGAAAAACATTCTCCTTCTGAACGGCGGAAAGGCTTTTGCCCATTCTCATGGCCGTCTGAACGATACGCTGCACGACGTCGCCCTTGAGATCCTGTCGAACGCGGGTTTCAGCACGCGGCAGACAAAGATCGATGCTGGCTACGATATTCAGATGGAAGTCGAAAATATTCAGTGGGCTGACCTGATCGTCTATCAGATGCCGGGCTGGTGGATGGGCGCGCCCTGGACCGTCAAGAAATATGTCGATGAAGTTTTCACCGCCGGGCATGGCACGCTTTACGCCAATGACGGGCGCAGCCGGTCGCATCCTGAGCGCAAATATGGTTCAGGCGGCCTGCTGCAGGGGAAGCATTACATGCTTTCCCTCACATGGAACGCCCCGGAAGAAGCCTTTGTCGATCCGAGGCAGTTCTTTGCAGGGAAGGGGATCGATGCGGTCTATTTCCCTTTCCACAAGGCCAATGAGTTCCTGGGGATGACACCGCTTCCGACGTATCTGGCGACTAACGTCATCAAGGAACCACACGTTGACCAGACGATCGCGCGCTATCGTGCCCATCTGGCAGACGTTCTTGGCTTTGTTCCGTTTAAGACTGATGTCACATCAGAGTGCAGAGCGCAGGATCGTCCCGGCACCATGGAACCGTGAGAATAATATGAAGACGTGGATAGGATGGGGTGGTGTCGGAGTGATCGGACTGGCGGTGCTCGGTGCAGCGACATGGGAACTTGGGCTGCGTCCGGAAATGGCATCCCTTCCCGTGATGGCAGGAACAGGCCCGCACCCTGATCTGCCGCAGCCCCGCCATACCCTGTTTCCCACCGTCAATGTCGCGACGCCTGTGGGTTGGTCGGACGGTCAGGCGCCCGTACCCGCTCAAGGGCTGACTGTTACGCCCTATGCGAAGGACCTCGATCATCCCCGATGGCTCTACCGGTTACCCAATGGCGATATTCTGGTGGCTGAGAGCAACTCGCCCAAAACGGATGTCCAGACCCTCAAGAATCGCATTGCGGGGTTTGTGATGGGCAAGGTTGGCGCGGGGAAGGCCAGCCCGGACCGGATCATCCTGTTGCGTGACACGACAGGGAACGGGTCGGCGGATACCCGCACGGTTTTTCTTGACCATCTCTATTCGCCTTTCGGGATGGCTCTGGTGGGCAACGATCTGTATGTCGCCAACGCCAATGCCATTCTCCGCTTTCCCTATCATGACGGTGACACGCGGATTGATGCGCCGGGCACCAAGGTCACGGATCTGCCGGCCGGCTACAACCATCACTGGACGAAGAACCTGCTTGCCAGTCCGGACGGCCGTTTTCTGTATGTGACCGTCGGATCCAACAGCAACGTTGCCGATAACGGGATGGAAGTTGAGGAAGGACGGGCACGAATCGATCGGCTCGCTCTGGCCACCGGAAAGTTGACGCCCTATGCGACGGGGCTGCGCAACCCGAACGGCCTGGCCTTTGAGCCGGAGAGCGGTGCCCTGTGGGCGGCGGTCAACGAGCGTGACGAAATCGGTAGCGATCTCGTCCCCGACTACATCACCTCGGTCAGGGAGGGCGCATTCTATGGCTGGCCTTATAGCTACTATGGCCAGCACGTTGATACACGGGTTTCGCCGCAGCGACCGGACCTCGTTGCGCAGGCGATCGCGCCGGATTACGCGCTTGGCCCGCATACGGCCTCCCTCGGCATCACCTTCTCCCAGGATGCCACCCGGCTTCCAGATGCCTGGCGCCACGGGATGTTCGTGGCACAGCATGGATCGTGGAACCGCCGTCCCAAGAGCGGCTACAAGGTTATCTACATACCATTCGCTGACGGGAAGCCGTCCGGGCCGCCAGTTGACGTGCTGACGGGCTTTCTGACACCGGACGAAGTGCATGTGCATGGTCGACCGGTGGGCCTTACGATGGATCATTCGGGAGCATTGCTGGTGGCCGACGATGTGGGCGGTGTTGTGTGGCGCATGACTGGAAAGGAGCAGTAGCGGGTGGGGATAAGAGTGCCCCCTGAAGGTCTTTGACATCCTGCTTGATATCAACCGCCGGGATGGCATGCGTGGCATACGGCTTTGGGCTGCTGCAGCCGATCAGAGTGTTCTGCGACATCTCGCTGCGTGCGTTTGACGAAGTCTGGCCCGCAGCAAGACGACCGGAACAGCTCCGTATGTCTGACGCCGGAGCAACTGGTGGAGTTTGTTGGCGCAAAATGGGTCGATGTCAGCCAGTACTCATGTCCAATTTCGCCTCAAACTGGACGTTCAATCGCAGTCGACGCTGCACCGTTAGCGGACATATTGTCTCGATCGACTGTCCAGTTTGTCGCATCTGTCAACAGACGACAAAACGGTCGCTCCCCGCTGATGGTGGTGAGCGAGAAAATTGCGAAAGCTACTCTAAATAGCTCCTGAATCTATTTATAGACGCGCGTAATTGGAACGTAATTGCGTTATTCCGCAGCCAGTATCTTTTGGAAGAATGGATCGAAGATGTTCTTAACCCGATCAAATTCGTTTTCACGAAGAATTTGGCGCTTGGCTTCGCCATAAGTGGCGATGGCGACCCCTTCGAATTTAAGCCCTGAAGCGTCCTCGGTAGCAACGATGGTCTGCACGTCGTCGGGAACGTGATCGAAAATGAACTTCAACATCTGGGGAAGGTGAACTTTGTCCTGACCTTGCTGGTTCGGGGAATCAATCACGACAGGGAATCTGATGCTCGTCGTGAATTTAATCTTCGTGTAAAGGAACGCATAATAGTAAGCCAATAAAGCCCGCGGTCCCTCGCTTCCTCGCGCAACGTTGATGGAAACGATTGACTGCTTTTCCGGTGCGTCGAGATGGACGTCCAGTTCCTGCGAATACATCGACAGTCGGGAGCGATAAAATCTCATGATCTCCGAGGTGCGCATTTTTTCGGTGAACTTACTCATCGAAGCACGCAGAAGCTCGGTTTTATTTCTGGAACCGTCCGCCGCCACAATCTTTTCGTTTAGCGATACCCGGAGAAGCTTGGCGGCTTCGGTTTTGCCGGCCGCGACGAGCACGTCATTGAGGGACAGCGACTGTTTTTCCGTTTCGAGAATCTTTTGGACGCGCGTCAGGCTTGCACTGATCTCGTCAAGCTTTCCTCGCTGGGCCAGCTCCTTTTCGGTAAGTCTTCCCAGTTTATACTTCGCCTCAGTCAGCGCCTTCGACAAGACGCCCTCATCCTCGATCAAGGCGAACCTTTCGGCAAGGGAGTTCTGGTACTCGTGCCCGCAGGTGGGGCACTCAACCTGATGTGGTAACGAGGACGCGAGGTCGAACTCACCTCGCATTTCGTTCAGAGTATTCCTGAGGAAAGCAGCTTCGGCCCTGACAAGATGAGATTCCTCATGAAGGTCGGACATCGTCCGACGATGCCTCGCCTGCAGCACAAGAAGACGCTCGCTTTCCGCAACAAGATCATCGCACTCGCTGGCAAATTCCTGCAAGTCGTAGATTGGGGTCGTGCCTTCGATCTCTTCAAGCTGGGTCATCGCCTGGCGAAGCGTGTCGACGGCAGTCTCCAAGCTGGAAAGGACGATCTTCTCCTTCGTAAGTTCGGCCTTGGCGGCATAGTAGCCATCCGGCCGTATGCCTGAATGATAATCCGCAAGCGTACGCACACTCTCTGGCAGGTAGAAGTCCTGGCGGAAGGAGACCCAAGTATTGTCCCAGCTTCCATCTTGATCAATGTAGAACGGTGCGAACAGATACGCAGGCGGCGGCGTTAATGTTTCCCCATCCTTGTCCACCATCTCCAGCTTGAAGCCGAAGAACTCGGCAAGCTTTGGCCCCCAATCTTTGACCAGTCGCTGCCCCCAGAACTGTCTGTTGCCCTTGTCATCGAAGAGCGAAAGCATTCCGTGGGCCTTTACCGAAAACCAGATCGCACCCGCGAACTCAAATTCGAGGCAACTCGATACGTTGGCTTTCTTCCAGCGGTCGTCAATCTTGTTCGGCGTCGCGCCTAGAGTCTCGTACAAGCTCTTCATTATAACTGACTTTCCAAAGCCGTTTGCGCCTTGAATCAACAGTTTTTGTGAACGCAATGGTACGTGCAACGCTCTCTTTTCGACTTGCGACAACAGGTAGAGATTTTTGAATTTTACCGTTGGCATTGCTACTCTCACTGAGTTTTCGAAGGACTCGCCGCAGTCTCATAGTGTTGTCGTCTGTCATGTCATGGCTTCCATCAACTCGACGATCATGGCGGACTGGAGATCGTAGGGCTCTGACGTGGGCTCAACCAGGCCGTGGGCTTTCAAGGCTACGGCCGCCTCCTTTACGCTCTCCATCGTGCTCACTGCGGTCTTGTCGATTGCGCCGCGGATCGCTTCGCTCAGATTGGTGGCCGCCCTGATTCCAATGCGACGGGCATCAACATACGCTATGCACATGTTCTTAATACGCTGGATTTGTATCGCTTTCATTCCATCGGCAGCGAATTCGTCTTTCACGCTAGACCACCATTCGACAAGATTTTTCCGCCTGCTCTGAACCCGTACGATCAGACGGTTGATCGCTTCGCGGTCCAAAGCAACACGCTTACGCAATTCTTCGACAGTCGCCGACTTGGTCTTGTTGCCGGTACACTCACCCGCGGCAGCAAGGAGAGTCGTGTAGAAAGGGCTGGAGACGGCTACAAAATCCGGATCGAGTTCTTCTAACATCGTTACGATCCTGCCAAGCACCGTGGCGCGATAGCTTTCCAGATCGAATGGAACACGCTCGAAAGTCAGAAGCGTCACGTGGCTCTTGTCGAAACCGGTAGGGAAATCTTCCTCTAGTGACTTCATTAGTGCTTTCTGATCAGCGGAGCAGAGATCGGCGATCGAAAGCTCGCCATCGTGGAGACCAGATTGGGTGGCTGTAGCCAAGGTTGCGTTCAGCGGTCGGTTCGACAATATTGATGCTCGGCGAATTTCTGGGCCGAACTGTGCAATATTATAGTACGCCTTGCCGATGATGGATTTCGGCAGTTCACCCTTCGGGCTTCGCCTAGCGAGCCTCTTGGCGGTCCAAGTCAGTTCGCTGCTCGATTTCACTTGATAGAATGAAAGCTCTGAGTTCTCACCTTCTCCAACGAAAACGACGAGATCGTCGTGATGATCGAACAGGGCGACGAATTCCTTGCCTTGCTTGAAGATGTCGAGAACCAGCGCTATCGACACGTTCACCTGAAAGTCAAAGGCTCTGAACGCGGATGGGCCGGCGGTTTCGCGCGGCTGTTTCGATGCTACCGTCTTTAACGTGGGCTTTGGCAATGACTCTCGTTCCAGAAGGGTTTGAAAGTTTTACCAACGTAATACAAAAAATAGAAGTGAGGCTATAGCCAGCAGCGTCGGATCACTGGTGGCGTTAGTTGTAAGACACACCAGATCTCGGTGAAATGTGCTCTTTCAAGATAAAGGCAAGTGCCTAGCCATGACCAAATGAGGGCGCTTCGCAATCGAAACATGACGACCTCGGGAACAGCCGTTTTCTCACCCCGGCAGCCCATGAGCAGGCTGTCTGCTCTCCCCCCCCCCTTTTGCCTCATGCCTATGTACGACATGCCGTTTCAGACGATTGAACGCCTTAATCTTCAATCCCGTCCACATTGCCAGGTCATGCTCCGCAGCACCCCATCGTGCCGGATCAGCCCGTGAAACAGGGCCGCGCCTATGTGAAGCAGCACGAGCCCGAACAGCAGCAACGCCAGCACCGTGTGGGCTGACCGCAGCGCTGCCCATAAAGCCGGATCATGCGGCAGGATCGGTGGCAACAGCACGGACTGCCGCCATAACGGAATGGGATAGCCACCGGCCGACAGCATGCCCCAGCCGACAAGCGGCATGGCGATCATCAGCGCATAAAGCAGCAGATGCGATGCCTTGGCCCCGATTTTCATCATGAATGGAAGTTCTTCCGGGAATGCTGGTGGCGGTGAACGAAGGCGGTTTGCCAGACGCACAAGCGCGAGCACAAGGATGGCAATGCCCAGAGGGCGATGCAGGGTCACCAGCCGATCGTAATTCGGCCCCACGGTCGAGGCCATAAACACGCCGATGCACAGCATGGTCAGGATCATGACGGCCATCAGCCAGTGCAGGATACGCGATGGCAGGGAAAACGATTTTGCGCTGGTCATGATTTTTTCCCTTCGGCACCGCCCGGCGCGGCCGTCATGGTCGGAGTGATGGCGGGCACCGGGGGCTTTTCACCGGAACGCGCGGCGAATGATCGCATGTAGGCGGCCGAACGGGCCTGAAGGATTGGATCACCGGACGGCCTGATACCCTGCGGCAGCACCAGCGGATCGAAGGTGATGCCGGCACAGGGACCGTCTTCCTCGCTTTCGACAGTTGTGAGCGTCAGGGTTCCGGCGTCGATTTGCCGGTCGTCTTCCGCCCAGCCCTGGCTCGGGTCGTCGATGACATCGTGATTGCCCGCCACCGTCACCATCAGCCGCCATTGCAGGGGGTGAGCGTGAAGGTCATTGATCAGATGGCGGAAGAGGTAATCGTGGTCGTCGGCGTGAGCATCGACCGATATGACAGGCTGCAAAGGCACCATGGACCAGCGCACGGCTGATTTTGCGCCGTTCACCGCCACGAACAAGAAACTGTCGAGACTGCGATAGGTGTCATCGGCAAAACCTGACGAAAGAGGCCGATGGGTGATCTGTGCGCCTGCTGCCTGCAACCAGGGGTGAGCCGCACGAAAGGCCTTTACCCGCGCGGGGTCTGGTTTTCCGGTTGCCGGATCGGGGCGCGACGCCAGCTGGAGATCCTGAAACTCCTGCGGAGTCCGGACGGGAAAAACCGGGATGTCGTTGATGCCCATGCGCCACTCCTGGCCACCCGGAAGCATCAGGCGCAGCGCTAAGCTGCGGACCTTTGCCGGCGCATCGTCCTGAAAGGGCATGCCCCCGGCGAGGGCGAAACGTCCGACCACGGGAACCCGGCCCGGTCGCAGGACGGAGGCCGTCGAAAGCCCGGCGGCATTGCCGTTACCCTCGAACCAGCCCGTCACGCAGACACCCTTGGCATGATTGCGCCGAAAGCCCGGATGCGTGCCGTCCACTGCACGCAGGGCATCCAGCAGGCTGGTCTGTGTCAGGCGATGGGGCGTCAGCCAGCCGCCGGCCCACAGGAAGCCCAGCGCCAGGGCCGTTGGTGCCGCGACCACACTGAGCCAGCGCAGAGCTGAGGCAGAGGGCACAAGTGGCTTCGTTGCCATGGTTTCGATCCTTTGAAAGCGTCTGATGGCAAGACGCCCGAGAGAACGGATCTATTCCCTTCGTGCTGCGTGCATTGCGAAATATTTTGCGGTCGCCCTTATTGGGGCGGGAATAAACAGACGCCAGGAGCGTCTTCATCAGCAGCAATACCGGAAACCATATGAGGCACGGGCAGGATTGAACGACGGTGATGACAGCAGGTTGCAGAACGCCATACCGGCCCTGAGACGATATGCCCGCGTGCTGACACGCGACCCGCATCAGGCCGATGATCTGGTGCAGGACTGCCTGGAGCGTGCCCTGACCCGGATGCATCAGGTGCGTGGCCGGCCGGACCTGAGGCCCTGGCTGTTTACCATCGCCCATAACCTCAATGTCAGCTACTGGCGGCGTCTGCGGCGTCTGGCTCCCTTCATGGAAACGACCGATCCGGAACCGATGCAGGAGGCGGGGCAGATTCCCCATCTGGAATGGAAGGAAGTGGCCGACGCTTTCGAACACCTTTCCGATGACCATCGGCAGGTGCTGATGCTGGTCGGTGTCGAAGGGCTGGAATACGCAACGGTCGCGGACATATTGGGGGTGCCGGCGGGCACCGTGATGTCTCGGCTGTCACGGGCCAGGACGGCATTGCACCGGCTTGTTGAACATGAGGAGCGGCCCATGCTCAGGAGGATAAAATGACACGGCCCGACCGCCCCGTGACCGAAGACGATCTCCAGGCCTGGGTCGATGATCTTCTCTCTCCCGAACGGCGGAGAACTGTGGAGGTATGGCTGGACACCAACCCCGATTCACGAATGCGGGTCACGGCATGGCGTGCGGAACGCGATCTGTTGCGGGCGACGATGGATGCCGAACTCCGGCAGCCCGTACCAGCACGGTTTGACATCACCCGGCTGAAACAGCGCAGAGTCGGCCGTTTCAGCATGCCGCAGATGGCGGCGTCCGTTGCGCTGGCCCTGTCTGTGGGACTGGGGAGCGGATGGATGCTCCGCGACCGGGAAGTGCCTCTCGGCCTTGCCTCGGTCGAGCAGGAGGCGACGATCGTGCATGACGCTGGCAAGGGCAGCACGATCGCGGCAGGCAATGTCGCGCAACTGGCGGCATGGGGCGGGCGGACGCTCGGGCGACCTGTCCGTCCGCCCGATCTGTCGGCGGCAGGCTATCAGCTGACGGGCGGACAGCTGGTCACAACGGATCATGGTCCGGCCTGCGTCTTTTTCTACAAGGATGGCAATGGCAGCCGGATTTCCCTGTTCGTTCGGCCCATGTACGGCCATGACGTGACGGCTCCCATGCGGCCGATGCGGCGAATACCGGGCTATATCTGGGCGCAGGACGGGCTGGGAATCAGCATGGTCGCGGACACGCCTGATGGCGATCTGCATCGTCTCGCCAATCATGCCCGAGATCTGATGGGGGAAGCGGGGTAACGGTCAAAATGCCCTTTTTGATCGGAAGCGGACTGTTTGCTTTCCCTCTCATTGCCGATATTTTTCTGCCGGGAACGGGGAGAGCGTGCTGGCTTGGGTGCAGCCGTCAGAGTCAGAGGGCTACGCGGATTTTCGTGACGGGTTGAGAGGGTAGGGGAGAGTCTCCTGTCCGCCCGTCATGGAGCTTTTCGCCATGGCGACCGCTATTCCCAAAATCACCCTGAGTTCCTCCCGTGACATCCCGTTCAACCGGCTGGTGCTATCCCAGTCCAACGTCCGGCGTGTGAAGTCCGGTCTGTCGATCGAGGAACTGGCCCGCGACATCGAGCGCCGCGGGCTGCTGCAGAGCCTGAACGTCCGCCCCGTTCTTGACGGCGAAGGGGCCGAGACCGGCAGCTATGAAGTGCCCGCCGGTGGGCGTCGTTTCCGCGCCCTCGAACTGCTGGTGAAGCAGAAGAAACTGGCCAAGACGGCCCCGGTGCCATGCGTGGTCCGCGAGGTTGGATCGGCCATTCTTGCCGAGGATGATTCCCTGGCCGAGAACGTCCAGCGCGTGGCCCTGCATCCGCTGGACCAGTTCCGCGCCTTCCGTGACATGCTGGAGAAGGGCATGTCCGAGGAGGAAATCGCCGCAGCGTTCTTCGTCGCACCGGCCGTGGTCAAACAGCGCCTGCGGCTGATGACCGTGTCCGACAAGCTACTGGATATCTACGAGCAGGACGGCATGAAGCTGGAACAGCTGATGGCCTTTTCCATCAGCGATGACCATGCCCGCCAGGAGCAGGTCTGGGACATCGTGTCCCAGAGCCATAACCGTGAACCCTATGTCATCCGCCGCATGCTGACAGAAAAGACTGTGCGGGCCTCGGACGCCCGTGCCCGCTTCGTCGGGCTGGAGGCCTATATCGCAGCGGGCGGTCATATCATGCGCGACCTGTTCGAGGCCGATGACGGCGGCTGGCTGCAGGATCCGGCTATTCTGGACCGGCTGGTGATGGAAAAGCTGCATGCAGCCGCAGAAGATATCCGCGCCGAGGGCTGGAAATGGGTCGAGACGGCCCTGTCGTTTCCATGGGGGCATACCCGGCAGTTCGCGGAAATTGATGGCACGGAAGTGCCACTGGCCGATGAAGAGACGGTCCGCCTCGAAGCCCTGCGTGTCGAGCAGGAAACCATCGAGGCCGAATACGCCCAGGCCGATGAATACCCTGATGAGGTTGATGCAAGGCTGGGCGAGATCGAACGGGCCATTCTTGCCCTAGAAGAACGGCCTCTGGCGTTCGATCCCGCTGACATGGCGCGGGCAGGTGTGTTCGTCAGCCTCGACAGTGATGGCACATTGCAGGTGGAGCGGGGCTTCGTGCTGCCCGAAGACATGCCAGCCGAGCCGAAAGACGATGATGTTGACGGTTCGGATGAATACGATCACCCCGCGTATGATGGGCAGGAGCACGGTAGCACAGGCCATGGCTATGATGAGGACGGGGAGGGCGACGGCATCGCTCCCGCCGTCGAACCCGAGGAGGAAGACGGGATCAAACCACTGCCTGACCGGCTGCTCACCGAACTGACAGCCTGGCGTACGCTGGCCCTGCGGGACGCGTTTGCCAGCAACCCGCACATCGCGCTGACCGAAATGCTGCATACGCTGGTGCGCGATGTTTACTGGCAGACACCGGGTGCAGATTGCCTGGAAGTCTATGTCCGGGAAATCTCCCTGCCGGTCCATTCACCCGACATGCCGGGCAGTCTGCCGGCCCACGCGCTGCGCCAGCGCAACGAGGGCTGGAAGCACGATCTGCCGGATGACGAGGATGCGCTGTGGCGCTGGATCGACGGGCTGGACGACGCCAGCCGTATGGCCCTGCTGGCCCATTGTCTGTCCTTCGGCATCAATGCGCTTTACGAGCGCATGCCCGCCTATGGCGCGGTGTCCCAGCGCAGCGTGACCGAACGCCTCAAACGGGCAGACCGTCTGGCATCCGCCCTCAGCCTCGATCTGGTTGAGGCAGGCTGGCAGCCCACGGTCGAGAACTATCTCGGCCGGGTGACCAAGGCCCGCATCCTCCAGGCGGTGCGGGAAGCACGCGGTGACGAGGCAGCAGAGCGCATCGCCCACCTGAAGAAGCCCGACATGGCCCGTGAGGCGGAGCGGCTGCTTGATGGTTCGGGTTGGCTGCCCGAGGCGTTGCGGACCGTAGGACTCGCCGATCAGGCACGGGTTGAAACGGTGACGGCAGGCGGGGATATGGAGGCCATCGCTGCCGAATAGCGCAATGGATTTTGGAGCTTTGAGACAGCGGCTTCCGGTGCCCGGAAGCCGCTTTTTTCATGTCCGGCGCCCCGGAAAGAGGGAGAGGGCGGCTTCGCCTCTGGTGCCGAATAACCGGCATCAGAGGAGAGTTTTCCATGACCACAACCACCATCCTGCCCCCTGCGTCCCGTGGCACCGCGTCCGGCGGCTTCCGGATCGATCCTTCGCGTGGGGAGCGTAGCGCCCGCGTTTCGTCCGAGTGGTTCTCGCGCCCCGATGACGAGCGTTACCTGTCGCTGTCCGACCTGCATGCCGCGACCCTGGCGCGGGCGGATCGGGCCACGGCCCGTACTGTCGAGAGCCGCGCCATTCGCGTCGAGGCATCCCGCGATAATGCCGAGCGCCTGACCCTGACCGTACCAGGGCAAAATGGCCCGATCGCCCCCACACACTGGTCGTTCGGCCAGATGTGCAGCCTAGTTGGTGCCCCGTCTTCCTATCTGCGCAATCTCCCGGCTCCGCTGGCGGCGATCAATCTCCAGCACGGGCTGCTGTCGCACCGCACAGAACTGGTGAAAACGCTAGAGACGGAGGATGGGCGTGTGGAACTGCGCGCCGTGACCGGTCCCGATTACGGCCGCATCTGGGACCATGAACTGGTCGGCGCGGTGCGCAAGATTGCCGGTGACGGCACGGGCGATACCAACTGGAAGGTGCCGGGTGTCATCGACTGGGCCACCATGACCCATAATCCGTACGTGGACATCACGAAGGAAACCACGACGCTGTATGCGTCAGACAGGGATGTCTTCCTGTTTTTGGTCGACGATACACACCCGATCGAGGCCGGACGCCTGCCCAATGGTGACCCCGACCTCTACTTCCGGGGCTTCTATGCCTGGAATTCGGAAGTTGGCAGCAAGAGCCTAGGTATTGCGTCGTTTTATCTGCGCGGAGTGTGCCAAAATCGCATGCTCTGGGGCGTGGAGAATTTCGAACAGATCACGATCCGGCATAGCAAGTTCGCCGCCTCGCGTTTTGTGCATCAGGCCACACCGGCCCTGCGAAATTTCGCCACGGCCAGCCCGGCGTCGTTCGTCTCGGGCATTCAGGCCTCGCGCAAAGCGCTGGTGGCCAGAACCGATGATGATCGGGAAAGTTTCCTGCGTCGTCGTGGGTTCTCCAAACCGGAAACCAGCAAGATCATCGAAACCGTGCTGCACGAGGAGGGACGCAAGCCCGAGAGCGTGTTCGATTTCGTGCAGGGGATCACGGCGCTGGCGCGGACGAAGACCAATCAGGACACGCGGCTGGATCTGGAGGGCAGGGCACGCAAGCTGATGGAGAAGGTCGGATGATAGCGTCCATCATCAGAGGCCAGCGTGATGGGGAAGGGGCGGCGGACGAGGTCCGCCGCCTTTTGCCTGTCGGCAGGTCAGTCGTTCAGGCTGTCCTTGAGCGCCTTGGCAGGCGTGAAGGCCAGCTTGCGCGAGGCTGCGATCTGGATGGTCGTACCCGTGGCCGGGTTGCGGCCTTCGCGGGCGGCGACTTCTTTCACCTTGAACTTGCCGAAGTTCGGCAGGGTGATTTCATCACCGGCCTTGGCGGCAGTGGTCATCGCCTCGATCAGGGCGTCCAGCACCTTGCGGGTATCCGTTTTGCTCGTGTCGGTGGTGGTGGCGATATGATCGACCAGATCGGCAATCTTCATGAAACTATCCTTTTGCATTCGGGCCTGTGCCCGTTGCCTCTGCCGTTACGGGGGAATCATGGCGGCATCAAGCCTGCAGGGAGGGTGAGATGACCAACGCGCAGTCATGGGATGCTGGCGATCTGGCCCGCAGGCTGGCCGAGAACGCCGAGGCGGTCTGTCGGCATTACCTCTCGGCCGGGCGACGGCACGGCAATTACTGGCTGGTCGGCGACGTCCACAACACCCCCGGGCGGTCACTTTATGTCCGCCTGCATGGTGGACCGGACGGCCGTGGCCGTGCGGGGAAATGGACGGATGGCGCGACGGGGCAGCATGGCGATCTGCTCGACATCATCCGGGAAAGCCTCGGGCTGCTGGATTTTCGCGCTGTCGCCGATGAGGCCCGGCGTTTTCTCTGCCTGCCGCAGTCCGAGCCACGATTGACCCCTGATCGCGGCCGTTCCCATGCGTTCAGCCACGATATTTCTGGACAGGCATCTGGCACCGCAGACGCAGCAAGTCGGCTCTGGGCCATGTCCCGCCCGATTGCGGGCACATTGGCGGAAACCTGGCTGCGGCATCGTGACCTGACCCGCCTGTCAGACCTGTTATCCCTGCGTTTCCATCCTGACTGCTACTATCGCGCCGATACCGACAGCCCGACCGAGACCTGGCCCGCGCTGATCGCGGTCGTGACCGACCTTGAAGGCCGCGTCACCGGCATGCATCGTACCTGGCTGGTGCGGGATGGAAAGGGCAAGGCCCCCGTTGCCATACCCCGTCGTGCGATGGGCGACCTGCTTGGCAATGCCGTGCGCTTTGGCGCGGTGTCCGACGTGCTGGCGGCAGGCGAGGGGATCGAGACGGTGCTGTCGCTCCACGAAGTCATGCCCGCTCTGCCGCTGGCCGCCTGCCTGTCCTCGGCGCATCTTGCCGCCATGACGTTTCCGCCCGCCCTGCGCCGCCTCTACGTGCTGCGCGATGACGACCCGGCCGGGGACCATGCGGTGACGGCCCTGCAGGCCCGGACGCAGGAAGCCGGGATCGAATGCGTCGTGCTGTCACCGCGTCTGGCAGATTTCAACGATGATCTCCGCTACCTCGGGCGTGGGGCGATGCGGGCGATCCTGCACCCCCAGCTTGCCCCGCAGGACGTGGCGCGGTTTCTGCAATCCGTTGCGCACTGAGGCGGGCCGGGAAGGGGGTATGAGGTCTGCCTTCTTTCCCTGCCGTGCGGGGCTGTCCCGTTTCCGGACGGGGCGCGCCCGCGGGCCTTTCAAGAGGGGGAGCGGGCGTCAGCCAGGCCGGGCCTGCAATGGCGGAGACGGCTATTTTCCGCCGCGCGTGCCGCGCTTTGCATCGCGAAGCAAAATAGCCGTCTCCCTGCCATCCTTCACTGCGTTCCGGCCGCGCGATGCGCGGTTCCGGCCCGGCCTTCGTCTGCCGCTTGCCGCCCCCGGAAAGGCCGCGAGGGGCGCGGCCAGAACCGGAGGACAGACCCGTGACCCGCACACAGGACGATTTCGAACCCGTACACGCCACATCTTCCACCGCCCATGTGCTGGCGGAACTCCAGCTTTACGGCCACCGTCCGTTTGAGGACGAGCCTGACCTGAGGCCGCTGCCTGACGCCAGCCAGATCGAGGGCGCGGTGGCTGATATCTTCGATGCCCTGTCCGCCACGCTGACCGACACGCGGCTGGAACCCGATCTCGAACCGCTGCTCTGGTCCACGGTCAATGTCTTCCACCGCATGGTCGGGCAGGTGGAGCGTGATCTTGATCGCAACGAGGCGGCGCAGAAACGCAGCCAGCAGGAACAGGATGGCAGTGAGATCCGCTCGGTGGAACTGGAGCGCCTCATTGCCGAGGGGCTGACCCTGCTGGAGCGACGTAATGCCTACGAGATATTCCGCGACCTCGCCTGCGACCAGTTCGAACGCCTGACGATGTCGCCCTGGCGACCACGCTCTGGCTCGCTGGTCAGCCGCAGCACCCTGACGGCATCGATGATCGACAGCCGTGATTTCCTCAACGCCCGCAGGAAAGCTGAAACGGAGCTGCTGGTACCGGCCGGCCCCAAGATCGCGGTCACGGGCGGTCCTGATTACGACAACCACCATCTGATCTGGAAGCGTCTGGACAAGGTGCGGGAGAAGCACCCCGACATGGTGCTGCTGCACGGCGGCTCACCCAAGGGGGCGGAATTCATCGCCTCCCGCTGGGCCGATCATCGGCAGGTGGCGCAGATCGCCTTCAAGCCGGACTGGAACCGGCATGGCAAGGCCGCCCCGTTCCGGCGCAACGATGCCCTGCTGAAAGTCCTGCCCATTGGGGTCATGGTGTTCCCGGGATCGGGTATTCAGGACAATCTGGCCGACAAGGCAAAGCAGATGGGTATCCCGGTCTGGAGGTTCATCAAGGAGGCTGGCGCGTAAGCGGCTCCTCCGAATGAGAATACTGTTTCGGTATTCACCAGTGCATTGTCGTCATATACACTGTCACGAAGTGTTACCGAACCACATAGGGAGAGCGATATGGAGACTGCATTGCCAGGGGCGCAAGCGGACATCGACTCGCGTGACAGCGTTCTGACCTGCGTTCAGAAGACTGAAAAAATCACTGCCGTTGTCCCACTCGCAATCATGATTATCTGTGTGGCGCCACCGGTTCTTGGAAATCTGGTTCATTTGAGCCTTGGTAGCGCTCTTGTGAACGGGTTTCTGTGTTTCCTGATTTCAGGTCTGCTGATCAAGGGCGTCAAGGCATTCATTCTCACGCCCTTTCAGAATTTTCGTTACAAAAAAGCCGCCGAGCAGTTGGGGGCTGAAATTCAGGCGGGCAATTCGTCTGTCCTGCAAAAGCGGATATGGTGGCAGGATACGCCGGGCGCACTTGCGATCACCCGACAGGGCGAGGTTATCGTCATGGACCAGAACAGCGATTATCGGAAACGGCATCTCCGTGCTGACCAGATCGTCGGAGTTCAGGTGGAGCGTGAGGCGACGCACATCACGAATACACGTCACGGCGGACGCTTCACTGTTGGAGGCCTGTCGCGCAGTGGTTTGTTCGGCGGCTATACTTTCGGCGGCCGTTCTCGCTCGACCACACGCACCGTTGAGACAGCCTTTCTCGAACTCCAGTATCAGTTGGACCCCAACGGGCTGACTTATAAGACAATCGTACCGTTTGGTACCGCCCGTCGGGAGGCTGATGCACTCTGCACGACGATCCGCCGCATGGCGGGACTGTCCTAGGCTCAACTGTGATCTGCGGGTGAATCCGGGGCAGGGGCTGCTCAGCGGGGAGGCGACGTGACGTTTGCTATCGCGTTGAATGCATCCGGTGTGACTGTCACCTCGAAATGTCGTGTGATGGTTTCGACCAGACGTGAAGCCGTTTCCTGCCAGTGATCGACGTCATGTGGATCAGGGGCGCGGGGAATATTACCGCCGGGTGTCGCATAGCGATAGGTGGTTGCATAACCCGTCAGTACCTCAACCTCACGAAACCCCGATTTCAGCGGATTATCGTCAGGCAGGCCATCGAGAATAGCGCCGAGCTGGTGCTGATGCTGACGTCCGATGTGAATCCCTTCCGCAGTCATGACGGCAATCAGGGCTGCCTCGACCGCGTAGAAAAGCTGGTTGACCGCATTTCGGCTACCGGAAGCATGGAGCAGGCGGGCATCGCTGAGGAAATTATTGGCCAGCCAGATCTGCGCGCCGATCTTCTTTGCAACGGGGGCAGGCGTTTTAGCCAACGCGCACACCCTCACGGTGAAGAATATAAGACAATGTGTTGGGCACGTTGATGGTCGAGCGAATCTCGGCGTCTCGTTCAGCGACGATATCCGCAATCAGGCCGGCCTCTCGACCAACGGCCCAAGTTTTGCTGGGACTGAGGTCACTGTCACTGGCCCGGTTCGGAAGAACCAGAAAAATATCCCAGTCGCTGTCAGGGCGATTTGTACCGGTCGCCCGGCTGCCGAAAATCCAGACCTGCTTGGCCCCTAGCTTCTGCTTCGCCAGGCGAACCACGGTTTTGAGCTTTGGTTCGCTTGCCAGTAGGGCACGCGTCCGATTGTTATGCCGCCAGTCTCGTGATCCTGCGGCTTTGCGAACAGCATCGACGGCGATGCGGTCCCCATCATTCTTGCTCGTCACCGTTGGCATCCTGATAGCCCATATACGTGTTCCGCTTCCAGACCATGCTTTCTAGCACAATTCCACCATGTCGTCGTCACATATCATGGGACTGCGGACATGATCGGTCAGCCGGAGTGCGACCGTTTGGGCCGCCGCCTCGGGCGCGGCGCACCCGGAAGGCCCCGCCCGGGGAGACCGGGAGGGACGGCGACGTCTCTCCCATTTCCGGCTGGCCGAGTGACTGACAAGAAATGTGACGGTCCCCGTCATCGACGGTAAAACGGTCGGCAATGAATGCGGCGAAGGACGGATCGTCCAGCGGGCAACCGGCTGGCCAGCCTTCGTTGAAACGACGGGTCCATAGGATACGGCCCGAACCGTTCGCAGGAGGGACGCGGCAGTCGGGGGCGGGTGTCAGGCCGTAGTCCATGTCACCAGCATGGAGGACGGTCGCACCGGGCGAGCGCGATATCCTCTTGTGTCGCACGTTTTCCACCTGTCGGACCGGTCATGCCCGGCATCGTATCTCCTGGGGGGCTGTCGGGTCCGCACACCATGGCCTCTGTCGGATGGCTGATCTAGCCGAAGACCGGCTGCGCCTCGATCGGCTGGCCGCAACGGCGTTCCTGAACTTTCTTCCCCTGCCGGCTGCGCCGCCATTCCTCGCGAGACAAGAAAGTTCCGGCCCTGCCGTCCTCCGCTGCGCTTCGGCCCTGAAGGGTGCTCTGCCGCTCGCCTCCGGCTGGTCGATCGCCATCGAGGCCACGGTGGTCGCGGCCCGATAACAGCATGGAGATACGACAATGGCTAACATCGGTTCCTTCAAGAAGGTGGGCGAAGGCTTCGAAGGCGAAATCGTCACCCTGGCCCTGCAGGCCCGCAACGTCCGGCTGGTGGCCGAAACCAACCGTCCCAACGATAACGCCCCCAACTACCGCGTCTAGCTGGGCAGGATTGAACTCGGTGCGGCCTGGACCCGCCGTTCCAATGAAGGGCGCACCTATCTGAGCCTGAAGCTGGATGATCCCTCCTTCGCCGCCCCGATCTTCGCCAACCTGTTCACCGACGAGGAAGGCGAGGGCTACTCCCTCATCTGGACCCGGCCCCGCAGCCGGAACGGGGAGTAAACTCCCCACTACCAACCCCGCCCGGTCTCCCCGGGCGGGGTCTTCCAGGTCTTTTTTCCACGTGATCTTCCGGGGCGCGGGTAATCGTGCTGGTCGCCCGACGTGAGACGCAGGCAGAATACGAGGCTTTCCCTCAGCCTTCCCATTGTGCCATGCGCGAGGGCGCACCGCGTCAAGGACGCGTGGTCCCCCCAATTTTGCCCGACGCACCCGTGCCGGGCACGCCGAACAAAATCGGCTCCCCCACGCGCCGGCAGGCCGGTCGCCTGCGGCGATCCCTGACCCGGTCCGCCCCGGCATGAGCCGTGCGTCCTGTCTTCGAGAAACGAAAGGAGCAGGACGATGACCACGTTACACGACCACATCCAGATGCTGTGCGCCGAACTGACCAGCTTTCACCTCAGCCGGCGCGAGCGCCTGCAGATCGAGCGCGAACTCAAAGAAGCGCTTGCCCGACGCGATGCCGAGCCCCCCGCCTGACGGGGGGCTTTTTTCTGGTCAGCCCGACGGTCTTGTCCGACAGGACTGGAGCCGCCTGAATGGTGCGTGGACGCCGATTCCTTTTTCCCATCGTCCGGAAAGAACGACGTTGAATATTCACAATGCGACTATTATAGTCGTATTTCTGGTGTGCAGGCCTTGCGTGTCGGATGTGATCGCGGATGATCACTGGCCGACAGGTAAGGGCGGCACGGGCACTTCTGAACTGGACACAGGAAAGGCTCGCTGAAAAGGCCCTCGTAGCATTGACCGCGCTCAAGCGCCTTGAATCCGAACGCGGTCTGGGTGTTCATGAGGGCACGATCGATCAGGTCCGTCGTGCGCTGGAAGCGGCGGGCATTCTGTTCATCGAGTCCGGACAGGGACGCGGCGTCATGTTTCTTAACGAGACTTCCGATATCCTGGTGCGGCAGGGTAGAGGGCGTGGCCGGGTGGAATCCTCCTGATCCGCTCCGGTCATGTCATTCCTTGCCCTTTGAGCGCGCTGATTTCTGGCGGGGCATGCGAACCGGGCCGGTCAGCAATCCCGATCTTTGTTATCGAAGCGATCTGGTTGCGGTATCATGAGGAACCGTCATGACGGAGCCGTCTTTCCTCGATCATCCGCCTCTCACCCAACGGGTGAACGCCTACGACGAAGCGCATCTCGGGCTCTATCTGCGCCTTCTGGTCGCGGACGAGGAAGGGGCGGACTGGCGCGAAGTCGTTGCCGTGCTGTTCGAAATTGATCCGGTTCGTGAACCGGTGCGCGCGAAGGCTGTTCATGACAGGCATCTGGCACGGGCGCGCTGGATGACCGCAGCCGGTTTCCAGCATCTGCTGCAACCGCGCCTGCAATAGCCGGGCTTCGCCCCGGCTCGCGCATCCGCCCTGCGCTTCTCTCCCTGATAAGAAATCAGGGTCTATGCACTCCCGTTCCCGATCTGGCTGATGGAAGCTCCCCCTTTTGCCGCGTGGGGGACAGACAGGGAGGCCCGTATGCCCACATCCTTCTGGCGTTCACCGGAACTGCGCGACCATATCAGCCGTCTGGACCGCTCCGGTTTCGCCGTCGAATTTCTCCGCCGTAACACCACCTATCGCCGCGATTATGCCCGTCTGCAACGGCGGATCGGCCGTCGGGGCGTGGATGCCGCCGCCGAGTGCGCGGCGTTCGCCCGGCGCTGGGGGCTCTGCTTTTGTCCATGCGCCCGATGAACCCGCCCGTCAGGGGCGCATGGTCTGGCGGCCCGAGGTTTCACCGGCCACGCTGATCCTCACACCCGCACCATCGGATTTCGCCATCGTGACCCCGATCAATCCGGCGGTGCTCGGAACCATCCTGGCCCGTCATGATGCGGAAGACGACATGTGGCTGGTGATCGGCGATGTGGCGGGCGATCTTTACCTTCGGCTTCTGAGCCCGCTGGCCATCGGTAGACCCGCCGTGCTCTTGCCGATGGATGACGCCGCCGAACTGCGTCTCGACGTGGCGCTGCGTTTCTTTCGCAGGCAGCGCGGTCAGCGCGTTGGCCTGCTTCCACGCGCCCTCCAACTCACCCCGCTGCAACGCGCGCGACAGATGCTGCTCCTGCTCGCCTTCGATATTCACGAAGCGGGCGGTACCACCCGCGATATCGCCATTGCGGTCAATCGTTCATGGCAGGCGGCTTTGCCAGCGGTGGAATGGCGCAACACGGCGGCGCGTCGCCATGCGGAGCGCCTGCTTCTTGACGCCCGGAACCGGGTCAGTGGCGGCTATCTGGATTTTTTACGCGGGCGATAACACAACCGGTTTTCGCTCCTTCGCGCAGAGTTTTCTCATGTGTTCAACGCTGCCCTATGCCCGGCTGCGCCCGGCATCTCTGGAATACGCTCCGACGCGTGGGGGGGGACACTGACCTCGAAAAATCTTCGTCCACCCCCAACGCCCGCTTTCTCCGCCACCGTCATCCCGATCCGCCGCACCGTCCCCGCGGCGCTTCGAGACCAGATGGAGGCGTACCATGTTCGACAGACACGCGCCGTCACCGGCGCGCTACCTGCGCACACATCAAGCCGCGCAGATCCTTGGCCTTTCTCCCCGCACGCTGGAAAAATACCGCTGCCATGGCAGTGGCCCGACCTTCCGCAAGCTTGGTGGTCGTGTCGTCTATCTGATCGACGACCTCGACGCCTGGGCCACCGCCAGCGCCTGCCGGTCCACCTCTGATCCGAATTATGACGAGGCCCGTTCTGCCGGCCTTGATCGCCGGTGAGAGGAGGATGGACATGCAGGCCCGCCATACCCTCACGGCCAGCGAGCGCAGCAGGCTCCTGCCGTTCGTTGTCGCCAGCGGCGAGATCAGCCCGCGCGACCAGCGCGATCTGATGGAGCGACCGTTTTTCTCGCTGTCCAAAACGAAACGTACGACACCAATCCTCTATGCGGCAGGGGACACGCGCGTCGAGGTGTTCGGGATGCCCGAGCACGGCATGGCGACGATCTGGGACGCTGACGTGCTGATCTGGGCTGCCAGCCAGATTGTCGAGGCGGAAAATCTCGGCCTGACAACGTCACGCTTCCTGCGTTTCACCCCCTACCAGTTGCTCACCGGCATTGGCCGACAGACCGGGGCGCGGGATTATGGGCTGCTCAGGGCGGCACTTGCCCGGCTCCAGTCCACCGTGGTCGCTACCACGATCCGCAACGGCCAGAACTGGCGACGGCAGCAGTTTTCCTGGATTACCGAGTGGGAAATCTGCGCCAGCCGGAACGGTCGCGCCGCTGGTGTCGAGATCGTCATTCCTGAATGGCTCTATCGTGGCGTGATCGACCGTTCGCTGGTGCTGGCCATCGACCCGGCCTATTTCCGGCTGACCGGTGGCATTGAGCGCTGCCTCTACCGTGTCGCCCGCAAACATGCTGGTCGCCAACGTACCGGCTGGACTTTCGAGATCGGGCATCTGCACCAGAAATCCGGCAGCCTGATGCGTCCCTCGGACTTTGCCATCCAGATCCGGCGTGCCGCCGTCAGCCAGCCCTTGCCAGGCTATCGCCTGAGCATTGAACGTGCTGGCGTGCGCGAGTTGCTGCGCATCCTGCCAACTGACTTATCCACACATCCTGTGGACAACTATGTGGATGGTATCGGGACTTCACACGCATCCACTATCGGGACATCACACGCAGGACTATCGGGACTTCACACGCACAAACCCCAGCTAAGTCTTTGGCCTGAAACGGCGATTCCGGCCCTTAACTTATCTAACTTAGACTCTAACTCTTATGTTGATGCGAAGCGCCGTTCTGCGGATAACGCCTCTTGCCCGTCCATTGCCCCCTTCAAGGGACCGGGAGACAGGCCATGACCCGGCACTCTCCCATCTCCCACCGGCATCCGGCGGCACTGACGCATGTTGAACTGACTTGGATCGACAGGCGCATCGAACACTGGCTGCGCTTCGGGCATTGCAGCGACGAGCAGACCCTTGATGATCGCCGCCGCATTTCCAGCTTTGCGCCAGGAAGTATTTTCGCCTTCGTGCGCTGGGCGTCCAATGATCTCGGTATCACCGTCTCCCGGCTGGATATCGTCCGCGCAGTCAGGGCTGGCGAGGTGTTCCAGACTTTGCCGTTCGTGCGTCCCGGCGGCGAAATTCTCCTGCGTGTCGATAGCTGGCCGAGGGTCGAACATGTGCTCCGGGCGGTCGATGCCATTGAGGCGCTGGGTCTCGATCCGGCGGATGCAGCGCCCGAATACTGGCGGCATCTCCACCATCGTGTCACCGCAGGACATGAGCCGCGTGCCTATACGCGCGAGCAGCATTCAGCATGGCTCAAGCGGCGGCAGGTGATGTCATGACCCGGCGTGGCTGGTTCTTTGCGACCTATTTCGCTGTGCTCGGTGTGGGCGCGTCGATGGTCCTTCATCCTACGCCACGCCTGATCTGGAACGAGACGGCGAGCGTGCCCGTCGGGTTGTACCGATTGCACCCGGTTCCCGCGCCGCATGTCGGTGATCTGGTCGCTGTTCGCCTGCCCAGGCACGAGGCGATGCTGCTGACGACACGCAGCTACCTCCCTCTCGGTGTGCCCCTGCTCAAGCCTGTAGCCGCCCTTGCAGGGCAGACCGTCTGCCGTGCCAGCCAACGCATAACCATCGACGGAAAATTCGCTGGCGACGCGCAATCCGTCGATCACCGGGGGCGTCCGCTGCCCGTCTGGCAGGGCTGCCACCGCCTTGAGACAGGGGAAGTCTTCGTCATGAATCCCGCTGAACCACGCAGTCTCGACGGTCGGTATTTCGGCGCGCTGCCGCTCTCCACCGTCATCGGACGCGCAACGCCAGTCTGGCTTCCGTCCGGGAGCCAGCAATCTGTCGACGTGATCTTCACTCCATCCACGAAAGGGCAATGAGATGACTCAGATCGGTCTTTTCACGCGCACGAAAACCGGCTTTGCCGGGCGCATCCGCACCCTCACCGTGGCGCAGGATATCCTTCTCGTTCCGGTCGAGTTTTCCGACGCCGAACATGCCCCGGATTACCGCATCCATCTCACCGATGCCGATGGCCCGGAGGTTGGTGCGGGCTGGAAACGCACCGGCGAGAGGGCCGGTGAATACATCGCCGTAGCCCTCGACGACCCCGCCTTTGCACAGCCGATCCGGGCCAATCTCTTCCGTGCCGGTGGGGAGCGTGCGGTCTGGGTGTTGAACTGGACGCGTCCGTCACGGCGTGTCGAACGCGGGGAGTAAGGCAATGCGATGCACGGTTCTCCTCGCTGTCGCCGTCTCGTCGATGGGTGTCCCTGTGGCCGCTCTTCATGCGCAGAATGTGCCGGGTTCGGTGTCTGGCGGCGCTGATCCCTATGCTGCTTCCATTGCGGAGGCCGTGCAGCGTTTCGATATTCCCGCGACGTGGATACGGGCTGTGATGGGCGCTGAAAGCGGTGGTGATACCGGCGCGATTTCTGCAAAGGGCGCGCGTGGTCTCATGCAGATCATGCCCGCGACATGGAGCGACCTTCGTACCCGTTACGGGCTGGGAAGCGATCCGTTCGATGTGCATGACAACATCCTCGCGGGCGCTGCGTTCCTGCGCGAGATGCACGATCGTTACGGCTCGCCGGGTTTCCTGGCAGCCTATAACGCCGGGCCGGGGCGCTATAAGGACTACCGTGATCGGCAACGTCCGCTGCCACCCGAAACGCGCGCCTATGTCGCCGGATTGCTGCCCCTGATCGGTCAGGGCGGTGCTGAATCGTTGCTGCCGGTTTCGCATCCCGATCCGCTGTTCTGGACTCATGCGCCGATTTTTGCCGCGCAGTCGGACGACGCGAGGAAAGGCGTTCCGGTTGCAATGAAGCTGCCGCCGAATGGTGTTCGAAGTGACATCATTGCGCATGGTCTTGCGCCTGTCAGGCCGCTTTCGGATGGATTGTTCGTTGTCTCTTCCGCATCGGGAGCATTGCCATGAATGCGCGCCTTGCGGCGCTCGCTTCTATCGGCTTTTCACGGTTCATGGATAGTGCCCAGGCCAGAGGACATCATCGCGGGGTGTGTGCTGGCGGGGAAGAATGGGCGCTCTGGGGCTTGGAGAATGAGAGGCGAGATAAAAGGGCGCACATTGCGCCTCGGTTGGAGTGTTGGTTTTCCTGCGTTTTTTCGTTCTCCCAACAATGTTCTGCTCCTTCCGGCAATGTTTGCCGCCCCTGTTTTCCCTTGTTGCTCCGGGCTTTTTCGCACATTGGAGGGTCCGATGGCGCGCGAGAATGACTTCCAGCCCCGTCTGGGTCGTATCCGCTCGCCGCGTGCCCAGCGGCTCAAGCCCTTCGTCGCCCAGGCCCTCGCTTCGGCCCAGCGTGCCGGTGGCTTCCGATCAGGCCGCAGTGGCGGTTCCCGCTCGTCTTTCGGGCGTGGCCGTGTCGCGGCAGCCAAGGCCAATCGCCTGCTGACCAGCCGTGCCCGGCGCGTGACCGTCAAGGCCCGTGTCGTCCGCCACAGCGGGCGCAAGGCGCCACTAGCTGCCCATCTGCGCTACCTGCGCCGGGAAGGGGTGACGAAGGACGGTGAGAAGGCGCGGCTCTTCGGTCCCGGCATCGACGATGCCGACCCGAAGGCCTTCGCCGAGCGCTGCGAGGACGACCGTCACCATTTCCGTTTCATCGTCTCGCCGGAGGACGCGCCGGACATGGCTGACCTCAAGGGCTATACCCGCGAACTGGTCGGGCAGATGGAAAAAGACCTCGGCACGACGCTGGACTGGGTGGGGGTGGACCACTGGAACACCCGGCACCCTCATGTCCACATCCTCGTGCGCGGCGTGGCCGAGGATGGCAGCGATCTCGTGATCTCCCGCGATTACATCCGCGAGGGCTTGCGCTCCCGCGCCAGGATCTGGCGACGCAGGAGCTCGGGCTGCGTAATGACGTCGAAATCCATCGCGCCCTCGAACGCCAGGTCGATCCCGAGCACTGGACCCAGCTTGACCGGCAACTGGCCCGCGATGCGGGCCGCAACGGCGTCATCGACATGGCGCCGGCGCCAGATCGGCAGCCTGATCCGTTCGAGGCCCTGAAGGTCGGGCGCTTGCGCTGTCTGGAGGGGCTTGGTCTCGCCCATCAGGTCGGACAGGGACAATGGATGCTGGATGAGTCCGCCGAGGCGACGTTGCGCGAACTCGGGGAGCGTGGCGACATCATCAAGCGCATCCACCGATCGCTGACCGAGCGTGGGATCGAGCGGAGCACGTCGAGCTATGTACTGGCCGGCGAAAGCCTCGACGTCCCCGTCATTGGCAGGCTGGTTGATCGTGGTCTGGACGATGAACTGAAAGGCACGGCCTATGCGGTCATCGACGGCGTGGATGGCCGTACGCATCATATCCGTTTTCCGGATCTCGACGCGACCGGTGATGGTAGTACGGGGGCGATCGTGGAACTTCGTGCCTTCGATGACAGGAAGGGGCAGCGTCGTGTTGCGCTGGCTGTTCGTTCCGACCTGGCGATCGAGGATCAGGTGACCGCGCGCGGGGCGACCTGGCTCGACCGGCAGGCGGTGGCGCGCGATCCTGTTGCATTGGGCCAGGCAGGCTTTGGCGCCGAGGTGCGTGCGGCGATGGAGCAGCGGGCGGAGCAGCTGTTGCCGAACGTCAGACGCAGCGGGTGGTTCTGGCGCGCAACCTGATCGGGACGCTCAGGGACTGCGAGGTCCAGGAAGTCGGAGAGCGGCTGGCCGTCGAGACGGGACGGACGTTCAGCCAGTCGGCTTCAGGTGAGTATGTGACGGGTACCTATCGCCAGCGCATGGTGCTGGCGTCGGGTCGCTATGCGATGATTGATGACGGGCTTCAGTTCCAGCTCGTGCCTTGGACGCCATCGCTGGAAAAGCAGCGTGAACGGCATGTGTCCGGGGTTGCGCGCGGTGATGGCGGGATCGACTGGAGTTTCACCCGCAATCGGGGGCTGGGTTTGTGAACCGATTTTCCGTCAAGTCGGCTGGCATTTCCGTAATTCGAGCGGTCGGGCCCCGACAGGGCAAGTTCATGCCAACGATGAGGTTCGATTAGGGGATGCCTAAGGACCGGTATGATGGAAAGTTGGTGCGGCCGGATCAACGAACAGTCCGGTTTGTAGGAGTGTTTCAGTAACTGGCGACTGGTTGTTATGGATCAGTAAGAGACGGCGTGGCTAGACTGGAATCTTGCAGCTGTTCCTCGCCTCCAGCGCTCAGTTGCTTGCCTATTGGCGCGATGCGTTACGAACCTACGGAGTGTTTCTTGCGAGCAGTTCGCCGGGGGATCAGGAGGAACCACCCTTGACAATCCCGTACCGCGATACCCGGGATACCGCGACACCCTGATACCCCGATACCTTGTGATACCCACAATTATATACCAAAACATTGAAAAACCGTCATAATATACCATACACGCGGCATAAAAAATCCGACTCAACATACGAGTTGGCATATAAAACCCATCTACATATTCCACAACGCCATATTAATGGGCCACTCGATCGCAAATTCCGGAACTACGCACTCGACTCCGAGACCAGGCTATGAGATAAGTTAGCCATCGTGAGGATCGGGCGACTAGCTGGCATTCACCCCCAGCCATATCGCCATGGTGCCGACTTTCTCGGGGTATCGGCGCCGGGTCGAGTAGCGAAGGAGCAGGCTTTCAAACCCGGTTCCTGGGCTCGGGGTCCAAACTCGAGCCCCTTTTCATATTTGGAAACGATTATGGCCAAGAAGAAAAACGCCGTTCTGGAACGACAACTGCAGGTCCGCTCCAAATTGTGGCCCGATGTGACCGACGCGATGCTCTGGGGCGGCGAGAACGCTCAGGGCTTTTCTATGGTTCCGCGCCTGATGCCGCTGATGATGAGCATTATGGACGACCTAGCTGGCAAGGGATTTCCCGTTGGACAAACTTACCTAGAATTGTGGTGCCGACTTCGGGAAGAACGCTTCTTAACGCTCAACCGGCCGGAAGAAATGGCTTTTCATGCGGGCTTCTCCGGGCAACGCGCACTTCGAACCTGGAAGGACCGAGTTAGGCGGTTAGCTGACCTAGGGTTCATTGACGTTCAGGATGGTCCGCTCGGCGACCTATCCTACGCTATTTTTGTTAATCCATATCATGTGTTAAAACGTCATTTCCTTTCCGGAAAAATCAACTCAGCCAAATGGCAGGCTCTTGTAATTCGCGCACTCGAAATTGGCGCCTATGATCTGGATGAGATCGACGAATACGGAAAATTAGTGGTGGACGATCACAAAGAAACCGATACCGAAGACCAGGAACAAAAAGTTGACGCTACTGAGCAGACCGAAACTGCCAAGGTAGGCGCTGAGAAGCACTCCGGCCGGTATCGTTTGCGTAAGAAGCACAGAGCACGCGCAGCCAAGCAGACTGAGAAAACTACGGAGTAGGCCCGTTCACCGGGATTACGGCAGGGGCAACGTAAGCTGTGTATCCATTCCTTCTTTCTCCGCCAAAGAGGGACGTGGGCTTTCTAAATGATAAAAGCCAGTCTTAACGTGATATAATTGAATGTCGGCATTTGCAAAACAGAACCGCCAATAAGGTCGGGGACCGAATGATCAAGCTAAAAAAGATTTTGAACTATCCGGAGGAAGCGACATATCGTGAGCTCCAAAAGCTATCGACGGAATACGGCTATAATGTACACGTGAAAATTAGACTTGCAGATGTTCTGCCCATTGAAGGAAGTGGCATCGATCACGCGCACTACAGTTTCGCCCTCAAGTCACATTTCGACTTTCTCATTTGCAATACAGAGCAAGACCCGATTTTTGCTGTGGAGTTTGATGGCCCGAGCCATAAAGGGCCAGTTCAAATATCACGCGATAAAAAAAAGGATGCACTCACCAAACACTTCGAATTGCCGTTACTACGCATTAAAACTAGTCATTTACTCAAGAAATACAATAAGGCAAGTCTTCTGCGATGGATTATCTCGTCCTGGGAGCTTCAAAGGGAGTTTAACGCGGCACAGGAACGAGGTGAAATTCCAATTGATGAGGATTTCGACCCCATCATGGTCTGGCATTCAGGTAAGACTCTTGAAGAGGTCCACCCACATTGGCTCGCGCTACAGCCACGCCTTCATATCGACAGGCTCTACAAGGAAGGGCGTTTGCCTGTCCGGAATACCTGCGCCGTCACATTTACCGATGAGCAAGGACACAGCCGGGGCATAGAATGGATCGATGTCTCGCCTGGCCAAGTCATTTGCGTCGAAAGCGCAATGCGAGAACAGCAGTTCCCACTATATCTAGGCGACTTGTTCCGCGAAATTCTGACGGTACTTTTGCACGAGAAACTTATGATTTTCCTAAGCACTGGTGTTGGTACGGTTGCTCCAGAAGCTGTGTCCGCTCGACTTCAGGAAATGAGAAGTCGATACAGTTTTTCGGGAAGCTTCGGAGGGAATACATCTGTAAATTTCTCTTTTACGCTTGGTGGGGAGCACCCAAAATGAACTATCAACTCAAAGCGCGATTCGGACGCACTAGAGCATTCTTTCTCAATCTGCTTCATATCCAGCGGCGGTGAAGGTCGGCGTTGAGGGATAGATTGACCGGCCGTTGCGGGGCTGTCCCGTCGTAGGGCGTGGTGCTGATGGCAGTGCCAGCCATTTTTCGACTCCTCATACGCATGCCATGCGCATGACCAGATCATGTGGAGGGGCACCGCATGGTGCAAGTATTTTTTCGCTCCTAACCGACTGGGTGCGATCGGGGCAACAATGCGCTTGCGTCCTTTGAAATGACGGCTGTCCGCTGTTTCTCCGATGGATCGGAGAGTGCAGATGGACCAGCCCGGAACACGTATTCAATGGGGACAGGTTGCGCTGGTTCTGTCCATGATCGTCCTGTCCTGGTGGGCGGCGACTGAATGGACGGCATGGGAACTGGCCTTTCAGCCTGAACTCGGTCGGCCCTGGTTCGTGCTCTTCCGCCGCTGGCCGGTCTATGCGCCGCCGCTGTTTTTCTGGTGGTGGTACGTCTTCGATGCCTATGCCCCGGCTGTGTTCGCGCGCGGCGCCTGGATCGCAGGCTCAGGCGGCGTGCTGGCCTTCGCCGCTGCCGTGGCCATGTCCGTTCATCGTGCCCGCGAGGTCAAGAAGATCGAGACCTATGGTTCGGCGCGCTGGGCAGGACCGGCTGAAATCGCCCAGGCCGGGCTGCTTGACCCGGACGGGGTGGTGCTGGGCCGGTATGGCAAAGCCTACCTGCGGCATGATGGACCGGAGCATGTCCTGACGTTCGCACCGACCCGCAGCGGCAAGGGTGTCGGCATGGTCATTCCCACACTCCTGACCTGGCCCGGTTCGGCGATCGTCCATGACATCAAGGGTGAGAACTGGGAGCTGACGGCGGGATTTCGCTCTCGTTTCGGGCGCGTCGTGCTGTTCGATCCAACCAATGCGACCTCGGCTGCCTATAACCCGCTGCTGGAGATCCGACGAGGAGAATGGGAGGTTCGGGACGCCCAGAACGTCGCCGACATCCTCGTGGACCCGGAAGGTAGTCTGGAGAAGCGCAACCACTGGGAGAAGACCTCGCACTCCCTGCTGGTCGGTGCCATCCTGCACGTCCTCTATGCCGAGCCCGACAAGACCTTGGCCGGTGTCGCCAATTTCCTGTCGGACCCGAAGCGTCCGATCGCCACAACGCTGTCGGCGATGATGCGAACGAAGCATCTTGGCGATGCCGGCGCGCATCCCGTCGTGGCTTCGGCCGCGCGCGAATTGCTGAACAAGTCTCCCAACGAGCGGTCGGGTGTGCTGTCCACCGCCATGTCCTTCCTCGGCCTCTATCGCGATCCCGTGGTTGCGGAGGTGACGCGGCGCTGCGAATGGCGGATATCTGACATCGTCGATGGTGATCGCCCGGTGACGCTCTATCTGACCGTGCCGCCATCGGATATCAGCCGGACCAAGCCGCTGATCCGGCTGGTGCTGAACCAGATTGGCCGTCGATTGACGGAAGACCTGGAGGCTGCGGCACAGCGACGCCGGCTCCTGCTGATGCTCGACGAATTCCCGGCCCTCGGGCGGCTGGATTTCTTTGAATCGGCGCTGGCCTTCATGGCGGGCTACCGGATCAAAAGCTTCCTGATCGCCCAGTCTCTCAACCAGATCGAACGGGCTTATGGGCCGAACAATTCGATCCTCGACAACTGCCATGTCCGGGTGAGCTTCGCCACCAACGATGAGCGGACCGCGAAACGTGTCTCGGACGCGCTCGGCACCGCCACGGAGATGAAGGCGATGAAGAACTATGCCGGGCACCGGCTTTCGCCCTGGCTGGGCCATCTGATGGTTTCGCGCTCGGAGACGGCACGCCCGCTGCTGACGGCGGGAGAAGTCATGCAGCTCCCGCCAGCGGACGAGATCGTCATGGTCTCCGGGCTGTATCCGATCCGCGCGAAGAAGGCCCGCTATTTCGAGGATGCCCGCTTTCAGGAGCGCATTCTGCCGCCGCCGAAGCCCATGCGTCCGACGGAGGGATGCCCGGACGACTGGAGCAGTCGTCCACTCCCACCCAGACCGCCAGCGCCAGATGCGGCGACTCAAACGCAGATGATGGACGATGAGGAAGAAGATCCGAACCAGTCCGCCCGACGCCGTCAGCCGGAACTGGGTGAAGGCACTGTCGAAAAGAAGGAGCCGATGGAGAACGAGTTCACGCCTGATCCGGTCGATGAATTCGACGACATCGCGCCCCGCAACAACCGGATGAACGATCTCATGCGCGGCGTCGCCCGGCAGGCATCGCTCGACCGTGGCGATGAACTTGGACTGTGAGGCAGATATGGTAATGCCGAAAAAGAAAGCTCAGATCTCCGTCTATCTCGACCCCGAGGTGATGAAGACTTTGTCCGCCTATGCGGCGCGACGCGCACAGTCGATGTCGCTGATCGTCGAGGCCGCTGTCGCCTCCTTCCTTTCGCCCGATGGGGAGGAGCGCCGCGAGGCTGCCACATCGAAGCGCCTCGACCGGCAGGACCGGCGCCTCGCGCGGCTGGAGCGTGATATTGGCATCACGGTGGAGACCCTGGCGCTGTTCATCCGCTTCTGGCTGACCACGACCCCGCCGCTACCCGAACCGGCGGCGAAGGCAGCGCGCGCGCAGGCCGGGGCACGTTACGATAATTTTGTCGCCGCCCTCGGTCGCAGGCTGGCCCAGGGACCGAGACTCCTGCAGGAAATCCCGGAGGATGTTTTGGACCCCGGCGCACCGGATGAACCGGAGGCATAAAATCCGCACCTCGCAAGTATTTTTGCCCTGCGTTTTGCTGCCGTCCTACGACGCCTGAATTCCTGTTGAAACGCGCTGTTTCCAGCCTTTCTTAATGGTCCCCGTCGCTGTTCGTCCGTCGCGTTGGGCCCATACGGGGGAAGGTCATGTCGGTTTCCGTCATCCATGAAGGGGTCAGGGTGCGCGGCACGTCCATGCTGCGCACGGCGATGGGACCGGCGATTGCCCGGCATCTCGCTGATCCTACCGTGGTCGAGGTCATGCTCAATCCCGATGGGCGGTTGTGGATCGACCGTCTGTCCGAGGGGCTGGGCGATACCGGCGACAGGGTTGCGCCGGCCGATGCCGAGCGCATCGTGCGTCTCGTGGCCCACCATGTCGGGGCGGAGGTACATGAGGGTGCACCCCGTGTCTCGGCCGAGTTGCCAACCGGCGAACGGTTCGAGGGGTTGCTGCCGCCCGTGGTGACGGCTCCGAGTTTTGCCATCCGCAAGCCCGCCGTGGCCGTGTTCACCCTCGATGACTATGTCAAAGCCGGGATCATGACCGATGCCCAGGCAGATTTCCTGCGTCATGCGGTCTCGGACAGGAAGAATATCCTAGTCGTAGGCGGGACCAGCACCGGCAAGACCACGCTGGTCAACGCCCTGCTGGCCGAGGTGGCTAAAACCGGTGACCGCATCGTGCTGATTGAGGACACGCGCGAACTGCAATGCATGGCACCCAATCTCATTGCCCTGCGCACCCGCGAAGGTGTCATCACACTGTCGGACCTTGTCCGCTCCGGTCTCCGTCTGCGTCCTGACCGTATTCCCATCGGTGAGGTGCGTGGAGCCGAAGCGCTCGATCTGGTCAAGGCATGGGGCACCGGCCATCCCGGCGGCATCGGTACACTACATGCCGGGTCGGTGCTGGCGGCCCTATATCGTCTGGAACAGCTGATCCAGGAGGCGGTGGTGACAGTGCCACGCGCCATGATCGCCGAAACCATCGACGTCATCGCCGTGCTTTCGGGGCGCGGCAATTCCCGCCGCCTGTCCGACCTGGCCGAAATTGACGGCCTCGATCCCGTGACGGGCGCCTATCGCATCCGTCCGGTCAGCCTCTCTTCTCCCGAAATATCCATCTCTGCCAATGGAGAGTCATCATGATGCCGCCTTCACGTCTGCGCGCCATCGTGTGCGCTGTCGCACGTCCTGACCGGCATATGCCGGATATGCGTGTATTCGGAACCTCCATGCTGCTGTCGCTTGTTTTCGCATCATCGGCATGGGCGTCAGGATCCAGCATGCCATGGGAAACACCCCTGAACGAGATCCTGGAATCCGTGCAGGGACCGGTGGCCAAGATCATCTCGGTCATCATCATCACGGTCACGGGGCTGACCCTGGCCTTTGGGGAAACATCCGGCGGGTTCCGCCGCCTGATCCAGATTGTCTTTGGACTCAGCATCGCTTTTGCGGCGTCCAGCTTCTTCCTGTCGTTCTTCTCCTTCTCTGGCGGAGCGCTGATCTGATGGCCGTCGGATATGAGGATGACGCGGTGCCGGGCTTTCATGTCCCGGTGCATAGCTCGCTGACCGACCCGATCCTGCTGGGGGGCGCGCCGCGTGCTGTAGCCATCGCTAACGGCACGCTGGCGGCGGCGATCGCGCTCGGCCTGCGGCTGTGGCTGATCGGCGCCGTCTTCTGGATCGCCGGTCATGGGCTCGCGGTGTGGGGGGCGAAGCGCGATCCGCTGTTCATTGAGGTCGGACGGCGGCATCTCCGCTATCCCGCCTGGCTCCGGGCTTAAGGAGGATCGGCCATGATGTCCCTTGGGGAATATCGCAACCGTGCTGCCCTCCTGTCGGATTTCCTGCCCTGGGCCGCGCTGGTCGAAACAGGTGTCGTCCTCAATAAGGACGGCAGTTTCCAGCGCACGGCGCGCATCTGTGGCCCCGATCTGGACAGCGCCACGCCCGCTGAACTGGTTGGGGTCACCGCGCGCCTGAACAATGCCCTGCGGCGTCTGGGCTCAGGCTGGGCCGTGTTCGTCGAGGCACAGCGCGTCCCGGCAACAGTGTACCCCGAGAGCGATTTCCCCGATGCCGCCAGTCAGATGGTCGATCTGGAACGACGCGAGGCGTTCGAGGACGAGGGGGCACATTTCGAGAGCCGGTATTTTCTCACCCTGGTCTGGCTGCCACCGGCTGAATCGTCCGATCGGGCGGCGCGGTTCCTCTTTGAGGGGCCGGACCCGCACGGCATGCTGCATGCATTCGTCGATCGCACGGACCGGATGCTGGCCCTGCTCGACGGGTTCATGCCCGAAGTCACCTGGCTGAATGACGGCGAGACGCTCACCTACCTGCATTCCACGATTTCGAACCGCAGCCAGCGCGTGCGGATGCCGGAAATCCCGATGCACCTCGATGCCCTGCTGGTGGATCAGTCGCTGGCGGGTGCTCTGGAACCCAAACTCGGTGATGCGTATCTGAAAACCCTGACGATCACCGGTTTCCCGTCGCGGACCTTCCCCGGAATCCTCGACGACCTGAACCGGCTGGCCATGCCCTATCGCTGGTCCACCCGTGCGATCCTGCTGGACAAGACGGATGCGACGAAGGTGCTGACGAAAATCCGTCGGCAGTCGTTCGCCAAGCGGAAATCGATCGCGGTGATCGTCCGGGAAGTGATGACCAACGAGGCGTCGGTGCTCGTGGACAATGACGCTGCCAACAAGGCCGCGGATGCCGATCTGGCCTTGCAGTCTCTCGGAGCTGACGATGTCGGGCAGGCGTATCTCACCGCGACCATCACAGTCTGGGATGGTTCCGCCTCCATCGCGGCCGAGAAGCTCCGGCTAGTCGAAAAGATCATCCAGGGCCGCGACTTCACTTGCATGGCGGAGAGCCTCAACGCGGTGGAGGCGTGGCTCGGCTCCTTGCCCGGTCATGTCTACGCCAATGTCCGCCAGCCGCCTGTTTCAACCCTGAATCTGGCGCATATGATTCCTCTGTCCGCCGTGTGGGCTGGGCCGGAACAGGATGGCCATTTCCGTGCTTCCCCCCTTTTCTACGGCAAGACGGCGGGCGCCACGCCATTCCGGTTCAGCCTTCACGTCGGGGATGTCGGTCACACGCTGATCGCAGGACCGACCGGGGCAGGTAAATCCGTGCTGCTGGCACTGATGGCACTCCAGTTCCGCCGCTATCCGGGATCTCAGGTCTTCGCCTTCGATTTCGGCGGCTCGATGCGGGCGGCGACGCTCGGCATGGGCGGAGACTGGCACGATCTCGGGGGCGGACTGACCGACGAGGATGATGGGCAGCCCGCCATGTCACTCCAGCCGCTGGCAAAGATCGACGATGCCGACGAGCGCAAATGGGCCTCAGAATGGCTGGGGCAGATTCTCGTGGGTGAGGGCGTGGCACTGACGCCGGACGTGAAATCCCATCTCTGGTCTTCTCTCAACTCCCTCGCGTCATCGCCCGCCCATGAGCGGACCCTGTCCGGACTGGTAGCGCTTCTCCAGTCCAACGCCCTGAAGCAGGCGCTGGTGACCTATTGTCTGGGCGGTCCCTATGGCCGCCTGCTCGATGCGGACGCCGAACGTCTTGGCGACGCGGACGTCGTCATGTTCGAGACTGAGGGGCTGATCGGCTCCGGCGCGGCGTCTTCCGTGCTGTCCTATCTCTTCCACCGCATCGAGGGCCGTCTGGACGGCCGCCCGACCCTGCTGGTGATTGATGAGGGCTGGTTGGTCCTGGACGATGGCGATTTCGCCGGCCAGCTTCGCGAATGGTTGAAAACCTTGCGCAAAAAGAATGCGTCGGTGATTTTCGCCACGCAATCCCTGTCCGATATCGCCAATTCCCGCATTGCGCCGGCCGTGGTGGAAAGCTGCCCCACGCGGATCTTCCTCCCCAACGAGCGGGCCATCGAGCCGCAGATAGCCACGATTTATCGGGATTTCGGGCTGAATGACCGGCAGATCGCCATCATTGCCCGTGCCGTGTCGAAGCGGGAGTATTATTGCCAGACCCAGCGCGGCAACCGTCTGTTCGAGCTGGGGCTGGGACCGGTGGCGCTCGCCCTGTGCGCGGCATCCGGGAAGGACGATCACAAGCTGATCGATGCAGTGTTGGCGGAACACGGACGTGCCGGATTCCTCACGGCATGGTTCGACGCACGCAGCGTGGCATGGGCTGCGGACCTTCTGCGGGAAGGAGACGTGCCATGACGGAAAAACTCTTCCGGATTCATGCAATACTTTTCCGTCGTATGGGACTGTTCGCATCCGTCACGGCGCCGGCCGTTGGTGCCTGCGTCAGTTCGGTGCAATCCGCCCATGCGCAATGGGCGGTCTATGACGGGGCTGCGCATGTCCAGACCGTGCTGATCGCGGCGCGGGAATTGCAGCAGATCGACAACCAGATCACGTCTCTCGCCAATCAGGCGCAGATGTTGGTCAACCAGGCGAAGAATCTCGCCCTGTTGCCCTTGTCGACATTGTCGACGCTGCAATCAACGATTTCCCAGACTACCGCGCTACTCGCGCAGGCGCAGAACATTGCCTACAGCGTCACCTCGGTCGAGCAGCAGTACCAGCAGTCCTACACGTCCGTCTCCTTGGGGATGTCCGACAGTGCCCTGTTCAGCCAGGCCCAGACCCGCTGGCAGAATTCCGTCGGCGGGTTCGAGGATGCCCTGAAGATGCAGGCCCGTGCCGTCGGCAATATCCCGTCCGACAGCAGCGCCATGACCCAGCTCGTCTCAGCAAGCCAGAGTTCGAGCGGCGCGCTCCAGGCGGCGCAGGCCGGCAACCAGCTTCTGGCCCTGCAATCCCGGCAGCTCTCGGACGTGGTTGCCGTGCTGTCGGCCAACGGACGGGCACAAGACCTCGACCGGGCGCGTGAGGCGGCGGCCGAGGCAGAAGGCCAGGCGCAATACGAACATTTCGCACAGCATGACGCCTACGTGCCGGGCGCTGTCTCCGTCTTCAATGACGGGAACTGACGGTCATGGCGAGCACGGGTATGACCAATGCAGGTGTTATCGACAATTTCCTGAATATTTTTACCACGACGATCGATAGCGGTTTCGGTCTGGTGAAAAGCGATGTCGTGTCCCTGGCCGGTTCGCTGTCCGTGCTCGACATCGCGCTCGCCGGTCTGTTTTGGGCCTGGGCGGCAGACGAGGACATCATCCAGAGGCTGGTGAAAAAGACGCTCTATATCGGTTTCTTCGCGTTTGTCATCGATAATTTCGACGGTTTATCGAAAGAGGTCTTCGACAGTTTCGCCACCCTCGGCCTGAAGGTCGGCGGTGGCAAGCTGGCGCTGGGTGATCTCGTGCATCCCGGCAGGCTGGCGGCGACCGGGTTTGACGCGGCGCTGCCGCTGCTGGATGCGATGCACCAGTTCCTCGACCCGATCCATTTTTTCACCGGCTTCGCCCAGATCGCGGTGTTCCTGATCTCCTGGTTCATCGTCATGGCGGCGTTCTTCGTGCTCGCCGTCCAGCTTTTCGTGGCGATCATCGAGTTCAAGCTCACCACGCTCGCGGGGTTCATCCTGATCCCCTTCGCGCTGTTCAACCGCACGGCATTTCTCGCCGAGAAGGTGCTGGGCAACGTGGTGTCCTCCGGTGTGAAGATCATGGTCTTCGCCGTGATCAGCGCCATTGCCTCCACGCTCTTCTCCCAGTTCACCACGTCTTACGGCGATAGCCTGCCCACGATCGGCCAGGCGCTCTCGGTGGTGCTCGCCGCCCTCGCGATGATCGGGCTCGCCATGTATGGCGGCAGCGTCGCCAACGGGCTGATTTCCGGTGCGCCGCAGCTTGGCGCCGGGGCGGCGGCCGGGACTGGAATGGCGGTCGGTGCGATGGGTGCCGCTGCCGTGGCTGCCCCCGCTGCCCTGGCGTCGGGCGGGGCTGCCGCACTCGGCGCGACGGCAGCCGCCGCACGCGGAGGGGCAGCCGTCGCGGGTGCTGCCACGACGGCTTACAGCGCCGGAGCGGGCGGTGCCGGAGGCGTGGCTGCCGGTATCGGCGGAATGGGCCGGGCTGTTGGTGGCGCTGCCGTGAACGCGGCGAAGAGCAAGGTCGGCGCGGCGGCGTCGTCATTGAAGGAAAGCTACGCGGCCGGCGGACGCTGGGCCGCCGGTGCGATGGGCAGCGGGGGAGAAGGCGACGGTCCGTCGGATAACGGTGGGTCTTCAGGCCCGTCCGGCGGCGGGGATGACCCCGGTTCCAGGCCTGCCGGTAGCGGTAACCCTGGTGGCGGCCCCTCGGGAGGTGGCCCTGATGGCGGCGACGCCTCCGACGGCAAGCCGCCGCGCTGGGCGCGGAAGATGAAGCGCCGGAATGCGGCCGCCCATGCTGCCGAGGCCGCCAATGTCATCCGCTCCGCCGATGGCGGCGGCGGATCCGCCTCCATCGATCTCTCGGAGAAAGAATGATGTTCCGTCGCTCCACCACACGCTACGGGACCACGCCCGAGCCGGTGACACCCTATCAGAAAGCAGTGCAGGTGTGGGACGAGCGCATTGGTTCCGCCCGCATCCAGGCCCGTAACTGGCGGCTGATGGCGTTCGGTTCCCTGTTCCTGTCCGCCGGTCTCGGGGCTGGCCTGGTCTGGCAGTCTATGCGCGGCACCATCACGCCGTGGGTGGTGCAGGTGGACCGGCTGGGGCAGGCGCAGGTCGTAGCCCCGGTGACAGGGGGCTACACGCCCGCCGATCCGCAGATCGCCTGGTATCTGGCGCAGTTCGTCCAGGACGTGCGGTCCCTATCGTCGGACGCCGTGGTGGTCCGGCAGAACTGGCTGCGTGCCTATGATTTCACCACCACGTCCGGGGCTGCGGCCCTCAACGATTATGCCCGCCTGAACGATCCGTTTTCGCGCATCGGGCATGAGCAGGTCGAGGTGGACATCGCCTCGGTGATCCGGGCCTCGCCCGCCAGCTTCCGCGTGGCCTGGACCGAGCGTCATTACCGTGACGGCGCGTTCACCGGCACCGAACGCTGGACCGCAATCGTGTCGGTTGTTCTGCGCACGCCGCGCGACGCTGATCATCTGCGGAAAAACCCGCTTGGAATCTACGTCTCCGCCATCAACTGGTCGAAGGAGCTGGGTCAATGATCCGCATGATCGTGCGCGCGTTGCCGCTGACGCTGCTCGCCCTGTCCGCCTGCTCGGGGCAGTATCATCCGCCTGTCATTCGCTACGATGACGCCGTGCAGGCGACACGTCTGCCCGACCCGCCGAAACCGGTGCAGGTCGTGGAAGTGCCGCAGCCTCTCCCGTTGCCGGGGCAGCTCAAGCCGTTGCCGTCACGACGCGCGGTCCATCCGGCCCCCGAAGTCGCCGACCCCACAGCGCGTGTGACACAGGCCAATCTGGCGGCACGCATCCAGCCCACGCGTGCGGGCTTCATTAACGCGGTGCAGGTCTATCCCTACAGCCCCGGTGCTCTCTATCAGGTCTATGCCTCGCCGGGCGAGATCACTGACATCATGCTCCAGAAGGGTGAAAAGCTGGTCGGCACCGGACCCGTGGCGGCAGGTGACACCGTACGCTGGATCATCGGTGATACCGAAAGCGGGGCAGGGGCGACAAAACACATCCATATTCTGGTCAAACCGACGCGGCCGGATCTGACCACAAACCTGATCGTCAACACCGACCGGCGGACCTATCTCGCCGAACTGCGCTCCACGCCCGCGACCTACATGGCATCGGTGTCGTGGGACTATCCCGAGGACGACCTGATTGCCCTGCATCGACAGGACAGTGCGGCCGATGACGCTGCCCCCGTGGACGTGGGGCTAAATCTCGACGCGCTGAATTTCCGCTACGCGATCGAGAGTGTGAAAGGCGGAGTGCCCCCCTGGTTGCCCGGCCGGGCCTTCGATGACGGCCACAAGGTCTATATCGCGTTCCCGTCCGGGATCGGGCAGGGGGAATTGCCGCCACTCTTTGTGCTGGGGGCCGATGGCGGGGTGGAACTGGTCAATTACCGGGTCCGGCAGAACTGGATGATCGTCGATCGCCTGTTTGCCGCCGCCGAATTGCGGCTCGGGGATAAACACAGCGAGCAGCGCGTGCGCATCGTCCGCACCGATGGACGGCGGACATGACTAGGCAGGTTCCAACAGCGGGCGAAAATCCAGCGGTTCCGGCAACAGGGGGAAATTCCGCATCACCACCGCCCGATCTGCGTCTGAGGGCCGAACGGCCGCGCGTAGTAAGGCTCAACCGTACCGTGGTCTGGGCGCTCGGCGGTGCGGGCATGCTCGCCATTGGTCTGGCACTCGGCTACGCGCTGGAGAACAGCAGCCACAAAGCGCCACCGGCCGCCAGCCAGGACACGGATGTGCGTCCGTCCGCCGATGGGCTGGCAGGGCTGCCCTCAGACTACGTCGGCAGTGGCGTCCCGAAGCTCGGTCCTGCACTGCCCGGTGACCTTGGGCACACCATCCTGAAGGCACAGGGGAAAGCCGCATCAGGCGGGGATGATCGCCGTGTCGCGCAGGAGGTCGAGGCCGCGATCGCCAGCCGGCTATTCGTGCAGATGGGGGAACGTGACCGCGCCGGCGAACAGACGATGCCGCCCGCGCCGGACGCTCCTGCCACTCAGGAGCGGGCGTCCACCACGACCGGGCCACAGGCTGGGAACCTCGCCTTTCTGGAAGGGCAGCCTGATCGCGCGACGACCAGCCCGGACCGCATTGCGCCGCCTGCCTCACCTTATGTCCTCCAGGCGGGCACGGTGATCGCTGGCGCACTGAACACGAAGATCAGTTCCGACCTGCCGGGCCAGATCGTGGGGCACGTCACGCAGAACGTCTATGACAGCCCGACCGGCCGCTATCTGCTGATCCCGCAGGGCAGCAGGCTGTTCGGGGCCTATAACAGTGGGATCTCCTTCGGGCAGCAGCGCACGCAGATCATCTGGACGCGGCTCATATACCCCGACGGCGAGAGCCTCGTGCTGGAGAAGCTGCCCGGTGGTGACGCCATCGGCCAGTCCGGCCTGTCTGACGAGGTCGACAATCATTGGGGCCAGCTTTTCAAAGCGGCCCTGGTGACCACGCTCCTCAGCGTCGGCTCCGAGGCGGGCACCAGCCAGAGCGAAAACAATCTGGCCCAGGCGATCCGCTCCGGCGCCAGCAATGGATTTTCCATGGTCGGCAACCGCCTGATCGATCGCAGCCTGAACGTCCAGCCCACCCTGACCGACCGGCCGGGGCTGCCGTTCACCGTTCTGGTCGGGCACGACCTGCTACTCAAACCCTACCGGGATCAAGGACACAGACGATGACGGACCTGAAAATCAGCGAACTTCCCGATGAGAAGCCGGTCAGAATGACGGTGGCGCTACCCGCCGATATCCATCGTGACCTGCTTGCCTACGCAGCACTTCTTTCCGGCAACGATGGGGCGACGGATCCAGCCCGACTGGTCGCGCCCATGCTTCGGCAGTTCATGATGTCGGACAAGGGATTCGCCAGGGCGCGGAGAAAGAGGAAAGGAACGTCGTCAGAAAAATAGCTTCATGGTCTGTGGCTTTCGATATAGCGGGCGAAACTCAGGGCGCAGGGATTTTCATTGTCGGGTCGCCAGACCATCCCGAATTCCAGATGGGAGGAGCCACCCGCGTCCCGGATTTCCGTGATCGCGATGTCATGGCCATGCCGATCGCGGATTAGCGGTAGCCACGAGGCGGGAAGCAGGGCGACGCCTTCGTTGTTCTGGACGAGTGCGACGATTCTGTTGCTGCCGATATCATGACGCTGGATCTTTGGGCGGATGCCGGTTTCCCCGAGCTTGCGCTGGATGAGTGCCTCGAAGTCCTGACCCGCGTTGTCGCGTCCCGTGAGGAACGTCTCGTGACGCAGGTCTGTCCAGGATACTTCCGGTCGTGTTGCCAGGGGATGATCAGTGGGGAGTGCGGCCACGATGCGGTCGCTCCACAGAGGCGTGACCCGCAAGGCGGGCGCCAGGTTGCGGCGGGTGACGACCGCGAAATCGATCTGTCCGCGCTGGAGCCGGCGCAGCAGCCTCTTGCCTGTACCCTCGGAATAGCGAAAGACGATATCGGGGTGAGTGGCGCGGAAGTCTGCCGTGAAGGTCGAGAGTCTTCCGGGCAGGACGCAGGTCTGGATACCGATAGAGATCTGGCCATTCTCGCCCTTGCCCGTCCGCCGAGCGCGGGTGTTCATGCCTGCCACATTGTCCAGGATCGTCTGGCTCCAGCGGATGAATTCCTGACCGAACATGGTTGGAGCAGCGCCCGCCGGCGAACGGATGAACAGCCTGACATCAAGCCGCTCCTCAAGGTTATGCAGGGATCGGCTGACGGCCGATTGTCGGATGTTCAGGAAACGCGCCGCGCCGTGGATACTGCCGTGCTCGGCGATTGCCCGCACGCACAGCAGTTGCCACAAATCGAATGGCGGACGGCGCATGGCCTGTCACACCGTCTTGCTGCGGCGCGGCCTGATGACCGTGTAGACCGAGGGCAGAACGAACAGCGTCATGGTCGTGCCGACGATCATGCCGACAACGATTACCGTGCCTAGTCCGAAGCGGCTGTTCGCGCCCGCACCGGTAGCGATGACCAGGGGCGCAAGCCCCACGACCATTGCTGCTGTGGTCATGATGATCGGTCGGAAACGGATGGCGGCCGCCGTCTCGATTGCTGTCCTGCGGTCTACATTGTCACGATGAAGAATCTCGTTTGCGAACTCGACCATCAGGATGCCATGCTTGCTGACCAGCCCGATCAGCGTAATGAGTCCGATTTCGGTATAGATATTTAAGGTCGTCACACCGAGAGCGAGCGGAATAAGGGCGCCGAACACGGATAACGGCACACTGACAAGGATGATGACCGGGTCGGTGAAGCTGTTGTACTGAACCGACAGGACGAGATAGATCGCAATCAGTGCGAAAAGGAACGCAAAAATCAGTGCGTTTCCTTCCTGTACATACTGACGTGAATCAGACTGCCAGTCATAGCTGTAGCCGGGCGGGAACTCCGCCGCCTTTGCCTTCAGGAAGCTCACGGCGTCACCCATCGTAACACCTTTGGCGAGAATGGCCTGAAACGTGGCCGAATTCTGCTGGCCGAACTGGGGCAGGCGGTTGGGCTCGACATCGACGCGCACGCTAGCCAGGGCCGACAGCGGTACCTGATGGCCGTTCTGGTCGCGCATATAATAGGTCTTCAGCGCGTCAGGTGTCAGGCGGGACAGGGGAACGGCTTGCGGGATCACGTCATAGGACCGGCCATAATAGCCAAAGCGATTGACGTAGTTTTCCCCGATAAGCGTATTCAGCGCGTTGCCGATCCGCTCCATACGGATCCCGAGCGCATTGGCTTTGGTCCGATCGACCGTGACCCGAACAACCGGATTATCGAAAGCGAGGTCGCTATCGACCACGGCAAACAGACCGCTTTTAGAGGCTTCTTCCCGCAGGTGTGACATGATGCTGAAGACGTTGCGATAGGTGTCATCACTGCGAACGACCATCTGGACTGGCAGGCCGCCCGTTGAACCCGGTAGCGCCCCCATCTGGAACACGAAGACGCTGGTCCCTTGGATGGAAGCAACACGCTGTTGAAGGTCCATCTGGATTTGATCGGCGTTACGCCTGCGCTTGCCCCAGTCATCGAGATTGACACCGCCAACGCTGTTGGCAATTCCATCGATTCCGTTCATCTGCCAGTGGCTATGGCCTTCCGGGATTTCAGACATCTTCTCGTAAAGCGCCTGGGCATAGGTCTCGACATAATGAAGATTGGCGTATTGCGGAGCCTTGACCGCAGTATAGACGATGTCCTGGTCCTCATTGGGTGCCAGTTCGCTCTGCGAGACATGCAGCATGACCGGAATAAGAAGGAAGATCACTGCTGCCGTGCCGAGTGGAACCCAGCGATGCCGTAGCGAAAAGTCGAGCACGGTTTCATAGCGCGCGGTCATGAAACCGAAGGCACGCTCGGCCATCCGTTCCATGAAGCCTTCTTTTTCTTTCGCTTTGAGCAATTTTGCGCTCATGAGCGGCGACAGGGTGAGTGCGACGACCCCGGAGACGATGACGGACCCGGCCAGCGTGAGCGCGAATTCCCGGAACAGCGTGCCTGTCAGTCCACCCATGAAAGCGATCGGGGCGTAAACTGCTGTGAGTGTAAGGGTCATCGCGACAACAGGGCCTGCTACCTCACGAGCCCCGAGTAATGCGGCGTCGAAGGGGGATTTGCCCTCTTCGATATGGCGATGGACGTTCTCGATCACGACGATGGCGTCATCGACCACGAGCCCGATCGACAGCACCATCGCCAGCAGGGTGAGCAGATTCAGGCTGAACCCGAAGGTGTACATCAGCCCGACCGCGCCGAGCATTGACAGCGGAATGGTCGCTATCGGCACGATCACCGCCCGCACGGTGCCGAGGGAGAGATAGATCACCAGGATCACGATGAGCAGCGCCTCGACGAAGGTCTCGGTGACTTCGTCGATCGACGCCTGGATGAAATGCGCGGTCTCGTAAGGGACGCGGACATCAATTCCCGGCGGAAGCGTCGCCTTGAGTTTCGGCATGATCTCGTTGAGACGCGAGATGATCGTCAGCGGGTTGCCCGTCGGCGACGGCTCCAGCCCCACGAAGATCGAAGGACGTGGCGTCGGCTTGCCATTCGGTGGCCGAAGCGTGCTGGTTTGCGAACTGGTGTCCGTATTGTCCGGCCCCAGTTCTGCGCGTCCGATGTCCCGCACCCGGATAACCCGGCCACCGGCCGAGCGCAGCACCATATCACGGAATTCCTCGACCGTTTTCAGATCCGTGTTGAGGTTGATATTGCTGATCGTATAAACGCCACGGATCCTGCCGGGTGCGGCCTGGAAATTGTTTTCCCGGATTGCTTGCGCAACGTCCTCGCCCGTCATGTCGTTGGCAGCCAGCTTCTCTGGGTCGAGCCAGAGCCGCATCGAAAGGCGCTGCTCTCCGAAATAACTGATCTCGGATACACCCTCTATGCCCGAGAGCATCGGTGCTGCGACCCGGTGGATATAATCCGAGATTTCGTAGAGAGGCCGCGTCGTACTGGCAAAACCAATATAGGCGACGGCGGTAAAGCCGCCCGAGGTGCGTTTGATGACCGGATCATACGCGCCTTCCGGCAGGCGGTATTTGACCGCGTTCACCTTGGACATCACGTCGGTCAGGGCGTGCATGGAATCATAATTCAGCATCATGCGCACCGTCACCACGCTGAGGCCCTGCGTGGTGGTGGAGGAAAGATAATCGATGCCCTCGACGGACGCGACGGCCTCGCTGATCGGCTGGGTCACGAAGCCCTGCATGAGATCCGATGATGCCCCCGGATAGCGGGTCGAGATCAGGATCGTGGAGGTTTCGAGGGTCGGATATTGACGTGTTGCGATGGAATTGAAGCCCTTGATCCCGAAGAGAACAATCAGGATCGTCACGACAATCGCGAGGACAGGCCGCCGAAGGAAGCGATCAGTAAAACTCATTGTGCCAGTTCCCGCAGGCCGGCCAGAGGCAGGACTTCCGGAATCTCGCGCACCTTCACGCCGGTGACGAGGCGGTTCTGGCCGCTGGTTACGACACGGTCGTCCGGCTTCACCCCGTCATCGATAACCACCCATCCGTTGCGGCGGTCGCCCGCGCGTACAGCCGTCGCGGTGACGGTCGGACCATCGGTGGATGGCTGCTCGACGAAAAGCGTCTCTCCGTAGGCGGTATAGGTGACGGCGGTTTCCGGGACCACGAGGTGTGGCGCCACCTTCGCGGCAATGGAGACATGGGCGTAGGTGCCCGGATGCAGGTCGGCCGGCGGCGCGTCGAGCAGGGCCTGAATGGAGAGCGTATGCGAACCGTCGATGCGCGGGTCGATGGTGGTGACCGTGGCGGTGAAATCCTGCCCCGGCGTCGTGTCGAATGTCAGGTGGACGGTCTGCCCGAGCTGCACGCTGGCTGCGTTCTCCTCGGCGAGGATGAAGTTCACTCGCATCCGGGCGTAGGACGTCAGCGTGGCGATGGCATCACCCGGATTCAGATACTGGCCGAGATTGATCTGTCTGATCCCGACGGAGCCGTCGAAGGGCGCGCGGATATGCTTCTGGTCGATCACCGCCTGCACTCTGGCGACATTGCCTTTCGCTGCTTCGAAGCGCGCCGTGGCTGTCTCCAGATCCTCGTGGCTCTCCACCCCGGTGCGGATGAGAGAACGGGCACGGGCCAGATCGGCCTCGGCCGCGCGCAATTCGCCGCTCTGGCGGATCAGCTCGCCCTGTTCCGGTGCGTCATTGAGGACCAGGAGCAGCTGGCCTTTCCGGACGATCGCCCCGGAATCGAAATCCAGTTCAGTGATCCGGCCGGCGATTTCAGGGGAGAGCGTTACCCCCTGGAACGGCTCGACCTGACCGATCGTCTCGATATGGGCGGCGAAAGGGACGGGTCTGACCGGCCAGACGGATACCGCTGTTGCCGGAGTGTCCGCAGCCCTGCCGGCGGCGGGCAGGGACATCAGCACCGCGAGAGCGGTGGCATAGTGCCAGGGGACGAAGAAGCGTCGCACAGATATCTCCCGAAGTTATTGTTATACGCGGATATACGTATCTAAAGGGCTGGAAAATCCGGACATTGGAGGCCGAACGCGCATCAGATGCCGGTCATCGCGCCGCGAGCCGGACGGATCGCCACTGATCGGATGTGACATGGGCGTCGGCCAGGCCACCGCCCGTCGCCACCATGATCCGCACCGTCTGACGGAACATCTCGGTCTGTGCCCGCACCGTGTTCTGGCGCGCGAGCAGAACGAGCCGTCGGGCGTTGATCGGCTGGAGGATGGTCTCCCGGCCCGCCTGATAACCGGCCTGGCTCAGGGTCAGCGCGTCATCGGCCGAGGTCAGGGCCTGCCGCTGGTTGTCCAGCTCCGTCGTGGCGTTCATCAGGCCGTTCAGGCCATCGGCGACTTCGCGGAAGCCATTGATGACTACCGACTGGTAGTGATCGAAAGCGATCCGGCAATCCTCTTCCGCCTGCTTTTTCCGGGCCATCAGGGTGCCGCCATGGAACAGCGGCAGAGCTGCGCCACCGATCAGACGCCATGCCGCGCCGGCAGGGCCGCCCATCAGCCCCTCGGCGGCGACGGCCGCGCTGAGGGTCAGGCGGGGATAGAGGTCGGCGGTCCGGACGCCGATTTCGGCATTCGCCGCGCGCATCATGGCTTCGGCGCCGATGATGTCCGGACGGGCGTGAACGAGTTCGGATGGCACCACCACAGGGATGTCAGGCGGGAGGCTGAAATCCGCGAGGGTCAAGGTCGGGGCAGTCCAGTTGGCGGGCGAATGCCCGGTCAGGACGGCCAGCGCCGTTCGCGCGGCCTCATGGGCATTGATCAGTGGTGGCAGAAGAGACTGGTCGTGCGCCAGTTGTGCTTCAGCGGTCACGACATCCAGCCGGGGCCTCCTGCCCGCCTGCCAGGCGAGCGTCGCCAGCCGGAGCGTTTCCCGGTCGGTGTCGATCACGCTGCGGACCACGGCGATCTGGTCTGCTATCGAGGCCGCTTCGAAGGCGGTCAGGACCGTGTCGCCGATCACCAGCAGCATCGTGACATCACGGCGCTCCTGTTCGGCATCCTTCTGCGCGCCGGCCATCTGCACCAGCCGATGGTTGCCACCGAAAATATCGGGGTCATAGGAAACGTCGAGGCCGGCCGAATAGGCGGAGAAGGCCGGGAAGGTCCACGCCCAGGGACCGAACAGGGCGGCCCCGTATTCCTGCCGCCCCTCGGTCCCGGTGGCGTCGATCTGAGGCATCAGGCTGCCTTGCGCGGCATGGAGCCCCTCAGCGGCCTTGCGAAGGTTGGCCTGGGCTGACTGGATCGACCAGTTGTTCCGACGTGCCTCGGTGACGAGGGTGTCCAGCCGGGGCGAGCGAAAGAGACGCCACCAGTCGGAGACTGGCTTTCCGGCAGCCTGCTTCGTGGAGTTGGCCGAAGCGACGGTCGCGGTTTCCGACCGGGTTTCGCCAAATGTTGCGGCGTCTGGTGATAGGGGAGCCTTGTAGGTCGGGCCGACTGTGCAGCCTGTGAGGCCCGGCATCAGGACAACGAGAATCAGCCGGGCCGCGCGTGATGCGGCGGCGACCCGCTTTGGACTATGGGTATGGAGTAGGAAATTGGGTGGCAAGGCGGCCTCCGGTCGTCATGAACGAGTCTCAATGATACGAACATAGACGTACATACGGATTAAAGGCCAGTCTTATTGGGACACAGGCTTATGACGGGGGCTCGGAAGCAGCGTTTTCTTGACCCGCTCCCATGATACGCGTACCAATCCACGCATGATCGCACGTCATCCGAAACGCGAGGATATCCGGCTCGACGCCGTGCTGACGGCGTTGGGCAATCCCATCCGTCTTGCTGCCGTGCGGACGATTGCCGTGGGCGGCGAACATCCTTGCTGTGATGTGCTGCCGCAGATTCCGAAATCCACCATGACCCATCACTGGCGCGCCTTGCGTGACAGCGGCGTGGTCTGGCAGCGCCATATCGGTCGGGAATACCGTCTTGAGTTGAGGCGCGAGGATCTGGACAGCCGGTTTCCCGGTCTGCTGGATTCCATTCTTGGTCCGCTCACCAGCGACCCACTCACGCAGGAGACGATTTCCGAATACGACCGGTCCCGCCAAGGCGCGCCTGCCTGACGGGATTGCCGGCGGGACGGCTTTGCTCAGGGACTGCCGGAGGTGGAAGACGGGATAACGCATCCCGTGCTGTCGCAGGTCATGCCGGCGGTAGGATTCTCGGACGCCGTTTTGCGTGCCTCGTTCCATGACTGGCGCAGGGCGGCCAGAAATTGTGCTTTCGGCTGCGCACCTGAAAGAGCGTAGGCACCGTCGAAGACAAAGAAGGGCACGCCATGAACGCCCGCCTGTGACGCACGGGTTTCATCGTGCCTGACTGCTTCGGCGAAGTCGGTGCTCGACAGCATGGCGCGCACGGCGTCGCCATCAAGACCGACATCCTGCGCAAGGCCGACAAGTACGTCATGGTCGGCGAGGGGGGAGTTGTCGGTGAAATAGGCCCGGAACAGCCGCTCCTTCATCTCCGCGCCGTGACCGTGCTGTTCGGCGAATTTGGTCAGCCGGTGTGCGTCGAAGGTGTTGGTGTAGCGGACCGAGGCATAGCGCATGTCGAGACCGCATCTCTCGCCCATGGATGTGATGTGGTCGATCATGGCCTCGGCGTCGCTCCGGCTTTTGCCGTATTTCCGCATGATGCGGTCGAGCGTTGTGGTGGTCACTGCTGGACCCGACGTGGGATCGAGTTCGAAGGCTCGAAAGACGATCTCGACTTCGCGGGCATGTTCGAACTCGGCTAGGGCGGCTTCGAGAAACCGCTTGCCGATATAACAGTAGGGGCAGGCATAGTCGGACCAGATTTCGAGTTTCATGACAGCCTCCGCATGCTTGATAATGTACGATTATACCCGTACCATGGTTTCATCAAGCATTACGAACGCCAATGGTGAAGGGAGCAGGGAATGAAGCCGCTGAAAGCGCTGGAGGTCGAAACAGGGCAAAATCCCGTTGCGTCGATCATCCTTATTCACGGCCTGGGGGCGAGTGGCCGGGATCTGGTGCCCCTTGCCCAGGCGCTCGACCTGAGCTCCATCGGCGTGGTCCGGTTCATTTTTCCCAACGCACCTGTCCGGCCGGTTTCGGTCTGTGGTGGTGAGCGCATGCCGGCGTGGTATGATCTTCTCGCGCCTGACCTGCTTCTGCGGGAAGATGAGTCAGGGCTACGTGATGCCCAGACCTATCTGACGAGCCTGATCGACCAGGAAGTCGCGCGCGGCATTCCGTCCCGGCGCATCGTGCTCGGCGGGTTTTCCTAGGGTTGTGCGATGTCGCTGATGACCGGGGTGCGCTACCCGTTGCCACTGGCAGGGATCGCCGGTCTGTCGGGCTATCTGCCGCTGGCCGGGCAGACGGGAAGGGAGGCAACGGAAGCAAACCGCGCGACGCCGGTTTTTCTGGCGCACGGTGAAGGCGACACGGTCGTGCCGCTGGCGGCGGCGCGCCTCGCACGGGACTGGCTGCGTGCCGAGGGGCATGACGTTGCCTGGCATGTCTACCCGATGGCGCATGAGATCGTCGGTGCGGAGATCGCCGATCTCAATGGCTGGTTGGCAGAGCGTCTCGTGTCATGATGGTATCGGTTAAGGGGAGGTAGGGTCGGCGGACCGGCCTGATACCGTTTTTTCAGTTTAATGATTTTGTCGGGAAGGGGGGGCAGGCGGAATGTCGGTTATTGGGAAGGGATGACCAAAAGCAGCCATTCCCAGCACTCACGTTCATTACGCTACCGACCGCATCCGGACATTCGCGCCTCGAACTTTGAATGGCCGCTTGCGCCAGCGGGAGTGGATGTAGTGGAGGATCGGCCGATCTGGCCGCGAAAGCGTTCGCTCACCGATATTTCGAATGTGCGTGTCCGATGTCGGTTCGACAAATAGCCCGACGGGTCAGTGTCCGGCGCGCAGCGATCTAAACATTTCTCGGATGCTCTCGTCGCTCTCCCATTCCATACGCTCGTTTTCGCGATACTCGCCCACACGGTCATAGGAGTACTGATATTCATATTCAAAATATTCGCTGTGGGCTTCGCGCACTCTGGAGAGTTCATGTCTGACGTCTACTCCCAAGCTTCGGCCTAAATATTCGAGCGTATCAATCAGACTGCAGACATCTTCGTAAGAACCGCATCGACTAATCTCTTCGGATAGGCTATCTCTGACGACAACTTCGAACGCATTCTTGAGATGTATTTTGAGGAGATGGCTCGGTTTCGCTAAATAATCGATTTGCTCGAGCGACGCGTGCAGTGTGTTCAAATCCCAATCGTCCTCGTGCTCGACAGTGGTGATGAGTTTGTCTACACAATCTTTAAAAAATGGCGCAAAGTGCTCGAGATTTTGCCACACTGCCTGCTCATAGGCCTTCACTGCGGTGACCGTCTCTTTGATATCGCAGAACGTTTCCGACCACCTCCCTTTGATTCGCGCGATGACTTCTCCGATAGCGGGGAGTAGCGCCGACACACGCAACGTATCCGCCATCCGAATAAGCGTCGCGAGCCGCTCCTCGTAGCTTGGCGTACGATAAAATACGCCTTCCGCATGGGGAATGGCCCGCTCGGCCAAGGCGAGTTCACCGATGATCGGTGCGAGCAGGGCAATGTTTTGGCGCAGCACCTCCCGGCTAGCGCCGCCGACCGCCGACTGGACAAAGTTCCAGACTTGGGCGACCTGCGTGAAGCACGCAGCCCCCATGATCAGATCGACGGCGTTTTGAGGCTCCTGGCATACCACGCGGTTCAGCCAGTCGAGCAGCGAGGGGTTGATGAACTCAATCCGATCCAAGGTTGTCGGCCGGACGAATGCGCCATGAAGCTCGACACGCGCCCGGGTATAGTCGTTGGGGCGGCGCGGCAGGCCATAGATTTGTGCGCGGTGCGCGTGGAGCGCGGCGAAACCTTCCCGGAGGACGGCGTCGCTCATTCGGCTGCCAAAACTGAACATGGTGAGCAGTAAGCTGCGCCCAGCGTCGCTGATCTGCTCATCGAAGGCGTGCCGCCAGATCTCTGCCGGATCCTGCAGCAGCTGCGCGACAAACCTTTGATAGCCGTCGACTGGTATATCCTTAAGTCGACGATAGCTCGACAACCACTCGATCAGGCGCGGGTTGAACTTATCGTGCTTGATGATCCGCAAGTAAAAATGGTTTTTCAAAAGCTCGTCGCGGTACTCGGGTGGCAGATCGCTGAAGAAGACGTGGTTGTAGAAAATCTCAGCTCGCTGTTGCATGCTGTAGTCGCCCATGTGGATCACCACCTTGCGATCCATCAGTCCGGAATTGCGAATTTGCTCGGAAGCATTCCAGGCTTGGTGGAGCATCTGTTCGCGAGTGGTCAGGATCAGACGCTTATCCTTGGCCGCGCCGACCATCTCGATGAATTCGAGGGCCGCGCGATACTCACGCTGTTGGTCGCTCGAGCCTCTGTCGCCAAGGAAAGTGGTGCCCATGAAATCGTCGAAATAGAAGATTTGGGGCTTTCCTCTCCGAAGCATCGCCTTCCCCTCGGCGAAATCCTCGCGGACGATGATCGGCTCGAAGCCATTGGCGAGATGCTCGTAGAGCAACATATTGGCGAGCGTCGTCTTTCCAACGCCGGGAAGTCCCGACAGGATTACCACATGGTCTGACTTGAGCGCCACCAGCGCCCGCGGGTAGGCGTTCCCCTGGACGTAGCGCTTGATCTCACTGTGAATCTTCTCGACCTGGAAGTCGCTTTGCGTGATGATGTCGTTGTGCAGCATGGTCTCGAGCACGTTGGTGCTGGCGAGCCAGAGCTTATAGTGGGACCGCTCGACCTCAGAATGGCGGCCGAGCAGGTTGTTGAGGTCGGCGCATCCGAAGATATCGGCCTTGACGAGAAATTGGGCGCCTATCACGTCAACGATCTCTGTCTTATTCGCGTCCGATAGGGGGGCCGCGGTCATCAGCACATAGCGGCCCGGCTTGAGCTTACGGACTTTGTCGGCTTCCTTGCGTAATTCACGCAGCAACCCGGAGAACCCGCTCTCCACGAACCGCTTACACTGGACGATGATCTGCTTGCCAGCCTGCGCGTAGCGGAAGTCGATCCCGCCATCCTTGCCTGCCTTGAAAGATTCCAGTACCAGGCCCCATTCGACCTGCAGCAGGTCACGGCACATCAGTTCGAAGTCGTGTGGGCTGAGCTGGCTGAAATCATAGTCGGACATCATCCCCATCCCATAGTGGCTAGATCGAAGATCCGCATCATTTTTCTGACGGATAATGAAGCCATGGCGCCTCCCCCAGACGCAGAACCGCGCTCGACGGTTCACCTGACAATGTCGGCTTTCGGGCAATCGTCATAACCGCTTGGGCGTCTGAGATGAGGGCGCGTTCCGCCTGTCTGCTTCAAATTCATTTAGCAGATCGGCGCTTAAGGGGCGGGCGGGGGAGCCGAATGTCCGGTGTCGAGCGATAAGATAATATAATCGGTCGTTTACAAAATCGATCTAGCTTTCGATGAGATTTTGTAGTTTGCATGCCAATGCATGGGCGGGCGCTTTCCAGCGTGCTTCCTCTCGTGTATCTGGCGCGCTGGCCCAAACATTATTGCTCTCATTCAGGTAATATGAAATTTCCCATGCACCGTCTGTCGACGCGTAGCCACCCAGATACGAGCAGCATTCCTGCTCTTGGAACAAGCGCAATCGATCTGGACGCGTTGAAATTACCACCATTCCAGTTAACTCAGCCCACTGAGGGCGGATACGGTTATAGAGGGTAGTGTCGACTAAGAAACTATTCCCCTCAACCTCAACCAAGGCTATTAAATGACCGGCCCATTCTCCAGTTCCACATTGTGCGTTGGGGTCACCCAAGATGGCTGTATGTGAGCCACCGAATTTGACTGACTTTGGCGAACCAGGCCAATTAGCACCGCGGATAACGCAGACGACAGATTGCACTTTAGATTTAAATCCCGCACATTTGAAAAATTCTTCGACCGCAAGCGAGGATAGTATGCAGCGGTTCTTAGAGTCGCCACTGCTTTCATTACATGACAGTTGAAAAAGCGAATTGTGCAACTCAGTGGCTACCAGATCGGCAGCGACTAAGAACCGTTCTCCTGGGTCGATATCGTCCGCAAAAATCAGCATTGAGCCATCCGAAAGTCTTCGAATAGTCATCATTTGGATGTCCGGCAAAGATCATGTACAATTTCAGATTCAAGGTGCCAGGTCGCGGTCAACTTTTTCTCCATTCTATGTGATATAATGTCATAGGGTTCTTTTAAAATACACACGATGCACGATTCTACGTAGTGTGAATTTCCCCATGACGATTAGGCATTTGTGAGCATAAAATTATGAACACTCCCATTTTGTTTTGGCTTCACGTCCCCATTGAAACAACACGTGGCGATTGGTTTCAACTTCCTCCCAATGGATGTTTAAATGTTCTCGGTAAGCGTGCTCGGCTGCTCGAACGAAATTTGCCAAATTCGGTTTCATTAACTTCGGCAAGTACTGGCGTAATTAAACAGTGGCTAATTTTTGATCCAGTGAATGAAGTCGAAGCCCATCAGTTATGGAAAGAACTAAAAGAAAAATTTCCTGCTTTAGCATTCGAAGAAAAAGCTTCTTTCCGGATTGGGTAGGGCGAGCTTAATATCGCAACACGTTCCAAATATGATGGTCGAATTCCAACATTAATACCGTCATCGTTTACCCCTGATCCCGAGTGGGGAGTGCCAAATATAACTTCCTATATGGACGGAACTCTTGTATTGGGCACTAAATTAAACAGTATTTCGCCTGTAACAGATATACGGCTTGTTGCAGCACTCGATTTGGAAGTCGCTTCTAGATACGACGTCTTACCAAGATCAATCTTTCTGGCCCAATTGACAATTCTTGATTCTCTAGCGGTTAAAAGTGAACGTGAAGATGCTACGAAGCAGTGGGTAGATGAAAAAATACAAGAAGCAAATAAACTAAATGACCCTGGTTTGATTTCAAGTTTGACAAATTTAAAACAAAGCTCTCATGGTGCGGCAGTTCGTGCTCTTGTGTCTAGGGCAGTTCGTGCAATAGGAGGCGACCCCACCGAACAATCTGCCAAGTCCAAACTTGCAGGTCAATTGTATAATGTCCGATCTGCCTTGTCCCATGCAGGTTCAGGACCGACTTTAAATGTTCGAGGTGCCAGAGAACTCGTATCCATAGTTCTGAAAGCTTCGATTTTAGACATTGATGTACTTGATCCCATCGCATTCGCAGCAAAACAATGTGACGGCAATAAGCCTTGAACTGGGGTCTAATTCGAAAAAAAATCTTAGCGGACGTTTGTCTAAACACATATTGACCTTTAGTATCTGCATGTCCGCTCTCAGGATGCATTGGTTAGCCGCTGACGACCGACTTGAGGGCGGAAGCTGACGTGGCTTTGGATGCATAAATTCTACGTTTTATGAGGGCAGGGGCGATTTATTTTCAGTAAGAGTTCATGCATGGGCAGAAAAAAGTTCATTAAAACAGCCTCTTAATCCCGCTTTGCTCTCAACTTGTGATTGCTGCAAGCTGAGAAGCAATCCTGCCCCCGCAACCAACGACGCTTGCGAATGACCATTCGCCACATTTCGCCGGGATCGTAGTGTGCGGTTCCCCGCAACCAACGATACTTGTGATACGAACGCATCAAGAACGCCACTGTCCGGATGGACCGTGGCGTTTTTCTTGTGCGCCGCAAACTGCAGGATCGCCGCCAGGTCGCCGCGCAGGATGATCGCCAGTTCGCCGTCGGCCGGCTGGAGCGTGATCTGCGAGACCAGGGTGCGCAGGCGTTCGGCCGCCTCGGTCTTCGTCTCTTCAGCCTGAAGGCTTTCATAGAGGGACGCAATCCGCTGCTGGTATATCTCCGCCATATTAGGCTCAGGACTCATAGCCAGAATATGACGGTTGCGGCGAGGCAGATCGCCGAGAAGAATACGGTGGGGCATCTGTCATAGCGTGTCGCGACCCGTCTCCAGTCCTTGAGCCTCCCGAACATGATCTCGATACGGTTGCGTCTTTTGTATTTCCGCTTGTCGTATTTTATGGGTTTCCCTCGGAATTTCCGTCCCGGAATGCAGGGTTTGATCCCTTTCTCCTCCAAGGCATCCCTGAACCAGTCAGCATCATAGCCCCGATCCGCCAGCATCCATTCGGCTGGTGGGAGACCGTCCATAAGGGCAGCGGCCCCGGTGTAATCACTGATCTGGCCTGCTGTCATGAAGAAGTCGAGCGGACGTCCGTTCCGGTCGGTGACGGCATGCAGCTTCGTATTCATCCCGCCTTTGGTGCGCCCAATCAGACGGCCTGAAGCCCCTTTTTTAACCGCAGGCTCGAAGCTGTGCGATGTGCCTTGAGATAGGTCGCATCAATCATGATCGTCTGAGGCTCTGCCTTGCCGGTAGTCAGTCCCTCCATCATGCGGATGAATATCCCCATAGCGCTCCAGCGCTTCCAGCGGTTGTATAGCGTCTTGTGTGGACCGTATTCCTGGGGTGCATCACGCCAACGCAGACCATTTCTGTTCACGAAAATGATCCCACTCAACACACGACGGTCATCAACGCGGGGTTTGCCATGGCTCTTCGGGAAAAAGGGCCGCAGACGCTCCATCTGCTCGTTCGTCAGCCAATACAGGTCACTCATCTTCAGTCTCCTCAACGAGCCTGAATCACATCCTGACACTCATATCAATGGGTCCTGAGCCTAGCTCTGTGCGTAAATGCGGTGCAATCGGGACGGCATCCCTGCCCGATCGTGAAACGTTGGATGGATACTGAACGAACCGATTACAACGCCGTCATGCCTTCAACCAGTTCCACTGGCATAACGCCAGAGGCTTCATTCGACACACCAAAACGGCATACAATATCCCGCAGCACCCAAGCGAGAACCAAGCGCACGTTGCGGGCAAGATCATACTGTGTATCCAAATCACACAAAACCTGAGATACTAGATAGGCTGTTCCACAGAAATTTTTATGAAAACATTCAGATAGATGCAGACACCATTCGGCGACCTGACAGGACTTGATCTCTCCGATCATGATCTGTGTCGGCAATTTCTTGCTCTTGACAAACATCGCCTCGCTGAAGGCCTGGTGATAGAAAGTCTGTTTGATCAGTATCTTGAAACATTTCCCGGCGAACAAAAAGATGTCCCCCGGTTAATTGATGCCAACACGGCAATAGCAGTCAATCCTGGAGATAAGGCTACCTATGCGTTTGTATGGGACAGGAGTAGCCCGGTGGGACTGGGACGATATCTCGCTGCACTCGGACAACATTACCGGGTTATACTTGTCCGTTTTGACAGTGGCCATAAACGTTTCACTGCGGCCGAATGTAGGGAAGGAAAGCGGGTTTCCACATGGTTCCCCCTTCCTGAATTGGCCCAAAAGCTGTCGGGTAAAAATGAGCCTTCAGCATTCGATATTGATGCATCTGTCAGAGATACAAAACGCATCAATCAGAGTTTCTGGGGCTACCTGTCAGAACATTATGGAACCGAACTCGGTCAACGCGTTATTCTGCCCAGAATATTCCTGAATTTCGGCATTCAGCCCTGGTTTCAGTATGTATGGAATGTCGATCGCATTTACCTGCAAGGCAATCAGCTCTGGCACCTCGAAATCAAACATAAATACCCCATGTCCGGCCGGCCTCTGACCTTCGGTCTGAATGATGGCGAACTCAGAATGATCAGACGGCTGGCACATTGCGGTCTTCGTTCGCTTCACACCATCATCGTCAAACCGCGCTGGGACAAGGAAACGGGGTCGATGTTTCTGACCAACAACATGACTGCCCGTAGTTCGGCTGCCGTAATAGGGCGTGAAATAACCTACGGGGATGCGCTCTCGATAATGCGGCAGCCCCCACGTTATTCAGGAGCAGACACCTCCTTCACTGGTCGGAAAGGGTTAAAATTCTATCCGTTTCTGGCAACAGATTTCTCGTCATTCGGCACGCTTGGCATGCCTCACACTGAAGTCGCGACCCGTATGGACGCATTCATGCGGGGAGAAAAAGGAGAGCCTGTGACGGATGACTGGTTACTCAGCCTGAAGATGGAATAATCCATTTCCGTGATCCTGAAATCACTATGTGCCCTGACGCCGTCTGACAAGACTGATAAATTCTCCAACATTCATAAGCCATGCCTGCTGCGATGGCCTGAAGGTGGCATGCAGCTTCTGCGGCAGGACAAGCTGTAGCTCCTTTACCCGCATCTCATCCGTCTGGTTTTCGGAAATACCAGGCTCCAGTGTGAGAAGATGCTTTTTTCTGATGCGTACCGCCTCCGACAGTACCTGCCGCCATCGGTCCTTGAGCGTCGATTTCGAGCCCAGCATCGTCAGCCTGTCAGCCGGAAAAAGTGGGTCAGCATAAGCCACTTTTCCGGGGAACAGAAAATCAGGTTTATTACGGTTCTCTGTCTCGGCGCCACGTGCATACCGGAGCCCGTTGGCCTGGAATACCGCTTCAAGATGATTTTCCAGTGCGGACCCTGCGCGGGCCTTACGCCGGTTCTGCACACTCAGCGAGAACGCAAGAAAACCGTCGACATCCGCCCCCTCGACGCACTGGAAGCCTCCATTGATCTTCTCCGCAACGATACGGCGCTCCAGTCTGCGGAACAGCTGTTCTTCACGCTCCATCCATTCCACCAATGCGCCGTCTGGATCATCGTGGGCTGAAACATTTGGTAGGGAAGACCGCGCAAGTTCGGAAAAAACAAGGGTCGTAGGAAATTTGAGACCGAACGGCTCAATCAGCGTATCAAGTACATGGGCTTCCGGCTCTTCTGGTTCGACGCCCAGTTCATCAAGAATGTAACGGGCCGCGAAGTCCAGCTCGGGATCGTGAGCCCCTTCTATCTCCTGGAAAGAAAAGCTGGTTCCCGACAGGTCATCAAGCCCGAACAGCCAGAGAAGCTGGTTCTGGACGGTGCTGTCTGCCGGCACAACAATCAGAAGGGCGCTTCCGTCCTGCTTCATGGCCAGAAAGAACACGTCTCCCGGAGCCATGACTTCGGTCACTTCATTGGAGCGGTAATAAAGCCGGTATTCGGTACGGACCGGATGTTTCCGACGGGCGTCATACCAGCTCAGCATCCCTTCAACGGAAATGGCGGCTTCTTCCTCCCCGAGCCATATGAACCTGGCTGGAATATTCCGGCGGTCGTCGTCACCTAGAAGTTTCCTCAGAGCCGTGGAACCATTCAGTTCGTGCTGATTGGACCTGTCCGGACGGGTTTCCACCTCGGTCAGTTTTTTTGCCACGACCCCTTCAAACTGATCCGAAAGCTGTCCTCGTCTCATCAGTTACTGTCCTCTGATTTCAAGTTCGGATGCATCCGATTTCAGCCATGATGAACAGGCTTCAAGAATGTCTTCCATTGAAAGACGTCCTTTCCCCCGCATCGCGCATTCCCATACGGTTCCCACGCGCCAGCCAGCATCACGCAGGGCAAGCTGCGTACGCGCATCAACCGCCCTGTTCCGGTCAATCTTCGTCCGCCAGAATTCGCTCCGGCTGCCGGGAAGGCGAAAAAGATGACAGTCATGCCCATGCCAGAAGCAGCCATGCACCAGAATGACAGCATGGTATTTTGGGAAAACAAGATCAGGGGTTCCGGGCAGTTTCCTGTCATGCAGCCTGAACCGGAAACCAAGAGCATGCAGCCCCCGCCGCAGCACCATCTCGGGTTTTGTGTCCTTCCCCCGGATGCCGGACATCATCCGGCTGCGCTGCTCCGGTGAAACGATATCAGGCAACAGCCGCGCTCTGATCATGAGCAGGCCTCATGCCTGAAGTCCCGGCTCTGCTGTCCCGGCACTCCCGTGCCAGGGCCGAGCGTATGTGCGGCTTCATGGCATTGGCCATGAACTCGATAACCGGCACCACAACCGCATTTCCGAACTGGCGATAGGCCTGCGTATCGGAAACGCCAATACGGAAACGCCTGTCACCACGATCGAAACCCATAAGACGTGCGCACTCCAGTGGTGTGAGACGGCGCGGCCGTTTCCCCTCCTGCCGGATCAGGATTTCGGACCCGTCCTTGAAATAACGGGCGGAAAGTGTCCGCGCGACATCATCCGGTCCGAACAGTCCGAAGCCGAAGCCGTTACCCGCAGCCGCATGCTTGGCCTTATAGTTCTGAAGATAATTCCACAGATGTTCCGTAAGGGTATATTTTGGTTCCACCTCGGCATGTGGCAGAAGGATTGAACCCAGTTTCGGGCCTTTTTCTATAGGTGGAACGACCAGAGATTTTAGATCAAAATCTGTTTTTTCCCTGAAACCAACAATAAAAATACGCTCGCGTTTCTGCGGTACCCACGATGCAGCACTGATCATGCGCGTCTGCACATGATAACCAAGTTCTTCTTCGAGAACGTGCATGATGGTGGCAAAAGTGCGCCCCTTATCATGCCGCTCCAGGTTTTTGACATTTTCCAGAAGAAAGGCTGCCGGTCGGTGATGGGCGATGATTCTGGCTGTATCGAAAAACAGGGTTCCCTGCGTATCACACAGGAAGCCATGGGGTCGCCCCAACGAATTCTTCTTGGAAACCCCGGCGATCGAAAACGGCTGACAGGGAAAACCTGCCAGCAGAACATCGTGTTCCGGAACCAGGGAGGGATCCTCTGCAAACGGGCGGATATCACCACTGATCTCATGATTGTCCGGATAGTTCAGGGCATAGGTCTGCCGTGAGAATCTGTCCCATTCGGATGTAAAGACACATCGACCACCGATTTCCTCAAAACCGATCCGCAGGCCGCCTATCCCGGCAAACAGATCGATGAAACGGAAATCGACCCTGTCTTTCTCTTTTGCCCGGAGGCGTTCATCGGCAATGCGGCGCAGGAAATTGAGAGCCGTCCGGCTCGCCGTGCCGGGGGTATTCTCATAACGGTACACCGTCCGCTCCCCCAATCCCAGTTCTTCAGCTGCCTGATGCAGAGTAAGGCCTGCCCGATCACGCAGCAGGCTGAAATCGGTCCGCGATGGCATGGGCATTCTTTCAGATCAGGGTCGCACGAGGTTTATCTCTGCCCTGATGGCAGAATCTGTCCCCGAAAGCAACCCATGTTCCTTATATGTTCCAAACTTGACCGTACGACAATCAGGAGGACATGTGCATCCATGAAATATACTCAGCACCGGCATCGCATTGGGGTTGGCGCGGTGATAGTCGGGGTCTGATCCCAGCGTCGTCGGCAGATCATGCCGCGCGGCCCTGATCGCCGCTTCGACGTCACAGACCGCGCCATTGAGATTACGGCCCAGTTCAAACCCCAGCGAGATGGACGTCTCCCCCCACGTGGAGGTGGACTACATCTGCATCACACCGGCGATATTGCCCAGATGCCGTTCCAAGGATGCTGCCAAGGTGCGGGCCATGACCTCGGGTGAGCCAGCCGGCATTGGACGCCGAGACCGGGATCACCGGCAGGTCGACATCGGGCAGGAGGGGCAACGCCATCAGGTCCGACAGCACGGCGGAGAGCAGCAGCAGCGTCGCCACCGGGCGACGAACGAGCACCAGACGATGAATTTCAAGGAAGATGTCCCGTCCCTGCGGGAGGGCTCACTCTACAAGACGATCGACGCGGGCATTTTTTCAAAGGAAGGCGAAAAAATAATCCGGCTTCTGTCAGCGGGCCTCCAGATCATGTCCCGCTGACGACGTGACCGTGATGGCGGCGGCCTGCACCGCCAGACCGTGCTCGGCCGCAATCCGGCGCAGCACTGTGACGACTTCGGGTGCGTTACAGGCGATCTTCCGACCTGTGCCGGCCTGCACAAAGGTGATCGCAAGGGCTGCCTTGCGTTCCGGCGCTACGCTGTAGAGCCACTGCCGGTCGGGTGTGACATCCCGGCGCAAGATGGCGCGTTCCACAAAAAGATTCAGATTGCGTTAGATCGATCCCTGCAAGGGCGCGTGCCCATCACCCCACCGCTTCCAGCGATTGTAGAGCGTCTTGTGCGATCCAGAGCTCTTCGGTGCATCCCGCCAACGAAACTCATTACGATTGACGAAGATAATTCCGCTCAGCACCCGACGATCATCCATCCGGGGGCTTGCCGTGGCTCTTCGGAAAATACGGCTCAAGCCGCGCCATCTGCGCGTCCGTCAGCCAGAATAAATCACTCATCCTTCAGGATTCTTCCATGTAGAGCCTGAATCACGCTAGCCCGACAAAATCAATGGGTCCCGGGCCTAAGCAAACCGCCAGCATGCACTCCTTACATTCGACCTTGCACGAACGCATCGTTGAGTCCATTTTCGTTGGGAAGGCGCTTCGCACGCTATGGCGGCGCGGCATCACCGACATGGAAGTTCTCCGATCAGAGTGCGACACGCACGGCTATGGCGAGGCAAATAGGTATTTAATAAGGAAAGCATTATGTCTAAGGGGTCTATTATTCTTAAGCCGGCATGTATCAAAACGCTTGTGGCAGTAGAGGCTCATCCTGAGCGGTCAAACCAGCACGAATTCAATGGGGTTGCTGCGCTGAAATACCTGTTTGGTATTGACAAAGCAGAATTCAAAGCAGTGTTTTCTGTCCGAGGCGAGGATAACTCCTATGAAGCAGGAGTTACTTGGTATGACTCTCGGGAAGGCCATCCCATTCGTTCTGAGCATCGGCTTTACTTTCAAACAAATCCTGTGATGCAACGTGCGCAAGAGGGAGATAACGTACTGATTGGGTTCATTGGAAATCAACTGCACTGCATTCTGATTCCTAACACCTCTGAGCGCTATCCTGGCTGGACCTCAGTGCCGTCTTGATACCAGTACAAATCACAAGACCCGGCATTTCCGGTGTGTGATCATAGTGTGTTCCTCAACCTCCCTAGGCTCAGGACTCATAGCCAGAATATGACGGTTGCGGCGAGGCAGATCGCCGAGAAGAATACGGTGGGGCATCTGTCATAGCGTGTCGCGACCCGTCTCCAGTCCTTGAGCCTCCCGAACATGATCTCGATACGGTTGCGTCTTTTGTATTTCCGCTTGTCGTATTTTATGGGTTTCCCTCGGAATTTCCGTCCCGGAATGCAGGGTTTGATCCCTTTCTCCTCCAAGGCATCCCTGAACCAGTCAGCATCATAGCCCCGATCCGCCAGCATCCATTCGGCTGGTGGGAGACCGTCCATAAGGGCAGCGGCCCCGGTGTAATCACTGATCTGGCCTGCTGTCATGAAGAAGTCGAGCGGACGTCCGTTCCGGTCGGTGACGGCATGCAGCTTCGTATTCATCCCGCCTTTGGTGCGCCCAATCAGACGGCCTGAAGCCCCTTTTTTAACCGCAGGCTCGAAGCTGTGCGATGTGCCTTGAGATAGGTCGCATCAATCATGATCGTCTGAGGCTCTGCCTTGCCGGTAGTCAGTCCCTCCATCATGCGGATGAATATCCCCATAGCGCTCCAGCGCTTCCAGCGGTTGTATAGCGTCTTGTGTGGACCGTATTCCTGGGGTGCATCACGCCAACGCAGACCATTTCTGTTCACGAAAATGATCCCACTCAACACACGACGGTCATCAACGCGGGGTTTGCCATGGCTCTTCGGGAAAAAGGGCCGCAGACGCTCCATCTGCTCGTTCGTCAGCCAATACAGGTCACTCATCTTCAGTCTCCTCAACGAGCCTGAATCACATCCTGACACTCATATCAATGGGTCCTGAGCCTAGGGTGTTCGAATCGACCGAAATGATTCTCCTGACAGGCAGGCTAGTATCCCAGCTATTCGGTCTGATCGAAGGCAAGCTCCTGCCTGCAAAGAAGCAATATCTTTGATGGGACAGTTCAAGGGTATACGGGGGGAGGATGGCACGTGGGAAACAGGAACCAATCTGCGGACGCCTGCCTGTGAACGCAAGAGCTATACCTCGTGCGTTTCGCTCCATAGTTTTCCCGGTATGAGCATTGCGACCGTGCCGCTGCGTCTTTGGGAACAGTAGCTATGCGTGGCAAGCGGAATGCCAGCTCTTGGATAAGAGAATGGAAATGGACGACAGCGCCAGGCACGCCCTCTGACGATATCAGATCAATCATAGCCCCTCGACCTGAATTCCATTCTCCGCGAGCCATGCCTTTCGCCACTGCCAGTCTGGTAAATGCTGTTCTACTTTGTTCCAAAATCTTGCGGAATGATCAGAGTGATGAGCATGCGCCAACTCATGGACGACAACATACTGTGCGATTCTGGGTGGCAAGAGGATCGCCTTCCAATGGAAGGAAAACCTTCCATCAGCACTGAACGATCCCCACCGGAAGCCCAAGTCTTGTACTTTGACGTCCTTTACCTCCACGCCCATTCGGTTCGCATGTTCCAATACCTGCTTCTCAAACCACGGCTGTGCGAAGCGGGTATACCACGCAACAAATATTTCCCGGCCTCGATGAGCGGAATTCTTTCGCAGGCAAAAACGACCATTCTTTAAGGTCAAATCAACAAGCTGATTATGAACTAGACGAAGCCGATAGCTTTTACCTAGATACAGAAAGCCTTCACCATCAACGAACAACTTGCTTGGAGCCCGTTGTTGTAAGCGTGATTTTTCCTCAATCTTAGTATGGATCCAGAGCGACTTCTCTTCGACGAAATCGATTAATTGCTCTGAGGAAACCTTTGAGGGCGCCACAATTGAGAGCTCTCCAGACCGTTCGACCGTTATCTGGATAGTCTTGCGTCGATTACTGCGATAGACCTCGAAACAGAGGCCGTCAATTTCTAGGCGATGTTCACTTGCCCGTATCGGCTTACCACCGGTTCTGATGAGAGAGAGAGGAAGCTTTGGCATCAGGCAGCTTTCAGCTTGTCGTCATTGGCCTTTGCCTGTTGCATCAACTGGCCCGCCAAGGCTTCTGCATCCGAGACACCAAAGCCCGGGAACTGCGTGTTGAAGATGATTTCGAAGATCTCGGAACGCAGATTTTCCTGATCTGCCATCTTGAAGCTGCTCCAGAGAGAACGGTTTGCGCCAACCTCCTCGATCATACGATCTACGACTTCGCGGGTCATCTCGTGCAAGGAATGAAGATGTTCGGCAGAACTGGCGTTATCAGACAGGCAAGCTGCAATTACAGTGCGCAGGAATGGGAGATAGATTTCAGGGATGTCTGAGGTGGTCTCATCATCCTTGGTCTTTGCTTCACCGCGAAGCTCGTCAATGATGGCTTGAAGCTGCTCAATGATGCGATCCCATTGCTGACCAAAACCCTTGAGAATGTCGTTCAGTCTTTCAGACATCTTTTTGAAACGAACCGGGTCAGTTTCAAGGTTTTTCCGGATGTGGGATCGGATGGCATGTTCCATCTCCGACGCTTTCGCTCTGTTTCCCGAGGCTTGTCCAACCTGATTGTCGAACTCGGCATCCGTGAGCTGGACCGGTGGAATCTTTGGATTGATGCCAAGAGAAATGACGTGATCATCAATCAGCCTGCGTACTTTCGCACCGACGTCGGACCCGACCTCCGGAATATCCCGATACCGATTACGTGCACGCGCCTGGATATAAGCAAGCCGTTTGGCATCACGGACAAAGGGCAGACCTTCAGGACGCGGAAGGATGATTTCCAGTGATTTCAGGAAATCCTTGAGTTTGACAGTGAACTCAGCTCGTGCCTTTTCCGTCGAGAGTGCCTGGAGACAGCTTTCATCGTCGGACAGGTCATCAAGACCGGCACGCCTGAAGATGTCCATCACACGGATATGGCGATCACGAAGAACCGGGATCTGGTCCTTGAGGCTGGCCAGGGCACCATCAATATCTTCGTCGGAATATGCAGCGAGAGCGGCCTTCAAATGGTGCGCTACCCCGAAGTAATCGACGACGATGCCACAAGTTTTGCCAAAACCTGTTCTATTGACACGTGCTATAGCTTGCAGCAGTTCAGCTTCCCGAATGGATCGATCAAGGTACATCACCCCCTCAATCGGCGCATCAAACCCCGTGAGCAACATCGATTTGACGAACAGAAAGGCCAGCGGGTCGGTTTTCGTCTGGTCTTTATGGAACAATGGCTTCTTGAAACGCTTAATCCGGTTTTCCTGAGCAATCCCTTCAGTCCATTGTTTCCAGGACGCATCATCGTTGTTGCCCCCGGATATGATCGCCGCGAATTTGATCTTTTCCAGGGTTTCCCGATATCGCCACGCCTGAACCAGCGCCTGCAGTTTCTTAGGTTTCGTGCAGAGCATTTCGTCGTCCAGGCCCTTGTCGTAATCCGAAAGTGCCGCTGCCTCGGCCAATAGTTCATCACGGGCTTCAAGAAACGCTGCATGGTAACGCACCACGGCCATACGACTGTAAGCCACCACCTGTGCCTTGTACCCATTCGGCAGAAGGTTGGTCACATAGTGCCAAAGCATATCCCGCGCCTTTTCGGCGATCAGGGATGGCGCTTCCAGGATATTTCCCTTGGTCGCGTATTTCTTCCGGATCGCTTCAAGCTCTTCATCCGTATGGCCACGGAACATGTCCTCGAACAAGCCGTCCAGCGTGGCGCCGTCCTTGACCGCTCCTTCGGCAGTGCGCCCCTCGTAAAGAACCGGCACCGTCGCACCATCTGCCTCGGCTTCCTTGATCGTATATTTGTCGATGAACTCGCCAAAGATCTGAGTTGTCCGCTTCTTCTCACCCATGATGATCGGGGTGCCGGTAAACCCGATCCGTGCACAGTTCGGCAGAGCGGCCATCAGGTTTGCATGGAGATCGCCCGCCTGTGTCCGATGCGCCTCATCGACCACCACGACGATCGTCTCGTCCTCGTTCAATACCTCGAAGGCAGGCCCTTTGGTAACTTCGGCCACGGCTTCATCCGTCCGGTATTTCTGGATCGTGGCGAATACCAGACCAGGCCCCTTCCGCCGCGCCAGCTTCTTCAGAGAGTGATTGCTCGTCGCCAGTTCGACGACATCGCCCGACAGCGCCGCCGTCTCGGACAATTGCCGTTGTAGGTCCTTGCGGTCAGTGACCATAATGACCTTGAACTTCCGCAAAGTCATATCCGTTCGCATCTTGCGGATCATGAACACCATGGTCAGACTTTTGCCCGAACCCTGCGTGTGCCAAACGATGCCACCACGGCGATCATATTCGCCATCCTGCAGCCGTGTCTTGCCGCTGCGCAGTCGCTCCAAGGCACGGTTCACGGCACGGTACTGCTGATATCGACAGACCGTCTTGATGGTCTGGCCATCCACATTCATGAACAGCAGATAGTGCCGCAGGATATCCAGAAGATGTCTGGGGCGCAGCATTCCGGCAACAAGGCGTTCCTGCTCGGAAAGGCCCTTCTTTCCCAATGCGGCCGCCACATCATCTTCAGAGCCAGTGCCATCTGGCCCCACAACCGTCTTCCACCGGCCGTAGTAATCCAGCCCCGCACCAATGCAGCCCACACGGGCCTGATCAAAGCTTGTGGCAATCAGCAACTGAATCGAGGCAAAGAGAGCAGGCGCGCCCTCGTTTTCTTCGACCTCCAGAACAGCCTTGCGGGCATTGTGATAGCGGCGGAGCTGTTTGACCGCCTCGGCCAGCGGCTCAGGAATGCCGGGGCTTTTCGCCTCGACTACCACCACGGGGATGCCATTCACCAGCATCACGACATCGGGGATGATGAAGCCCTTGCCCATGTCGTGGCCGGGTGGGCAATCGACACGAAACTGGTTAGCGATGGTAAAGCTGTTGGCCGCCACATCGTCCCACGCGATGTAACGGATTGTCTGGCCGCGTCCGCCGTCCCAGCCAGGCAGGCCCTCGACTGTCAGACCTTTGATGAGCAGTTGTGTGATTGCCTGGTTTGCCTCCATCAGTCCGCGCTGCCCATGGCGGGTAAGGGCACTGACGGCTTCCGAGAGGCGTGCATCATCAAGCCAGGGTCTGCCATCAGGACCGGAATTGATCGCGCGCAGGCGCTCGCGCAGGGTGGCCTCGGAAATGACCTCCTTGAAGCTGGTGCGTCCCGTCAGGCCGGGGTCATCCTTGCTGCCCGTCTGCGACGTCCAGCCCATGGCGACACACTGGTCGATGAAGGGCTTTTCGACATCGTTGTATTCATGTCCCATTGGTGGACTCTTCGGTTACAGCAGAGGCGTGACGGATGTTCTGCCCGTGAGCAGGTCGTCCATCAGACCCGATTTTGTTGCACGCAGTTTTTGGGCCTCCTGTTCGCCAATTACGACATCGTCTTCCGCTTGCAACAGAATTTTACCAATCTGGTCCTGTTCATTCTTCGGAGGTAAGGCAATCACATACTTCTTAAAGAATGATAGGCCGATCGTCTTGATCGTGCTCCCCATCGCAATTGCCTCAAACCGCGGCTTTTCCCTTTGAAGTAGATAATAAAGGAAAACATGGTTGAGTTTGGTGCCGCATCGCCACGCCATAAAATGCTGGCTCACAGCCATTTCAGAAGCAAGGATCGCGCTTTTTCCTATCCCAGCATCACGGGAGAGAATGACGGTGTTTTCCGGATGCCGAACTGCGGAGGAATTCGCAAGACCTGCTTCGCTAATTTCTTTGTCCGTCTCTCGGATGTAAACCTGATCCAACCGGTGAGAGTCGGCAAGCGACACCCATCTAATACCGCCGTCCCAGTACGATGGAATAGATTTGCTCGGTGTATGACCGCTTCCACGGAGAGCAACATTATCAAGTAGGCACGCTTCCCACTCCTTCGGCAGCCAGCCGAGTGGGGTTTGCTTGTAGAGGTGGGGAGCCTCGGGCTGTGGGAAACGAAGGTCTCCGTTTGCGTCGATGCCACGGGTCAGCAGGTCATGCAGTAGCCCCTGCTTCATCGCCTTCAACTTGGCCACCACCGCCTCAGTCCCCCGTATCGCCGCGTCCAACGTGTCAAGAATCTCGGCGATTTTGGATTGATGTTCCGGCAGTGCGAGAGGGACTTCAATGTTTAGGTAGTCGGCAACCTTAATGCCCTTCACTGTTGATCCGACAGACACGGCATCCGCTTTCGCTTTCGCGTAATCAGCGAGTCGAAGCAAGTAGCGTGTATCTGTGGAATGTGAAGGGAAAAGTGCTTTCAAATCTTGGTTGATGGCAATGTCCATTGGTGCAATTGCTACCCGGCCGACAGCCATTCTTGTGCAGACAACAGGCGTATTTGCAGGAATAAGATTGGCCGCACTGTTGTTAAGACCCTGCAGGGATATCTGTTCATCCGTTTCGAGAAGCTCAATTTTGTCCTCGTCGAAATCTTTGACGGATGCCCATGGAATAGGGCCGGTCCAATAGGCAGGATTCTGACGCGAAGGTGTGCCACCTCCTGTCTGAAACGCGATCAGGTTGCCGATAGGTCCTGTTGGAAAAAGACTTTTAGACATAACCTAACCCGATCAAGAACCCATCCAGCTTCTCCGTTGCCTGAGCCCGCGCGCCTTCGATCTCGGTCAGGGTGACGTGATACTTGTCCCACCAGTTGTCGAAGTCCGCCACGATCTGTCCACGCTGCGCTGCGATGTAGCGATTCAGAATTTTCTGCACGTCGTCATGCAGGATTTTCAGCAGCAGTTCGGCTGCCGCTTTATCCGTTAGGTCATCAACGCCCTTGTTCAGCTCTATGGTGAACTGGTTCTTCCTATACTTGAGAGTCTTCTTGATTTCGGACAGCTTTTTCTTCCAGCGTTTGATTTTTGCCTCATCCACCTGTTCGGCATCGTCTTCTGCTTCCTCGCCTTCTTCCGGCGTAGCGGTCGCAGCCTTAATCTGCGCCTCTAGCTCGGTCTTGCGGGCTTCTAGTTTGGCAATCTCGGTCACGAAGCTGCCCATCAGAAAAGTGACCAGCTTGTGGTCCAGCGGGTTCTCCTTGTTGCCCGCATCTTCCAGCGCGGTTACGATGGAAGTGCGCCACGCGTCCACGACCCCTCTGGTGCCGCGCGCCATGAGGGTGAGGAAGTCGAACCGCGACTGGTCCCAGAACTGCGCGATGATCCCGCGCACGGTGAACGGGTCCAATATGGCGAGACTTTCAAGTGTGGTCGAAAAACTGGACAGAAGCTCATCATGCAGCCTGATCAGAGAGGTTGCGTGCGCATCACCTGCAATGGCGATGATGTCGTCGGTGTGGTCGGCCCACCAGTTGTTGAAGTAGCCCAGGACCTCTGCCTCGCGGGCCACGAGGCTCGCGTTGGTCTCGACAGCCGGTTTGATATCAGCTTTGGCTGTGATACATGCGACGAAGTCCAGATACCGGTCGTTACGCGGCGTGAGCAGGTCCATTGCGTTCAGGCCGTGGGATTTGAAAAGATCTGCCTTGGCTTCGATTTCGGACTTTGGAATGCCACCGATCAGGTGGGCACGTACGTCATGCGGCTCAGGTGGTGGAGCGTTATCAGCATAACGGCGGATGTTGAGGTTCCAGTCGTTCTCCTTCAGCGTTCCAAGATCGACGATGGCAGAGAAACCGGGAATCTCACGGTATTCCTCGAAGGTGGTGGCGATCTTCTCAATGTGCTCGGGCATCAAGTGGTTCTGTGCACGGCCTTCCAGGTATTCACGGTCAGCGTTGATGAAAAGCACCTTGCCCTGACGCTCCGCAGGCTTGCCCGAAACGAGGTTTGCGCCCTGGTGGATGCGCTGGCGCAGAACGATAATACAGGCTGGGATGCCCGTGCCGTAGAAGAGCTGCGGGGCGAGGCCGATAACGGCTTCTATCTGGTCGTTTTCGAGGATTTTCTGTCGTATTTTGGCTTCATCGCCGCCGCGAAAAAGGACACCGTGCGGCATGACTGTCGCGATCATACCGCCGTCACGCGTCACATGCAGCATGTGCTGCAGGAACATGAGATCGGCTTTCTTGGAGCCCAGCGGAACCTCATGAAAGAAGCGCTCGCGGAACTTGGGCTGCCAAGTATATTCCCCGGACCTGTCCTTGTCTTTTGAGCCCCAGTTGATCGAGAAAGGTGGGTTGGTCAGGATCCGGTCAAACCGGCGAAGCTCGCCGTTCTCGACATGCTGCGGCTCTCCGAGGGTATCCTCGTTACGCAGGTCGACGCTGCTCATGCCATGAAGCAGCATGTTCATCTTGGCGATCGACCAGACGGTGCCCGAGTATTCCTGACCGAACAGGTTGGCCTTGCGTCCATCCTGTCCATTCTCGTCGATATAATCTTTCGCGGCGATGAGCATACCGCCCGAACCGCAGCATGGATCGTAGATGTCATGTTCAAGGGTCGGCTTCAGCAAACGGACCATCATACGAACGACTGAACGGGGTGTGTAGAACTCGCCCCCTTTTTTGCCCGCAGAGTCAGCAAACTCGCCAATCAGATATTCATAGGCAGCACCCAGAAGATCAGGGAACTCGAAATCTGTATTTCGAAGGCGAATTTCTCCGAAATGGTTAATTAGCTGACGAAGCTTCTGATCACTGATTTTGCTTTGACCGACCTTTCTTGTGAAGTCGATGTGATCGAGCACCCCTTCAAGGGCAATGTTCTCCGCTTCTATGCCAGTGAGTGCCTTGTTGAGCATGTTGCCAATGTTCTCATGGGCTTCGTCCATCAGATATTGAAAGCGGGAATGCTCAGGTACCCAGAAATTACCACTGCGGCCATACCAGACCTTATTCTCGGCTTCTTTTTCGGCTTGCTTACGCGATGCGCCTGCTGCAATGCATTTTTCAATTACGTTAAGACGTGCTTCTTCAAAAACGTCGGAACAACGCTTCAGGAAAAGCATTCCGAAGATATATTCTTTAAATTCGGAGGCATCCATTTTGCCTCGAAGAATATCTGCTGCACTGAATAGGTATCGCTCAAGTTGAGAAAGGCTAAGTGGCATTGATAATCTCTAATCTGACTTGCTCACATTTGGTGGCATGGGACGAATTCTGACGACAGTTTCCGTGTTCATGAACAGCGCATTCGCTTGATGGGATAGTAATCCATTTGCCCGTCTTCCGAAAGGAACGTGGCGTGTTCAGCTTGTGCCTGCGCCATCAGGAGATGGTCAAACGGATCACGATGATGCAGAGGCAAAGACATCAGGATCTGCAGGTGTTCGGGCTGTATTTGTAGTAGAGAGAAACCTTCTGCAGGAATGGCCGCCAGAATGTCGTTCATATCCGCATCCAGTTTTCCGATACGGATTTTGATCGCACTCTCCCATAACGACACGATACTCACCAGAATATCGTGGGCCGGATCTGCAATGATCTCCCGTGCATTCTCACCCAGCCGGTCGGAGTCCGAAAGCCACCAGAGCAACGCATGCGTATCGAGCAGAACCTTCACAGGTTGCGTTCCATGCTTTCAAGAACGTCCGGCGGTGTCTGATCAAAATCTTCGCTCATTCTGATCCTCCCGCGAAGAGCTCCTGGCTGACGACGGGGACGATAGGAAGGAGCCGGCGGATGCAGTTCAGCGACGACCTGGTCATGAGACGTCACGAGGATCGTACTGCCCTGTCTGACCTGACGCAGATACGCTGTCAGGTTTCCCCGGAACTCCCGAACACCGATTTTCTGTGGGGATGATGCGTTATCTGAAAGATGCTCGCTCATGGTCTCCTCCTTGTGTGTCATCATATCATGTACACAGAAAGAGGAGGTAGGGAATTCCTGAGGCATATTCGATTTCAGAGATTAGTGGCTTCTGACAGTGCCAGAGCAGCCGTCATGTTCTCCGATCCGGCCAGATCCGCGGGTGAAGCATTCGCTCTACAACGACTTACCATCAGCATCAGTCATTCGCGCGTGCGGTAGTCAGCTACCGCCAGTAACCGGACCACTATCCATTGTTCAGCGTATCCGAGACAAAGTCGAGGCTGCAGTAATGGTTCGGCGCATCAGTTCATGATGAAACGACAAGGAAAGATAGAAAGCCGAGGAGCCATAGGCAAAATAAGGATGTGTATAGGATGCAGTCGGGAAGTGTATTGCCGCGTAAGCAAGGGGGGTAGCAGCGTAGGCGCGACAAGCTCGAACGAAAAGCCATCTCTAAAAAGTGATGGTGGCGGCGTAAAATTGGTGGTTCTGGCGTAGATCCGGCGATTGGATCGTAAATTGGGACTAAAGGCTCATAACCTGAAGGCCGCAGGTTCAAATCCTGCCCCCGCAACCATGAATACGTGTCTGAAAAGACAATAAAAAATCCACCCCGACGAGTGGCTTTTTTTGTGCCCGAAATGCAGCGCAGGATGCATATAGGATGCAACTGGGAGTGAAAGCGCAGCGTAGTTTGGGCTCATGATGAGGATTTTCACGATGACGTGAGCTTTATCGGCGGTCTTATTGATCAGTGGAAATTACGCGATCTGACGACGATACGTTCACTGTCGGAATCGCTGTCATGGGTGCTCTCAGCAGAGGTGCGATTACCGACGTCCGCGAGCAGCCCGGAAAGGTCGGTGATCTCTTTTGCTACCAGATGCACGACTTCTCCTTCCTTCTGGAGCATGCCTGTCACCGCCAGCATCTGTCCGCTAAGCACCGCACGTCGGTTCGCGTCGAACATATCCGGCCAGATGATGACATTCATGTTGGCCGTCTCGTCCTCCAGCGTCATGAACACCACGCCTTCGGCGGAGCCCGGCCGCTGCCGGACCAGCACCAGCCCTGCGACAGTCAGGCGCTTTCCGTCTTTTGCCGCCATCGCCTGCCGACAGGAGAAGATGCCTCTTGTCTGAAAATCCTCGCGTAAAAAAGACAATGGATGATCCCGCAAGGTCAGGCCAAGCCGGCTATAGTCCCGGACCACCTCGGCGCCATCCCGCATCGGCTGGAGCAGCACGTCCGGTTCCTCCGCTTCCCGTGTCACCTGCGCTGCCGCGAACAGCGGCAGCGGTTCGTCCCGTAACGCCTTGATCGCCCACAGCGCCTCGCGCCGTGCCAGCCCGAGCGAGGGCCGGAACGCGTCAGCCTCGGCCAGATGGGTCAGGGCTGCCGCCTTCACACCGGCCCGACGCCACAGATCGTCCACTGATACAAAAGGCCGACTGGCCCGCGCTGCAACAATCCGGGCCGCATCGTCGTTGGCCAGTCCCTTCACCAGGCTCATCCCCAGCCGCACGGCGAAGCGACCATCCGGAGTTTCCGGTCCTTCCAGCCTGCTGTCCCAGCGTGAGGCATTTATACAGACAGGCCGGACCTCCACGCCGTGTTCCCGCGCGTCACGGACCAGTTGCGCGGGTGCATAGAACCCCATCGGCTGGGAATTCAGAAGTGACGCCAGAAACACATCCGGATGGGTGCATTTCATCCACGACGACGAATAGGCCAGAATGGCGAAACTGGCCGCGTGGCTCTCGGGAAATCCGTAAGAACTGAAGCCTTCCAATTGCTGGTAGATCCGCTCGGCGAATGCCTCATCATACCCATTGGCGCGCATGCCATCGATCAGGCGTGTCTGAAACTTCGAGACGGTACCAGTATTCTTGAAAGTCGCCATCGCGCGACGCAACTGATCGGCTTCGGCTGCGGTAAACCCCGCACAGATCATGGCGACCTGCATCGCCTGTTCCTGAAACAACGGGATGCCAAGGGTCTTTTTCAGAACCCGTTCCAGTTCAGGTGTCGGATAGTTTTCCGGTTCGATCCCTTCGCGCCTGCGGAGATAGGGATGGACCATATCCCCTTGTATGGGGCCGGGGCGGACGATCGCGACCTCAATGACCAGATCGTAGAACACACGCGGTTTGAGACGCGGCAGCATGGACATCTGCGCGCGGCTCTCGATCTGGAACACGCCGATTGTATCAGCCTTCCTGATCATGGCGTAGGTGCGTGGATCCTCAGCCGGGAGGGTCTGGAGCGTGAAGTGCTGGCCCTTGTGCTCCGCCAGCAGATCCAGCCCCTTCTTCATGCAGGTCAGCATGCCCAGGGCCAGGATATCGACCTTCATGAATTTTAGGACGTCGATATCGTCCTTGTCCCATTCGATGATCTGGCGGGCATCCATCGAAGCCGGTTCGATCGGCACCAGTTCATCTAGCCGGTCATGCGTCAGGACAAAACCACCGGGATGTTGTGACAGATGGCGGGGCACGCCGATCAGGCAACGGGCCAGATCAAGGGTTAGACGGATGCGCCGATCGGACAGATCAATGCCGCTGTCATTCAGGGCGTCATCGTCCAGCTTGCACCCCCAGCCCCAGATCTGACCAGAGAGAGTTCGGATCAGATCTTCCGGCAACCCCATGACCTTGCCGACGTCCCTGAGTGCCCCTTTGGCGCGATAGCGGATCACCACCGCCGTCAGGGCCGCCCGGTCACGGCCATAATGGTCATAGACCCACTGGATAACCTGCTCGCGGTGGGCATGCTCGAAATCCACGTCGATATCCGGTGGCTCGCCCCGTTCTTCGGAAACGAAGCGCTCGAACAGCAGCGAGTTGCGGGCCGGATCGATGGCAGTAATGCCAAGCACGTAGCAAACCGCACTGTTGGCGGCTGATCCACGACCCTGACAGAGAATGCCCTGAGAGCGAGCGTAGCGGACGATGCTGTTCACGGTCAGAAAATACGGCGCATATTGCATCCGTCCGATCAGGCTGAGTTCGTGGTTCAGGCTCTGGCAGACCTCATCCGGAATGCCTTCTGGATAGGTGCGTGCCGCAGCCTCCCAGGTCAGCCCCTCCAGCGCCTGCTGCGGTGTCTGGCCGGGTACGGAGACTTCATCGGGATATTGATAGGCCAGATCGTCAAGTGAGAACCGGCAGCGCTTCACAATGTCCATGGTGCGGGCCACCGCTTCGGGATAGCGCACGAACAGTCGGGCCATCTCCTGCGGCGGCTTGAGATAGCGATCGGCATGACGTTCGCGGACAAACCCCGCCTCATCGATCGTGGTGTTGTGGCGGATGCAGGTGACGACGTCCTGCAGAATGCGCCGGCCATGGGTATGGAACAGCACGTCATTGGTCACGACCGTCGGCACACGCGCCTGATGGGCAAAATTGGCCAGTTCGTAGAGACGCATCTGGTCATTGGGGCGGCGCAGCAGGGTGAGCGCCATGTAGGCGCGGTCAGCAAAGGCGTCTTTCAGTTTGCGTAGGTGCAAGGCGCAGGCATCATCTGCCGTGTCCGGGATCATGACGACGATCAGGCCCCCGCCCCAGGCGATCAAGTCTTCCCAGAGCAGATGACATTTCCCTTTTCCGGCTCGTGCCTTGCCAACGGTGAGCAGACGGCACAATCGGCCATAGGCGGCCCGGTCCGTCGGGTAGACCAGCACGGGCGGAAAATCCGCCAGATCGAGACGGCATCCCACAACAAGGCGGAGTCCGACCTGCTTCGCCGCAACATGGGCCTGCACCATGCCCGCCAGCGAATTGCGGTCGCAGATGCCGAGCGCCTCGAGGCCAAGCGCCCTGGCCTGCACGAACAGTTCAATGGGGGAGGAGGCTCCGCGCAGGAACGAGAAATAGGTCGTCACCTGCAGTTCGGCGTAGCGTGGTGCCGAGGTGTTCATCCGAAGATCCCATGCAGGAACCAGCCCTGCGAGCCGGTCTCACCATGCTCGCCGTCACCGGCCCGGTAGAGCCAGAACCGCTCGCCGCTCGTGTCCTCCACCCGGAAGTAATCCCGGGCGATGGTCAGTTCCGCGTCATTCTTCCACCATTCGCCGAATACCCGCTCCGGCCCGTCGGCGCATTTCACCTTCCGCCGAACGTCCCGCCAGATGAAGAACAGGGGCGGCTGGTCCGGCAGTTCTGCCATCGCCTGCACCGGCTCGGCCGTGCCAGCAGGCGTGTTGGACGCGGCCAGTGCTCGGGCCAATCCTTCGTCTCATCGGGCGCCAGCGCAGGCACACGGCAGAAGGAGCGTTCGGGCAGGTCGCTTTCCACCGGTGCAAAGCGATAGAGCGCCTGCGTGCCGACACGGTTGGCCAGTGTGTCGATCAGGTCGGACACATCGGCCTCTTCCTCGGCGATCAGGGAAGAGACGGTCTGCCGCCGGTCCATGGGTTCAGCCAGAGAGGCAATCAGCACCATGCGCTCAATGCCGAACCCCGGATCGATGGTCTCGATCTTCTCGCACAGCAGCCGGGTCAGGCGTTTGACGTCCCGCACCGGCATGGCCGTGGCCACCCGGATCGCTTCGGTCCGGCTGTCGACGCGATGCAGCAGCAGGTCGAGACGGCGCACGCCTTGGCCGCGTTCGTCCAGCCCCTGACAGAGCAGCAGCACCAGCTTACCGATATAACGGGCAATGGTCTCCGCCGCGCCGATAGGTTCAGCGAAATTCCGGCTGGCCTCGACCGGATCGACAGGGCGGACTGGCACGATGGCTTCACCAATGCGCCCGAACGCCTGATCCAGCCTGCGGGCGATATCGGGTCCGAACCGTAGGGCCAGCGGTGCGCAGGGCATGGCGGCCAGGGGGCCGATGCGCGACACGCCTAGCGTAGCCAGTCCATCGATGATCGTGTCCGGCAGGCGCAGCGCTTCAAGAGGAAGATCGGCCAGCGCGGAAGCGGTCTCGCCTGAGGGCACAACGGCAATCGGCGCCCGGCCATAGCGGGCTATGGCGTGCGCGGCACCCCATGTGTCCGCCACCACAGCCTTTGCCCGAAAGCCGGCGCCCGCCATGCGATGAACCATGTCCTTGAGCATGGGAAGTTCACCGCCATGCAGATGATCCGCCCCGGTCGTGTCCAGAACCAGCCCGTCCGGGGCGTCGACCGCCACGATGGGAGCAACCCTGTGCTGGAACCACAGGGCGAGTTTTTCCAGCCCCAGCCGGTCGCGTTCGGGATCGGCGTCCATCAGCACCAGATCGGGATACAGCGCCTGAGCCTTGGCCACCGGAATCCCGGGACGCAGCCCCAGCTTGCGGGCGGCGAGATCGACCGACAGCACGACCCGTCGTCGCCCTTCACGACCGGCCAGTGCGAGCGGCACCTCAGGCGCTGGCGCGTCTTTGCCCAGCCGTTTCCTGATCCGATCCGTCGGCCAGAGCGGCAGGTAAAGAGAGACGACCCTTGCCATCACAGGCCTCCACTTCAAAATCGGCACATTCGCCTGCGCGGGCGCGGATCAGTTCCAGCAGCCAGCGCGGTCTTCCCACACCGGGAACCGGCAGCGGCACGGACGGCAGAACCGAAACTCGCCAGCGGGTGACAGAAGCCGTTGGCTGACCGAAATCCGCCGCATCCGTCTGTCGCCGCCAGCGCCTGATCGCGATGCCGAGGGAGCCGGATGTCTCGGCCGCCAGTTGCAGGCGACGTGAGGCGGTCATGGACAGACGCGCCACCTCGGCGACAACGGCCCCGAGGCCTCCATGCCGCAGTCCTTCCTCGAAACAGGCAAGCACATCGACGTCCGAGCGTGCTTCGACATAGATCGTCCGCCGGGCGGAAAGACCCACCTGTTTCAGGGAAGGGGCGAACACATCCTGGCGGGTGACGATCCACAGCACCTTGCCACGCGTGCGCGCGGCAATGCCGGCGCAGAACTGTCCGGCCGCCGCACTGTGCAGGGCGTCATTCCCGCCGCCCGCCACCTCGTGCAGAGCGCCCAGAGCCAGCCCGCCACCGGGCAGACGCGCATCGATCTCGCGCACGCCAAAGGGCATTACCTTTCTGCGTCGGTCGCTATGCCCTTCGAGACGGCTGATCGCGGCCCGAAGCGTCTCCAGACCAGGTTTTTTATGGGTTTCAGCAGTCATTTCACGGCTCGATGTCCCTTGTGCAGGTGCATTTCATGATTATATGTTCGTGATTCGTTCTGATGCAGCGATGGAAGTCAATGCAAATTCGCACCGCCTCAGGCATGATGCAGGGCACATAACCACCCGGAATTATTGGTGAAGGTACCTTAAGGAATTGAATTCAGAGACTTCTCCCATCCCGAACGGCGACGATTATCTGTCCCGTCTGAATGACGCGCAGCGACAGGCCGTCACGCACGGGACCGGAGTCTCGGCAGGCATCGCGGATTCATCCCCGCTGCTGGTCATCGCCGGTGCCGGATCGGGCAAGACCAACACGCTGGCCCATCGGGTCGCGCATCTGATCGCATCGGGCGCCGATCCGCGCCGCATTTTGCTGCTAACCTTCTCGCGTCGGGCCAGTGTCGAGATGACGCGGCGCGTGGAGCGGATCTGCAAAACGGTGCTCGGAGACAAGGCCGGCCCACTGGCCGATGCGCTGGCCTGGGCGGGGACGTTTCATTCCATCGGTGCCCGGTTGCTGCGGGAATATGCCCAGCAGATCGGCATGGATCCGGCCTTTTCGATCCATGACCGGGAAGATTCCGCTGATCTGATGAATCTGATCCGGCATGATCTGGGGTTTTCGAAAACCGAGAAGCGGTTTCCCGGCAAGGGCACGTGCCTTGCCATTTATTCCCGTGTGGTGAACTCGGGCGCACCGCTCGCCGATGTGCTGATGAAGCACTATCCGTGGTGCGCGGGCTGGGAAGCGCAGCTGAAGCAGCTCTTTGCAGGCTATGTCACGGCGAAGCAGGAGCAGGGCGTGCTGGATTATGACGATCTGCTGCTGTGCTGGGCACAGATGGTCAGCGATCCGGTTCTGGCCGCTGATATCGGCAGCAAATGGGATCATGTACTGGTCGACGAATATCAGGACACGAACCGGTTGCAGGCGGATATCCTGCTCGGAATGAAACCGGATGGACGGGGCCTTACGGTGGTGGGCGACGACGCCCAGAGCATATACGCTTTTCGGGCGGCGACCGTGCGCAACATCCTCGATTTTCCGGCGTCTTTCGATCCCCCGGCGCGCGTCGTGACGCTGGACCGGAACTATCGCTCGACAAAGCCCATTCTGGATGCCGCCAACGCCGTCATTGGCGAAGCGGCCGAGCGGTTCACCAAGGATCTATGGACCGAGCGCACCTCGGATGAAAAGCCGCGACTGGTCACCATCCGGGATGACACGGCCCAAGCGAACTAGGCTCAGGACTCATTCCTTAAGATAGAAGATGAAGCTTGCTGCGATGTGGATTGCAGACATGAATGTATGAGCGCAGCGGTCGTATCTGGTCGCCACACGTCGCCAGTCTTTCAGCTTTGCGAACATGTTTTCGATCAGATGACGCTTTTTATACAGATGCCAGTTGTAAGGCGGCTTTGATTTCCGGTTCTTTTTCGGGGGGATACAAGCACTGATATTGCGTTCTGCAAGCGATAACCTGATCCGGTTGCTGTCATAGCCTCTGTCCCCGATGACTTCTTCTGTCTCGTCGGGGAGAACTGCCAGAAGCACGTCTGCGCCTCTGAAGTCACTGACCTGTCCCGCAGTCAGATGAAGGCGGACAGGCCGGCCCAGACCATCGCACACGGCATGGAGTTTTGAGTTCAGGCCGCCTTTTGTCCGTCCGATATAGCGGGGAAAAGCCCTTTTTTGAGCAGGGACGCCGATGTCCGGTGCGCTTTGAGATGTGTCGCATCGATCATCAGGCGCTTCGAACGGCCGGCCTGTTCTGTCAGGGCGACGAAGATCCGGTCAAAGACGCCCAGGCGGCTCCACCGGATGAAGCGATTATACAAAGTCTTGTGCGGACCATACGCTTTCGGGGTGTCTTTCCACTGAAGACCGTTGCGGATCACATAAACGATCCCGCTCAGAACACGCCGGTCATCCACGCGTGGGACTCCGTGTGCCAGAGGGAAAAATGGCGCAATCCGCTCCATCTGGCTCTCAGATAGCAAAAATACCTCACTCACAGCCTCACCTCCTTCGGTAAGCCTGTGAATCACAATATCCCACTCAGTTCAATAAATTAATAGGTCCTGAGCCTATATCGCGGATCGTGTGCTGGAAGAGCGGGAGGCCGGCACGCCGATGAAGCAGCAGGCGGTGCTGTTCCGGGCTTCGCACCACAGCGGCACGCTGGAGGTGGAACTGACCCGGCGCAACATCCCGTTCGTGAAGTTCGGCGGCCTGAAGTTTATCGACTGTGCGCATGTGAAGGATGTGCTGGCTCTACTGCGTTTTGCCCAGAACCCGCGCGACCGCATCGCGGGCTTCCGGGTCCTGCAGCTTCTGCCGGGGGTGGGGCCGGGTTCGGCCCGGCGCGTGCTGGACACGATGGGCGAGAGTGCCCATCCCTTCGAGGCGTTGAAGGATATCAAAGCCCCGCAGCGCAGCGGCGAGGCCTGGACGGGTTTCGTGACTATGCTGACGGCGCTGGACAGCCATCAGGTCGGCTGGCCGGGCGAGATTGCGGCCGTGCGTTACTGGTATGAGCCGCATCTGGAGCGACTGCACGAGGACGCCTCCGCCCGTCTGGCCGATCTGGTGCAACTGGAGCAGATCGCCGGCGGCTATCCGTCACGGGAAAAATTCCTGACCGAGCTGACGCTGGATCCGCCGGATGCCACGTCCGACCAGGCCGGCGTGCCGTTGCTGGATGAGGATTATCTGATCCTCTCGACCATTCACTCCGCCAAGGGGCAGGAATGGAAGAATGTGTTCGTCATGAATGCGGTGGACGGCTGCATTCCATCCGATCTGGCCACCGGCGAGCAGGATGACATCGAGGAAGAGCGCCGCCTGCTCTACGTCGCCATGACGCGGGCGAAAGACAGTCTCGATATCATGGTGCCGCAGCGCTTCTATGTGCATGGCCAGCACAGCAGGGGTGACAGGCATGTCTATGCCTCACGCACCCGTTTCATCGACCGGGACATGCTGCCCCTGTTTGAGGCTTTGTCGTGGCCGGTTGTGAAGCCGGAAGAGCAGGCCCGGCAGGAGGCGGTGAAGTCGGTGCGGATCGACATGGCGGCCCGTCTGCGCGGCATGTGGTCGTAAGGAAGCAACACGGATGTGCAATCTCTATTCCATGACCTCGAACCCGCAGGCAATCCGCGAGATCGCGAAAGTTCTTGAGGATCGCACGGGCAATTTGCAGTCGCTGCCCGAGATCTGGCCGAACACGATGGCGCCTGTCGTGCGGAACGGAGAAAACGGACGTGAACTGGTCATGGCGCGCTGGGGCATGCCGACACCGCCCGGCTATCTCAGGGGGCATAAGGTCGATCGCGGAGTCACAAACATCCGCAATCCGACCTCGACATGGTGGAAGCGATGGGAAGGCGTGGTGCATCGCTGCCTGGTCCCGTTGACGGCGTTCTCGGAACCCGAGCATCTGCCCGACGGGAAATCGCGGCCTGTGTGGTTTGCTCGCAGCGATGGTGAGCAGTTGGCTTTTTTTGCCGGGATCTGGTGCCGGTGGACATCGGTGCGGAAACTGGCCGACGGCGAGACGACAGATGATCTGTACGGGTTTCTGACCACGGAAGCCAACAGGGAAGTGGGCGCGATCCATCCGAAGGCCATGCCCGTCATTCTGACGCGGCCGGATGAGCTGGATGTGTGGATGAACGCCCCGGTGGCTGAGGCTTTGCGGCTTCAGCGGCCTCTCCCGAATGGTTTGTTGGTCCGTGTCGAAGAGTCGCCTCCTTCAGAGTGACCGCTATGGGGTAAGACGAAGGTCCACTTTAGGCTCAGGACTCATTCCTTAAGATAGAAGATGAAGCTTGCTGCGATGTGGATTGCAGACATGAATGTATGAGCGCAGCGGTCGTATCTGGTCGCCACACGTCGCCAGTCTTTCAGCTTTGCGAACATGTTTTCGATCAGATGACGCTTTTTATACAGATGCCAGTTGTAAGGCGGCTTTGATTTCCGGTTCTTTTTCGGGGGGATACAAGCACTGATATTGCGTTCTGCAAGCGATAACCTGATCCGGTTGCTGTCATAGCCTCTGTCCCCGATGACTTCTTCTGTCTCGTCGGGGAGAACTGCCAGAAGCACGTCTGCGCCTCTGAAGTCACTGACCTGTCCCGCAGTCAGATGAAGGCGGACAGGCCAGCCCAGACCATCGCACACGGCATGGAGTTTTGAGTTCAGGCCGCCTTTTGTCCGTCCGATATGGCGGGAAAAAGCCCCTTTTTGAGCAGGGACGCCGATGTCCGGTGCGCCTTGAGATGTGTTGCATCGATCATCAGGCGCTTTGAACGGCCAGCCTGTTCTGTCAGGGCGACGAAGATCCTGTCAAAGACACCCAGGCGGCTCCACCGGATGAAGCGATTATACAAAGTCTTGTGCGGACCATACGCTTTCGGGGCGTCTTTCCACAGAAGGCCGTTGCGGATCACATAAACGATCCCGCTCAGAACACGCCGGTCATCCACGCGTGGGACTCCGTGAGCCAGAGGAAAATACGGGGTAATTCTCTCCATCTGGCTCTCAGACAGCAAAAACACATCACTCACAGGCTCATCCTCCCGAATGCCTGTGAATCATGAAACTCAGCTCAATTCAACAAATTAATAGGTCCTGAGCCTAGTCGAAAATCCGTGGGCAAGGCTCAAGGAGTGGCGGGCTGTCGCGACCCGATATAAGAAGACAGCAGTATCCTTCCTTTCCGTCATCTTCATCGCCGCTACAGCAGAATATATAAAGACCTAACAGACCCTAAAATATTGGGGTGATTCATAATTACTTCTTGACTGGCACACGCCCGTTACAAGTCTGCTGTGAACCAGTGGAAGAATTGGAATTTTTAATATTATTCATAATTGTGCAGGAGAGTGCTGCCAGTATGATTTCAATACTGGTCAGTGCAGTCCAGTTTATTATCGCAATCACTAGTGTTTTTACTGCATGTATCTGGAGGAAAAAGCTTAGGCCAAGCAGTATGATTCCTGTCATTCGAAAGCATCGACACGAGAGAGGTGTTACTGTTTTGCGAAAAAATATGCCCCTACCCCGTACAGATCCCATGGCCAGGAACAACATGGCACATTGCCCACATATGATAGCCGTATCCATCATGCCTGCCGTCCCGACCGCAAGGCAGCATACGCGAAAGCCCCGGCCAGGCCGAACGTAATCACACTCGTGCCAGACGTTACAGCATTCGTCCACGGCATGCCGAGCAGGGCGATGGCAAGGCAGCCCAGTGCATTGCTACCTAGAAGGTCTGGCCATGCACGGGCGGATCGCCGCACAAGGGCAAAGACAAGAGTCAGGGCCCATACCACAAAAACGGATCGTAATTCGTAGCCGGACCTATCGCCTATGGTGACAGGAATAAACCGATTGGCCAGAAAATAGGTCGCAAAAGCCAGGGGTGTTCCTGTCAGGATTCCAACATTCAGGCGGCTGACGATCAGGTGCCCGAAATGGGGCCGCTGGCGCAGGCGCTTGATGGCCCATAGGTGCATCCCGCTACCGATAACGGCGGCGAGGGCCAGGCCAGACAAAAAATAGAGTCCACGTGTTATCGTCGGTGCAAAGCGTGCAACATGCAGGCCGTAGAGAAATGTATAAAGCCTGACGACAGGTCTCGTTTCGATATGCTCGTTCAGAAGTTGCCCTGTCATACCGTCAAAAGTCATGATCCGGGCAGATGTGCTGACCGTCTGGTCATTGCCGGAAATGAACGTGACAAGGGCGGCGCGATCAGACGGATTGAAGACATAGATCTGTGCAATACCCGTCTCCATGAAATGTCTGTTCGCCGTCTGGATCAGGGGAAGGATGGGCACAAGATGTCCCGGCTGTCCGCTGGCGGGGCGGGAATACAGGGCCGGGTTCAGTTCCGCGTAGGATGCCATTTCATCATGCCAGTACACGGCCTGCGTGGTCCATGGCAGCAGCAGGGATGCCAGCGTGACGGCACCTGTAAACGAAATCATGAGATGAAAGGGAAGGGCCGCGACTCCAAGCAGGTTATGGGCATCAAGCCAGCTTCTCTGGCCTCTGTTGGGGCGGAACGTAAACAAATCCGAAAAAATGCGCCGGTGTATGATGATACCTGTCACAAGGGCTACGACAAGCGCCAGGGCCGCAATGGCTGCGATCAGCCTGCCATAGGGGTAGGGAAGCTGGAGTTCGAAGTGAAAACGGTAAAAGAACTCCCCCCCAAGCGTATCACGCATGCCGTCCGGGCTGCCGCTGTGTGGATCGAGAACCTGTTGAATGTATTTTCCCTGTGCGTTGGGCCATATGCCGGTTGCAAATGGTGCTTCCTGTGTGGGGCAGGCCACGTACCATGCTGCCGCAGACCCGGCATGTTGGCCAAGCCAGTCAATTGCCCGGCTGCTGACCTGTATGGGATCAACTGGCTGGCTGCCCAGTTCAGGATGCATCCACCGGGTAATCTCCTGACGGAAAACACTTAGCGAACCCGATAGCGCAATAGCAAACAGCACCCAGCCGGTCACCAGCCCCAAGGTGGTATGGAGCCATGCCATGGAGGCGCGAAACGATCCTTTCATGGCCGCCACCCTGCGGTAAACGCCATAAGGATGAAAGTCCCCATGCAGGTGGCAACACCCAGCACGAGCCGCCGCAGACTGGAGACGCCAAAGGCCGCAATGAACACGATGGGCCAGAGCAGCAGGCCGGAAAGAGTTCCGGCCATGGCACTCTCCGCCCGTGACAGGGGAAGCCACAGGCCCAGCACTACGCCACCAAGGGATGCAAGACCATACCCGCCCGGAAGGGCTACCAGCGTGCGTAAGGCTACGTTCAACCGAGCCTGCCCGGCGGCAGAGATATTACCAAGTATAGCCAATGCTCGCCTGCGCATTACGCCGCTCGCCATAATAGCACCATTCCTGATTATAGGATGCGTAGCTCAAGCAGTTGGAGACATAATTCTTGTCAAATAGGTTGCGCGCACTGGCCGCAAGCGTCCATCCGTGCAGGTTGAGCGAAAGGTGGGACAGGTCATAGCGCAGCGAAGCATCAAACACGGCGTATTGCGGAACCCAGACGCTGCCATAACTGGCCTCGCCACCATAGGATTTGTCGGAGTAGCGCATGCCGCCGCCAAAGCCCAAGCCTTTTACCGGCCCCGAGGGCACGGTGTAGAACGCAAACAGCGATGCATTTCCCTTACCGGACTGCAGCAGGGGCTTGCCTGTTGAATCATCACGGACTTTCTGCACGCTTACTGCCGCAGTGATCATCAGGTTCTTGTACGGTTCGGCATGGGCTTCGAATTCAAAGCCATCGGAATGTACCAGTCCGCTCTGCGTGCTGTAGCCCAGGTTGCCGACGGCAACGAGCACGTTGGTCTGTTCGATATGGAAGCCCGCAGCCGTAAACAGCAGCGACGTGCCCGGAAGTTGGTATTTCAGGCCACCTTCAAGCTGCTTACCCAATGATGGATCAGCCTGGCGCTGCGTTTTGCCACCATCATCAGATACAACGCCCGACTGTGGCTGGAAGGAGGTGGAATAGCTGATATAGGGCGAAAGGCCGAAATTGAAATGATACAGGGCCGATGCACGCCAGGTGATCTGGCGGGGATTTTCATGCGTGGTGGTCTGGCTGACATATTCGTTCTGTTGTGAACGGTACCAGTCATTACGCAGGCTGCCGGTCACGACCAGGCCTTTCCAGTGCATTTCATCCTGCGCGTACATGCCGATCTGGTGCGAATTGGTCCGGTAATTCACATAGGGGCTGCCCATGGAGGGAATGGCCATGTGATAATCCGGATGCAGGACATCAAGATCAGGTGCGCTGCCGTAGTATCCCTGTTCCGATGCGCTCTGCTGCATGTAGTCAAAGCCGAACATCATCGTATGCCGCAGGGGGCCGGTGCGGACATGGCCCTTGAACTGGCTGTCAAAAGTCAGGTTGTGGGTATGCTCGTTCGTACCGAAAGCCGAGCGGCTGAGCATGTCATCACTTGTATAATAACCGTTGTTATACACGCTGCGATAGATGGTCTTGATGTCATCGTACCGACCGCGACTGGTGAAACTCCAGTTATCGTTAAAACGGTGGTTGAAGATATAGGTCATCCCGCCCTGCCGGCGGTTGAATTTCTCGAACGGCACGTCGCCGTCATAAAAATTCCGTGGCAGGTATCCGTAGGATGCGGGCTTGAGTGAGCCTACCAGTGGCTCGCCGCCATAAGTGCCGTTTTCGGGGTCATACTGATAATTGCCCAGCAGTGTCAGTGTTGTCGGCCCATCTCCGCCAAACGTGAAGGAAGGGCTGATGGAAAAGCGTCGGCTGCCTGTCTTGCTCAACTGGGTATGCTGGCCGTTGACCGTGCCATACAGGCGATAGCGGACCATGCCATCTTTCGTCGCATAGCCGCCCACATCGGCATCCACGCGATAAAGGTCGAACATGCCACCGGTCGTGGTGACGCCACCATAAAATTTCTGGTCAGTCGGCAGTTTGCTGGACAGGGCGACAAGGCCGCCCGGGCTGGACTGACCATACAGCGCGGATGATGGCCCCTTCAGGATCTCGACACGGTCCAGCCGGAACGTATCGGTCTGCGCCGTGGCATAGCCTGTCGGGCTGTCCTGCAGTTTCAGGCCATCAAGAAAGGTTGGAACCTGGAAGCCGCGCAGGAAGAACTGGTCATAACGCGTGCCCTCCCCGCCGCGCAGGTCAGGGGTAATGCCTGCAGTATAGCGCACGGCCTGATTAAGGCTGAGCACCCCGCGTACATCCATTTCATTGCGGCTGACAACCGTGACCGACTGGGCGGTTTCGATCAGCGGTGTATCGGATTTCGTTGCCGAGGACGCAGATGTGGCTGGCCTGCGGGCATGGACTTCCAGCTTTTCAGCCTGCACGGCATGCGCATCAGCCTGGGGGGAGGACTGTTTTGTCTGCGCGGTCCGGGTGGGGTGGTTCTGGTCCGATTTTTTGACCAGATCGGCCGCAAGAGCATTTCCCGTCACAAGAAGTGAAAGTGGAAATACATAAAAAACCCTGCTGTGCTGCATGCCCGACCTCATTACTGGCGTTTCTATCGTATGGATGGGGGACCATTAGCGCAAATGATAATCACTTGCAACTATATCAAAATATATCAGCGGGGGCTTTTCCCCGCCATATCGGACGGACAAAAGGCGGCCTGAACTCAAAACTCCATGCCGTGTGCGATGGTCTGGGCTGGCCTGTCCGCCTTCATCTGACTGCGGGACAGGTCAGTGACTTCAGAGGCGCAGACGTGCTTCTGGCAGTTCTCCCCGACGAGACAGAAGAAGTCATCGGGGACAGAGGCTATGACAGCAAACGGATCAGGTTATCGCTTGCAGAACGCAATATCACTGCCTGTATCCCCCCGAAAAAGAACCGGAAATCAAAGCCGCCTTACAACTGGCATCTGTATAAAAAGCGTCATCTGATCGAAAACATGTTCGCATAGCTGAAAGACTGGCGACGTGTGGCGACCAGATACGACCGCTGCGCTCATACATTCATGTCTGCAATCCACATCGCAGCAAGCTTCCTCTTCTATCTTAAAGAATGAGTCCTGAGCCTAGGCTCAGGACTCATAGCCAGAACATGATGGTTGCGGCGAGGCAGATGGCTGAGAAGAAGACGGTCGGGCATCTGTCGTAGCGGGTTGCAACCCGCCGCCAGTCCTTGAGCCTTCCGAACATGATCTTGATGCGATTGCAGCGTTTATATTTTCTCTTGTCGTATCTGACCGGTTTTCTGCGAGATTTCCGTCCTGGAATGCAGGGCTTTATACCTTTCGCTTCCAGGGCGTCCCTGAACCAGTCGGCGTCATACCCGCGATCTCCCAGCATCCATTGTGCTGCAGGAAGACTGTCCAGCAGGGCAGCGGCACCGGATCTGTCCCGCAGTCATGAAAAAACTCAGCGGTCGTCCGCTCTGATCGGTGATCGCATGCAACTTCGTGTTCATGCCACCTCTGGTGCGGCCGATCAGGCGACCTTGATCCCCTTTTTTAGCCGCAGGCTCGAAGCCGTGCGGTGTGCCTTGAGATACGTCGCATCAATCATGATGGTCTGGGGCTCTGCCTTTCCGGCAGCCAGACCGTCCAATCATCCGGACGAAGATCCCCATGGCGCCCCAGCGCTTCCAACGGTTGTAGAGCGTCTTATGTGGACCGTATTCCCGGGGCGCATCGCGCCAGTGCAAGCCGTTCCGATTGACAAAAATGATACCGCTCAGCACACGGCGGTCATCAACGCGGGCTCTACCGTGGCTCTTTGGGAAGAAGGGCCGCAGACGCTCCATTTGTTCGTCCGTCAGCTAAAACAGGTAGCTCATCTTTAGTCTCCTCACAGAGCCTAAATCAGATTTCCGCAATCAAATCAATGGGTCCTGAGCCTAGGTTTGACGGGTCTCGGCACGGGGTTACCGGGCCTGGACTTCCCGACCGACCTGCCAGCGCCAGCGCACCGACCTGAAGGTGCTGGCGCATATCCGTGAACATTATGCCCTGAGCAACGGTTCCTACGGCCGGCCGCGCATGAGCATGGAACTTAGGGAAGCCGGACTTGATGTCGGGGAACGTCGCGTTGGCCGACGGATGAGGGACAACGGGATCCGAGCCGTACGCACCCGTCGCCACAAGGTCACGACCGACAGCCACCACCAGTCTGGCATTGTGGCCAACCTTCTGGACGGCAATTTCCATTGCCAATGGACCCAACCGGAAATCGGCGGGCGATATCAGTTATATCCGGACTGCCGAAGGCTGGCTCTGCCTGGCTGTCGTCATCAATCTGTTCAGTCGTCGCGTGATCGGGAGGGCCTTAAGCGACCAGATAAAAAAGAATCTGGCCATCCGTGCCCTGGATATGGCGGTGCGGCTACGTAACCCAGCGCCCGACTGCATTTTCCACTCTGATCGTGGCAGCCAACCCGTCGTCAGGCCACCGTCGCTATCTTCCAGTATATCAATGGGTTCTACAATCCACGTCGACCCATTCATATCAAGGCGGCATCAGCCCTCTCGCTTTCGAAGCTGGAGTGGCATAATCGCGTCCTGAACGGCACAAAACCGTCACAAGTCCATTAATCGGCGTTTTGTACCCCAACAGAGGTATATGTGCATGCATGTGGCGTGTCGATTGCCGTAAACAGTTTGTCGAATGCTATTCCGGTCATGGTGTTCATTGTACGATCATCCGGCGTTATCGTCCTCCGCTGCTGCCACGCATCAACCTGTTCGCTTATCCAACTGGCAGCCTGGACCGGTGGCAGTAATCGTGCCTGCTTGGTCGCTGCGATTATTTTGCGCTGGCTGTCTGCGGGGTGGATGCCATCAAGAAGGCATAACACCGGAACGCCAAGCATCGCCGCTTCGCTGATGATCGAGGAACGCCCATTCGTTACCACGCAGGCCGCACCAGCCATGACTGATGTACTGTCGACCGAGGTGGAGATGACGGTGGCCCCCAGGGCTTGGGCCTGAGCCTCAAGGCGTTCGATGCCATGTATTTGCGCAAATTTGACAATAACGCCGGGCCCCAGGACATATTTGTAGATATCTATGAACCGCTCAGGCGGCTGGTTCAGGAACCATGTAACATCGGATGGCATGGCAACCACCCGTCCTGTCGAGATGGGTTTTCCTGACTGGGCCTTCGCCCAGCCCACTACCGTGACCGGCACATAGGCGTTGAGAAACCATGCACGGTCATCTGGCATGAGCAAGCCATCGAACATCGCCATAGCTCCCAATTCCGCCGGCAAAATCGGCTCGGCCAGATCGTGCGGTATGAAATAGCTGCGAAGCGGGCGGTATTGTGCGATAAATCCGGCGACTGATTCGATATCGGCGGGGATGCCAAAGCCCTTTGCATGCAGCCACCCGTCCAAATAAGGATGATGGGAGGTAATCAGTATGAATTCATCCTGTGGCAGAGCTGCGGCACGAGCGCGCCAGTCGGGATCATACATGTCGATTTCGACCACGGTATGCCCACGCTTTTCTCCTTCCCGTGCGATAGGGGAGAGGACATATTCGCAACCAATGCCAAGACAGGCTATTAGCATGATGCGCTCCGCATGGCTATGGGCCCCGCCGTTAGCCAGCAAATTTCGGTGCTACCTATTATAGGTTCGGTTACGGCATGGTTGTCTCGGATGCCATAAAAAGGATCACCCAAGGTGAGTGTGATGGGCACGGGTGCCGTCAATGCGGTACACAGCAGTCCGCCGACTGCATAAAAACCGGCCCTATGCAGTTTTTCCCGCGTCTGGAAGATTGGCATACTGAAGTTGGCTTCTGCGAACTGAACGCTATCGAGCAGAATTTGCCCTGCATCATCCAACCATGTCGGTGAAGTTATCGCCATGGACAGAATACGTGCATCACCTTCCATCGTTCCGGCTGGTACTGTGGTGGAAATATCAATGGTCGTAATCCCGTGGCCGATCGATAATGGCAGGGTCAACCATTCATTGATGCGAATGGCGGTTTCGGTTTGAAGGCCGTTGATCTCATAGTTCAGCGTCGCTGTATCATCAGGTAGTAAGGATTGGGCGAAGGCGGAAAACCATGGCATGAACCGCAACTGGGTATCCATGGGCAGGCCCGTGTTGATCACGCTTAGTCCGGCATGCCCCGTTGCGCCTTCTATCCATCGCCACATCTCGGTGCCACTGGATTCCATCGGTGCCAGACCTGACGTTGCGATCAGTCCAAAATGGTCCGCTCCCACTAATGGAAGCATCACTCCGCGACGAAACCTAAGGCATAGCTCGATCAGAGCATCTTGTGCGCCTAGCATGGCCTCAGCGACATCAGGGTCGGTAATGACCAGTAAACGATCAGACCCGCCGGGGGACAGGGCGGCAAAGCATCGCTCAACAGTGCCGGAAAGAGGCTCCACCATGTCCCATATTATGGCATCGGGATCGAGCGTGATGGCGAGGCTGCGAGCCGCGCGCCCGATGATCGCCAGGCCATCACCTGCTCGACCATGCAGCAGGAAATTACGTAGCCAGCCTATTGGTAAGGTCTGATAGATGGGGGCAAGTTGCGTAAAATGCATGGAACCCCTAACGCTTCATACGACATGAAAGGTGCATAAAACGCGTATTCGGATATGGTGAAAACTCACGCGGATATATATCATGTGCCGTCACGTCAAACCAGCGCGAAAGCAGCGCGATTTCATCCTTCAGCCCCGGATATAATGAATAATAGGGGGAGCCCAATTCGGTGGAGAAGTGATTGACTTCGACCGGGCCCTCCACGCCAAACTGGCTCTTGATCAATATATGGCCATCAGGTGCTATCCCCTTGCTCAGTTTGGTATACAGGGCCTGCCGCGCCTCCACGTCGATGATGTGCTGGATCACGCCGAACAGTAGGATCACATCAGACTGGCCGCTTGGCTGATAGGTCACCAAGTCGGCGCATTCGGTTGTCAGCGCGGGATGCGCGACGGCCGATTTGAGAAAATTGGCCTGGCTATCCACCGCATGCACATGTGCACCGCATGTCTCGACTAGCCAGTTGGCCAGCGTCAGGGTACCACAGCCAAGATCCAGCACCCGGGTACCGGGCGTACAGAAGCTACGCACGAACTGACAGTCGAATTCAGTATGTTCGGCGTGGTATCGAGCAGCGTCCGGCCGCGCCAGCTTGCTGCGTTTCTGCCAAAACTCGGCGATGATTCGTTCGGGCGACGGTGTATCAGTCAAGACCATGTTCCTGCGTTCTGGTGCACAGCCAACCAATCCTGCGCGCGCGTGTAATCATCCACGGTATCGATTTCCCGCGCATCTATCGCAACGATACCCAGTGGCAGGGTTCGTTCCAACAGATGGAAGACATGACGTGGCGCAGTGGTCTGCTTTCCCGCTGCAAGCAGTATCTGACTGCTACAGTTGACCACGCCCGACCATTCCCATTCTGTTCTGCGGTCCTGGGAAAAGCCGGTGGCGATGGAAGAATCCGCTGGATCGACCGTAACACAGACCGGTAGATCGGTGGTAACTGGCAATACGCCGATCACATTGGTTTGCTCTGCCAGCAACCTGCGCATGCTGGCGGGATGGACAAGCAGGTCCCCGTCTAATGACAGTATCCGCGCGTGCGCATGATCCGCCGCGAGCAGCAGCCTGTCGCCGGTGGCGGTCGAGGCATAGGCATGATTGAAGACGAACACGGCATCGGGCCGTCGCGCGGTTACGGCATTAATGACGTCCGCAGCCTGATAACCCACCACAATCCGGAGGTCACGGACCTCCTCAAGCATGTCCAGTTGCCAATGTATCAGTGGGCGTCCCATCACCCCGACCAATGCTTTGGTTCTACTCAGGCCAAGGCGTCGGCCTGCGCCTGCGCAGTTCAAAGAAACCGTGAGAGAAGTGAACATAAGCTGTCTGCCTGATAAACTGCATGGGTCGCGACCTCCAGTAAAACTGGCGCCGGTGGGTGAACGCTCCCATAAGCAATACCGTATGTTGCTTCCTGAAACATGCCAACATCGTTGGCGCCATCGCCAATCGCAATGACACGACCTGAGAATTTCTTGACTGCCTGGCCTTTATCATTCACATGGTGCAGTAGTAGTCGGCCATCCGATCCCTCACTGGCCCGCGAACTGATCGCTGCGCAGCCAAGCCGGGCAATCAGTTCTTCTATCCAGCAATCGCAGTTCCCGGTCACGATCGTACATTGATCTGCATGCTCGCGGATAAAACTGGCAATGACAGGATTGATGGGGGCCGTGGCCACGATTTCACGTACTCTGGCAATACTGACTTCCGATAGCAGGTCCACCCGTTGGCGAAAGCTTGTTTCAAACGGGATAAGGCCGGCCATGGATTTACGCACGAGTTCAGCCATTTCGATTTCAAGGCCAATTTCTTGTGCGATCAACGGCAGCAATTCAGTATCGACCACTGTTCCATCCAGGTCGAACAGAAAATGCGTCACAGTTTTGTGGGTCATCCTGCCTCGCGCATTAGTGAAGGAAAATAATTTTCTTCCACTTGGCTGCCCGCATTATGGCTGGTCATTGCCGGAACTTCTGCTTCTATACGTAATAATTCGGTAAACGCAAGCTGAAGGTGGTACAGCGATGTAGAAGGGATCCTGTCAACTTTTGGAGTACCGTCAGACCGACGATGGTCAATCCACGTGCCGAAGGGCGCATGGTCTAGATAATAGCGAAACAGGTTGGTCACGTTCCTGCTGATCTGGGGGCGGGTATCCAGGCCAAATGTCTCCATCATCGCGATATGCGCCTTGAGTGCCTCTGTTTGCGGCCAGAGGCGACTGTCCTTGTCAAGGGGTATGCCGGAAGGCCTGATCTGGTCATAAATAAGGCCAGTGCGCGGATCAGTGCCATAGTGCGTGGCAAACGCATAAAGGCGCCAGACGTCATCTAGGATATCCAGCCCAAGCAGACGGTGCGCGCGCAGCAGGATCCATACCCATTCCAGCATATGACCCGGTTCAACGATATCGCCTTCTGCCGTGTTTAGATGCCCCCAGTCAGCGGTAAAAAATTCACGCAGGACGCCCGTTTCACGGTCTATTATATGGCCAAGGAACAGGTCGGCCACCTGGCGCGCCAAGGCGGCAAAGCGTGCGTCGCCGCTGGCATCGAACATTTCGAGCGCGGCTTCCATGATGTGCATATGGGGGTTTTGCTGCCGCGGGCCGAAACCGTTGGCATCGGCCAGCCAACCAAGACCTCCGGGAGCCTTCAGGTCGGTGTTCAGGGTGGCGATCACCTCAGCAGCGCTTTCAATCAGCGCTGGGTCATGGCTCAGGCGATAGCGCCATGCATGAGCAAACAGCACAAACGCTAGATCATAGGCGTCGCTGGTCGGGTCGATAATGACACCGGTGCGGTCCATGCACCGTGCCCATCCACCGGTAGGGCGTCGGGCATGAGTATTGAAAAATTGCCAACAATTATCAGAAATTTCGTGCGCGCCCGGGAAACCATACAGCGCGCCTTGTGAAAAGCAATATAGCTGTCGGGCCTGCGCGCGAACGCGCTTGAATGATGCACCCCCGTCATGCCCTGCCAGATCCAGATATTCGACAAACCCACCATGCACCCGGTCCACGCCATGCTTCGCCCAGTAAGGCCAGGCGTGTTCATGTAACCAGGTGCGAACGCGCGCGCATGCTTGCTCCATACTTTCTTCCGCACTCATTCAGACGCATCCGCGACCAGTTGAGCAACTACCGGTTTCACGACATCCAGAAGGCTGCCTCCAGTAAAGAATATTCCTTTGATCCCAGCACTGGCAGCGGCTGCCATGTCGCTATCGGCATTGCCGATCATGACCGTGCGCGCCCGATCCACATTGTAATCTTTCATCAACTGCAGGAGCATCCCCGGTGCTGGCTTGCGCATTGGAGAAACGCGCCGGTACGCCTCGACCGCACCTGCAGGATGATAGGGACAATAGGCGATGCCATCAATGTTGGCGCCCCCGTTGTGTAGCTGCTGTATCATCCACTGGTGCAGGGAATGCACATCGGCCTCACTATAATAGCCGTGGGCCACGCCTGCCTGATTGGTCGCGATCAGCGCCAGAAGCCCTGCATCATTGACATGCTTGACTGCCGCGATGGCATCATCGATCCATTGAATCTGGTCGGGACGATGAGCATAGGCGATATCATGATTCAGAACACCATCGCGGTCGAAGATGACCGCGCCACGCCGCAGTAACGCCATGACTTTCGTCTGGGCCAGCGCGTAATCCTCGGGTACGCCGATATCAATAAATGGCCGATCATAAGCACGACCTTTCAGCAACCTGCGTTCCACCAGGCGTGGATAAACGTCTTTTTCGATCGAGATTTCGCCTTCTGGCGAAATGAAGTCGAGTATTTCTCGTGAAAAATAGCCCACCCCGCCATTGATAAGCCCCCGTCCATGTCGTTCCGAGCGCTGGACGAACCGGGTCACGGTGCCTGTCTTGTCTAGCGTTACCTCTCCGTAACGGTCAACGTCGGGCATCCAGCGTAACGCCAGCGTTGCCGGTGCTGATTGAGAATGGGCCGAAAGGTCCTGCAGGTTGATATCCAGCAAGCTGTCGCCATTGAGGAAAAAGAATCTGTCATCAATAACATGGGCCGCCAGGCGCAGTGCGCCGCCCGTACCCATGGGCACGGCTTCGATCAATACGGTGATATCATCTTGATCAGCATAATGCTCGGCAATCATTTCGCCACAGAAACCAGCAATGATGACAATATGATTCACGCCTTGACGGTGTAATTCGGCGATGAGGATGTCCAGAAAGGGCCTGCCCGCCACAGGTAGCAAAGGTTTGGGGGTCGCGCGCGTAAGATGGCCGAGGCGGGTGCCAAATCCACCAGCCAGAATAATAGCCTGGGTCACGCTACGTTTTCATCAGTCGAATGGTGGAGCGCCTGGATCAGGCTGGCCGCACCGTCAACGCCCAGCTTTTCCTCTGCTTCTGGCGAATGCAACATATTTTCGAGGATTGCTTCACGCGAATCACCCTCGTTCAGTCTGGCAAGGTAGGCGGCCTGTCCCTTTGCATCAGCTTCACGTTCAAGCAGGAGCATATAGGCTTCCTGTATGAAGGAGGAGCCAGTCATTCCATCATCATGCAACAATGCCTCGATATCTTTTCTTCGTGCCGCAACCTGCAATTGGTGGAGCGCCTGGATCAGGCTGGCCACACCATCAACGCCCAGCTTTTCCTCTGCTTCTGGCGAATGCAACATATTTTCGAGGATTGCTTCACGCGAATCACCCTCGTTCAGTCTGGCAAGGTAGGCGGCCTGTCCCTTTGCATCAGCTTCACGTCCGAACAGGAGCATATAGGCTTCCTGTATGAAGGAGGAGCCAGGCATTCCACCATCATGCAACAATGCCTCGATATTTTTCCTTCGTGCCGCTACCGGCAATTGGTGGAGCGCCTGGATCAGGCTGGCCACACCATCAACGCCCAGCTTTTCCTCTGCTTCTGGCGAATGCAACATATTTTCGAGGATTGCTTCACGCGAATCACCCTCGTTCAGTCTGGCAAGGTAGGCGGCCTGTCCCTTTGCATCAGCTCCACGTTCGAACAGGAGCATGTAGGCTTCCTGTATGAAGGAGGAGCCAGGCATTCCGCCATCATCCAATAATGCTTCGAAACCTTTGCTTCGTGCCGCTACCTGCAGTTGCTGCACGAGATCGATCCCGCCCAAGCGTGCGACCGGCAGGCTTTGTGCCACCTGCGCAAGCCAGCGCATCCTGTAAATCTCATCTAAGACGGCATTGCCTTCGGCTTTTCCGGCAGTCATTTTACGCTCGTCTTTACGCATCATCGTCGTGATCGACAGCGCATCCATTGCAGCATCATCGATCTGAGCAATGGACAAGAACTGCGACGCCGCCAGGTCTCCGAGGGTTCCCATTGCTGACGTATCAGCACTGCCTAGCCGTCCCATCAGCGTCAGGACCAGTCCGCTCACCGCATCAATGCCTAGCGGGGAAAAATGTCTTTCTGCTTCCTGCGATGTAAGTATATACAGGATGACTTTCTCACGTCGGACACCGGTCTGTAATAAACTTGTGTAGTACTGCCGACCGGAAATATCAGCTGGTCGACGTAGGATCGTGCGATAAAGCCCATCAATGAAATCGCCATCATCCTCGATGGCCAGCATACTCAGAACTTTAGAAGCGCCCATCTTCGTGATGCGTGTGCGCATATCATCGGTCAGTGTCGCACCAGAATGCCCTAAGCGGTATTCGTCGCAGTCGAGCGCCTCAATCACCAGTTGGTTGTGTGAAACTCCTGATTTTATAGCATTTACCTTGCCGAGGATTTCCTCTGGCCCGGGTTCGCGTTCCAAAAGATCATTATAGATCATTTTCGCCGTGGCTGCAGGATCTGGCGTGACGATGATCGCTTCGTAGCGATCAAGGTTCTGGGCAATCGCCGGGTCAGTCAACATCAACTGGGGTTTGGGAATGTTCTGCCCGCCCTGTCTGGCGATATAGAGTTCGTTTGCCCGTGGGTAGTGCTGGCTTACTTCCTCCAGAAAGGTGATCAGCACGTCTTGGGCATCCATCGCTCTGGATTTAGCCAGATCAACCCACGCGGTGCGTTCGGCGGGGCTAGGTTTATGTCCCAAAACGATACGAAACAGCCAGCTAATCAGCGTGTCTATTGAGGCACCATCACTGATCAGGCTTCGTAGAGCCATCTCGTCAAGGCGGGTGCGTATGGCGAAGGGGGAGGCCTCGAACGGTTCTACCGCGTCCATCCAGTCGCTGAGACCAACAATGAAATCGCGCCAGGTAGGAAGATGAAGCCGGGCGATTTCATCCTGCTTTTCCTGTGCTTTGGTGGGATCGGTAAGATCGCAGATCGCGGCGCAAAGCCCGTCAAAATCATCAGGCGACACGCGGATCTGTCCCAGGTCGGGCAGGTCCAGAATGCTGGGAGTCGTATCGGACACGATGACCGGCACGCCTAGCGACAGGCTTTCCACCGGCGGCGCACCAAAGCCTTCGGTCCGAGAATAGAAAATACTGGCCCGTGCCCGACTGAATGCGGTGATCAACTGGTCGTCAGCTGGGGCTTCGAGCCATTCTATGCGGGAATTACGATCCACGATTTTCAAAAAGGTCGTGCGATCTTCTGGCGTCAGCCAACCCATCTTGCCGATGATCGTCAAGGACACATCATGTCCCTGGGCCTGTACGGTCTCGATAGCCCGCATCACCGACAGGTGCTGCTTGCGTGGCTCTACTGTGCCTACGATGACGAATTCGGCTTTAGGACCAATATGGTCTCGACTTGCTGCCCCTAATGCATCGGCACCGGGAATGATGATCGGATACTGCCTGCGGCAGTTGGGATCAATATACTTGTAATAATCATCGTGCGTCTTAGTCGAAATAAATGATAAATTATGAAATTTTCTGATTACTGAAAAATATTCTGATAATTCAAGAGACCTCGTCCAATCAACTTCCTTATTAAACTCTGGATGCATCCACAGAATATAGTCATAATTAAGTAGAAAAACCTTATCAGGAACTTCCTGTGCTAACCGGCCGTAAAAATTGGTATTGACTGACAATTCGATGCTGAGGATGCCGCGCGATTCACGCGCAGCGAAGACCGCATCTACCTCGACCAGTGGCGCACCCGCCATCGCCATCATCCGGTAAAAGCCTTCGCTCAACTGCTTGGCATTGCCAGCGTAGGTAAGGGCTGCCTGTTGAATCAGATCCGCGCCCGTCGAAAAATAACGTTCGGTCTGGGTAAGGATTTCCGGTGCCAGCAGTGCAATCCGGTTACCTGCGACCTGAATGAACGGCAAGAGTGGACGGTTGGCCGGCCAATGCAGGGCGAGTTGATGTGTGACGCGCTGGATACCAGTCCGGATAGGATGATTGATGAGGATTGTCATATCAAACAAAACCACATCTTTAAGCAGATCTTTTAAAGCCCGCATATTAATTTACCCTTCAGGACGTATAGATTTGCGCGGCGTTTCATGAAAACAGGGCATCTTCCAATCGCATGACGTATTTTGCGAAACTACGGTCTTCAACAAAGCTTTGCCATATGGGATTTGGCCGCGCAATTGTCCGGGCATGTGGGATGAAGTCGGCAATTTCATGCATGATCAGCAGTGGACTGCTGACATCGTCAATGGTCCGGACAAGTGAGGCTGGCGCGTCAATCGAGTTGACCAGACCGGCTGAAGCCACCGTGGGCAAACATCCGGCCATGCAATCAAGCAGGGCACCCGAGACTTGGCCGCCGGTAATGTTACGTGTCTGCACACCGATGTCCATCGCGGCGATGTAGTCCATATACTTCTCTTCGGAAATATCTGATGCAAAATGTATATGCTCGGTTACCTGTGCCTGTGTAGCAACAGATACGATTTCAGCGCGGCGATCCTCATCCACCTGACCAACATAATAAAAGTCAATGTCCAGACCACGATCCAGAAGATCACGTAGAATGAAAGGATAGTGCATATCGCCTTTAATCGGGTGTACGATACCAAACGTTCCCAGCGCAATCCGGTCCGGATTAATGCCGCAACGTTGCTTGGCCGCCATACGCGCAGTCTCGGTCAGGGCAGAAGCGGGAATCTCATGCTGGATCGCTACCGGTACATACACGCAACGTGCGCCGTACTGGTCCTGAAGCATCTGCTGTGCCAGCTTGCTGTGCACGATCAGCGTAGTAGTCGAATCCATAATATAGTCTAGGAAAGAAGATGGTAAATCTTTCTTTTTTACCAGCCAATTTTCAAATTCATGAATGGAAATGGGGCGTCCCATGACCGTAGAAAAATAGGTAATCAGCCCTTTCCGACCTAAAACATGATGCAAAAGATCCAGAATTTGCGCATCATGCAGAATGACGGCACCACCAAACCGTTTCAATGATTGCAGGGCCGGTATTGAGTCCGGATGATTGTTCAGGACATGCACAATCTCGTCATAAGTAAAAGGATCGATTGAATCTTCTGGCGAAATGACCGCGTGAAGTGACCGACGATCAGAGTTCATTATCGGCTTCCGGGTAACCAGATCAATGTCGGCGTTGGCCTTCCAAGCTTCGCACGTATCGCGGGTATAAATTGGAATTCCATAATCTCCCGGCATGGGATAGGGCGATACTATTGCAATGCGGCGACGGACGGCCGTGCCATCTCCCGCCAACGGTGTATCTTGCCCAAGTGGAATCGTGTCGCCAAGTACTACCGGCGGAGTGGATGCGGCCTCGATTGGCTGATGCTGTGCAATCTGGCGCATCAAGGCCACCAGTGAGTTATCAGCGGCACGCAATGCTGTTGGTTCAACATGGAACATGGTTGAGTCCAGCACGAATGGTCGTCCACCCATTGCAGCGATATCGGCCACGTCGTAATCGGCAAAGGGAATAGTTGGATCCACCATAACAGCGGCAGCATGGCGCAGCAGACTTGCAGCGGCGGCTTCGCTCAGTGCCGGGACTTCAATTACATCGGCGAATTGCAATGCCGATCGGGCCATAGCCATCGCGTTGACCGGCAGACGAGGCGGCAGATGACTGGGGCGCAAGGCAAGTAGACGAACCTTGGCACCTGTCGTGCGCAGAACTTCGTCACGGGCGATCGCCAAAGCGAACACGGCCCGATCGTCCAGTTCTGGAGCCAGAACGATATAGGGCTCGTCATTACGTTGCCACTGATCAAGACAGATCGCCTCAATGAAGCTGGGCTTCGTGGAGACGGGTGGCAACCAAGGGGTGGCATGACCCATCCGGATGATCTGCGCACCGAAATAGATACTTGCCAGATCGGCACCGCTGGCATTGCCCGGTGCATCAGGTGCCAGAAGGTAATCAGGCTGGGTCGTATGCTTTGCTACTGGCGGCATCATGCAGCGCGGGTCCACGACCAGTGCGATCTTCAAGCGCCGACCATGTGAAGTCCGCGCCAGAGCCGACAGCATCGGCACTGATTGAAAGACCACAAGAGTGCCGCCAGAAAAGTCGAAATGGGGGCGCGACTGGATATGGTCGAACAATACAGAGACAGAGTCCGGCACCCGTGGCAGGGCGCTGGAAGAATACCCGACGACTTTTAATGCCGGGCCGTGCCTGTGACGCAAATCGGCAAGATGTCTCAGAAACTGCCGCACTATTGTATCCAGACCGCCGGAAGCGCGCTGCATTGTGCGCAGGTCAACAATCAACCCGTTCTGTGCCGAATTGGAATCGTTTCCAAGCATGGATTTCACACCCGCCATCCTTCGGTGCCGTGATCAGAGAAAATACAGGGCAATACCTGTCCTTTTTTGGTTCCAAGTGCACGGACGACATCGGCGTGGCACTCAGGCTCCACCATGAAGATCATGAAACCACCGCCGCCCGCGCCTGAAACTTTGCCTGCCAGCGCGCGCCGTATCATAAATGTCATCAAGCATCGGATTGGAAATGCCATTACTTGTACGTTTCTTATTTTCCCAACCTTGCCCCAGAATGCGGGCAAAGGCCGACATGTCACCACGCAACAGTGCCGCCTTCATGTCTACGGCGTCCTGCTTGAGTGCCATGGTGGCTTCGAGGCTTCTTATATCGCCGTCCGTCACATTAGCGATCTGACTGTCGATCACGGCGGAGGAGTTGCGTGAAACTCCTGTGCTGAACAGCACAAGCGACGATTCAAGTTCTGAGGCGATCCAGCGTTTGACACGCAACGGATTGACAATCACCTGAGAACCTGCATTGAATTCCAGAAAATTAAAGCCGCCGAAGGTAGCTGCGTATTGATCCTGCTTGCCGCCTGACATGCCAAGATCAACCCGCTCGATTTCGTAGGCGAGATGCGCGATCTCATATTCACCTAGCGGCAGTTGAAGATGTTCCACAAAAGCCTTGAGGATGGCCACGACCATGGTGCTTGATGAGCCCAGCCCCGACCCGGGTGGCACATCTGCGCTCGTGATCAGTTCGACCGGTAGGGGCATACCCCCATTGAAATCGCGCACGATGCGGTTATACACCCCGGCATGCAGTGGCAGTGAATGGTCAAGCGGGAGCGCCGCTTCGGCGGGGCCTGACCATTTCATTTGCAGGTCATTGGCGCGAAATACCACCCGCTGGTCTTCCAGTGGTTCCAGCATGGCGTAGGAATAAAGACTGATCGTCGCGTTTAAGACGTACCCGCCATATATATCGGAAAATGGAGGCAGATCAGTTCCGCCTCCGGCTAGTCCCAGCCTTAATGGCGCCCGTGCCCGTATCTTCATTGCCCTACAGCCTGCATATGCGAAATATCAAATGTCCTTTTCATCAAGAAAGGGAGGGTTTTCAGGATTTGCGGTGCGCAAGGTAGACTTATCGTTTTTGTACTGATTGAGGTGCCGACGTACTTCAGGAACAGGTTGAATGGTATCTGGTAGCAACCCACCCGCCTTGAGTTCTGATTCATTTCGTTTGCGAATAATGAATTCGATCGCACATTCGGCTACGGGCGTAATCGTTTGATCGTAGCGTGGCAGATCGCTGCGGAACAGTGCATCGATCACTTCGATCTTGCGGATATCTGCCGCGGATCCCAACGAACGCACGAGGTCAAGTACATTGATGGAGCGTGACGACCATGACTTGTCTTTCAGCACGGTCCAGCTTGTTTTGTGATCCTTGTTATGGGTCGAGGGAAAGATTCCCTGCTCATACATATCCTCTTCGGGAATATCCACAATAAGGTAGCCACCTGGCCGGACAATCCGGAACCAGTTCTTCAATCCTTCGTACGGATCATGCAGATGCTCAAGGCAATGACTGGAAAATACGAAATCTATACTGTTATCAGCCACGCCTTTCATGAATTGCGCGTCACCATCCTCCCAGTCCCATGTCCTGAGCGATGCGATACCAGGGAAGAGGGATTGGTACAAGACGAGAGGATCAGGCTTGCCCCCGATATCAATCCCATTCCCTACAAAGTATTTCCGGACAAAGTTGCTATCCTGAAGGCGACGGGAAATGGACTTACTGCATTCTTTCATTAAGGCACCACGCTTTATTATGGCCGAAACCAGCCCTGTCGATTTTAAAGTGGATTATACCTATTTTGCTTAAATCTACACAACAATGATTATTGTAACTTAATATGAAGAACAAACGTTCTTTGCTCAATAAACGGGAAATATTTCTTTGTCAATACCGGGAGTAGATTTTGTCATGAGCATGAGTGTCATAAAGAAAGCGCAATCGAACCCGAAATATCCTTAAAGTTGTTTCCATTGGTTTGTGGAATTATATCCCATATAGTATAGTATTTTGTATTGAGTAGCCCTTGGTTTCCTAGGTTTTTACCTCTTTTGTGGCATGATTTTGACATATTTCTAATCCACTATAGGAGACTGGAATAAGTAGGCTGCCAACGCTGGGCTGCGAGCAGGTGGAAGTTCTGCGGCCATTATTATCTGGCACACGGGGTTTACGACGTGTGGATCACCGTCGGGTTATCAGCGGGATCGTTTGTGTGATCTGACCCTGCCCCCAATGTGCCTTCAGATCCGAGTTGGGGTCTGTGGGTTGTTGTGTGCCCTGTAGGCGTGATGCCATTGAGACTGGTGTGGGGCCTGACGGCGTTATAGCCGGCCCGCCAGATGTCAATGACCGAGCGCGCGTGGATAAGATTGCGGAGCAGATGCATTCGTGACGAACCCGTTCTGCTGCGGCTTTCCCGGCCGAGCAGGAGTTGCAGCCGCTTCAGCTTCGTGTTCTCCTTTTCAAAATCCTTGAGCCGCCACGCGTCCGCCTCCTCCATCCCGGCATATTTCGATCGGCAGGTGTGGAACGTTGCATCGCTGTTTCCGTGCTTGCGGCACAGATCCGCTGCCGTGGCGCCTGCCTGATGCTCCTTCAAAATTCCGATGATCTGGTCCTGTGTGAAACGCGTTTTCTTCATCGTCTGTCCTCAATGGACAGACCTTACTTCAAATCGAGGGCATTTCAGGGGGGCAAGGTCATGACCAGCGCGCTCATACATTCACGTCCGCGATCCAAATCGCGGCAAGCTTTGTCTTCTATCTCAAAAAATGATTCCTAAGCGTGGAATAAACATGTAATTTTCGATGTTATCAATGCTTAGGATTAAAAATGCGTCATGCAATGATGTTTCTATGGAGGGGTCGGGTTGGTCTGGTTTTGAAATAATTATATATGGGATATATAATTCTTATTTATTTGGAATTTATGTATAATATGAAGGAAGAAAAAATGTCAAATAGAGAAAACTTCTCTCAGAATACGATAGATAAACTTGCAAAGCGTGTATCTTATAAATGCTCTTATCCTGGTTGTGATAATATAACCGTGGGACCTTCTATGGAGAAAGAGGATAGCACATCCAGCACTGGAATGGCGTGCCATATATATGCTGCAGCTAAAGGAAAGGGAGCGCGTCGAATATCAGAAGATTCTTCAATAGATTTATCTGGATACAATAATGGAATCTGGATGTGTTATAAGCATGGAAAGAAAATAGACACTGACGAAAAAAAATATACTCCTGAATTATTATTGGAATGGAAAAGGGTAAGAGAATCAATATCAGAAACTGAACATTCTTTTTCAGGTAATAGTTATCGAAATATAATAAATAATATAAAAATAGCTAAAAATTCAATAGAACTGAATTCTGATAGTTTTCAATCTGAAATATCAGATTTTATGGATCTTACATATGCACGTAAAATATGGGGAGACGATATTTTTTTTTCGATAAGAGAATTTATAACCGAAGTAGTAAGAAATTCTTTTTCGCATGGAGGGGCTAATAAAGTAGAAATTATTTCTAATGGGTCTATATCAATTATAGAAGATGGGAAAGAATTTGACATATTTTCACTTTCTACTAATTGTTCAGGTAGGGGAGGGCATATGTCAGTAAAAAACTTGCTTGATACTTATGAGGGAAATGTTTTAATTTCATCAAGTAGGGAAAACTCAAAAAATATTATATCTGTTTTTGTTGTGAATAATCTAGAAAACATAAAAGAGTATACAAATTGTTATTTGGATTTTGATGAACGAGATATTCTTTGTAGTGATAAAAAACTAATTTCCGTTATAAATGAATCATCTATTTATGATGGATGTGGATGTATTTATATAATATCGAATTACGGAATGACTTATACATGTGTCGAGCCACTTAAAAATCAAATAATGGAAATTAAATCGTCCGAAGTTCATGCATCAAAAAAAATATTTTTAGTTTATAATGGAATGTCTAAAAATCTTAAGGAATATATGGAAGAAAACATTCCAGATGTAAAATTTATAAAAACAGATAGGATTAAGAAATATTGATTTATTAAAATGAGCGAGATATTGTAATTCACAGTCTTTTCAATAAAAATGAGGCTGTGAATAACGTATTTTTGCTTTCTGAGTGCCAGTATGGAGAGGATCAAGTGGTATTTTTCTCTGGCGCATGGGAGTGCGCACGTGGATGACTGGCGGGTTCTGAGCGGGATCGCTTATGTGATCCGAAACGGGCTTCAGTGAAAACATACTTCGAAAGAGTATGCCCCTCACAAATATCCGTCCTGGTCAGGTGTGGCGTGGTGCCCATAACAGGTCATTGCGTAACAGGACATTCGCCAGAATGATGAGACGCCGCATGAAAGCGGCCAGGGCCACCTTTGCGTGCTTTCCCTCCACTGTCCTGACTGCCGGGCGACAGGAGTTATATAAGTGAGCGCGGCAACCTACCCATTCTCCAGTATTCCCAATTCGGGAATGTCAACAATCAGCATCGCTGCCGTCGCCTCTCCAATACCTGAAATACTGGCCAAAATGGCGCGTTTTCAAGAGCGGCTTCCGTTTATCGAGATCAGTTCGCTAATAGCCCGATCGATGGCTGCGATCTGGCCCTGCATCTCCAGATAGCTCATGCAGGGCAGTGCGGGTGGTTGGAATTGGGATATCTGGGCTCGGGAACCGCACAGCGATCAATGCGGCTGTTCCTTCTGGCACGCGAGACAGGACTTTTGCGGTTTGGCACGATGTTGATCGACGGTATGAAGATTGATGCCAATGCCCCGAAATACCGTTTCATCCATTATGACCGCGCGTAAAAACTGAGCGAGAAGTTGGCCATCCACATCGCAATTCTGATGGAACGGGCGGAGGCGGCGGATATAACTGATATAGATTATCGGGCCTTGCCCGATCAACTGGTCCGCCGCGAGCGTCTGAAGGCAAGCTGAATGAGGCATGTGCACGCCTGGAAGCGGAAGCTTGGGAGCTGGCCGAGACTGCCCAGCCCGAATATGAACGCAAGAAAGCAGCCTTTGATGCGAAACGGAGACGGCGCGATCGGCCACCGAAAAAGCTGGACGGTGAACCGATCCCCAGACCGATAGATCAACTTGGTTGATCCGGACAGCAAGCTATTGCGCGGATGGATCGTAGAGTGGTCCTTCGAATGGGCTACACCATGCCGCAGGCTCGTCAGGGATTGCGAGTGCTAGGCCTCGACACTTACAAGTTTTCATGTCGTCGCTTTTGCATGTGTCATGTTCCGAAACGCTGCTATGCTCGCACAAAGTACATAATAATCTCTAACTGGAATACACATTAATGCTTTCTCTAGATCTTACAGAATCTGGTTGTTCCTCCGTTCGATGGGGTATTGTCGGAACAGGAACGATTGCTACCCGGTTTGCGGAAGATATAAAATATGTTGCAGGAGCCCGTCTCGGGGGTGTTTCATCACGCTCTCTAGAGCGAGCCACACGGTTTTGCGCACAATATGGAGGAATAGCATATGAGGAATATAAATCATTAATAAATGATGAAAATATTGATGCAGTTTATATTGCATCCCCGAATATGTCCCATTTCCAGATTGCTTGGGATGCTATTGCGGCGAACAAGAGTGTTCTTGTAGAAAAACCCCTTGTCACGACATCAGAAGAAGCTAAACGTCTGTGTGCTTTTGCTACAGAACGAAAAGTCTTTCTAATGGAAGGTGTATGGACACGTTTTCTGCCTGCGATTGTATTTGTCAAAGATGCCCTTTGTGCTGGTGCTATTGGTGAACTGCGTCGGGTAAGGGGCGAGCTTGCCTTTCGCCACGCTTATACTCCGGATAACCGTTTTTTTGATCCTGCCAAAGGGGGAGGAAGCCTACTTGATTTGGGACTCTATCTTGTTTCCCTGTCATTATTCCTTTTGGGACATCCTGATACCGTGCATGGAAAATGGCGTGGCGCACCGACAGGTGTGGACATGGCGGCCGATATTGAACTGTCTTTTGGCGGCATTCCAGCTTTCTTACGGTGTGGATTTGATAGAACGGGAGGAAATTTATTCAGGATTGAGGGAAGTCGTGGTTCCCTGTTCCTGTTGTCGCCCTTTATCGGAGCACGTTGTGTTCTTGAATCGGGACCTATTGTGGCCAAATTCATTGATATGCTCTGCATGAATTCTGTAACTGCCCGTGTTTTCAGCAAACTGGCACGAAAAATTCCTATTCCGGGTATAAAACGTTACGACTTTGACTTCCAGGGGTATGGGCTTCAGTTCGAGATAGAGGCGGCAACAAAAGCAATAAAATCAGGGCATATGGAAGTGTCTTTCGCTCCATTATCAGAGAGTATTGAAACAATTCATATTCTAGAAAAAATACGTTGTCTTCCGCAGCGCTGATATAGAAATTATTTTATTATAAGGAGTATTGTTTTGCCGTCTGATTGAAAAAGCGCCCCGACCACCCTGCCGCAATGACTACGGAAAGAGCCTTCTGATTCTGGCTACGACCAGCGGCGCGCGTTCTGGTCCTGAATATCGGCAGAGTGAATAATAGCCCCAAGGATATAGCACCGCATATTGATTGTGATATGTCGTTTGCGATCCTAAATCCTTTTACTCGTGTTAAAGTCACGCCTCTCCAATTTTTACAGTTTCACAGGCTGGTGGTATTGTCTGGCGACTACCTTGTTCGCCTGTTAGCATGACAAAGATAGGGTTCAGAAATTTCCATCTTTCTTCATGGAGCCAACCGGGGAAAGACTCCTGCACGGTCGTAACAGGCGGGAAATGGCATGGCAGTTGCGAGCATAGATAACCAGTCGTGACGGAATCGCCCCGAGGACACGCCGCGGGTGTGCACCGGGGACACCCAGCCGTTTTTGCCGAGGCATCAATGGGGCGATCAATACCCATTCTGCATCACGTACATCGGTTGCATCGGCCAGATTGTCGCGTCGATGCTGCGCAGATGATTTCAGTCCAGACCATCATGATCTCATCAGGTTATCGCAAACATATGAAAAGCAACTGACTGAAATTAAATATTAATTTTCGGTTGTGCCCTTATGCTGATCATCAGCTATTTGCATGCACACATCCATCTGGCACGGTTTCTGGAAGTTCCAAACCTAATCTGGACTTAAGATCTGTAGCAGTAAAACCAGCACATCGCCGCTCGCCAATTTGCAATAAAGGCCGACGGATAAGCAGAGGCTGCTCCAGCATTAGGGCCAGAGCGGTTTCGGCAGTCAATGCTTCAGGCTTTACCTGTCCAGATTTAATGGCGGGAGCAGAGGGATTAAACCAATCCTTTACCGGCAAATTACCGAAGAAGAGACGTAAGTCTGCCGCAGTCCACGGTTCGGTCAATAAATTACGAGGGATAACGTCATACCCTGCAGCGCGCAAAGCCGCTTTTTGTCGCGCATTGCCGCCACAACCGGGCTTTTCAAAAAAAATTATTTCCATAATTATCTCCTGATGGGTTGATGCTGCTGCAACGGCTTCAGTCGCATTCTGAGCCCATATTATCATTTTCCGCAATGAAGTATTTAATGCCATAATTGATCGGGTGCATCTTATAAAAATCTTCCTGATCAGGTTGCTGTCATAACCCCGATCACCGGTGACTTCTTCTGTCTCGCCGGGAAGGTCTGCGAGCAGCACAGCAGCCCCTTTTGGGCAGTGAAGCGGATGTCCGGTGTGTGGCATCGATCATCAGACGTTTTGAACGGCCAGCCTGTTCTGTCAATTACACCAAGGCGGTTCACCCGGATAAAACGGTTGTATAAGGTCTTGTGTGGGCCGTAGCCTTTCGGGGCATCTGTTCGCGGACTCCATCATGTCTGGCAGTCTTTTGAGCGACCGCATCAACAGGCCGAACAGAATATTGCCTCCAACCGCCGTTGTTGCTCAACCCGTACCCGGCGGTGTTGGCGTATCAGGAAATATATAGAGCCATAAGTCGGCATGTCTTTGCGTGGTGCGTTCAATACAGCGGGACGATCAACACAAAACCGTCAGAAGGCGGTATTCAAGGCGCGAGTGCTTGCCAGATCAATCTGCCTTTGCAAAAAAGAAAAACATGCCTTAGAAGCTTTAATCTAAACTATTATGATATAACATCGATTTATGATAATCCGCATCATACGGTATGGAACAGACAATGCCTGTGCACTCATCGCTCGTAACACACTCCGCTGAGCAGAAGGAGGACACGCAAAAATCAGTCGACAAGATGGCGCTGAGGGTCTGGATTCGCATGTTTGCCTGCACCCAGCTGGTTGAAAAGCGCGTGCGCAAGCTTCTGCGGAAAAAATATAATACGACCCTGCCGCGCTTTGATGTTCTTGCCCAACTTGATTCCAGCAATGGGATGCTCTCGATGGGCGACCTGTCCCAGCGCCTGATGGTCACCACGGGCAATGTGACCGGACTGATCGACCTGATGGAACAGGAAGGGCTGGTTGAACGCCACCCCCATCCCACCGATCGGCGCAGTACACTGGTGCAGATGACCGCACTGGGTGAACAGCTCTGTTCAACCGCCATGCCTGCCCACCAGGAGTGGATACAGGACATGCTGAAGGACATGACCGAGGACGAACTGCGCCAGCTCCACCAACTGCTTGGCAGAACCAAGGCCGCCATCGCGGCCAGGGAAGAGCAATGGGAAAAGAAACGGACAAGAGTAAGATAATGACGGAACAGATCGCGCAGGTACACAACGAAACCCAGGCGGAACTGGCGCTGCGGGTCATGACTATGCCTGCCGACCTGAACGGGGCGGGCAGCATATTCGGTGGCTGGATCATGGCGCGTCTTGATCAGGCGGCTGGCCTTGCAGGTGGTAGCGCCAGTTCAGGAAATGTAACGACGGTTGCGGTAAAGGAACTGCTGTTCCTCCATCCGGTGTACCCGCATCAGGATGTAAAGGTTTATACCCGGCGGCTCAGGACGGGTCGCACATCCATGCAGTTCCATCTGGAAATGTGGGCGGCGGATCTGGGCAAGACGGAAGCCACGCTCTGCGCCACGGCAACATTTGTCATGGTGGCAGTGGATGAAAAGGGGAAGCCCAGGGAAATTTCAAAATAAAATACGCATGTATATTTTCATACATGCGTATTTTAAATGAAATAACGTCTACTCTATCCCAAGCTTGTCCAGATTTTTGATGATATGCCGCAGGGTTTTTACAAACTCCTGTAGCTGCGCCTGGTTCAGACCCTCCATGGCCCGGATGGTCTGACGGGCCACGACAGGTGTCAGCCTGTCGAGCAGCTTGCGACCTTCCGGGGTCAGGCTGACAATGGTCACGCGGTTATCATCAGGGGAGAGGAAGGTCGTCACAAGCTGCATCTGCGCCATGCGTTCGATCAGGCGCCCCACCGTATTGCGCTTTATCAGTGAATGCTGCGCGAGGCCGGAAATACTTATGTTTTCCTGCGCCCGCAGGACAGTCAATATACGGTAGATGCTTTTATTGACGCCATTTTTTACAAGAACGGTTTCCACGTCTTCGTGGTACTGAAAGTCCGCATGCGCGATAAGATAGAAAGGCGAACCGAACAGGTCAAAGTCATGCGCGGCAGGATCTAGTACGACGTTCTTGTTCACGGGCAGCTCTGTATCGGGTTTATGATAACAGGCCGAACATAACCGTTAATACGGCGCACGTCACGTTCAACCTGTCTTGTGGATAAATGCCGGCGCGTCAGTTTTTCAGCCGACCAGTGTGTTGAAAAAATGTCGCATGCGTTCCAGCGCTGTGGTCAGGCGGTCCGCGCTTTCCGCGCCAAAGCACACGCGCAGGTGACCTTCGCCCGCGGGGCCATAGAAACTGCCTGCTTCCACCACCACGCCTTCCTGCTCCAGCAGGGCATCGGCAATATCCTGCGCGCGGCGTCCGGTGCCCGAAATGTCAGGGAACGCGTAAATCGCTCCCTGCGGCAGTGGGCAGGTAACGCCGGGGCACTGGTTCAGTGCGTGGACAACCTGGTCCCGGCGCCTGCGGTCTTCGGCAACCATGCCATGCAACGGGCCTTCATCCCCCGTAACGGCGGCAAGGGCACCGTACTGGATGAAGGTATTCACATGCGTCACCTCGTTGGAGGTGACCGTCAGCAGCCCCGCCATAAGGTCGGTCGGGCCACATGCATAGCCCAGCCGCCATCCGTCCATGGCATAGGCCTTGGTGAAGGCGAACAGGGTGATCGTGCGCTCTGCCATGCCGGGTAAGGAGGCAATGCTGGTATGTTGGGCATCGTCAAACACGATCTGCTCATACACTTCATCCGAAATGACCAGAAGATCATGGCGGATGGCCAGATCGGCCAGCCCCGACAGTTCCGCCCGGCTGTACACGCGGCCGGTCGGATTGCATGGATTGACCAGAATGATCGCCTTGGTGCGCGGTGTAATATGCGGCGCGATCAGGGCGGGATTGATGCTGTAATCATTTTCCCGGTCCAGTGGTGCGCGCACCACCACGCCACCCGCCAGTTCGATCTTGCCGATATGCTGCGGATAGAAGGGTTCCAGCAGGATGACCTCATCCCCCGGATCGATGGTAGCGAACAGGGCGGCAAAGGAAGCCTGCGTCAGGCCGTTGGTGATCAGGATCTGGTCAGGGGCAACGGTAATTCCGTTTTCCTGCCGCAGCTTGCTGGCCAGCGCCGTGCGCAGTCCGGCATTGCCCCGCAGGTCGCTATAATGGACATGCCCGGCACGCAGGGCCTCGACCACCGCTTCCTTGATATGGGCGGGGGTGTCATGAACTGGCTGCCCCAGTTCAAGATGGATCAGATCGCGCGTGCCTGTCATCGCCATCGCCCTGGAAAACATTCCATAATTCTTGGGCGATGATTCGGTAATACGTTTTGCTAGTCGGCTCATGATCAGGTTCCGTCAGAAGGTTCGGAATGCGCGGCACGATCATCACGTCCCGCGTTGCCAGTTTTGTAAAAATCCGCGCGGGCCTATGCCGCGGGTCGCTTTATCAACTGCCTGATGCGCGCGCGCAGTCGCGCGGCGGTCATGATCAGGCGTGGGACATGGCGCAGCAGCATGAACCCGGGCACCGCCCGGGGGCGGCTGGTTGGCAGGCGGGGCAGGTCCCGGCCGGCGGACAGAACCCACCTGGCCGCATCACTGCCCGCAAGCGTGTTGATGGCCAGGCCACGCCCGTTACAGGCCTGAATGGCCAGCAGCCCTTCATCGAGAATCGGCATGCGCGGCACGCAGTCACTGCGCAGCCAGGCTGTGCCCGTCCAGGCAAATTCCAGCGGCAGCCGTTCCCAGCCGGGAATGGCTTTTTCCAGCCGATCGTTAATGCTGCCCTCGATCCGCGCCCAGTCAAAATGCTCGGGCGCAGGTGCGGCTGTAATCAGGTGGCCTTCAGTGTCGAAGCGGATGGAAAAGACATCGGTGGCAAGGTCGGTCAACGCATGGCGCTGGGGCAGGATGATTTTCCGCAGGGCAGGGGAGACGGGCGCGGTCGCGACCTCCAGCACCGGCAGGGGCAGGACCGCATGGCGCAGCGCGCGGTGCAGGAACTGGTTGCCGCCATTTGCCGCCAGGATGACGTTCCGCGCCGCGAATTCCCCGCCGGGGTAACAGACCAGCCAGCGTGCGGCCCCATTCCCCGCATCCCGCGTGACGGAGGTGACGCGGCAGTTGTTGAAGATGCGACCGCCTTCCTCCAAAATGCGCCGTGCCAGTTCATCCGCATAGGCCGCAGGGTTTACGCCGCCGCCGCTGCGGTCGAGAATGGCCCCGGCATATCCCTGGCATCCCGTCAGTTGTGCCGTCTGCTCCGCATCAAGCACGGACATGTCCTGCCGCCACGCCTGCCAGTCCGATACCGTCTGGCGTTCACGCTGGCCATTGCCGAAAAAGGGGGCGAGAAACCCATTCGGCATGGCGTCACAGGCAAGGTTCTGCTCCCGGATCAGGGAAAATGTCTCACGTGGGGAAGCGGCGACCGCTTCCAGAAGACGGCCGCCCTCGGCCTGGCCCAGACGCTTCATGATGGAGGCGGGCGTATTGCGCACAAGCTGGCCGGTAATAATGCCCGCACTGGCGCGTGTGGCCAGCCCCATGACCGTTCCCGCATTGAGAACAGCCACCTCATGCCCGCTGCGGGCCAGATGGAGCGCGGTGGACAGACCGGCAATCCCGCCACCGACCACGACGGTTTCAGCCTGCTGGCGGCCATGCGCGTTCGGAATATCCAGCGTGGCGCTGCCCTGCCACAGCGGACGCTCTGCTGAGGGGGCCATCAGTTCTGGCTCATGGCTTCAAAGGTCAGTTCGCAGCTGCCATTCCTGCGGATGGCGCCGCATCCCGCCCGAAGGGCGGCCAGGTCCTCCGGCACCACGCGGGCGCAGACAGACCCCATGATCCAGCCCATGGGCATGAGCATGCGCCCACCCGGACCGTAAAAGATGCCGATATCGAAAAAATCGGCGTCCGGCGCGCCCTTCCATGTGCCCTTTGGCGCGAAGACCGTGGCGATTTCACCCATTTCGGGAAAACTGGTGGCATTTTCCGGCGGCAGGTCGATTCCCTCGCCCCGCGGTAGGCTGTCCCCCACGACCGGGCATGAAATTTCCGGCCCCGTCCACATGGCATGGATTGCGGCATATTCCCCGCCCTGCTGCGCGATGCGCCACAGCATTTCGGCGTGACGGGGCGCTTCGTTGTCCAGCAACTGAAACCGTGCGGCCAGTCCTGATTTTTCTTCTTTGATAGTAATGAAACGAGTCATGTCAGGGCATATCCATCAACCAGTGTGTGCATAATTTTATAACCAAAATCACATGATGTCGATCATTTTATATGGTATCGAAACGAAAAGGCTGGCAGGATCATGACGGCATGCAGCATGTGGATACGATGTTCCGCCATTGCCCGGACATGACATATGCCGTGCGGGACCAGGGACATCGTGCAGTTCGGAACTTCAAATTCATTTCGATATGGAACAGGAAATGGTTGAAGCCGAAATATCTTATGTGCTAACTAATTTTTGGATCTAATTGGGAGCGGGATGTCATGGCGGAGCGATCGTTTGCGCTTGAAGTGCAGGATCTGCGCATTGGTGCCGGAGAGACCTTCCGGGGTGAGGGAATACTCGCCATAACCAAGGCCCTGCTACAGGCAGGTGTGGGATATGTGGCCGGCTACCAGGGTGCGCCCATTTCCCACCTGATGGATGTGCTGTCGGACGCGCAGGATCTGCTGGCGGAACTGGACGTACATTTTGAATCAAGTGCCAGTGAGGCAACTGCCGCCGCCACGCTGGCCGCCTCCGTCATGTACCCCATCCGTGGTGCGGTTACGTGGAAATCCACCGCAGGCACCAATGTGGCGTCGGATGCGCTTTCCAACCTGTCCTCGGGCGGGGTGAAGGGGGGGGCGCTCATCATCATCGGCGAGGATTATGGCGAGGGCTCCTCGATCATGCAGGAGCGTTCCTACGCTTTTGCCATGAAATCCCAGATGTGGCTTCTCGCCCCCCGTCCTTCGCTGCCCTGCATCGTTGAGATGGTGGAGAAGGGGTTCGAGCTGTCGGAAGCCTCCAATACCCCGGTCATGCTCCAGGTCCGGATCAGAAGCTGCCATCTGCACGGCTCTTTTGTGGCCAAGGACAACAAGCGGCCCGTCATGACGCTGGATGAAGCGACGCGCAGCCCCCAGCGTGACCTTTCGCGCATTGTACTGCCGCCCGCGGCCTATGTTCAGGAAGCCGAAAAGCTGGAACGGCGCTGGCCCGCCGCCGTGCAGTACATCAAGGACCAGAAGCTGAACGAGTTTTTTGACCAGCCGGATGCCGATGTCGGGCTGGTCGTGCTGGGCGGCCTGTATAACAATACGCTGCGTGCCCTGATGCGGCTGGGTCTGGCCGACCTGTATGGCAAGACCGACATTCCGCTTTATGTCATGAACGTCGCCTATCCGGTCATTGATGACGAAATCTTGGAATTCTGTCGCGGCAAGAAAAGTGTATTGATTATCGAGGAAGGCCAGCCCGACTATATTGAACAGGCCATAGGCCGGATCCTGCACCGCGCCAGGATTGACTGCACCCTGCATGGCAAGGACATGCTGCCCATGGGGGGGGAATATACCGTGGGCGTGCTGACCGACGGGCTGCGCAACCTGTTCGCGGCGGATGCGCCCGATCTGTTAGGCAGTGCGGCACGGGCTTCCAACCAGCCCCCCATTACCTGCACCCCCCAGATCGCGGCGCTGAAGGACAGCGTGCCGGCCCGCCCCGCCGGGTTCTGTACCGGCTGCCCGGAGCGGCCGATCTTTGCCGCCATGAAGCTGGTGGAAAAGGAACTGGGGCCGCATCACATCGCATCGGACATCGGTTGCCATCTCTTTTCCATCCTGCCGCCCTTCAACCTTGGCGCCACCACCATGGGCTATGGCCTGGCGCCGGCTTCCGCCGCGGCCTTCAGCGGGGACAGCCGCCGCAAGGGGCGCGAGCGCAAGCGCACGATTGCCGTAATGGGCGATGGGGGGTTCTGGCATAACGGGCTGACCAGCGGTATCGGGAACGCGGTTTTCAATAAAAGCGATGATGTGACCATCATTGTTGATAATTATTACTCCGCCGCGACGGGCGGACAGGATATCCCGTCCTCGCGCTCGACCCCCGCCAGTCGATCCACCCATCATCCGATCTCCAGGGCGATCGAAGGGGTGGGCGTGAAATGGGTGCGTGAAATCGATCATACCTACGATGTCGGTCAGATGCGTGAGGTGCTGAACGAGGCCCTGACCACGCGCGAAAGCGGGCCGAAGGTGATCGTGGCGTCCTCGGAATGCATGCTCAACCGCCAGCGGCGGGAAAAACCCATCAGGCGCAAGGCGTTGCAGGACGGCAGGCGCGTGGTCACCCAGCGCTTTGGCGTGGATGAGGACGTCTGCACCGGCGATCATGAATGCATCCGGCTGTCCGGCTGTCCGTCGCTGTCGGTCAAGCCATCGGGCGACCCGCTGAAAGAGGATCCGGTCGCCAGCATCGACCAGAGCTGTGTCGCCTGCGGCAACTGTGGCGAGGTGGCGGACGCCGCCGTTCTCTGCCCCTCTTTCTATCGCGCGGATGTGGTGGTCAATGCGGCACGGTCGGAGCGGTGGAAACATCGCATCCGCGCGGCATTCATCGCGTCCGTCCAGCGGTGGCGCGAAAGCCGCCGTCCGGTCTTCAGCTGACATCTGGCCATCGCCCCATCTGGTAGCTGTACAGGATCAACATTTTTCATGACCGTTCTTTCACAAGAAAACTCCATGGCTGTTGCAACAAAACCGATTTCAATAGCCGTATGTGCCATGGGCGGGCAGGGCGGTGGCGTTCTGGTCAGTTGGATTGTTTCCCTTGCGGAGCAGTGCGGCTGGATTGCCCAGTCAACATCGGTTCCCGGCGTGGCCCAGCGCACGGGAGCGACCATTTATTACATCGAAATCGCACCGGCCGACCCGGCGGGGCGGATGCCCGTTCTGGCCCTGCTGCCCACGCCAGGGGAGGTGGACATCGTCCTGGGCGCCGAACTGATGGAAGGCGGCCGGGCCATGCTGCGCGGGCTGGTCACGCCGGAGCGCACGACCCTGCTTGTTTCCACCCATCGCAGCTACGCGGTGGAAGAGCGCATCAATCCCGGTGACGGGCGCATAGACCCCACGCCGGTGTACGATGCGGCAGCCTTTGCCGCCAAAAAGGTTATCGCCTTTGACATGGAACAGGTGGCAAAGGAGGCACGCAGCGTTATTTCCGCCGTCATGCTGGGCGCACTGGCGGCCAGCAATGCCCTGCCATTTCCCCGCAAGGCGTTTGAGGAGGCAATCCGCAGCGGCGGGATCGGGGTCAAGCCAAGCCTGGCCGCCTTCGGCCAGGGCTTTGCGCGCACCGCCAGCGATACGCCCGAACCGGCCCGCCCCGTTGCGGTGGAGGCGGCGGGGGAAGCCCCTTTTAACCCGTCCGGTGTGCCCGGTTTTGATGCGCTGCTGCGCGCGGCAGCACAACTGCCTGCTGGCGCGGCCACTATGCTCGATGCCGGGCTGCGCCGTGTAGCGGATTTTCAGGATATTCCGTATGCGGCCGCCTATCTGGCGCTGGTGCGTGAATTCGCGCTGAAGGAACGCCAGCAGGGCACGCCAGACCTGACGATCGAGGCGGCACGCCATATCGCCAACGCCATGGCCTATGATGATGTGATCCGGGTGGCGGACCTCAAGACCCGCCGGAGCCGCTTTTCCCGCATCGCGGGGGAAATGGGCGTATCGGCCGGTCAGCCGCTTGCCATCACCGAATTCATGCATCCGCGCGTGGAGGAAGTGCTCGGGCTGCTGCCATCGGCCTTAGCCCTGATTCTGGAAAAAACCGGGTTGGGCAGGCTGCTCATGGGGCGGTTCCTGCGCAAGGGCTGGCGGGTGCGGACCGACCGGCTGCGCTGGTTCCTTCTTTTGTCCGCCACCGCCGAACTCTATCGCATCCGGCCTGTCTCGCTGCGCCATAAATGCGAAATGCGCCATCGGGACGAATGGCTCGACCTGGCCCGCTTGGCGCTGGAGCAGGATTACGATTTCGCTGTTGAAGTGCTGCGTTGCAGGCGTCTGGTCAAAGGCTACAGCGATACCCACGCACGCGGCCTGTCCAAATTCGACCGGGTCATGACGGCGGTTGGCGTCATGGCCCGCAAACCGCTGCCGCAGGGAAAGGCGGCGGTATGGACCCGGCTTCTTCGTGAAGCCGCCCTGAAAGACCCGGAAGGCACAGCACTGGAGGCCGCATTGGCCCGCTTCCAGCGCGGGGCCATGGCATAGGAGAACACGATCATGTCACTTTTGCCTGAACTGGCGGCCGGCCTTGCGGGCGGCAGCATAGAGGTGGTGGATCTTACCCATACTCTGAGCGAGGATTTTCCCACACTGGTCCTGCCTGAGCCCTTTGGCCAGACATTGCCGTTTTCCAGCGAAGTCATTTCCCGCTACGATGAAAACGGCGTGGCATGGTACTGGCGCAACTTTACCGTCGGGGAACATACCGGTACGCATTTTGACGCCCCGGCGCACTGGATCAGTGGCCGGGATCTGCCGCGCAACACCGTCGATACCATGCCGGCCCGGGATTTCGTGGCGCCGGTCAATGTCGTGGACTGCGCCGCCGCAGCGGCAGAAAACCCCGATTTCCTGCTGACATGCGAACACATCCGCCAGTGGGAAGAAGAACATGGCACGATCGAACGCGGTAGCTGGGTTTTCATGCGCACGGACTGGGGCAAGAGAAACCCGGAGGAATACGCCAACCGGAAGGAAGACGGCGCGCATACGCCCGGACCATCCGCGGAGTGCATCCGCTTCCTGATCGAGGAACGCGATATTTGTGGTTTTGGCACGGAAACGATCGGCACCGATTGTGGCCAGGCCCATCTGCTCGACCCGCAATATCCCGCCCATACCCTGCTGCATGGCGCGGGCAGGTACGGGCTGCAATGCCTGACCGGCCTGGACCAGCTTCCTGCACGGGGTGCGATCGTCATGGCGGCGCCGCTGAAACTGCGCGACGGGTCGGGCAGCCCGCTGCGGGTTTTTGCTCTTGTTGAGCGAAAGTAAATACAGTAAAAATAAAAGCATTAACAAAGTATTACATATTCAAATCAGGCAATATATAATACTTGTATCATTAAAAATAAGGAATGTCTGAATGTACATCGTTTCAATCGGGGGCGGTCCTGCTGGTCTTTATGCTTCAATCCTGCTCAAGCGCGATTTCCCGCAGGCGCGGGTAAGGGTTTTCGAGCGGAATGCACCGGCCGATACGTTCGGTTTTGGCGTGGTGTTCAGTGACCAGACCCTTGATATCTTCGCGCAGGCCGATCTTCCGTCCTACGAAATGATCCGCCGTGAATTCTCATACTGGGATGACCTGGACATAGCGGTCAGGGGGCAGACATTCCGGGTGCCGGGCAACGGTTTCTGCGGCTGTTCGCGCCGCACGCTCCTGCAACTGCTCTACCGGCGCGCGGAAGAACTGGGTGTGGAACTGAACTTCCGCACCGAAGTATCGCCCGAGGAATTTCCCGAAGCGGACCTGATCCTGGCGGCCGACGGCATCGGCAGCGCGATCCGCGAAAAGAACCTTGCCCATTTCCAGCCCGCCATCGACCTGCGTTCAAACCGTTTCGTATGGCTGGGCAGCACACGTGCGCTTGATGCCTTCACCTTCTTCTTTCGCGAGCATGAAGGCGGCGTATTCGTCGCCCACTGCTACCAGTACGAGCGTGAACGCAGCACCTGGGTCATTGAGGTGGATGAGGAAACCTTTGCACGGTGCGGGCTGGGGGACATGACCGAGGCCGAATATGTCGCATATCTGGAAGGTGTCTTTGCCGAGGACCTGGAAGGCCACAGCCTGATCGCCAATCGTTCGATCTGGCGCAGGTTCCCGGCCATCCGGTGCAGGAACTGGTCAAAGGACAACATCGTCCTGATGGGGGATGCCAAGTCAACGGCGCATTACTCGATCGGTTCGGGCACGAAACTGGCCATGGAAGATGCCATTGCCCTGCACGCAGCCGTCATGGCGACCGACAATATTGCCGATGCACTGGCAAAATATGGCATCGAGCGGCGCGATGAGGTCGAGCGCCTCCAGCACGCGGCGGAAGTCTCGCTGACATGGTTCGAGCATCTGAACCGCTACTGGCCCATGAGCGAGATACGCTTTGCCTTCTCCCTCATGACACGCTCAAAAGCCATTACATGGGATAACCTTGCCCTGCGTGCCCCGGATTTTGTGGCGCAGGTACAAAAGGATTTCGAGACGGACTGCACGGCGTCAGGCTGCACCACCAGGGAAGGGGTCGTGCCCGCTTTCCAGCCGTTCCGGCTGCGTGAGATGGAAATTTCCAACCGTCTGGTGGTGTCGCCCATGTCCACCTACCGGGCCCATGACGGCGTGCCGGGGGAATGGCATCTGGTGCATTACGGGCGGTTCGCCGCCAGCGGGGCGGGGCTGATCTATACGGAAATGACCGATGTCTGCCCCGATGGCCGGATCACCCCGGCCTGCACCGGGCTTTATACCGACAGGCAGGAAGCCGCCTGGCGCCGGATTGTTGATTTTGTCCATGCCGAAGGCGACAGCCGGATCTGCCTGCAACTGGGGCATGCGGGCCGCAAGGGTGCCACCCGCGTCATGTGGGAAGGAATGGACCAGCCGTTGGCGGAGGGGGGATGGGATCTGGTTTCCGCGTCACCTCTGCCCTATCACCCCCATAGCGCGGTGCCCCGCGCCATGACGCGTGATGATATGGACAGGGTTACGGCAGACTACGTTGCCGCGACCCGACGGGCCGTGAACTGCGGCTTTGACATGATCGAGGTGCATTGCGCCCACGGTTACCTGCTGGCCAGTTTCCTTTCCCCCCTGACGAACATCAGGGAAGACGAATATGGCGGCAGCATCGAAAACCGCATGCGCTACCCGCTGGAAGTGGTGCGGGCCGTGCGGGCGGCCTGGCCTGCCGACCGGCCCATGGCGGTCCGTATTTCGGCTACCGACTGGCAGGAAGGCGGCATCTCCATGGAGGATGTCGTGACGGCGGCCGGGCTGTTCGCGCAGGCTGGATGTGACCTGATCGATGTTTCCACCGGCCAGACCACACCCGATGCCCGCCCCGTGTTCGGCCGTATGTTCCAGGTCCCGTTTGCCGAGCAGATCCGGGCGGAAACCGGGCTGCCGGTCATGTGCGTGGGTAATATTTCCAGCGTTGATCAGGCCAATACCATCCTTGCGGCCGGTCGTGCCGATCTGGTCGCGCTGGGTCGTCCGCTGCTGGTCGATACCTCGCTCATCCTGCGTGCGGCGGCCCGTTACGGAGCGCCCATGCCGCGCCTTTCCCCCGGTAACCTGCCCGGCCTGAATGCACTGGAACGCAATGAAGGCCGCAATTTTGCCGAGGAGCAGACGCTGCGCATCAGGGCACGGCCCCGCCGCCATGCGGTGACCTGATACGGCGCCCGTAGCCGGAACGGGGCCACCTGCCGCCTTTATGGGTGGCAGGTGGCCCGTGACCTGCGGGCGAAGTTCCACAAAGCGGTTGCGGATATATTTAAGATCAATGTATCTTAAATATAAGATAATAACATGGTCTCCCCGATAGACAGGGAATGGAATCCTGATGCGTGCAAGGCATGTGCTGGTTACAGGCGGTTCAAAGGACATAGGCCGTGAAATTGCCCGTAAAATGACGCTGAGCGGCGATATCGTGACCGTTCTCGGTCGCTCGGATGCGCTGCTTGAGGCAGCGGTCAACGCGGGGGAGGCGCATCATTATGTCGTTGCCGATATTACGTGCGAAAAGGAACTGGATGACGCCTTCCATACGGCCGTGGCGAAGGCGGGAGCGATTGATGTCCTGATCAACAACGCCGGTGGTTCAGCCAGCGCCCGTTTTGCCGACATGACCATGGACGCGTTTGTGCAGGCATTCCGGCTGAACGTGCTGGGGGCGGCACGGCTGTGCCAGTTGGCGTTGCCATCCATGGTGGAAAGAAAGGACGGGCGCATCGTCAATGTCGCCTCCACGGCGGCGCTGCGCGGGTATACTTACGTCTCCCCCTATGTCACCGCCAAGCACGCCCTGCTGGGCCTGACCCGCTCGCTTGCGCTTGAATATGCGCGTCATGACATAACCGTAAACGCTGTCTGCCCGGGCTTTACGGAAAGTGACCTGGTGCGTGACAGCGTGGAACGCATCGTTAAGAAAAGTGGTCGCCCGGCGGATGATATCCGCACCGAATTTGCCCGTTTCAACCCCCGTGGCCGCCTTAACAGCGTGGAGGAAGTGGCCGTGGCGGTTGCCTTCCTGTGCGGTCGGGAAGCCGGGGCCATCAACGGCATTGCACTGCCCGTTGCCGGGGGAGAGGTGGGGTAAGGCCCGCCCTGACCAGGCCGGTCTGTTCCCGGCCGGGAATTTTTCCATTTCATGCAGGTGAAAACAAACATGGATTCATGTCTGACAACAAAAACGGACCACAAGATCCTATTGCCCGACGGCTGGCCTGCGCCACGCGGGTATTCCCATGCCATTGCCGCGTCCGGGCGACTGCTGGTGCTGGGTGGCCAGATTGGCATAACCCCGCAGGGTGACATGCGCGACGGGTTCGTGGCGCAATGTGAACAGGCGCTGCAAAACATCTGCTGCCTGTTGAAAACGGCGGAGGCATTGCCCGAACACCTGGTGCGCATGACCTGGTTCGTCACGGACATAGCCGCCTATAATGCCAGCCTGCGCCCACTGGGGGCAGTGTACCGGCAGACAATGGGGCGGCATTATCCGGTCATGAGCCTGGTGCAGGTTGGCCGTCTGGTTGAACCCAAGGCCGTGGTGGAAATCGAGGCCACTGCCGTCATTCCGTAATATGGAACAACGCAACTGAATAATAACGTCCGCCGCACTGCGAATATTGTTGCGAAACCGTTATTATAACGCATATTCAGGTTCTTCGGGTATGAACGCGGTCAGGGAAGGCACAGGGCAGGATGTGGAAACCATCGGAACGAATTCAGTGGCGGTCCCATACGCCTGTCGCGTCCACTGCCGCGGTAGAGTCCCCGTTTTTCAAACCTGTTGAAGTAAACAGGTTCACCCTGAAAACCAGAAGCTGGTACCCCGCCGTCGTAAGCTGGCGGGCGAGTGAGGATGGCCATGTCACTCCCTCTACCCTTGCATGGTACAGGCGCATCGCCATGGGGCGGCCCGGCGCGATCGTGGTGGAGGCGGCAGGGATAAGGGATATCCCCAGCGGCCCGCTTTTGCGCCTGTCCCATGACAGATACGTGGCGGGCATGGCGGAACTGGTCGCGGCCATTCGTGAAGCCAGCGGGGGAGAGACCAGGGTTTTCGTTCAGCTAATCGATTTCCTGAACATCCGTCGCAGGCCGGCCCCGGATCGTTTCCTGACACGTTTTCTGGCCATAACCGATCGTCACCGGGCATTGCTTGGCGAGACGGACGACACGATCATCCGCGACCGCCTGAAAAACATGGATCGGGCCGAGCTTGAAACCATTCTGGATCCCCGCGAACGCGAAGCACTGGATTACGGTGCGCGGGAGCGGATAACGGATGTGCATCTTCCGTGGATAAGGGACCTGCCGGATGTCCTGCCGGACCTGTTCGCCACGGCGGCCTTACGGGCGCGGGATGCCGGTTTTGACGGGGTGGAACTGCATTACGCCCATGCCTATACCATGGCTTCGTTCCTGTCCGCGCTGAATACGCGTGGGGACGGGTGGGGCCGAACGCGCGAAGGGCGTGTCAGGCTGGCTGAAGCCGTGCTGGACAGGGTGCGTGGGCAGGTGGGGCCTGACTACCTGGTCGGCTGCCGCCTGCTGGCCGAAGAATGTATTGCGGGTGGCGGCACGGTGGATGACGCCGCCTGGTTTTCAAAAAAACTGGCGGCGCGCGGTCTTGATTTTCTCTCGCTCTCCCGGGGTGGAAAGTTTGAAGACGCGCTTCAGCCACGGGTAAACGAGGCAGCCTATCCCTATACCGGCCCGAGCGGATATGAATGCATTCCCCATGCAATTTCAGATTCCTTCGGGCCGTTTGGCCGCAACGCAAAGGCATCCCACTTCATCCGGGCACAGCTTCGTAGCGCCGGTTTTGATACACCCGTCATCTGTGCCGGTGGGGTCCATACCGTGGATATGGCGGAAACGATGCTGGCGAACGGCACATGCGATGTGGTTGCCAGCGCACGGCAGTTCATGGCGGATCCGGACTGGCTGCTCAAGGCGCGCGATGGCCGTGCCGACAGCATACGTGTCTGTAAATACACGAATTACTGTGAAGGACTGGACCAGAAGCATAAGGCCGTGACCTGTCGGTTATGGGATCGTACCGCCCTGGACAGTCCCGGCACACGGCTTTCCGCCGATGGGAAACGGCGGCTTGAGGCGCCGGTATGACCCGTGCACGGCTCTGTTCGCCTCTCATCCCGTCCTGTTCCTGACGAGATTTCTTTCCGGATATAAAACTGCCCTCATACCTGGAGTATTCAGTGTGGAACGTGGACTGTTGCGGCAATTCAACATCATTCTGCCAATACTGGCGTCATCTATTGGCAATGCGCTGCAATTTTATGATTTTTTCCTGTACGGGCTGGCATCGGCGCTGGTCTTCGGTCCGTCCTTTTTCCCCCTGAGCAATCCCATACTCAGCACCAGCGGTGCTTTTGTGGGCTATGCGGTGGGCTTTGTGTCACGGCCGCTGGGGGGGATCGTATTCGGTTCGATCGGTGACCGGTACGGTCGCAAGACCACACTGACATGGACGCTGTCACTCATGGGTGGGGCGACATTCCTGATCGGCCTGCTGCCAACCTACCAGCAGGCCGGCATTATCGCCCCCATTGCCCTGATTACGCTGCGCCTGATCCAGGGCTTTGCGGCGGGAGGGGAATGGAGTGGTGGAATCCTTATGGCGACGGAAAACGCCCCCCCGAAGCGACAGGGGTTTTATGGCGCATGGAGCCAGGCGGGCGTTGGGGTGGGCTTTATACTCTCATCGGGGCTGTTTTTTCTTTTCCGCGCCATCAGTGGCGACCAGTTCCTGAACTGGGGGTGGCGTCTGCCATTCCTGGTCAGCATCCTTGTCGTCGTGCTTGGCATCCTGATCCGGCTGAAGGTGAGCGACACCGCGGAATTCACCCGATCGGCCGCAAAAAGTAGCGCCCAGGCTCCCATGATGGACGTGGTCCGCGGTTACAAGATGTCGGTCCTTGCCGCCTCATCGCTGATCCTGTCCGAGATGATCTATATCCTCCTGACCACAACGGTCTCGTTATCCTATGGCGCATGGCTGCATGTGAATGAAAGCATCCTGATTGCGTCCGTTTTTGTATCCATGACCGCTGATACGGTCATGATGATCATGTTCGGAAAACTGGCGGACATACTGGGCGCTCCGGTTGTTTACGGACTGGGCATACTGTGTTCCGTTATTTCCATATACCCGTTTTTCTTGTCGGTCGGCACGGGTAATCCGTATGTCATCATGGCCGCCTTTGTCATTACGAATGGCGTTTTTCATGCCGCCATGATTGGCACGCAGCCTGGCCTGCTCACCGCGCTGTTCCCGGTCCATGTGCGCTCATCCGGCCTGGCGCTGGGGCAATCCATCGCATCGGTTATCGTGGGGTTTGTTCCTCTCATCTCTACAACGATCCTGTACAGGACCGGGTCTTTTAACGGTGTGATTGTCATATTCTATGTCGTGTCCGTCATCTCCTTCTGTGGCCTTGTCCTGACATGTAAAAAAATGTCCTCCTTTTCCGTAAGGGCCGTGAAACACACGTCGTGCCTGGATTAAATATTCTCTTTTTCCTCTTTCATCCGGATATGTAAAACATGAGTAACAACATGAAAAATTACGGCGCACGGATTATCCGGAACGGGTCATATGACAGCGCAAGGGCCCTGCATGTTGTGGATTCCCATACCTGCGGCCAGACAACACGTGTGATCATGGAAAGCGGTGAGAACCTTGCGGACATGGCCCCCACCACAGCCAGGGCGCATTTCAGGACGCAGGCTGACTGGGTCCGGCGCATGGCGGTACTGGAACCACGCGGCCACCGGTCAATGTTCGCCGCCGCGCTGATCGCACCCAGGACCGCCGGTGAACCCTTTGGGGTCGTATTCATGGATGCAAACGGTTACCCGGATATGTGCGGGCATGCCACGATCGGTGTCGTGACGACCTTGTGCGAACTGGGGCTGATCCCCGCGATCGACCTGCACACGGACGGACATTTCCAGCTTCCACTCCTGACCCCGGTGGGTACTCTGGAGATAGAAGTGGAAATAAAGGCCGGTCGGTGCCATGCCGTTTCCTTCCAGATTCCCCGGGCATATTATATTGGATCTGTTGAGGTCGATCTCGGCCATGGTAAAAAAACAACTGTGGAGATCGCCTATGGCGGCCAGTATTATGGCTTTGTTGAATCGGGCAGTGTCGGTCTGTCCGTTCAACCGGACCTGATGGATGAGTTGATTGAAAAAGCAAAATTCATCCGTCAGGAACTGGGCAGGACATCCACCTTACCCGATCCCCTGACGGGTGCTGTGCCATCGGTGGGCAATATCGTCTGGACAGATGAACCACGGGGGGAGGGGGCCGATGGCCTGAATGTTCCGGTTTCCAGCGCCCACTCCTTTGACCGCTCACCCTGCGGAACGGCCACATGCGCCAGAATGGCGGTCAGGGTAGCAAAAGGCTTACTAAAGGTAGGGGATGACTTCGTTAATGAAAGCATCATGGGAACATATTATCGTGGCAGGATTGTAAGGGAACAGCGCGAAGGAGGCTGCACCTACCTTGTGCCACGTGTAACCGGGTCCGCCTGGATTACCGCCGTGTCCCAACTGGTCGTCTCGAAATATGATCCGCTGGGCAACGGTTTTCTTATCGGGGGCGGCAAGGCCGTGCTGTAACGCGTAATAACGGCGTATCCAGCCCCATGGCTCCGCCTGCGCATGGGGTCTGGATACTATTTTAAAATAACAGGTTTATAATAAATAATAGAAGCTCCCGGATTCTTCCTGAATCTCTGGGGAAAATCTTCCCCGGAAACGATCTTTTCATTGACATAATGTTTCGTAAACGGGTTCTTAAATCAGATATGTCATACAATCGCCTGGCCCAGAACAGAACCGCATTGATATTACATATCGGTAAAGTAACGTTTTGACAAAAAACCGAATAGACTTGGGTCCAGCAGATATTCTGGTATTTTTGCAACATCACCCTGCGTAAAATTTCGGTCGTGGCGCGCTTTCTGTCACCACGTTTGAGCTAATATACTGAAATAAAATACTTTTGTTTCCCGTGTCTGGAAATTCACCACTGGCATTTCCAGGAAAATACGTTTCTAGTTCGTATTGACTTAGACATAAGCTTCTCATACGATGTGTCCATATTCACGTGAAGAAAGACTTTACTCTCTACTCCACGTCAATCCCGGTCGGTACAGCGCGGCCAGCCTCTCTTACACGCAACCGGGAAGTCCCCTTTTCTGAAGTCACGGCAACTACGTGCTTCTCATAACAGTAATCAGGATGGAGAATTGGATGCGTAACAGTAAGCTGCCGTTTCTTCTGTTCCTTTTGACAGGAATATCCACCGTCCCCATGTCAGGGTACGCTGCGACAACGGCTGAAACACAAACAAAGTACAAGAAAACCACCCGGAACTCGGGTGAGGCGGAACAGCTTATCGTCACGGGCACCCGTACCACCAACCGCAAGCTCTACCAGAGCCTGAGCCCGGTTGACGTGACCACCAAGCAGCAGATCCTGCGCACGGGCCAGACGAACCTGCGCGATGCCCTGATCGTGACATCGCCCTCCGTCACCACACCGGCATTCGGCACCGGCGCGGGTGGCCTGACCGATGCCATATCGCTGCGCGGCCTGAACCCGGATGAGACGCTTATCCTGGTCGACGGGAAAAGACGCCACCCGACGGCCAATATCTATGCGTCCCCCGGCTCCCAGCAGGGATCGACCCCAACCGATCTTGATATGATCCCGATGTCCATGATCGATCATATCGAAATACTGCGTGATGGCGCGGCCGCCCAATACGGGTCCGACGCCGTTGCCGGTGTGGTCAACATCATCCTGAAATCACAGGATCATGGCATCTCCGCCCAGAGCCTGCTTGGCAATTACGGCAACAACCAGGGCTTTACCGCGGGCGGTATGTTCAACGAGGGCTTCAAGATCGGCCATGGCGGCTCTCTTCAGCTCAGTTTTGACTACCGCCACCAGGATCCCACCCATCATGACGGCACGGATACGCGTTATAACGCCAAGGTTGACCGGCTGTTCGGCATCCCGGCCAGTGACCGCGAGGCGCTGGGCCTCAACTTCAACCTGCCGCTTACGGAGCACGTAACCTTTTACGGCAATGCAACCTATGCCCACAGGGATGCCAAGGCCTGGGCATTCTACCGCACCATGCCAAGCGGCTACCCCGGCATCTATCCCAATGGATACAGCCCGATCCAGACATCGGACGAAAATGACATGGGTGTGACCGCGGGCTTCAAGGGAGACAACTTCTTCGGTTTCTCGTGGGATGTCAGCAGCACGTACGGGTCGGACTGGTTCCATAGCGGCCTGGATCAGTCGATCAACCTGGACCTGCTACAGGCCACGGGTACGTCCCCCAACACTTTCTCGATCGGCAATTACCGCAATGCGCAGTGGGTCAATAACGTTGATCTGCGGCGTTCGATCGCAGCGCCGTTCTTCGCGGCTCCGGTGGCGCTGGCGCTCGGGTTTGAAAACCGTAACGAGCAGTACGAGATGGGTGCGGGCGATGCCGCGTCGCTTTACGGCAACGGTGCGCAGGCGCTGCCTGGTTTGCCCGACGTCGCATCCGGCCTGCATGGGCGCCATATTTACGCGGGCTATGTGGATGTAAACTTCAAGCCGCTCAATAGGTGGGAAGTCGATCTGGCGGGCCGTCTGGAACATTATTCCGACGTGGGCAACGCGGTCAGCGGCAAGGTTTCCACCCGGTATGAGTTCAACAAGTGGGTTTCTATCCGTGGCACGATCAGCAACGGTTTCCGTGCCCCGACGCTGGCGGAAGAATATTTCACCAACCTGAATGTCAGCCCGGAGGCCGCCAGTGGCGTGCTGGCCGTCAACTCGACGGCGGCGCGGTCACTGGGCGCCAAGGCGCTCAAGCCGGAACGCTCCACCAACCTCAGTGGCGGTATTGTCATCAACCCGCTGAAGAAGTTGCATATTGCCGCCGACGTCTATCAGATCAATATCCGTGACCGTATTGTGGAAGGCGGTTACGCATCTGGTACAGAGGCGCTGAACGCCATCGGCCTGTCCGGCATTCCGGTGCCGACCAGCCTTGATCCCTCGGCCGTTTCGGTCAACTATTTCACCAATGGGGCAAGCACACGCACGCAGGGGCTGGACATTACCGCAACCTACCTGACCGATTTCAAGAAGTATGGGCGTGTTGACTGGTCACTGGGCCTGAACCTGAACAGGACACGCGTATCGCACATGTCCTATAACAGTAACGGCACACCCGTGCTGAATGCCCAGCAGGTTGCGTTCCTGACAACCACGACGCCGCGCAGCAAGATCATCATGTCCGGCCACTGGTCACTGGGCCGCTTTGACGCAACGCTGCGTGAAACGCGCTGGGGTTCCGTTACTGATGAAATGCAATATACAACAGGCCCGAATGCGTGGTCGGTCAATACTTTCTTTCCGTTCGAAGCCAAGCCGCGCTGGGTTACCGATCTCGAATTCGGTTACGCGGCAACGCGGAACCTGCATCTGGCCATTGGCGGGAACAACATTTTCAATACCCACCCGACCGAAGTGCCGGCACAGGGACGTGCCTATGGTGTGACCAAATATGATTACTATGCCTCGCAGTTAGCCTTTAACGGTGGCTTCTATTACTTCCGTGCGGACATGAAGTTCTAAAAAACCTCATATCCACCACGAACACGGTCCGTGTCCTGCCGGAGAGCCCGCCTTCTATTGAGTGGACTCCGTGCAGGACCGGATTTCCTACGCCATCTGCTACGGGAAATCCTTCGGGACGGACGGTACCATGCGCCTGATCGGAAAAGTCCGGTCAGGTACAGGTATGTATACGGTACAATACTAAAAAGGGACAGGTACATGGCCATGCCAACCCAGATTTTTGCAGCCCTCTCGTCGCGCTGGACAGACAGGGCAGTCCATGGATTTGCCCGAATACTGAAAAAACGCAGTACAGTACTTCTATATGGCAGCGCCTGCTGTCTTGCCCTGTCGGTCTGTACTCCCCTCCATCCTGTCCGGGCCGCCGATGAGGGCGATGCGGATGCCAGGGCAACCCGTATCGCATCCAGCCTGCTGAAGCAGATGACCCTGCAGGAAAAACTCAACCTTATCCGGGGAACGGAAGAACCCGCTGAGCGTAACGACGGGGAAGCCGGCTATTTGCCGGGCGTAAAACGGCTGAATGTACCAGCACTGCGCATGGCTGATGGACCGCCGGGGCTGCTGTTGAGCAAGCCGTCGGTCGCCGAAGTCGCGACCATGGGGGTTGCGGCCACATTTGATCCGAAGCTTGCATTTGACAATGGCGTGTTGATTGCCGATGAAGCTAATCGACTGAACATTGATGTTGTCCTGCAGCCCTTCATCAATATAGACCGGGATATTACCTATTCCCGGGCCTATAACACCTTTGGCGAGGATCCGACCCTGACATCCATGATCGGAGCTGCTGAAATACGTGGCATCCAGTCGCGTAACGTCATGGCGGACGCCAAGCATTTCATTGGCTATGATACTGATGGCCAGCATGTCTTTATAGACGAACAGCCGCTACACGAAATCTATCTTGCCCCGTTCGAGGCCGCCATCAACGCCCATGTCGCGTCGATCATGTGCGCTTATAATATGATCAATGGACCCTATGCCTGTGCCAACAGGACACTTATGGACCATGTGCTGCGTGATGAGCTTGGCTTCCGGGGGTTTGTCGTATCGGACTGGGGGGCGGTGCATGACAATCTGGGCCTGACAGCGGGTCTGGACATGGAAATGCCGGGGCGTCTCAACCCGACCAATCCCTTTGCGGGCATTATTCCCGCCTATTATGACAATACGCCGCCCCCCCACCACGTCCCGCCGCCCGACTTCGATGCCATGCATCGTATTTTTGAAGGAACCATTCCCGAGGAACCACAGCCCGAGCCGGTAAAGTGGGATGTGCTGTTTCCCGTCAATCACCAGTTCAGGAACCTGTACGACGCCCTGCATGATGGAGTGGTGACGCAGGTTGAAATCGACCGCGCGGCAGGGCGCGTCCTGTACGAAATGGCGCTGTTCGGCCGGTTGCCCGGCACAACGGGGCAGGGGGTGACCACGCGCCTTACGCCCGGGCAGATTGACGACATCAATGAACGCACCAGCGCGGCCTCCGCCGTCCTGCTCAAGAACGACCATCATGCGCTGCCGCTCACGTCCGATGATCTGACGGACCTGGCGGTCATCGGACCGGGGGGCTCACAGGTTATTGCGGTTGGCAAACCCAATGAACGCTCACTGGGCGAACTTGATCATCAGGTCAGCCCCCTTGCCGCGCTGCGCCAGATCGGGGGGGAGAAGGCCCATATCCAGGCCGCCGTCGCGGATGACATGGATGGCCATGCCATTGCCGCGGACCATGTTATCAGCACCATACCGCACGGCACGGGGAGCAAGGCGCATCTGGCGCCACTCTCCGCCCTGACCGCGCCCACGGGCACCACCGCGCCCGCAGGCAGCACGATGGACTGGAGCGGTGAACTCCAGATTGACGAGGAAGGGGAATACTGGCTGTGCCTGCATGTGCTGGGCGCGCGGGCCGATATTCTTGTGGATGGCGCGCGTATCGGCGGCACCCATGCCCTGAAGGGCGGCCTGCATGGGGATATTGTCGAACCCAATCAGGATAATCTGCTGCCGGGCACGGACGGGCTGGATAATGTGCGTGTGCCGGTAAAGCTGACCGCTGGCAGGCATAAGGTTGTCATTCACGCCGTACCTGATGATTCCGGCACCCTCGAAAGGCTGAGGCTGGCATGGGCAACACCGGCCACACGCCAGGCGGACAGGAATCATGCGGTTGATGTTGCCCGGCATGCGCGCAAGGTCGTTCTTTTCCTGTGGAGCCGGGGCCAGCCGCCATTCCAGCTACCGGGGGAGCAGAATGAACTTGCAAAAGCCGTTCTGGCCGCCAACCCCCATACGGTCATCATGCTGAATACCAGCCAGCCCGTGGCACTGCCCTGGCTTGATAAGGCACCGGCCGTGGTAGAGATGTGGTGGTCTGGCGACCGGGGCGGGGTAGCCGCCGCCCGGGTCCTGACGGGTCAGGTCAATCCCGCTGGCCGCCTGCCCGTTACATGGGGCAGGCAGTTAGGCGATTATCCGGCAACGGATCCGATGCACAAGGAGCGTTCCGGCACGGGACAGGATGGAAAGACCGTGTTCTCGGAAGGGGTGAATATCGGTTATCGCGCCTTCCTTAAATCTGGTCGCACGCCGCTATTCCCGTTCGGGCATGGCCTGTCCTACAGCCGTTTTGCCTATTCGCACCTGCATGTTGATACCAGTGCCGATGGCGGCCTTGATGTCCGCTTCAGGGTCAAGAACAGCGGCGGATCTGCGGGTGACGAAGTCCCTCAGGTCTATATCGATGCCCCCAAGGCGCCCGTGCCCGGTGCCGATCTTGCCGTAAGGAGCCTGGCTGCCTTCGACAGGGTGCATCTTGATGCCGGGGAAAGCCGCGACATCACACTGCATGTGACGCCTCGTGCCCTGCAGTACTGGTCCACGCATGACCATGCATGGCGGCAGGTTCCGGGAACGCGTCCGATCCTGGTCGGTGCCTCGTCGGGTGATATCCGGCTGAAGGGCAGGATCTGAGCGCGGACCCGAAAAATGATACCGAAAGGGGGGCGACGCCAGCAGTACATGATTGTGCTTTTCAGGTGTCACTTCATGATTATGTCTACGCGAATGGGGCCTGATCTGGCAGATAGCGAATGACTTTCAGATCAGGCTCGCATGCTAACGGCCGTTATTACGCGAACCGCTCTCCAACCATTTCCTCGCTTTTTACCCACAATGCCTCGGCATGTGCCGGATCGACGGCATAGGCACGCACACCCCCGTCAAGCAGTCCTTTGGGCGCGTCGTTGGGAACGACCGGTGCGACGTGGCAGTCCTCGCAATAATGTCCGCCTACCGCATCGGCGGCAGCGACAACGCCAGCCCATACCGAGGTCGCAGCCCCCTGGGGGATGGTCTTGAACTGGAATGGCGGCTTGCCTTCGCTGGCAGCCTGAGCATTGAGCTGCTCCACCATTTTTTCCAGTTCACCCTTTGGCAGGTGGCGCACGAGTTCCGTCATGATCCCGCCGGGGTGAACAGCAGTGGCCCGTATGCCCTGCGCCCTGTGCCGGGCATCGAAAGCAACGGCGAACAGGATATTGGCGGTCTTTGAGCGGCCGTAAGCAATCCAGGGGTCATACGCCGTGTGTGCGAAGTTCGGATCGGCAAGATCGACATCCGAAAAGCGATGCCCGGCGGAGGAAAGATTGACCAGACGGGAGCCCGCCCGCAGCAGGCCGGCAATCCGGTTGACCAGCACGAAATGCCCCAGATGATTGGTGCCGAACTGGGTTTCGAACCCATCCTTTGTATGCCCGAAGGGGGTGGCCATCACGCCCGCATTGGCAATGACCAGATCGAACGGTTTACCGGTCGCGTTCAGGCGGTCCGCAGCCGCGCGAACGCTGGCAAGATCGGCGAGGTCGAGTTCAAGCAGTTCAAGCGATCCGCCGCCTTTTTCCGCATCAGCCTGGACCTGTACTGTTGCGTGTTCTGCCTTGGCAAGATTGCGTGCGGCTCCTACAACCGTCGCCCCGTGGGCGGCCAGCGCACGGGCTGTCTCAACACCAAGCCCTGCTGAAACGCCGGTCACGAGGACGCGCCTGCCGGTAAGGGAAACGTTGCGCAGGACATCCTCGGTTGTGGATGTTGCGCCAAACTGCTGTGTCATAGTCTGTGCCATGATAGGCCTCCAGCATGAAGGGAACGCCATTCCTTGCGGAATGGGCGCCCAGGGAGTTATGTGGAAGCATGCTCCGCTTATTTATATACGGAGTATTCCTCCGCTTAACAAGAGGGAAAGACGTGGAAGAGGACCAGACGCGCCGGCGCAGGCCACGCAGCGACGGACGTAAAAATCGCGAACGCCTGCTGGAAACGGCCAGGACCGCCTTCGGATCAGGCGAAATCGACATTCCCCTGGATGAGATTGCGCGGCGTACCGGCGTGGGGATTGGCACGCTTTACCGGCATTTTGCCAATCGCGACGCCCTGATCGAGGCAGTCTATCGCGATGAGCTGAACAGGCTCGCCGCGGCAGCCACCCATCTGGCGGAGACCCATACGCCCGTAGAGGCGCTGCGTGCGTGGCTGAACCTGTTCGTGGACTACATCGCGACCAAGCAGGTAATCGCGCCCGCGCTGAACAGCCTCATCGGCGGAACGGATGCGATCTATGCGGACTCCCGCACCGTTCTTACCGCCGCGATCGACGGGCTTGTCGCCCGTGCCACACAAAGCGGTGACATCCGGCCTGACATCGAACCGGTAGATCTGCTGTGCGCCCTCGGCGGCGTCTCGAACTACGCGACAGGCCCCGGCTGGGAGGTGCGTGCAAAACGCCTCGTTGATGTTCTGATTGCTGGTTCGCGCCCCGAAGGATGACCATTATGGCGGAGGGGGCCGTGACATGCCCTTCGGTAACCGGAACGTCGCCAGAAGCAGAAATCTGTGACAGACGCCACCCCAGTAACGTGGCACAGAGCGTGGTCAGGGTCGGACGACCAATACGCTGCATAATATTGAGGGCGACGGTCGCCATGGAGATCTGCGCAGGTGCTACGGATGCCTAGCCCGCACTCAGCGCCGGAATCCCGATGACCCCGGTTCCACCTCCGCGTAGGAACAGGGCTGTCGCAAGCACGAAGGTATTGAAACCGGTGCAGGCGAGCACAGCCAGAATCAGGGTGCGAAGCCCGGAGCAGATGGCGCCATAACGGGTCAGTCTGCGGATACCAAAGCGGTCCGTCAGGCATCCCGTCAGCGGATATGTACACATCATGCCCACGCCCAGCGGCGCCATGAACCAGCCTGTCCGTTCCGCCAATATGCCACATGCATGGATAAGCCAGACAGGCAGGAGCATCTGCCCCGCAAACGAAACCCCGTTCACCATGAACATGATCAGCGCGGAAGCGGAGAAGACTGGAACCCGGAATAGCGCCAGATCAATCAGCGCATGATGCCGGGTCTGTCCATGGGGCTTATCCTCCGAGAGTTTTACTCTCCGGTAAACTCGGGGCTGTTCAGTAGGTTTTATGAGCCGCTGAGGACAGGGGTTCGATAATGTCTTTCCAAGGGTCGATAGGCGCCTTGTTGGAGGCCTGCTGGATGTTGGCATTCATAATGCTCAAATACTCCAGATGCCGCCCTTTGGCTGTACGTTCTTCGGGTGTATCTGCCTGAAACTGATTCTTGAGAGCCTGTTCCTTGAGCTGACGAACTTCCGGCAGTACTTCCGCATTGCTTGGGTCGGCCAGGGCGTTGACCAGCGTGATATACGTATTTTCGTCACGCATGAGCACAGCCTTGCGGTAAGAAATCCCTTTTTCCAGGCCCGCAATCTGATTTTCCCATTTTGTTTTAACGCCGTTTTGGTCATCTGGCGACGTTTCTTCCAACTCTGCCTGCTCAGCGACACGTGTATTGGTTATGCTCGCGTCGGTAGCCTTTATGAGGGCATCGTCTTGCGCCAGAACCTGACTGAGTGTTTCCACCGCGTCGAGCTGGGCGGCCAGCTGGCGTTTCTGTGCCGCCACCCGTTCAAGGCCAGCTTGCGCCAGTTTAGTCTGAATGGATGCAACCTGTTTCTGTAGGGCAGCCATATTACTGGCTGCCTGCTGCAGGTGCTCAAGCTGGGCCTTGGTTTCACTGTTTGTTACCCCGGCCTGATTGAGCTGATTTTGAAGCGTGGTGATTTCCTGTTTCAGAACCTGGGCCTGTCCAGCATCCTGCCGCAGTTTTTCAATCTGCTGGGCATTCTCCGTACTTCCCATTTCAAGGGCGGTACCTCTGTTGCTCAGTTCGGCGAATGCTTGGGCGGCAGCATGGGTATCTCTTTCGGTTTCCAGGGCATTGGCACCAATGACGACCCGGAACCCGACCGTGGGCTGTCGGGAAGGCTCACCACTAACTGGATCAAAAGGAGCCATTTCATAGCGGGAGGCTGTGGAGATTTCATCGGGACTGGAATGAAAATCTCCCCCACGTGCCTGAATACCCCCACTGAGACCCTGCCGACCATCAAGACGATTGAGACGATAGGGATCAAGGACCATCTGGCTGACGTTTCCGACCATATCATAAAGACCAAGGGGGTTGGGTTTTCTGCTGCCCACCGGCAGGGCTCTGCCACCTTCTTCAGCGCCGCCGACAACATATTCTTCCGCACCATCATCGCCCATATCCCACATGGGTTCCTCGGGGTGATGGTTCAGGCTGCCGCCCTTGGCGGCATAGGACCATTCAGCATCGGTAGGCAGGCGGATGAAGCCGGGTTTTCCACTACGTGCCGGCAGGGTGGAAGAGGCGTTTTTCAGTAGCCAGCTCGACCAGCGTACCGTGAAGTCCTGCGCTTCCCCAAAGGAGATACGGGTTTGTGGGAGCTGACCGAGGGGGGTAGGCGTCGCGCATGTTCCCTTCATGACAGCATCGTACTGGTTCTGGGTTACGTCATACTTGGCAATATAATAACGCTGTATCTGCTCGGTAGCCCCCCTGAACGCCCCAGCCAGATGATTGTTTTCAAGGAATTCGTTATATGCCTTGTCGGCATCACTCTTCTGGTCCAACGCCCGGCCAGTCTTGATTTCAGCATCGGCCAGAAAGCCGCTCCCTGCGGGAACCTCCACTGCTCGGAACACCATTTCCCCTCCGCAGGGCATCGGGAGGGCCAGATCGTCAGGGGTATGATGCGGGTCTATAAACTTCTCTGGCCAGCCTGCTGGCGGGCTGGAAGCGGCAAATGCACTGCCGCCCAAGATTATGGTTGCAAGAAGGCCAAAAGATAGATGCATAAATATCAATCTCACTGATTGGGCGTCCAAATATAATTCAGGGGGCGCATACACCGTCCCAAGGCTGAATATGGCTGGTTTTCCACGCTGCGGCACTGGCAACTACCAACGCGCCGAAGGCAGTCAGTGCGGTCGCGGCCAAGCATAGCTTCCATGAAATGAGACAGACGGGAGCATGATTGGGAAGTGTGCCGTCAAATAGATGATTCAGAATCAATGCACTGATCCGGGCGATTGTCAGGGCCAATGTGACGGAGCAGAAGGCCAGGAATTCCGCTTGCACGATGGGCAGCAATTCCGGGTGTGGTGTGCCAAGAAAACGCATTGTCGCCAGTTCCAGGCGTTTGCGTTCGACTGAAGCCCAGACGCCCGTACCCAGAGTTATAAGAAAACCACTGACGCTCAGACCTGCCAGCAGCATCAGGAGCAGTCTTGTCTGTTTATCAAGACGCAGGACTTCACCCACCCGTCCGGCTTCATCAGTGACATTGATACGTTGGGCCAGCAACGCGGCGTCAAGTTGCTGCACTGCCTCCAGGCTGGAGGCATAAAGCCTGAAGCCCGGCCAACTGCTTTCTCCTGGCATGGGGTTGCTGTTCACAGGGTGCTGGTGGACAGTCTGGTGAATATCCAGAAATTGGCTGGCTTCTTCTTCACCCTGCCGGAGAGCCTGTGTCCATGAAGGGGACGAAGTCTCTTCACGAAAATCCTCGATTCCCTGAGCGACGCCCAAGGGGACAAAGGCTACCGTCCGGTCAGTGGTCTCACGCGGCGAGATGGCACGTACCACGATCGGGACTTCCGCGTTATGGAGGCCCTGTCCCAGCCGTGTAACGCTCATGGTCAGTGTCTCGCCGATATGGGCGTGGAGATGGGCCGCAAGAACAGAGGAAAAAATAGCGGGGACAGGTGCCGTAAGATCGGCAGAAAAAGAAGAATACGCAAATTCAGCCTGTATGGCCGCCTGGCCAGGTAGGGGATCCCCGACAGCTGTTCCCATAAGCTCGGCGTCTTCACTACTGAACATATCGCCCCCCGGAGGGGTAATGCGCACGCTGGCAGCAAGAGTACGGGTGCGGGGGATGAGAAACATTACGTCCCGGCGCTGTTTCATCTGCTCCAGCCACAGGCTGCTGAAGGGACGGTTGGATGCACTTGCCACTTCCCGCATGTGGGGATCCGCCAGCAGACTGTGTCGCATGTTCTCGACCATACCGGCCCGCAACCCAGCCAGAAGGAGCAGGGGAACCAATGTGGCAGTCATCCCCGCCAGCAGGCAGAAGGCCATGGTTTTTTCAGCCGCCAGGTCGCGCCAGGTAAGCCAGATTGCCAGGGCGGCACGATCGGAACAAAGCTTCATGAAGGAATGGTCCTGCTGGAGATCAGGGCAGCTTATCGAGCGGGACGGGATGCACTTTTTCTCCCTCTGACGTACGGCCCGGAAGATTTGTCCAGCCGTCACTGTTTTCTTCGAAATTCCTGTAAAGCTGGAGCCGGTGGCGGATATTGATCAGAATCGCATCCTGCTGGCCAGCACTCATGGACATCCATTCCGCCGGGGTCAGTTGGGCAAGTTCGGAACGGTAGGGAAGCCCATCCAGATATTCCCCTAAAAGCGGGCCGATACGGTCAAGATGTGCCATGTCCATGGCATTCGGGTCACGTGTGGAAGCGGCAAACACGGTCTGTAGCTTCTGGAAGAACTCCTGGGGAGCAAGTTTGCTTTGCTCACCGGCCTCCAGAATCCGCTGTAGGGACTGCGCAAGGGATGAAAGCTGGTCGCGAGTAAGAAGCACATTGATCTGGATGGCTTTTTTGCCACCTACAGGGTCAGTGCTGGTCGTATAGCCCTCCAGCATTACAGGCGCATGCGTGCCATTCTGGTCACCAAGCCACGCCAGTTTCATGGCCAGGCTGACAAGCTTGACCTTGTCATCTTCCGCGGGCTGTGACGAGTCATCATCCTTGTTCCCGGCTGTATCGCTGATGGTGTGCAGAAGCTGTTCCGATAGGGATTGCACCTGGGTCCGGAAGGCTTCTGGTGTGCCGCCCTTAACCCCGTAATAAAGGGATGTGCCGTTGAACTTCGAGAGTTGGATGTACTGGGCGTGCGCCTTGGAAGTATCATGTGTGCTGACCGCGGCAGGCGTCAGGAGATGAATGACAAAAAGCGCAATCCCCCTGTCTTCCACAAGCTGGCGGATCTCGGGAATATCCAGGCCGGTGATGCTGTTGGGATCACTGCCTCCTCGCGCTCCGGCATCGGTAATGAGAACGATGTACCTGCCGCTCAGATCCTTCCACTCAATATCATCCAGCGCTGTCTTGATGCCTGCAATGGAATCTTCATCGAAACTGGCAGAGGAAACGCTGGCATCATGCATTGCGCTGATGGCGGGAAGAATGCTGTCCAGCGGCTGTGAAAAGTCCGGCCTGGCGTACATCTTCGTCGCGTATTCGAGTTTCTGTGAATCCTTGAGGCTGTCACGATAGGCGACCAGCCCGAAGCGGAAATCCTTGGCGACATCGCTGTGGCCCACCGTATTTACGATCTGGCTGATTGCCGCGTGGGTCTGGTCGATATAGGGCTGCATGCTCTGGGTGGTATCAATAAGGAACACCAGTCCCCCCCGGAATGGCCTGGAGGACGGAGGGATCTGCCCCTTGGAGGCCTTGTCCGTCATGGTGCCGGACGCCACCTTTATCATGATCGGACCTTCCCCATCCTCATGTGCGGAGCGGGCTTCCAGAATAGGCATGAAGTAAGGCTGTTTCTGGAAATTGATGTAGTCTTCAGGCTCCATCGCCAGAACGGGGCCGGGATGCCCCTCCTGAACATGGGTAAGAAGCGTTTTTGCCTGTTCCGCCGGATCCGTGGCAGCCAGCAGGTGCTGTTCGTCCTGCGCATCCCTGAAGAACATGGCCCGGCTTCGGCCCGCCGGATTGGTGAAGATACCTATCAATGTATGGGTCCACGGCATGGTCTGGTTTTCATTCATCCAGCCGGAGGGTGTTCCCTGCACGTCCGGGCCGACCTGAATCTTCCCATCCTGCCGGGCAAAAACATAATAGGGCGTAAAACCCGCCACTTCCGTGCCACCAGTCGCCCGCGCATCGGGCAGTAATGCTGCGTTGGGCCGCGTGAGAACCTGCTGGTAGAGATGCTTCTTGCCTGGAATAAGGAGCGGCGTAGCCAGGGCGCTTCCCATGAAGGAAATGCTGACCAGGGCAGTAGCCGCGAAATTAAGCAGCCGCATGGGTCCAATGCTCATTTAAAATAGCTTTCCAGAGTTAGGGCGGCATCACTGTCGCCATCATCCGCACGCTGCTTCAGGCTGGCCTGAAGCCTGGCCCGGTCAGCATTGATGGACGTGTCACCTGCCTTGGCCGCCTGCTGGTAATAGCGTGCCGCCTCCTGTTCATCCGCAGCCGGGATGGGGCCGCCAGCCTTGAAGTAAGCAGGGTCGTACAGGCGGCCAAGATTTTCCATGGACTGCGTATCCCCCCGGTCAGCAGCCGCTTCCATCAGGCGCAGGCCGTCATCGGGTTTCCCGCTGGCAAGACGCCGCTCTCCTTCCGCGCCAATGGCAGGCGCGTCCGGAGCCTGCCGTACCACCTCTGGCAGGGAAAGGGTGGCAAGACTGATTGCGCTCTTTCCCGCATTGCCCGAACCGATGGCGGCGGATGCGGGCATATTGCTGGCAGCATGCTGCGTGCTGGCGGGCAGGGATACATCAGATAGCTCATGCGGGGCAGTGTGGGTCGCTGGAATCGGGATATGTGGGCTCGGGAATACGAAACGCCATATCAGCATCACGATCAGTGCCAGAAGCACAAGCCCCCCGACCACTGCGGAAATCACGAATGACTTCTTCCTTCCCTGAAATACTGAAAAAGATCGGGAGGGGCCAGATGACGGTAGCCCCTGGGGACGCGTCGGTTTCCTGGATGGCTCGGTTGGGGGGGGCGAGGAGGGGGGAGCCTGTTGTGATGATGGGGGTACAGGGGGTGCTTTGGGCGGCAAGGTCAGTTTATCTGTATCGGGAAGTGCCCCCTTGAGACGCCCTGGGGTCTGGGGGGCGTCATCCCCTGTCACGCCGATACGGTCAGCCCCGGTATTGATGAAGGCTGGCAGTCTGGGCCATTCAACCTGCCCCTCCAGCCCGGCTGCGCTGACTTCCACTTCCGTTCCGGCATCGATCGTCAGCGCCTGTTCACGGGCTACATGAACCGATACGTGGTCCCCCTGTTTCCATGTTCGACAGCCTTCAAAGGGCTTGCCGTCAATCGTAAGGGTAACGGGCGAAGGGGGAGGGGGCCCATTGGTGGGGAAAGAGAGGGTGACGCCTTCCGGAGTTGCGGTTGCTGTAATTAAGGAACTCATGCGTCACTCATTGTGTGTTTGAAGAAAAGGTCGTCAGACGGGATGGGTGGGTTGTGCTTATCCGGGCATATTCGCCAAGAATTTTTCCCAGAGATTCATTGGCGACAGGATCAAAGGAAGGCCCCAGTTCCCTGAACCGTTCAATCAACGCCACGCACCATTCCATTAGCCACTCTTCCCCACTGTCACGATCATCGTGGATATCGGGGTAGCGACCGGGTTCGGGGGGAGCGGTAAATATGGGTTGGGCCGTCAGGGGATTTTTGGGGCGTCCGTCATCTGGCGCGCCAGCGGGCAGCAGCGGAAAGCCCATGCAGGTGACGAAACGCCCCAGCATTTCGGCACAGATGATAGCCGCCTTGTCACCGCGCTGGATGAGAGGACTTTCATGACTGCACTGCTCTCGCAGTTTAGCGGCCAGATGGTCGGCAAACGCACCTTTTTCCCGCAATCGCCAGAGTTGTTGCAAAAACGGCTTCAACGTTTCAGGAGAAAGTGAAAAATAGGCCCGCTCCGTTTTTCCTTCCTTGCTGTCGGCCAGCAGGGTATCGAGGGTCTGTGTGTGCCAGTAATCGAGAATGCGGGCGGCAAAACGGTCGAAACGGTCCCCGCCCATGGTATTGGCCGGGGGGATGACCTGATCAGGAGGAGACGACTCTTCATCGCCAAACAGTGAGGCCAGAAAGGTTGCCTCCTTATCCTGGTTCTGTTGGGCAGGAGCCTTCGTTGCCGAGGTTTCACTGTTGAATAAGCGCCATTCGGCGGCCAGACCGGAAGTATCGGGAACAAGACGTTCCAGAAAACGTCCATAGCGCCCCTGTTGCTGCATGGGACGCAGCGATTGCACGGTGAATGCCTTTGCTTCCTCGCGGGCCTTTCTGTCCTCATCCGTCGTGGAGGGATCATGATAGAAAGATGAGGCCAGCGTACGCGCCTTCAGAAGGCATCCGTCAAGGGCTGCATTTACCTGCATCTCCTTGGTGCCGTTGGTGCTGAGACGTTGCAGTTTCTGGACCAGATAGGTAATGCCGCCGTCATTCGGGGTCATGACAGCGTCAAAGGCTTCATCAGGATTATGGATATACTTGCGCACTTTCTCGCTGCGCGCATGCGCCGCGCGCATGGCATCAATGCGGCCAGCCAGGCTTTCCACATATTCACCTGGAATTTCCAGGCCTTCCGCATCCTTTCGGTAGGCCCTTCCAAAGCGGGGAGCACGCAACCAGAAAGTGTTGTCAAAGGAATGCCCCGGTTTCCATGTCTTGAGCCACCCTGAATCCCCGAAGGGTTTCACCATGGAGGCTTCAAGACGCCTGTCCCAGCGCGAGGTGGAATCCGGGGCGTGTCCATCTCCTTCAGCCAGACTTGAATCGAATTTTGTCAGGATGAAGAACAGGGCATCATCCTTCGCCTGGCGCTCGGCGGGGGTTGCGCCAATCGTATGATCGACCCAATCCTCGATCATGGTCGGAAGGGTTTTGACTTCCTGATTGCTTGGACCAACACATAGGAGCGTGGCAGTAACTTCCATATTGTCCTGATAGCGCTGGAACAGATAATCTACCTTGCCACGCAGGAAAAGATGCCCTTCCTTTCCCCGCGCATCTTCGAGATCACGATAGATTTCACGTGACCGCGCCCCGGGAAAGTCCAGAAGATCGGTATTGGCCTGAAATTGCCACCGTGGTTCCGTGAGCGGAATACTCAGTTCCGCTACCAGGGCGGCACCTACAGGGCGGGAGATGGAAGTGGATTTGCCGTCCGGTGTCACCACCCGCAGTCTTCCGCCCGGACTGCTGAGAACGGCTACATTAAGGATACTGTCCGAGGAAGGAAGCAGGGCATCAATGCCACAGAAAGCAACATCCGGTGCCCCCAACTGTTCGAGAGCCCCCAGAAGTTCACGGACATAACTGGTGAGCGAAGAGCTTTTTCTCCACAGCGGGGAGAGGGCCTGAACCAGACCGCGAAGGGAAAGGCGGGGTGCGTTCTTTCTCAGCCAATCCCAGTAATCAGGTTGTTTGAATGGCACAAACTGGGCATTTGAGGCAAATTTCTCACGGAAATATTCCTCCAGTTCTTCAATATCATTAATATCCAGAAGCCCGGCTTCCGTATCCGGTTCAAGAAGCGCCAGGGCCGGCATGATTTCTTTTTCAAGATCCTGATGGTCTTCCTTGAGGTCAAAATCAGAAAAAAAAGCATTGCCGATAATAAGCACCACATCAGCGGGTGACAGGAACTGTATTGGTATTGGCGCGGACGGGTCGGATGATTCTGGCAGGGAGCGGGTGGTGAAGCGGGATACGAGGCCGGAGGATTCTCCCTCGTTCTGGGGGTTCAGCCCATCCGCCCCGATAAAGCCAACAGGCTTCTCTCCCGGCCAGGTGACCATGAATTCACCCTTTTCAGGTGCGGAAAGCTCCCCCATTAGATAGGATTTACCGGCTTGGGAGGCCCCATAGACGGCAAATGCCTGCGGGCGGTCAGCGGTGCGGGCCAACCGCTGTGCCTGGCGTGCGCAGGCACGCATCTCGCGGGCAGCTTCTTCAGGGCCATTTGCTTCGAGCCACGCCGTTGCCTGAAATGTCGCATCCCTGAAATGGTTGGCTTTTTCGGAAAGACTACTCACACTCTATATCCCTGTTCTCTTTCGAATAGTACCAGCGATCAGTCGAGAGCCAGACAGCCTGTGTCCCGCCAATGCCCTTTTGGCTCAAGCGTGGTCATGAGCTGGATTTCCAGAATATCGCGTAAATCGCCCTGATATTCTTCCCCCGTGGAGGATCTCAGCTTGCGCAGGACCAGATCCTCCTGTCGCAGGTTATCCGCTTTTCGCCGTTCAAGTGCATCCAGGGGATTTCGGGCCGCCAGATCATCCGCAACCTGGCGGGTCGTCTCCTGCTCCACAGTGAGGACATAGGGCGGGAACAGCCCCCGGCGTTTAAGTGTTTCCAACCCATTTTCGCGGAATCTGATGCGATAGAGCGGTGTCGCCGTCCATGAAGGCGTGGGCAACTGGCGCCACCCCAGATGGACTTCGTTTTCGAAATTAGGGAGTTCTATGACTGCTTTCCGCTCCCCATCCGCAGTGGGGGGGAAAGGGGTTTCCAGATCAAGGGGTTCGTTATTCAGTGCTTCGGCCACGGTGCCTGCACGCGCCTGCATGACCCCGATATAGTTGACCGTGGATTTCATTTTCAGTTCTTCCGTGCGCAGCGTGAAGTTCAGAAGCCGCTTCTGGCCCGCTAGTTTCCAGATGGCCGCTCCGGAGACCACGGTGGTTTTCGGGTCGCTGATCTTCTGGCGCGCATCGGAGAAGGGATAGGAAGGGCTGATGGTATAGTCATGCATGCGAATGATACGTTGGGGCATTACAGGAAACTGGCCCGTAATGATATCACTCACATGGCGGAGCTTTGAAGGGCGACCGGAAAGCAGCATTACGTCACACCCATAGGCGCGAATGGCAGCCGAGAATTGCTTCAGGGTCTCGCCCAGGGTGCTCTGGATGCACTTTTCCACTTCCAGTGTATCAACCGTGACAGTGATATCGCGCAGATCAAATGCCTCTGGCTGTTTTTCCGTATCATTTCCAGTCGGTATTGATGGAGGATTAAGGAAGTTTTCCATCCCGGTCGCAGGCATGGCCGAAAAATCCGCATAATGTTTACGCAGGATTTTGCGCAGGAAATCCGCGCAGCGGGTCCATTGCATGTCATACGTGGCGGAGACGGGAAGACTTTCCGTCTGGCGCAGTGTAAAGTGGCCTATAATGCCCGTCTCATAAGGCGCAATATCTTCATAGAGTTCCAGCACCTTCAGGCCCGCCGGTTCAAGAAGGATGGAAACAAGCAGATGGCGTACGGCCTCATCCCGTACATCTTCACAACTGGTCCTGAACAGGGTACGCAGGAGGATGTCGGGCTCTGGTACGCCAGCACGCGCCAGGGCTGGTGCGATGGCCTGCTTGAGAACAATGTCCGCCGTTACTTTTTCCAGAAGGTTGTCTCCCGCAAGCTGGAAGCTTTCACGGAAGTTCTGCGTGGGGGTCAGTGCATCGCTTTCCTCGCGGGCATAGGTGGCCACCATCATATCCGTTGTGCCGCCGCCAATGTCCAGGCTGGCAATACGAATGGTATCTTTTTTCGTGGTGCGGCTTGTCTGGGTATCCGTGGTTTCACGCGGATACCCATAAAGTTGAAAGAACTCCTTTACGTTACCACCCAGACGGCTGACAATTTCATTTTCCAGCCACACAAGCTGTGTTGCCGTTGCCTCATCCAGGTCACACTCGACTTTTGGAGAACTGCACAGGTCATGTATGGACGCGGGTGCGTTTTTCTTCCAGCCGGCCTCTTTCCACAGCCTGTTCTGCCCGGCCTGCTGCCAGGCAAAGCAGATGCCTGTCTTGATACGTTCAAGGAGAATCCGACGCTCGGCCAGCGCCATGCCTGGCGGCACCGTAAGGACCACCGAGCGTAGATGACGGGCCGTACCTTCCAGACCGCGTTTTGCCCGCTGGTTCGGGTCATTCATGAAGCGTATGGCATGCAGGACAAGTTCCTCAACCATGAGCACGAAAAGCTGGCTGCGGGAGAGAATGCATTGCCCCGCCGATTTGGCGCCTTTCTCTTCAAAATCGTCGTGATCGTAGCTCAGGACATGGGGCAGGTCGTCAATATCCCAGCTTTCAGCCAATGTATCGGGTTCGGTGAGAATTTCCCTGAGCGGCTTGCGGAAGCGGCCTGTTACCGGCTGTTCGTCCGGTGGCGTGTTGCAATCGTCTGTCGTGTTGAAATACCAGCCATTCATCCACGGTTCACGCGACCACAGGTAACGTTTGGGCGTGGCCAGCCCGGAGCCTCCTTCCGTGCCGCGTTTACTGGTCAGCATGCGTTCAGCCTGCTGGCCCACGCGCACCTGTCCCGGCCAGTAAAAGGCTGCTGACCGCCCCGACCCACGTGAACGATGGTCAAGGCCGAAAGAAGCTTTTCCAAACTCCACCCGGCTGGGAAAAATACCCTTGTAGTTGCATGATGGGCGAGCCAGATCCCGCAATTCCAGAAGACTGCAGTTTTCAAGACCGTTGCTGCCAATGGTGGCGTTGTCTGGCATCTGTTCGATCATTACGCCACAGGAGCGGAAATTCCCTAGGTCCAGTACGAGATCAACTTCAATGGGTGGCGATCTGTCGAGCTTGATAAATCTGACTTTGGGCAGGCTAATGACCCGGGAAAGAGCCTGTGCAAAAGCAAGCCAGATAACATCAGGTTCAAATTTCTTTTTTTCCTGTTCCTCATCAGTCAGATCGGGCTGGTATGCATTTTGCTTCCTGCGGCTGTGTGCAATCCGGGTCAGTTCTCCCATCCACTCCCTGACCCAGAAATTTTCCGTCAGCCAGTTACGGAGTGTGCCGGGATCATCGGGCATCCCGAAGGCTACATCGTCACGGACATCAGTGAGGGTGGGCATCATGCGCCCTTCTTCACTGCGCGAAGCGCCAGATGATTCGGTCAGGTCAATATCGGTGTCAAAAGCCAGTTCGAGGCAATAATCCGTGTTGCTGTCGTTTACCCGCAAGCATCCACGCACCCAGTTGGAAGGATAGTTGTGAAATTCGGTGCGCCCGTCATTTTCCCAATGGGCGAGCCATGGCAGGGGAATCCACTGGTCAGGAAGTGTTTCCAGAATTTCCTTGTGCGAAACCGTTATGATCTGGCCGGATGGGATGCCTCCCCTGCAGGGGGCTGTTTTCCGTTCATTCTGGCCTGGTTTTCCCTTGGCAGGCTCATGCCATACCCAGAATTCCCGGCGGTCTATCTCGGCTCTTTCCAGGGGAATGAGTTTGGTGACTTTACGCTCTTCGGTACTTTCTTCCTGGTCAGGGCAAACCCAGAAGTTGCACTCACTCAGTGCCGATTTGAACTTCCCTGCATCAAGGGGGATGGTGTGGAATTGTATAAGACTGCCGGGAACGAGCGAAATGGTTTCATTCAATTTAATAATCTCCGGCAGCTTGTCTGGTGGAGTAGTTCTGCCATGGGAAGAGGTAGACGGAACCGGTATACAGAACCCAACACCTTAAGGAAATGCTGGTAAATGGAGTAGTTTCCACTTTGGATAGTGTCAACTCTTCCCCTTTTTCGGCCCACCTTCGTCTGCGGGATCGGTCTGCGGCGGGAGGGAGGGAAGCACAAAAAATCCTGCTTCCTGGGGTGGCCCTGCCGCGACCGTACCGCTTTTTGCATACAGGACTACACCGTTACAGGCGGCTACCAGGCAGGTTACTGTGTAAGAATACGATACTGGCTGGTCTCCCCGACCATAAATGCCAACCCTGACCTGGTAGCGCCCCGCCATGTTGAGTGCGGGTTTTCCCCCCGCCATCCCGCCCGAGAGCCGGAGGTCATTGGGACGATAGGGTTGGCCAGGTAGCCAGTCCGGCAGGAAGATCGTCGTGCTGTGGCCGAGAAGCTCGCTGTAACCCAGAAGAGGCGCGCTTCCCTGGGTCCCGACGATACGCGAACCGTCGGGACGTTCAATCAGGAAATCCATGGGAGTAGATGTCTGGGGCAGCGCCTCGAAGATGGCTACGGGTTGGGCCAATTGCCGGGGCGGGGGCGTAACGGCGCATGCAGGGGGACTCAGCGCCGCGTGGCCGATGATCGTGACCATCAGCAATCCCAGTCCGCTGCCTGCCAGTGCGGTGGATAGCAGGGCGGGGGCATGGTACAGCCGGGGAGAAGAAGAGTATTTCACGGATGTAGGCATCTGCTTCTCTCGGAAAGGTGGCAAATTTTCATCTCACGATGGGGGTCAACCCGGAATATTGAATTCTGCAATCGTCGTCTCGACCGGGGTGGTCTGTATCGTATGACCCGCCGCGGCAGTTCCTGTGCGTGAAATCAGCTCCTTGCCGTTGTAAAATATTGAGACGCGGTAGGGGGATAATGCTGAATACGGCATGGCGTAAGGGTTGACCTGCACCGTATAGTGGCCGGCAGGCGGGGCATTTTCCCATGTCACGTGTTCAACGGGATGATCGGTCAGGCGTGGAATCATTTCCGTTCCATTGACCGGGGCGGTAATTTTCTGGCCGAAAAAATTCTCTGCTTCTTCAGCCGCGCGTTCAAGAATATTGTTGACCTTTCGGGGCGGGCGGGGCAAGGCCTGATTGGCGTCCAGATCAAGGTAACCCCCATCAGCGGTGCGGTGGTTGAAGTATATCCGCTCTCCACTGGGCGGAATGACATGCAGGTCCAGATCGTTTCTGTCCTGCCATGTCAGTATGATTTCCAGCTTACCGCTGCGGCTACCAGCTTCATGGGCCCGCCTGACACTGTCTGCAGCCAGGGTTGCATCAGTATAGAAGAAGGCTGTCGAAGCGGATGGGGACGGCACAGGCGGCGATGGCAGGAAGCAGGGGGGATGGATGGGCTCCTGCAGGTGCCAAAATAGGAGCGCGGCAACCAGAAGCCCGAACCCCGAACCTGCCAGCGCAGGAGGCATAAGGTTGGGAGGCTGGCGGAAAACGGGAGTAAGTGGCCGCGCCAGCCCAGGGGCATCCTGCGTGGGGGGAATGTTGTGATGGGACAATCCGAGCGCCTCAATGCGTGATCACAGGCAGATGACCCGCAGGCCATGGCGTCGAAGTATCAGGAGAATATTTCATCCTTCTGCCTCAGGCGCGGTCATAAATTATCCTTGGGGAGAAAGATTACGGATGGTGAGCATTCTTACGATGCAGGAATGGTAAAATTGCATACTGCTCCGTAGCGTTGATTTTCCCGCGCCACGCCTCTGCGGCGCAGGATGACCCGTCCCTTATAAATTACACAGACCCGAAAGGCGGATGTTTTCGCGACCCGCATATTATAGGGGTCGACGCTTACACTGTAGCAGCCGGGCCGAGCATGGTGGTGCCAGACCACACTCTCGACGGGGCGTGCGGTAAGGGGGGAATGGTCGGCGTTTGCATCATATTCAAGACGGGCTCCGTCCGGATGTTCAGGTGCGTCATAATAGATCCTTCCTTTATCAGGGCAGACAATATGCAGGTCCAGATCATTACGGTCATTCCAGACCAGGATCACCTGTAGCAGACCGCCGGAAGCCCCGATTCCACGCGCACGGCGGCGGTCATTCAGGTCCATAAGGCGGTTCCTGAGCGGCCAGAAACATGCCAGCAGAAGCAGCAGAAGCCCGAGCAGGAACAAAATCCACCATGGCAGGTTCAGATGCGACGCGTGGCACCACATCCGGAAGGTCACGAACAATCCCGCCAGATGTGGCAGAAGCCACAGGAAAAGCCCCAGTGCCAGAAGGCCCAGCAAAAGGAATGTCCATTCCGGCCATGGGCCCAGCGGCCGACGAGAAGGGATGGCGGGTGGAGTGGCAACAACAGGCGGCTTTTCCGGCAGTGGAGCTGGAGCCGGAACAGGTGTAGATGGCGGCTCATCATACTGGCGCGGCGCGGGCGGCGCTGGAGACACAGGGGGGGGCGCAGTATTTTCGCTGTATTTCAGATCCCCATGGGCCAGCTTTCCTTCCCGGTAACGATGCCCCCAAGGCGCCAGGACGGGTCCAGATGGGCCTGGATACAAGGCAGTTGCATCAGGAATGTTGAGAGCCTGGGCAAGAGCTTCCTTCGCGGTGGAGGGCTGTTTTGCAAGCTGGACTTCAATAGCGGTGCGAAGGGTCTGATATTGCTGTTGTAATTGCGCTGGAGAGGCTGGTGTTTCGGTTCTGGGTCCATACCAGTCAACCTGTCCGCCGGGGCCGGTAGCGGGTTCTGCAAGGGTAAGTCGTTCTTTTGCAGGAAAATCGGGAGCATTCTGGACTGCGGTGAGGGTTTCTTCCAACTCGGACCAAAGTTCGTCCAGCCGCTGTCCGTCATATCGCAGCGGTTCATAATCACTGGCATTTGTAGTCGTCAGACGAATGGGTGTCACGGTGCGACCTCCCGGAATATGGTGTGGACAGCATCAGGAGTGGCAGGGGCGGCATGATGCGTATCGGGCGGAAAATATGGCAGCATCGCTATACCGGTGGAGAAACGGTGCGTGCAATGGTTCCCGCCATCCAGTGCCGGAGGAATAGGGTTCCGGCCCAGAATGCCAGAAAAAAGAAGAAGATGGCTGTCAGAACGTGCAGGCCAATAGCCAGCCATGCGGGTAAATGGCTGGCAGGTAAAAGAAGATGTCGTGCCGTTTGTACGGATATGTCTGGTGCGGGCTTGATGGAACGGAAAGCTGGATTATTTTGCTCCTGCTCCTGCTCCTGCTCCTGCTCCTGCTCCTGCTCCTGTGGGTTAGGTGTTGGTGGAATCCCGCCAATAAGGAACCCAAGTGGGGTATGGGAAAAAGGCAAGGCGGGGATATTTTCCGCCATGCATCCCCATGGGCAGAGTATGAACTTTCCCTGCCCGTTAGTAAGGACAGCCTGAAGGGAAGGGATCACCAGAGCGGCTTCCAGCATTGTGCCTTCTGTTTCTGAAGAGGCTGTGCCTGTAAGGGTTCTGAGTTCTTTTACCAGTTGTTCCATCAGAACTGCCAGTCGCCCGCCATATTCTGGAAGAGGGCGAAAACTGGCGGGCTGTTCATCGTAACAATCAGGACCGTACCAGGTAATGTGGCCAGGTATGGTCTGTCCTGAACTATCTTTCCGTTCCCAGCGGATCACTGGTTCAGCAAAGAAAAGGGTCGGGACCATGCTACGCGTCAGGCGGTTAAGGATGCTGTAAGTCTGTACGACCGGTTCGTTGCGCCATGTGGTCAAGACGGGAACGGAGAGAGGGACGGACGCAATGGGTTTGACAGGCACAGCCAGCCCTTTCAGGAGTGATCCCCGCTTGCGCTGTACTGTGCAGACAGCACGGTTCAACAATTGGAATATCTTACTTGCCAACGAAAGTATAGACGACAGTGTCCATCTTTAGGTAGCTGAAGCCGATCGGTGGTTTCATAATGGAATATATTTGATGACTGAATCGCCCCGTATTTACAGGAGAATGACCGGTTCAGCAAGACTGTCGTTTACCATCGCCTGCGGCGAACAATTCCTGCTCTGGATACAACCAGTTTCGAACTGGTCGTTAGCTTACCCTGTATGCTATCCTATAAAAATAATAATTTATCAGGTATGCACAGGAAATATCTGTGCTGACCTCCCTTATCTTTCTTGTTGGACTTTACTCTTATGATCTGGCTACAGGCGCATAACCTTGAATGGCAGGCCCCTTCGAGCAATTTTCACCTGCGTATATCGGCTCTGAGCCTCAAGACTGGTGACAGGATTAGCATTGTCGGCCCTTCCGGATCTGGAAAAAGTACGCTGCTGGGCTTGCTTGCCTTGGCATTGCGTCCGTCTGGCGCAGATATATTCCATCTTCGCACAGATACGGGCAAAGAATATGATTTATATACCCTTTGGCGGAAAGGTAAACGGCAGCAACTCGCTGCCCTTCGCAGCACGTTGATTGGGTTCGTACCGCAAACCAGTGCCCTCCTGCCTTTCCTTACAGCACAGGAAAATATTCTCCTGCCACTTCAGGTCACGAGACGTAAAGCCAGTCGCAAAAATCTTGAAAATCTGATTGAAGCGCTCGACCTGCACAATTGTCTGCATCAACGCCCTGCTACACTCTCGGTTGGTCAACGCCAACGCGTGGCTGTTGCCCGCGCCCTTGTCGCGGATCCTCCTCTTATTCTGGCTGATGAACCTACGGCCTCGGTTCCACCTGAACAGGCTAGGATTATATACGGCATGCTGCTCAATGCCCCGAATAGTGCCGTTATCATGATAACCCATGATCGGGAGAATGCCTGCCGGGCAGGATTCACTCCTGTAGAAGCTCGTCTTTGTGGGCAAAAGACGACCATTTCATGGCCTGTTAATGTTCCGGGGCGGTAATTCGGATGTTTGTATGATGAATGCCTCGGTATTGGTCGCATCGTCTTTTTGGGATCGGACGAAGGGTTTCTGCTTCTTCCTCGCGCTGGCGGGATAGGACTTATCTACCCCGCGGAGTAGTCAGGTTCCATGTAAACAGCGGGCTATCTGCTCCTTCACAATCGAAAGCGAAAACGCCCGCAATTCTGGCGTCTTCTCAACAGATACCCGCAGTAGTGAGATCCTGAACCATGGCTGCCCATAGATTCAGAACTCAATATAAAACGCAACTATAGTGCTAATCCGAAGAATTCTTTAACCGCCGCTGTTAGCAAGCTCCGTCATGGTCTTTATCTGATTATGCAGATCAGAAATCTGCTTCTGGATACGCTGAATTTCTTCAGCATTGGGGTTCGGTTCCCCCTGTATGGTCGCAAGCTTCTGCTTTGCCGCCTGCATTTGCGCTTCCAGAGCATTTTTCTGCTGGAGCAACTCAGTCTTGCTCCTTGCCAGTCGATCCACTTCAGCACGTTTCAGATTGGTTTCAGACTTCAAGGCACCCATCTGTGAATGCATTGTAGTGGACATGGTCTGTTCTGTGTTTTGTGCGTTTGAAGCCGCATGCTCGGCTTCAATAGCCTTTTGGCGGGCCAGTATGGCATTGGCCTGCGCACTGTTTGATTCGCTCTGCAAGGCCCTGGCTCGTTGCTGATAGCCTCCATCAGACATACAGCCGACACCACTGAAGAAATCAGTCCGGCTGGGATCACAATGCTGCGGACCGGTGCTGCAGGCTGATAGCAGCAACATACCGCTAGCCAGCACCGTCAAGGGAGCATGTGCTTTGTAATCCCTCATTTTACCACTCACGTATTTTTATTCCCTAATACTTACAGCGATTTTTAAAATTACTCGCCAGAACTGCCTCATTAACCCCGTTTCAGGATACAGCGATCAGAGCCTGCATATTATTGGCCTGCTCCTGCTGTTGCTTGAGTGCTGCCTGCAACTGCATCCGGGCTTTCTGAAGGTCTTCCTGCTGTGCCGCTGTACCCCGTTTGGCTGCGATCAGATAGTTGGTGCTGTTTAGCTGCTTCTGTACATCGGCAATGTTCTGAACCAATAATTCCCTGTCTTGCTGAAACCGGGAAACTTTCTGATTATACTGTGCCAAAGTAATCTGCTGACTATGCAACTGGGATTTCAGAGCGTTGATCTTCTGCGTGGCATCATTCACAATGGTCTGCGAGGCATTGACCACCTGCTGGGCTGATGCAGCGTCTTTGTTGGCCTGCACAATCTGGCCTGCGTACTGGTCCTCGGTTTCCTTGGCAGCCTGCGCCCGACTGGCCACATACAGGCCCGCCGCCACACCGGCTACACCACCGCCAATGGCGCCCTTGATACAGCCATTGGTATTGGCGGCAAGAAAGCCAAGACCACACCCGACCGCGCCCCCCACCATTGTCCCCTCAAACGTAGTCAAGGCGGCGTTGGAACCATGATGCCGTAATATTTTTTCGGCTGAGGAAAGGTTGCCTGCTTCCGCAGGGCTAATATTGGCGCAGGTGGCAAACAGAAGGAAGCCTCCAAGAGATGCAGCAATACCTTTAATATTCATAATATATTTCCTGATCCAATATCATTTATAATCTAATAGGAAACTCCCTATACCATTCCCTTATAATCCTGCCAATCGCTGCGACAGGCCAAGGTTAGTCCTTCAAATTTAGATAAATGCCTGAATTATATTGGTCCGTAGAAAGAAGGCAGATACATGGATTTCAAGGAAAAATAACGTGGAAATCCATCAGGTGATTACAAATGCTGTTGAAATAGACAGAAAAGCATGGTGCGTAAATTCATAAATTTAACGAAAATGTGATGAAACGTTCTCCAGGTTATTTTATGCCTGTAGGATCTTGACTGAGAGAACGGACTGCATAGTTGTTTGTGATGAGCCTGATCAGTCTGGGCGCCTTTGATCGAGGAAGTCCGTCCGAAGGGCAAGGCCCAACCGAAACACCTTCGGCGGACAATATCCGCGATTTTCTGGCCCCATCACAACAAGACGAAATGGCGCTCCCTGCCATCCGTTTATAACCGGGTTCCCGGTCTGCTCGGAACGTCCCGGCGCAGTAGGGGCGACAATCGACTGTCCGTGGACGCGATTCCGTGGATGGTCCGCAATACGGCGTGCTGCGTGATCTGCCGGATGTGCCCGGAAAATGGTTCACGCCCGTTTTCGACAGGATTGCTATGCAATGGATAGGCAACGTATCTTTTCTATAAATAGGATATTACTGATTGAATACAAAAAATATTCAATCAGTTCAGATTTAAAAAACTATAATATATAGTTATTCAGGCTGCCAGGATATGGCCTGCTGAAGCATTTGTCCGATCAATATTGATATTTTGCGTGTTTTATCCGTATTAATCGGCCATGGGGCATCTTCGTGGGTAAGGTAAATGGTCTGGGCCTTCTCGAGCTGTATTGCATGGATACCCTGTTCCGGTTGTCCATAATGCCGCGTTGTATAGCCACCTTTGAAGCGGCCATTGACGATATGGGAGTAATCCTTGTCCTGCCCGGCAATATTGACAACGCCGTTTATAAGCGATGGCGCGCAGGATGCCCCCTGGTTCGTGCCGAAATTCAAATCGGGCAGGGGGCCTTCAAACAGGCGGGGAATTTCCGTCTTGATGGAATGTCCATCCCATAATATCGCCCAGCCCCATTGGGCTTTCAGTCGGGCAAGCTCTTCGGCAACCGCATCGTGATAGGGCTGCCAGTAATGGGTCAGATGTTCGCCAATCTCTGCTTCATCCGGCATCAGGCCGGATTGATAGATCGGGGTGCCGTCGAATGTCAGTTCCGGTACCAGGCCGGTCTTCGGTCGCCCCGGATAGAGTGTGGAATCATCCGGACCACGGTTGAGGTCGATGACGTAACGGGAATAATTGGCGCGAATGACCCCGATGCCCATATCAGTTGCGGGGGCATAGAGTTTTTCCATGTACCAGTCGGTATCAGGCAGTAACCGTCCGCGCGCCGTCATGCGCTCTTCCATGCCGGGGGCGAGTGCCGTGCCCGCGTGTGGAAGGGTGACAAGCACGGGCGCCGTGCCGCGTGTGTAGCTAAAGACAGGTGGGGTCATGACAGGGAACTCCGGTCGGAATGGAGGGTCGTGATGGCCTTGTGAAATTCGGTTGCAATGCGTTCTTCGTGCATATGGTGCCCATCGCGCACCACCCATTGCCCACCACACAGGACATCACTTATGGGAAGGGTGGCGCGGGCAAAGACAAGGGAGTCCAGAATGGTGTCGCCCCGCAGCCCCGGTAGCGACAGGTTCGAGCCACTGAGCGTGCACAGGTCGGCGCGCTGCCCCGCCGCAAGCATGCCACCATTATGGCCGCAGGCCTGCGTTCCGCCGCGCAGGGCCTGCGAGTACAGGTAATTCCCGACCGAACCGGTCTGGCCGGAGGGCAGGGCGCGGCAGCGTTTTTGTGATATGAGGCGTTGCCCGTATTCCAGCGTGCGCAATTCTTCGGCTACATTAAGTAAAACGTTACTGTCACTGCCGATGCCAAACCGCCCGCCCGCATCCACGTAATCACTGAACGGGAAGAAACCGTCACCCAGATTGGCTTCGGTAATGGGGCAGATACCGGCAACCGCGCCGGAGCGGGCCAGGCGCACCGTTTCATCGTGGTCCATATGGGTGGCATGGACAAGGCACCAGCGATCATCCACTGGCATTTCATCCAGCAACCACGCAACAGGCCTGCGACCCAGAAAGGCGACACAGTCTTCGACTTCCTTCATCTGTTCGGCAATGTGGATATGAACGGGCATGTCTTCCGGTACCAGACGAAGCATTTCGCGTATGTCATCACCACTTGCCGCGCGCAGGGAGTGCAGGGCTACGCCCGCGTTCACCAGCGGGTTGCTGGCATGGCGGGCCGTAATATCGGTAATGACCCGCGCCAGGAATTCCGGCGAACTGGCAAAGCGCCCCTGTTCCGGGGCGAGCGGGCGGCCAAACCCGGCATGCCGGTAAAGGGCCGGCAGCATGGTCATGCCAATGCCAGCCTGCTGCGCGGCGTCAATCACGGCCAGCGGCATTTCAGCAGGCTGCGCATAAGGCCGTCCATCCGGAGCGCAATGAAGGTAATGGAACTCGGCTACCTGCGTATAACCGGCCTTGAGCATTTCAACATAAAGCTGGGCCGCGATGGCGCGGAGCGTATCAGGGTCGATCGCGGCGGCAAGGCGGTACATCTGCCCGCGCCAGCTCCAGAATGAATCGGTGGGGTTCAGCCGGGTTTCCGTCAACCCCGCCATGGCGCGCTGGAAGGCATGCGAATGCAGGCTGGGCATTGGCGGAAGGGCGATATCGACCCGCCTGTCTTCCGGCCGGGGTTGCCGGTCGGCCTCTACCGAGGTGAAGAAGCCATGGGCATCGGAACACAGACGTACATTGTCGCGCCATCCATCTGGCAGCAGGGCCTGCCCGGCAAAAATATTCTGGGTCTGTACCGATGGGGACATGGCGTGCCTGTTTCGAAGATCATTGCGTTGGAACGGTTTCAAAACTAGACATGTATATACGTTTAGGGTCAAGCGCTGAAATGGGAGTACGTCATGTGGGATCGCTTATGGATCGATGTCAATCTGGCAACCGATGCGAGTGGGACCGGACAGCCGGGGGGCGACGATTTCGGTCTTGTTCCCAATGGCGCCATCGCGGCCAGAGATGGCCTGATCGTGTGGGTCGGGCGACAGGCGGACCTGCCGGACCGGCCCGAACGTCTCGCCACCCATGTCATTTCGTGCAACGGGCAGTGGATGACGGCAGGGCTGGTCGACCCGCACACGCACCTTGTCTATGGCGGTGACAGAAGCGGTGAGTTCGCGGAGCGCCTGCAGGGTGTTTCCTATCAGGACATCGCACGGCGTGGGGGCGGCATCCTGTCAACCGTCCGCGCCACCCGTGATGCCAGCGAGGAGGAACTGCTGCGCCTTACGCTCAAGCGTGCGCGCTGCCTTGTTGACAATGGCGTGACCACGGTCGAGATCAAATCCGGCTACGGGCTGCGGCTGGAAGATGAACTCAAGCAGTTGCGCGTGGCGCGTGCGGTCGGCAGGCACCTGCCGCTGCGGGTGCATGCCACCTTTCTCGGCGCGCATGCGCTACCGCCGGAATTCGCGGGCAGGCAGGATGATTACGTGACTTTCCTGTGCACGGAAATGCTGCCTGCCGTGGCGCAGGCAGGTCTGGCCGATAGTGTCGATGCCTTCTGTGAGACGATCGCGTTCCAGCCTGCCGAGGTTGAACGTATTTTTGAAGCCGCGCAGCGCTGGAAGCTTCCCGTGCGCCTGCATGCCGATCAATTATCCGACCTGGAGGGCGGGCGTCTTGCGGCGCGCTGGCATGCGCTTTCGGCCGATCATGTTGAATATGCAAGCGAAAGCAGCGTGCAGGCCATGGCGGATTCAGGCACCGTTGCCATGCTGCTGCCCGGCGCATTCTATTTTGTGCGGGAAACAAGGAAGCCCCCCGTGAGCCTGTTCCGCCAGTACGGTGTGCCCATGGGGCTCGCCACGGACTGCAATCCCGGCACGTCGCCCGTTCTCAGCCCCACGGCGGTCATGAACATGGCCTGCACGCTCTTCCGCCTGACACCGGGGGAGGCGCTTGCCGGGCATACTCATATCGCGGCAAAGGCGCTGGGTCTGGACGGCAAGGTCGGGCGGCTGCGCACGGGTATGGCGGCCGACATGGTGGTGTGGGACATCGCCGGCCCGCATGAACTGTCATACTGGATTGGCGGCGTACGTCCCAGCGCACGGATTTTTGGTGGTTGCCCGCAATAAAAAGTCAGGATCAGCGCTGGATGGCGACTGCTCCCTTATGCCAGTATAGACTAACGTCTTCTGAATAAGGTGTAATTGCGTGTCACTGGCTTTAAGCAAGGATAAACCCGCCGCCCGCTACGAGCAGGTCAAACTGTACATCACCGAACGGATAGAAACCGGTGAATGGGCAATCGGTCACCGCCTGCCGTCGGAAAGCGAACTGGTGGAACTGCTCGGCGTCTCGCGCATGACGGTCCACCGCGCCCTGCGTGAACTGACGGCAGAAGGGCTGGTCACGCGCGCGCAGGGGGTGGGAACCTTTGTCGCGGAACCCGCGCAGCGCGTGGAACTGCTGGAACTGCGTGATATCGCGGATGATATCGCCTCCAACGGGCATGAACACACCACACGGATCATTACGCTGGATACGATCCGCGCCAGCAGCGATCTCGCCACCGCGTTCGAGCAGCGTCCGGGCGCGCGGCTGTTCCACTCCATTATCGTCCATTACGAGGACGATACGCCGCTACAGGTCGAGGAGCGTTTTGTCTCGCCCCATTTCGCCCCTGATTACCTGGAGCAGGATTTTTCCCTTACCCATCCGCACCGCCATCTTTCAGGTATTTCCCACCCTGAGGAAATCGAGCATGTGGTTTTCGCGGTCACGCCCAGCCTCGATATCTGCACGCTGCTGGACCTTGATGAGCCCGAAGCGTGCCTGCAACTCATGCGGCGTACATGGGTTGAAGGACGTGTCGTGATGAAGGGTATCTTCACCTATTCCGGCAGCCGCTTCAGCTTTGTGGGCCGCTACAGGCCCTGATCCTTTTCCCCCGCGGCCAGAAACGGGACTTCGTTACGTTTTCACGTTGACAAGGGGAAAGCTCTGCGGCACATGAATGTATATACAAGTACATTCAAGGTGATGTCATGAGTAGCCCGACCTCGTCCCGTCTGTCCAATGATCGTATTATCCACGCGGCGCATGGCCCGGAGATCACAGCAAAAAGCTGGCAGACAGAAGCTGCCATGCGCATGCTGATGAACAACCTCGATCCTGAAGTGGCGGAAAAGCCCTCGGAACTGGTTGTCTATGGTGGTATTGGCCGCGCGGCCCGCAACTGGCAGTGCTATGACCGTATTGTCGAGACGCTGAAGGCGCTGGAATCCGACCAGACCCTGCTGGTGCAGTCCGGCAAGCCGGTCGGGGTGTTCCGCACGCATGAAAATGCCCCCCGTGTCCTGATCGCCAATTCCAACATCGTTCCCCACTGGGCGAACTGGGACAAGTTCAACGAACTCGATCGCGCCGGTCTCATGATGTATGGCCAGATGACGGCGGGTTCGTGGATCTATATCGGCAGCCAGGGCATCGTTCAGGGAACGTATGAAACCTTTGTCGAGATGGGACGCCAGTATTATGGCGGCGACCTGACCGGCCGGTGGATCCTGACCGGCGGCCTGGGCGGCATGAGCGGCGCGCAGCCTCTGGCGGCGGTCATGGCCGGTGCGTCCATGCTGGCGGTTGAATGTGAGCCCGGCCGGATCGAGAAGCGCCTGCAGACCGGTTATCTCGACCGCAAGGTGGATACGCTGGATGAGGCGCTCGAGATCATCGATGCCGCCTGCAAGAGCGGCAAGCCGGTTTCCGTGGGCCTGCTGGGCAATGCGGCCGAAGTCTTTCCCGAGCTGGTGCGCCGTGGGATCCGCCCCGATGGCGTGACCGACCAGACCTCCGCGCATGATCCGCTCAACGGTTACCTTCCGGCGGGCTGGACGCTGGACCAGGCGGCACGGATGCGCGTGACCGACCCCGCGGCGGTCGAGAAGGCGGCAAAGGAGTCAATGAGGCTGCATGTGGAGGCGATGGTCGCCTTCCACCGCATGGGCATTCCCACCTTCGATTACGGCAACAACATCCGTCAGATGGCGTTCGAGGTCGGCTGCGAGGACGCCTTTGCCTTCCCCGGTTTCGTGCCGGCCTATATCCGCCCGCTCTTCTGCCGTGGCATCGGCCCGTTCCGCTGGGCCGCGCTTTCGGGGGATCCGGAAGATATCTTCAAGACCGATGCGAAGGTGAAGGAACTGCTGCCGGACGATAAGCACCTGCATAACTGGCTTGATATGGCGCGGGATAAAATCCACTTCCAGGGGCTGCCCTCGCGCATCTGCTGGGTCGGTCTGGGTGACCGGCACCGCCTTGGCCTCGCCTTTAATGAAATGGTGGCCAAGGGTGAACTGAAGGCCCCGATCGTGATCGGTCGTGACCATCTGGACAGTGGCTCCGTCGCCAGCCCGAACCGCGAGACGGAAGCCATGCGCGACGGCTCGGACGCCGTATCGGACTGGCCATTGCTCAATGCCCTGCTCAATACGGCATCGGGTGCGACATGGGTTTCGCTGCACCATGGTGGGGGTGTGGGCATGGGCTTTTCCCAGCATTCGGGCATGGTGATCGTGGCCGATGGCACGGACGATGCCGCCCGACGCCTTGAGCGCGTGCTGTGGAATGACCCGGCAACGGGTGTGATGCGCCATGCGGACGCGGGTTACGACATCGCGGTCGATTGCGCCCACGAAAAAGGGCTTGATCTGCCCATGATCACAAAAGGCTGATGCAGATGTCGGAAAATATCGTTCTCCATCCCGGTCAGCTCGATCTGGCTACCCTGCGTCGCTTCGTGTTTGAAGCGACGGATGTCACCCTCAGCCCCGATGCACTGGACACGCTGGCGGTGGCCGCGCGTTCCGTTGAACGGATCGTGGCGGGCGGGGCTGCGGTGTATGGGGTCAATACCGGCTTTGGCAAACTGGCCAAGACCCGCATCCCCGATGACCGGCTGCGTGACCTGCAGCGCAACCTGGTTCTTAGCCACGCCGCAGGCATCGGCAGGCCGCTGCCCGGGCGCGTGGTGCGCCTGATCATGCTGCTCAAGGCCAATGGGCTGGGGCGCGGGTTCTCCGGCGTGCGGCCGGAGGTCGTGCAGCTCCTGCTGGACATGCTGGCCAGGGACCTCATTCCCGTCATCCCGGAAAAGGGATCGGTGGGCGCATCGGGCGACCTTGCGCCGCTGGCGCATATGACGGCGGTCCTGATCGGGGAGGGCGAGGCCTTTTTCGGGGGGGAGCGCCTGCCCGGCGCGCAGGCGCTGCGCAAGGCTGGCCTTGAGCCGGTCGTCCTTGGGCCCAAGGAAGGGCTGGCGCTGCTCAATGGCACGCAAGTTTCCACGGCCCTTGCGCTGATCGCCCTGTTCGACGCCGAGCGACTGTTCCAGGCGGCCCTCGTCACGGGGTCGCTGACACTGGACGCCGCGCGGGGCACGGATGCACCGTTCGACCCGCGCCTGCACACGCTGCGGGGCCAGCAGGGGCAGATCGAATGCGCGGCGGTCTATCGCAAGCTGATGGAGGGTTCGGCCATCCGCGCCTCCCATCAGGTGGATGATGAGCGCGTGCAGGATCCGTACTGCCTGCGCTGCCAGCCGCAGGTCATGGGCGCCGCGCTGGACAGCCTGCGCCATGCGGCCCGCGTGCTGCTGATCGAGGCCAATGCGGTGTCGGATAATCCCATCCATTTCCCCGATACGGATGAGATGATCTCGGGCGGCAACTTCCATGCCGAGCCGGTCGCCATCGCGGCTGACCTCATGGCGATCGCGGTATCGGAAATCGGGGCCATTGCCGAACGCCGCCTGGCGCTGCTGGTGGATCCGGGCATGAGCGGCCTGCCGCCCTTCCTGGTCAATGACAGCGGCGTGAACTCGGGCTTCATGATCGCGCAGGTCACGGCCGCGGCGCTGGCGTCTGAAAACAAGACACTGGCCCACCCCGCCAGTGTTGACAGCCTGCCGACTTCCGCCAACCAGGAAGATCACGTTTCCATGGCGACGTTTGCCGCGCGCCGCGTGACCGATATCAATGACAACGTACGCACCATTCTGGGCATTGAATATCTGGCGGCGGTGCAGGGGCTTGATTTCCTTGCCCCGCTGGTCTCCTCGCCGCCGATGGCGCGGGCCGCGCGCGTATTGCGCGAGCATGTGGCCTTCTTCGCGCAGGACCGGCTGTTCACCCCGGATATGGAAGCCGCCAACGCGCTTATCGCTTCTGGCGCGCTGAACGTGGCGGTGGCTGACGCGCTGGCGCTGCCCACGGTCGGGCCAGCCTGATGGACGACGGCGCGTTTGCCGCGGCGGCGCGGAAAGCGCGCCGTCGTCTCCCCCGCCTGTTTGCCGACTATATCGATGGCGGTGCCCATGGTGAACGGACCATGGCCCGTAACCGGGACAGTTTCGCCCAATGGGGCGTTGTGCCCCGTGCCCTGCGCGATGTATCCGCCATCAACCTGACAACGTGCTGCTTTAGCCGTACGTGGAAACTGCCGGTCTTCCTCGCCCCGGTGGGGTTTGCCGGGATGTTCCACCATCACGGTGAACGCGGCGCGGCCCATGCGGCTGGCAGCCGTGGTGTGGGAATGGGCATTTCCACCTTTTCGATCGCACCGATGGAAACGGTCGCGGCCACGGGTGCCGATGTGATGGCGCAGATTTACGTGCTGCGCGACCGCGCCCTGACATGCGACATGCTGGCCCGCGCAAGGGCGTGCGGCATAACCGGCATTATCCTGACCGTCGACACCGCGATTACGCCCGTGCGTGAACGTGATGTCCGCAATGGCTTCCGTCACCTTTCGCGCCCCACGCTGTTGCAGATGGCCAGCCTGCTGAACCATCCGGCCTGGGTTGCGGGCCTCGTGCGTGGCGGCATGCCGGTGGTGGGCAATATCGATGCCTATACGACCGCGCGTAACGTCATGGGGCAGGCCCGGGATGTCGCCGCGCGGATTGACCCCACACTGGGCTGGGATGATCTGGCATGGCTGCGGGAGAACTGGCAGGGCACCCTGGTGGTAAAGGGTGTGATGACCCCCGGCGATGCGCTCCGTGCCGTCGATGCCGGGGCGGATGGCATCGTGGTTTCCAACCATGGCGGCCGCCAGATGGATCCCTCTCCCGCTCCCCTTGACGTGCTGCCCGGTATTGCGGCGGCGGTGGGGGATCGGATCGATATCATGCTCGACAGCGGCATCCGTCGCGGTGGGGATGTGGTGACGGCGCTGGCGCTGGGCGCGCATGCGGTTTCCATCGGTCGCCCCTGGGTCTGGGGGCTTGCCGCGGGCGGGGCCGCTGGCGTGGCGGCGGCCATTGACATGCTTGAGCGGGAAATACGCGATGTGATGGCCCTTGCGGGTCTATGTGACATCGGGAGCGTGCGCGCGGCAGGCCGGAACGCGCTCTGGCGGTTCTGAACGCCGCCGGACGCAACAGGCAGGCCCGCTTGGCGTATCCATGACTGTCTGAAATAAATAACAGCCCCGCCGGTTCAGGCGGGGCTGTTCTCATGGCGGGCTGTCAGGCCCCGGCAGGGCGGGGTTTCTGGGAATCGCGAATGCGTCCCACGATATAGTCACCAGCGGAAACAGGTTCGAAAAGCGGCGCGGTGCCCTGCGGCAGGTTCAGATCACGCGGGTCCACGATGGCGTCGTAATCGGGGTCATAGAAGGTCGCGATCGACAGGCGTTCGCTGCCCGATCGGTTCGTGACCCGGTGCTGGTTGGAATTGTAGCGCTGGTTGGACCAGCGGCACAGCAGATCCCCGATATTGATGACCAGCGTGCCGGGAATGGGGGGGGCCGGGATCCACCTGCCGTCCCGGCCCATTACATCCAGCCCCCCGGTCTGGTCCTGCCACAGCAGGGTTATGCAGCCATAATCTGTATGGGGGGCCACGCCGTACTGGTCCTTTTCACGTTCCGCCGGGTGGGGCGGATACCAGATGGCCTGCGTGCGCTGTAACGGGCGGTCGTATTTGGTGGCGAAGAAATCAGGGGCGATTCCCAGCGAATGGGCCACAGCGCGCAGCAGGACCTGGCCGCAGGCGCCCACGGCATTGAAATAGTCCATCATCGCTTCGCGAAAGGCCGGTCGGGCGGCGGGCCACTGGTTGGGGCCGCGCAGGGGCTGGCCGGCAAGCACAGCCGGGTCATCGGCGGGGAGTTCCAGCCCGATCTGGAAAAATTCCTTATAATCGGGCTGTTCCGCGCCGTACATGATTGTCCGGTTCAGCGCGTTGAACCCACGCACCGCTTCCTTGGGCTTGCAGGCCAGTTTTTCCTCCATGGGGGCATGAAAGAAATCCAGCGCCTCGGCGCGCAGGCGGTCGATGATCGCATCGGGAATGCCATGATTACGGATGTAGCAGAAGCCGGATGTCGTAAAGGCATGGCCGATCAGGGCGCCGGTGGTGGCATAATCACCCTGCCGCGCGGGGCCGAGATCAATGATGGGAAGACCAGCAGGCTCACTCATGGCATGACTTTCTCAGTTGGGGATGTGGAAATGATTGCGGCGATCAGGCAGGCGGGCATGCGGGGGGCAACGGGTTCGACGGTAATCGCGCCGTTGGTATGCCCATATGCGATCATGCCCGTCGGCAGGGGGCGGTCGCAGCCTTCAACCCGCCATTCACCCTGAAGGGGAAGGAGTGCGACCGTATTGGCGTGTTCAAGGCGGAACAATGTCCGGTGCCGCTCCAGGCGAGCAGGCACCGCGGGCGCCGCCATGAGATTGAAGGCCAGCACGGATCGGCCATGGCAGGATGCGGTAACCGGCGCCGCGCCATCAAAACGGATGATCTCACCCGGATGGCCCAGCGTCGTGCCGCCTGTCCCGATCCCTTCCAGCGTCAGCTTGCCTGGCGAGGCAAGCGCAAGCTGGCGGACAAGGCCGGGAAACAGTGAAAAAGGGCCATCACACTCGATACAGGCCAGACTCACGCGCCAGAAATGGGGGGAAGGGGAGGCATGAGCGTCATGGGCCATGATTTGGCGCGTGGTGCCGCGCCCGTTGCGCCATGGTTGTGGCGCGAAGGCATCCAGCGTGGTGAGGGTCAGCATGGCGGCGCGGGCGGGGGCAGCAGCTTGCCGGGGTTGAGGATGTTGTTCGGATCGAGGGCATGCTTGATCGTACGCATGACATCGAGTGCGACCGCATCATGCTCGGCGGGCATGAACTCCATTTTCGCAAGGCCCACACCATGCTCGCCACTGGCCGACCCGCCCAGCGACAGGGCGCGCGCGATGATCTTGTGGTCAAGCGCGCGGGCTTTCTCCAGTTCTTCCTCTCCCGGCGGGACCAGCATGACGGTATGGAAATTGCCGTCACCGATATGGCCCACGATCGGGGCGGTAATGCCGGATTCCTCGATATCGCGTTTTGCGCCAAGGATCATGTCGGTCAGGGCGGAAATCGGCACGATCGCATCGGTCGAGATGCCGGTATATCCGGGCCGGTAGGCAAGACAGGCCCAGAATACGGCATGCCGCGTCTTCCACAGCGCCGCGCGTTCCTGCGCCTGCGTGCTCCATGCGAAGGCCGAGCCGTTATTGTCGGCCGCAATGGCCTCGACCGTCCCGATCTGCTCGCGCACGGATTCCGGGCCCCCTTCGAATTCAAAGAACATGGTGGGGATGGGGCGGTAGCCGTCCAGCCTGGCATAGCGGATGCAGGCATCCATCTGCACATCGTCCAGCAGTTCCATCCGCCCGATCGGCACGCTCATCTGCATGACCTGCACCGCGGTCTGTACGCAGTCGGCCAGTGTCTCGAACTGGCAGACGGCCGCCGCCATGGTCTCGGGTATGCCATGCAGGCGCAACTGCACTTCGGTAATGATGCCCAGCGTCCCTTCCGATCCGATCAGCAGATGGGTCAGGTCATACCCCATGGCGGATTTGCGTACCCGCCGGCCCACGCGCATGACGCGTCCGTCCGCCAGCACGACGGTCAGGCCCAGCACGTTTTCGCGGATCGTGCCGTACCGTACGGCCCCGGTGCCGGAAGCGCGCGTGGCGCACATGCCGCCGATTGTGGCCTCCCCACCCGGATCGACGGGGAAGAACAGCCCTTCGTCACGGAGCAGCAGGTTCAGTTCCTGCCGCGTGATGCCTGCCTGCACGCGGCAGTCCATGTCACCGGAATTGAGCTCCAGCAGGCCGGTCATGCGCGACAGGTCTATGGATATGCCGCCCTCGATGGCGTTGACCTGCCCCTCCAGCGAGGTGCCTGCCCCGAAGGGGATGACGGGCGCGCGGTGGGCGTTGCATACGCGCAGCGCGTGGGCGACATCCTCCGTGGTTTCGGCAAAGACGACCGCCTGCGGCGCATGCTGGGCGTGATAACCCTCCCCATGGGCATGGTGCTCACGCACCGACTGGTTGCGCGACAGGCGTTCGCCAAAATGGGATGTCAGTTCGGCAATCGCCTGCTCAATTCTGTCCGTCGTCATTTCACGCATTCCCCTGCGGTTTTACATGCAGGGGCAGGGTGCAGGACTGTCCGCAGGGCTGCAAGGAAGCGGGCGTTTTCTTCCGGCAGGCCGATGCTGACACGCAACCAGTGCGTGTAGCCCGCTTCCTTCCAGGGTTTGACGATCACGCCATGGTGCAGCAGGGCCTCGGCTACCTCACCTGACGGCTGCGCCGTATGGAAAAACAGGAAATTCCCGTGCGAGGGCGCGACCCGCAGCCCCATCCGTTCAAGTTCCGTCCCGAGCGCCCCACGCGCCGCGACCGTCTGGCCCGTGCCGTGGTCCATGTGGTCCGTGCCCTCCAGGGCGGCAAGGGCCGCCAGTTGCGCCGCGATGTTGGTATTGAACGGATCGCGTATGCGCCCGAGCGCATCGATGATTTCGGGACTCGAGGCGATGGCGTAGCCGATACGCAGCCCCGCAAGCCCATATGCCTTGGAGAAGGTACGCAGCACCAGCCAGGGCCGTGACTGTTCCCGCAGGATGGTCCGGGCATCGGGATAGGCGGGGTCGAAGCGGGCATATTCATAATAGGCTTCATCCACCACGACCAGGCAGTCGGGCGGGCAGGCGGCAAGGAGCGCGCGCAGGTCGCCCGCCTTCATCATGCACCCCACGGGGTTGGACGGGTTGGCGAAGATCAGCATCCTGAGCGGGGTGGAGACCGCCCGGATCAGCGCGGGAAGGTCGAATTCGCATGCGGGTGTCACGGGCACCGTCTCGACCTGCCCGCCCATGGCCTCGACGGTGAGGATATGCAGCCCGAAGGACGGCACGACGGTAACAACACGATCACCGGGGCGGATATAGGCCTGCGCGATCATGCGGATGATCTGCTCGGACCCGTTGCCCAGCAGGATGCATGATGCGGGCTCCCCCAGCTTTGCCGCCAGCGCCGCCTTCAGCTTCTGGTCGGCCTCGGGGTAAAGTGCCACCTGTGCGGCCAGCCCCTGCAGCGCGGCGGCCACGGTGGGCGGGGGGCCGTACGGGTTTTCGTTGCTGCCCAGCTTGGTAATGGTGGTGGCGCCGTAAGAGTTCTTGACGGCTTCAGTGCTCAGGCCCGCATTATACGGTGCAAGCTGCGCGACTTCCGGTCGGCATGCGGGGGCATTGACCTTTGATATGGAAGCGGGCTTGGCGGACATGACCTGATCTCCTGTTCGTTCATGTATATACAACCATATAAAATTTCGTTGGTCGAGCGAAATTTATTTCGCGGTCGGGCATGGCGGATTTCTCCTTTATCTGCCTTATTTTGCTTTGTTTTCAGGGTTAAATATTCTTTTTTGTTTCGTATAAGTGTTGACGTATCTTGTACAGACAACATAAAATCGTTTCATTCTTGCTCATACAGGACGGCCGGAAAATGGAACAGATGGTCTCAATGCTTCCTCTGACCGAACAGGCGGCGACCTTCCGGGAGAATGGTGCGGTCGTGCTGCGGGGCGTGTTCGCCCCATGGGTCGGGACGTTACGTGCGGGTATCGACCGCCTGATGGCGGATCCCAGCCCCCTTGAACGTTCCTACCAGCCCGCCGGCTCGGCGCCTTTTTTTCAGGATCTGTGCAACTGGCGGCGCATTCCCGAATTCCGCGATTTTGTCGAGAACTCCCCGCTGGGCCGGATCGCGGGTGAACTGCTGGGCGCGCATGAGGTGCGTTTTTTTCATGATCATGTGCTGGTGAAGGAACCGGGCACCTCGCTCGTCACCCCCTGGCATCAGGATCGTCCCTATTACTGCGCCCGTGGCCCGCAGACCATCAGCTTCTGGATCCCGCTGGATCCCGTGCCCGCCGCGAATGCGCTTGAATGCGTGGCCGGTTCCCACAGGTGGGGGTGCGACCACAGGCCCATGCGCTTTGACGGCACGCCGCTTTATGCGGTCGATGATAGCCCGCCCATGCCCGACATCGATTCGGCGCGGGAGAACTACCCTATCCTGAGCTGGGATATGGAGCCGGGCGATGCCGTGGCGTTTGACTTCGGCACCGTTCATGGCGCCGCGGCGACTGTGGAGGCAACCCACCGGCGGCGCGTCTTCTCGGCGCGGCTGGTGGGGGATGACGCTGTTTTCGTCTCCCGTGACGGGAAAGGTTCGCCGCCTTTCGCGCATCTTGCCCTGCATGACGGTGACCCGCTGACGGGTGCGGATTTCCCTGTCCTTTATACGGAACCGACGTGAGGGCGGCCTTCCTGCTTGCAATGGGGCTTCTTGCGGCAGCTCTGCCGGTGGAAAGCCGCGCGGGATGCCTTGATGATATCCGCAAGGCCGGGGTCATGCGGGTCGGGAACGGGCTGCTGGGGGCGCATCCCTCCCTGTGGCAGGATCGCGATGGCGTCTATCATGGCATAGATGCCGATCTCCTGTCCGAACTGACACGGCGCATGGGGCTGCCACGTTCGGAATTCATCATTACGGAATGGTCAACCATCATTCCCGGCCTCAAGGCGGGGCGATGGGATATCGTGCTGTCGGATGTCAATATCACGCAGGAGCGTGAGGTGATGGGGCATGTCCGCTTTTCCATGCCGTATTTCATGCTCTATGATTATGTCATCGTGCCGGATGATTCCCCCATCCATTCACTGGCCGACCTGAAGGGCAAGACAATCGGGTCCGTGCTGGGCACCAACGATTCCGCCACGGCCCATCGGCTTGTGGCGCGGGGGATTGGCGCCGCGGTCGCGGATTACGACACGTTTGGTGACCCTTTCCTCGCCCTGCGCAACCGGCAGATTGACGCGGTCGTGGTCGATCAGGCCACGCTGCATTCCCAGCAGGCGCATTTTGCGGGCCTGCGCACGGTGGGGGAGCCGGTTTTCTATGTGCCCAAGCAGGAATGGGCCACCGCCCAGGCCGCCGCCCCCTACAGGCTGGGCAGCGAGGGGGTTGTGGTGCGACTTGCCTGCGTCGACCTGCTTGCCGCCATAAACCACGCCCTGAAGGACATGCACGAGGACGGCACGATCCGTACGATCCTGCAACGGTATGGCGTGTGGGAACCACAGCAGGACCATCTCGTCAAAACACCTGGACAGGACTGAGCGGGATCCATGCACAACTTCCTTTTTTACGAGATCCCGGAACATTTCCCCTTCCTGCTTCAGGGCGCGCTGGTTACGGTCGAACTGTCGCTGATCTCGATGCTGCTGGGCACGGTGCTGGGGTTTTTCCTTGCGGTCGGCCGCCTGTCGGCCCGGCGCGCGCTGCGCTGGCCACTGGACGCCTTTGTCGAGGTCGTGCGTGATACGCCGCTGATCGTGCAACTGCTGCTGATCTATTTCTCCCTGCCTGAAGCCGGCATCGTGCTGAGCGCGTTCTGGGCGGGCATCGCGGGTCTTACGCTCAACCTCGCGGCCTATCTGTCGGAGGTGTTCCGGGCGGCCATCGTGGCGGTTGACAGGGGCCAGCGGGAGGCCGCGATCTCGCTCGGCATGTCGCCGGTGGGTGTTTATCGCCGGGTCATCATTCCGCAGGCGGCGCTGGCTTCCCTGCCTACGCTGGGGGGCTATTTCATCGCGCTGCTCAAGGACTGTTCGCTGGTTTCGTTCATTTCGGTCAATGAACTCCTCCGCCATGCCACGATTGTCATTTCCGATACGTTTGACAGCATGAACACGTATATCATGGTGGCGATCATCTACTTCATGATGAGCTTTATCAGTGCGCGGATCATCCGCTACATCGAATTGCGGCTGACCCCGTCGAACCGGCGGGCCACTATCAGCATACCCCTGACCATGGACAAGGAGGGCGCGCGATGAACGACCAGTTCAGCCCCCCCGTGCTGAGCGTGCGCCAGATGCGCAAGACCTTTCGGGGCAATGCGGTCCTCCGGGGCGTGGACCTGACCCTGCATGAAGGCGAGATCGCGTGCCTGATCGGCCCCAGCGGCACGGGCAAGTCCACCATCCTGCGTTGCCTCAATTTCCTGGAGCGGCCAGATGGGGGGGAAATCACGTTTTTCGGGCAGCATCTATGCTCGGAAGATGGTAACAGCAATATCTTCCGCATCGCCCCGCCGCGCACCCTGCAGGCCGCGCGGGCGCGCATGCCCATGGTGTTCCAGCACTTCAACCTGTTTTCGCACCGTACGGTCATGGAAAACGTGGTGGAGGGGCAGGTTGTCGTGCTGCGTCGCGGCAGGGCCGAGGCACGCGACCGGGCGCGTGACTGCCTGGCCCGCGTGGGCATGCTGGACCGTGCGGATTTTTATCCCGACCAGCTTTCAGGCGGGCAGAAGCAGCGTGTCGGCATTGCGCGCGCGCTGGCCATGTCTCCGGCGCTTATCCTTTTTGATGAACCGACCAGCGCGCTGGACCCCCAACTGGTGCAGGAAGTGCAGGGCGTGATCCGCGACCTGTCGGCGGAGGGCATGACCATGCTGATCGTGACCCATGAAATGCGATTCGTACGCTCGATCGCGCATACCGTCCATTTCTGCGAAGGGGGCCGCATAGCGGAGAGCGGGTCGGCCACCGAAATATTCGGCGCCACTGCGCCGCCCCGCATACGGACCTTCATGGAGGTGGCCCATGGCTGACAGGAACCGCTTTTACGATAGGGCGCACGCATGATGATCACCCACGGTACGAAAACTGAACCGCACGCAGACCTGATCGAGGATTTCCTGCCCGAAAAAACCGTTGAATTCCAGACGATCTATCCGGTTGCGGTGTCGGAGCGGCATGGGCGCGCGCGTGACCTGCTGGCGCTGTGGTTTGGCGCCAATATGACCATGCTGACCGTAACGACGGGCGGCGTCATGCGCGGGACATTCCACCTTACGCCGCTCACCGCCATCATGGCCGCTATCGTCGGCAATCTGGTCGGTGGCCTGTTCATGGCGCTGCATGCGGCGCAGGGGCCGCACCTTGGCATACCGCAGATGGTGCAGTCGCGCGCGCAGTTCGGCATGTTGGGCGCGGCCCCCATGACCGCGCTGATCGTCATCATGTTCCTGGGGTTTTCCGCCTCCAACCTTGTGCTGGGCGCGCAGGGGCTGGCCACGATGGATGGCCATCTCGGCGGCACGCCGGGCATGCTTGCGGTGGCGTTCCTTTCGCTGGTTCCGGCGGTGCTGGGCTACCGGGCCATCCATGGCGCGACCCGTATCGTATCGCTGCTGTGTGGGGCGGCGGTGCTTATCTGCCTGGTCGTGGCGCTGTGGCACGTGCCCCGGGGCGGGGCGTGGTGGGTCAGTGACGGGCATGACACGGTACAGGGTTTCCTGGGGGCCATGTCGCTCGCGGCCCTGTGGCAGATCGCCTACGCGCCCTATGTTTCGGATTATTCGCGCTACCTGCCCAGTAGCCCGGCGGGGGAGCGGCAGGCGTTCCATGCCAGCTACTGGGGGTGTGTGCTGGGGTCGTTCGTTGCCATGCTGGTTGGCGTGGTGACGGGGGCGGATGTCGCCGCCGTGCTGGGGCGGGAACTGGGGTGGCTGGCGGCGCCTGTTATCGGGGTGCTGTCGCTGGGCATCATTATCGCCAATGCCATGAACCTTTATTGCGGGGCGTTGTCTTCCATTACCGTATTCCACACCCTGGCCCCCCACCGGCATTTCGGGCGTGGCTGGCGCGTGGCGATATCGGTTGTGCTGCTGCTGGTCGCGACCGTGCTTGCGGTTGGAATGGCGGGGCAGTTCGACAAGGCCTATGCCGGGTTCCTCCAGTTGCTCATGGCCATCATGGTGCCGTGGTCGGCCATCAATCTTGTGGACTATTATGTGTTGCGTCATGGCAACTATGACCTGCCATCTTTCTTTGCTGCTGATGGGGGGGTGTATGGTCGCTTCAACATGCGGGCAATACTGTCTTACGTTTTCGGCCTGATCGTACAGGTGCCGTTTCTGGCTAACGAACTGTATATGGGGCCATTTGCACAGGCATTTGGCGGGGCCGATCTGTCGTGGGTGTTCGGGCTGGCCCTGACCGGGCTTGTCTATGTTGTGGCAATGCGCGGCACGGGGCGCGGAAAAACGACGGACTGATTGCGTTTCCGATACGAATCTTATTGACTATACTCGTATAGACAACCTAGCCTGTCTGTAGAACAGATCAGGCTCCGGGTCCCGGGTCGCACATTTCCATAATCTCATGCTAACGAAGGCGCGGCTACTGCCTGCGGTTAAGCGTCGTATGTAGAGGTCAATAATGATGCGGAATATTTCGTTATCAAAATTATGTCTCTTTTCCACCACGCTCGTCACCATCGGAACCGGCGTGGCATCGGCACAGGCGGTTCCGCAAGCCAGCGAGAAAGAAGGGACCGGGGAACACGCCCCCCGCCGGACTGCCGCCCACGCCACGAAACCGGCCAGCGACCACACCGCCGCGGGAAACAAGGAGGGGGTCTATCTCAGCTCCACCTCCGAAACATTCAATGTCAGGTCACGCCATGTCTCCCATGGCGCGCTTGTAACCGTCAGCCAGAAGCTGCTGTCACAGGCCCCCGCCGGGACCAACCCGCTCAAGGTCCTGTCCCAGTTGCCCGGCGTCATGTTCCAGTCCGCCGATGCGCAGGGTGTGGATATCTGGTCCGAACAGATTTTCATGCACGGTTTCCAGCAGCAGGAAATCGGTTTCACGCTCGATGGCATGCCGTTGGGGGAGCAGTCGCTGCGAAACTATAACGGTTTCAATGCGCTACTCGCCATCTCGTCTGAAAATGTCGGGCGTATCGACGTGTCCCAGTCCGCTGGCGCCGAAGATATTGCGGCCACCAACAACCTTGGTGGATCGATGGCCTATGTCTCACGCGATCCGTCGCACAAGATGGGGGGTACGATCAGCCAGGGGTTTGGCAGCTTTGCCAATTACCATACGTTCGTGCGGCTGGAGAGTGGTGACCTGAACCGTACCGGCACGCGTTTCTATACCTCCTACAGCCGTCAGGACGGGCAGATCTGGAAGGGAACGGGTGAGCAGTTCGTACAGCAGGTCAATGCCAAGCTGGTCCAGCCGCTGGGTGAGGAAAGCTCCCTGTCCGCCTATTTCGACTGGGCCGACATGCACCAGTTCTCGACCCCCGATGCCTCGCCCGAAGTGATCCAGAAGGCCGGTTACAACGTAACCAACTATTATAACGGCAGGCAGAGCGGGCTGCAGGCTGCGATCAACGCGGCCAACGGCATTTTCCCATCATCCTTTTCCGGCCTGCAGGATCCCGAAGATTCGGCCTATTATGACGCCGTTCTCAACAGCGAGGACTATTTTGGCGGTGTCAAGGCGCATATCAAGCTGTCGCATAACGTCATGTGGGACACCACGGCCTATGGCCATGGTGAAACCACCCAGTCCACATGGACCACGCCCTATTATCCCTCGCCCAATGGTTCCCCGCTTTCCGAACTGCGAAAGGCACCAGGCATCCGCCGCTACGGCATTATTTCACAGGTGCATTACGATACAAGCAAGAACCAGCTTTCGGGCGGTGTATGGTATGAAAACAACAGCTATCAGTCGCCTGAATACGACTTCCAGATGCCCAATATCGTGGATGGCCAGTTGACGCAGGCGCTTCCCAACCCGCTGAACTACTGGAAGCATCCCTTCGCCGAGATCTATAATCAGGATTACAACACCAATACCTTCACGGCGTTCGTGCAGGATACCTTCAGGCCGATCCGGCACCTGGCCCTGCATTTTGGGTTCAAGTCCGTTCTCAGCACCACGCGTGTGGGGAATGGTTACGCGAACCAGGATTATTATGGCGCGGGCACGGAACTGGCCAGTGGTGTCGGCCTGACCACGGCCAAGCCCTTCCTGCCGCATATCAGCGCGGACTGGCACTTCATGAAGAATCATGAACTGTTCTTTGATATTTCGGAAAACGTGCATACATACGCCCAGTGCGGCTACAGCCTCTGCGCCTCGCCCTTTGCCGTGACCCAGCAGGCGTTCAACGCCGAGCGTTCCAACATCCACCCCGAGACGGACTGGACCTATGCGCTGGGCTATCGTTATTCCACCCAGTTTGTCGGGCTGTCGCTGTATGGTTACCGCACGAACTTCAACAACCGCCTGCAGCAGATCACGTCGGGACCGGCGGTCAAGCCCCTGTCCACGGTGGCGAACGTGGGTGGCGTGACGATGAACGGTGTGGATGCTGCCCTGACGGTCATGCCCATCCATAACCTGACATTCACCAACAGCTTCAGTTATGACCACGCGACGTATGACAACAACCTGATGGATGGGGGCACGCTGTATCACACCCGTGGCGTGCAGGTTATCAACTATCCGCGCTTCATGTACAAGACCCGCCTGTCCTACGCCTATGGGGGCCTGACGGCCTATGTCGATGCAAATTACAACAGCAGCCGTAACTACAGCTACGTGGGCGATGTAAAGATCCCGTCTTACTGGCTTGCCAACCTGGGCGTGCAGTATAACCTCAGCAAGATTGGAGCGATCCACCGCAAGCTTTCCCCCGCCAAGGATCTGACCTTGTCCTTCAGCGTGACCAACCTTTCGAACTCCCATTATATTTCGACCATGGGTGAAAATGGTAATCCGCTCAGCATTTCCAAGGGTGCGATGGCCTACCAGTCCTTCCTGATCGGTGCGCCGCGGATGTTCTTCGGTTCGCTCAGTGCGAATTTCTGATAGCGTATAGGATCGGTAACAACAGTCGGTGTACGCTTTCAGGGCCTATGCCGACTGTTTTGCTGTCTCGGGAGTATTTTCCTTTCCATGACCGCCATGCCAAGTCAGCACACCCTTGACTGGATCACGCGCCTGATCGCGCATGAAAGTATTTCCTCCCGGTCCAACCTAGCCCTTGTTACGGAAGTCGCCGCGCATTTCCGCCAGTTGGGCATGGTGGTTGACCTGACACAGAACAACGCCGGCACCAAGGCCAACCTGTTCGCAACATTGCCGGGGCGTAAGGGCGCGCTGCATGATGGGCTGGTGCTGTCGGGCCATACGGATGTCGTGCCCGTGGCGGGACAGGACTGGACATCGGACCCGTTTGTCGCCTCCATCCGCGATGGAAAGCTGTATGGCCGGGGGGCATGCGACATGAAGGGCTTTCTGGGGATCGCCATTGCGCTTGGTGAGGAGTTTGCGCAAAAACGCCCTGAATATCCGCTTCATTATGCCCTGTCGTTTGATGAGGAACTGGGCTGCATCGGTGCACCGCTGATGATCCGTGACATTGTCGCGCGTGGCTACCACCCCCGTGTCTGTCTTGTGGGGGAACCTACGGACATGACGCCGGTCACGGCGCATAAGGCGTCGCGCGTGTTTGAGTGCCGCGTGCATGGCCGGGCCTGTCATTCCGCCAGCGCCGATGGGGTGAACGCCATTACATATGCCGCGAAGATTATCAATTTCCTGGATGGGATGGCGGTGGCCTTCCAGCACGAAAACCGGCAGGACCCGGATTTTGACCCGCCTTACACCACGTTTTCGGTCGGTACGATCGAAGGCGGGCTTTCCACCAATACGGTGCCGGATCTGTGTGATTTCAGCTTCCAGTTCCGTTCCCTGCCACACGAGGATAGTGAGGCGATAGAACGGACGATCAGGAATTATATTGACCACGAGATCGTACCGGCCATGCGGCGCAACCACCCGGATGTGGGCGTGACTTTATACAGGCGCGCCAATGTGCCCGCCCTGTCCGGTCGTTATTGTGAGGCCATTGACGATATACGGAATACACTGGGCAACAGGCAGTGTAGCTGCGTTTCGTATGGAACCGAGGCCGGGCTGTTCCAGCAGGTTGGGATTGATGCGCTTGTCTGTGGTCCCGGTTCAATAATGCAGGCGCATAAGGCGGACGAATTCATTTCTTTGCAGCAGCTTGCCGATTGTGAGGAATTCCTTCGCAATATTGTTGTCTAGGGTTTTCTGTAAATCCATTTATTCGCAGGATAATTATTTTCCTGATCGAGGGAATGTTTGAAAAAAGGAGAAAATGCGTGAAATCACGTGCCGCCGTTGCGTTTGAAGCCGGGAAGCCTCTTGAAATTGTCGAAATCGACGTTGACCCGCCGCGTGCGGGTGAGGTGCTGATCAGGATTACCCATACCGGCGTATGCCATACCGATGCCTTTACACTGTCCGGAGATGACCCGGAGGGTATTTTTCCCGCAGTGCTTGGGCATGAGGGCGCAGGCATTGTCATGGAAGTTGGCGAGGGTGTGACCAGTGTAAAACCGGGTGATCATGTAATTCCGCTTTATACGGCGGAATGTGGGGAATGCCTGTTCTGTAAATCCGGCAAGACAAACCTGTGCGTATCGGTCCGGGCGACGCAGGGCAGGGGGCTTATGCCCGATGGCACGACACGCTTTTCGTACAGGGGCAAGCCCCTGTATCATTACATGGGGTGTTCGACATTCAGCGAATATACGGTCGTTGCGGAAGTATCCGTGGCGAAAATCAACCCGCAGGCCAATCCCGGGCATGTGTGCCTTATGGGATGTGGTGTTACGACCGGCATCGGGGCCGTGCATAACACCGCCAGGGTCCAGCCGGGTGAGTCCGTTGCCGTATTCGGTCTGGGCGGTATAGGCCTTGCCGTTATCCAGGGCGCGCGACAGGCCAGGGCGGGGCGGATTTTCGCCATCGACACCAACCCGGACAAATTCGAGCTGGCAAAAGCGTTCGGCGCGACGGATTTCCTCAACCCGAAAGACTACGACAAGCCAATCCAGCAGGTTGTTGTGGAAATGACGGGCTGGGGCGTGGACCATACCTTTGAATGTATTGGCAATGTCAATGTCATGCGGGCGGCGCTTGAATGCGCGCATCGGGGATGGGGGCAGTCCATTGTCATTGGTGTGGCCGGGGCCGGGCAGGAAATATCCACCCGCCCGTTCCAGCTTGTCACGGGACGGTCATGGAAGGGATCCGCGTTCGGTGGCGTGAAGGGGCGCAGCCAGTTGCCCGGCATGGTGGAAGATGCGATGCGGGGCGACATCCAGCTTGAGCCTTTTGTGACGCACACCATGCCGCTGGAAGATATCAACGAGGCGTTTCGCCTGATGCATGAGGGAAAGTCCATCCGCTCTGTCATTCATTACTGAACGGGCGTATTCCCCGGCTTTCGGTGTAAGGGGGCACTGTAACGGCCCTTTTGGGAATCTCGGGTTCAGTTTCCGTCAGGGTGAAAGACTACCTTGGTGCAATTGTCTTTTTTGTCCCTGAATTTCTCATACAGGGCCGGACCATCTTCCAGATTTGTGGAACGATGGCTGATGACGAAGGACGGGTCGATCTGCCCGTTCTGGATCCGCTCCAGCAGTGGCCCGAGATATTTCTGCGTATTGGTCTGACCGGTGCGCAAGGTCAGCCCCTTGTTCATGAGAGCGCCGATCATGACAGGGCCCAGCACACCGGCATAGACACCCGGCATCGACACGATTCCACCCGGCCGACAGCCAAGAATGGCCTGATTAAGCGCGAAGGGCCGCTCCAGCGTCGTGGCGGACAGCAGGGCCGAACCGACCTTCTGCATCATGGTGTCAGCACCATGCGCTTCCATCCCGACGGCTTCGATCACCGCATCCGGTCCGAGCCCGCCTGTCATGTCGACAAGCGTTTCCTGAATATTCCGGGTGCGGAAATCTATGGTTTCAGCCCCGCCCGCCCGCGCCATCGCCAGTCTTTCGGGTACTTCATCTATGGCGATGACGCGCTTTGCACCCAGAAGGAAACAGGACCGGATCGCCATCTGTCCAACCGGCCCACAGCCCCAGATCGCGATGGTTTTCTCGGATTCCGGGGTAATTTCGCAGTTTTCAGCGGCCTGATAGCCCGTAGGGAAAATATCGGAGAGGAACAGGACCTGTTCATCCTCCAGTCCTTGCGGGATCACGATCGGCCCGACATCGGCATGGGGGACACGCAGATATTCCGCCTGTCCGCCTGCGAAGCCACCCGTAATATGGGAATAACCAAACAGGCCCGATAATGGATAACCGAAGGTTTCAGCCTGCTGGCGACCGTTGGGATTCGTCCGTTCGCAGCAACTCCAGTTACCCCATCTGCACTGCCGACATGCGCCACAGGAGATGGTGAAGGGCACGACAATACGGTCCCCGACCGACAGGCGGGTGTTGTCCTTTCCGACTTCGACCACTTCTCCCATTGTCTCGTGGCCAAGAATGTCGCCGCGCTGCATGGTTGGCATCATGCCGTCAAGCAGGTGAAGGTCAGAGCCACAGATGGCGCAGGCCGTCACCTTGATGATGACGTCATGGCCATCGACAATGACAGGGTCAGGCACGCTTTCGCATGTGATCCTGCCTTTTTTCTGCCAGGTCAGTGCTTTCATGGGACATCGTCTTGCTTCGTGTTGATACGAAACAGACGCGCGCCACGTGCCGTGGTTTTCCCACAATTTCAACTGGAGGCGTTTTCCCGGGAGACAGGATTCCGAAGCGCACGGTTTTCTGGCGTCTGGCGGTGGGGGATCGCGGCATGTTTCCGGGCAGTCGTTGCATTGCACGGGACGGCAATGATAGGAATGGTGCCCGTAAACGCCCGTTCGATACCCATGCGATGACGATCCGGACCCGCCACGTCCGGTACAGGGCTTCATCACGACGGTACGGTAACCGTCTCATTCCCGGTATTGAACGAAGGCACGCGCATGATCACTGATCTCCTGATTACCGACGCCTACATCTATGTGGACCGCAATCGTGAAATTCCCGGTGGCTGGATCGCCATAAAGGATGGGCGCATCCATTCCGTTGGCGAAAGCGCCCAGCTCCCCCCAGCCGCCAGCAGGACAATTGACGCGCGTGGCCAGTTGGTCACGCCCGGTCTGATCAACGCCCACCACCATATGTACCAGAACCTGACCCGGTCCTATGCCCCGGTTACCAATGGCACGCTGTTCGAGTGGTTGCAGGGCCTGTATCCCCTCTGGGCCGGGCTGGATGAGGAATCCGTCTATCTCTCCACCTTTGTCGCCATGGTGGAACTGTTGATGGGGGGATGCACGACCTCCATGGATCATATGTATGTCCATCCCGGCCCCAACCTGATCGATGCACAGTTCCGCGCGGCGCATGAAATCGGCTTCCGTTTCCACGCCACGCGGGGATCAATGACACGCTCGGTCGAAGATGGTGGCCTGCCACCGGCATCGGTCGTGCAGGATGAAGATACAATCCTTGCGGATAGCGAACGCCTGGTCGGCAAATTTCATGATCCCGCCCCCGGCGCCATGGACCGTGTGGCCCTGGCGCCATGTTCCCTGTTCAGCGTGTCCGAACGGATCATGCGCGAATCAGCCGCCATGGCCGAGAAGCATGACCTGCGCCTGCATACCCATCTTGCGGAAGACAGGGATGAAGATACTTACTGCGCCGAGGTGTACGGCTGCACCCCGACCGAGTATCTTGAACGGGTGGGCTGGGCCTCCCCCCGCTCATGGGTGGCGCATTACATCTATCCATCCCCCGGCGAAATCGACCGCCTTGCCCATGCTGGCGTGTGTACGGTGCAATGTCCCTGTTCCAACATGATGATTGGTGGCGGCGCGGCAGATGCCATGAACCTGCGTGCGCGGGGCATGCAGGTAGGGCTCGGGTGTGATGGCTCGGCCTCGACGGATCATGCTTCAATGTGGCTGGAAACGCGGATGGCGCTGCTTTTGGGCCGTTTCAGGAATGGCCCCCATTCCATGTCCGCCCGCGATGCGCTGGATATGGCGACGCAGGGCGGCGCCGCCTGTCTGGGCCGGACAGATGAACTGGGTCATTTGCGTCCCGGCGCCTGCGCGGATCTGGTTATCTGGAAAATGTCTGAATTTGCCCTAGCAGGGGCCCTGACCGACCCGGTGGAAGCGTGGCTCCGCTGTGCGCCAGCAGTAGCGGGCACGACCATCGTCAACGGGAAAATCCTGGTGGAGGACGGCGTGCCCTGCCTGTCGGGCCTGAACGAGATCCTGCGCGCCCATATGCGTGAAGCCAGCCGTATCCAACGTCTGACCCGGTAAGGATGTAATGCTTATGACATGGCTGGTAAAATGACATCTCCAGCACACTCGCTACGGTCCTGAGCAAAGCGGGGAAGGCCATGATGATGGTGGCCAGTCATACTCATTCACGGCTCATTACGACCTCTCGCGCCTGTGGTTTCGGTACTACGGCATGGGTGGCGCTGGTCAGCGGGTGGGGTGTGCTTTCACGGGGCTCAGCCTGCTGTCGGGAATAATATTCCGCCAACCCCACCAGCCCCAGCCCGATAAAGGCAAAACAGGCAGACAGGACCGGCAGCCCGGCATAGGACCAGTGCGTCTCCACCATATGGCTGCCTGCCCACGCGCCAATTGCGTTGCCGAAGTTGAAGGAACTCTGGTTCATGGCGGCGGCGATGTTGGGCGCGGCCCCCGCGCAGGCGACCACGTATGTCTGTAGCGGAGCCATGGGCGCATAGATGAACACCCCCCACAGGAACAGCAGCGCAAGACAGACCCATGGGTGCAGGCTACCAGGCACAAGCAGGACCTGTACCACCGCCACGGCGGCCATTAGCCCCGCGCAGGATGGCAGCATCTTCCAGTCCGCCAGCCGTCCGCCCAGCAGGTTGCCCAGACAGAGGCCACCCCCGATCATGAGCAGGATACCGTCGATCATGCGCGTGCTGAAACCTGTGCGGATCTGCAGGAAGGGGGAGATATAGGTAAACAGGGTAAACATGCTGGCGGCGGTACAGAGCGAAACCAGCATCATGGTCACGACAAGCGGATGCAGCATGGCCCGGAACTGCGCCGCCAGCGCAATGGCGGGCCCGCTGGCCCGGTCCTGCGGGATCCATATCCACATGGTGGCCCATGCGATTAGCCCGACCGCGCAGATCAGCCAGAACGCCATGCGCCATGATGTCAGTTGGGCCACGACCGTGCCCATCGGTACGCCAAGGATCATGGCCAGCGTCAGTCCGATATAGACGAGGGAGAGCGCCTGCGCCCTCCTGTCGGGCGCGACGACCTGACATGCTATGATTGAAGCCGCGCCATAGAACGTCCCGTGCGAGAACGATGTCAGCACGCGCGCCAGCATAAGGCTGCCATACCCCGGCGCCATGGCGCTGCATGCATTGCCCGCGATGAATATTCCCATTGTCAGCAGCAGTGTCGCGCGCCGTGACAGGCTGTTGGTCAGGATTGACACGAGGGGGGAGGCGATGGTCACCCCGATGGCATAGCCAGACACCAGCAGTCCCGCCTGTGCGATGGAGACGTGCAACCCGGAGGAAAGCTGCGGCAGCAGCCCCATGACAATGGTTTCGGTAGTGCCGAGGCCAAATGCCCCGATGGCAAGGGCCAGCAACGCAATGGGCAAGGCAGGTGTCCTCAGTTTACGGTGGCAGCCTGTTATAACGCCCCTAAATTATTACAATGCCCGCTCGGTAAAAATGGTATAAATGCGATGCTGCCATGCGTAATAAATTACTTTTGCAAAAAATGTGATTTATACAATAATAATGATAATTAATGGATGTCATACATCATATGTCCAAATAGTGGATGGCATTGTGTGGACGCCACATAACGGCACAGGCCCTGATGACTTTGCCTGTATCGACCCCCAGGGCCATACTGGCTGATCGGGGTATGATAGCGACAGCTTCCGACAGGGCCTGTTGAGACATGGTATCCTGCCGGTCATCCATGCCCGTCACCATCTGGCCAAGGGTAATGGACAGGTAATTTTCAGGGGGTTGCGCCGCGTAACATTCGCCAGGCAGACAGGGCGCGATCCCGTGCCACCTCGTGACTGACGATCGGCGGCGGATACCCTTCGGCACCCCCAGCCAGCCATGGCGTATGGATATGCTTATCCGGCAGGCCAGACAGTTCCGGTACCCACGAGCGGATATAAGCGCCGGACGGATCGAATTTGCGGGACTGGATCAGTGGATTCATTATCCGGAAAAACGGTGCGGCATCGATGCCGGTCCCCGCGACCCATTGCCAGTTCATGCCGTTGCTGGCCGGATCGTAATCGACCAGCGTGTGGGCGAACCAGCGCTCGCCTTCCCGCCAGTCGATCAGCAGATGCTTCACCAGGAACGATGCGGCCACCATTCGCACCCGGTTATGCATCCAGCCCGTTTGCCATAATTGGCGCATGCCCGCATCCACCAGCGGGTAGCCGGTCAGACCACGCTGCCACGCACGCAGACCGGACGGGTCATGCCGCCATGCCATCATATCGAATTCCGGACGCAGGTTGCGCGAGACCAGATCGGGACAGCCAAACAGTACCGACCATGCAAAATCCCGCCAGCCCAGTTCCATCATGAATTTTGTCGCCCCACCTGACTGCGACCGTGCAACGACTGCCTCCCGAATCTGCGCTGGCGTAATATGACCCCAGCGCAGGAAAGGAGACAGGCGGGACGTCGCCGGTTGAGCCGGCATATCCCGATCATGTGCGTAATCCTCCAGCGGACCATCCACGAATGTCTCCAGGACCGTATGTGCCGAGACTTCGTCAGGGCGCCAGGCTTCGTCCAGCCCGTCGGTCCAGCCGGTTGCATGCATCTCCTGGCTGATCATGTCGGGATCGACCATCGGCGGCAGGCCAGCCTGGGCCGGAGTTGCAAATGTCAGCCGTTCCGGCGCCGGTAGCAACGGGCGTTCATGCCCCGCCTGACAGGCCGCACGCCAATAGGCGCCAAAAACACGATAAGGCTGTCCCGTCCGGGTCTGGATCGTCCACGGTTCATGCAATAAGGCGCCGGCAAAACTATGAACGGGAGTTCCCGCCGCCTTCAGCATGGTCTTCAGCCGTGTATCCGTCTCCTTTCCGCCCGGATCGTACCGCCGGTTCCAAAATACCGCCCGCGCCCGGGTTGCGGCCACCACCGCCGGTAGCACCCGGTTCGCTGACCCGCGAAAGACGTGCAACGCCCCATTACGCCGCCGCAGGGCTGCGTCAAACAACTCCAGTGCCCGGCCCAGCCACCAACGCGCCGCAACCTGTTCGGTCGCATCGTCAAGGATATAGATACATAGAACCGGCGCGCCGGTCGCCACCGCCGCACTCAGCGCCGCATTGTCCATCAGGCGGAAATCATGGCGAAACCAGACGATCACTGGAGAAGTCACAATAATCGGTTCCTTTCGCACATTTATTCCTTGTTGATTACAGTTAGCAGAACTCTGGCATTCGCCCAAACCAGCCGATATGGAACATGAGCCTGCCGTTACAGATACCCCATGCAACCGGGCTGTGGATTGGGCGTTCAGGACTTGCTCAGCTAAAGGGTCACCCATGCTTCCGGCCCGCCTCCGTATCCATCCACTCGTTGTGGCCATTCCCGTCCGTAATGAGGCGGAACGGATCAACACCTGCCTGTCCGCACTTGCCAGCCAGCGCGAAGCCCGCCTGACCCATGCGGTTCTGCTGCTCAATAATTGCACTGACAATACGCCATGTTGTGTACGCGATTATGCTGCACGGCTGCCTTTTGCCGTTTCGGTTATTGCGCGCACATATCCGCCGTCCATCGCCCATGTGGGCACCGCGCGACGCGAAGCCATGGAGATTGCGGCCCGGATCGCCGGCCCCGACGGCATCCTGTTCACGACCGATGCCGATGGCGCTCCATCCCCCGACTGGCTGGTCAACACACTCGCCGCCTTTGACAGGGGAGCCGACGCGGTATGTGGCCGTGCCGTGATCGACCCGGTGGAGGCGCTGTTGATTCCAGCGCATCTCCACCGTGATGACGAGGCGGAAAGTGCCTATGCCACGCTGCTGGACCGCATCCATGACCTGATCGACCCAGACCCGCATGACCCATGGCCACGCCATACGGAACATTCCGGGGCAAGTATTGCCGTAAGTGTTTCTGGCTGGGAACGGGCGGGCGGCATTCCCGCGCTGCCTTTGGGTGAAGACCGGGGCTTTCTGGCCGCGCTGCGCCGTGTGGATGCGGCCATTCGGCATGCGCCTGATGTGGTGGTGAGCGTATCGGGGCGCGTGCAGGGACGTGCCTCTGGCGGCATGGCCGATACCATGGCCCGCCGTCTGGTCCGGCAGGACGAAATGCTGGATGATACACTGGAACCCGCTGCCGACTGCCTGCGCCGGGCGCAGGCGCGCGCGCGACTGCGCGGCCTGTACGGCCTGCCCTCCGGCAGCGTGCCACGGCAGGCCGCGATAGGGCAGTTGGCGGATCGGTTGAAGCTGCCCCCCCGGCATGTGGCGGACATAGCGCGAAGCCCGTTTTTCGGTATGGCATGGGACAGGCTGGAGGCCGCGGCGGGCGCGGTACTGCGCCGCAGGCCAGTCAGGCGGGTCGATCTGGAGCGGGAGTTCCGGCAGGCCGAACGGATTGTGCGGCGTTTACTGGCGGCACGGGCTACGTCGCCTCATCCGGCACTCCCCAGTCCCGGCAGCCTGCTCCCGCCATTGAGCATGTCGAGCCGGTAATGGGGAAAGCGGCGGCCATGGATCACCCCTACACCTTCGGCGCGGCAGAAGGTTATGAAATGTTCGGCAGCCTCATCGCCATGGCATGGCGTATCGGTCTGTCCCGTCCAGTTTACCAGAATGATGGGTGCATCAGGCTTGCGTACATGCAGGCATCGGGCGGCAAGCTGGATGATATCGACACGTGAAAGGAAGTACAGCAGCTCGGAAACCATGATCAGGTCGCATGTATGCCGGGGCAGGGGCGGAAACGCGTCGGGCAACTGTCCATGATGGAACGATACTCCCGCCAGCCCCGCACAATGATGGCGTGCGCGCATAAGTGCGGTTTCAGCCACATCCACCGCCAGCACATGGTCGCATTGCCGTGCAAGCTGGGCGGTCATGACCCCGATGGAGCACCCCAGTTCCAGTGCCTGGCTGAAATGCAGGCCCGCCAGCAGGGTCAGCGTCTGGTGGTATTTGTCCTGTTCGTAGGCGCGCGTGCGGAACCCCCATGGGTCCGGGTGCTGTTGATACATCCTCTCGAATACAACGCGGGACCAGCTGGGGTTAGTCATGGTTCGACGAAAACCTCAAAATCCGTAATCAGCATGTCCAGCAGGGCGGCCGGCAGGCTGAAGCCGGTCGGGTCGTCGGTAATCAGGTGACCGTACTGGCTTTCATGCATCCCGATCGCACGCTGCTTTAGCGCGCGGTAGGGCGCAATATCCAGCAGCATGCCCGTAGGCAGGCGATGGTCGAGTTCCGTATCGGCGGGAAGCAGCCAGCCCCATACCGGATAGGCAAGCAGGGCTGTGCCGCAACGCCGTTGCAGGGCCACACCCATTTTCCATGTCGCTTCATGGTCACAATGGGGGTCGGCCCGCCATGGGGCGATGATGGTTGTGCATCCATGGGTCTGGAGCAGTTGCTCCAGATGGTTCACCACCTGCTCAAAAACGGGCCCTTCATGGGGGGTGGCCGCATCGGGCAGGCCCAGAAAGACCAGATGGTCGGGCGTAAGGCCCAGGCATGCGACCGCGCGCAGGGCCTCCGCCTGGCGTTGGGCCCGCAGGCGCGGCGGCGGCCACGCGCCCGAATGGGGGTGGGAGGCCGCCCCGTCGGTCACGATCACGACCAGCGGCGGCCGTCCCGCGGCGCAGCAGGCCGCAATCAGGCCACCACAGCCAAGGCTTTCATCATCCGCATGCGGCGCCAGAATCAGGGCCCGGCCCGGAACGATGGCCGACAGGGGCGCAGGCGGCAGGGTGCGCATTGCGGCCTGTATCACGACCGCCTTCATGGCGCGGCCTCCGTCTGGGGCAGGTCACGCCGGGTGAACCATTGGGCGGCTTCGGCTAATGCCTCATCTGGCGCGGGCTGGCGCAGATAGGTGGCAAGGTCACGATTCAGGCGCTCCACGATGTTTGTCCTGACAAAGGCGGAAAGTCCCAGCCCGCGCTGAACCACTTCAATCACATCCAGCCCCGCCCGTTCCACGGCGTGCCGCGCCAGATTGACGGTGGCCGTGATATCACCCGCCTCGTGACGGGTTTGCCCGGAGGCGATCAGGGCGGCCCTGCGTGTCCATAACAGGGCGGTTTCCGCCGCGATCAGCGCCGTGCCGATCCGGACCTGCTGGGCGGGGCTGTCAGCCCGCCCCCGTTCGACCAACTGGCCGCGCAGCAGGGTGGTAAGCCGTTCGATCCCGCCAAGGGCCACGGCCATGGCGCGCCATGCCCCGGCGGAGAATTCAGGCTGGCGCAGATAATCATCCGCCTGACCGATCAGCCCGTCCGCCTGCAGGACGGTGCCGTTGAAATCGTAGTTCCCGGTGCCCGCCCCACGCATGCCGGCAATCCCGTCCATGGAGGGATAGGCGGCATGGCCTGCATCCAGCGGGACCAGAAGCATCCGGGTCGTATTATCGCGCGCATGTGCCGTTACAAGCGCCCGCGTGACATGAAACGCACCGGAGGCCAGGATTTTCCTGCCCTGTAACATGATGGTGTCGCCCGACCATTCCATGCGCAGCGGTGTACCGCCCTCCGTGACCCAGACGCCAAACAGGGCCCCGTCATGCACATCTTCCGCCGCGCGGGCCAGTTGCTCGGTCGTTCCATAACGGGAGATCAGGCGGATGGCATTGACATGCCCCTCCACAATGCGCCCAAGCGACAGGCTGGCCTGTCCCGTCAGCCGCAGGAGATGCAGTAACCCCAGGGCGCCATCGGGTTCGGTGCCAAAACCGCAGCCGCCGAGCGTCCGCGGCAGAACCGCCGATAAAACACCCAGTTGCCGCAGGCGGCTCAGGCCGGACAGGGGAAACAGGGCCTGCGCGTCATTCGCGGTGGCTTCTTCCTCCAGTTCCGCGCGGCAGGCGGCCAAGGCTGCGAAGGGAAAGGTCATGAACCGCGCTATCCTTCCGGCTGGATGTCTGGCCTGCCGGGAATTTCGAACGGCAGGAAGCACGGGTCTCGCCCATGCCGGGAAACAATGCGGCAGGACACATGGGGTTCCCGTAATGTGACCGGTTCTGTCAACGGTCGCGGGATTTCCCTTTGCGTTCCGGCCGGATATGCTAGCCCGTGTGCCGCAGGGTAACGTCGACTTGAGGCCGCGCGACGTCGGTTGCGGCATGGTTCTTGTGCTTGAACGCGTGAATACCCATATCCATGGTCATAATGGACCTGCCATCGCACGACTCTGAAGTTCCCCCGCGCTCCCGACCGCATCATGCTTTCCCCCAGCCCGAAGCTGTATCTTCATCATGGAAATCAGGGTGCTGATGGGGTAGGTATATGCGGCCCGCTGAACAGGGGTACGAACCGGAGGGTATCTGCCAGATATGTAACCGCCCCAATCTGTCACTTACTGCATCGGGCCATCATTCAGCACCAGTGCAAGGCGGTTTGCATATTTTGTATTCACGTTTATTCACCTATATTTTAACTTGTTAATCAATGAACTCTGGGGACATTATATATAATGCTCAATCATCGTTTTGATGATATATAAGTATTAAAAGAAGGATGAATGAATAACCATGCCTGTTAATCAAATGCGTAAACACATGTCGGAAAGTGCGGGCTTTATCGCGGCCCTGGACCAGAGCGGCGGATCGACACCGGGCGCGCTCAGGCATTACGGCATTCCCGATAGTGCCTACAGCACCGATGCGCAGATGTTCGCCCTCATGCACGAAATGCGCGTAAGGGTCATTACCGCCCCCGCATTTACAGGGAAAAAGGTTATCGCGGCCATCCTGTTCGAGCAGACCATGAACGGGCTGGTAAAGGAGACGCCGGTCCCGACCTATCTATGGCAGGAGAAGGGCGTTGTCCCGTTCCTGAAGGTTGACAAGGGGCTGGAAGCCGAAGCGGGGGGCGTCCAGTTGATGAAGCCCATCCCCAATCTGGAAGCACTGCTTGGTCAGGCGATCAGCAAGGGGATTTACGGCACGAAGGCCCGCTCCGTCATCCGCCTGCCCGAGCCCGAAGGCGTGGCGGCGATCGTGAAGCAGCAGTTTGGCCTTGCGCAGCAGATTGCGGACCGGGGCCTTGTGCCCATCATGGAGCCTGAAGTCCTGATCAAAAGCCCGGACAAGGCCGGTGCGGAAGCCCTGCTGCATGATGAACTGCGCCGTGGGCTCGATGCGCTGCCCGGCGACTATCAGGTCATGATCAAGGTCTCGATCCCGGAAAAGGCCGATCTCTACCTTGACCTGATCAAGCACCCGCGTGTGCAGCGTGTGGTGGCGCTTTCGGGTGGTTACCCGCGTGATGAAGCCTGCCAGCGCCTGTCGGCCAACCATGGCATGATCGCCAGCTTCTCGCGCGCGTTGCTGGAAGATCTGCGTTACACCATGACCGATGTGGAATTCGATGCGGCCCTCGCGAAGTCCATCGACCAGATATTCAAGGCTTCTACCCAGAAAGCCTGAAACACGATCCATGCCCCGGCAGCACGATAGCACCGGGGCGGACAGTACAGAAAACGGCTTCCAGGGTTCTGGAAGCCGTTTTCTGTGTCTGCGATCCATTCACGAAGAAGGATGTGTGGATACCTCGGATGCACGTGGCAGGGCGCGCGCGCCCAGATCACGCAGGGGCCAGCCCGCAAGCAGGTGGGATTCAATATCCTCCAGCGAGACCCCCTTCGTTTCCGGCACGTAAAGCAGTGTGATCCCGATAAACAGGGCATTCATCGCGGCGAACAGCCAGAATGTATGGGCCTCCCCCAGCGTGTCGAGCACGCTGAGGAAGGTATTGCTGACAGCCCAGTTGGTGGCCCAGTTGGTAAAGGTGGAACACACAATGCCGAAGTCACGGCCACGCAGGGGCTGGATCTCGGCGCATAATGTCCATACCAGCGGCCCCGCGCCAATGGCGAAGCCCAGGACGAACACCAGCAGTGACCCGACCATGGCAATCTGGGCCATGGTGTCATGCCCGCCATAGGCAACCAGCCCGCCTGCCAGCAGCATGCTGCCCGTCATGATGGCGCAGCTCAGCAGCAGGAGCGGCCGGCGGCCCCACCGGTCAACGGTAACGATCGCGACACATGTGGCGACAAGATTGATCAGCCCGATCAGGGCCGTGGCCCAGCCTGCGGCGGACGCGCCGAAATTGGCGGCCTGAAAGACCTTGGGCGCGTAATACATCAGTACGTTGATGCCAGTAAGCTGCTGCATGACCTGCAACACGATACCCAGCCCGACCGAGCGCCGGAAATTGGCGTTATGACGGAAAAAGGATAGGCCCTCTGACCGGCCGCGGGTCAGTTCGGTGGCAATGTCGGATATTTCCCGGTCGGCCTGCTGGGGGGTGGGGCGCAGGTAGCGCATGACCTTGCGCGCCCGCGCGTTCTCTCCACGCATCATGAGCCAGCGCGGGCTGTCAGGCAGGAACAGGCACCCGATAAGGAATACGGTGGCGGGCACCGTCATGAGCCCCAGCATCCACCGCCAGTGCGCGCCATCCGCCAGCATGCCATCGGTTACGTAGGACAGGAAAATGCCGCCCGTCATCATTAGCTGGTAGCATGCGATCATGGAGCCGCGCTGGGCTACGGCCGAGACTTCGGAAATGTAGAGGGGCGCCGTGAAGGCGGCTATTCCCACGGCAAAACCCAAAAAAATCCGCCCGATGATGAGTATGGCAACGGAAGGGGCAAGCGCGCTGACCAATGAGCCGACCAGAAAGAGCAGGGATGAACCCAGCAGCGCGCGCCTGCGACCAAAGCGGAAGGATATCGTACCGGCAATCAGCGACCCGACGGCCGCCGCCGCCATCATGGAGGAGACGATCCATTCCTGTGTGCGGGGTGATGCGTTGAAATCATTACCGATAAAGCGCAGCGCGCCGGCGATTACCCCCGTATCCAGCCCGAACATGAGACCGGCAAGGGCCGCCAGCACACCCACGACAATGGCATGTCCCGGCGAGGGCGCGCTCATGGATGGCGCTCTGGCCTGCGGGGATACATGGGTCACGTCATGATCAACCAAGTCTTCTTCGGGCATTGAGCGGTACCTTCTCTTTTTATTTATTGAAATACGCCTGTCCTGCTGTACGATTTCCACATACGCCCCCGGACAGTCGGGACCGGTAGTGATGAATGGCGGGTAGTCACGGACGCTGGTATGGATGCATCAATGCATATATTGCCCCATTCCGGACAATATATATGAAGCGGATCCCCAACATTTTTCTGTGACTGAAATATTTAATATTTTTATATAAAATAGAAAAAAAGATTAATAATGGCGGGAAGCCACCCATCTGTCGGTCCCCGTGGCTGCCACTTTTGCGGGGCGGGCGCGAACGGACGCGTCCCGATGGTGCCCGGAATGTGTTATGTGAAAATAGCATCGCTGATATAAGTAACGGTATTGGCATAATAATAAGAGTCGGATGCCTGATTGAATTCGGTACCTAAATGTATTTTAAATGTGGATATATTATATCCAATAATCCTAAAAATATATTCGATTCCTTGCGTTGGTTATTTCATGATGGGTCCGTGACGCACATATTTTTGTGTACGAAGCCGGTATTCGGGTCCATTTCACAGGGCCGGAACCGTCTCTCTCCCATTGCTCCATTCGCCCCGCATGCTGCGCAAAAAGTACGGAAAACCGTATGTTTCGTGTTGCTGACACGCCTTTTCGCATTCCCATAACAGCATATGAAAAATGTATGGCCATGCGCGGACAGAATAAATCCGTATCAAGCAGTCGTGATTGGGCGAGGGTGGTATTGGGAAAGAATCAGGACTTCAATACAGGAACTGCCGCGCCGGACATGACGGCCTGTTCATATCAAGAAACCGCAAGACTGAATCAATTGCAGCCGGATTTCTGGTTATATTGGGAAGATGTCAGCGCATCAGTTCCTGTACTGTCATGGATGGCAGCAGGGTAATGGATCTCGGCACAGGTATGTGACGTACGTGGCATGCAGGTATGACCGGATGGAAGCATCCCCCCATGCCGTTCCATGTAACGCCCGTAGCGAACAGGGCTGGCCGTGACAATGGAGGACGGTTTTTATGCGTTCATTATTTCCTTGTCCCGCATGGGCACCCGATGGTGCCGGAAATGCACGGGCGGATATTGATACCCTCTGCATCAATACAATCCGTACACTGGCCATGGATGCGGTACAGAAAGCCAATTCCGGCCACCCGGGCACCCCGATGGCGCTGGCCCCACCAGCCTACGCATTATGGCGCGAGGTCCTGAATTACGATCCGGCCAACCCCCTATGGCCCAACCGGGACAGGTTTGTGCTGTCCATCGGCCACGCCTCCATGCTGCTTTATTCGCTGATCTATCTCGCCGGTATTCGCGACGTGAAGGATGGGCGCGTGATGGCGGACACGCCGTCTCTCACCCTGGCTGACCTAAAGCAGTTCCGCCAGCTCAATTCCCGCACCCCCGGCCACCCGGAATATGGGCATACCAGCGGCGTGGAGACCACCACCGGTCCGCTGGGGCAGGGATGTGGCAATTCGGTTGGCATGGGCATTGCCCAGAAATGGCTGGCCGCGCATTTCAACCGGCCCGGCTTTGAGTTGTTCGATTATCATATCTACACATTCTGCGGCGATGGCGACAACATGGAGGGGGTATCAAGCGAAGCCGCCTCCATCGCGGGGCACCTGAAGCTCGGCAACCTGACATGGATTTACGACAGCAACCACATTTCCATCGAGGGCAATACCCGCATCGCCTTTACCGAGAGCGTGCACAAACGTTTCGAGGCCTATGGCTGGCATGTCCTTGAACTCAAGGATGCCAACGACACCGGGGATTTCCGCCGCCTGCTGGCCGAGGCGAAGGCCGAGACATCCCGCCCGACGCTGATCATCGTGCATTCCATCATCGGGTGGGGTTCACCGCACAAGGCGGGCACGGCAGCGGCCCATGGCGCCCCGCTGGGGGTGGAGGAAATCCGCGAGACCAAGAAATTCTACGGCTGGCCGGAAGACAAGAGCTTCTATGTGCCGGACGGCGTGCCCGAACATTTCCAAAAAGGCATCGCCACGCGCGGGGCCGCCGCCAGCAAGGCATGGTACGAACTGCTGGCGCGCTACCGCAAGGCGCATCCGGACCTGGCCGCCGAACTTGACCTTGTTCTGTCCGGAAAGCTGCCCGAAGGCTGGAACAGCCAGATCAGCGATTTTCCCGCCGACCCGAAGGGCCTTGCCTCACGCGCCAGTTCCGCCACGGTGCTCAATCAGGTCGCGGCCCGCTATCCATGGATGATTGGCGGATCGGCCGACCTGTCACCCTCCACCAAGACGCACCTGACATTCGATGGCGCGGGTGATTTCCAGCCCCCGCAATGGGGCGGCACCTATGGCGGGCGCAACCTGCATTTCGGTGTGCGCGAACATGCCATGGGTTCGATCTGCAACGGGCTGGCGCTGTCCTACCTGCGGCCCTACTGCTCGGGCTTCTTCATCTTCTCCGATTACATGAAGCCGCCCATCCGCCTTGCCGCGCTGATGAAGCTGCCGGTGCTGTATATCTTCACCCATGATTCCATCGGGGTGGGGGAAGACGGCCCGACCCACCAGCCCATCGAGCAGCTTGCCCAGCTCCGCGCCACGCCGGGGGTCACGCTCATCCGCCCGGCGGACGCCAATGAGGTGGCGGAGGCCTGGCGCACCCTTGTCACGCTGGTTGACCGCCCCACCGTGCTGGTGCTGACGCGCCAGAACCTGCCCACCCTGTGCCGCAGAACCTATGCGCCCGCGACGGGTCTGGCGAAGGGGGCCTACGTGCTGGCCGATAACAGCAGCGGCACGCCCGATGTCATTCTCATGGCCACGGGCAGCGAGGTCGGGCTGATCGTCAAGGCGTTCGAACAGCTCGGGGCGGAAGGGGTAAAAGCCCGTATCGTCTCCATGCCCTCATGGGATCTGTTCGAGGCCCAGCCCCAGTCCTACCGCGATAGCGTGCTGCCGCCGGATGTGAGTGCGCGCGTGGCGGTGGAACAGGGCGCGCGCCTTGGGTGGGAACGCTATGTCGGCCTGCGCGGCGCGACCATCGTGATGCACACATTCGGCGCCTCGGCCCCGGCGGGTGAGTTGGAGGTCAAGTTCGGCTTCACGGTGGAAGCCGTACTGGCCGAAGCCCGCAGGCAACTCGCCGCCGCGCGCTGAACAGGGCGCATAACCGCAATAAGACCGGGCCGCCATCGCGCACTTCCTGCGTGACGGCGCGCCGTGGGAATACAGAGGAAACATATCATGGCAGCATATGAAGCCGGTACCGGTGAAGCCGCGAACCCGCTGAAGCAACTGGCCCGCTATGGCCAGTCACCCTGGCTGGACTTTATCCAGCGTTCCTATACCGAAAGTGGCCAGTTGAAAAAGCTGGTGGATGAAGACGGACTGAAGGGCGTGACCTCCAACCCGTCGATCTTCCAGAAGGCCATGGGCCACGGAACCGATTACGATCCGCAGATCCGCCAGATCCTTGAACACCAGATCGTTGACGCCGGAACCCTGTATGAGACACTGGCAATCCATGACATCCGTGCCGCGGCCAAGGTGCTGCACCCGGTCTATGAAGAGACCCGGAAGGTGGACGGCTACGTGAGCCTTGAGGTCTCGCCCTATCTGGCGCGCGATACCAAGGCCACGATTACGGAGGCCCGTCGGCTGTGGCTCGCCGTGAACGCGCCCAACCTCATGATCAAGATTCCCGGAACGGATGAGGGCGCGCCCGCGGTGCACGCCGCCATCGCGGAGGGGATCAATGTCAACGTAACCCTGCTGTTTTCACTCAGCGCCTACAAGAAAGTGGTCGAAGCCTATATCGCCGGGCTGGAGGACCGCCTTGCGCGTGGCGAGAGTGTCGCGGGGATTGCGAGTGTCGCTTCCTTCTTCGTCAGCCGCATCGATGTGAAGATCGACAAGGAAATCGACGACCGTGTTGCCGCGGGAGACAGGGAATCCGCCAGCCTGAAGGCCCTGCGTGGCAAGGTCGCCATCGCCAACGCCAAGCAGGCCTATGAATATTGGCAGACCGTTATAAAGAGCGCGCGGTGGCAGAAACTGGCGAAGGCCGGCGCCATGCCGCAGCGCCTGCTCTGGGCCAGCACCAGTACGAAGGACAAGACCTTCAGCGACGTGCTGTACGTGGACGGGCTGATCGGCCCCGAGACCGTCAACACCATTCCGCCCGCCACCTTCGATGACTTCCGCGATCATGGCAGGGTGGCCGAGACCCTGACACAGGATCTGGCGGGCGCGCACAAGGTCATCAGTGAAGCCCGACGCCTTGGCCTTGATCTGGACGGCGTGACCCGGACATTGGTGGATGAGGGCGTACGTGGTTTCGAGGATGCGTTTGACGCCCTGCTCGGCGCGATCGCGGCCAAGCAGGCGGCATTTCTGGGGCGCAAGGTCACCACAACCACACTGAACCTGCCTGCCGGTCTTGACGCGGCGGTCAGGAATGAACTGGAGGTATGGCGCAAGGCAGGCAATGTCCGCCGTGTGTGGCAACACGACGCCACGCTGTGGACGGGCCGGGACGAGGCAAGCTGGCTGAAATGGCTGACGATCGTCGATGACCAGCGTCTCGCGCTGTCGAAGTTCGAGGAATTCCAGGCGGAAGTAAAGGCGCGCGGTTTCCGTGATGCGCTGCTGCTGGGCATGGGGGGATCCAGCCTCGGGCCGGAAGTCCTGTCCGTGACATTCGGCAGGCATGAAGGCTTCCCGCATCTCCATGTCCTTGACAGCACGGACCCGCAGCAGATCAGGGATTTCCAGGACAGGATCGATATTTCCAAAACCCTGTTCATCGTCTCGTCCAAGTCGGGCGGCACGCTGGAGCCGAACATCCTCAAGGCCTATTTCTTCGATCAGGCGAAAAAGGTGCTGGGCGACAAGGTGGGATCCCACTTCATCACCGTGACCGACCCCGGCTCCCACATGGAAGACGTGGCGAAGAAGGATGGGTTCTGGAAAATTTTCTATGGCGATAAACAGATCGGTGGCCGCTACTCCGTGCTGTCCGATTTTGGCATGGTGCCCGCCGCTGTCGCTGGCCTGCCGCTGAAAGGCTTGCTGGACTCTGCCCTGCGTGGCGAAAAATCCTGTGCCGCCTCGGTCCCGCCCGCGCAGAATCCCGGCGTGGTGCTGGGCAGCGTGCTGGGTGTGGCCGCACGCTCGTTCGGTCGTGACAAGGTGACACTCCTTGCCTCCCCCGCCATTTACGACATGGGCGCGTGGCTGGAGCAGTTGCTGGCGGAATCGACGGGCAAGGACGGCAAGGGCCTGATCCCCATCGATGGCGAAACAGCGGGGCCGGCCTCGGTCTATGGCAAGGACCGTGTATTCATTTACCTGCGCCTGAGCGAAAAACCGTGCGAGACGCAGGACGCGGCGTTCAGGAAGCTGATTGCGGCGGGCGAGCCGGTCGTGACCATTGAACTGCACGACAGGTACCAGATTGCCGAGGAATTCTTCCGCTGGGAGTTCGCCACCGCCGTCGCCGGTTCGATCATCGGCATCAACGCCTTCAACCAGCCCGATGTCGAGGCCTCGAAGATCGAGACCAAGAAGATCACCACCGCCTATAACGAAACCGGCAGGCTGCCGCCCTATGAACCCTTTGCTAAGGATGGAAGCTTCGCCTTCTATGCCGACCCGAAAAACGCGGCGGCGCTGAAGGGCGGCAAGACGGCGGAAGGCATCCTGAAGGCCCATTTCGCCCGCGGCAAGGCGGGTGATTACGTGGCGCTGCTGGCCTATATCGACCGTGACACGGCAACGCGCGAATGGATCCAGAAGGTCCGGCTGGACGTGCGTGATGCGCTGAAGGTCGCCACGGCCGCCGAATTCGGCCCGCGCTTCCAGCATTCGACCGGGCAGGCGTACAAGGGCGGCCCCAACACGGGCGTCTTCCTGCAGATCACCTGCGATGATGAGGTGAACCTGCCGGTGCCGGGGGAGAAATATACCTTCAGCATCGTGAAGGAAGCCCAAGCGCGCGGGGATCTGGAAGTGCTGGGTGAACGGGGCCGCCGTGTCCTGCGGGTGCATATCCATGGTGAGCTGAAATCCGGCCTCGAGAAACTGGCGCAGGCCATCAAGGCAGCGGTCTGATCGGGGATCGGGCCAGCCCCGTCATGCCCATAGGTCATGACGGGGCCTGTTTTTTCACCAGCCCGGGCATGGGCTGAAGCGCAGGGCAAGGCCCTGTAGCGGGAGTAGTGACAGTTATGCAGATTGGTATAGTGGGACTGGGTAAAATGGGTGGCAACATTGCTACGCGCCTGACACGCCACGGGCACGACGTGGTGCTTTATGACCGGGACCCGGCCGTCATTTCCAAGGTGGGCGCGCAGGCCGTGGCCGGAAAGACCATCGCTTCATCCGGCCTGAAGGACATGGTGTCCAAATTGACATCCGGCCGCCGGATCATCTGGCTCATGCTGCCAGCGGGCCATGTGACCGAAACCGCGGTGGAGGAACTGGGCGGCCTGCTGGGCCGCAATGACATCCTGATCGATGGCGGCAATTCCTTTTACAAGGATGACCTCCGCCGTGCGGCCGCACTCGCTGCGAAAGGCATCCATTACATTGATGTTGGCACCTCGGGCGGCGTGTGGGGGCTGGAGCGCGGCTACTGCATGATGTACGGCGGCAGCAAGGACGCCACCGACCATGTGGATCCCATCCTGTCCGCGCTTGCGCCGGGGCTGGGTGACATTCCGCGCACGCCGGGCCGTGACAAGCCCGGCTTCGACCCCCGTGCCGAACAGGGCTACCTGCATTGTGGCCCCGCCGGTTCCGGCCATTTCGTGAAGATGGTCCATAACGGCATCGAATACGGCATCATGCAGGCCTTTGCCGAGGGCTTCCATGTCATGATGTCCAAGAACTCGACCGAACTGCCCGAAGACCAGCGTTTCGACCTGAACATGACCGACATTGCCGAGGTCTGGCGGCGTGGCAGCGTGGTGTCCTCGTGGTTGCTGGACCTTTCGGCCCGCGCGCTGGCGGGCAACCCCGACCTGTCCAACTACAAGGGCGACGTGGCGGATTCCGGCGAGGGGCGCTGGACCATCGAGGCCGCGATCGAGGAAGCGGTACCCGTCCCGGTCATGTCGGAGGCCCTGTTCACACGCTTCCGCTCCCGCACCGGCAACAACTTCGCCGAGAAGATGCTGTCGGCCATGCGCTTTGGCTTTGGTGGCCATATCGAAGGCACGAACAACTGATGCCGCGCGCCTGATAACGCACCCGGCCGGCATGACCATGCTGGCACCATAACGACCACGGGCAATCCGGCCGGGTTTCATACTTTTAAAAGTTCAGGGAGAAGCAGGATGGAAAGCATTATTGCCTCCGCGTCATCGCAGATTGACGATGCGCGGCATGAAAACATGCCGCGCCGTGGGCCACCGGGCGTATTTGTCATATTTGGCGGTGGGGGCGACCTGACACACCGGCTGCTCGTTCCCGCAATCTATAACCTGGCTGGCGCGGGACTGCTGGATAGCGATTTTTCGATCATCATGGTGGACTGGGCGGACATATCGCCAGACCAGTTGCGGCAGGACTTTCATGATTCCCTGGAAAACTTCGTAACCAGTCGCGGCACCGAAGCCGTCGCGCTGCACGGGGATGTGTGGAAGCGGCTGGCGTCGCGTATCGATTATGTCCGTGGTTCATTCGAGGACGGGGCGACCTACGACACCCTTGCCAAGAAAACCGCGAACAGGAACTGCATCTTTTACCTTGCGGTCGCCGCACGTTTTTTTGGCACGATTGTCGATCATCTGGGGCAGTCGGGACTGGCGCGTGAAACAGGTGGCGTTTTCCGTCGCGTCATCATCGAAAAGCCTTTCGGCAGCGATCTCGCCTCCGCCGTGGCGCTGAACGCGCGCCTGCTCAGGAACCTTGATGAGCGCCAGATCTATCGCATCGATCATTACCTGGGCAAGGAAACGGTCCAGAACATTCTGGCCCTGCGCTTTTCCAACGGATTTTTCGAGCCGTTATGGAACCGCGACAATATAGATCATGTCCAGATCACCGCCGCCGAGACGGTGGGCGTGGAACAGCGCGCCAAATTCTACGAAGGCACGGGCGCCGTGCGTGACATGGTGCCCAACCACGTCATGCAGTTACTGGCGATGACGGCGATGGAAGCCCCCATCTCCTTCGATGCCGATGCCGTGCGTGACGAGAAGACCAAGGTGCTGAAGGCCATTCATACACTCCAGCGCCACGACGTGGTGCGGGGGCAATATACGGCCGGTACGATAAAGGGGCAGCCCGTTGCGGGATACCGTGAGGAACCGGGCGTGGACCCCCATTCCGGTACGGAAACCTATGTTGCGATGAAGCTCCAGATCGATAACTGGCGCTGGGCTGGCGTGCCGTTTTACGTACGCACGGGCAAGCGGCTGGCGGCGCGCAAGACGGAAGTCGCGATCCATTTCAAGTCCGCCCCCTATGCGCTGTTCCGTGATACGCCCGTGGATAAACTGACGCCCAACATCATGATGCTGCATATCCAGCCCACCGAAGGGGTGACCATGCAGTTTTCCGCCAAAATTCCCGGCCCTACCGTGCATCTGGGCGGGGTGCGGATGAAATTCGATTATTCCGAATGGTTCCATGAAGGGCCCAGCACCGGCTACGAGACGCTGATCTACGACTGCATGATCGGTGATGCGACGCTGTTCCAGCGCGCGGACAATATCGAGGCCGGATGGCGCGTCGTCCAGCCTGCCCTGGAATGGGGACAGGATCCCGCATCCCTGAACGTTTACCCGGCCGGGTCCGAAGGGCCGAAAGCCGCCGATGACCTGCTGGCGCGCGATCACCGTCACTGGCTGAAGATCGGATCATGACAATGCGCGCCATCATTTGGAAAAACACAGGGATCGGGGAGTAACGGAACATGACATCAACACGGACACCAGCCGTGCCTGGAACGGACATACGCCTTGTACTGGCGGATGTGGATGGCACCCTGGTCACGAAAGACAAGATCCTGACCCCGCGCGCGATCCGCGCCGTGGCGCGCCTGCGTGAGCGCGGTATCCTGTTCACCATCACCAGCGGCCGCCCGCCCAAGGGCATGAAGATGGTCATCGACCCGCTTGAAATTTCCGAGCCGATCGCAGGCTTCAATGGCGGCATGATGGTCAGGCCCGACTTTACCGTGATCGAGGCGCGGACCCTGCCCGCCGATACGGCGCGCCGGGTCATCGGTATCATCCGCGACCACAAGGCGGACCCGTGGGTCTATAACGGCAATGACTGGATCGTCTCGAACAGCGAGGCCCCGCATGTCGCGCGCGAACAGTGGACCGTGAAATTCCCGCCCGTGGTGGGGAAGGTGGACGAAAAGCTGGACCAGGTGGTCAAGATTACCGGGGTGAGCGACGACCTTGCGCTGATGAAGCGCCTTGAGCATGACCTCCAGCAGGCGCTGGGCGATACGGCCTCCGCCGCCCTGTCGCAGCCCTATTACGTGGATGTGACCAACCGCGACGCGAACAAGGGCGGCGTGGTGATGACGCTCGAACGCCTGCTGGGCATCCCCGCCGCGCAGATGGTCACGCTGGGCGACCAGCCCAATGACGTGCTGATGTTCCGCAAGAGCGGCATGTCCATCGCCATGGGGCAGGCCAGCGCGGAGGTGCAGGCACAGGCGACCCATGTCTCGACATCGTGCGAGGAGGAAGGGTTCGCCAACGGGATCGAGAAATACGTGCTGGGAGATGCATGACATGACAGGCGGACATGACGTGAAGACGGGGGCGATGGTGGTCCTGCCGGATGGGGAAGCCATCGCGCAGCACATGGCGAAATGGCTGACCGGACAGGCGCTGGCCAAACAGGACGGCCCGTTCGTGCTGGCGCTGTCGGGGGGCTCCACGCCCAAGCGGCTGTACCAGATTCTGGCCTCGGCCGACTATCGCGACCGCTTCCCGTGGGCGCGCACGCAGTTCTTTTTTGGCGATGAACGCTTCGTGCCGCCGGGCGATGCGGCCAGCAACTACCACATGGTCGAGACCGAGATGCTGGCCCATGTGCCGGTGCCGGCGCAGAATGTGCATCCCATGCCCACCTCGGGCGACCCGGCGCAGGCGGCGGCCCGCTACCAGGCGGAACTGGAAAAGGTCTATGGTGGTACCACGCTGGAAGCCGGGCGGCCGCTGTTTGACGTGGTGATGCTGGGCCTGGGCGATAACGGGCATACCGCCTCGCTCTTCCCGCGCCAGCCGGTGCTGGAGGAACGCAGGCTGTGGGTCTCGACCTGCGTGCCCGACGATGCGCCGCATACGCGCCTGACCCTGACCTACCCCGCCATCCATTCCAGCCGCCATGTGGTGTTCATGCTGGCCGGGGCGGGCAAGCGCGCCGCGTTCGCGAAGGTGCGCGCGGGCGACCCGACGGAACCCGCCAGCCATATCACCACCGAGGGTGAACTCATCTGGCTTATGGACACGGCGGCGGCGGGGCAGTGAGCTACATGAACGCGCCCGCACGGTCATCGGCGCACATGACGGGTACAGCCAGCCAGAAGGATAGCAGGAACGCAGACATGACAAGCCAGATAAGTGACCCCCGCGAGGAACTGAAACGACAGGCCGCGATCGAGGCCGCATCCATGGTTCAGGACGGCATGGTGGTCGGCCTGGGTTCGGGCACCACCTCCGCCTACATGATCGACGAACTGGGCCGGCGCTGGGCCGAAGGGCTGCGGTTTTCCGCCATCCCCACTTCGGAACGTTCGGCCGAGCAGGCCCGGTCGCACGGGATCAGGCTGGTGACATTCGCGGCCCATCCCCGGATCGACCTTGATATCGATGGCGCGGATGAAGTGGAGATGGGCACGCTCAACCTGATCAAGGGGCGGGGCGGGGCGCTGTTTCGTGAGAAGATCGTGGCCGCGGCGTCGCGCCGGTTCGTGGTGGTCGTGGATGGAAGCAAGCTGGTCAAACGGCTTGGCCACCACATGCCCGTACCTGTGGAGGTGACAACCTTCGGCTGGGAAATGACGTCCGCCCGGCTGGAATCCCTTGGGGCGCGTGCGGTATTGCGGGTGGATCCGCAGGGTAAGCCATTCGTAACCGACGGTGGCAACCTGATCCTGGATTGCAATTTCGGGGAAATCGCGGATTCCGTGGCGTTGGCAAGGCGGATCCGCTCCATTGTGGGCGTGATTGAAAGTGGCCTGTTCATTGGCCGTACGTCTGAAGTCATCGTCGCGGGTGAGGACGGCCTGAAGCATCTCACGGCCGGATAATAATCATGTTTGTCGGGATAGATCTGGGCACATCGGCCCTGAAGGCCGTGCTGGTGGACGGCGCGCAGCAGGTGCTGGGCAGTTCCACCCAGCCGCTGCGGGTGAGTACCCCCCATACAGGCTGGAGCGAGCAGGCGCCACAGGACTGGTGGGCCGCGCTGATGGGCGCCATGGATGCGCTGGTGGCGGCTCACCCGCGGGAAATGGCCGGTGTAACCGGCATGGGCCTGTCGGGCCAGCAGCATGGCGCGGTCCTGCTGGATGGCCATGGCGAGGTGCTGCGGCCGTGCATATTATGGAATGACGAGCGTGCGGCGCGGGAATGTGCGGTGTTCGAACGCAGGTTCCCCCGGAGCCGACAGGTCTGCGGCACTATCGCCATGCCCGGTTTTACCGCGCCCAAGCTGATATGGGTCGCGCGGCATGAGCCTGACATCTTTCACGCAACCCGCCATGTGCTGCTGCCCAAGGCCTGGCTGCGCTACCGCCTGAGCGGTGAGATGCTTGAGGACATGTCCGATGCATCCGGTTCGCTATGGCTGGATGTGGGGCAACGGCAATGGTCGCGTGAGGCTCTGGATGCGACGGGCCTTGCCCCGGCGAACATGCCCGCGCTGGTGGAAGGCACCGAGCGCGCGGGCTGGCTGGATCAGGATCTGGCCCGGCGCTGGGGCATGAAAACGCGCCCGGTTATCGCGGGCAGCGCGGGTGACAATGCGGCCGGTGCGGTCGGGCTGGGGGCGGTCGGGGCTGGGGCGTCCTTTCTGTCGCTGGGCACGTCAGGGGTTGTCTGGGTCACAACGGATCGCTTCCGGCCGCATCCGGATGGCGGCGTGCATGCATTCTGCCATACCGTGCCGCGAACATGGCACCAGATGGGGGTGACGCTTTCGGCCGCGTCCTCGCTTGCTTGGTGGGCGCGGACAGCAGGCATGTCCATCGCTGACCTTCTGGCCGAGCTGCCAGCGGCGGTGGAACGGCCATCGCCCGTGGTGTTCCTGCCCTATCTGTCCGGGGATCGCACGCCGCATAACGATGCTGACATACGCGGGGTATTCGCGGGCCTGTCGCATGATACAACCCGCGCGGACATGACACAGGCGGTGCTGGAGGGGGTGGCGTTCTCGTTTCGTGATGTTGTGGATGTGCTGGCGCAGGCCGGTTCCGCCATCACTCAGGCCGACGTGATCGGGGGCGGTTCACGTAGCGCCCTATGGGTTTCCATACTGTCCACGGTTACCGGCCTGTCATTGCATAGGCTGGCGCATGGCGAGGTGGATGGCGCGTTTGGCGCGGCCCGGCTGGCACGTATTGCCGTGAGCGGGGAAAGTGTCACCGCAGTGTGCCTGCCACCGCAGCGCAAGGAAACCGTGGCCCCCGATCCCGCGCTGGGTGATGCCTATCATATCCAGCAGGCCCGTTATCGCGCCCTGTACCCGGCGATGCGCACGGCTTTTCCGCCCTGTGCGCCATGACAGGACCAGTGTGCCTGTCCTGTCATGGCATTCCGGGGGCCTTATCCCGCCCGTCCGTCCATCCGGATCGGGGTGCGCACCATGGCCAGCGACAGCAGGGCCGCGACAATCAGGGCCAGCGCGCACATATACCATGCCATGTCGAAGCTGCCGGTCCATGAGACGATATATCCGGTCAGGATGGGGGAGAGCAGCCCCAGCGAATTGCTGCATGTGAGTGTGACGCCCGTTACGGCACCCATCTTCCGCCCGTCTTCCACCATGTCGGTCAGCAGCGCGGTATTGGCGCCATTGGCCGCGATCAGGCAGGCCAGCGCGCCGGACAGCACCAGCAGGATGGGTGTCATGGTATGGAAATGCGGCAGCAGCCCGATTGTCGCCGCCCCGACAAGGCAGGTGGCGACGACAAAACGCCGGTGCGGCGGGTGGATACCGTTGCGGAAGACGAAATGCTCCAGTATCCGCCCGATAATGACCGCGCCAATGGCCGCCACCAGATAGCACAGGGCCGTACTGTTGCCGGTGCCGGTAATGTTGATGTGCAGTTCATGGATAAGGTACAGCGGCATCCACGACATGACCAGGAAGTTCAGGTAATTCTGCGTACACTGCACCACCAGTATCCCGATGAAGGAGGATGAGCGGAACAGGTTGCGTATTTCCCCGATCGAGATGGGTTTGCGCCGTGGCGCGTCGGCTTTTTCCTCCGGGTCGCGGTAAACCAGCCACCAGACCAGCGCCCACGCGATACCGACACAGCCCAGCGCCATGAACTCAAAGCGCCAGCCAAAGAAGGTGATGAGATAGGCCCCCGCGATCGTGCCACCGGCCAGGCCAAGCTGCATGCCGGTCAGCAGTATGGTCATGACCGATCCCCGCTCCCTGGGCAGCGCCCAGTTACGCACGACGGTCGCCCCCACGCCAAAGGTCGGGGCTTCCCCCACGCCCAGCAGCATCCGGGTGAGCAGGAACTGCGTAATGTTCTGCACCATGCCGCCCAGCAGCATGGCGAACGACCACACCCCCACGGCCAGACTGCCGATGGCGCGCGCGCCCACCATGTCGAGCACGATGGTGGAAGGCAGGTTGAGCAGGAAATACGACCACAGGAAACTGGACGAGACCCAGCCCATCTGCACCGGCGTCAGGGAAAATTCCTTGCCCATTGTCGGCAGGGCGATGGACAGCGCGGCACGGTCGCCATAGCTGATGGCGTACATCAGGAAGACGAGGAAGAAGAACACGTAGCGGGCGGGAATAGCACGCCTGCTTCGTGCGTCAGTGGCGGTTTCACCTGTTGTCACGCTGCGGGACTCCTGATGTGCCTTGAATTGACCATGGGGAAGGGGCTGCCACGTTCAGTGCCGGGTCATGGTGGGGTGCCCGTGGCCGCATCCATTGTTCCCTCGGCCACGATCTTGCGTTTCGCGGGGCGGTCATGGCGCAGCATCCACACGCCTGAGCCGATGATCAGCAGCCCACCCATCACCATGGCGATGCCGGGCATTTCCCCAAAGCCGAACCACCCGATGAGCGCGGCCCAAAGCAGCCCCGAATAGGCGAAGGGACCAATGGCTGAAACCTGTGCCGAGGCGAAGGCTTCGGTCTGCAGCACCTGCGCGATACCGGCGAAGGCCCCCACGGCGACAAGGCAGGCGGCCTCGGTCAGGCCGGGCGTAGTCCAGATGAAGGGCAGGGGCAGCGCGGTCATGACCGTCATCAGGATGGCCTGCCACAGGGCGATGGTGGTGCTGGATTCCGTGGCGGAAAGCTGGCGGATCTGCATGGTGGTCAGGGCGCCCACGGCCCCCTGCGCCAGCGCCATGAAATAGGCCCAGCTCGGGACGGCGCTGCCCGCGCCATGCAGCAGCCCCTTGCCCAGCGCGACCACGATCACGCCGGAAAACCCGATCGAGACCGCAACCCACCGCTGGAGCGACGGCCGTTCATGCAGGAGCGGGATGGACAGCAGGACCAGGAACAGTGGCTGCGTGTAGGACAGGACCTGCTGCTCCGCCAGTGGCAGGCGCGTTACGGTTATCACCACCATGATCATGCTGACCAGCCCGACAACCGAGCGCAGCACATGGCCCCCGAAATGATGTGTTTTCAGTACAATGCCCGTGCGCGCCGCGATCAGCAGCACGAAGGGCAGGGAAAACAGGTTTCGGAAGAAAATGATCTCAAGGGCGGGAAGGCTCGATCCTGTCAGTTTCTGCAGGGCATTGAGGGCGGCGGTAAAAAACGTCGCCGATGCCAGAAGGAGTGCCCCACGTTTCAGGTCATGCTTCATTTTGTCCGTACCTCAATGCACGACATGGACGAGGGCGCGCTTCATGAAGGATCAATGCCGGTCAATACCCCCTGCGTGTTTCACGTTGCGTTACCGTAACGCAGGGGGCCTGTTCCGGGTTATAGGAGTTCGTTGCCGGGTAATAAGAAATTCTTATGGCTGGGCCGTCAGTCCCCAAGCTCGCAGGCCGGGGTCAGCACGCCGCCGCTGACCTCGATTTCCGCGCGGATGGCGCGGGCCAGTTCCAGTGAACCGGGGGTGTCGCTATGTACCAGAATGGACCGGGCCCTGACCGGCAGGCGCGTGCCGTCGATGGTCGTGACGGACCCATCGTGCAGGAACTGGTTCACGCGGGCCCGTACGGATGCCAGATCATGGATGACCGCACCGGGCTGCCCGCGCGGAACCAGCGTGCCCTGTGTCGTATATGCCCGGTCGGCCAGGAACAGGGTCCGTGCCCGCAGCCCGGCTTTTTCAGCGGCCCGTTCCGTTGCCTGACCGGGCATGCAGAACACGCTCAGTTCCCGGTCCAGCGCGGCGATGGCGCGGGTCAGGCGCAGGGCGAGGGCTTCATCCGCATTGGCCATGTTACCGAACGCGGCATGGTAGCTGACATGCGTCACCCGATGGCCGTGGCGCGCGGCAATGCCCTGCAGGGCGCCGATCTGGTAGCACAGCATGGATTCCATATCCGCATCGGATACGGCCATGGCGCGCCGCCCGAAACCGGTCAGGTCCGGCAGGCCGGGATGTGCGCCGATACCAACGCCCTTTTCCTTCGCCAGCCGCACGGTGCGGTCCATGATGGCGTAGTCACCCGCATGGAAACCGCAGGCGATATTGGCCGAGGAGACGGTATCCATCAGCCCGTCATCATCGGCAATGCGCCAGCGGCCAAAGCCTTCGCCCATGTCGGAATTGAGGTCGATCTTCATGCCTTGTCTCCAGACTTTACACCAGTGCGGCGGCGGGCGGATGCGCGGTAATGGGCAACCATCATGCGCAGGTCGTCAAGATAGGCGTTGACCGGCCGCATGGCCGCGACACCCTGTTCGAAGCTGCATTCATGCAACTGGATGCGCGTGCCGATACGCGCCTGCGCCAGACGCCACAGGTCGGCTTCGATCACGGTGGCGATGCGGGGATAGCCGCCAACGGTATTGGCGTCGGCCAGTTGCACGATCGGCTCGCCCGCGGGCGGAACCTGCACGATACCGGCAACGACACCGTAGGAACGCAGCTCCACCCGATGGCGCAGCTCAAGCGGTTCGCCCGTCAGACGGTAGCCCACGCGATTGCTCTGGGGTGTGATGCGCCACTGGGTGTTCCACAGGCGTTCCTGTGCCTCAGGCGTAAAAAGCCCGTAATCGGTCGCTGTCATGGCGCGCAGGTGGATGAGCTTGCTGTCATCCTGCCCGGCTACGGTATCCAGAACCGTAGTGGGGGGAAGGGCGCCATAACCCGAGACCTCGGGCGGGGCGCCAGTAATTTCCAGCGTGTCACCCGCCTCCAGCGGGCGGCCGTCCAGCCCGCCAAAGCCGCCACGTAGCTGCGTGCTGCGCGAACCCAGCACAACCGGCACCTCGATCCCGCCCGTAACGCAGATATAGCCGCGCGCACCTTTTCGGGGTGGTCCCACGCGAAGTTCCTGCCCTGCCGCCGCCGTTGCGACCATCCATGGCAGGATGGTCAGGCCATCAAGCTCGATCACGGCGTCGATGCCGGTCACTACAAAGCTGGTCGCCGCGTCAAATCGCAGGGCGAACGGATAGGTCTGGAGCTCGATGCAGGCATCATCGACCTCATTGCCCAGCAGGATATTGCCCACCTGCAAGGCAAGGGGGTCCATCACCCCCGATGTGCCCACGCCGAGATCACGGTAACCGGGGCGACCCAGATCCTGCACCGTGTTCAGGGCTGATGTTTCAAGGATCGTAATCACAGCTCTATGCTTTCCGGATAAAAGCGGATGCGGTCGCCAACGGCAAACAGGGCGGGCGGCTGCCTGTCGGGATCAAACAGGCGCAACTCCGTATAACCGATGGAATTCCATCCATTAGGCCCGGTCAGCGCGGAAATGCCAGCCTGCATGCCGCCGATGATGACCGTCCCGGCCTGCATGTTCAGCGACGGCACGGTCTTGCGGGGCGTTGCGATGCGCGGATCCAGCCCGTGCAGGTACCCAAAGCCCGGCGCGCTGCCTATGGCGCAGACCGTGTACTCGCTGCCATGGTGGATGGAAATCACCTCCTGCGGCGGCAGGCCTGCATGGGCGCAGACCGCTGCAAGATCTTCACCCAGCGCGCCACCGTAGCGCACGCCGATTTCAAACAGGCGGCCCTCGATATGCCGTTCGGGCAGGGTGTCCCATGCATGGCGCAGCCACTCGGCCACGGCTTCGGGGCTTGCGGGCGGGGCGGAAAAGACCAGCATGAGGTTGGTCACGCCGGGAATAAGCTCCCGCACGTCGGGCCGGGCCCGCGCCGCGTCCATCAGTGCCCAGATGCGGCGCTGATGGGCCATGGTAAAATCACCCGGCGCCTCGAACAGCATGGCGCGCGTGCCGATCATGCTTATGGCAGGAGCCGCACCTGTATCGCGCTCCACATCGTTCTTCATATCCGTGTTCAAAATACACAGTCCCTGGAACAGTGCTGGTTCATGCCCTGAAAATGGCCGGCTCCGGCATTGATCCAGAACCGTAACGATACAAGTCTCGCGGCATCATGTGCCTGCCCTGAAAGTATGGGCGTTTGCGTAACGATAGCCAGCACAATTCTGGTTGTGAGGCTATCGGATAATCTTATGGATCAAGGTGCTAGTTGTTTGGTCCCGGGATTTGATCGGGGCAGATACGCCATGGCGGCGTCACGACCACGCACGCCGCCTGAGACTGCCCGCAGGTCTGGTGGGAACAGGGCGGCAGGGTGTCTGAAAACCCTTTTGCAGGGCAGGTGTGAGAGGCCTGTTGCGGCAGGCCACTCCGCATTCGGCGTTATGTCCGGGCCGTGAGATATGTTCGCCAGCCCGGTCAGTGGGCATTCTGGCGGGCTCGTGTTTTCAGGAACAGAGTCCACCAGTACTGGCTCTGGGCCTTGTCAATCGGTGCCGTGCCGTCCGGGACGTTGGTGCCGCTATAAACTAGGCTAAGGTCTCGCATTGCCTCGATGTTGTTGCCGTCTGCCGCTTTCTTCAGCAGTTCAATACCCTTGGCCGGATTGGCTTCTTCCCTGGGCATGCCGATCCGCATTACATAGTCCCAACCGGCCTTCTGCATGCCGACGACATTGCCGACATCGGTGGCTTTCAGATACATCCGGAGGCTTTTGGCGGAAGGGTTCTCGATATACAAAGGGTTGCTTGCGTACCAGTCCCCGGCCGCCACCATGGCATCGGAACTTCCGGTATTGGCGGCCTGTATATAAAGTTCTTCTGCTATTTCTTTGCCTTTTGGTCCACCTACGATGAACAGGTTGTCGCTGTCATAAAAATTCGCCAACTCGATTAGTGCCGCTGCATTTCCGGTTCTGGCGGCCTGCAGGAAATATTTGCTCGCGAGGGAATCATCTCTCGCCGTTCCGCCGATCCCGTGGTAGTAGAACCAGCCCAGCCGGTCCATTGCATCCGCATCACCGGCGGCGGCAGCTTTTGTGTACCACTCCTTCGCTGCGGCGTAGTCCTGCATCACGTTCATGCCCTGCTCATAGGACCGGCCGATTTCGTACATGGTTCTGGCATCGGTCTGTGGCACACCTTCCATGCCCGGGACCGGAGGCGGCGGTGTTGGCTGCGATGGCGCCGGAGCGGGGACTGCCGGAAGTGCATCCGCCGCGGCTTTCGGCTTCTGGTGATCGGGCTCGTTCAGGTAGGTATCGTCCTGTGTGAACGGGGCGGGCAGGTTATCAAGGTGCTGTGAGAGAACGCAGTCCCGTTTCATCGCCTTCATGGCGAAATAGGCCTTTGTCAGGTCCACCTTCCATGTCTGGCTCACGGGTGCCGAGATCGTCAGGGTGAGCACCCTTGCATCGGACAGGGAGCGGACCAGACCGGGAAGATCCTTCGCGTCCACAACGTGACTGACAGTGCCCGCATTGGCTGAGACAGCGGAAGCATAGCGCAGGGATGGGGTGTCATCGAATTTCATGTCAACAGTAACGTTGGCGTGATCAAGGGTGGAAGTCTTGTAGGCGGCATTGATAAGTAGGATCGCAACCTTGTTGTCATCGGAAGCCTGCACGGCAAAGCCAGCGCCCTCGGCAACCTTGGCCACGACGGTACATGAGCGAACGCCGTTGTCCGAACCGCCATAAACCATCCAGGGATCGATATATTCCTCGGCAATGCGGGATATTCCTGCTCGTGCGTCGCTTGCGATTATCGTAGTGCATGCAAGTGTGGCCAATAGCACGAAAGAAAAAGGCAGTTTCATCAAGTCACCTGATCAGGTCTGTGCCTCCGGGCTGGCCGGAAGGATGGAGAAAGCCGTGGTATGATAACCATGACGCGCCCTGATGACGAGACTGCTTGGCGAACCGGATATTATTATCGGTCAGGATGGTATGGACCTGAAAGGGCACGACACGCAGAATATGGCGATGCGGCACGGAGCGTGCCTGATACAGTTGGATATGCTGATGAAAGGTGCATGTCATCGCTTCGCCTGCCCCGTGCAGGGACGGTAAGCGCGGTTTTCTGGACCAGCCTTCTGGTCCTTCCGCCACAGCGTACCATATTGCCATGACGTATCCATTCCATGGAGGTGTTACTTAAAAATTGTGGAATGTAATGTCATGGCGAGGCGTATCATTTATCAATATTCAAATTCAGTTTTTCCCGATAATCTGTTTGTAAGAAAACTCGATCATGGAAATGCCTGAGTTCGATCTGTTGGCTATGTCCATCGCCTGCGCCAGGGCCGAAGTATTAATGCCTTCATGGCTGTATGCGTATTTCAGGTTGAGATAGGCGTCATAGTCCTGCGACAATACAAAATTGACCTCGTTATAATCAACAACTCCCCTTTTGGTCCATTTTGCGGTCTGGGAATCAAACAGGGGTTTCCCCCAGGAAAAACCACCAATCTTCTGCGCTGTTTCTACAAGTCTGGCGTAACCTTCCCTTTCCTCATTGATGCAGTAATTCTCCATTTCCTGGTCGAGAACCCCTCTCTTGGTCCACTGTTCCGCACATGACTGGTTCGTGGCGGCTGCATCATACGGGTACATTTCAATACGATCAGGACCCGGCAACTCATCAAGGAAAGCTTTGGCGGAACTGTCGGTACTTTGGGGCTGCGCCGACGCCATGACTGGCTGCTGCAACCCGGTAGCGGTTTTTATGGTGTGCTGGTGTAAACTGGAAATAAAGACCGCAATTATAAATATAATACCTATTATAGATCCAACCGAATAGAAAATGAATTGAAGAATTTTCACGATAAAGGGTCTCACAGCAACAATGTGCGATGGGATACCAGATAATCCGGCCGCCTTGAACAGATTTTTGTGGGGTCGGGTGTAGGGATCTGCTTGGATATGCCGCGCTCGCTCCAGCGGATGAACCGGATATGGAATATCTTGCGTGGCCCCAACCCTCGGGGCGCGCCCTTTCACTGCAATCCTTCATAGAGAACTGAAATACATATGGATCATATCGTAAGGTGGTCTGGTCCAGCGGGGTTATCGTATTATGTTATGGCGTGAGAACGAAGTGCTCTTGGCGCGCGTTGGACGTGCTCGTTAGCATGGGATGAATATTTGAGCATCCGGCATCCATTCAGGGGCCGGGTGATGTTGTTTCTCTAGTTCAGGATCGGGTTTTCTTACCATGGGCAACCAGCCGTATCGTACCGCTCTCGTCACTGGCGCATCCTCCGGCATCGGGGCGGCGATTGTCCGCCGGCTGGCGGCGGAAGGGATTGAAGTGCATGCCGTGGCGCGTGACGCGGCGCGGCTGGAAAAACTGGCGCAGGAGACCGGCTGTATCGCGCATGCGGTCAGCGTGTCCGACCAGGCCGGGATCGAAGCCCTGATCAGCGATCTCGAGATTGACGTGCTGGTCAACAATGCCGGGCAGTCGCGCACGGGCAACATCGCCAACACCACGCCGGAGGATATCGACGCGCTGGTGGATGTGAACCTGCGCGCGGTGCTGCAGCTTACACGGCTGGTGGTGGCGGGCATGATCGCGCGCGACCGGGGGCATATCGTCAACATCACCTCCATTGCCGGGCATTATGCCTTTGCCGGTGGCAACACCGTCTATCATGCCACCAAGGCCGGTGTGCATTCGCTGTCGCAGCAACTGCGCTGCGATCTGTTCGGACGCCACATCCGCGTGACCGAAGTCTCGCCCGCGCGCGTGGAGACCGAAGTGTTCGGCCGCCTGATCGGCAATATGGAAGAGGCGAAGAAGCGTTTCTTTGACGAATATGATTCCCTGCTGCCCGAGGATATCGCCAACTCCGTGGCCTTTGCCGTCATGGCGCCGCAGCGCATGAATGTCAGCTTCATGGAAGTGCTGCCGACCATGCAGGTGGTGGGCGGCCTGAACTTCGCCAAGAAGACAGCCGGCGCGGCGTGAGAGCGGTGGATCTCACGCATGTCAGGCGGCTGATCGACCTGCTGGCCCATGCCCCGGTAACGGAGCTTGAGGTGGAGGAAGGCGGCTGCCGCATCCGCATCACCCGCGGGGGCGCGCCATCGGCAGCCCCGGCCACACCCACCACGCCGGTCGTGAGCGTGGCCCCCGTGCCGGTGGAGGCCGCCCTTCCGGCGGCATTGCCCGACGCGGTGGCGGAGACGGTCATCACGGCGCCCTCCTACGGGGTGTTCCACCTCTCGCCATCTCCCGGCGCGGCGCCTTACGTCATTGTGGGGCAGGTCGTGCAGGTCGGGCAGGAAGTGGGGCTGGTCGAGGCCATGAAGGTGTTCAATGCGGTTCGCGCCACGGCTGCGGGCGAGATCGCGGCCGTGCTGGTGGAAGACGGCACGGAAGTGGAGGCAGGCACCCCCCTGTTCCGACTGGCATGAGTGAGATCCCACGCTTCAGCCGGGTGCTGATCGCCAATCGCGGCGAGATCGCCCTGCGCATCCAGCGCGCCTGCCGCCAGCTCGGGCTTGAGACGGTGGCCGTGCATTCCGAGGCCGATGCCGACAGCCGCCATGTGCACGAGGCCGATATGGCCCTGTGCATCGGTCCCGCCGCCGCGGCCCGCAGCTATCTCGACCCCGACGGGCTGCTGCTTGCCGCCCGCCTGACGGGCGCGCAGGCCATCCATCCCGGTTATGGTTTCCTGTCGGAAAATGCTGATTTTGCCGATGCGGTGGAAGCTGCCGGCCTGACCTTCATCGGGCCGACAGGGGCGTCCATCCGCATGATGGGCGACAAGATCACCGCCAAGCGCGCCATGCGCGAGGCCGGGGTGCCCTGCGTGCCCGGTTCGGACGGGCCGCTGCCCGCCGATATGGACGCGGTGAAGGCCATTGCGCTGCAGGTGGGCTTTCCGGTCATCGTCAAGGCTTCGGGCGGTGGTGGCGGGCGCGGCATGCGTGTGGTCGAGCGTGAGGCGGACCTGGCGCAGGCGGTCACGCTCACGGCCAAGGAGGCCCAGCAGGCCTTTGGCAACCCGACGCTGTATCTCGAACGCTTCATGCAGAAGCCGCGCCATATCGAGATTCAGGTGCTGTGCGACACGCACGGCACGGCGCTATGGCTGGGCGCGCGCGACTGCTCCTTGCAGCGCCGCCACCAGAAAGTGCTGGAGGAAGCCTCCGCCCCCGGCATCGCCCCCGAGACGATTGCCCAGATCGGCGAACGCTGCGCCGAGGCCTGCCGCCGCATCGGCTACCGGGGCGCGGGGACGTTCGAATTCCTGTATGAGGACGGTGTCTTCGCCTTTATCGAGATGAACACCCGCGTACAGGTCGAACACCCCATTACGGAAGAGACGACGGGCATCGACATCGTGGCCCAGCAACTGCGCATTGCCCAGGGCGAACCGCTTGGCATCGCGCAGGCGGACATCGGGCTGCTGGGGCATTCCATTGAATGCCGCCTCAATGCCGAGGACCCGTTCACCTTCATGCCCTCGCCGGGCACCATCACGCGTTGGGACCTGCCCGGTGGCCCGGGAATCCGGGTCGATACGCATGTGGTGGCGGGCTATACGGTGCAGCCTTATTATGACTCGCTGATCGGCAAGATCATCAGTCATGGCGCCACACGTGCGCAGGCGATCGCGCGGATGCGGGTGGCGCTGGCGGAAATGCGGGTGGAAGGGGTCTCGACCAATATCGCCCTGCATCAGGACCTGCTGGCGGACCCACAGTTCCAGCGCGGCGGGGTTGATATCCATTACCTTGAACGCTGGCTTGCGCAAAGGACGGCCCCATGAACACCCGGCCCGAACAACTGGTGCCCGCCTTTGACCGGCTGCCCGAGCCCGAACAGATCGCCCAGATGGCGACATGGCTGGCGCAGGCGGGGCTCGACAGCCTCGAACTGTCGAATGAGGCAGCGGGGCTGAAGCTGCGCATCCGCGTGGGGCAGGCTGCTATAGCTGCGGTTTCCCCCACCGTTGCGGCCCCACCGGCGCAGGCCGGGACGGCGATGGTTGCGGTAAAGGCCCCGTATTTTGGCCATCTGTGCCTGACCCATCCGTTGCGTGACGCGCCCTTCGCCCCAGTCGGGGCAAAGGTGGGGCAGGGGGACGTGGTGGCGCTGCTGACACTCGACACCCTGCAGGTTCCCGTGCCGGCGCCCGTGGCGGGTACGGTGGTGGATATCGTGGCCCAGCCCGACGCGTTGGTGGGTTATGGCGCGGTTATCCTGAACATCCAGCCTGACTGACCTGATCCGGGGTGGACGCCGCCTTTGTTCAAAAAGGCGGCGTTGCCTGAAGCTTTCCTCAATAATTTAGGGGATGTTCCGCAGGCCGTATTGTCCTGTTCTTACGTTGCCTCCCAACCCGGATCATAAAAAAAGCCGGAGCCTCCCATGGGGCTCCGGCTTTCTGGTTTTGGGGGGGCGGGCTTACTTCAGCCCGTCCACAAAGGCTGCGATCCGGCGGCAGCCTTCGCGCAGCGTGGCCGTGTCGGTGGCGTAGGAGATGCGGAAGAACGGGCTCATCCCGTAAGCCGCCCCCTGCACGGACGCCACCTGCTGTTCTTCCAGCAGCGCCATGACGAAGTCGGCGTCGGTAGCGATCAGTCGCCCCCCCGCCGAGGTCTTGCCCATGCAGGCACTGATGTCTGGATAGACATAGAACGCGCCCTGCGGCGTATGGCACTGCACGCCGGGAATGGCGTTGAGCAGGCTGACCACAAGGTCGCGCCGGGCCTGGTATTCGGCGGCACGGTCCTTCAGGTAATCCTGCGGGCCGTTGAGTGCGGCCACGGCGGCTGCCTGCGCCAGCGTGTTGATGCCGCTGGTTGACTGGCCCTGCATGTTGTTCATGGCCGCGATCAGTTCACGCGGGCCGCCACAGTAGCCCACGCGCCAGCCGGTCATGGCATAGGCCTTGGACACGCCATTGACGGTCAGCACGCGGTCCTTGAGCCGTGGCTCGACCTCGGCCAGCGTGCAGAAGGTGAACCCGTCATAGATCAGGTGTTCGTAGATATCATCGGTCATGATCCACACCTGCGGGTGCTTCAGCAGGACGGCGGCGATGGCCTCCATGTCCGCGCGCGGGCAGCATGCGCCGGTCGGGTTGCCGGGGAAGTTGAGGACCAGCCATTTGGTCCTGGGCGTAATGGCGGCCTCCAGGGCTTCGGCCGACAGGCGAAAACCGCTTCCGGCGGGGCAGGGCACGGACACGATGCTGGCGCCGGCAAGGCGGGCGATGTCGGCATAGCTGATCCAGCTTGGGGTGGGCAGGACCACCTCGTCACCGGGGTTGATGGTGGCCATCATGGCGTCATAGATGATCTGCTTGGCGCCGTTGGCCACCAGGATCTCGTCAAGTGCGTAATCAAGGTGGTTCTCGCGCTGGAACTTGGCCTGCACCGCCTTCTTGAGCGCGGGCTTGCCGTCCTGCGGCGGGTATTTGGTGTCTCCCGCATGTGCCGCGGCAATGGCGGCTTCCACCACATGTCCGGGCGTGGGGAAGTCAGGTTCGCCCGAGGAGAGGCTGACGATCTTCAGCCCTTCGGCCTTCAGCACCGATGCCTTGTCGGTCATCGCGGCGGAAGCCGAAATCCCAATTCCATTCAGTCGATCCGCAAACCCAGGCATCTGACGCTCTCTCCACTTTTAATCATGCAACGCAATACATGCTCTCGCCACATCGTAAATGGTTTCGACGCCAGTTAGATACCGACGAAAATTGTCTGGCCCCATACAACAATCCTATGAGGTCAGGACGCACCCACCCCCATAGGATCGGGAGAAAGACAAGAAATGGCGCATAATCATGCGCGCTCCGGCCTGCCTTTGTTCGGGCCGGGATTTTTCTGGCATTATTCCAAACGTGGATAGACCGAAATGACTAATATGCCCCTGCCCGCAAAAGATGCTGCGCCCCGCGTGCCCACGGGGCAGATGGCGCCTGCGGGGCAGGGGGACGGGCCGCCGCCCGGCAGCCGCATCGAGCGTGACCTGCTGGGTGAGGTCACGATTCCGGCTGGAGTCTTGTGGGGTGTGCATACAGGGCGCGCGGTTGAGAATTTTCCCATAAGCGGCACGACCATCGGTACGTTTGGGGAACTGGTTCAGGGGCTGGTGACCGTCAAGCAGGCGGCGGCAAGGGCCAATTTCGCCCTGGGCTATCTGGACAGGACGCGCGCCGACGCCATCGAGGCCGCATGCGTGCGGATACGGGACAACCCCGCCTATCGTGACCAGTTCGTGGTGGACGCCATGCAGGGTGGGGCCGGTACTTCCACCAACATGAACGCCAATGAGGTCATTGCCAACGTGGCCCTTGGGCTGCTGGGCGAAAAACCGGGCGCGTATGCCGTGCTGCACCCCAACGACCATGTCAACATGGCGCAGTCCACCAATGATGTTTACCCAACCGCGCTCAGGCTGGGCATGCTGCTGGCGGTTGATCCGCTGGTGGCGGCGCTTGAGGGGCTGCTCGGAGCGCTGGATGAAAAGGCGCGGGCGTTCGGCGCGATCCTGAAGGTGGGCCGCACGCAGTTGCGTGATGCCGTGCCCATGACACTGGGGCAGGAATTCAGGGCTTTCCATACCGCCATCGCGACGGAAATCAGAAGCATAAAGGCGCATGCCACCGCTTTTGAGCAGGTCAATCTGGGGGGCACCGCCATTGGCACGGGGCTGAATACCGACCCGCGTTATGCCCCGACCGTCATGGCGGAGCTGCGCGCCCTGACCGGGCGGCCCATGACCGGTTCGCCGGACCTGATCGAGGCGACATCCGATGTGGGGGCCTTTGTCCTCTTTTCCGGTGTGCTCAAGCGACTGGCGCTGAAGCTGTCCAAGATGTCCAGCGACCTGCGCCTGCTTTCCAGCGGGCCACGAGCAGGCCTGGGTGAAATCGTGCTGCCTGCGGTGCAGGCGGGATCCTCCATCATGCCGGGCAAGGTCAATCCCGTCATACCCGAGGCGGTCAACCAGGTGGCCTATCTTGTGGCCGGCCATGACCTGACCATTACCATGTGCGCCGATGGCGGCCAGTTGCAGCTCAATCCATTCGAGCCGATGATTGGCTACTGCCTGTTCACGTCCATCAGGATTTTACGTGCGGCTACGGAAACCCTGACAACGCGGTGCATTAGCGGCATTTCAGCCGATCGGGAGCGTTGCCAGTATCTGTCCGGCATCAATATCGGGATCATCACGGCGCTGGTGCCGGTATTGGGTTATGATACCTGCTCGACCATTGCCAGGCGCGCGCTGGCGGAAAACCGCAAGGTGACTGACCTGATCGTGGAGGAGGAACTGCTCTCTCCCCAACGGCTGGCGGAACTGCTGCGCCCCGATGCGCTGACCAGCCCCAATGTGGGCAGGCAGGCAGGCTGAACGTTCAGGCGGAAGGCTGGGTTCCCGGCCAGTTATGCGAAGCGGCCATGGTTTTGGCCAGATCGATGAGCAGTTCGCGCACCGCCACCGAGGCTTCTGTTTCAGGAATGATTTCGGGGATGCAGAGCGAAACATCTTCCTGAATGACGGGATTGCGCAGCGGATAGATGCGCGACTTGCCCGGCACGACAATCCGGCTGGCGACGGACCACGGCAGGATGGTGCTGCCAATGCCCTCTTCTATGGCGCCCTGCAGGGTAATCAGGGCCTCGATTTCGGCCACGATGCACGGCTCAAGCTGTTTGCGCATGAAGGCCATGTCCACGCTCTTGCGGACAAAATTATGCTTGGGCGGCAGAAGCAGCGGGATGCCCGCTATGTCGGCCAGTTGCACCGCCCCGGTGCCGTCTTGCGGGAATTCCAGCGCATGGGGGGCGAGCAGGAAGAATTCCTCCTTCATCAGGGGGGTGAAGATCACACCCTTGATCGGCCCGGCGCCGTGGATGACGGCCATGTCCAGCCGCCCGGTCATGATCAGTTCGCTATAAATATCATCAAAACTTTCGGTCAGGTGCAGCGTAATATTGGGCAGACGCTCCCGCACGCGCTGCAGCAGTTTGACCGAAAGCGTGGAGCCCGCACTATAGGGTGACAGCCCGACCGAGACCTTGCCCACCAGCGGGCCGGATCCGTGGCTGATTTCAACCATGGCCCGGTCGAACTGTTTGGTCAGGGTCTGGGCATGCCGGTACAGTTCCGCCCCGGCGGTGGTGGGGGTGACACCGCTCTTGCTCCGGATGACAAGCTTCTGTTTGAAGACGTTTTCAAGTGTTGCCAGTTGTTGGCTCAGTGCGGGCTGGGCAATATTGAGCAGGTCGGCCGCACGGGAAATGCTGCCAAGATCGATGATTTTGATAAAAGCCTGCAGTCGCCGTATATCCAACTGGAACTCCATGAGTTTTATGGGCTAGGGGCTTTACTGCATTGATAATACGCATGTTTCTTTAATTGTCAATATATTGCCATGCGGAGGCGTGGCGTTTGGGAAAATTAACGTCTCCGTCATGCCGTGGCCCGCATGCCGGGTCGTTCGGGCCACGAAACGCGGTCGCATAATACTTGCCTGAACAGTGTCAAAAACGCGACACTTCTAAAACTTTACAGCAATTTCAGTTATATAGTTTGTGCTTTCCAAGCAAGAGCCCGCTCCGGCTTCCAACATATCAATAATCCATATGACGCCACATCATAACGAGTACGCATCATAACCTCAGCACATATTCGTTACGAATGTCCGGCGAGTTTCAGGGGGGGAAGGCAAATGGCATGCCTGTCAAAGCGGAAGTTGTATCTTGTGGCTGGGGTGGCTTTTGGTACATTTGTACCGGCTGTAGGTGAAGCCGCGACGGCAACCGTTTCCACCCCTGAAAAACACTACAAGGTCGAGGCCCGTAAAAAGGCGCCCGCGCAGGCGCACGCCACGCCCACGGCCCTGCGTGCCTCCGCCGAGCCGGAAGTGATCCATGTGGGTGGTCACTCGACCAATTCCATCTTCTCCCCCGGCACGGCACGCCACAGCACCACGCAGGTTACGGTCGTGACCGGCGCGGAACTGCTCAAGACCGGCCAGAGCAATGTGCTGTCCGCGCTGGCGCAGGCCAACCCCGCCATCACCACCGCGGCCCTGCCCGGTGGTGGCGCGAGTTCCTTTGTCCAGACCATGCAGTTGCGCGGCCAGTCGCCCGATGACACGCTGATCCTGGTTAACGGCCACCGCCGACATATCGGCGCCAACTTCAATTCGAACGCGGGCACCAACTGGGGCAGCGAACCGGCTGATATTTCGCTTATCCCCATCAGCGCGATCGACCATATCGAAGTCATTACCGAAGGCGCTTCCGCGCTGTATGGGCAGGATGCCATCGCGGGCGCCGTCAATATCGTGCTGAAGCGCGAGACGCATGGCGGCAGCATCAACTTCAAGAACAGCGGCTATTACGCGGGCGATGGTCAGGCGCTTGACGGTTCGGCCAACTATGCCATGGCGCTGGGCAACAAGGGCGGGTACCTCGACCTTGCGGCACAGGTCACCCACCAGTTGCCCACGACCCGTGGCGGTGACTTCTATGGCACCCTGTTTGCCGATCCCACCCGCAACGCGACGGCGGACCGCGATGTGCAGCGTGGCCTGGGCCTGCCCAAGACCACGCTCGAGACCCTGAGCGAAAACATGTCCATTCCCGTGACGCAGGGGTTCAGTTTTTACAGCACCTCCACCTTCTCGCATCGCCGGGCCAACGTGCCGGAAACCTACCGGGCCAATTCGGGCACGGATACATGGATCAATCCGTCGCTCTACCCCAATGGTGACCAGCCCTACATCACCATGGACCAGTACGATTTCGAGACGGATAACGGAATCCGCACGCATAAATTCGGTTTCGCATGGGATGCGTACGTAACCTATGGGCGCGACCAGCAGACATACGGCACCAAGGATTCCGAAAACGCCTCGATGACGGGGGGCGCGTATACCTACGATCCGACCCAGACGGCCTTCTATGATGGTCAGTCGGTTTCCTCCGAACTGACGGCCGGGCTGAAGGGGTCACGTTCATTCCATACGGGTCTGCTGCCCAAGGATATCAACCTGAAATTCGGCGCGGAATATCGTCATGACACCTTCCAGATGACGCAGGGTGAAACCGCGTCATGGGGCGGGCAGGGCGCGACCGATCACCCCGGTAACGTGCCCATGGCGGTCACGAACCAGAACCGCGACGTGTATGAAGGTTTCGCCAACCTTGATTTCTACGTTACCAACAAGTGGGAATGGACACTTGGCGGGCGTGTCGCGAGCTACAATAACCTGGCTACGGTCGCGACCGGTTCCGTGGGCACGCGCTACAACTTCAACAAGCGCTGGGCGATCCGGGCCAATATCAATTCCGGTTACCGTCCGCCCACGCTGGGTGAAATGTCCTATTTCTATTCAGCGCCCTATCCCGGTTACACCGTGGACCAGGTCCCGGCGAACAGCGCCATCGCCAAGTACCTTGGTGCTGGCAACATGAAGGGCGAATATTCCCGCAGCTACACGATCGGGCTTGATGCGACGCCTGTGGATGATTTCCATATCACGGGCAACCTGTACTACATCGCGATCAATGACCGCATGGGCAGCACGCAGTCCTATACGGTCAACCCGAATGACGCCACGCTACAGCAACTGCTGGCGCAGGCCAATATTTCAAGCGCAACATCGCTGTCATACTATGCCAATCTCTATAATACCCAGACGTTTGGCGGTGACCTGAACGCCGATTACACCCTGCGCACGAGTCGGTTTGGCAAGTTCCGCTTCGCCATGGGCATCAACTTCTCCGATAACGAGATCCGGTCCGCCCGCAACAACCTGGTGAACGAATACACCAAGGAAATGGTGCTGCATTCCGCCCCGAAAAACCGTGAGCAGATCAGCGTGAACTGGCAGTACAAGAAGTGGTCGGTCTTCGTGCAGGAAATGCGCTATGGCTCCATTACCTACATGGCGGCCCCCACCGGCCCCGGTTCCGTGCCGTTTGAACAGAACCCGGCCTTCATCACCAACCTGGAAGTTGACTACAAGCCCATGCCGCGGTGGACCATCGGGGTCGGCGCCAATAACCTTGGCAATAAATACCCGACCCGTATTTCCAGCTCGATCGCCAACTCGCAGCAGGGCCTTGCGAAATACGCTTCCTACTCGCCCTACGGGTTCAATGGCGGCATGTATTACGTCAAGACCTCTCTCGATTTCTGAGTGTGGGCCGGAAATACAGCCAATGTCATAAGCCGCGCCGGGCTGGCAGGTGGACGAGCCGCCAGCCCGCGCGGTCGGATATCTACCCCGCAGTCCGGGCTGGCGGGACCACCGTGCCCATGGCCGGGTCCGTCCGCCCGGGCCGGCCGGTCTCGATCCGCCCGGCGAACTGGTAAAGCAGGGCGCGCTCGTCCGGAGTGGTCAGCGTAACATCATACCACATCATGTCCTGCGCCAGATCGAAGGGTACTTCGACCGTACGACCGGGTACGATATACGCTGACTGTGTCGTGTCGTGTGCCGCCAGCGTGCATCTCACATCCACAGGCTTCGACCCGTGGTTTGTGACCCGCACGACCAGATCCTTGCCCGGACCATGCAGATAGGCGCATTCCGCCTGCAGGCGCAGGCCACCCTGCATTCCCTTGTACAGACGGTAGAAACCGTTGGGCGCATGCACCACTACATCGTAAAGGCCATCGCGGAATTCCGAAAGGGCGAAGGCGCTTTCCAGCGTGTCGCCTGCCGCCACGGCATAGGTGCCTGCCTGCATGCCGGTTTCGGTTTTTACGCCATGACGATAGATATTGAACGGCAGGCCAGCGGCGTGGGTGCCGAACTGGTTCCTTCCGGCGCGCAGATGAATGACCGCCATCTTGCCATCTGCTGACACGCCGCCGTTGCAATATGGTTCATAGGGCAGGGCGCAGGCGGGGCGGGTGCCAGATTCCTGCCCCACGGTTTCACGCATTTTTCGCGGGTCGTCACGCAGGGCGGTAATTTCCGCTGCGTCCAATGCACGAAAACCCCCGGGCATGGGCCGGTCACGCGCATTCTCGACGGTACGCAGGTAGGCGTCCCGCTCCAGGAAAGGCAGGTGCGGCACACTCCCGTCATAGGGGCGAAAGCACGATGTCAGGTCACCGCTGATGGCGCGACGCCAGGGCGAGATATTGCTTTCCTTTATTTTCTTGCCGAATTTGCCCCCTACGAACGCCTCCAGAAAACGCAGCGTGGATGTATGTTCGAACAACTGGGAGTTGACCCATCCCCCCCGGCTCCACGGCGAAGCTACGACCATCGGCACGCGATACCCCAGCCCGATCGGCCCGCTGCGCGCCAGGCGTTCGGGCACCCCGCGTTTTATTTCATCCCGCGCGCTCGTGTATTCCAGTCCGTTCTGCCCGATGCGTCGTGACGAATACCCGGTGTCCGGCCGCCTGGGATCCGGGGCGGCATAGGAGCAGCAGTGATCGAAATAACCGTCATTTTCATCATAGGTCATGATGAAAATCGTTTTTTTCCAGACCTCGGGATTTTCGGTCAGAATGTCCATGATCTCCGAAACATACCAGGCCCCATACCATGGTGAAGTCGGATGGTCGGAGAAATGCTCGGGTGCGGCCAGCCATGACACCGTGGGCAGTTTGCCCGCTCTCACATCCTGACGAAACTGATGGAGGACATCGCCCCCGGGCGCGTTCATGTGAATGGCTTTTTTGCCATCATGGAAAGTCAGTTTCTCAAGCTGGCGATAATTGCTGTCACCACTGTTGGTGGTAAAGGCCCTCTCGAACAACGCGCGTTCCCGGGGCGTCAGTTTTTCCATGGACTGCCCGGTCGTCGTGCGGCGTCGTAGCAATACGTTCAGCAGAGCACGTGCTTCGGCAAGCTGCTCGGCACGTGTTTCGGAAACAAGCATTTCCTGGCTGTTCAACCGCTCGATATGAGTCCGGCAGTCACTGATACGCTCTTCAAGCCACATGGCGAAGCCGGGATTGGCCGTGACGTGGTACTGATCGAAATACTCCAGGACATTGCAGCCAAAATTGGAAAGCCATGCCCGTTCCTTTCCACTCATGCCGCCAGTTTGCGTAAGTTCGTTCTGATAGAATCTCCACGAAATCCCGGCCTGCTCCAGCCGCTCGGGGAATGTGGTCCATTTCATGCCGCCTTCGCAGATCTCGCCATTGCGCATGTACACACTGGATGCCGCGTCCTGCCGGTCACGCACGGTTCCGGTCCAGAATAACAGGCGGTTGGGCGTCGTGCTGGTCATTGCGCCACAGTAGTTCTGGTCACAGACGGTAAAGGCATCGGCCAGTGCGTAATAAAATGGCAGGTCATCACGTGTATAATGGCCCATGGTCAGTGGATAGCGGGCATAATCCTTATGGTGCGATTTCTTGGCGTCGATCCACCTGTCATGGCCGCCATTGTTCCATGCATCGACCTGACTGTCGCGTGAGTGCGGGATCGACCCCATCCACGTAATGCGCGTGTCACGGATATTGAGCCGCCAGGGCAGGTAGGTCTCGCCTGACTGGCTGCTCTGGACGAAGGCCGGGTTGCCACCGGGTAACCGGATGGCCCGTGGGTCATTGAACCCCCGCACACCCTGAAGAGTGCCGAAAACATGATCGAATGATCTGTTTTCCTGCATGAGGATCACGACATGCTCGGCATCCAGCCAGGTGGACCCGACCTCTGGCGCGATGGCGAAGGCCCGGCTGATGGCGGCGGGCAGTCTTGACGCCGAACCGACGGCACCGGACAAAAGGGCATATTTCAGGAAATCTCTACGTGTCGTCATGGTTCGCTCATGCAAGGATGGGGCAGGTTGAAAAGCCGGATGAGACAATGCGCGTTACGGCAGGTATTCGACCTTGATATGCGCAACCCGACGCCGGCGGGACGTGGCGCATTTCAGATATCCCTTTGCATCGGTCATTCCTGTCATCTTGCGCGGTTTGACAGTCATCATTGTGGAATACTTCCTGTGTTTTAAATTTTATTAGAAATCAGCGGAAAGAGTGGCCATGACGACGAAGGGGGAGCCGATTACATAGGTCGGCTGGGAGCCCGAAAAGCTCTTTCCCGTGACAATGCCCTTCTGGGGCGTCGCGTTGGTCGTATATCCATACATTGAAGACAGGTAACGCTCATTACCAAGATTGATGAGATTGAGCCTGAACTTCGGCGCGACCCTGCCAACTTTCGGCAGGGTCCGGCCTACGCCCAGATTGGCCGTTATATAGCTGGGAATGCTCTGGTCGTTCATGAGGGTCGAGTATTGGGAGTCGGTATATTGCAAGGTAAAGTTGCCGAACCATATGCCATCATTATATGTCAGGCCAAGTGAGCCGGAGAATTTGGGCGCCCCGACTTCCTGCTTCCCCTTTGTCGCCATATAATCACCTTCATAGGCAATATTGTTACCATTTCTGGTATGCATGTACTGACCGGATGCATAGAAGCTCAGGTGGTGCCAGGGATGCGTGGCAAGTTCGGCCTGAATACCGTAAGCCTCCAGCCCGCCAGCATTGATCAGCTGTGATATGGTTGACGTTGATCCGGGTTCATAGCTTTCGGCGGAGATCTGATGGTTCGTTACATTGTAATGGAATCCAGCCAGATTGGCCATTAAAAGACCACTGTAGCGATAGCCGATTTCTTCATTGATCATATATTCGGGCTTGTAATCGGCCATGGGTAGCGACGTCGCCTTGCCGGTCGAATAACTATATGAGGCAAGCTGTGAACTCAACGCGGCCGGAAGGTGATAACCTGTTGTGCCATTCACGTAAATCTGGTGGTCTGGATTGAAACGATAGCTTATGAGAACCTGAGGCGAGGGGACGAATACATTCTTGATCGACTTCCTCGCTGTGACATCTGGCAGATCCTGGGTGAACTGACGGTTCACCATGGCCATTCTGATGCCCCCGTCAATTGTCAGCCGGTCATGAAGGAACGACATCTTGTCGTCCACGGCAAAACTGTTCAACTGCTGCAGGCCGTTTTCATTATCCTCATTAATGGGGATTCCGCCGTTGGCCGTCAGCGGGGCGCCACGGGAATTCCATTGCCCGTTGCTGTTGACAGGGTAAAATGTCTCACTTGCCGCTTCCTGGGCGTAGGAATACCAGTACGAGAAGTTCAGTGTATTGAACTTATGCTTCCAGTGCCCGACAAGTGTCAGGCCGGAGGATATCGTATACCAGTTTGAAACTTCAACCGAAGTGAGTTTGCTGCTGGAAGGGCTGTACCCCGGAAGGTTCTGGTAATTGTCCAGATGCTGATATTTCTCGGCGCCGACATAGCCATTCGAGACGGGAACACTTTCTCCGTAATAATAGGGACCATGGAATTCAACGGAATAAGCTTCCGCATCAAGACTCAGGCCATGACCAAAACTGAAATGGTTTTTCAACGCGCCATAGATCGCACCGGTATTCTTGCCGTTCAGGCCGACATAATGGGTGTCTCCATTATAATACTGGCTATTCAGGCCGTAATTGACGCCATATGTCTTCCAGTTCGCCAACGATGGATATAGCCATTCGCCCTGGGCGGCCTGTGTAAAGCCGAAGATGGCTTCCGACTCATTACCCCGCGACCAGCTCTTGGTTAGGGCCGCGTCCACATGCCATCTTCTTATGTCACCCTCTCCACGCCACATGTCGCTACGGGAATAGGAGCCTGAAACAAAGGCACGGACGCCGGAGCGCCCGATTTCTCCCGTATCATAACGGATAAAATCCTTGTTGGTGCCGTATGAGCCTCCGGACCCGGAAATATGTATGTTCTGGCGATCGGATGGACGGCGTATCGAGGTGGAAATCTCGGCGCCCGTGGCGTTGTAGGTGGGTGAATTGATATCAACCGAACCCTGTAGCACATTGACCTGGCCCATATTCTCACTATCGACGAGTGACGGGGTATAGGTGCTGTATGTAAAGGGATTGGAGGCAGGCATTCCCTCCAGCGTAACGCCGATTTCCGCCTGCGCCATGCCGCGGATATGGATGGTGGAAAAGGATGTGGTGAGAGGCCCTTCGCTTGCGGATACAACACCGGGAAGGTTTTGGATAAGGGATTCGATGGTCGCGGTTGGCGACTGCATGGCGATATAATCGTGCGTGAGCGAACTGACGGTTTTTGGGGTGGTATGCCGCACCATCATGCCACCGCCCGCTACCTTCCGGCGGGAAAGAACGGCGATTTTTTCGGCCGTGCCGTTCGTTTTTTCCGCCGGTTTTTTCGGCATGTCCGGGTTGGCCTGTTTTGTCCGGTGCTGTTTGTTGTCGGACTTGTCTTTAGCCATTGCCGATGTGTCGTACGCAAAGACCCAGACAGCACTCAACAGTAAAGCTCGTTTCATTGCCATGGAGGATTTCCAATAATGAATCGTAATGCGCGTTCATCTATCAAGTTTTTAAACCGGATTATACTGGTTCAATAAAACTTCATTTAACATTCTTTAAATATTCACATAAGGTGGATAGACATGCTGAAAAACCGCACGGGATTGGAAGGAAGTGCTTCATTTGTGAATTTTTTATTTATTTTTACTTCATCCGGCTGCGACGGACTGGAGAGTCTCGCCTGAAAAAACGGTCACGTCGCGGAATGCATGGGAATGGATGCGGATAGATCACTGCCGGGCTAACCGTCCGGGTTTTCAACCATTGGGGCATGATATGTTGCATCCATGCCCTCCCGCGCTACGGTAGGGCGGGGAGCCTGATCGCTCTTGTGGATTGAGGAAATGTCGGAAGGAAAGCGAACAGTGACCGAACACAAGCCCCCGGCAACATATGAGGAGCTTATTCGCGTCATCCATGACCGTTACGACCAGATGAGCCGCTCCTATCAGAAGATTGCGGTTTACATCACGCAGAACCCGAATGATGTCGCCATTGTCTCCGTTCATGCGGCGGGGGAAAAATGCGGGGTCCATGCATCAGGCTGTGTCCGGTTCGCCCAGTCGCTTGGTTATCGGGGGTTCAGGGAGCTTCAGGCAGTATTCCGGCGGCGTCTTTCCCCGGTCGCCCTCGGCCCCAATGCTCACATGCAGGCGCTTGGGGATGAACCGGACAGTCGCGACGGGCATGGCGAGATGCATTTCCTGCGGGAACTGATCCTGCGTGACACCTCATCGTTGCAGGAACTGCTGGTAAATGTTTCCGAAGAACAGGTTACGGAAGCGGTCGATCTTATGGAAAAGGCGGATACGATTTATCTTATCGGCCAGCTACGGTCCGCACCTGTGACCGAACTGCTGCGCTATACACTTACAATGCTTGGCAAACGTACGGCCCTTCTGGATGTGGCTGGTGGTCTTGCAACCCATATGGCCCGGACCATCCGGCCCGATGATCTTCTGTTCGTGGTGTCATTCCGCTTCTATGCGGATGAGATTGTGAATATTGTAGGGGAAACGGCTGGTCGGGATATACCCGTGGTGGCCATCAGTGACAGCACGCTGTCCCCCGTCGCGAAGAACGCGCGCGTAATCTTTGCCGTGCCGGAGCATGAATATACGTTCTCCCGTTCGCTGGCTGCGCCCATGTGTCTTGCCCAGGCCCTGATTATCGCCCTGGCCTCACGGTTGCAGAATAAGTCCCGCAAGCCCCGGATCCCGGTCGTCACGCAGAAGCAGGGCGGCAGGGACGGTCCAGCCTGAAGGCAGGATCCGGGCCATCAGTCGGGCAGGTCCATCAATGCCTGAACGCGACAGCGCCCTTGCGCATAATCAGTGGGCTGACGTGTTTTCATGACCCTCCATATGGGTTTCGTCCGTTAGCGGCATGTCACCGCCTGACTGCATGCCGCCCCCACCGCCAGCGTTACCCGAGCCTTCTTTTTTTCCTTCTTCCTTTCCACGGGAACCTGAAGCCTGCGTACGGGCAGGCCCCTGCATTGGAATGGCAAGGTCGGAGGGGACGGGTTCGAGGTCAAGCGCCTTGCGGATGAAATTGCGCAGGGAGACGACCAGATCATGCGTATGCATGCGTTGTCCGGACACCAGTTCCCGTGCCGCGTGTTCAGCCAGGCGGACATGTTCTTCAGTCCCCAGAAGAATGATATCCGACAAAGCGGCCTCAACGGCGTCACGGATGCGCCGGGCCCGCTCAGACCCCGTGGCGCTGATGACATCCATTCCATCATCCATATTGGGGAAGGAAAGATCTTGTGCCTGAATCGCTGTCCGAATTTCCCGGCGATGCCGTGGGTCCACGGACAGATCGCCAGTAAAGGAACCACCCAGCGTGCGATAGGCGGCAATCAGGGTGCGCAGGCGTTCGTTGATCTGACGGTTCATGCGTTCACGCCGTTGCTGGATCGCAACCATCATCAACAGCCGGATGCCAACGCCGATCAGCGTAATCAGGGATAGCCCGATCATGGTGATCAGGAAGCTGTGCCACGAACTGAAATCAGGGTTGTGCATGACTGGCTCCTTGCATATGGGCCGCGTATAAAACGGCATGGCTACCGTAGCCTATTGGAACCCGATTGGTGGCACGGGCATAAACCATGCAATCACCCGGTATCACCAAGTCCGGCCCGCCCGCTGCGTCCTCCCTTCCATTGGCCTGTATAATAAGCAGCGCATTGAACAGAAATTATCTGGCCCATGGCAGTGTGCTGTGCGGAAACTCTTGTAGCAGCATAACGTTACGGGGACAGACATCATATGCATGATGTGTTACCGGTTCAGTATAATTCTTCCTGTCACTGACGGTATGATCATTCGTAATTGTATATAAATAGAATCGCGGTATTTATTCACGCTTTATCATGCACGCATGATTTTGCGCTTCGATGAAGCATGACTGCCGATGTTTCACTTTCCGATATCAAAAAAAGAAAGTCAAATTCATGCGGAAACAGATGTTCCATACAGTGGATGGACTGCGTGGTATTGCTGCGCTAGGGGTGGCGATGCTCCATATGCGAATATTATTTCCCTCAGTCTGGTATTTACAAGGGGGATATCTGGCTGTTGATCTGTTCTTCTGTCTGAGTGGATTTGTGTTGGCGGAAGCGTATTCGGCCCGACTTGATTCCGGTTTTCCGTTATCCGTTTTTGTCAAGAAACGTCTGTTACGCCTGTGGCCGCTTTACGCTCTTGGCCTGTTGATCGGTGCTTTCATGACCCTGTTGCGCATCGTTTTTGGTTATGATTCGCCCGCCAGCCTGATCTCTTTCATTCCAGCCCTGTTTTATATTCCGTGGAACGGGCCACTGGGTGAGCTTTATCCCCTCAATTTTCCAGCATGGTCGCTTTTTTATGAGCTGGTGGTCAATATCCTTATGGTCGTTATCTGGCGGAAGCTCGATAATCGAACGCTGGTTACCCTGATAGGCTTATCCGGCGTCGCCCTTGTTATTTCAGCATTTATGTGGGGTTCCCTGAATGCCGGTTTTTCTTGGGCCGGAGCCGGTGTGGCTATGGCGCGCGTGGGGTTTTCATTCTTCCTCGGCATCCTGCTCTGGCGGATGAAGCCAGCGCCTTCGCATCTTAGCGCATGGGTGCCTGCAATATTGCTGGCCGCCGCGCTCATGGTTGATGGCGCCGGTGTCCCGCGCGCGGTAACCGATCTGATAGATGTGATGATGGTGTTTCCGCTGATCGTGTGGCTTGGCGCCATAACCCGGCCCCGTGGTATCAGCCTGCTGTTTTTTGAAGCGATCGGGGCAGCCTCTTACGCTTTATATACCATTCACATGCCCATGCTGCGGCTGCTGGCCATGTTCATAAGCAAGGTCATGCATATTCCCCTTGATACTGTTCCCTATGTAGCCTGTCTGGAAATTCTGGCTGGCCTGCTTACGCTCGCATGGTTCCTGAACCGGATAGATATCATGGTCCGGAGAAAACTGGATGATGTCCTCAGGAAGGGTGTGCCCAACCCGCTGGAAACCGGGCTCCTGTCTGATAAGGTGTAAAGGATATAGTCCCGAAGACAGGAGAGATATTTCTGCCAACCTATTCGGAATTAAGAGAAACAGCAGAATAATGTTTTGAGTATGAACTATAAAATAATAAAAGTTTTTGGGTGCCGCCTTTTTTAAAAAAGGCGGCGTTTTCTCAAGCTTTTTGAAAAAAGCTTCACCAAAAACTTCCAGGGACTTTATTTTCAGGTAGTCCGGAAAAAACGGCTTCGTACCATAAATTGCGCTGGTTTATTGATGCAGTCATAAAGTAAAAGTAACGGCTGAAGTTGGCTGCTTCAGCCGCCGTTATTCCCGGCCCATTCCCACCTGCCGGCTGATTATGGCTGCTGCGCGGCTGTTACCCGCCAGATCGTGTTGCCGACATCATCGGCCACCAGAAGTGCGCCTGATCCATCCAGGGCCAGACCAACGGGCCGTCCATGAACATGTTCTTCATCACCCGTCAGGAAGCCCGTCAGCACATCCTGCGGCTGTCCGGATGGCTCACCGTTATCAAAGGGAACGTAGATAACCTTATACCCGCTTTTCGGGCGTCTGTTCCATGAACCATGCTGGGCTACGAACAGGCCATGCCGCCATTGGTCGGGCAAAGCCGTCGCATCGTTCGAAAAAACTATCCCGAGCGAGGCCGTATGGGGGCCGATGGCGTAATCCGGCGCGATCGCCCGTGCGACAAGATCCGGTCGCTGCGGCTGGACACGCTGATCGACATGCTGCCCGTAGTAACTGTATGGCCAGCCATAGAATGCGCCTTCCTTTACCGCGGTGATGTAATCCGGGACCAGATCGCTTCCGATTTCGTCACGTTCATTGACGACCACCCAAAGCGCACCCGTCTGGCTGTTCCATGCAAGGCCATTGGGGTTACGCAGCCCGGTCGCATACGCGCTCAGTTCCCCTGTGGAAAGGTCCAGGCGGTCTATACGCACCCGACCCTTTTCGGCATCCATGCCATTATCGGCAACATTGCTGTTCGACCCTACCGTGACGTAGAGATACTTTCCATCAGGACTGGCCAGAATATTCTTTGTCCAGTGGTGGTTATAACCGGCGGGCAGGTCCACAACCTTCGTGCCACGGTCATGAATTCCGGTTGTGCCGTCCTGATAGGGGAATTTCACAATGGCATCGGCGTTCGCAACGTAGAGATCCGATCCGACAAGGGCGATCCCGAAGGGTGAGTAGAGATTTTCCAGAAACACCGAACGTAGGTCGGCCTGGCCATCGCCATCCGTGTCCCGCAGCAGGATGATCCTGTTTGGACTATGTTCTCCCGCCCCGGCCCGCCCCATGATGAAACGCGCCACGCGATTTTTTAACGTGCTGATATCCGTTCCCGGAGAATTGCTTTCCGAGACCAGAATATCCCCGTTTGGCAGTCTGTAGAGCCAGCGCGGATGATCCAGCCCCGTCGCATAGGCGCTGACGGACAAACCGGCGGGAACGGCAGGTTTCTGCCCGTTCTCCCATCTGCGGGGGGTGGCGACATTGATTGTCGGCATCAATGTCGCGTCGGGCGGGGGCAGTTCGGGGTGCGCGCCAAAGCCGCTGGCAAGCGGCAGGCTGGCCCGTTCCGGTCGCGCCACCATTTTCCACCCGCCAACGCCCGCCAGACCGATCACGACAAGAACCGCTATGGATACTTTCGTTTTCGTTCCCAATGTCGTCTCTCCTGTTTCATCTGGCTGTTACAAGGATGAATAGCACGCGTTCGTTCATGACATTGTTATCAGTCATACGTGAAGTGAAAAAGTTGTGCCCGGCAGGGAGCATTCATAGCGGCGGGGACGGCACGTACTCCAGTTTCGATCCTCTCTTTTTCGGGTCCCGGGGGCTTCGCATCATCCGCAAGACAGCCGGGGTGGCGTATGGGTTCACCAATCCCGTCTTGTTTGTTCATGGCAATGCCCATACGTTCCGCCGTTTTGCCGAATTCCATCTTGCCGTTATCCATAAAACAGTATGTTCCACCGGGTTTGCGCGCCTGAGGGCAATGCGGAACGCTATTGATGCGACGGAGAGGGGAGGGGAAGCTCTGGATGCGGCGATAGTCATTCCATCCAGTTATAGAATTATCGCTCTAAACGAAATTATAAGCTATCATGTCACCTGTCCGCGCGGGAAGCGGGGCGTCCGGCATGGCTGGCACCTGCATCGCAGTCCCCGCCGCCCGCTCTGGCGCTGGGCCAATGCGGCTTTTCCATCTCCCGGTGCATGATGGTCAAATACCGGTATATGCTGGGTATTGCCTATTCTTTTCGAATATAAGAATAAATGCGAAATTAATACATTAATAGAAGTTGTTTATATTCTTTTTTGTAAAAAAGAACAAAAAAACTTTTTATTGTTTAAGTATTATATGTCGGGTCAATATGGGATTCTATTCCGGCACGATCCATTCCACGGTGCTTTCCGTCTCGCCATCGCCCAGGCAGGGGCATAATGCCGCAAGGATATCACGCGCCTCTTCATCAAACTGAAACGGGGGATTGGCGATAAGGAGCCCACTCCCGTTCAGGCGCGCGGGATCCAGAGGGGGGCGGAGCGTCAGTTCCGTGGCCAGAAGGTTCCGCTGCCCGGCATCTTTCAGCGCATTCAGGAAGGCCCGCGTGGGTGCGCGGTGTTTGATCGGGTACCACACCGCCACAATACCGGTGGGAAACCGGCGTCGTGCCGTAATGATGGCGTCCGTTACACGCTGGAATTCATCTTTCCGTTCAAAGGGCGGGTCCATGAAGACCAGCCCACGCTTTGCCGTTTTGGGCGGGAGCAGGGCTGTCATGGCCTCATACCCGTCGCGCCCGTGTACAGATACGCTCCGGTTGTGCCGGAACAGCCGCCGGAGGCTCTGCTGGTCTTCGGGGTGGAGTTCACAGCATGTCAGGGTATCGCCGGGGCGCAGAAGCCGTGCGACCAGTTCGGGTGACCCGGGGTAGAACAGGCGGCCCTCATGCTCGCGGATAACTGCCCGGACAATCTCCAGCCAGTGTTTCAGGGCAGGGCTCGGGCAGGGGGCAAGGGGGGATTCAAGCATGCGGCCAATGCCGTCGCGCCATTCTCCCGTTGCCTGGGCCTCGGGGCCGGACAGATCGTACAGGCCAATCCCGGCATGCGTATCCAGAACCGAAAAAGGGGCTGGTTTGCGGCACAGGGAATCAATCAGTGCCGTCAACAGGGCATGTTTCATGACATCGGCAAAATTACCGGCGTGGTAGCTGTGTCTGTAATTCAATGCGGCCCTGCCCCGGATACTGGTCTTCTCTTATGGAACCCGCACTGGATGGCGCTTTTTTCCATCCGGGGCAAATGATTTATGCCATAACGGAGCGATCCGGACCCGGCCGCGACGGGTGACTGACCGGCATGATAGAACCATATCCGGCCCATACGGCCCGGTTATCCATATGTCCTTCACGCTGGATCGCCTGCCTGCCTACAGGCCTGCCTTTCTGGCCTGCCGGGCGGCTATGGCATGGAACGCCCGGATCAGATCGGCCACGGGCGCGCCCTGTGGGGTCTGGCGCATGGCCTGACGTCGGGCCTGCGTGCAGATATGCCGTGCGCGATCGGGTTGGAACCCCAGTTCCTTACGGGTTCTGGCCAGCACGTCATCAAGCTGGTTCAGTATGGCGGCTTCATCCTCATCGCCCGGTTGTAGCCGGTCCGATGGGTTATTGTACCGTACGAATTTCTGGGCTATTGTCATCGAACTCGCCAGCATGAGGATAAAGCTGAACTCGCTGATGAGCGTATTGTCCGGGATTTCGCCACGGGCCGCCATTTCCCCTTCATACACCACCTGGGCCGCAGCACGGCTGAAGGCCCAGGCGACAGTGCTGGCTTCGTAGCTGCCTGCCTTGTCCAGAAAGACGATGTCCGCCGTTATCCTTTCCAGGCCGGTGAGCCCGTTATGCATATCGACAGGCCGGGACAGGGGGGACGAAACTTCATGCATCAGGCCCGTTGCCAGTTCTTCCTGCCGGTTCATGAGGTTCCGGGCGTCGTTCTGTTCGGCTCTTGTAAACAGGCCCCGTTCGTTCGTGCTGACCGCGGCCAGTGCGGTCCTGTCAAGCTGGGCCATGAGCGTATTACGGACGATGGCATAGCGTCCGTCCGGATCAAGTGATTTATCCCCGGCGGCCAGCGCCGCATAGGCAATATCCATGCTGGCCCGCGCCGCCAGGGCAATTTCCTGTGGCGGGAGACCTGATGAGAGCGACATGGCCCCCGGATCGAAAGCCCCCAGCCCGAGGGCCGTGGCGTCGATATCGGCATAAGTGGGAAAGAACCGGGTATAATAGGCGATCTGCGGGTCCGTAGTGCTGTCCGTTGCCTGCGCCAGTTCCGTCATGGCTTCGGCGGACAGGGTGACGATATCATCACTGATACCCGATGCGGGCGCGCTGGCTGTTCCCGATGCTGATGACATATCGCGATCGTTGCCAGCCTCCTGAAGCGAGAGATAGGCGGCCTGTGGGGTCGTGGGGTTAATCGTCGTCATGCAATATTCCATCATGGGCGGCGTAGCCGGCCCCGTTCCGCCGCTCTGCCGCCACGCATGGTTTCACACCGGATCCCGTACCGTACTCACGCGATGAAACCATCGAAACCGTCAGGCCAGCGGGTTTGTCGCCCAACCTGGCCGCTGCCGTCGCTTCAGCGCAGGTATGGCTTACAGCGGGTCTGTTTCCGGCAGCTTGTAATGTCCGGATGAACTTCCGGTTGCGACCCACAGGATGAGCGAGGGGATGAAGAAATAAACCCCCATGCCGCTGATGAGCCAGGGCACCAGATAGGACATGTCGGTCTGGAGCACGAAGCGGCAGACCAGATTGGCAATGCCCATCATGACGACGATGCAGAAGAAGACCCCGGTATTCATGAGAAGTGTTCGGCCACCGTTAAACTGCCGGATATGGTCTATCATCGCATTGTCCTGTCATTCTGCCATTCAGCCACCGCATCTTAAGATCACCCGTGGCGAATGTCACTGACCAGGACCCCGGCGCGGACATGAAATGGCAGGGCGGAACGGATGGGAAATACCCGGATCTGAGTCAAATATGATCAGCAGGCGGCTCATTAATCAATTACCTGCCTGTTTATAATACATTTATTGATAGGGATGCGTGAAGCGCGGTTCTTCCTGTGGTGGCGCGTGGTATGGCCGCGACCCGTCCGATGCGGAAGTACTTATTTGTTCGAAAAAGGCTGCCCGTCCCACGTCACGACTTTTCCCGGCCCGCACACGGCGCCCTGCGTGCCGCCAAATCCGTAAAGCAGGGCAGGAATCTTGAGGTTGTTGTAGGGCAGGCTTGTCTCGACAAAGCAGGGTTGTTTGGGGTGTTTGGGGTTCCACCCATCGACCGTGATGCTTGATCCGGCACTCATGTAAAGTGATCCGGCGGGTACGCCCTCCAATGCGCCGAGTACGATTTCAGGCTTGCCGGTATCGGCGTTTTCAATGTGGCCGGTGAAGGAGGTGCCGCCGCGCAGGATCATCTGCTGGCCATTGAAATCGAAACTTGTACCTTCAAAATCAAATTCCCAGCATGATTCCTCATCAATCCCGGCAATGGAATTGTTATAGATCGTCCCGCCGGAAAATGTTGAACGCTCTCCCGCATTATGGGTGCCCGGCTGCGTATAAATGCCGATATTTCCATTTCCGATCATGACATTGAACATGTCCACACCCCAGACATTGTTTCCAAAGGAAATGCCATGATTGAAACCCTGAATTGAAACACTGAAAAGCGCCATGGCGGCATTGACGTTATAGTTGTTGTCTCCGGTATAATTCATCGTTATACCATCAATTGATCTGTTTCCATGTAATGTGATGTCTTCCAGACGGTTCGTTTTTACCCAGTCATGGTGGGGAAACCCGTCCTGCGAAATGTAGAGGCAGGTGCCCGATGTCATCCGGCATTCAAATGTCGCATTGCGGATCGTGACCAGTTCGGGGTTGATCTTCAATGTTCTGGTCAGATTTTTCGTGGTGCCCTGCAGATCGATAAGACAGCCCCGGGTACCTGCGTAACAGCCATTCAACATGGTTTGCAGGGTGGCGCTATCATCAGCCCGCGCGGCGGCTACCGGGGCGACAACCCCTAAAATGGCAAGAAAAATCGGATATTTCATCAGTTCTTCACTCCCATGACGGATCTTGCAGGCATAGCCCGCAGATTCATGACGCCCTGGGTCAACGCCTGTTCGTGCCGATCTTTTCAGTGCGCAGTAGAATGGGGGCAGATAAATTGGCATGCACCCGTGAAGTAGGCCCGTCGTTTAGAAAAGACGCCTGTACCTTCCTTGCGGCAGGAGCCGACAAACTGGAGCAGGCCTGCCCGCCGGAAGTGACGTATGTCACGGCGCGCGTTCGCTCGGTTGCGGAAAATTATGGTATTGATAACCCGCACCTGACGGTCACACGTGGGTATATCGCCGGGCTGATGGGTAATTCCCGCAGCATCAGGAATATCCGGGTGGATTCCAGAAGATCACCGCCAGTGCGGAACAGGCGTAACGCACGGCATTCCGGCCCTACCCGGCGGACCGCCGCCAGCGCAGGTTCTGCCGCCCCAGCGTCCAGACCCGTGCGATGGTGTTGCGCAGCGAAGTTCTTTCTCCATCACTCAGGCCATGCGTCCACAGGACGCCATAAAACGTAGCCAGCCCCCCCAGGGCAATCAGGCTGCTGGCCAGATAGGTGACGCGGGGCAGGGCCAGCCCCATGCTTACCAGCCCGATCAGGGCCATGGGCACAAGATGCCGCACGACCTGCGCCAGAGATGGATAAAGACGGATACCCAGCCCGATGCGTACCACGCAGTCCATGAGACTGCGGCTTGCCCATGCGAAAGCGGCGCCATTGACCCCGAACCAGTGCAGGAACACCAGCAGCAGGGGGGTATAGACCACGACTTCGACCACCGACAGGATGGCGTTCATTTCCGCCCGCCCGATCCCGTCAAGAAACCCGGCGGCAACCGCGTCCATGCCGAAGAAGAAGACCCCGATGCTCAGGCATTTCATGATAAGCGTGCTGTGCCGCGCGAAATCGGCCCCCACCCAAAGTGACAGGATATCATGGCTGAACAGCGCGCCCAGCAGGCAGAACGGAAACAGCAGGCCCAGAACCGTCAGGATGCTGTTGCGGTACAGCGCGGTCGTGGCGAGGGTGTCCGTGCGCCAGGAGGCGGCCATGGCCGGATAGGCCGTGCTGGTCACCGCCATGGTAATCATGGACAGGCGCGCCACGACATCAAATGCCGTGGTGTAATAGCTGGTCACGGCGGCGGACAGCACCGTCGCGATCATGAAACGGTCCATGTAAGACAGGATGGGAAACATGAGGTTGGACAGCGTCATCCAGCCGCCGATTTTGAACAGGGGCCGCAACAGCCCGAAATCGGGCCGGGCGGTCAGCAGGCAGGGCATGAGCCGCAGGCACACACACCCATACCCCACCGTCATCGCCACCCGGCACAGTGCCAGCATCAGCATCACCCCCACCAGACTGTCCCATAGCTGCAGGATGAGCAGGGGGCCGAGATAGTACATGACCGAAATCGGGATATTGATGAGGTTGGCGGTGCGGAATGCCTGATAGGCCGACATGACGCCCCACATCGCGGCGTTTATCATGACCAGCGGGGCCGTGGCGCACAGGACCCACATGGCCACCATGGTCTGGTGTTGCAGCCCAGCCGGAATTTTCAGGCCATGATAGACCCATAGCCGCACACCCATTGCCGCAATGCCGCCACCCGCCAGTCCCAGCAGCCCAAGCGTGACGATACCCGTCAGCACCAGCGTGGCGCATTCCTTTTCACGCCCTTCGCCAATGCGTTCGGCTATGGCGCGGGTCAGGGCGCGGCCCAGCCCGAAATCGAATATCCCGAACGTACCCACCAGGCTGAGCGCTATGGTCAGTACCCCCCATCGGGCAAGCCCGAGCTGGACGATCAGGGGCGGCGTAACCAGCAGGGCGATGGCAACCGGCCCGATACGGCCCAGCATGTTCCACCCGGCATTGAACAGGACGGTCTGCATACGGGTCAGGCGTGTCAGGTCTGTGGGTGTCATGGAAATAGGATCCTGCCCGTTTCGCGACGGCCTTCGCCACGAAAGGAGAAAAGCACAAGGGCCACCTGCCGCTGCCGTGGCGTGACGGCATCATGTTTCCCGGTGGTCAGGGCGGGGTGGGCCGGTGCATGGCCGCCGCAACGGGGGAAACGGGAAAAGGCGGGACGGGAAGGATCTCTTCACGGGCATCCTGCACGCAAGGGAGGGTGGCATAGCCATCGGGATGGGCCAGGCGCCAGCGATAGGCGGTGTCCACAATATCATCCAGGGCGGTGATGTGCGGGGTCCATCCGGTTTCCTTGCGCAGCCGCTCCGATCCGGCAATCAGGATGGCCGGATCCCCCGGGCGGCGGTCAGCCCGGCACCACTCGATCCGTCGTCCCGTAACCCGCTCGACCGAGCGGACGACCTCAAGGTTTGAAAAGCCGGTTGTATTGCCGACGTTATAGGTCACGCTGCGTGTCCCGATCTGCTCCAGCGCCGCCAGGTGGGCGTTGGCCAGATCGGTGACATGGATGTAGTCGCGCAGGCATGTGCCATCCGGGGTGGGATAATCGGAACCGAAAATGGACAGCCCCGGCCTGCGGCCCAGGGCCGTGTCGATCGCCAGCGGGATCAGGTGGGTTTCGGGGCGGTGATCCTCGCCCGCGCGGCCTGCGGGGTCTGACCCGGCGGCATTGAAATAGCGCAGGCAGGCACTGTGCAGGCCATGGATTTTTTCGGCCCAGTGCAGAACCCGTTCGATCAGGAATTTGCTTTCCCCGTAGGGGGAGCCGGGATTGACCGTGGCATCTTCCATGATCGGCTGCTGTTCAGGGGTGCCGAACAGCGCGGCGGTGGAGGAAAATACAAACCGGCGGATGGAATGTCGCACGCATAACTCAACAAGTTGCAGGCTGTTGAGGTAATTATGCCGCAGGTATGTGAACGGGGCCCGCATGCTGTCCCCGACAAGGGAGAGTGCCGCGAAATGCAGCACCGCATCAAACCTTTCGCATTCCAGAACCGCGTTCAGGAGCGCGTGGTCGGACAGGTCGCCCACGATCAGCGGCACATCGGGGGGGAGCGCGGCCCGGTGCCCCGTGCTGAGATTGTCGAACACGACAACCGAATGACCGGCGTCGCGCAGGGCAAGGACTACATGGCTGCCGACAAAGCCGGCGCCCCCAGTCACCAGGTAATGCACCGTTGTTTTTCCTGTCTGTTGGTTATGGGATGGAAACAGGCGCCCTTGGTCTTTGGTCGGGTGGTCTTTGATCGGGCTGCATTTCGCGAACGATGCGGGGGGTGCCCAAGTTGCACCATGCATTGCCGGATTTCAGGAATTTATTACATGAACGGAACGGGCGGGTGTGTGTGGCAAGAAAAGCCATCCGGTATGCAAGTATTTCCGGCCCGGTGTTCAATGGATTTCATATGCCTTGGCATCGTCACAAAAATATTTTTCCCGCATGGAAAATCTTTGTGCGTAGCGGCCTGTTTCGTCGTGGGGATCATGGGTCACATGATCCGTAACGGGAGCGGAATATGGATGGTCCACGGCACCATTACGCGGCTCTGGACGGGGTGCGTGGTTTCGCGGCCCTGTCGGTCATGGTTTATCACCTTGGGCACTGGCTGGATGTTCCCGGCCTTGCGGTCAATAGCGGCCTTGCGGTGGATCTGTTCTTCTGCCTGAGCGGCTATGTGCTGTCCCTGTCATATGGGGGGCGGATGGTGGGGGCCGGGTCGCTGTCCATGGGGCAGTTTTTCCGCCGCCGCCTTGTCCGGCTCATGCCCGTGATTGTTGTGGCGACCCTGATTGGCGCGGCCTATGTCATCTCCCGTGGGCGGCTCAATGGCACGGACATCCCGCATGCGGCCATTTTCATGGCGGTGGTGCTGGCGTTGCTGAACCTTCCCTATCCATGGGCGCCGCACGCCCTTGGCGGGCCGCAGGTTTTTCCGCTCAATGGTCCGCAATACTCCCTTTTTCTGGAACTGTTCATCAACCTGTACTGGTGGTCCCTGCGGCGCGTGGACCAGCGCTACCTTGCCATCGGCATGATCGCGTCATGTGTTCCGCTGCTCTATGTCACCGGACTGGGCGGGGATGTGCCCGCCACGTTCTGGAGTGGGCTGCCACGGGTGGGGGCTTCGTTTTTCATTGGGGTGGCCCTGTACCGCCTTGCCCCGTCATGCCCGGCTTTTATGGTCCACTCCGCTGTATTCGTAACCTGCATGGGGATCATGGCCATACTGTTCCTGTGGCCGGTTGAGGTTCCGCGTGGCGTGGAAATGATCTGGATAACTGTATTTTCCCCGCTGCTTGTCCTGTCGGGCGCGCGTGTGCGCCTGTCCCCCGGTCTTGCCCGGCTTTCGCTATGGGGCGGGGAAATTTCCTACCCGCTATATGCCCTGCATTACCCGGTCTTCTGCTGGGTCAATGGCCTGTTTCAGGCCGCGACCCATCACCGCATGCCCATGGTGGAGATGCCGCTGGTCGGCATAACCGTACTCGGGGTCTCGCTTGCGGTGCTCAAGGGGATCGATGAGCCGGTACGCGCCCGCCTTTCGCGCCGACGCGGCGGTGCGGAAGCGACTGCTCCCCGGGGCCGCGCGGCTTACCCGGTGGCGGGAGCCGGTGTGACCGCGCCCGCGCGCAACGAGAGATAACCCCTGATACGGCCAAGGAAGGTCAGGAAATAATAGCGCGCCCGGGGAATATCGCCCTTGAGCAGGTAGACAAGACCGCCCATGACGGAGCGTAGGAGAAAGGTGCCCACGGTTGCCACGCCAACATGGTTCTTGCGCATGACATGCCCCATTCCCAACCCATAGCTGTACGCGCGTGCGGTCGTAAGGGTAACGGGCTTGTCGGGATGCATGATGTGCAGCGAGGGGACGTACAACCCCCTGAACCCCTTTTCGAGCAGGCGTAACGCCAGATCCTGCCCCTCGGCCGAGCCGAAAGTCGTGCCCGGCCCCACGCCTTCATCAAACCCGCCGGTAGCGGTAAAAGCCGTGCGGCGGATGAAGAAATTGAATTCGATAAGGCAGGTCCACACATTATGGCTGTTGATGGGGGTCTCGACCGGATGCCAGCGCCCTGATTTTCCGCGCAGCCCCTCCAGCGTGATGACGGAGCCGGTAATGAAATCGGGTTTGTCGAAGCTGGCGAACAGTTCGTTTACGGTCTGCAGCACAGTGTCGGTATAGACACAGTCGTCATCGGGGAAGGTGACAATATCGCCCACCGCCCGCTTGGCCCCGAGGTTGCGGGCGTGATTACACTGCCGGACCGTGCTGCGCAGGTGCGTGATGTTCAGCCTGTCCGTGAAATCGTTCACCACGGGCACAAGCCGGTCGTCACCATTCTGGTCGACGATGATGACCTCGAATGTCGTCAGGGACTGGCGGGTCAGGGAATCCAGTAGCGCACGCAATTCCCCGACCCGGCCCAATGTAGGCACAATAAGTGAAAAGAACATGGAAATGGCCTCTGTCGGCTACAGGGTCAGTATCTTTTCAGGCGAGAGGCTGCCACGCAGCGCATCACGCAACGCCAGCCAGTTCCCCACGATACGCCCGCGCCGGTCGATATAGGGTTCGGACCACAGGCTGCGCAGGGCGTTCATGGCGATATTGCGCCCGATACTGCGCAGCGCATGATCCAGGGGGAAAGTTCCCTTTCGCGACAGGTATAACGGGTTGGCAACCTGCGAATAACCCAGCCTTCGGCCGGGCGTGCGCCCCAGTTTGCTGCCCAGGTGGATGCCCTTGGCCCCGTTGGCCCGTACAATACGCCCCAGCCGCCCCATCTGGCGGGAAAAATCGATATCCTCATACCAGGCGTAAAGCGGCAGGCGCTCGTCAAAGCGCAGCCCCGCTTCCCTGATGACGGACAGGCGATAGGCCATGTTGCAGCCATAACCGTTCCACGCGGGCTGCAGGGCGGGCTGGGTGGTGGTGTTATTGATGCGCGGGTCAGCGAGCATGCGGCGTGCGCCGTCCACCGTAAGGCCCGGCCCCTTCGCCCCATCCGCCAGCACCCGCCCGGTCGTGCCCACGATATCCGCGGCGGAGGCGAACGCATTGGCGCAGACCGCCAGATAGTCACGGTCGGGCAGGAAATCATCATCGAAAAACAGGATGACATCCGCCTGGTCCACATGATCCAGAATGACGTTACGCTGATGCGCCAGCCCTCGTGGCCCCTGCAGGATCTCGAGATCCGGGGCGGGGGACAGCCCTGCCACATCCGCCGGTGTTGGCGCGCAGACGATGATCCGCCGGGGCGCATGGCTCTGGCGGCGCAGTTCCGCAATGGTTTCGCGCAGGATGGCGGGCCGTCCGCTGGTGGCGATCCCGACCGTGATCTTCAGGTCACGCGCGGCAGGTATGGCCGCGACGGAACTGGCGGCCTGCGCCGTTTCCCCCCGCGCAAGCAGTTCGCGTGAAAGGGCGACATGACGCAACGTGTGGGTGAATGACACCGGAAAGGAGCGGATACGCGCGCGGGCATGGCGGACCATGGCGGCACGGCGCTCGGGATCGCCCGCAAGCGTGGCGATGGCCTGCCCCAATGCAGGCGGGTCGCCCGGGGGGACATAAAACACGCATTGCGCATCCAGGTAATGCCGCAGGCCGCCGGTATTGGTGGCGATGACCGGCAGGCCATGCCGGCTTGCCTCCTCGATTACCGCAAGGTCGGCGGCATGCAGCTTTTCAGTAAGGGGCACGACAACAATATCCGCCTGATCGAATAGGGACGGCTGGCGCGGGAAGGCACGGACATGGGCAGGAACCGCCCTGCGCCAGAGTGTGGCGACATGGACATGGCAGGCCATGTCCGGCGGCAGTAACGCCACGGCGTCCAGCACGGCGGTCCAGTCCCGCCGTGGGTCATGGCCCAATGACAGGATCCGCAGGGGCGTTTGCGGCGTACGGGGCGGCTGGTGCGGTGGTTCAGGAAGCGGGGCGGCAGACCCGACCCATTCCATTCGCTGCCCCGGAAAAAGGGCGCGGGCATATGCCATGTCTTCAGCCGAGACGAAGGTCAGCACATCCGCGCGTGACAGCAGCGAACGCAGGATCGCCCTGCGCCATGATGGTTCAAGCGCCCAGCGGTCCCCAAGCCAGTCGCATTGCGCGATAAGGGGGGGATGGAAGCGCAGCGGCGTAAGCAGGTAAAGCAGCAGAACCGCGCGGGCCTGTGCCTCCGTATGGGTCCAGATGACGCCTGCGGACAGGATCTCCGCCCGCCTGCGCCATGTCCCTCCGAAATCAAAGCCCAGGACATGATGTAACTGGTGGCGGAGCAGGCGGGAGAGGAAATTTCCGTCCTCATGCCCCAACCGGTCGGAAAGAACATCAGGCCCGGCCACGGGCGTGTTCGCGGCGGCGTAATATCGGGTGATGCCGGGTATCGTGGCCCTTGCATTCCGGGGTGGCCAGTTATGGACCCTGTATTCGTGGCCGGGCTGGGCAGGGATGCGCAAGGGGGCGGCGGTCTGCGCGGTCATGAACATGTCTCCTCGGCGCGGGGTCAGAAAATACCAACGGTAACGATCTGGAAATTCTGGTCCGCCAGATGCGCAATCATGTCGGCATGCGCGATGGCGGCGCGGCGGGGGGTCGGGAAGGCAAGGCAGTAATTCCCCACCAGAACATAATGCAGGCCGTAGCGCATGTTCACGGTGCGGGCGAAGCGGCCACTATAGGAAAACACCGTCATGCGTGAGGTCGTGGGCAGGTGGGCGGGATCGCTTATGAACAGCCGGCGGCTATTGGCCTCGGTAATGCTGCACCATACGGACTGCGTGGCCGGATCGGCATGGGCGCGGGGCAGGGCAAACCCCATGAGCACGCCCCCGCCGATGCACGCCCGCGCCATGTTTCGCGCCCATCCACCGCGATGATGTGGATTCATGGGGTTATGCTCCTCGCGATTTCCAGCAGGGACTGTGCCGCCCGGTCCCATGTAAAGGCGGCGGCCCGCGCCAGACCGGCCGCCCGCATCTCCTCCGCCCTGGGGGGGGTATCGAGCAGGTACGTCACGCCGCGCGCGATGGCTTCGGGGTCAAGGGGGTCGGCATATAGCGCCGCCGGGCCGCATATTTCGTGCAGGACGGGAATGTCGGCCACCACCACCGGGCAGCCGCAGGCCATGGCCTCCATGGGCGGCAGGCCAAATCCTTCGTACAGGGATGGAAACACGAAACAGGCGGCGGCCCCGTACAGCGCGCGCAGTTCCTGATCGCTGACACGCCCTACATAGGTGGCGGGCCTGGGCAGGGACTGCATGCCGCTGGCGTTGAATATGGTGGTATTCACACTGCCGCTGATCACAAGCGGAATGCCCCGCAGCGCCAGCACGCGCGCCAGCGCATCCAGCCGGGCCAGGTTCTTGTGTGGCGCCAGATTGCCCACCGCCAGCACGAAGTGCCCCGCGCTCAGCCCATGGCGTGCCAGGATTGTCGTATCGGCGGGGACGCGCGTGATATGTTCGGCCCCTTCGCTCATGACCGCGATGCGCCCGGCGGGAATGCGCAGGTACCTGGACAGTTCCATGCGCGAGAATTCGGACACCGTAACCAGTTGCGCGCGGGTATGGCGCAGCAGGGTATGCAAAAGCCGGTACCACAGCCGGAATTTCCATGAATAGGAACCCGGCTGGCTGAAAATGCCCGCGTCATGGATGATCACGATCCGCCGCCCCCCCCATAGCGGGGCGGTGTTGCCAAGATTGAGCAGGACGCCATCCCGCGCGGCCCGTGGCAGTTCAAGCTGTTCCCATATCTGCCCGTGCCAGCGGCCCACCACGCGCCGGGGCAGGTCCGGCGTGGCACTTTCGGTAAGGGGGGCCGCCGGGGTGAGCATGACCGGCGGCGGCTCCCCCCGCGCGCGCGTGATGCGGGCCAGCGCATGGCTGATTTCAAGGGCGAAACGCTGCACTCCGCTTAGCGGCTGGGTCATGAAGCGTCCGTTGACATAGATGGCTGGGCTCACCAGGGCACTCCAAAGGTTGCGCGGCGTTTCATCCGGGGGGCAGCAGTCCGTAATGGCTGTAGATGCGGAACGGATGTTTTTCCGCCTCACCCAGGCTGTTCGGCGGGGCCTGTGTCAGCACCGCCCCCAGCGTGCGCGCGTCATAGGTGCGCAGCGCGCGCATCGCCTGCACCAGCGTGGAAGGCGAGGTCCGCCCCCACTTGACCACCATGACCACGCCATCCGTCTGCCGTGACAGGACGGCGGCGTCGGGAAAGGCAAGGGCGGGGGGCGTATCAAGTATGATCATGTCATACTGTGAACGGACATGGGACAGGATCTGCCCCAGCTCCTCGGGCAGCAGCATGGCGCCCCCGCCACGGTGCAGCATCCCCTCGGGCGTGAGGATATCCACGCCGGGCAGCACGTCGCGCTCCAGCCCGGCCAGTAGCGCATCCACCGGCATCTGGCTGTTATGGAGCACGCTGATCCCCCCCATCACCCGCATGGCCGACGGGTTGCGCATGTCGCAGTCGATCACCAGCGCGCGTTGCCCGCAGCGCGCGGTATTGGCGGCGAGCGAAAGGGCGAAAGTGGTTTTGCCCTCGTCCTGCTCGGCCGATGTGACCAGCACCACCTTGGCGCGGAAACGGCTATGGCCGAATGACAGGACGCTGCGGATGGATTCCACGGTTTCCAGATAAGCCGAACGCTCCCGGCTGACATACTGGCGGCGCAGCGGCCCGGCAAAGGCGGGCACGAGCCCAAGCGCGAAAAGCCCCGGAATGGCGTCCAGCTCCGCCGTGCTTCTGACCCCCTTGTGCATGCGGTCGATCACCAGCGCGGACCCCGCGCCGATCAGCAGGGCAAAAATGACCGCGATGGCCATGTACTGCTTGCGCGGCGGCCCATACGGGCTGAGCGGCGTGTCCGCGCGCGAAATCAGGTCGGCTTCGGCCACTTGAAGTTCCGCCTGCGTGGAGGTCTGGGCAAAGCGGCCCAGATAATCCTGATAGACGGTACGCGCCGCCGTGGCCTCGCTTTGCAACTGGCGCAGGGTCACGTCCGCTTCGTTCTCGGCTGTGACCTGGCCCTGAAGCCGGTTGACGGCCGCCGACAGCGCGGTGACCTGCGCCTCGGAACTGGACAGTTCCTTGGCGGCGCTGCTGGCGATACGGTGGACCTCGGCCGCGATGCGACGGCGGACCTGGGCCGCCGCCGCGCGTTCGGCCTGAAGGTCGGGGTTGCCGTCCATCACCGTCTGGCTCAGGCTTGCCGCGCGGCTGCTGATCTGCGCCTCCTGCGCCTGAAGCTGCTGGATCAGGGGGGACGAGACGGCATCGGGAATACTGTCAAGGCTGCCGTTGCTTATGGCGGTGCGCACTTCGGCATAGCGCGCCCGGCGCGATTCCAGATCGGCGCGCGCTATGGTAAGCTGGTGGTTCATCTGGGTCAGTTGCTGGTCGGTGACCGTTGTGCCGCCATTATCGGTATTATTGGCGTTGGCGCCCGGTGCGCGCTCCAGTTCGGCGGCGATCAGGCCGTTCTTTTCCCGAAAGGCCTGCACCGCCTGTTCCGCCTTGCGCAGGCGCTCGCGCAGCGGCACGATCTGCTCATCCAGCATGGCGTTGGCCTGCCATGTGGCCGATATTTTCATGTGGCGCTTGAAGTCCAGATAGACATCAGCATAGGCATTGGCGATCCGCGCGCTGGTGAGCGCATCGCTCGTGCTGGCGGTGATGGTGATGATATAGGAGCGTCCGTCATTCAGGATCGTGACCCAGTGATCCAGCAGCGTGGCGGTGGCCTGGATGCGGTCGTTCTGCGTCATGGGTATCTGGGGCGCGGGGGTGACGAAAAAGCTGGTTGCCACATCCATGATACGCTTGACGAAGGATACGGAATCCAGCGTCTGGCGCACTTCGGGGTTGTTGACCAGATCCAGTTTCTGCACCACGGCCCGGGCGATGGCGGGGCTGCGCAGGATGCTGACTTCGCTGTTGACCGCCACGGTGTCCACCTCGGGCGAGGCGACGGTGGCCTGAAGGTCACGGAACGGAGCCTGCCGCGTGCCGACGATCAGGATGGAGGACGCGTTGTAATAAGGTTTGAGCGAAAAGATTCCCGCCCCCGCCGGAAGGGCGACCGCCAGCGTGACAAGTGCAATGGCAAGGCGGTGCCGGTTCATGACGCTGAAGGCATGCAAGGGTGAAACCTGTTGTATCGCCACCGGTTCCGGCGCAGCACCGTTATAGGATGACGGTAATTGGAGCGTATTCATCACTTGCGTCCTCTCGGAGTGGGAGGGGCGGAAACCCGGCCCCTGCCGGGGGCGGGCAGGGGGCGGCATCCTTTTATCTGGCGCCTTTTTGCGCCAGCACGGCGGGTATGGTCTTCACCAGGATCACGACATCGCGCCACAGGCTCCAGTTGCGGACGTACCAGTTGTCCAACTGGACGCGGCGGGTATAGGACGTATCGCTACGGCCGCTGACCTGCCACAGGCCGGTAATGCCGGGGCGTGTCGCGGTGTAATACGCCATGTCCTTGCCGTAATGGACTTCCTCGGCCATTACGATCGGGCGGGGGCCAACCAGGCTCATTTCCAGCCGCAGCACGTTAAGGACCTGCGGCAGCTCATCCAGGCTGGTCTTGCGCAAGAGCCGCCCGATGGGGGTGATGCGTGGATCGTCTGTCAGTTTGCGCGTCGCTTCCCATTCAGCCGCCGCCTGCGGGTCGTGCGCCAGCAGGTCCGCAAGGATGGCGTCGGCGTTGACGGCCATGGTGCGGAACTTCAGGCACCTGAACGGGCGTCCGTCCCGGCCAATACGCATATGCCCGAATATGGCGGGGCCACCGTCGAGCCGGACCAGCGCGTAAACCACGGCCAGAACCGGCAGTATGGCCAGCAGCACCAGTGACGCCACGAACAGGTCCAGCGCCACCTTTCCCGCGCGGTGCAGCGGGTGGTCCAGCCTGTTGCGAAACGACATCATCACGCCGTCATGGCTGAAATAGGACTGGCACCCATGGTCCAGCGGCAGCCCCCCCATTGCGGGCATGAGGGTAAAGGGCAGGCGTGTACGGGTCACATGCTCAATCACGGCCTGCCCGTGCTGGTCATATGTATCAAGCACCAGCAGCAGGCGCACCGCGCCGTGCCGGGCCAGCAGCCTGCGATGCTGCTGCGCGCCGGACATGCCCAGCAGCCGCGAGGAGGAAACGCACCCGACCGAACGCAGGCCGGGAAAGCGCTCGCTGGAAAAGATTTCTATGGCGCGCGCGCAGGCTTCCGGCTCACCGGCCAGAAGAACGGGAATACGCCACAGCCCCATCCAGTGCAGGGGTCTTTTTATGGTCTGCCGCAGCGTAATGTCGATGAGCGGGAACACGCCAAATGGCAGCAGCGCCAGCAATACGGGCATGCTGCCCCATGACAGCACGACGGAGGCGAGTGCCGCCATGATCGCCGCGCCGACAACCTGTGCCGATTCGTTCCAGAAGGGCAGGCGGTCGGTATAGTGGCGCCGGTATGCAAAATAGCTTACCAAAATAAAAAACAGGGAGCAGGAGATGAAAAATCCGCCATCCATGTAATAAATGTTTTTTCCAAAAAACATTTCTTCCACCCCCAGTGAAAAGGTGAAAGCCGTGCAGTCCGTCGCGATCAGCGCCGTGGCGCACGAAAGATGGGGATGGCGAAGCCTGGTTGTAGGAAGGGCAACATCCTCGGCCTCAAACAGGGATTCACTGTCCAGGCCGAATGCCGTCGTGGCGGACCCGACTGCCGCATGGGAAACATGAGCATCCATGATGTACTCCGCATAAATACAGGACATGTAGAGCCAGAATATTTGATGCTGTGGTTTTTTACCTGGTTCAGCCATGTCAGAGGGAGCTGTATGCATGGGTGCTCGTCTGGCCGTACCACGCCCTATACGTGGCGGCGGGGATCCAAGTTTCATGAGGAGGTTAAAAAAAGAATATCGTCCGGAATAACACAAACGTGACAACCGTCGTGGCAAGAAATTATGCAAACAATACCACGCTGGAAAATTTCTATCCACGCAGGTAACAGGATTATTCAGTGCGGTCTTGAACGAGTGTAAATAAGAAAGAATACCAATGGGGTCGCTTTATAGAATGACGTTTTTTTCCATCTATCCTTCACTGAACGATCGATAGGGTTTCTGGTGCGCAAAATAATGGTCTTCCGGCTGAGCCTGACCGCTACCGCCCCTTTACTTATGGCCGATAATGCATTCGGTCAGGTTATCAATACATATTTCCCCGCCATCGGGACCGAGGCGGGTGAACTGCTGCGGGAGCCCGCGCAGGTGCAGGCCATGGGCGCCTATGCCCCGCAGGGCAAGCGTTACGGACCCCTGCGCATTGATGCCGATGGGAGCGAGTCGGAAGGATACGACAACAACGTTGACTGCAACGTGGGCGGCCACAGCAGCCCCGTCGTATCGACACAGGGCCATCTGGCGGCCATTTCGCGCTGGGGGCAGCACGATCAGGTCCATGGCGATATCAACGTCAATGATATCCGCTATCCCTCCCGCTCCGTACAGAACCGGACGAACTGGAACGCCAATGTAGGCGGAATCCATAACTTCGCGCATGATTCGATCGGGCTGACCTATACGCATCTTACCCTGGTGCAGATGCCGACCGACCTGGGCGCCCTGATCGTCAACCGCCCCATTTCCTATAATGTGGATGATGTCAGGCTGAGCTATACCGCCACCACGCACGGGCGGCTGAGCTTCATCCCGCAAGGTGAGATCCAGCGGTATTCCTTCGGCAGTTCGCCCGCCACCGCCTTCGTGCCCAACCAGAACTATCGCGACCGCGCCCTGATTACCGAAGGGGTGACCGCGCAGTATGAAGTAAGCCAGGACAGCCACGCCCTGCTGGTGGTGCAGGGGACCGAAATCCGGTACCAGAACAAGCTGGAAAACACGCCATCACGTGATTCGAACGGGGCCTCGGTCATGGGGGGGTATGATTTCGGGCTGCGTGGCCCGATCCGTTTCCGCGCGCTGGTGGGCTACCAGACGCGTCGGTACCGGGGCAATGGTTACGGCACCATCAATTCCCCCATGGCGGAAGCCGAGTTCGCATGGACGCCCTCGCGCCTGACCATCGTGACCGCCAATGTCCGCCACGGGATCGAGGACAGCGCGTTCGAAAACGTGGTGGGATATACTTTTACCGGCGCGCGTATCGGCGTTACCCATACCTACCAGCGCAATATTGTTTTTTCTGCATATGTACAGTTGCAGAAAGCGAACTATCCCACCGCTCCCGCTTTTCTACAGAATACAGTCCTCTATCAGGAACGTAACAACCAGACGTTATACGGTGCGGGCGCCAGTGCGGAGTGGCTGATCAGCCGCCACATGCGCCTGACAGCTAATTATGATTTCAGCAGCCAGAACACGGTGGGAAGTGGAGCCTTCCCGATCCATAACTTTCTGGTCGGATTTCATATAGCGCTCTAGCCCATGTGTCGTGGAAGTCTGGCCTGCGTTCGGGGAGGGATATGATGACAGGAGCATACGACGCATGCCGACGACCTGTTCAACGACCCGCCGCGTTGCCATCTGGCTCCCGGCGTTTACGGGTGTAATCGGGGGGCTGCTGGCAGGCTGTTCGCCCGGCTGGGATCTTCATCATATGCCCCCTTACGATCCCGGGCAGTACCGTCTTGGCGTTGACGATGAAATTCGCGTCATGACGTATGAACAGGATCAGTTCACGTCCGATTTCCGCGTCGATAGTAGCGGGAAGGTCGCTTTCCCCGTAGCCGGAAGCCTTCAGGCGGAAGGGCTTACGACCGATGAATTCGCCGCCGAGGTGACAAAGGCCCTGCAATCGGCGCGTATGTTGCGCGATCCCAACATTTCGGTCGAGGTCACGGCCTATCGGCTGGTCGCGGTGCTGGGGGAGGTGGCGAAGCCCGGGCAGTATCCCTATCAGCCGGGCATGACGTTACTGACAGCGGTTGCCGCTGGTGGGGGCTTTACCTATCGCGCGCTGGAAACAAGGGCCTATGTAGCCCGGCAGGAAGGCGGCCATACCGTTGTCGGGTATCTCAAACCCTATGACTACGTAAAGCCCGGTGACGTTATCAAGATTTACGAACGGCACTTTTAGGGTCGTATCCGCGTTTATCTGAACAGGAAGAAGCCACCGATCACGATGGCCCATGCCGCAAGGCCCAGTAAAACGCCAATGACAACGCCCCGCGCCGGGCGCAGGCGGTCAGGGGGCGCGGCGCGGGTGTTCGCGGCGGAAGAAACAGGGGATGTTTTGTGACGGGATTCCAGGGTCAAGGGGGTATCTCCTGCACGGGGGCGTCGATTCCCGTGTGCTTTCAGCCACTATTGAAATATTGATGCCCGAAGACAGGAATAACGTCCAGTCCCTTAATCCGTAAAGCATAGGGGTTCATGCGCGGCCACGAAATGCCGCCGCATAGCGAACCGGAGGGTACGACCATGAATGTTGTCCATCCGTCACGTCCGGCGCATCAGACGATGCGTGTCGCCATCGTTCATGAATGGCTGGAGCATTACGCCGGTTCGGAACGGGTGATCGAGCAGTTGCTCATCATGTACCCGCAGGCGGAGATTTTCGCCATTGTGGATTTCATGCCACAGGCGGAGCGCGCCATGCTGGGGGGGCGGGCGGTCCATACGACCTTTATCCAGAACCTGCCCTTTGCCCGGCGTTATTTCCGCTATTACCTGGGGCTTATGCCCATCGCGGTCGAGCAGTTGGATCTGTCTGGATTCGATCTGGTGATTTCCAGCAATCACGCGGTTGCCAAGGGGGTCATTACGGGGCCGGACCAGGTGCATGTCTGTTACGTGCATTCCCCCATGCGGTATGCGTGGGACATGCAGGCCGCTTACCTGCGGCAGGGCAGGATGGAGCGCGGGATACGCGGGCTGTACGCGCGCTGGCTGCTGCACCGGATGCGTAACTGGGATGTACGCTCATCCGCCGGGGTGGATATGTTCGTGGCCAATTCCAGCTATATCGCGCGCCGGATCATGAAAGTCTACCGGCGGGACGCGACGGTGGTGTCTCCGCCGGTGGATCTGCGCCGGTTCGGGCTCTCGACATCGCCACGGCGGGATTATGTCGTGGTCTCGCGCATGGTGCCCTATAAGCGGATCGACCTGGTGGTCGAGGCTTTCCGCCGCATGCCGGGCCGGACCCTGCATGTGGCGGGCGACGGGCCGGAGCGCGAGCGGATTGCGGCACTGGCCGCAAACGCACCCAACATTACCCTGCACGGCCGTGTCAGCGATGCCGAGGTGCTGAAAATGATGCGCAACGCCCGTGCCTTCGTGTTCGCCGCCGAGGAGGATTTCGGGATTGCAATGGTCGAGGCACAGGCCTGCGGCACGCCGCTGATTGTATTTGGCCGGGGTGGGGCGTGCGATATCGTGCGCGATATGGATGACGCCGGTGGCCCGACCGGCGTTTTTTTTGCCGAGCAGAGCGCGGACGCCATCATCGCCGCCGTCGAGCGGTTCGAGGCCATGCACGCGCTTGTCACGCCACAGGCCTGCTGCGCCAATGCACAGCGTTTTTCGCAGGAATCTTTTCGCCAGTCCATGTTCCACGTCGTGGAGCAGGCCATGCACCGGCTGCGCGCATGCGGGCTGGAGGCGGCGCAATAGGCATGCAGGGAACTGGCGCCGCGTAAACCGGGATGACGCATAATGACGGTTCCAATAGTCGGGATGATTCTGTTTCCGCTCTGCCTGCTGTTGTGGGCGCGTCCTTTCCTGATGCTCCAGATCCTGCTGCTTGTGGGGATACTGCCGGCGGCGGCGGTGCTGATCCTTGGCGGGCTGGGTGTGCAGCCCACCATGGTGCCGGCCCTGGCTTTCATGAGTTTTGTGCTGCTGCAATGGGTTCTGGGTGTCCGCTATCCCGGTGACAGGCCCGTCATGGCCCTGTGTTTTCCCTTCATCATGGTCGTGACATGGACATTACTGGCATCGTTCATCATGCCGCGCCTGTTCATGAATGAGGTCATGGTCTGGCCACAGAAAACCGATGCCGTGGGGGGGCGGGTATTACTTGGCCCCAGTTTTGGCAATATTTCACAGGATATGTACCTGATCATCAATGCCGTCTTTCTGGTCATGGCCGCCCGGTTCCTGACGCGCAGTGATATACGGATTGAAAGGCTGTACAGCACCTTTCTCCTGTCTGGCTGGTGTGTCGTCGCCATCTGTGTCTGGCAGTTCGGGCACCGGGTCGCGGGCGTGCCCTTTGCCGAAAAGTTTTTCTACTCCAATCCCGGCTGGGCGGTGCTTGATACACAGGTGGCGGGGCCTGTGCCACGCATCAACGCCTCTTTCTCGGAACCGGCGGCCTGTGCCTCGTTCCTGAGTGAAATCCTGTTCTCCAGCGTATGGATCGTGCTTCAGGGATATTCCGTGATGTGGGCCAGGTGGCTGATCCCGGCCTCCGCGCTGGCGCTGGCCTGCACGACCTCCACCACCGGCTTTATTACCGTGGGGGCGGAAATATGCCTGTTGCCGGTGGCGGCCATCGCCACGGGCGCGCACCGGGTTCTGGGCAATATCACGCGCCTCATGCTGGTGGGGGCCGCGATTTCAGGGTGCGGCATACTGGTGCTGGTCACCGTCGCGCCGCAGGTCGTGCCGGCGGCGAAGTTCGTGTTCCAGTCCACCACTGAAAAAAAGGACAGCCAGTCCTATCAGGACCGTACGCAGGTGGATCATGATTCCATGTCTTTGGTGGGGGAAACCTACGGGCTTGGGGTGGGGTGGGGCAGTAACCGTGCATCCAGTCTCATGCCCGGGCTGTTATCGACCATCGGGCTGGTTGGCGTGCTTGGCCTGCTTGTCTTTGACTGGAAACTGCTGCGGGCGGCCATGCGGGCGCGCGCTTCCATTCCCCCCGGTCCCGAACGCATGGTGATCGAGGGCGTGATACCGGCAATAGTCGGGCGCCTGATCGCGGCATGCCTTTCCAGCCCGACAGTGGGGTTTCTTGACTTTTACCTGCTGATTGCCATGCTGATCGCGGCCATTGCCCGGGTAAGCCTGCAGCGCGCGACGGTAGCGCCGCAGCCGCAGCTCATGCCACCGGATATGCCTGTGGCCGCGGCGGAGCATTACGCCATGGCCGAACCCGACGCATATATGCGTCGGGAAGGGGTACCTTAAAAAATCAGGCCGGCGGGTTCAGGCCATTATTCCATATTCAGCATATACTCAATCCGGGCCGCACCCGCACGGTGCAAGGAAGGTTCCGGTGAAGCTTTTTCAACAAGCTTCTAAGTGGCGCGCGCCATAAGAATAACGCCGGATACGATTACAACCAGCCCCACGATCCGCATGGGATGGATCTGCTCCCCCAGGAAGGCGATGCCCGCCAGCACAGTCAGCACGATACCCAGCGCCACACAGGGGTAGGCCTGGGAGACATCAATGCGTGCCAGTACCAGAAGCCAGACGATGGCGCTGAGGCCAAACGCCACGAGACCCGCCACGACGGAAGGATTGAGCGCAATGGCGAAGATGATCTGCCGCAGGTCCTCCCGCCCGGACAGGGCATTTTGCACGCGTGGCGCGGACATGCCGGTCTTGAGCAGGATCTGGGCTGATGAAGAAAGTAATACACTGACCAGAACGAGAACGATGGTCCCGAATTTCATGTTTTTATTCCTCTGGATGTCTCAAATACGCATAAACGTCCGAACCGCGCGATTGGCGTGAACGGATCGGATGGAACGCAATGATCGACTACGTAAGCTATGTCATGTTGCGCGGCGTAGCGCAGGCGGGCGGGCAGGTCCTTCAGTCGGGCGACCTCCAGCAGCCTGTCGCGCCATGTCGGGTAATAGGCAGGCGCCCACATCACCGCTGAGCCGGAGGCCCGAATGATCCATGCCTGCCGGTGCGAAAAGTAATTGAATACGACGGCGCCATTGAACAGTTGGTCCTGTTCGGCATCGATCGTGAAACCGGGCCGCGTCCCCCGTGATGTGCCGGGGGGAAGCAGGAACATCGCGTTTTCAGGGGTTTGCGCCCGTGCCCACAGGCCCAGCGCCTGCCAGTCGTTTCGTTGTTCGATGACCCGTCGTTCAGCGGAAAGGACGTGAACCCCATGTACGACGCTGAACAGGACGACGGGCAGCAGCAATGCCGCCGCCACGCCATAACGCAGCCTTATGCCCGGTTCCGGCATCGCCCGGCGCAACAGCAGCACGATAATGATCAGGGGCAGCATCCTGTCACTTGTACAGCCTGACAGGATCAGCGCGGGCGCCCATATGTAACGGTCTGATCCCGTGCGGGAAAATACCCATCGGGTCGCAAGCCCGGCAACCGCCACGGCGGCCAGCAGGTGAACGGTGGTGCCAGAACGCAGCAGGTGCAGGTTAAGCAGCAGGCGCGAATGGGTGACAAAGGGCAGGAAAATTCCCGCAACCCAGACCGTGACCGCCCCCCAGAGTGCTACGGCAAGAAAGGATCCGGTTACCGACAACGCCGAAGACGCAGCCAGACCGCAGCAGAATACAACCAGGAAAGACCAGATATCTGACGAAGGTATCGTCCATATCAGGAAATGATACGGAAAAAACTCCTCCAGAAACGTGACGTAGTCAAAGGGGGGAACAGCCGTACTATAGGGATTGATGCGGATATTATGGATCACCGGCACGGCCAGAAGGGCAAAAATGGCCAGCCCTGCCATGGCATGGAGCAATAGCGGGCGTAGTTGCCATTTTCCCTCGCGCCACTGGAACCACATAATGAATGCCATCGGCACCGCCGTCCAGACGGCGATGAACGCGTTGATGAAAAAGGTCACGCCATTCATCGCGAATGCGGCCGCCACGCGCCGTCGCGCCATCCAGGCAAGGGCGAGCAGGGTGGTTCCGTTGGCCAGTTCCGACTGCGTGAAATAATCGATCAGCAGGCCACCGTCACCAGCGCGGGAATATCCACGCAGCAGGGAAGACAGTGATGCCAGCACGACGAACAGGCATTGCGCCCTGATACCGGCAACACCCACCAGCCTGGCCCAGGCCAGCAACCCGGTAAACAGTATTATCCGTGATATGATCTGGCATAATAACAGGACGGTATAGGCGTCCTGCCCATGCGCGTGACCGGCGAACAGCATCCAGAAACCGGATGCGTAAAAACGCAGGCTCTGGATGAACAGGTCATTTGCAAATTGTGGTTCGTCATACAGTCGCGCCAGAATGGGCAGGTGATAATAATTGTTTTCCTGCCCCCCGGCATAACCTGACACGACAATGGAAAACAGGGCGGCGGATATGATCAGTGCGGCCTGTACGCACCAGTCGGGAATACGACGCGCCAACGGATGGGCCATTACCGGCGTCATGACGTGTGGCGTCATCCTAGATCGCCGCAAGGACGACAAGGGTGGAAAACCCCACGGCAATCAGGCTGGTACGATCCCGTAGCGCCCAGATGACCGGGTCATCGTTCATCTGCCGCCGATGCGCCACCATGAGCGCGCGCGCCAGCAGGAACAGAAGGATGGGCGGAAGTATCCATAAAATATAAGGACGCAAATATATTTCCCTGACTGCAGGAGAGGAAATATAAAGACAGAAAACCGTGACCGCGTTTGTGCCGCATGTGGCGGCCAGCGCGGCCAGGATGAAAAGATCATCCTTGCGATAGGCCCGCGAACTTGATTCCGGCAGGTTCCCGTCCAGACGGACCAGCAGTTCGGTATATCGCTTGATCAGCGCGAGAGAGGTGAACACGAACAGGGAAAACGCCAGCAGCCATTCCGACAGCACTATTCCCGTCGCGGTTCCCCCGCCCAGAAGCCGCGCGGTGTATAAAAGCGCAAGCCCCACGACATCACCAAGCATCTTGCGTTTGAGCCAGAAGGAATACCCCGTTGTCAGTGCCACATAACCCGCAAGGGTGAAGGAAAACAGCCATGGCAGAAACAGGCAGGCCATGACGGCGCATAACCCCAGTAACGGAATGGCCGCCAGCGCCGCATGAACCGACAGGGCGCCACTGGCCAGGGGGCGTTTCCTTTTGGAAGGGTGCTGCCGGTCATCGCCCAGATCCGCCAGATCGTTCAGCAGGTATATGGCCGATGCCGCCGCACAGAAAGCCGCAAAAGCCACGCAGCTTTCCACCATTGTATGAATACTGAAATCATGCGCGGCTAGTGCGGGCATGAAAACAAGTACATTCTTGGCATATTGATGTACCCGCAGCGCCCGTCGCCATACTTTCAGCGACTGGCGGGGTTTTTCCATTATATCGACATTGCCGAATGTATTCAGGGTGCGCGACGATCTGGCGTCAAGACCGATCGCGTGGCAACGGTTGGCGTGACGCCAGATTGCCAGGTCGTCACGATGGTTGCCGACATAATCAAAACCCTTGTCGCCAAACCTGTCGATCAGGACCTTCGCCTTGTTGGAGGCGGCAAGGTTGTGGTCCATATTGCTGGCGAACAGCCCGTCGAACCGGCCCAGATGGGCGGAAACGGCCTGGGCGAAACGCTCGTTCGATGCGGTGGCGAGATAGACGGGCCGCCCCTGTGCCTTTGCCTCGTCAATCAGGCGCAGGACGGACTGGTGATAGGGCAGGGTGGCCACATCCACCTGCGCGCGCGATGCCAGCACATCCTTCAGGCAGGCGCGTCCGCGAAAGAGCGAGAGCACGACAAGGGGCAGGCTGGCCGGAGCCCGACCGATGTAACTGAAGAAGGATTCTATCAGAAGATCCGTTGCAATCAGGGTGCCGTCCAGATCAACGACAAGAGGATATGAGGGCTTTTCACCCGACAATGCTGCCAGTGCCATTTTCGCCTCAATACAGGTTGCTTTCAACGCAAGTATCGGAACCGTGGTAATGGCGCATGTCTTTGCCGCATGGGAACCGGGCCAGGCTGATAAAAGCGCCTGCCGTTGAACGGAGCAGTCCCCATGCGGTTGCTCTGCACCGTTACATATTTTTTGTCAGGAATAAGGCGATCACTCATCCACGCGCGGGCCACCCCAGATCGCGACGGAGCATGAAGGCCAGAACGGCAACACCCAGCGCCGCGATGAACAGATAGGATTGTACGATATTCAGCGGCGTATCGGCCAGAAAATTAAGCGGCGCCAATGAGTTGGCGCAAAGTGTGAACGTCACGGCCAGTAAACCCCACAGCATCCCGCGCCGCGTGGTTTCCCGACCGTTCCGGAGCAGCGCCATAAACACCAGTGAGAACAGCGGCAGCAGGATGCCATAATGGTGTTCCCATGCGACCGGGGATGCCGCCGTAAAGCACAGGGCTGCAATCATGAACGATGTTATGCCCGCCAGCGGGGTCATGGCCATCCGGGCCACCCACAGCGCGGCTGTAAGCATCGCCAGCGTGAAGAACAGGGTTAATATGTGGACGAAGGCATTGTAGGGCGCGAAATGCTGCGCATCCCATATCAGGTTGGGGCCGTTTCCGATCAGGCGGTTAAGCAGCCCGTTAAGGGACTGGTTGGCGTAAAAGCTTTCGCCATGCTGGCCGATAAAGCCCAGCACATGCAGGTAGCTGACCGGCCATGCCCATCCGTACAATACACCTGAAAGGAAATAGCCCAGGACACAACATATCCCCGCCCCGCCGATAAAAGCCAGATCACGCCGTACCGCGCCCCACAGGAGGAAAAGCGCCATCTGCGGTTTTACCAGCGCGGACAGCCCGATCAGGATACCCGCCCATCTCGACTGACCGCGTGCAAGGAAATAGCAGGCGAAAACAAACAGCGCGTCCAGAAAGATCTGGATCTGGCCCAGATAGACCGCGCGCATGAGTGGATAGAAACATAGCGTGCCCAGTGCCGCACAGGCCATGAGCCACAGGCGGCCATCGCGCTGGCCCGGCAGGGTCAGAAGCCGCGCCAGTTGCAGGTCAAGCAGCATCATGCCCGGTGCGATGGATATCCATGCCAGGACTGCAAGGATGTTGAGGAAACGGATATCGGACGTGCCACCCAACGGCAGCCACTGGAGCGCAAGCAGGGATGTCAACGGGTACTGGAACTTGGTTCCCAGCCCGAAAAAGAAGTGTTCGTAGGCATCGCTATCGGGATTGCTCCATAACCAGTCCCGAACCGCGAGCATGGGATTCCATGAATCCGTGCCGCCCAGGCGTTCAATCGCATGTAATGTAACAATATTATTGACGAAATCGGGACTTTCCATAGGAATGTCCGCCCCGCCGCGCGTCATGTACCAATGTAGTGCTGTAATGAACATGCCGATCAGCAGCATGGAAAGCGGAATGAAAATACTGGCCCGGCGCAGATTCTGGACCAGCCGCGTGTCCTGTGGTTGCGCAGGGGCGGCATCCATATGTGCCGATGTGAGTGAATCGACAAAATCCGACATACCCGTTTCTCCTTGCCAGCCAGTCCTGTCCGACAGGCTGAACCCACGGGCGCATCGCAAGTTTCCCTTATAAATATTGCATGGTTCATCAATGCGGCTGTCCGTGTCCGTATATCGTTAAATATTGACGTAACGGTTTTTCGTGCCTGCATCTTTCCCTGTGACACTGCGTTACATGCGCGTAATGGAATAAAATGAGCGACATATGCAGCGGCTGACCCTCTTCGCGAAAGGTAATGTCGATGTTCATGACACACTGCATTCGTGCCGGATCGGCGGTGCATTACGCTGGAACGGTATCAGTGACGTTATCCGTAAAAACTATTCCGGATTGACGGCGCGCGTACGTCACGAAACATGGACACGTTCGGACGCCCTGCTGGCGGCAACCGGATCCGTGCCCGATTCACTGGCCGCGCGCGATGTGCCGTTGGGCAGTTATCCGGCATCCAGCCAGTTCAGCGATGCCATATTCACCACCGCATCCGACGCGGTCATCCTGTCGATCCAGCCCGATGTGACATCCAGCATGTTGCGGCACCGCACGGAAGGTTATTACCTGTACGCTCCCGATATAGCGAACTGGCGTAGCGAGGACAGGGCATGGCTGCGGCAGGATTTTGAAACACTGGGTCTGCTCACGCCGGAACAGTCAATGTCCAATCTGGCCGCCATTGTCGAGCGCCTGCGTGCGGTGAACGACGTGCCGGTACTGGTCTATAACCTGTCCTTTATTATGCCCGGTGACGTCGTTCACTGCCATATGGGGCTGGATGAGACCTATCCGACCCGAATTCGGCGTTTTAATCTCGCACTTGTGGAACTTTCACAAGAAATAGGCATCTCTATTATTGATGTGGATGCTGTTGTCGCGCGCCATGGAACGGACAGGCTCAAACTGGATACCGTTCACCTGACGCCCGAGGGTTATGAACAGGTAACATACGAAACAGCCCGCGTACTCGACGACATTGGCGTATTTGACAGTGTGAGGAACAGGGACCCATGAAAGCAAGTGTCATCATCCGGTCCAGAAACGAGGCCGACCGCCTGCGGCTGACGCTGACATCGCTTGCCTGCCAGAGCGAAGGCGCGCAGGTGGTCGTGGTCAATGACGGCTCCACCGATCACACCATGGACGTGATCGGGGCGGCGGCGGGGGAGCTGGATATTGTCGCCATCCACCATGCCCGCGCGGCCGGGCGCTCCGCCGCCGCGAATGCCGGCGCGGCAGTGGCTGCGGGTGATATCCTGATCTTTCTGGATGGCGATACCCTGGCGGGCCCCGATCTGGTGGCGGAGCATCTGCAATCCCATGTACAGCAGGCGGGCGCGGTCGCGCGGGGGGAAAATTATCACCTGCGCTGCACCCGCCCGTTCCGCGATCCACAGACAGGCACCCCGCAACCGGGGGAAGAGGAACGGGTCGCACGCATGAGCCCCGGCGAACGTGCGCGCGCGGTCGTGACGCGCCAGCAGATCATGACGGATTTCGCCGCGATTGACCGGCGCGCCCAGCCGGGGGTCTATCCCGGTTACGGGCCGCGCAAGCTTTATGAACTGGAAATGGACGCCCTGCGCCACCAGGGGGATTGCGATGTGTTGTGGGCCGCCGCAGCGGGCGCGAACCAGTCGGTGCCCCGGCAGGCTTTTGTGGAATCCGGCGGGTTCCACCCGGATATCTCGATCAACGAACACCGCGAACTCGCGCTGCGGCTGTGTCAGGCCGGGCTTAGAATGGTGCCCTGCGCCGCGCGCAGTTACCACATGATCCATCGCAGCGGCTGGCGGGATCCGCTGGAAGACCAGGATTGGGAGGCCGTTTTCTATCAGGCTCATCCGCGTGTGGATGTGGCGCTGCTTCCCATATTATGGCGCAGCCTCAGTGATACGCACAGCGTGCAGGAGCATGCCCGCATCCTTTCCCTGCCGCAACTATCCGCAATCGCCACGCGTTACCGGACGCTCGATACACCCGATGCCGTGCGTGACGCGTATATGGCGGCAATGAATGTGCCGCCGTCACACATCATGGATGAAGGAGTGCCCCGATGACGCAGCTCCATATTGCCACCTTCACCACCGAAAACGAACTGCCGGCCCTGACCCGCATGCTGGCCCTGCTGGGCGAAAGGCTGGGGGCGGAAGGTGTGACCATGTCGCACCAGGCGGCGGCGGGGCATGACGCCCTGCTTGATATGCCCGAAGGCAGCGTGCGCGTTGTCTCGCTGGCCCATGAGCTGGCGAACGCGCATGTGCCATGGGCGGAAGCGGAACGCATGCTGGAACACAGATGCGCCGCGTTATGCGAGCGCGGCGATCCGGTCGTGATCATGACGGTATTCCGGCATGTGGATCTTCCCGGCGAGGATGATCATACCCGGAGCCACGCGCTGCGCGTGCGTATCCGCCGGCTGAACTTTCTGGCCACCGAACTATCCCGTCGCCATGGCGTGTTCGTGGCCGACCTGGACCGGATACTGGCCGATACGGGGGGCGTGCCCCTGCGCACGGATTACCGTCTTGGCGGTGATGCGGCGGTGGAGCTTGCTGCGCAGGGTCTGGCGCAGGTGGTCGTCAATAACGCGCTCGACGCCGTCATGCCGTTCGAGGCGCAGGAGCGCGTCATGGCCGCACTTCTGGCCGCGTGCCCGGTCCAGCGGCATGCGGCTGATGTCATGCCACAGGAAGTGATCAGCATGGGGCGCGGACGGCGGCGGCAGATTGTCACCACCATTACCGACACAGTGGATGAAAACCATATGGCCACAATGATCAGGCGCGTGCTCAGGGGCGAGATCCCGCCACGGCAGGCATTTGAAAAACTGGTCAGCGCGGTGCGTAAACGCGGGCTGCGTGACAGTATCGACGCCATCACGTCGGGCATGTTCCGCCTGCTGCGCGCGAGTGCTCCATGACGCCGGTTGAGATGTTGCGCGGCATGATGCTGATCCGCGCGTTCGAGGATGCGCTGGCGCGGCGCCGGGATCATGGCTTCCAGCTCCTTTCCTCGGGTGAGGAAGCGGTGGCGGTGGGGCTGGCCTCGGCGCTGGAGGAAGGAGACCAGCTTCTGACAGGGGGGCGCTCCATCGGCCCGGCGCTGGCGCGCGGCGTCGCACCGGAGCGGCTGATGGCGGAACTGCTGGGCCGCACGGGGGGGATGAACCGGGGGCGCGCGGGGCGTGGCCACCTGTCGGATCCGGCGGCCGGTTTTTTTGGCGCGCATGCCGTGGTGGGTGGGAATATCAGCATCGCCGCCGGGGTCGCGCTGGCGCGGCAGATGGACCATGACAGCGGGATCGTCGCCATCATGTTCGGCGATGGCGCGTGTGGGGAGGGCGCCCTGCATGAGACCCTGAACATGGCGGCGCTATGGAAACTGCCGCTGCTGTTCGTGTGCAACAACAACCAGCTTTCCGTTTCCACCGCGCGCGCGGATGCGCTGGCGGTGGCGCGGCTGTCCGATCTGGGCGCGACATTCGGCATGTGGGCGCGCACGGTTGACGGGCTGGATGTGCGTGCGGTGGCGCAGGCCGCGGCGGAGGCGGTGCTTCATGTCCGCTCCGGTCTGGGGCCTGCGTTTTTGGAATGTGTTTCCATCCGCCTGCGTTCACATTCCACAACGGCGCGCGAAACGCGCAGCCGCGCCGAACTGGCCGAACTGCAGGCGCTGTGTCCCATCCGGCGCTATGTGTCCGTGCTGATGGAACGCGGCGATCTGGACGCAGCGCAACGCGATCACCTGTCGCTTGAGGCCACGATACGCGCGGAAGGCGCGCTGGGCAGTGCCGATGCCTCGCCCTATCCGGATGCACGGGAGGTCATGCTTCATGTTGGATAAACCGGAAGTCAGCACCCAGCGCCTGTTCTTTCGCGAAGCCGTGACCCGGGCGGTGCGGGAGGAAATGACGCGCAACCACCATGTCATGGTCATGGGCCAGGATGTGGGGGCGTTTGGCGGGTCCTATCGTGAATTCGACGGGCTGTACAACCTGTTCGGCCCCGAACGCGTGCGCGATACCCCCGTGGCCGAGGCCGCGAGCATTGGTATCGCGGCTGGCGCGGCGGCGGCGGGATACCGCCCCATTGTCAGCATTACCTACATGGATTTCCTGATGCTGGGGTTCGACGCCCTGATAAATTACGCCGCCAAGCTGCGCTACAAAACGGCGGGACGCCTGACCGCGCCGCTTGTGGTCAAGACCACCGCCGGCGCGCAGGGGCAGGGGGTCGCGCATTCCCAATGTATTGAATCGTGGCTCATGAGCGTGCCGGGGCTGAAAATTGTCGCGCCCTCCACTCCGGCCGATGCGTATGGGCTGATGAAGTCCGCGCTGCGTGATGACGGGCCGGTGGTCTATATCGACCACAAGCGGCTTTTCCCCACGCCGGGCGAGGTCACGCTGGCCGAAGACCTGATCCCGTTCGGGAAGGCGAGCATCCGGCGCGAGGGCACGGACCTGACGCTGGTCACGCATGGCTACATGACGCGCGTGGCGCTACAGGCGGCCCAATCGCTTGAAAGCGAAGGGATATCATGTGAAGTGGTGGACCTGCGCAGTCTCGCGCCGCTGGATATCCATACCGTAACGGCATCCGTCAGCCGTACCGGGCGGCTCCTCACGCTGGAAGAAGGCCAGAGTGTCTGCGGCGTGGGCACGGAAGTCGCCTGCCAGACATTCGAGCGGATCGGCCCCCGGCCCTGGAAACGGCTGGGCGCGTTGCGGGCACCCGTTTCATCAAATCCTGTTCTGGAGGCCGCGTGCATTCCCGACGCCACGCGTGTGGCGGCCATGGCGCGCGCCGTTCTGGAACTGTGAACCTACCTTATCCCTGATATTTGGAGAAAGACATGATCTATCAGTTGTCGGTTCCTGCCGCGGTCCCTGGCGTTGAGGAAATCCGGATTCTGGAATGGCACGGTGAACCCGGCACGGCATTTGAGACCGGCGACCTGATTGTCGAACTGGAAACGCACAAGGCCGTCGTGGAAGTACGCGCCGGCCAGCCGGGCGTCCTGCGCGTGATCGACGCCCAACCGGGGGACTGGCTGGGGATCGGCCTGCGCCTGGCCCTGTTTACCGACACGGCGGACGAGGCCCTGCCCGAAGGCAGGGCGCCCGTTGCGGATATTCCCGTTGATTTCGCGGTGATCTGAACCGCGCCTACCCGGCGGCGCTGGCGGGTGCCCGCGCCGCCGCCCGCGTGGGCCGCAGGTCCGACAGGGCATGCAGGATTTCGTGGCGCAGTTCCATCTGCATGCGACCGCTCTGATGGATCCCATCAGGCAGGTGCAGCCCGCCGCCCAGTTCAGCTCCCAGCGCATCGACATCAATAACGGCAAGGCCGCGCGTTTCGCTTATGTCGTGCAGCATCAGGTTCTGTTCCTTGGCCGCGATGTTCGACAGCGTAGCGCTCATGGGGGCATCGAACGCGGAATAGTTCGATATGTCTTCATAGCCGGATGTGGACATCCGGTTCAGGATCAGGATACGCCCGCCCGTCGTGCGCGCCAGCGTGTCGATCAGCCTTTCATAATCGCGCCGGATGACATCGAGCGTCCGCCGCACGGGTTCGAACGCGCCGGACAGCCATGCCCGGATTGCTGGCCCCGCGCCCGCCAGATGGTGGCGCATGATATGGACATGATAGCCAAGCGTACGATGGCGCAGGATGGATTGTGGTTCCACATTCAGCGACATCAGCACGGCATTGGCGGGCGGCAGCCGGTGCGTTCCCGTATCCGAGAAAATATCGAGCCGGTCCTTCAGGGGGGTATGGCGCAATACCGAAAGCAGCGTGCCCGCGAATATCCAGTCCTCCGCCGTGGGGTGACTGCCGGGGCGGCCGAGGAACTGGCGCAGGTCCTCCGCAATGGCGTTGAACTGCGCTGGCGTGCGTTCGAGCTGTTCCAGCAGGATCGGCGCGCACGGGGCCAGGGGGTGATCGGGCACGAACACGCATTGCGTTGCCGCCCGCGCGGCCTCGAACATGTCAAGGAAGCCGCATTTTTCACCCAGGATCACACCCGTGGCGTCACACACGCCCATGCTCAGTAATGTCATCGGCAGTTCGTTATCCTCGCACCACCATCCCCGGCTGCGGCTGTACCAGCCCGAAAGCAGGCCCGTATGCACATCGGCCAGCCGTGTCATCCGGCGTCCCGCCACGACCATCAGGCGCAGCCGCCCGGCGTCGGGCATGTCGGGCGGGGTGTCCGGTGTGATCCGGGCGGCCACGGTATCGGGATCCCATGCATCGATGGCGCGGGTGTTGAGATAGCCGCCACGCGCCATTTCCGGCTGGATGGCAAGCCGCCCGGCCACGCGCGGGGCGAAGACGACCTGAATGTCCTGCTCCTCGGCGAAGGTGGGGGCGGAACTCAAGCGCGCGCCGCTGGGTTCGAGGCTTATGTTGCAATACCCGATGGGCTGGTTGGCGCGGCAGGGCTGGCCATCTTCCACCAGCCAGCGCACGCCGGAGCGTACGATGTTGTAACTGTCGGCCTTCAGTGGGCCGAAGCGCAGGGGAATGGCGTTCATGTTCATGCCAGGCATCCTCCGCTCCACATGGCTTCATGGTGGATGATCCCGGCCACGGTGCAGCGCACCTGACGCGCCACCGGTCCATCCAGCGTCTCGTCCGGGTCCGTGCTGAACAGGGCGATCTGTGTGCCCAGTGCATGGTGCTGTCCGGGTGTGGCGTCCATCTGGCGCAGATAGACTGCTTCGCGCAGCACCAGCCGGTAATAGGAAACCGGCGGGCATTCCTGTGCGAAGGCGCTGCTCAGATCCACGCTCAGATCCAGCAGTTTGGCGCCCGCGCGCAGCCTGTCGCCCATGGTGGCGTAAACGCATTCGATCGTTGCGCCCGACATCTGGGGCACGATTTCCGTAAGCCTGAATTCGTACAGCATTGTATTCTCACCTGTATTTATGAAGTGGGTTACAAATACTGGCAACGCGATGTATGCGGGAATGTTGCAGGGCAAAATACAATCAGTAATATTTGTATTATGTTTTTGCCATATATCTTATTGTTTCTTTTTCCACCCTGTTTTCCGTTTCGACGGTAACGTAATCCGTGTGCAGGGAATGCCCGTCCAGATCCACCAGGTCGATCTTCACGGCCCGGCCTTCGGTGGTCTGCAGAACGCGCCAGCCCGGGGGGATGGGTATGCCAATCGGGCCGGTACAGGCACGGGGCAGGCACTGGCTGATGAGACGGGCATCGACCCGACCGTAAAAATAGTCGCGCCAGTTCACGTCCTGCCCCCCGCGTGAGAGATCCCAGCTCATGAAGTCAAAGGGAAGCCAGCCACGTTCGTCCATGTGGATTTCGGCCCAGTAATGCATGGTGGGTGAGCGGGGATACAGAAAATTGCCGCTGACCAGCCGCGCCGGAATCCCCCGCGCCCGGCACAGGGCCACAAGAAACGCCGATGCCAGATGGCAGTCGCAGCACCCGCTGGCCAGAACCCAGTCCAGCGGTGCATTGGCGGGAATCTGGTCATAATGCACCGGACCGGCCAGAAAGTTATCGAGAATGAAATCCCAGAACGCGCGCACCGCACCCGCGGGTGGCTGCGTTCCGGCCAGATGCCGGGACAGTGCCGCAACCGGGTCGGTAATGCGTATCAGTCCTTCCGCCGGTTTCAGGTAAAGCGCGGGATCCGGGGGGCTGTCCTCCATTACGACCGGCCGTGGAACAAAGCCGACCCGTGCGCCAAGCCATGCCTGCGCCCTGTCCGTGGCGCGGAGTTGAAGCTCCAGCCTGCCATCGGCCAGTGTGCAGGTTTCGCCCTCCGATGCAGGCAGGGGGTGGATATCAAGTTCGCTACAGCGGCTGGCCAGTGGCAGGGGCATGCGCAGGCGCAGGGTCCGGCCCTGCGTGGCCCCGCGCAGGCAGAAGCGGCGGCGCAGGGTCACGTCCAGCCTGCCCGGTGGCCGGGCGCGCAGATCCTCCACCAGCCGACGGCTGGTTGTAACGTAATGGGCGGCCCAGAAACCGTCCTGCCCCATGCGCCCGGCGTTTTTCAGGTGGTACACAACCTCGACCGGGTCGAACAGGCGCGTGCCCTGTGCAGTCATGCGTACGCCCAAGCCGCCCTTTACCCAGTCCCCAAGCGCCTGGCGCGCCGTAGCGCGGATGGTATCCGTTGGTTCGAAAAAGGCCCAGCCCAGAAGCATGAGGGCGTCAAGGATGCGGGGCTCATCAATCGTGCGGTAGCGATCGTGAAACTGCGGGCCTGTCGGCATTCGTGATGCTCCGCTCCGGGTGATGGGGGACGTGAGAGTGCTGGCCACTCCGTCCGTCGCGTGGACGGGTATGACGGTAATGGTGGTGAAATGGATCGGCTCCCCAAAGGGGAACAATCTGGACCATGCGGATATTGCGCCCGTCATGATAACCGTGATGTCGGCTTACGGTCCGGGTCGCACTGGCTAACGCATGAAAAGGGCACGGGATGCCCGCACAGGGTGAAAAACCATCGGCCTTCAAACCCGGGTGGAACAGCCGTTTTCAGTCATGGCGGGAACGCATGGGCGAAATGACGATATCCGGCCAGTGCCTGTCATGGCCATCGGCCGGGAAGATGCGAATGCGCACGAGATCGGGCAACTGGTCCTCGCCCCATGATGCCTGCCACTGCCCACGGGCAAAGTAGCTGATTTCCATCCGCGACACCTTCGGCATGAGAACGGCCTGCCGGGGCGGCGGGCGCGGGGTAAGCGCGATGGCGTGCCGGTGTACAAGCCATGTCAGGACCAGATCGTTCCCCTCCAGTGAAAGCCGCAGGTCGGACAGGCGCTCCAGGGGGGAGGGCGCGATGCCCGCGGGCACATGGCCACGCAGGGCGAGGGCATGCGCCGTGCCTGTCAGGGTGCGCGTATCGTCCTGGCTGCCGGGTTCCGCTTCTTCGATAAGGTGACGCAGCAACTGATCGGTTTGCGCCAGTTGGCCGCTGCTGGACAGTACGGCCTGCTGGCGCTGGAACAGGCTCAGGCCCGAGCGTGTCCCCTGTGTCAGGCCAGCCAGCAGGATGCCGAACACCACCAGCGCCACCAGCAGTTCCAGCAGCGTAAAACCGCCAGTGGGGCCGGAATGCTCGGGGGAGGGCCCGGTCATGGCGCCGGTCCCGCCGTCGCCCCGATCCGTGCGGTGCGCAAGGTGAGCGCGCGGCGGTCGGGCGCATCGTCATCCTTTCCTTCCCCTGCCGTCGCGGACCACGATTCCGTAATTTCGATGGCATAGAGCGTCATACGCCCGTTGCTCTGGGTGGGGGTTATGCGCAACTGCCAGTAAAAGCCGCCGCCATCTTCCTCCCCTTGCGACAGGGGCCTTATGGCAAGGCCATGCCCGACCACGGCCAGATGGGACTGCGCGCGGGACAGGGCCTCCATGGACCGTTCGGCCACGCGCGTCGCGCGCCACCCGTCCACCCCGCTTTGCCACACGGCGGTAAGGGACAGGCCAGCGATGGCGAAGGCCACCATGACCTCCAGCAACGTGAAGCCTGAATCGCGTCGTCGGGCCGTCATGGGGTGATCTGCCGCGTGGTGACATGGCCGGTCAGCGCATCCACGGCAATCGCGATCCGCCCTGCCGTGGACCCCAGCACGACCCTGCCGCCGGATGTGCTGCCATCGGGGTAGAAAATGGTTCTGGCCGGGGCGGCAATGGTTATGCCCGCCGGCAGGGCGGGGCGCGCGTGACCGTTCAGGCCATACTGCCCTGTGGGGAAGGCGGTGAACACAACGGCCCGTTCCGTGGTGGTCGCGCCCGTTCGCCCTTCACGCAGGGTGGCGGCGACCATTTCCGCCGCGACCCGCAGGTCCAGCGCGGAAGAGTGCAGCGGGCCACGTACGAGGATGAGTGAGGTCGCCAACCCGATCACCATAAGGACAATGATCATTTCCAGCAGGGTAAATCCGCCCGATCGGGCTGCTCTATTGCTGCGCAAGATCGTTCAGTCCAAGCATGGCGAGCAGGAGCGACGATACGATGCCCGCGATCATGGCCCCCATGAGGATGGTGATAAGCGGCACCAGCAATGCAACCAGCCGTTGCAGGCGCAGGCGAACCTGTTCTTCATGAATGGTCGCGGCCCGCAGGGCCAGCGGGCCAAGCTGCGCCGTGTCCTCCCCCAGACGTAGCAGATGGACGGTACGCGCCGGAAACAGGCCGCTTTCAGCCAATGTCAGGGAAAGCACGCCGCCATTGCGCGCGGTATCGGTCGCGCGCCCCACGGCCTGCCGGACGGCGCGATTGCCGATCACGTCATGCGCGATCGCCAGAGCGGCCAGCAGGGGCACGCCATTCATCAGCAGCGTGCCGAGCGTACGGGTAAAATGGGCGGCCGTGATCTCCCGCGCCAGCGTTCCCATAACCGGCAGCCGCAGCCACATCCGGTCCGCCCATAAGCGTGGCCCCCGCCGCTTGAGAAGGAACCGGGCCAGCAGGACCATGCACAGCGCCCCGGCCAGCAGCACCGCGCCGTCATGTTCCAGCCAGTCACCCATCGCGATCAGCATTCGGGTCGAACGCGGCAGGGTTGCATTGTTTTCGGCAAACAGGGGCACGAACTGGGGCAGCACCTGCGTCAGCAGCAGCACGACCGAGCCAATGGCGGCCAGCATCAGCATGGCGGGATAGATCATGGCGGACTGGATGGTCGCGACCAGACCGCGCTCACGTTCCATCATGCCCGCCAGATGGTCCAGTGTGGCGGGCAGGCTCCCCCCCGCTTCCGCCGCCCGCACCAGCCCGGCATACAGGGGCGGGAAACTGCCGGGGTGATGAAGGAGTGCCGCATGCAGGCTGCGCCCGTCGCGCAGGGCGGCGCGCACACTGTCCATAACGGTCCTGACGCGCCGGTTCGGCGCGGTTTCGACCAGAAAACGCATGGCCCGGTCCAGATCCTGACCGGCAGCCAGCATGACGGACAGCTCGCGCGTAAGATACGTCACATCCGTACGCCGCAGGTCACGGCCGCGCAAAGGCAGGTGGGCCATCAGCGCCAAAAAACGCGCCCGCCACCTGTCATGCCCGCCCCCGGCCTCGGCACGGACGGGCAGGTTGCCCTGATCGCGTATCCAGGCAATGGCCTCGTTCTGGCTAGTGGCGCTGACGGTGCCGTGTATGGTCTGGCCCGCGGGCGTGATGGCCGTAAAGTAAAACACCGCTGCGGAGGGCGCCTGCGCCATTACGCGCCATCCGACCGGATGCTGCGGGTGACTTCCTCGATCGTTGTGTGGCCCGCCAGCACCGCCTCAAGCCCGGCGTCGAACATCGGGACCATACCGGCATCGGTTGCCGCGCGCTCAATGGCGGCATGGTCGGCATGGGCGAAGACCAGCCGGGTGATCTCCTCATCCGGGGTCAGGAATTCGGCAATGGCAAGCCGCCCGGCATACCCGGTGGCCCGGCAATGGGGGCACCCCACCGGGTGGTACAGCATGATGGGGCGCAGGGCCGTGCGTTCTTCCAGCCCGAACCGCGTGATCAGTTCCCCCGGCGCGGGATGCGCCACCCGGCAGTGCAGGCACAGGCGGCGCACCAGGCGCTGCGCCATCACACCGCGCAGCACGGCTGTCAGCAGGTAGTCTTCCACCCCCATGTCCCGCAGCCGCACGATGGCCGCGGCCGCCGAGTTCGTATGCAGGGTGGACAGGACCAGATGCCCCGTCAACGCCGCCTGCACCGAAATCTGTGCGGTTTCAAGGTCACGGATTTCGCCCACCATCACGATATCCGGATCCTGACGCAGGATGGCGCGCAGAAGGGTTGCGAAATTCAGCCCGATCTGGGGCTTGACCTGCACTTGGTTGATCCCGGCCAACTGGAATTCAATGGGGTCTTCAACCGTCACGACGTTACGATCGACCGTATTGAGTGTCAGCAGGGCGGAATAGAGTGTTGTCGTCTTGCCCGATCCCGTGGGACCGGTGACAAGGACGATGCCGTTGGGAAGCCGGAGGGTTTTCGTCAGCGCTGCGATCACGCCGGGGGCAAGCCCGAGCGCGGTGTAGTCGAACGTGACAGCCGAGCGGTCCAGCACGCGCAGCACCACCGTTTCCCCATGCAGGGAAGGGAGGGTCGAGACGCGAAAATCCACCTCCTGCCCCCGCACGGGCAGGCGGATGCGTCCATCCTGTGGCAGGCGGCGTTCGGCAATATCCAGCCGCGCCATGATCTTGATGCGCGAGATGATCGCCGCCGTCAGTTGGGCGGCGGGGCTTTCCGCTTCCTGCAACAGGCCGTCATTGCGGTAGCGGATGCGCAGCCGGTCCTCAAAGGGTTCGAGATGGATGTCCGAGGCCCGGCTTTCGACCGCGCGGAAAATGATCTGGTTGACCAGGCGGATAACCGGCGCTTCGGACGCCATGTCCCGCAGCCGTTCCGCGTCCTCCTCCAGCGCGCTAGCGCGATCCGGTTCCGCCGTCGGCTCCGTATCGGGGTAGAGGCGGTCGAAGGCGGCCTCGATTTCAACCGGAACGGCAACCGCCATATTGACCGCAAGGCCCGTGGCCGCTGTCATGGCGGCCCGGATAAAGGGGTCCAGTGGGTCGGTAAGGGCAAGTGTAAGGGTCGTATCCGTACAGGCCAGCGGCAGGGCGTGGGTATCGCGCAGGAAGCGCATCGGCAGCCGGTCGGGCAGTACCGGCGTGGCGGGAAACTGGTCGGGCGTGACCAGCGGGATGCCAAGTAACGCGGCATAGGCTTCAGCCAGTGCGCGTTCGGAGACAAGGCCGAGGCGAAGCAGGGCGATGTCCGCCCGCCCGCCCATTTCCTCTGCCGCCCGCCGCCCGCGTTCCAGTGTGCGCGCATCGCACCGCCCGGTTTCATGCAACAGGTGTAGCAGGCGTTCCTCCACCAGCGGGACGACAAGGCTGCCCTCCGTCATGCTGGCGGGATGCGGCGCGCTCATGATGGGGCCCATGGGCCGGAATCCAGCAGGTACAGGACCCACAGCACCACACCCAGCCCCGGGCCGAAGGGAATGCGCAGCGTGCGTGCGGCACCTGCGGCGGATGGCGCGATCAGGTAGGTGACGCCAGCGGCCAGCAGTGTCACGATGGCGGCCCCCGCAACCAGCACGGGCAACTGCGCGGATCCGATCCACGCGCCAGCGGCGGCCAGAAGTTTCGCATCTCCCTGACCCAGCCCGTCATATCCCCGCAGGCTGCGATAGGCCCATGCCACCAGCCGGAAACCCGCGTAACCCATCACGGCCGCCAGCGCATGGTCCACCAGTGCCGCGGGCTCCACCAGTTCGCATACCAGCAGTCCGCCCGGAACCAGTGGCAGTGTCAGCGCATCGGGCAGGCGCAGGGTGCGCAGGTCGATCCAGCCCAGCGCCAGCAGCGTCCAGCCCAGAATGCACCCGGCCCACAGGCGCGTCATATCGGGAGGCAATGGCGTATGGCCCCGCAGGCCGATGACAGCCACCGCCACCATGAGCGCGCCCAGTTCCACGGCGGTATGAAAGAAGCCGATCGGGGCCTGGCAGGTCCGGCACCGGCCCCGCTGCATGCCGTAACTGAGCAGGGGCAGCAGTTCATGCGGCCCCAGTGTGACATTACAGGAATCGCAGGCCGAACGCCCGTGCAGGACGGGCCGCCGCTGGGGCAGCCGCATGATCAGTACGCCAGCGAACGAACCCATGAAAGGCGCGACCAGCAGGGGCAGCAGCAACATTTCATCCATCATGCCGGGCGTCCTACGGATTGCAGATCTGATGGTCGGTCCCGTCGCTTCGCCCGCCGGGGCCTGTGGAACACAGGTCGTAGTCATGTCCGGCCCGTTCCGACGGGTTGCGGTAAATATAGGGGTGGTTCCATGGGTCGAGCGGCGCGCGCCCGTCCTTTACATAAGGTCCGTTCCACGTTTCGGTATCGGGCGGGCGTGTAACCAGTGCCTGCAGCCCCTCATCGGTTGAGGGGTAGGACCCGACATCCAGCTTGTACAGGTCAAGGACCTGCCCGATCCGCTCGATTGACTGCCGCGCGATGGATGTGCGCGCACCGCCAAGCTGGCGCAGGGCCGCAGGTGCGACCAGCCCGATCAGAAGGCCCAGAATGGCAATGACGACAAGAAGCTCGATCAGGGTAAAACCGGCGTCAGGCAGGCGCGGGGCGGGAGATGGACGATATTGCCGTGAGGTCGAAATAAAACCTCGACTTTTACTTCCGCCGCAAGGAATATCGGGCAACGCGCGATTATCCCCCCCACCGGAGGCATCATGGGTGTTCCCTATCTGGGTTGCATGGCGCTTGTCGCGACACTGTACCATCTGCCGCCGCGCGTCCTGCCCGCCATCCAGGCGGTGGAAGGGGGGTATCCGGGCCTGGAACACATGAATACGAACGGCAGTCGCGACCTTGGCGTCATGCAGGTCAATACCGTGTGGCTGGAACCGCTGGCGCGTTATACGCACCATTCGGCTGAAACCGTGTACAGGCGCCTGCGGGATGAGGCATGCTATAATATCGCCGCCGCCGGGGCGATCATGCGGGCGCATCTGGACAGGGCGCATGGAGTACTGCTTGAGGCTATCGGCAACTATCATTCCAATACTCCGGCCCTGAACCGGGCCTATCAGTTGCAGGTTCAGCAATCCGCCGCACGGCTGTTCGTTACGGTTGGCACCGCACCATAGGGGCGGCGGATCGTACTCCGTGGCGCACTGTCTTCATTTCACATCATTTCAGGATAATTGCGGCAGGAACAGGAACTCCTTCATTCCCTGCGAGTTCCCGCATCATGAACGCGCGCGATATTTTAGGCTGGTGGGTAAGGCAGATAAGCGATCTTCTTCCCATCCGCTTTCGCCGCGCGGAAGGGGCAGCAGGGGGGTATCAGGTCGAATACCGTTCCGATGGCGTGATTATTCATAAAAGTAATGAACAGGAAAATATTTTCCGGACTTCCTATTTACATGGCAGGGCAGAAAAACCGGATGGCGCGTGGGTATTTACGCAGACCGCAGCAGTCCTTCATGACGCCATGAAGGAGATGGTGAGCGTGCATGGCATGAACGACGCCATTCTTTATCCCGGCAATGATGCATTGCTGGAGCGGGAGGTGACGTTTCCCCTGCCGGCGGAAAGATCGCTTGAAAGCATCCTGTCATATGAAATGGATCGGCTGACGCCATTTGCCGCGACCGATGTGGTGTTCGGCTGGACGGTGCTGCGGCGCGATGCCACGGCGGGGCGTATCCATGTGCGCCTTTCGCTCGTGCCGCTTGCGGCGTTGCGCGGCCTGCCCGATATCCTGCGCGCAGCCGGTATCGTTCCGGCGGCCATTGAAATTCCCCGCCCCGACAGCACGCGCCTGCGCCTGCCGCTAACCCGGCGGCAACCGGGTGGGGGGCGGTTGCGTACCGCCATGCTTGCGGCCTGCGTGGCGCTTGCGGTGGTGGCGCTGGTGCTGCCCTTTGCACGGCAGGCACGGGAGAATGCCCGGTTGGACCGGCAGATGGCGGCCCTGCGCCCCGCTGCCGATGCAGCGGAACGGATACAGCAGAAATTGACCGGCGGGGCTTCGGGCCGCGCGATGGTTCGCGCGGAAGGCCAGCGCCTGGGGGATCCGCTGGCGGTGCTGGCGGCCCTGACCGATGCGCTGCCCGATGGAACCTACCTGACCGACCTGACACTCCGGCAGGGGCAGCTTCTTGTCAGCGGTCGCTCCCCCGTCAGCACGCGCGTCATTCAGGCCATGAGCGCCAATCCGTTATTCGCCACCCCGTCATTCGCCGCCCCCGTCACGCGCACCGAAGGCAGCGAGAGCAGCCAGTTCGCCATACGGGCCGGAATAACCGCGCGGTGATGACGCTCTTTCCAACAGGGCTGGCGGCGCAGGCTGCCTTGCCGGAGGGGCGGAAGGGCCGGGTACTGGCCGTCGGGCTGGGGCTGGTTTTCCTTCTCCTGTTATGGAACGTCGTGGTCATGCCGCTATGGGGCTGGTACCAGACCCGGGCGGAGGCATTGAACGCCAAGAGCGCCCTTGTCGCGCATATGGCGGCGCGCGCCGCCGCCCTGCCTGCCCTGCGCAGGCAGGCGGCCAGTGCGCCACCCGTTCCCGCATTCCTGCTCGAAGGTGCGAACGATACCGTCGCCGCCGCCGCGTTGCAGGAAAAGGTGCAGCAGATGGCGGCGGAACAGGGAACCTCCCTGTCCAGCGTGGAGACGCTGGGCGCGGTTTCCATGGGCCGTTACCGGCGCATTGGCGTAAGCATCGCAACGGTTACGTCGTTCCCGGCGCTCATTCATCTTCTGGATGCGGTGGAACAGGCTTCTCCCATCCTGCTTGTGGACGACCTGCAATTACGCGGGGCCGAAGGCAATGCGGGCGGCAGCCCGATGCTTCAGGCCGCGATGACGGTCCTTGCCTTCCGGCGCGGGGACCAGCACGACGCCCCGCAGCCCCAGGTCGCGCCGTGATGCCGCCTGTCCCGCTGCGGCGACGGGTGGCGGAAGGGGTCGTTCCGCTTGCGCTGTGTGGGGGGGTGCTGGTCTGTATCATCGGGGCTGAACTTTCTGGGCCGGGCGGCGGGGCGCCCCCCATCCATGCGCCATCCACCATTCCCGCCCCCTTGCGCGGCGGGAGCGCATTGGCCGGGCGGCGGCAGGCCGACTGGGTTGCGACCATTCTCGCGCGCCCGCTGTTCAGTCCGTCCCGCCGTCTTTCCGCCGATGCGGCGCAAGGCGAACAGGCCCTGCGCCTGGCCGGGATCATCACAAGCCCCGCAGGCCGGAAGGCCATCTTCGCCGCGGCGGGAACGCCGGAAAAGACAGGCGCCCAAACCAGACCCGCACGGGGCATTCCCGTGGGGGAAGGCGGGCAGGCCGGCCCATGGCGGGTGCGCCATATCGGTGTCCAGACGGTCGAGGTGGAAGGGCCATCCGGAACCCTGAGCCTGCGCCCCGAACGTGCCCATGCGGGCGGTGGAACCAGCCCGGACAGCATGGCGGACCCGTCAGCCCCTTCGCCTTCCGATGATGACATCGTGATTCCAGAGTCCCGCTTTCCCGCTGCTCCCCCCCGTCCGGACCCGCCACATCCATGATTCATCCCCCGGTTTTAAAAACAGGAAATTTCAACCCGATGCGGAACAGGATTAATGGCATCGTGATTTCATGCCTGCTGCTGGCCGCGTGTGACCAGAGTGACCGGCCCAAAATCCAGCCGCTGTCCGAACCCACGCTTCTCGATGGCGCGCGCGCGCCCCTCGTGAATGGCAAGGTGGGTTCTCCCGACCAGCCCCTGCCCGCGCAGGTCAGCTATGGCAGGGATACGCTGCCCCGCCTGGCACGCAACATAACCCAGGGGCAGGGCGGGACCATAACGCTCGATTTTGCCGAGACCGACATACGCGATGTGGTGGCCCAGATCCTGGGCGGCATACTGCATGTCAACTACACCATCGATCCGGCGGTGACCGGCGCGGTCACGCTGCATACGGCAGCGCCCCTTCTCCCGACGGAGGTGCTTCCCACGCTCCAGATGCTGCTGGCGGAGGTTGGGGCCACGCTGAGCCGGACCGACAACCTGTACCGCGTGCTGCCATCGGGCGGCAAGGCGACGACTGGCGGTGGCTCGGGCGGGGTTGCCGGGCTGGCTGATGATGCGGCGCTGGCGGGCAGCAGCATGGTTTCACTGCGCTATGCCGGGGCGGAAGATCTGGCCAAGGCGCTTCAGCCGTTTTTGCAGTCGGGCGGGCGGGTGACGCCGGTGGCGGGTGTCAATGCGCTGCTGGTCAGCGGCGATCCGGTCACGCGCGATACGATCCTGAGCCTGGTCCATGCCTTTGACGTGGATATTCTGGCCGGGCAGTCCTATGCCCTGATACCCGTGGCCTCCGGCGGGGCAAAGGACGCCGCCACCGCCTTGCAGGAAGCATTGCACGGGCGTGGCGGCGCGCTGTCACAGGAGGTGCGGGTCATTCCCATGGCGCGTGTCGATGCGGTGCTGGTGGTTGCGGCCTCCACCCGTTATATCGACGATGCACGGCGTCTGTTCGACCTGATCGAGCGGACCCGCCGTACGACCATGCGCAACTGGCATGTCTATTACCTTCAGAACACCAATGCGAATGACGCGGCCTACGTTCTCCAGCAGGCCTTCACGCCCGATGACGTCACGGCGCAGCCAACCCAGCCCCCGCAACCCAATATTCCCGGCGCGGGCGGTCAGCTACCCGGGCAGGGCGGCGGCGGGCTTATGGGAGGGGGCCTGACCGCCGGGGGGCTCGCGACCGGGCAGGGTACGGGCGGTGGTGGCCTGATGGGGGGGGGCATGGGGGCTTCATCCCTGCTGGGGCAGCCCCAGCAGCCCGCGACAGGCACGGGGCAGGCGGCGAACCAGAACCCGCTGCTGGGCGGGCTGGACACCAGCGCGGGTGGCGGGGGCGGCAGGCAGCACGGCATGCGGATCATCCCCAGCCAGCAGCATAATGCCCTTCTGATCTACGGGACCGATCAGGAAAACGATACGGTGGAGGACATGCTGCGCAAGATCGACATCCTGCCCATGCAGGTCCGTATCGACGCCGTGATCGCGGAGGTGCAACTGAACGACGCATTGCGCTATGGCACGCAGTTTTTCTTCAAGTCCGGGGGGATCAACGGCGTGCTCAGCGGCAACAGCCAGACCATCACCACCGGCACGCTGGCCACGGCCGCATTCAGCCATACATTGCCCGGGTTCATCATTGGCGGGGCGAGCGGCGGCGGGGCTCCCTTCGCCATAGATGCGTTGCAGAACGTGACCAAGGTGCAGGTCCTGTCGTCACCCCAGATCATGGTTCTGGATAACCAGCCCGCGCGGCTGCAGGTCGGGCAACTGGTACCTATCCAGACCGGATCGCAGTCCAGCACGATCGGCACATCCATTTACAACCAGTTCACCTACCAGCCCACGGGGGTCATCATGCAGGTGACGCCACGGGTCAATAATGGCGGGCTGGTCACGCTGGATATTTCGCAGGAGGTCAGTTCCGTCAACGCCACATCCTCCAGCACCATCAACCCGACATTCAACGACCGCTCCGTCACGTCCCGCGTGGTCATACAGGACGGGCAGACCGTCGGGCTGGCGGGGCTGATTACCGATAACTCCTCACGCAACAACAGCGGCGTTCCGTGGTTCAAGGACATACCGGTTCTGGGTTTCCTGGCGGGCAACCAGAGCAATAACCACCAGCGCACGGAACTGCTGGTGCTGATAACCCCCCATGTCCTTCACGACCAGCGCGACGCGCAGGCCCTGACCGAGGACATGCGCGAGACGCTGACCACCGCCGCCGCCGTGCCCGCGGATCTGGCCCGGATGCATTCAAGCGGCAGCGCCGACCCGCAGGCGCGCATAAGGCGGGGCGTGGGCCTTGGACCATGATGCGCGGGGCACGCCCCGGGCATGATGAAAAGAGGGAGGGGGGGTTCGCGTTACTTATCGTTTTATGGACAATGGTGATGCTGTCCTTCCTCGCCTTCGCCATTGTCACGTCGGGACGGCGGCAGGTGCGGATGGCGGCGGTGGAACGCCTGCATGCGCAGCTTCAGGCGCAGGCCGATGGCGGCATATGGGAGGCCGCTTTCCACCTGCTTGATACATCACGCGCGCACTGGCGCGCGGATGGGCGGATCCATCGGGTGCGGCAGGGTCGGGTCACGGTGGAGTACCGCATTGTCAGTGAGGCGGGCAAGGTGAACCCGAACCTCGCCTCCCCCGACCTGCTGGCCGCATTGCTGCGCGCCGTGGGCACGCAGGCCCGCATGGCGCAGGAAATCGCCGCCAATATCCGCGCATGGCGCTTTCCACTCCAGCAGGGGAGCGCGCCATCCACCGGGAGTACCGCCGCCTACGCCGCCGCCGGCCTGGGCTACGGACCACCCGGCGCCCCGTTCCAGACAAACGGGGAAATTGCCCTGGTCCTGGGCATGACGCCCGTGCTTGCCCAGCAGATCCTGCCCTTTCTGAGCGTGTACTGGGATGCGGACCCCGTGCCGTCCCTTGCCGGGCCGGTCGTACGGCAGGCACTTGCCATGGCGGGCGGGACCCTTACCCCGGATGATGAAGCCCGTAGCCAGACCATTGTGGGCATAGATGTCGTGGTGAGCGACATATCGGGCACGCGCGCCCTGCGCCATGCGGTCATAACGACACGGCAGGGGGAGGGATATGGTTCTTCCATGAGAATTCTGCAATGGAACAGGCCGGAAGATTATTGATTCGGTAATACAGCCAATACATTCATGAAAAATATTTTTACAATAAAGAAACTTGCCAGATCTCTCCCCGTTCGAGCAGCGAGCGCTAACTGATGTACCAGGCATTGCTACGGAAGATGACATCTTCCGGAAAAATGGCATCTAGCGCGATAAATGCTTCATATTTTGAAGATGTTGAATGAATCCTGGGAAATATAGTGTGTTCTCAAAAGTAACGTTGGATCCCTGAACCTGTTCTTTCGGCCATATGTCCGAAGGCAGGACGTGCTTGATGCCGGAGGACGTAAAATGGAAATTACAAATAAAAAATCTGCTACGGTTAAAGAACAGTCTTTCCGTTCCAGTAAGCCCTTGCGAAAAATGCGATGGCTCCTGCTCGGGGCGGCCGTGTTATCCGCCACCATGATGGGCGGCAGGCCCGTGGCGAAGGCCCAGAGCGCCGGTTCGGGTGTGTCGGGCTATCCCCTGCCCACAATCCATACCCAACAGGCCTACAGCCCGTTCGATACGTTTACATCGCGCTGGACCCGCGCCGATGCGCGCCAGATCAAGGCGCGATCCAGCCTTACCAACCCCACCGGCGGCAACTCCCTGCCAGCCCGGCTGACAATGCCCAGTATTCCCGCCAATTTCCCCCAGACCAACCCCGATGTATGGGTATGGGATACATGGACACTGATTGACGCACAGGCCAATCAGTTCAGCTATAACGGGTGGGAAGTCATCTTTTCCCTGACGGCCGACCCCAATGCGGGCTATACGTTCGATGACCGGCATGTGCATGCCCGTATCGGATTTTTCTATCGCAGGGCAGGAATTCCGGCTGCGTTGCGGCCACGCAATGGCGGGTGGATCTATGGGGGCCACCTGTTCCCCGATGGGTCCAGTGTGAAGGTGTTCGGCTCGACAACCCTGACGAATAACGCGGAATGGTCCGGTTCGACCCGACTGGTGCGCACGGGCGACAACCATGTAAGCGTGTTCTATACGGCGCTGGGTTTCAACCGCACGGCGGATGGAACAAATATTACGCCGCCTGTCGCCATTATTTCAAAAGCGAACGGCACCATCCATGCGGATTTGCGGCATGTATGGTTTACCGGTTTCAATAACCACACGCCCCTGTTGCAGCCTGATGGGGTTTATTACCAGACAGGGCAGCAGAACGAGTTCTATTCCTTCCGCGATCCGTTCACGTTTGTGGACCCCGCCCATCCCGGTTACACCTTCATGGTGTTTGAGGGGAATACGGCAGGTGAGCGTGGCGCGCGCGACTGCACGGCGGCCGATCTGGGCTACCGCCCCGGCGACCCCTATGCCGAAAACCTTGATGATGTCCTGAATTCGGGAGCGACCTACCAGAAAGCCAATATCGGGCTTGCGGTCGCCCTGAACAAATCATTGAGCAAATGGCGCTTTCTGCCGCCCCTTATTTCCGGCAACTGCGTCAATGACCAGACCGAGCGACCGCAGATATATATAAAGGATGGTAAATACTATCTGTTTACCATAAGCCATCGTACCACCTTTGCCGCCGGGATTGACGGGCCGGATGGATCTTACGGGTTCGTGGGCAACGGTGTCCGCAGTGATTTCCAGCCCCTGAACTGGGGCAGCGGGCTTGTTCTGGGCAACCCGACCGACCTGAACCAGGCGGCCGGTTCCGATTTCGACCCCAACCCGTTGCAGAACCCGCGCGCATTCCAGTCGTACTCGCATTACGTGATGCCGGGCGGCCTGGTGGAATCGTTTATTGATACGGTCGAAAACCGCCGTGGCGGTGCGCTTTCGCCTACGGTCCAGATCAATATCAATGGCGCGAACACCGCGATCAACCTTGCATATGGGCGCAATGGTCTGGGCGGATATGGTGATATCCCCGCGAACCGGGCCGATGTGGATGTCGTTGCCTTCCTTCAGGATCTGCGTTCGGGCAATGACTCCAGCGTGACCAATCCCCTTGTCGCTCTTGCATCGCTGGGGCAATAATGTTTCTTGAAATGATCGGGTAGAGTCATTGATAAAGAAATGGGTGATGGGCATGTCTCTTTTCTGCGCTGCGATGACGGGATCAGGCATGGCAGCGCAGAAAGCCGACGCCGCACAGGATGCGGCGCAATCGGGTGGAACACCCCAGTGGCGCCCCTTATTACATTATACACCGCATAAATACTGGATGAATGACCCGAATGGACCTGTTTTTTATAAAGGGGTCTATCATCTTTTTTATCAGTACAACCCCATGGCGGCTGAATGGGGCAATATGTCCTGGGGGCATGCCACCAGTACGGACCTGCTGCATTGGCACGAACATGAAGTCGCCATGGCGTCCCGTCATGACAGGGACATTTTTTCCGGATCGGTCGTGATCGACCGCAATAATACATCTGGATTGGGCACGGCGGAAAACCCGGCAATGGTGGCGCTCTACACCAGCGTGTTCAAGGCTGGCACCGGCCACAGGCCGGGCATTCAGGCGCAGTCCCTGGCCTACAGCCTTGATGGCGGTTCCACATGGCGGATGTATCAAAAAGACCCGGTACTGACACTTTCCCCCGATTCAATGCAGTTTCGTGACCCCGGTGTGAGCTGGTATGAGCCGGGGGGATACTGGGTCATGACAACGGTCGTGGCGGACGCGCCTGTCATCAAGCTTTACAGATCCGACAACCTGATCGACTGGACGTTCCTGAGCGATTTTGGCCCGGCGGGTTTCATACGGCCCGGCATGCTGTGGGAAATGCCGACCCTGTTCAGCCTGCCGCTGGATGGCGATCCGTCGCGACGGAAATGGATCATGATGGTTGGCGTGAACCCGTGGAGCATCGCGGGCGGATCAGGAACCGCCTATTTTGTCGGGTCGTTTGATGGCCGGACATTCCATGCGGAGGACCTGCCCCCGGACGGATCTGATCCTTCCTTATATGACTGGGCCGATCACGGGGCTGACCATTACGCGGCCATGCTGTTTTCCGACCGGCCGGGCAGCGCGCCACTTACCATCGGCTGGATGAATAACTGGGATTACGCGAACACGGTTCCAACCGAACCATGGAAAGGCCAGATGACCCTGCCCATGACGCTCGCATTGAAATCCATCGACAGCCGCCCCCGGATCTGCTTTACGCCCGATGCCCATTACACCGCATTGGTGGCCGGTCGCCGGGCCTATTCATTCAATGCGACACGCCTGTCCGCCGAGCGGCGGATACTGCCTGACAGCACACGCGGCGAGGTGCTGGATATTGACCTGCAAATACATGGGAAAGGCGCGCGTACAGCCGGTATCATCCTGCGTGCCTCGCCCGATGAGAAGACGGGCACGCGGATTGTCTATGATTTTGAGCATCATACCCTGTCGGTGGACAGAGCCCGCTCGGGGCGGACAGATTTCTCCCCGCGCTTCAGCGCTCAGCACATAGTCAACATGCCGCATGCATCAAGTATATCGGTGCATATTATTGTGGACCGGAATTCGGTCGAGGTTCTGGCATTGGAAGGTTCGGTCGTCATCACGGACCTGATTTTTCCCCCGGCGGATGCGGATCATGTGATCGCCTTTGCCGAGGGCGGTAGCGCCGAATTTACAAAATTGCAGGTTACGCCGCTCGATGACCACGGCACACATGATTAGCCAGTATTGATGCTGTTTGGACTTGGTTATTTTACAAAAAAGAAAAACCCGTTGTAAAGGAACGACGGTAGAATAGTCGTTTACTTTCCGCCATATTCCAGTATCTGGTTCATGTTGATTGATATTGGAATATAGCGGAATTACTGTATGATTACTGATATATGGGTTAGAATGTAATATTGCTGTGCAGGCCGAAGATCGCTTCATCCCCCACGCGACGCAGGCCGGTCCAGTCCGGCGTGCCGCCTGAAGGGTGCCACACATACTGGAAGTCCGGCTGCATCACCATCCATGGCGTCACCTGCGCCTGATAGGTCAGTTCCAGGTGGTTTTCATTGCCCTGCACCATCGTCTGGCTGTCCCGGTCGAACTGGCGCAGTCCCGAACTGGCGCGGCCGATGCCCCAGCCCAGCCCGATCGTGTCGTTGTCCCGCCCCCTGAACGGGGCCTTGAGGTTGATGCCCGCATCGATGGCGAAGCTGATCTGGTTACGGTCGCCGCCATTGCCCGTGGCGCGCGCGAACACACCCACCGAGCGGGGGGAAGTGAGCGAGGGCCGCCAGATCATCTGGTCGATGATGCCATAGACCATCCAGTTGCCCCGGTCCCAGCGCGGCGTCAGGTCGGACTGCGTGGGGCTGGCGGCCAGTGTGGCGGCCCCCAGCGAGCCGCCATGCTGGTTGTAGCGGTAATCGGGGAATTTGGCCGTATCGTAATACCCGCCCAGCTTGTAGATGCCCGGCAGGCCGGGGTTCTTTGTCGTGTTGGTCATGTCGGCGGGCTGGGGATTGAGCGCGTATTGCAGTTCGGTGATCAGCAGCGCGCCGTTGCCCATGTTGAACTGCGTGCCGCTGCCATCGTTGGTGGTCTGGCTGGTCGGGTCGGGATTATAGCCGCTGATGGAGCCGGTGGCCTGCTGGATGGGAATGGAGTTGTAGCGGTTGCCCGGGGGGTTGTCGTCGGCTGCGGCGAACATGAAGGTGAACTTCTCGCTGGGCCGGTAGCGGATGCGGATGGCGGGGGACGACAGCGGCCATGACGGGCCGCCGCCATACAGGTTGACCGAAGGCGCCATGGGCCAGCCGAAATTGGCGTTGAGGTAAAGCGAGGCGTAATCGCTGATCAGGAATTCGGTATCCAGATCCTGCTGCCCGATCTTTACATCCAGCTTTCCGTTCAGGAAGGACTGCTGGTACCACAGCTCGAACAGGCGGGTGGAGCGATCGGCCTCGAACCCGCTGACGGGGTTGAAATTGGCCAGATGATCCTGCGAGATCGAGCGCCCGCGTGTCTGGAGCGCGCTGACATTGAACAGGCCCCCCCTGAGCCCGAACAGCTTCTCGGTATCGACGGTCAGGGTGGGCATGGTCACGCCATCATAGGACGGGCCGGTGCCCGATCCGCCCGCGCCATCATTGCCCGATGCCGAACCGCCGGTGCCATTGCCCCAGACTTCGTCCACTTCCTGAATATCGAAAGTAATGCCGTGTTTATACAGCCATGGGCGCGCGCCACCCATGTCGCCCAGAAGATTGCCGCTGGTGTCCAGCTTGCCGTCGCCAGCTTCCTGTTCTTCCTTGGCGGCCTGGGCGCGTTCTGAATCCCGCAAGGTCGCGGGGTCGGTTTCATTGAGCAGGGGGGTCGAATTACCCAGTCGCGCCCGGTCTTCCTCAATCTGGGTCTGGGCATGGCCCGTTTCGGAAAGCACCAGCCCGAAACACAACATGCACGACCCGCAGCAAAGCCGGATCATGCTGTTGAAAGGCCGGTCTTTCCACGATGGCGCACACAGAGTGGACCCGCTAATGGCTTGCATCACGCACCTATGAAATTAATAATCGGTATCATTGATATTAATTATCAGTTATGCGGCAACCTTTTCGCGGTCAAGTGATTTTGCAAGTCTTTCGCAATAAGAGCCCGCATCTGAAATCTGAAAATCAGGTTTGTGACGAAAATGCCACATATGCTGGGGCAGGGCTGTGGGGAAAGGGGTATTTCACCTCACTTCGCGCCTCACTTCGTGCCGCTTCTCTGAAACAGCTTCCGGTGGTACCATGGCCCAAGCAGGATAAGGTGGAACGGGATGCCCCGACAGAAACAGCCGGCGAAGGAAGCCGCCAGTTGTCATCATTGCACGCCGGAGCCCGAGGCCAGAAAGGTCGAGCAGCCGCACAAGAAGGCACTGGTCAACCGTATCCGCAGGATCGAGGGGCAGGTCGGTGGTGTTCTGAACATGGTCGAGGATGATCGCTACTGTGTCGATATCCTGACCCAGATTTCGGCGGTGAAATCCGCGCTGGACGGGGTGGCGATCCAGATTCTGTCCACCCATGTCAGTGGATGCGTGCGCAAGGCGGTCATGGAAGATGGGGGCAGCACCGAGATCAACGAAATTCTGGGTCTCATACGCAAGATGATACGATGAACCGCAGGACGCACCCGGCAGGCCCGGTACATCAATCCGGTACATAAATGTTGCATATCCCCACGGCAATGATATCGGATTATGATATACCTATATAGGGTATGGACGCATCCTTTCGGCCTCCATGGTGTTTGAGCGGTTCCGGTGCCGCTGGTCACGCAGGGCGCGCGAAGGTGGGTGGAAAAGGAATATGATAATGGCAAGCACGGCACACCTAACGGTTGAAGGCATGTCCTGTGGCGGATGTTCGAGCAAACTCAAGGCGGCGCTGGAGGCTGTTCCCGGTGTCTCCGCGGTTGAGGTGCTGCTGGAGGGGGGAAAGGTGACGGTGGAGTACGATCCCGATACCGTCGATGTGTCCCGGCTGGTCAATACGGTTGAGGATACCGGCTTCGACGTTGTCTGACGACACGGCCCATACCGGGAAAAAACACTTTCCATCATACCCCCAAAGGGTATAATGGCCGTCATGTCTGGATGTGGTTCATCTGTGCACGGGAGCCCTGAATGGTCAGGACGCATGGCCGGATACTGATTGGTTTCCTGGCCTGCCTGCTCATGCAGGCGGGGCTGCTGATCAGTGCCTTCCCTGTGTCGGCGCAGGCCCACTCCCATCCCGCCATGGCGGGGTGTCACGACATGGCCCCGACGCATTGCACGCCGTCCCCTCATGTCGTGCCTGTGGGGCACGCGCATCATCAGGATCCGTGCTGCCATGTCCATCTCTGCGCATCCGACCTGTCATCTCCCGCGCCAGTCCAGCGGCTGGGCCAGCCGCCGGGTGTGAATACGCAGGCGTTCGGGTTCCACGAACAGGTGCGTCCCGTCGGGGGTGACTGGCTGCCCCCCCTGCGTCCCCCAAAATTCCGGAATGGCTGAAGGGCCACAGGCCCCGCATCGCGCCGCGCTGTCCCACGTTGGATAGTGTTTTCGCCAGCTTTATTTCCGGATTTTTCATATGTTCATACCGTCTCGTATCCGGGGCGGCCTGACACGTCGCCGTTTTGTCACGGGCCTTGGGGCCGGTGGCGTGATGGCTGCCTTGCCCTGTCCATCGCGTGCCAGCCGGGTTGTGTCCGGTACCGTGCCGCCTGCGTCCAGTGCATTGTGGAACATGAGTGTCAGCCGAAACCGCGTGGAAATCGAACACAAGGTTCTTCACCCAGCCTGTATGGGGGGGAGTGTTCCCGGGCCCATCCTGCGGTGGCGGCAGGGGGATACGGTCACCATCAACGTGACCAACACCCTTCGTGACGAGGACACGTCCATCCACTGGCACGGTATCCGCCTGCCAGCGAACATGGATGGCGTGCCGGGCCTGAGTTTTACCGGAATTCAGCCCGGTGAGACATTTACCTACCGCTTTCCCGTCCGCCAGAGTGGAACCTACTGGTACCACAGCCATTCCGGCATGCAGGAGGCGCAGGGGCTTTACGGCGGCATCGTGATCGACCCTGCACAGGCGGATCCCAATGCGTGTGAGCGCGATTACGTCATCCTGCTGTCCGAATGGACGGATGTCTCCCCCGCGGACATCATGAACAACCTCAAGATGCAGGACGACTATTACGTCTTCCGCCAGCGTACAGCGGCCTCTTTCCCGCGTGAGGCCCGTGCCGCCGGAAGCGCCATGGCCGCCCTCAGGGACCGTCTGGCCTGGTCACGCATGCGCATGGCCGCCACCGACATCGCTGATGTCACGGGTATCATCTACACCTATCTGCTCAACGGCCATGCGCCGGACATGAACTGGAATGGCCTGTTCCGCCCCGGTGAGAAGGTGCGCCTGCGGTTCATCAACGGATCCTCCATGACCTTTTTCGATGTCCGAATTCCGGGCCTTGAGATGCTGGTGGTGCAGGCGGATGGCAATGATATCGAGCCGGTGCCGGTGGATGAATTCCGCATCGGGGTGGCGGAAACCTATGATGTAATCGTCCAGCCCATGGATAACCGGGCCTATAGCATTTTTGCCCAGAGCGAGGACCGCACCGGCTATGCGCGCGGCACGCTTGCGCCGCGCGAGGGCATGGCCGGTCCCATCCCGCCCATGGATCCCCGCCCGGTACGCACCATGGTCGATATGGGCATGGGGAACATGAAGCCGGGCGAAAGCATGAAGGGCATGGATATGTCCGACATGAAACCGGATGATGACATGGCGGGAATGGACATGAAGGACATGGATATGTCCCACATGTCCTCCATGGATCACCCGCCGATGGAGGTGGATGACCCCGGCCCGCCGCCGCTGAATGTCGAAAACCAGAATGTCGCGAAAATGCCCGTGGACCGTCTCGGCAGCCCCGGCGACGGGCTGGAGGCCAACGGCCGTCGTGTCCTGAACTACCGCCAGCTTCGCGCCATTCGCCCCGGGGCGGACCAGCGCCCGCCCACGCGGGAGATCATCCTGCATCTGACCGGAAACATGGAGCGGTATATCTGGGGCTTCAACGGGCGGAAATTTTCCGAATCAGGGCCGATCCGCCTCCGCAGGGACGAGCGGGTGCGCTTTACCCTCATCAACGACACGATGATGGAACACCCCATTCACCTGCATGGCCTGTGGAGTGAACTGGAGAACGGGCAGGGCGCGTATCGCCCATACAAGCATACGCTCATTTCCCAGCCCGGCTCGCGCATGAGCTATCTGGTCACGGCCGATGTACCGGGCATGTGGGCCTATCACTGCCATCTCATGCTTCATATGGAGCTGGGCATGTTCCGCACGGTTATCGTGGCATGAAGCGGACGTTTTTCCTGGCGGCGTTCGTGCTGTCCGGCATGGGACCGGCGGCGCGCGCCCAATCGTCCGGCACGCTTTACCGCGCGGCGGATGCCCCTTCCGCCACGCCTGTCGTCTATCTGGGCGGTATGCGGCCCGTCATGGATCAGGCCAGCTATTTCCATGGGATCCTTGATGAACTGGAGGGACGTTACGCACCCGGCGGCTCGGATTTCCGCTGGGATGGCGAGGCATGGTACGGCACGGATTACAACAGGGTCTGGCTCAAATCCGAAGGGACCTTGGAACATGGTCGCCTGCATGACGGGGATCAGGAACTGCTCTACAGCCGTGCGGTCTCGCCCTATTTCAATGTGCAGACGGGGGTGCGGGCGGATATTGACGATGGCCCGACGCGAACATGGGGTGCGCTGGGCGTGCAGGGGCTTGCCCTTTACCAGTTCGAGGTTCAGGCCACGGCCTATGTCAGTGATCGGGGACGGTTTGCCTCCCGTCTTGAGGGATCGTACGATTTCCTGCTGACCAACCGGCTGATCCTTCAGCCGCAGGCGGAATTCAATCTCTATACCAAGTCCGATCCCGTCCGGCAGGTGGGTGCCGGCCTGTCCGATGTCGATACCGGGTTGCGGCTACGCTATGAAATATGGCGCAAATTCGCACCCTATGTGGCCGTGACCTATTCTGGCTACCTGACACAGGCCCGGCGGATCGTCCATGACCAGCGTGGCGAGACCGGCTCGCTCAGGTTCAGCTTCGGCGTGCGAAGCTGGTTCTGAAAGCGCACCTGTAAATTCGGGCTGGGGGTAAGGCCGCAGGCAGCGGCCCGCGCGCTGGTGGCATGTTGCTGCCAGGCTTCAGGATGGTTACGGATTGTTTCTTTCCTGTTGACCTGACTGTTTTTCAATGACAAAGAATTGTGGATAAACGGTCTAAATTAAGCGTGAGAAGCATACCCGACTATGAAGGCAATCCGCCTGGACGATATTCCCAGATTCTGCCGGCGGGTCTGGCAATTCAAGTGTCAGTATGCCGGGCTGGGTTTGCGGGGCGGGGGGCTTATGCTCCTTTTTCTCATGTATTGGATCGTTTTCAAGTATATTGATCCGGTGGGGCTGGAAAGCGCGACCAAATCGGCATCGGGTCAATTTTTCTCCGCCATTACGGAGCCATTTTACGGCTACGGCTCTCACGGGCGGTCCCAGTCACATATCGCGGTTGTGGAAATATCGGATGATTCCCTCAGTTATTTCGGGGAAGCCTGGCCGATTTCCTATCGCCACCATGCCTATCTTCTCAAGCAGATACTGGATGCGAAACCTGCCGCTATCCTGGTTGACATTTACTTCAATGGTGAACGGCAGAACGATGACCTGCATGCCCTGGACGGCGTGCTGGCACAGGCGCGCCAGATGCATGTACCGATCTTTTTCGTCCATGGCATTCCCGGTGACCCGACCGCCATGCTGCCGGCCCCGCTGACCCCGTATCAGGTCTATTCGGGCTGGACGGGTGAAAAGCCGGGCATGTACCCCCTGCATGTAAATGTGCCGGGCAGTCGTGAAAAAACCGCTCCCACCGCGGCCTTCGCCATGTACAGCGCGCTCTGTGCCGATCAGTGGCGCAATCTGTGCCATGTGGATGAGGCGTTTGAAGAACCCGCCTTCGTGCGCTGGGGCGTTTATGTCGATCCGGTCCAGAAACAGGTTTTCAACAGTTCCGGCGGCTGCGTGGATGCAACGGCCGGGGGTGCCTCGCGTGTGTGGCGCGCCGTGCGTACCGGCGTTGATGCATTATGGGGGCAGTGGGTTCCGCCGAGGGAAAACGCCTGTTTTTATCCGCTTACCATGGATGCGGCATTGCTGGATGGCATATCCCCGCGCACGAACCGCCCCTATACGGATGTGCTTCAGGGGCGTGCGGTCTTTTATGGGGGCGATCTGGCCGCCATGCATGACGTGGTCAATGCTCCGGCCATCGGGCAGGTTCCCGGTGTCCAGTTGCACGCCATGGCGTTCGATAACCTGCTCACCTATGGGCAACAGTATTTTCACGAGGCGCCCGAATTCATAAAAACCCGCTATCTCTCGCTCGATAAGGCGGAGATGGTGGAACTGGTGCTGTGGATGGCGCTCAGCCTCAGCCTTGTCATAAAGCATCTCAGAACCCTCGGGAAAAACAGGACATCTTCCCATACGGGTCATGAACAGGAAAACAGGGCGACCGAAAAGGAATCCAGCAGGCGCGGACCGACCCGAAAACATGATGGGATCACCCGCCACGCGGTGTTCAGCCGCACCAAGATCATGGCGGGCGCCCTGTTCTGCAGTGTGTGTTGTGTCCTTGATCTGGGATCGCGGCATGTATTCTCGCCAGTTCTTATCGGGCTGTACGGATTTGTATTTATATTGATCGTACTTATGCCCATCGAGTTCGAGACGCGGACCTACCTGAGAAAGCTGCGGCAGGTTTTATGCATCAGCGCCGTGGCCTTCTGTGTCAACGAACTGTTTTTTCACTGGCCCAATACCGACTGGATCGGTCTTGCGCTGCTGTGGTTCACGGTGCCGGAAGTCAATGAAGACAACAGTCCGGTACAGAGTATGTCGAATTTCTGTTCGTCCATCTGGCGCAGGCTTGTTCTCAGATATGAAAGAACAAAAACATTCATGAACTTCGGTCATAATATAGGTCGGGATAAATGACCTGAAAACCGGACCGGATATATCAGAGGAATTGAAATGAAGCGTTATTTTTATCCTGGTTTGTTTGTTGGTGTTCTGATGGCGGGCGTTACGCTTGTTTCCCTGCCGGGGCATGCGGCCAAAACCAATATGGTTACCGATGTATTTGCCGATTCCGTAACCGTTTTCGGGCCCGACCATAAGCCGATGGGCAAATTGCCCGCCGCCGCCCTGCTGCACCGCCCCGTGGTGGGGGAAGACCCGACAACCGGCCTGCTCAGGATCCAGACGGATACGGGCGTGGTCATGGTCAAGCCGGGCAAGGTCGGGACCAGCGCCAAGGTCGACCTCCCGGCCGAGGGAGACTGCCGGCTTCTGCGGCCAGCTTCCGCCAGTCGTGAGGACAGTTCCACCTCCGGTCTGGCGTCTGGTTGCAACTGATCCCAAGGTCAAGACAGCATGAAATACCGTTGTGGTTTTGGAAATCTGGCGCTCTCCGTGCTGGCCTGTACCGGCCTTATGGCCGGGCATGCCGCAGCCGCGCCGGATGTTCCGGGCAAGGGCAAGTACATCTCCGTCATTACGCCTGTCACGTCCTATCCCGCCATGCAGCCCGGCCCGGAACTGCTTGACCCGAATAACAAGATTCCGGTTGGCGTGCTGTCGGAACCCGTGACCGTCGCCTACCTGAAAAAGATAGCCAATAACCTGCTGGCGGGGTGGCAGGGGCCCCGGCCACCGCTTTATATCTATATCCAGCCCAGTGACCAGTTTACCAGCGACGCCACGATTGGGGGGACGCTGGTGTTCACCACTGGCGTCCTGAACTATTTCGCGACGTCTCCCGCCTTTCAGTCGGAAGACTGCATGGCCTTCGTGGTGGCGCACGAACTGGCCCATGTCCTGTTGAACCATCCGGCGGACATGCGCAATTCCAAGAAGATGATGGATAAGACCAACGGCGCGCTACAGCTTATGTCCACCCTGGCGCATATGGCGAAATATGCCCCCGTGGGCGGCGGCGCGGCGCTGGCCTATGTGGCTGACAGCGCGCTGGTCGAGATGGCGCAGGAATATATCTTCCCGATCTGGCAACGGGGGCAGGAGGTCGAGGCGGATACCCTTGCGATCGACCTTATGGCGCGCGCCAATTACTCAGTGGAGGAGGCGCTGAAGGTTCTGGAGATCTTCAAGCAGCGCGAGCAGGAAGAGCACGAAAAACAGGCCGCGCTGGACCGGGACTTCTTTAAGGACGTTGTCAATACGGGCAACCCTGTCACGGGCTTTTTCAATCAGGGTCTCGGGTGGCTCGGGCGGAATGCACAGGCAACCCTGCACGACATTGCGGCAGACCATCCCGGTGGGGCCAAACGCCTCAAAAAGGCACGTGCATATATCAACCGTGAATATGACGACCAGATGGTCACCCTGCGCTCGGCCCCTTTCCGCGCCTTTATCGGGCAACAGCCCGTGCGGCAGCTCCTGACGGATGTAAAAAGCCTCAATACGATCCAGACGGCGTCACTTGACAAGCATAATGCCCCGACTGCCGATGCGACGTTACGTGTCCTGCATAACGTAAAAAGTGCCGCGGTGCAGCGGAGCGAATATTACTTCTATCTGGAATACGCCGCCCGCCAGCAGAAGGGGCAGGGAAACCAGATGCTTGGCCAGTTGCATCAGGCCTATCTGAGACCCGATGTGACGGAAGATATCGCCAAGGCCTATGCCCAGACGCTGGAAACGCAGAAGCAGTATACCCAGGCGCTGGGTATCTATGAAAATATCCAGAAGCAGTTCGGGGATGACGGTATGTACGCCTACCGCATCAGGGTCATCAAGAAGCAGAACCCGAAGGGAGATACGGCCATCCTGATGGCCAAATGTATTGCAACAGGTGACGACGCCATCAAGACGCTGTGCAACGATGCACAGAATAATAAACTCTAGCCGTTCATCAGGGCCAGCCCCTCCGCGACCGATACGAATTCACCCCCCATATCAACACGGTCGCGTCCAAACCGCCTGATAAACAGGTTACGCACGGCGGGAACGAACGAGGTGCCCCCGGTCAGGAACACCCGGTCGATTGCCGTTGCGGGCAGCCCGGCGCGGATAAGGGCCGCCTCCACGGCGTTGTCGAAACGGGTCAGGTCGGGCGCAATCCAGCTTTCGAATTCCGTGCGTGTAATTTCACGGTGGATTTCCAGATTGCCATAAGAATAATCCAGAACTGTCGCTTCAGCGCAAGACAGGGCCCGCTTTGCCGCGCCAACCGCGCGATAGAGCGCCTGCCCCTGCTGGTCTTCGATCAGCTTCATCAGGGCATGAAGCCTGTCGGGTTCGGATGCGGTGCGGGCGACATCGGCAATGGCGCGCAGTGTCTGCGGCGTGCGCATCAACGCCAGACGGTGCCAGTGGCCCAGGCGTGCATACCATTCAGCGGGCACCGGCAACGGCTGCCCCCCCATGACCCGGTAGGTGGCGTGCCGACCCAGTTCGGGTGAAATGACATGGTCAATGATCCGGTAGTCAAGCTGGTCCCCGGCAATGCCGACACCAGCGTATCCAAGGGGTACGGTGCCGTGCGCGGCATCGGGGTCAAAGCGGAGAATGGAAAAATCGCTGGTGCCACCACCAAAATCAGCAACCAGAACCGTGGCCGGTTCCCTCAGCCTCTGGGCGAAGCGCCATCCGGCGGCTTCGGGTTCCAGCGCGACATTGACATGCTGGAACCCGGCGGTGCGGAAACTGTCACGCAGGCGCTGCTCGCCAAAGGCGTTGTCGCTCCGCTCACCCGCAAACTGCACGGGCCGCCCCACCGTTGCACTGACATGGGCGGGATCGACCTGAAGCATGTGCATGAGACAGCCCAGAAAGCGTGCAATCAGCATTTCCAGTGTCATGACCTGACCCAGGAGGCGCGTCTGCCGGAAGGAAGCCTGCGCCAGATAGGATTTCATGGACATGATCAGCCGGCTTTCCGCCGGATCTTCCAGATAGGCATCAATCGCGGCGGCCCCGATGGCTTCATGCAGCGGTGACTGGCCGGGCCGCGTTTCCTCATGCCACAGGCATAATAACGAGCGACAGGTCTCGACCGGCGGATGATGGGGAAAGGAGAAGCGCATGGGATGCGGCTGTCCATTCGCATCCAGCATGACCACGACCGTATTGGTCGTGCCGAAATCTATGCCAAGCCGTACGGTGGGGGAAGAAGCGGGGGAAGACATGGCGCCTGATTAAGCATCCCTCCGGTTCGTGTCCATCCATAGAAACCGTTTTAAAAGGTCCGCCCCCCGCGACCGGATCCATCCCGATGACGCAGGCCAGGGAGCAGGGCGAGGGCAACCACCACACCGGCAATGGAAAACGTCATGCACCATGCCAGTATTCCGGCAATGGCGTCGTGCCGTATCGCGAAAACAAGTGCGATAAAGGGGGCAAGCATGCGCATCCCCCGCACCGCAATACGGTATCGCAGCGGCGGATGTGGCAAGCCATAGCGGTCCGGGTGCAGCCACGCATGGCATGACAGGCCGATAACCCATGCTGACAGGGATACAGCGATAGTCATGCCCTGTCCCCCGCAACCCGGCGGCCCGCGCACAGGGCCGTAAATGCCGCCAGCACGCTTATGGCGCCCACACCCGCATGGATGCCGGGACAGGTCATCCACACACCGGGGGCGGTCAGAATATCGAGCAACGGCAACCCGCATCCCAGCACCACGATCCCCCCAAGCTGCTCACGCCAGCCGGACGGCGCGTGTCCGGATACCGACCGCCCAAGGCCATGCAGCAGGCAAAGCCCCCATACCGTGAAGAAGACCTCGATCTCCCACATATCCCGTCCCGGCAGGGCAGGGGGCAGCAGCCGGTTGCCCCACAGGAAGGCGAGAACACCCACGGGCAGGCCGGCAAGGGTGGAGATCGTCAGCCCCTCCGCTACACGAAAAGCCGCGAGATGCCCGGATTTGCGGCGGCGTTTCATAAGGAACAGGACAAGCCCGGTGGCGATGACGGCTGTAGCCGACAGGCCCGAGATGAAGTAGAGCCACCGCAGCGCGGGTGGGGTAAAGCGCGCGTAATGCAGCCCGCGCATAAGCTGCATGGTGGCGGCAATTTCGCCATGGTTGATCGTGGTTCCCAGCAGGCGGCCATCGGGCAGGCTGAAATCCACATGATCGCGGCTCAGATACGGGCTGGATGCATCACTGGCCGAAATGCTCAGGCGGTCCGGCGCAAACAGGATGAAACCACATTCCCGGCCCTGCAGGTTTTCGCGCGCCGTGGCCAGCAGCGGGGCCAATGGCGGCACCGGCAACAGGGCCGGGGCCGGATGCGGCGTAGACAGGTTGGGGCCCGGTCGCGCTGTGCCGCCCCCATGGTGGTGGTGGCCGATGGAAGGCTGCCAGGGGAACAGCCTGTCGGCATGAACGAGTATTCCCGTGTAAGTGCACATGATCGTAAAGGGCAGGAACAGCACCCCCGCCAGAAGATGCGCATCCAGCCACGACCGTATGGGTGAAACCGACAGGCGCAGCATGACCAGATCCGGCAGCAGCGCGCGCAGATGGATCACGATGCCCGACCCCACGGCGACCAGAAGGGCCAGCGCCAGAATATCGACAATCCGCACCCCGCCAATGCCCGCGCTGCGCAGGGTGTAATGAAAGTCGTAGAAGAATTTTCCTCCCGCCGTTTCGCGGGCCGGGATCACCGCGCCGGTGCGGGGGGCGAGAACATCCCCGGTGAATTCATGGCCATTATAATGAAGGATCTGGAGCGTGGGTGAACGCCGTGATGGCAGGTTGAGAAAGGCCTGGATTCCCAGCACCTGCTGGCTGCGCAGCATCTGCGCGGCTTCATGCAGGGCTGTCTCGGTAGGGGGGGTATATGTCCCTACGCGAATCTCCGGCTGCATCCATAACGTGATTTCAGTATCGAACACCGTCAGCGTGCCGGTGGCGAAAATGCATAGGAGACATAGCCCGCACACGAACCCGACCCAACCGTGAAGCCAGCCCATCCGCGTACGCAGGGTTTCACGCATCATGCCAGACAGCCCAGGGCGGCCAGCCCGCCCAGTGCGCACACCACCAGCAGGCCCCGCTGCCGCGCATTGCCCCCGAAACCAGTCAGGATCAGGACGGGCAGAAAGGCTACGATAACAATATCACCCACAGTCGCGGCCTCGACCGGGTTCGGTCCGGCCCAGCGGACAAAATCCTTCAACACCAGACAGGCGGCAAGGTAGGAGAGCAGGCAGGCGGCGACGGCGCTTAAAAGCCTGTTTATCGTAAGGCTGGAACCGGGACGTGCCGTGTTGCGGGGCATGGGCATTCTTCTGTTACGGACAATAAAATAATGCGACGCATTCGCATAGCATGTCCATGCCATAAATTGCCGGATTTGCGAATAGCTATCAATGCCGGATCTCGCGCACCCCACGATAATTCCGGCAGACATGCCACCCCGGCCATATTTATCGCCACCGCGTATTCACGCCCACGCGGTGGTCATTGCGCACCCGACAGTGTAAATAGCTATATCTTGCTGTCGCAGTCATCGGTTCGGGAGGTCAGCATTACACGACCGGTCACATCAACTGATGTCGCCCGGCGGGCAGGTGTGTCCCAGTCCGCCGTGTCGCGTGCTTTCTCGCATGGCGCAAGCATCGCCCCCGAGACCCGGCGCAAGGTGCTGGAGGCGGCGGCGGCCCTGAATTATCGCCCCAACCGCATTCCGGGCATCATGCTTTCGGGGCGCTCGCGCATGGTGGGGGTCGTGGTGGGCGGGCTGTCCAACCCGTTCTATGCCTCCACGCTGGAATACCTCGCCACATCGCTGCGCGCGGGCGGGTTGCAGGTTTTACTGGTGCATGTTGATGACGCGTTGACGCTGGACAGCGCGCTCGACCACCTGTTGAGCTACCGGGTCGATGCGGTTGTCACCGCGCTGGCCATTGGCAGCCAGCGCGCCGCGCGTATGCTGTCCGACCTGAAGATACCCGTGATCTGCTTCAATTCCCGCCTGACAGGCCCGTGGATTTCAACGGTCGTTTCCAACAACCACGCGGCGGGCCACATGGCCGCGCGCGTCTTCGCGGGCTGTGGCGTCACCCGCCCGGCCTGGCTTGCCGGGCCGGTGCGCAATGCGGCGTCGCGCGCGCGCGGGCACGGATTCATGGAGGGGCTGAAGGCGCATCCCACGCAGTGGCCCGACGGGGCGCTCGAAATGCGCGGGGACGACAGCTATGACAGCGGCTATGACGCGATCTGCCGCCTGCTGGCGCGTGGCGAACGCCCGGACGGGCTGTTCAGCAGCAACGACCTCATGGCCTGTGGGGCAATGGACGCGTTGCGCCAGCATGGGAACCTGAACTGCCCGGATGATGTAGTGGTGATGGGGTATGACAACATCCCGCAGGCTGGCTGGCATGCCTATGACCTGACCAGTTTTGACCAGCAGGTGGACTGCCTTGTCGGGGCGGCGACGGATCTGCTGGACATGGCGCTGGGGCCGCAGGGCGGCCCCACATCGCGCACCCGCGTGATCGAGGCGCGGCTGGTGACCCGGCGCAGCACGGCGCGGATCATCTAAACGTTATCTTTTTTGTCATTGTTTGGTTGCCCCGTACCCGTGCATAGCTATGCAAGAGATTGCAGATCGGTTTGCCACGTAGGAGTGACAGTATGGGCGACAGGAATTTTCGTAGCATTCTTACCGGGTCGTTTTCGACGCCCTGCGCCGATAACCCCACGGTCGCGATGATCGAGGCCGCCTACCGGCATGCTGGGCTGGACGCCCGCTACATCAATTGTGACGTGAAGCCCGAACATCTGGCGCAGGCCGTGGCGGGAGCGGTGGCGATGGAGTGGATCGGTTTCAACTGCTCCCTGCCGCACAAGGTCGCGGTTATCGAACATCTTGATGAACTGGCGGATTCCGCGCGGATTATCGGCGCGGTGAACTGTGTCGCCATCCGCGATGGCAGGCTGGTGGGCAACAATACGGATGGCAAGGGATTCCTTGCATCGCTGAAGGGAGTTACGGACCCGGCGGGCAAAAAGGTACTGCTGCTGGGCGCGGGCGGGGTCGCGCGGGCCATCGCGGTGGAACTGGGGCTTGCCGGCGCCGCGCATCTGACCATCGTGAACCGGGAGGTGGCCAAGGCTGAAAATGTCGCGGCGCTGGTCCGTGACAACACGCCCTGCGCCGCCACGGCCATGGCGTGGGACGGGCCGGTCAGTGTGCCGGGGGATGTCGATATTCTCATTAACGCGACCTCCATCGGGCTGGGCGATGCCGAGGCCCTGCCGCCGGTAGAGCTGGAAACGCTGCGCAAGGGCCTGGTAGTGGCCGACGTAATACCCAATCCCCCCATGACGCACCTGCTGCGCGCGGCAAAGGCGCGGGACTGCACGGTGCTGGACGGGCTGGGCATGCTGGTCAACCAGGGCGTGATCGGGGTCGAACTGTGGCTGGGCCGGACACTGGATTCAGGCGTGATGCAGCGCACGTTGCAGGAGATTTTCGAAGTTTCCGCCTGAACCGGGCAGGAGCGCAACGGCGCAAACCAGGGCCGAAAGGAAAGAGAGGGCCGGATGACAACCGCTTCCACCATCAGCAGTGAACAGGTCTCACCCCGCCACCGGATACGGCAGCGCGCGTTTGCCGTCCTGCCGCAGTTCGCCCATCTTGATGACCGGCGGGTGGAAGCGCGCCGTTATGTCGGCATCGCCGCCGCCGTTGCGGCGGTGGGCGGCCTCCTGTTCGGATATGATACCGGCATCATCGCATCCGCGCTGATTTACGTCACCCAGAGCTTTTCCCTTTCCACCAGCGGGCAGGAATGGGTCGCGGCGGCGCTTAATCTGGGTGCCGTGGCCGGGGCGGTCATCAGTGGCCCGGTTTCGGACCGTTATGGCCGCCGTCCCGCCATCATGCTCGCTTCGGCCGTGTTCATCCTGGCTTCCTTCGGCTGTGGCCTTGCACCCGATGAGACGATCCTCATCATCGCCCGGCTGTTTCTGGGGGTCGCGATCGGGGCGACAACTCAGATCGTGCCGGTTTACGTGGCCGAACTTGCCCCGGCGGAGCGGCGGGGCAGCCTCGTATCGCTGTTCCAGATGGTGTTTTCGCTCGGGCTGCTCGTGGCCTTTTTTGTCGGTTATGAAATGGCGGGCCCACCTGACTGCTGGCGCGCGATGTTCATGCTGGGGGCGGTGCCGGCGGTGCTTCTGGCGGTTGGCATGCTGTTCCTGCCCGAAAGCCCGCGCTGGCTTTTGCACAGGGAACAGGAGGTGCGGGCCATAGCGATCCTGTACCGCCTGCGCGGGCATCATGACCCGGTGCGCGCGGAACTTGACGCCGTCCTGTCCGTGGAAAAGGACGACGGGGACGGCGCGGATACGCGGTGGAGCGTGCTGCGCCAGCCATGGCTCAGGCCCGCGCTGGTCGCGGCGTTGGGCATTGCCGCCCTGTCCCAGCTTTCGGGGCCGAATGTGATTGTCTATTACGCCCCCATCATCCTGTCACAAACGGGGCTGGGTCATTCCACGGCGCTGCTCACGTCGGTTCTGGTAGGGGTGACATCCACGATCACCACGGTCATGGGGATTGCGCTGATCGACCGTGTCGGCCGCCGCCGGATGCTGCTGTGGATGTTGCCGTTCGCCGCCCTGTCGCTGTTCATTCTGGGGGCGATCTTCCTGAGTCCCGCCCCGGTCGCGGGGCTGCGCATGGTGCTGATGGTCGCATCGCTTCTGGGCTATATCTTCTTCAATTTCGGGTCCCTGTCGGTTGCGGTCTGGCTTATCGCATCCGAAGTCTTTCCGCTTCAGGTCCGCAGCAAGGCGATGGGGCTGGCCAGTGCGACCGTCTGGCTGTCCGATACGCTGGTCTCACTCGTTACCCTTTCCCTCGTCAATGCGTTGGGCACGACGGGCACGTTCTGGCTGTTTGGGGTCATCAACGTCATATCCTTCGTATTCGTCTGGGCCTGTGTGCCTGAAACGGCGGGAACAACGCTGGAAGATATTGAATCCCGCCTGCACGCGGGCACCTTCCTTACGGGTGGCCATGGCCATGCGAGAGGGAATGCAAAGCCCTGAGAAGCTGTTTGAAAAACCAGCCCGGGAAACGGCCTTTACGCCCTTCAGGCCCGATGCCCGCTTATTTCCTGCCCCAGCGCGCATGGCATGCGCACGTACCCAAGGGATGCGACCAGCGCGATACCGCCCGCGATGAAAAAGGTGGCGTGCAGTTCCGCCAGACCCGTAACCTGGCTACGGTCCAGAATCTGGAAAAACGACAGGCTGAAAGCCGCGCAGGCCACCCCGGCGGCTGATGCCGCCTGTTGCAGGATGGACAGGAGCCCCGATGCGGCACGGCGTTCATTGCCGGAAATATCGGCAAAGGCCATGGTCGAAAGGCTGGTAAGCTGCATGGAACGCGTGGCCCCCGCGAAGACCAGTATCAGCACCAGCAGCGCCGTATTCGTATCCGGCGCGGCAAAGCCGCATGCCAGCAGGGAAAGTGTGACCAGCAGCCCGTTGACGAGCAGGACATTGCGAAAGCCGAACCGGCGCAGGATGGCGCTGGTAAAGGGCTTGAGCCCCAGATTGCTACAGAAATACACCAAAACCCACCCACCCGCGGCGGCGGGCCGCAGGCCGAAGCCAAGCTGGAACAGCAGCGGCAGCAGGAACGGCATGGCCGAAAACAGCGTGCGGAACAGGATGCCGGGATACAGCACGACATAGCGCAGGCTGGGGCGGCGCAGCGGGGCCAGTGACAGGATGGGCGTGGGATGACGCCTGAGATGCCGCACGGCGGCCCATCCCGTCGCAAGGCCGGCAATGATCAGCCCACAGGCGATCTCGCGCGCGGCCCCCGGTTCCGCCGCGCGCTGAAAACCTGCCAGCAGGGTGGTCAGCGCCACGGCGCACAGGGAAAAGCCGGTAAAGTCCATGGGCGGTGGCGTGGATTTTTCTTCCCGCGGCACAAAGCGCAGGATCGCGAATGCCCCTGCCAGCCCGATGGGCAGGTTGAGCCAGAAATTCCACCGCCAGTCGAGAGTCTGGGTAATGAACCCGCCCAGCACCGGGCCAATAATGGGGGCGAGCAGGCCGGGCCAGACTGTTACGGCCTGCGCGCGCATGAGCGCGGCCTTGGGTGTATGGCGCAGCACGACCGACATGCCTACGGGCATCATCATGGCGCCAGCCAGCCCCTGCGCGATCCGGGCCAGCACGAACATGCCCAGCCCGGGCGCCAGTCCGCACCATACGGAAGCAAGCGTAAAGGCGATAACGGAGACAAGCAGCACCGTGCGTTCCCCGATCCTTTGCGAAAGCCAGCCCGACAGGGGCGAAAGTGCCGCCGAGGCCAGCATGTAGGCCGTGATCCCCATGGAAAGATCAATGGTGCTCACGCCAAAGGAGCGCGCCATCTGCGGTAGGGAGGTGTTGATGATTGCGCCATCAAGGTTCTGCATGAATGATGTCGCGGCCATGATCAGCGCGATCATGGGCGAATAGGTCTGTCGTGCGGCAGGGGCGCTGGGTCGGGAGGGCATTTTACGATCGGCAAACCGGAATACGGGAAACGGGGCAGGGGCCTGCATAGCGTGCCGGGGCCGTCCCGTCTTGTATGATGCGCTGCCTGTTCCGGGGCAGGCCCGAGGGCGTCCTTCCGATCATATGACCGTGAAGGGGGATGTTTCAGCCCGGATGGCTTTTTTCATGGTGCGGGACTTCATACCGTCGCATGATCCCCGTGGGGACGGGTGTTGCGGCCTATGCCATGCTGGCGCGCGGTTCCATGATCCATACAATCTCCGATGCCGGGCATACCCCTTTCAGGCCACCGACCAGCTTCGGTTTCTCGATGCATGTGAGATGGAACATGTCATCATAATACTGCCTGACTTCGGCGTCATCGACGGAAAAGGGCGGTCCCGGCCTGCAGGACTGATCGTATTCCAGGCAGACGAGCAGGGCAGGCGCCGCGTTCGTGATGGACATGAGATGGGATGCATAGGGCCCACGCATGTTTTCAGGCAGGGCGACCAGTGCCGCGCGATCATAAACGGCATCGACCGACCCCAGTTCGGCCTGGGTCAGGTCCAGGATATTGCCCACGAAGATACACAGGCCATCGGCCTCGTAACATCGCAGCACCCCGACTTCCGAAATGCGGGGCGTCAGGCCCAGTTCGGCAAAGAGCTGTTCGACGGCAAGTTCGCTCAGTTCGATTCCGGCAACCTCGAATCCCTGCTCCAGCAGCCAGTGGATATCGAGGCTTTTCCCGCAAAGCGGCAGGAAGATGCGGGCACCTTCGGGCAGGCCAAGCGTGGGCAGGTGGCGGGTAAGCAGGGGATTGGGCTGGTCTTCGTGGAACCCGATCTCATTGCGCTGCCATTTCTCCCGCCAGAATGTTTCGTTCATCGCCGTCTGCTCCACTCACTTCGCTCTTGCGTTTATTGTATCAGTTACCTTGCTGGCCGCAAAACGGTACATGCCCGGCAGGCGCGCGGCCCGGTGGGGTAAAGGGATCCCGCGCCCGGGGGTTCCGGCACGGGCCGATGAAAACCGTGCGACCATATGGACAGGGCGCGGGACTGGCGGGGCGGATGTATTGTAGGAATGGCTGACTTTTTTTCTTGCGAGGTGCCCGATGGCCGCCCTGTTTTCCTTACGTCCAGCCGTGCCATGCATCCTGTCGGCCGGTCTGTTCGCAGGCATGTTCATGCCCCATGTGGCGCGGGCGGGGATGGTCGCCCGCCCGGTCTCGTGGACTTATGGACATACGCGCTTCGAAAGCGTGCTGGTGTATGATGATGCGGTTGCCGCCAGGCGGCCGGGGCTGCTTATGGTGCCCGCGTGGTTCGGGGTGAACGCGAACGCCATCCGCAAGGCCGAACAGATCGCCGGGCAGCGCTATGTCATCTTGCTGACGGATATGTACGGGGCGACCGTACGGCCGCGGACCACGGAACAGGCCCGCAGTGCGGTCAGCCCGTTGCTGGCGGACCGGGCGCTCATGCGCGGCCGTGTCAATTACGCACTTGGGCAACTCAGGGCGCAGGCGGCGAGCGCGCCGGTTGACGTGTCGCATCTTGCCGCGATCGGGTTCTGTTTTGGTGGCGCCGCCGTTCTCGATCTGGCGCGCAGTGGGGCGGATGTCGCCGCCGTGGTCGCCTTTCATGGTAATCTGGGCACCGACGATCCGGCCCTGGCAAGGCACATCCGCGCCCGCGTGCTGGCCATGAACGGCGCCGATGATGAAACCACATCCCCCCAGTTCGGCAGTTTTACACAGGAAATGCGCGGCAGCCCGGCCCCCTGGCAGTTCGTTCTCATCGGCCATGCGGTCCACTGCTTTACGGAGACGGAAGCCACCGCTCCCTCCGGCCTGTGCCGGTATGATCCACTGGCCGCCGGGCAGTCCTATGCCCTGATGCGACAGTGGTTGGCCGATGCGTTCGCCGCCGCGCCATAGCGCGGCCGTGCGGGGCGGGGCGCGCGTGCTTCAGTCACCCGCAAGGGGAAAATGGCATGCCGCTTCATGCCCCGCCCGGATGGGGCGCAGGGCAGGCTCTTCCACGCGGCAGCGATTTTGTGCGTACACGCAGCGGGTATGAAAACGGCACCCCGTCTGGTGGGTGACGGGGCTGGGCACATCGCCGCGCAACGCGCTGGCGCGGTCGGCCCCCACCACGGGGCGGGGAACGGCGGCGGTCAGGGCCGCCGTGTAGGGATGGGCCGGATGATGCAGTACGCTGTCGGTTTCACCCAGTTCGACAATCACACCCAGATACATGACCGCGACGCGGTTTGAAATCTGGCGCACCACCGCCAGATCATGCGCGACGAACACATAGGTCAGCCCCAGTTGGTCCCGCAGATCGGCAAAGAGATTGACGATCTGGGCCTGGATGGACACATCCAGGGCGGAAACCGGCTCATCGGCCACCACCAGCCGGGGCGAAAGCGCCAGCGCGCGTGCAATGTTGATGCGCTGGCGCTGGCCGCCGGAAAATTCATGCGCGTAACGCTCCAGCGCCGTAACGGGCAGGCCAACCAGATCCATGAGTTCACGGAGCCGGTCATGGATCCGCGCCGCTGGCCGCCTGCGCCCCGTCGCATCGGGATGAACGTGCAGCGGTTCGGCCAGTATGTCGCCAATGCGGCGGCGTGGGTTGAGCGATGCGTGTGAGTCCTGAAACACCATCTGCATGCGCGGGCGCAGCGGACGCAACGCGCTTTCGCGCAGGCGGGTTATGTCGCGCCCTTCAAAGCTGACCTGCCCGGAGGATATATCGGTCAGTCGCAGCATGCAGCGCCCCAGCGTGGATTTGCCACACCCGGATTCCCCCACCAGCCCCAGCATTTCACCCGCCATGACGCCAAGCGAGACCCCATCCACCGCCTTCAGCATCTGGCCATGGGGCAGGCGGTAGGTCTTGCGCAGATCCCTTATGCCAAGCAGCGGCGTGGTGAGGGATGCGCTGGTGGCGTTGTGGCTCATGGCTGCCCCTCCCATACGGTGTTGGACAGGCGTGGCGGCAGTGGCGCGCCTTCTGCCGGAAGGACACTGGCGGCGGCGTGCCCCGACCCGACGGCCACCAGCGGCGGGGGCTGGGGCGTACAGCTTTCATGCGCGTACATGCAGCGCGGCGCGAAGGCACAGCCAGCGGGGCGCCGGGATGGAACGGGCGGCATGCCGGCAATGGCGGGCAGCCGGTGCGGCCGGGGGCCATACAGGGGCGGAATGGAGTCCAGCAGGGCGGCGGTGTAGGGGTGGGCGGGGCGGGCGAACAGGGCTGGGGCCGGTCCGGTTTCGGCCACGCGACCGGAATAGAGCACGAGCACATTGTCGCAGCTCCGGGCCACCACGCCCATATCATGCGTGATCAGTAATACGGAGGATCCATGCGTGCCGCGCAACGCGTCAATGAGTTCGAGAATCTGCGCCTGCACCGTTACGTCCAGCGCGGTTGTCGGCTCATCGGCGATCAGTAACGTGGGATTGCACGAAAGCGCCATGGCGATCATCGCGCGCTGGCGCAGCCCGCCGGAAAGCTGGTGGGGATAGCTCCGGGCCGCGCGGGTGGGGTCCGGCACGCCCATTTCCCCCAGCAGTTCCAGCGTGCGGGCCCGCGCCGCACGGCGGGACAGGGGTTCATGGGCGCGGATCTGCTCATCAATCTGCCAGCCGATGGTATGGACCGGGGTGAAGGCCGTCATCGGATCCTGAAAGATCATGGCCATCTCGCGCCCGCGCAGGCGGCGAAGCTGCTTTTGTGGCAACCCTACAAGTTCATGCCCCCGAAAGCGCGCGGAACCGCGCACCTGCACGCCGGGGCTGTCGATCAGGCCCATCAACGCCATGGCCGTTACCGACTTGCCCGACCCGGATTCCCCCACCAGCCCCAGAATCTCTCCTTCATGCAGGGTAAAGCTCACATGCTCCACAATCGGGATCATGCGGCCATGGGCGGGAAAGCTTATGCACAGATCCACGACTGTCAGCAGGGCGGGGGGCGATGGGTTACCGGCCATCGCGCACCCGTGGGTCAACCAGCAGGTAGAGCATGTCCACCACCGCATTGGCGATAACGACAAAAACGGCGGAATACATGACCGTGGCCATGATGACCGGCAGGTCGAGCGTGGTCAGCGCGCGATAGGTCAGCCGCCCCACGCCGGGCAGGCCGAACACCACTTCCGTCAGGAGCGCGCCACCCCCCACAAGCTGCGCGAAATCCAGACCGAAGAGCGAGATGAACGTGATCATGGCGGTACGCAGCCCATGGCGGAGAAATATGCGCGCGGGGGAGAGCCCCTTGGCGCGGGCGGTGCGCATGAAGTCTTCACCCTCCAGCGCGACCAGATCGGACCGCAGCACTCTGCTGTACAGGCCGATGAACATGACCGCCAGCACGACCCATGGCAGCACAAGCGACCTGAACCATCCCCACGGATCCTGCGTGAAGGGCACGTAACCCAGCCCCGGCACCCACGAAAACAGCCATGTATCATGATACCGGCTCTGCGTGACAAGGTTGGTGACCTGACCCAGCCAGAACACGGGTATGGAAATGCCCACCAGCCCCAGTGTCATGAGGATACGGTCCACCCATGTATTTTTCATGGCGGCGGCCAGCGTGCCCATGGCGATGGAAACCGTAACCCAGATGAAGGCGGCCCCGCACACCAGGCTGGCGGTGACCGGGGCGGCCTGCATTATTTCGGGCACCACCATTTCCCCCCGGTCGGCATAGGATGCCAGATCGCGGGTAATGAACAGCTTTTTCATCATGGTCATGTACTGAACCGGCAGCGGGCGATCAAACCCGTATTCCCGCCGTACTTTTTCCATGACCTGCGCGGAGGCATTGCGCCCGGCGATACGGGCGGTGGGGTCCGCGCCCGGTGTCGCGAAAAAGACGAGGAACACCAGGGCCGAAACACCGAACAGCACGAAAACCGTCTGTCCCGCGCGGCGTAGCAGCGCCATGGTCACGACGCACGCCGTGCCGCGTCACGCACATCCAGTGCGTCACGCAGCCCATCGCCCAGGATATTGAGCGCCAGTACCACAATCACGATCGCGACCCCCGGCGCGATGGCGACCATGGGGCGGGTGTAGATCAGGCCCTCGCCATCCTGAATGATCGTGCCCCATGACGCCGCGGGCGCCTGCACACCCAGTGAGAGGAAGGAAAGCGCGCTTTCCGCCAGCAGCGCCAGCGCCATGAGCAGCGGGCCCAGCACGACCAGCGTGGTGGTCAGGTTGGGCAGGATGTCATGCACCATGATGCGCCAGTCCGGTATGCCCAGACCGCGCGCCGCCAGCACGAATTCCGCCTGCCGCAGCGCAAGGACCCGCCCGCGTATGGGCCGCGCGGCATAGGGAACATAGACCAGCGCGATGATGAGGATGGGAATGAGAAGGTTGTCGGCCCGCACCACGAACGGCCCCAGCCGCAGGGTCTGGCTGACCATGACGATGGAAAGGGAAATGGCGAAAAGATAGACCGGCACCGCCCACATGATGTCCAGCATGCGGCATATGACGCCATCCACGATCCCGCCGCAGAAACCGGCGGCAATACCCGCCACGGCGGCCATGAACAGGCAGATGCACGCGGCCGAGGCTGAAATCAGGAGCGAGTTGCGCCCCCCGTACAGCAGCCGCGCCATAAGGTCGCGCCCCTGGCTGTCCGCCCCGAGCAGATAGGCCGCGCGCCATGTCGGGCCGATGGGGCTGAGGCCGAGATGGAGCGGATTGTCATTGGGCTGCATGATATCCACCGCCTGCCCGTCAAACGAAATGGTTCCCGCCACGTTGGAGGTAAAAGGATCCGTATGCGCCACATCATGAGCGTAAAACGGGGCCAGCAGGCATGCCAGGGTCATCAGCGCCAGCACGCTCAGGGCCAGCATGGCCGAACGGTTGCGCACCAGTATAGACAGGGCCTGTATCCATGGGCTGGTGGGGGTGGGGCGGAAAGGAGAAGGCATGATATGATGACACCCGAACACTTGGAAACAGGTCGTGGCTGCTGGTGTGGCCGCCCCGTTTTTCAAAGACAGGCCGGACTATACCCCTGTTTGCTGAAGGACGAGAGACAGGACCGGAATTTTTAACGCGGGCCACCCGAACCCTGCAGGGGGCAGCATGGCTGTTACGTGTTCAGGATATGGATCTGATACAATAATGTGACAAACCGCCACCTTTCCGTCGTGGTGTGGCATCAGATTAGCATAAGAAAATGAGTAGGACGATGAAGCATATGAAATCGTTGACAGCGGCTTTTGTCGTGCTGGCGCTCGCGGCCACGCCGGGTGCCACGGTAATATCCAGCGCCCATGCGCAGGGGCATGGCGGCGGCGGTCCGGGCGGTGGCGGTCCGGGTGGCGGTGGCGGCGGGCCACATGGCGGCGGGGGCGGCTGGGGTGGTGGCCACGGCGGTCCAGGCGGCCCGGGTCGTGGTGGCGGCGGCTGGGGCGGCGGTGGCTGGCGCGGCGGCGGTTGGGGTGGTGGATGGGGGGGCGGCTGGATTGCCCCGCCTTATCCCTATTATGGTTATGGCTATGGTTATGGATATCCTGTTTACGGTTATCCGGGATATTACGGTTATCCGTACGGTGGGTATGTTGGTGGCTGGGGTTGGGGCGGCTGGTAAAGGCCCTGTAATAACGGGCCGGGTACTGGTCATGGACTGTCCCGGCCCATGTTTTGACTTCATGCAGGCGGTCACGCAGCACGGATTACGCGCCCCACCGTCACCCGAAAGAGGCGGCGCGATACGGCCGGAAAGCCGGTCATACACACCGACTGTTGCAGCATAAGCGCACCATTGGGATATAAATCACCCTATCCCGCATAGAGATAATGGACCCGCACCGATCCGTCCTGCCCGCCGGGCTGGTGGATGGGTGTGGGACGTGAATGTCGGGCTGTCGCGTACTCCGTCACGCGTTTCATCAACGGGTTTTTTCACGCCGGTTCAGGCGATATGGGGCCTGCCGCCCTGGCGAATGTGCAGTTTCCGTAAAGGGATTGCCCCGACCCGTCGGGCGCCTGCGGGCGCGGACCGGCCGGTCGGATCCGCAGGACGCAGGCTGATATTTTTATCCCCCATCGTGTGCGACATACTGTGTCACGAACATTACAAACATGTGTCGCCATATTTTATTGTTATGAAATCGTAACGATGTGTGTGGCATTTGCAACATGCTGATATTCAATCGTTATGATGAGGAGCATTTCGGTTCGTTACCAAACAAAAGCTGTTAGATAGCGTTGTAGCGAAAACGACATTTTGGGGACCGCCATGAAGAAAAACGGGATGAGAGTATCTGGGTTCCGTTCCGGTATTGGATGTATTACGGCACTTGCCGCTGGCGTCCTGCTTGATTTGCCTCAAGCTCATGCCCAGGTTTCCATATTCAAAAGCATGGAAAAAAGTGATTCCGACATGGCGCGCTGGCTGTCGGGCATTACCCTGACCGGACAGGTCGAAGGGGGCATCATGGCCAACCCCGCCCGCCCGCAGCCAGGCTACAACTTTGGCGACTTCTTTGCCGACCATGCCAATCAGGTACAGCTCAACCAGGCTGAATTCACCCTGCAAAAGGCGATTGACCCCTCAAAGGGCGGCTATCAGGTCGGCTTCACCCTTGAAGGCATGTACGGTTCGGATGCCCGCTACTACCAGCTTCTGGGTGTCAGCGCGCATGAATGGAACGCCCGCTACCAGTTGATTCCCGCCCAGGCCCATGCCGATGTTCACCTGCCCTGGGCCACCAAGGGCGGGCTGGACATGCATGCCGGTATCCTTCAGGCCCCCATGGGCGTGGAAACGCTCGATCCCACCACGCGCCCGTTCTATACCATTGCCTATACATCCGAATATTCGGTTCCCTTCCAGCATATCGGCGCCATGTTCAACTGGCATGTGACCGATATGATTGACGTGACTTTCGGCATCGACACCGGCAACCAGACGTCATTCGGCCGTTCCGACAACAACAACGCGCCCGCGGGTTATTTCGGGTTCAACCTGAACAACCTTGCGCATGGCAAGCTCAACATTATCGAACTGAGCCGCGTCGGGCCTGAAAACTCCCGCTATTCCTCCGCTGGCGGGCGGTATGAGGCCGACCATGCCGAACGGTTCTGGAACGACATCAACGCGACCTACGCCGTGAATGACCGCCTGACCCTGACGGGTGAGTTCAATTACATCCATGACGAAGGCCTGAACGGCATCCGCTCGAACGGCAACTTCAAGGCCGCCGATGCGGAAAGCTTCGTCAGCTTCCTCAGCTACAAGATCAACAAGGTCCTGACCTTCAATTACCGTGGTGAAATCTATCGCGACAATAACAACCTGATGGTCGCGACCTTTATCGGCAACAATGCCTACATGGATGGTATTTCCGGTCGCGCCGGCCCGGGTGATGGCCTTATGCCGGGGCCGAGCGGGCATGGCACCACCTATGGCGAAATGACATTGGGCGTGACCTACAAGCCCGATCTGGGCCACCATGTCCGTGTTTTCATGCTGCGGCCTGAAGTGCGTTTCGATCGCTCACTTAACGATACGACACCCTTTAACGGTGGGCGCAACAACGGCATGTTCACCTTCGGTGGCGATGCGGTCATCGGTTTCTGATCCGTGGGCAGCGCATGGATCATGCGCTGCCTGAATGAACGAAGGACGGCGCGGGTCAGGGGGAGGTGTTCCTTCAACCCGCTCGGCTGGATCAGGCCGTCATGCGCTCGCCAGTCAGGACGCTGTTTGGAAATAAACAGTCAATAAAAAACAATAAAAGTTTTTGGATGCTGTCTTTTTTCAAAAAGGCGGCGTTTCCTGCATTCATGCACACCGGTTCTGAAGTGGTGGGGGCGGGGGTGCGGGCGTATCCAGCGGAAAAGGCTGCTTCGGCCCCAAAGGCGGATAATCCCGTGGGGATGGCGGGTTGGGCGGGGGTAGGGGCGGCTGTCCGCAGATGCGGATGGAAGGTATCAACATGGCGGTTCTCACTTTTATGACGCCAGGAAAAACCATAAGCTGTCGCCTGCCCATCCGACCCGCATGCGGGCCCTGGCCATTGCGGTTCCCCTGTGTTCACGAAAACGCACGGATTTTTAAAGCATCCATGGGCGGTAAGGTTGCATTCCCTTATCCGTGGGCAGGGCGCAGGCTTTTGCAGTGCTGTCGTGGCAGGCACCGAAGCTGGTCTTTCGTCCTGCCATGAATACAGGCACGGCGGGCATGTGTTGATACCAACCTGCCATCACCTGTCGCGTTAACCGTCACAGGCCGGGAAGGGGCGCCCGGGCGTATGACAGGTAGGGTGCGCATGTCCAATATAGAGCGCTTCGAGTTCATTCTCCTCCTGATCGTAGTGATCGTGGTGCTGGATCTGGCGGCCCGCAGGCTGCGCCTGCCACCGGCGGCGGCGCTGGTGCTGGGGGGCATCGCCATCGCCCTTATGCCGGGGCTGCCCGTTATCGAGATCGATCCCGATCTGGTGCTGATCGTGTTCCTGCCGCCCCTGCTGTTGGCCGGGGCCTATTTTTCCGTATGGCATGCGTTCCGGGCCAATCTGGTGGGTATTCTGCAACTCGCGGTGGGGGGGGTGGCCTTCACGACATTCGCGGTTGGCATGGCGACGCGCTGGCTTATTCCCTCCATGCCGTGGGCGGGGTGTTTCGCGCTGGGCGCCATCGTGGCCCCACCGGACGCGGTGGCGGCGAAGGCCGTGCTCAGGCGTGTCTCCCTGCCGGAACGGATCACCACGCTGCTGGAGGGGGAAAGCCTGCTGGATGACGCGGCCAGCCTGGTTCTCTACCGTTTTGCCACCGCCGCCGCCCTGACCGGGACGTTCGACCTTGTCCATGCGGTGGCGACCTTCGGTTTCCTGGCGGCCGGGGGGCTTGCGTTCGGTGGCCTGCTGGGCTGGGTATGGATCAGGTTCATGGGCATGGTACGCGATCGTATCGTCAGTATTACCATGACGCTGCTCCTGCCATGGGTCGCCTATATCGGCGGTGAACAGATCGGGGTCTCCGGTGTCATTACCACCGTCGTGGCGGGGCTGGTTGTGGGCTGGCGCCAGCATGACGTATTCAGCGCCGATGCGCGCCTGCGCTGGGCGGCGGTGTGGGAAGTACTGGTTTTCTTGCTGGAATCACTGGTATTCGTGCTGATCGGTACATCCGTGCATGCCATTGTGCTGCGGCATATGGGCACGGGATGGGTCAAGCAGGATGTATTCCGCCCGGTGGCGGGGATCGTCGCGGCGGTGCTGATCTCGCGCTTCATCTGGATGTTCGTGACCGAGGGGCTGCGCGTGATCTGGATGCCCGCGCGGATGCGGCCCGACCGGCGGATGTTTTTCGGCTTTGTCGCGATCATGGGCTGGTGCGGCATGCGCGGCGTGGTCAGCCTGGCAATTGTGCTGGCCCTGCCCGAAGACATGCCCAACCGCGATATCATGCAGATTGCGACCTTTGTGGTCATTCTGGTTACCGTGCTGGTTCAGGGAACGACGATCGGATGGGTCATTCACTTCACCGGCGGCGGGCATGGGCACGCATGGGGGCAGAAACATTACCTGTCGGTATCGCAGGCGCGCGCGCTGGTCGCGCGGATGCAGGAAAACGCCATACGCGAACTGGCGTACGGCGCGGATGGGCAACTGATCCACGCGCACCTGCTGGAGCAGTATGCCTACCGTGCGGAACTGGCCGAACGTTTCAGCCATGAGCAGCAGGCGCTACAGGGCCGGCAGGATGCCGAATACAAGATGCAACTGACCATAATAGATGCCGGGCGCGCCGAACTGCTCCGCCTGCACCGCAGCGGGGCGGTGCATGATGTGGTGCTGCACCAGCTTGAACATGAACTCGACCTGCAACAGATGATCGCGGAGGGCGGCCTGATCTGATATCAGGCGGTTTCCCGCGCAAGAAGGATCGCAAGCCAGTCGGCAAAAAGCTGGAGACGGCGCGAGAGATGCTGGCGGTGCGGGTAAAGCAATGTCATGGACATGGGTTCGGCCCGCCAGTCGGGCATGACCTCCACCAGTTCACCGCGCTGGATATGGTGGCGTACGTCATAGGCAGGGACCTGGATCAGCCCCAGCCCGGCAAGGCAGCAGGCCACCAGTGTTTCGGCATTGTTTACGCTGACCCGACCGGACAGGGGCATGGTGTGGATGCTGCCGTTTTCCACCCATTCCCATTCCTCCACCCGGCCGGTGGTGGGGGATGCGTAGCGCACGGCTTCATGCCCGCCCAGTTCGGATGGCCGAAGCGGTATGCCGTGACTGGCAAGATAGGCCGGGCTTGCGACATTGATCAGCGGCAGTTCACCCATCCGGCGCGCGATCAGCCCGGAATCCTGCAACGGGCCGATGCGCAGCACGCAGTCCACTCTATCCTCGATCAGGTTGATGGCCCGGTCGGTAACACCCAGTTCGATGTCGATATCCGGATAACGCTGGAGGAAGGTCGGCAGGGCGGGGGCTACAAGCAGGCGGCCAATCCGCCCCGGCATATCCACACGCAGCAACCCGCCCGGCCCGGCACTGCCGCTGCGGAACAGGTTTTCGGTTTCCTCCACATCCGCCACCAGTCGTACGCAGTGGTGGTAAAAGGCCGCGCCATCGGGCGTGGGCGCGACCGACCGGGTGGTGCGGGCCAGCAGCCGCGTACCCACCCGTGCCTCAAGTTCCTGTATGGCCGTGGACACCGAGGAGCGCGGCATGTTGAGCGTATCGGCCGCATGGGTGAAACTGGACGTTTCCACCACACGGGTAAAAATACGGAAAAGGTCGATACGGTCCACTGGCCTGTAGATCCCTGAAGCGGTCTTTCAGCGAACGGGGTCGGAACCGAGATGGGTGATGCCTTTTTTGCTGGCAATCCCGATCTGGCGTTCACGTTCGGCATAGCGGTGGCGTTGGGCTTCGGTCCGTTCGCCATGGCAATGGGGGCAACTGATGCCAGCTTCATATTCGGGCGCCTGCCGGTCGGCTTCGCTCAATGGCGCACGGCAGGCGTGGCATATATCAAAATTTCCGGGCTTCAGCCCGTGGCCCACGCTGACACGCTGGTCAAATACGAAACATTCGCCATCCCACAGGCTTTCCTGTTCGGGCACCGTTTCCAGGTATTTCAGGATGCCGCCCTGCAGGTGGAATACATCCTCAATCCCTTCCGCGCGGACGAAGGCCGTTGCTTTTTCGCAGCGGATGCCGCCGGTGCAGAACATCGCGATTTTGGGCGTGCGCCCCTGTGCCGCCAGTTCCTGCCGCTGGTTGCGAAACCACTGCGGAAATTCACGAAAGCTGCGGGTTCCGGGGTCAATGGCCCCGCGAAAGGTGCCGATCGCGACCTCATAATCATTGCGGGTGTCGATCACGATGGTGTCGGGATCCGAAATCAGGGCGTTCCAGTCATCGGGCGCGACGTAATGACCCACGTCGCGTCTCGGGTCCAGTCCGTCGATGCCCATGGTCACGATTTCACGCTTGATGCGCACCTTCATGCGCCAGCAGCAGGATGCCACGTATTCCCAGCCTGTGGCATGCATCGAGCAACCGCGTACGCAGCGCCGCGCAGTCGGTGAACGTAGTGAAATGATACAGGGCCGCCACGCAGACAGGCAGCGTGCCCTGCGGGTCGGAAGGAGGAACGACAGGGGATGTGTTCATTGTAATGGGCAACCATGGCTGAAAATGACCGCATATAACCGCACCGGCCCGCCGGGCAGGCTGTGCCGCAGTCATACCGGAGTTCGCGCCCGAATGCACCATGGGCGCATGCGGGACATGCCTGCTGTAGCCAGGGGCGGGACGTGGTTATATCATGCCCGCCCTGTGTCTGAGCGTAGGAATAGGCAACCGGATGACCGTAACCCTGTATCATAACCGTGCCTGTGGCACGTCACGTAACGTGCTGGCCATGATCCGTGCCGCAGGGATCGAGCCGGTCGTGATCGAATACCTGAAGACCCCGCCCACGCGCGCTGATCTGGACGTGCTGGCCAGCCGCCTGAGCGGGCCGGTGCGCGACCTGCTGCGCCAGCGTGGCACGCCTTATGCCGCGCTTGGGCTGGATGATCCGACCCTGACGGATGGGCAGATACTTGACGCCATAGCCGCCCATCCCGTTCTGCTCAACCGCCCCGTTGTCATGACGGATACCACCGCGCGCCCCTGCCGCCCCAAGGAGACGCTGTTTGAAATCCTGCCCGAAACCCGCATGGCGCAGGCCACACCGTAAGTATCGGCGCGACCTGTAAAAAAATCACGGCTCCGCTGGCGTAACGGCGGGGGCGGGGGCGGTGATGCGGGGCAGTTCCAGCAGGTTGATGGGCATTCCCCGCGCCTGCAGGTCACGGGCCATGTCACGGATGCTGTCGTGATGGGTAAAGAGCAGGACCTGCGTCGTACGGGCGAAATCGGCCAGGGCGCACAGGGTGGTGTGGGTGCGGGCATCGTCGAACTGGACCAGCAGGTCGTCGGCGATGAAGGGCAGCGGCTCGGCCGACCTGCAGTAGGTCTCCACGCTGGCCAGCCGGAAGGCAAGGAATAGCTGGTCGCGCGTGCCGGCGCTCATGGCCGTTACGGGCACGATGCCGCCATCATGGCGTATGCCCTGCACCACGGGTTCGTTCCGTGTGTCCAGTTCCGTGCGGATGCCTGTAAACGCGCCCTGCGTGGCAAGGCGCAGGAACTGCCCCGCGCGTGTGACCAGCGGATCCTGTTCCTCGGTCCGCACCCGGTCAATCGCATCGGCGATCAGGTTGCGGGCCAGCGTCAGTCTGGCATATTCCGCCACGATCTGGTGCAGGTGTGTAATCGCCGCCTCGCGCCGGGCGGCGGCCTGTGGCGCTTCGGTATTGTTCTCGAACGCGCGCAGGGCGGTTTCCTCACGCTGTTCGGCGCGGACCGCATTGTCGCGCAACTGGTCCAGTTCCTTCAGGCGGTCATCGATCCGGGCGATCTCGGCTGTCAGTTCAGGCAGGTCGCGACCGTCAATCTCCCGGTGCAGATCGGTCGGGGCCTGTCCATCCGTCATACGCGACAGGGTGTGCAGCGCCTGTGCGTGCCGCTCCGCCAGCGTATCCCGCCGGGCCAGACGCAGGGCAAGCTGCTCCAGCGCGTGCGGGCTGTCCGTTTGCGTGCGGGTCTGGAGGGCCGCCACCTCCGCCTGTGCTCGGGACAGGCTGGCTTCGCTTTCCCGCACGCTTCGGGTGGCCTGTTCATGTTCCGGGCGCAGGGCTTCGCGCTGGGTGTGGTTCTTCTGCGCTATCTGCCAGCGGCGCTCAAGCTCATTCGCGGCGTCCAGCATGTCATGTGGCAGGGCGGGATGGATATGGGGGCGCAGGCCGTCCATCACCCGCGCCAGATCCGCCATGGCCTGCCGTGCCTGCACGGCGGCTTCATGCAGTTCGGCCAGACGTTCTATATGCGCGGGCGCTGCCGCCCATTCGGTGGCAAGATCACAGGCGACGGCGGGCGGGGCATCGGCGGGAAGGCCGAGCGCCTGCACGGCGCGCGCCCATTGCCGTTCCCATGCCTGCCGCGCGGCATGCAGGCCCCGTGCCTGTGCCTGCAACCCGGTTTCGCTGGCGCGCAGTTCATCACATTCGCGCTTCAGCCTGTCGTATTCATCATGCTCGGTATCATGCAGGCGCAGGGCGGCGGTAACCGCCGCGACACAGGGCCCGGGGGGAAGGGCCGGATCAACGCCCAGCCGGTGGGCCAGACGCTGCATGATGTCGTGCTGGGTAGCGGGCCGGATGCGTTCTTCCGCCAGCAGGGCGCGCTCATGGGCGATCTGCGCGGCATCGTTCAGGATTTCCGTGCGCAGCCGTACGAATGTGTCCAGTGCGTCGGGCGTTGCCGCGTGCGGGATCAGGGCCGGGAAAGGCGCGATGAACTCCTGCCACTGGCAGTCCATCCGTTCGTGCAGGTGTGCCTGCTGCTGCATGTAAAAAGCGATTTTATCATCGCATTCCCTGATCGCATGCCGCAGTCCCTCGATCTGGGCGATACGGTTTGCTTCCGCCATCAGTTGGGTGGACAGCGTATCGGCCCTGTCCATCGCGGCATCAAGGGCCATGGCCTGAAGCTGGCGCGTGGTGGCATCAGGCGCGGGGGCGGGGTCAAGATAGGTCGTGCGTATGTCGCGCCATAGCGCGTCGCGCTGTGTGCGGGCGGCTGCCAGTGTTTCCGGCGTGACCTGATGGCCTGCCTGCTCCAGCCGGGCAAGCTGGGGGTGAAGTGTGGTCAGGTGTTCGCGTGCCGCCACCAGTTTGCTGGTAAGCTGGTCATGTTCGCCGCGCAGGCCATGGCGACTTTCGGCCAGCCTGCGCACGGCATCAGGCGTGGGGCAGGGCAGGGTGCGAAGCTGCTCCATCGTCATGGCCCCCAGCGCGCCCAGACGCGCCGCGAGATCGGTCTGGCGTTGATCCAGTGCGCCCGCGCGGAGTTCGAGGCGCTTCATCTCGGCAGGCAGGGCGGCGAGGGACGCCGTATCCTCATGCAGTGGCAGGTCGCGACCGGCCGCGCGCAGGCTGCTCAGGCGGGCCTGTTTGCGGGCCATGGCCTGTTCCGTCTGGGCCACCTGCTGGTTCAGGCCGTCATTCTGGCTGTCCCACTGCACCCGGGCATCGGCCAGACGGCGGATCGTGTCGAGTACGCCGCGATCAGGCATGAACTGGCGCAAATCGGCATCCGCTTCCCTGCCCAGGCGCTGGCGCAGGCTGGCAAGGCTTTCGTTAATGGCGCGTCGCTTTTCGGCATGGCCGGTGGCCAGCGCATGGTGGCGGCGAACTTCATGGCCAAGGTGGATAGCGCGGGTTATGGGGTCACGCAGGCTGGCCAGCGTGGCCTCATCCGGTGGCACGGTGATCTGCTGGCCAAGGCGGCTGGCCTGCTCCATGGCGGCCGCGTGGCATGTGCGGGCGGTGGCGCAGGTGTCCAGTACGTGCGTAATGGTTGCGCCCGTACCGGCGGGCAGGTCCGCAAGGGCGGCCTGCGCCGCCAGTTCGGTTTCCAGCAGCGTGATTTCGTGCAGTTGGGGCAGGGCCGCCGCCAGCCGTTCATGCCGGGTGCGCAGGCGGCGCAGTTCGGCCTGTTCCTGGCCCAGGGCCGTTTTCCGCTCGCGGGCTTCATCACGCTGCCGGCAATGCTGCGCGTATGCGTCATGACCCAGCGAGGCGTCTTTCAACGTTTTCTGTGCCGCGCTAAAGGCGTCGAGCGCCTTGTAGAATTCCCGCTCGGCGGCGCGACGGGGCGCGAAAAGCTGGTTGCGCCGCGCATCAATCTCCCCCAGCCGCATGACAAGGGCGCGCAGCCCGCCGCCCGCCTCCACGATCAGGCGGCCGATATCCCCGTTCGCCCTGAGCAGGTCCATGCCGCCGGTGCGCAGTGTCTCGTCATTCAGGCCGAAAAGTGCGGCGAAGCGTTCGCGTGTCATCGCCCCCAGTGCCGGGGCCAACTGGCTGTCACCGACCACGCTGCCCGCGTCATCAAGCAGGGACAGGGTACGTGTGCGGCCCTTGCGGCGGCGCAGTGCGAGTTCCTGCCCATCGGCCAGCAGCAGGCGGGCTTCCAGCCGGATCTGGTCATTGCCAAAAACCGCGCCCGCCTGTGAGTTATGCCCGACCCCGAACAGGAAATCCGATAGGGCGGAAAGGCAGGTGCTCTTGCCCGCCTCGTTCGGCCCATGGATGACATGCAGGCCATGCCCGTCGCCAAAATTCAGGTCCAGCCCGGCAATGGCCCCGTAGCGGATGATCCTGAATTCACTGATGCGCATCAGGCGCCCCTTCCGGGTTTTCCACCAGCATCAGCGCAAGATCCACCGCGTGGCCCGGAACGTCGCGAAGGATGCTGTCGCGCATTTCCTCGGTCCGGCTGTGGGCGGGCATGCGGTCGAGCACGGTGGTCAGGATCCGGGCCAGTTCTTCCCGCAGGGCGTCCGGCGTGGCGGCGTGGCGGATGTCGGCCGCGATGCGCCCGCCGGTGGAGGGGTCAAGCACCATCGGGCGCTCCGGCTGGCGGGTGTGGACCCGCAGGCGCTCAAGCCAGATTTCATCCGATATGCTGGCAAGGATGGTCTCGATTTCCAGTTGCAGTTCATGGGTCGCACGGATCAGGCTGGCATGCAGCGGGGTCGTGCCGGTCAGTTCAAGCCGCAGCGCCAGTGGCCGCCCCTGTGCCTGCGCCAGCAGCTCGTGCCCGACATGGCGGATCAGGCCGGTCATGTCGGCATGGGTGGTGGCAGTGGACAGATCGACCGTCGTGCTGGCCCAGCGCACGGCATCGAGCACCTGATGCTCCACCGCCATGACCGCGCCCCCGCGCACCGTGACCAGTGACGCACCTTTTGGTCCCGCCTCCCGCGCGTGGCGGCCCTGAAGGTTGCCCGCATAGACCACGTACGGGTTCTCATGCAGGATTTCACGGTTATGGACATGCCCCAGCGCCCAGTACTGGTAGCCGTGGTTGACCAGTTGCTCCACGGTGCAGGGGGCATAGGTTTCGTGCCCCTCCCGCCCTTCGCAGGCGGTATGCAGGATACCGATGTTGAACAGGCCGGAAACCGGGGCGGGGTAGTGACGCGCGATATTGTCCTCCACCTTCCGGCTGCCGAAGCTGCGGCCATGGACGGCGACGCCCAGATCCTCCATCACCCGGGTTTCCGCCCTGCCTGATGCGAAGAGATGCACATTGTCGGTTACATGGAGATGTCGGGCAAAGCGGTTTTCCGCATCGTGGTTGCCCAGGATCATGAACACCCGGATGCCCGCTTTTTGCAGCCGCGCCATGCCGTTGATGAAAAACAGGCCGCATTGCGTATCGCGCAGGTCGCCATCGAACACATCGCCCGCCAGCACGACAAAGCGGCAATCGGTGTCGATGGCCAGGTCAATCATGTCATTAAAGGCACGGCGCGAGGCATCGGCCACGAGCCGGGCATAATCGCCCGATTTTTCGGTCAGCCCCAGCAGCGGGCTGTCCAGGTGCAGGTCGGCGGCATGAAGGAAGCGGAATTCGTCCATGCCGCCATCGTAATCCATCGAAAGCGGAAGTAAATGCGTCCCTGCATCGCGATGGGGCGGGTATCAGCCCTCGGGGTCGGTGATGTCGGTGCAGATATACTTCATTTCCATGTATTCATCCATGCCGTAACGCGAGCCTTCGCGCCCCATGCCGGATTGCTTGATGCCGCCAAAGGGGGCGACCTCGTTGGAGATCAGGCCGGTATTGTGGCCCACCATGCCGTATTCCAGTGCTTCGGCCACGCGGTGGGCGCGGGCGTGATCGCGGGTGAAGAAGTAGGCCGCGAGGCCGTATTCCGTGTCGTTGGCCATGGCGATGGCCTCGGCTTCCGTGCGGAAACGGAACAGTGGCGCCACGGGGCCGAATGTCTCCTCATGCGCGATACGCATGGCCGGCGTGGCGTCGCGCAGCACGGTGGGGCGATAGAACAGCTCCCCCGCCGGGTCGCGCGTGCCGCCACACAGGATCGTGGCCCCGTGGTTCACCGCGTCACGCACATGGGCTTCCACCTTGTCGCGCGCATGCGTGCTGATCAGCGGCCCGATGACGGAGTCCGGGTCGCTGCCCGGCCCGACGCGCAGTTGCGCCACCGCCTGCGCCAGCCGGGTGGCGAAGGTGTCATAGATGCCGTCCTGCACCACGAAGCGGTTGGCGCAGACGCAGGTCTGCCCGGCATTGCGGTATTTGGCGGCGATGGCGCTCTTGACGGCCTGATCGATATGCGCGTCATCAAACACGATGAACGGCGCGTTCCCGCCCAGTTCCAGCGACAGGCGCTTGAGCGTGGGGGCCGACTGCGCCATGAGGATGCGCCCGACCTGCGTCGAGCCGGTAAAGGAGAGCTTGCGGATGTCGGGGCTCGCGCACAGCGCCTTGCCCAGCTTCACGCCATCGCCCGGCAGCACCTGCAGCAGCCCCGCCGGAACCCCGGCCTGGCGCGCCAGTTCACCCAGCGCCAGGGCGGTGAGCGGTGTCTGTTCCGATGGCTTGACGATCATGGCGCAACCGGCGGCAAGTGCGGGGCCAGCCTTGCGGGTAATCATGGCGGCGGGGAAATTCCACGGCGTGACCGCGGCGCACACCCCCACCGGCTGGCGGATCACGCTCAGCCGTGTCGCCGGGTTGGTGGGGGGGATCACATCGCCATAGGCGCGCATGGCCTCGGCCGCGAACCAGAGCAGGAAGCTCGCGGCATAGCGGATTTCGCCCGCCGCCTCGGCACGGGGCTTGCCCTGTTCGGTCACGATCAGGGTCGTGAGGTCGTCAAGGCTGTCCATCACCAGTTCGTGCCAGCGCGTCAGGACCACCTGCCGCTGGGCGCCGGTGCGGTTGCGCCATTCCGCCTGCGCGCGCACGGCCGCGGCAATGGCGCGCGTGGCGTCGTCCGGCCCGCATTCGGCCACTTCCGCCACCAGCGCGCCGGTGGCGGGATTGTGAACGGGGCGGCGGGCATTGTCGCTGGCGGGACACCATGCGCCGTCAATCAGCGCATCCTTGCGAAACAGGGATGTATTGGTGAGATGCACGGTCATATCGGTCTCCAGTGCGGGCGAAAGGGCTGGCGGCGTGATCCGTCCGGGTCAGGCGGCGGCCTGCGCCAGCACCTGCCCGATAATGCTCATGCCTTCATCCACGATCGCGTCCGATGCCGTCAATGGCACAAGAATGCGTAACGTCGCCCCCTGCGTCCCGCAGGCCAGTACGATCAGGCCCAGTTCGCAGGCGCGCGCACAGATATCGGCGGCGGCTCCGGCCCGGACCGCCGGGTTGCCCCGGGTTTCCAGAATGTCGAAGGCAATCATGGCGCCCAGCCCGCGCGCCTTGCTGACCGGAAGCAGCGCGGTATCGGCATGCAGCCGGTCGATATGCCGGCGCAGCCGCGCGCCGATGGTATTGGCGCGCTCGATCAGCTTTTCTTCCGCGATGATGTCCAGCACCGCCAGACCCGCCGCGCAGGCCAGCGGCGCGCCGCCATAGGTGCCGCCCAGCCCGCCGGGGCCGACCGCGTCCATGAGTTCGGCCCGCCCGATCACACCCGAAAGCGGCAGGCCACCCCCCATGGATTTCGCCACCGATACAAGGTCGGGCTGCACGCCGGAGTGTTCGATGGCGAACATGCGGCCCGTGCGGGCGAAGCCGCTCTGCACCTCATCGGCCACGAGCTTGATGCCATGTTCGTCACACAGCCGCCGCAGGGCCTGGAGCAGTTCGGGCGGCGCGACACGGAATCCCCCTTCACCCTGGACGGGCTCAATGATGATGGCGGCGATGCTGGTGGGGGGCAGGTCGGCGGCAAACAGGAAATCGAGCATGCGCAGGCTGTCCGCCACGGTGGTCGTCTCATCGGGGAAGGGGATGTGATAGACCTCACCGGGCAGGGTGCCGAAGGGGGCCTTGTAGGGCCTGACCTTGCCCGTCATGGCCGAGGCCAGCAGCGTGCGCCCGTGGAACCCGCCGGTAAAGGCGATGATGCCGTTGCGCCCCGTGGCCGCGCGCGCGATCTTGACCGCGTTTTCGGTCGCCTCGCCCCCGGTGGAAAAGAAGACGGTCTTGGCCGGACCATCAAAGGGGGCCAGCGCGTTCAGCCGTTCGGCCAGCGCGATATAGGATTCATACGCCGAGACCTGAAAGGCCGTATGGGTAAAGCGGTCAAGCTGGGCGCGTACGGCTTCGATCACCTTGGGATGGCGGTGGCCGACATTCAGCACGGCGATGCCGCCCGCGAAATCCACATAGCGGCGGCCTTCGACATCCCATAATTCCGAATTTTCCGCCCGGGCGGAAAAAATAGGGGTGGCCGTCGCTACACCGCGCGCGACGGCATGATCGCGGCGGGCGAGTAGGGTTGCATTGGTGTCTGTCATGGCCTGTTGTGTCCGGTCCTGATGGTTGCGGTGTGGCGGGCTGTATCCCGCCTTCATGCCTTCATCGGTAACGGCTTCAGGACCGGGTGGGGAGGCGCTTTTTCCGGGCGGGATGGTGATCGGACGTCACCACCTGTCCTGCTTCCGTTCCGAACTGCGTCTCCAGCCATGTGCGCAGCCTGACGAAGGCGCGCGCCTGCCATGTCTGTTCGGTGGTGCGCAGCACGTAAGTGCCCAGCCCGGCCGCATGCAGCGGCATGTCGGTGGTGGTGACGCGCACAAGCTGGCCGGTATGCAGGTCGTTTTCCAGCAGGTAGGCGTTGGCCAGCGCGATCCCTTCGCCCGCGCGGGCGGCGGCCAGGGCCAGATGGGCCTGCCACAGGCGGTTGTGCCCGGTGATCCGCTCCACCTCGACCGATTGTGCAGCGAACCACAGCCGCCATTCCGTGTCGTCATCCTCGATCAGCAGCGGGGCATGCAGCAGGTCGGCGGGGGTGCGCAACGGATGGGCCAGACGGCGCAGGCAGGCCGGGCTTGCAACCGGAAAGACCAGCGGGCGCGCAAGTGGCAGGGAGCGTACACGCGGCTGGTCGATCGCGGGCTGGCGGTCGTTGATGTAGCGGATATCGGCATGCAGCGTGGGGTCGATCCGGTCGGGGTCGAACCGGCAGTCGGAATCGACCGGGCGCAGCATCACCTCCACATCGGGGTGAAGTGCCCGAAATGTGGACAGGCGCGGCAGCAGCCAGTGATAGGCGATGCCGTGGGAGCAGGTGAGCGTAATGCGCGGCGCCTGGCCGCGTATATCGGCCGTGGCGCGGGCCAGTCCGTCCAGCAGGGGGGCGATGCGGGCGTGATAGGCCTGCCCCTGTGGCGTCAGGCCACCCTCCCTGCCCCGATCGCGCAGGGCGATGCCCAGCGTGGCCTCAAGATCGCGCAGGTGGCGGCTGACCACGGCGTGATCCACCCCCAGCGCCGTCGCGGCCCTGCGGATGCCGCCCGTGCGCGCATAGGCCATGAACGCATGGAGCGCCGCAAGCGGCGGGATGTGGGGACGCCGTTCCATAGGTCGCGTATGTTAGCATGAACACGGCGCGCCAGAAACCTGAGCGGATGTCATTACGTTCTGGACGGATTGACACGAACAGACGCCCATGCCGTCGCCCGCCCCAGCAGGAAAGTGATAGCCATGCCCGTGATCGCGATTGTCTATTTCAGCGGATACGGCCATACGGCCCGTCTGGCCGATGCCGTGAGCGAGGGGCTGCGTGGCGCCCCGGGAGCCGAGGCGCTGTCGCTGCGTATCAATCCCGACGGCAACCTGCCCGATGGCGCGCTGGAGCAGTTGGGGGGCGTGGATGCGATCATTTACGGCACGCCCACCTACATGGGCGGCCCGGCATGGCAGTTCAAGAAATTTGCCGAGGCGACGGCCCGTATCTGGCTGGCGGAAGGGTGGAAGGACAAGATCGCGGCGGGGTTCACCAACTCGGCTTCGGTCAATGGGGACAAGGCCATGACCCTTGCCTATTTATGGACGCTGTCGCAGCAGCATGGGCAGATATGGGTGGGCACCGGCCTGCTGCCCGCCAATACCAAGGCCAATGGCCCGGCGGATGTGAACTGGTCGGGCGGGTCGGTGGGCGTCATGGCCATTTCCCCTTCCGATGCCTCGACCGAGGAAGCGCCGCGTGAGGGTGATCTTGAAACCGGCCGCCTGCTCGGCCTGCGCGTGGCCCGGATCGCATCACGCCTGCGCGCGGGTTAGCCGCGCGCGGACACGCCCCCAGCCATGGGGACTGGCCTCTGGTTAAGGTCCTGCTTGTCCGATATGGAAGGAAGGTATTTCAATCAGGGCGGTCAGGGCGTGTTTCTGCGGCAGTTGACATATCTTATAGCACTGGATCGCTACCGGCATTTTTCCCGCGCGGCGGAAAGCTGTGGCGTGTCCCAGCCCGCGCTTTCGGCGGCGATACGCCAGATGGAAGCGGAACTGGGCATCACCATCATCCGGCGCACGCGGCGCTTCAATGGCCTGACGGATGAAGGCAGGCGCGTTCTCGACTGGGCGCGGCAGACGCTGGCGGCCCTTGACGGGTTGCGGCAGGAAGCCGCCTTCGCGCAGGAAGTGGCGGGGGGCACGCTTTCCATCGGTCTCATGCCACCCGCGATGCAGACCATTCCGCTCCTGCTCGAAAGCTTTCGCACGGCGGTGCCCGGCCTGCACCTGCAGGTACGCATGGGTTCCAGCGCCGACACCATTCACCGCCTGCGCCAGCAGCAGCTTGACCTCGGCCTCGTCTATCTCGACCAGATACCCGATGACAGCCCCTTTGACACGTTACCGCTCTATACCGAGCAGCATGTCCTGGTTGCGGTCGAGCCCCTGGTCCTGCCGCCGGGACGGCGGGACTGGACCACGCTGGCGGATCTGCCGCTGTGCCTGCTGGGCTCGGAAATGCGTTCGCGCCAGATTGTCGATGCCGCCTTTCGCGGGGCAGGGGTAAACCCCGACGTGGTGCTGGAAACCAATTCGCTGGAAGTGCTGTACGGCGAACTTCTGGCCGGGCGCCTGGCCAGTATCCTGCCGGTCGCAGCGCTGCCCGCCCATACCGGGCATGCGCACCTGCAGGTACGCCCGCTGGGTCCGTGTACCGCGCCCGAGGTCGGGCTGGTCCGGCTTGCGACCTCACTGCCCACGGCACTGGCAACACGCATATGGAGTATCGCGACGGGCCTGCATATGCGCGATGTCTTTACCATTGGCTGAATCGCGTGCCTATGGCGGGCTATCAGGATGTCCGTTTTTGAAAATACGCTGTTCCTGCCGCCGGAAGGCGGACCAGTCGCGCTGGTAGCGGTCAGGTGATGGCGTTTCGCGTGGGTTCATATCGGGGGGTGTGGCGGGGTCGTCGCTTTCCCACGGCCATGACGGGCGTGTGGGTGCGCTACCTGTGGGCAGGGGCGCAAAATGCGGGATTACAGGCGGGGCGGCGCTGCCGGGTGAAAAGGTCGGTGCGGGTGGAATGACCACGCTACCGTTCCAGCCACCGGGGGTCTGTGCCCCTGCCGATGCATGCGGGAGGCAGAGCAGGATCAGCCCGAACAACGGGGCCATGCCCCTGTGGCGCAATCTGTCCGACATGGGGATAACGGGCGGTAAAAAGGGTAAACGGATACAGAAATAAAAACGGCAGGAACCGGGGTTCCTGCCGAGATTATCAGCCAATCCGGAGATTGACAGCAGAAGACTTGCCGTTACGGCCTCTTTCGAGATCATACGTTACGGCCTGCCCTTCGGACAGGGTCTGCTGGCCAGCCTGCTCGACTGCGGAGATGTGGACGAAAGCGTCGGCGCTTCCATCTTCAGGCTGGATAAATCCAAAGCCCTTCTGGGCGTTGAACCATTTGACTGTTCCTGCGGCCATATCTGGCCTCCTTGAATAACCGGCACCCCACACGAACATGCGTGGGATCAAGACTTTTCGTTTTATCGGGGATGCCAGAAGGCCGCGTAATGAGGCTGCTTTGAAATCTTGTCCGTAGCTGAAAAGTCCAGCCGTGGGAGCCTTTCTATACACATTGAACGCAAATAGCACGTAAAATATCGGGAAATGCCGAAATATTTCTTTTTCGGGTGCCAGATAAACCGTTACAGCACGCACCATTGCCGCATGAGGTTATGGTAAATATTGGTCAGTGACAGCACGGCGGGATCGAAATCGCCCAGCCGTTCCCGCAGGCCCATGACCTGCATGTCCAGATCGAACATGATCTGCCTGCGGCTTTCTTCCGCTATCATGGACTGGGACCAGAAGAAGGCCGCCAGCCGGCTGCCGCGCGTGACCGGGCTTACACTGTGCAGCGCCGTGGTGGGGTACAGCACCATGTCGCCCGCGGGCAGCCTTATGGCCTGTTCGTTGCCGTTCGTGTGGATGGTCAGTTCACCGCCCTCATACTCATCGGGGTCGGTAAAAAACAGGGTGGAGGAGACATCGGTGCGGATGCGGGTGTGAATCCCCGCGGCCAGGATGCCGCGTATGGCGTTATCCACATGCGCGCCGAAGCTCATGCCGTTTTCATAGCGGTTGAACAGGGGCGGGCTGACCCGATAGGGCAGCACCGCGCTGTTGAACAGGGTATTGCGCCCCAATGCGCGCAATACCAGTTCACCCAGTGTCCGGCAGGCTTCCGAATCACGGGGCAGTTGCAGGTTGTTCTTGCTTTTGGCCGACTGCTCGCCCGCCGTCTCGCGGCCATCGGTCCATTGCGCGCTTTTCAGGATGGCGCGGCAGTGGCTGAGTTCATCGGCGGTAAGCAGGGCGGGAATGTGCAGCAGCATGGAAAATGACCTTGGCTGGCGTGGGCGATGGCGGCAGGGTCAGTACTGTGCCGAGACGTTGAACAGGAACGACCGCCCGATGGAAGGCGTGACCCGGTTGGAGAACAGGCTGCCATAATTCAGCCGGTTATCAAGGTTATAGGCATTCATGGCCATTTTCCAGTTGCCGTTGAAATGGTGGGCGACCATGGCGTCGAATTCCACCGTGGCGGGCACGCGTGCGGTGTTGGCCTGATCCAGCCACACGCCCTGCCGCCATGTTATGCCGCCGCCTATGGTCATGTTCCATGGCTGGTGCGGTGCGATTTCATAGCTGGTCCACGCGGTGGCCTGGTTATGGGGCACGTACTGGATCTGGCCGCCCTGCTTGGATGTGCTGGAGCCCGCCTTGGTAATGGTCGGGTCATAGAGTGCGTAGGTGCCGTAGAACATCCAGTTGCGCAGCAGCGTGCCCGATGCGCTGAGTTCAAGCCCCTGGTTGCGTTCCTGGTCGCTGGTGGCGCTGATGTCGCCCGTGGTGGGGTCGGTCTGCACCGCATTGCCCTTTTCCAGCCGGAACAGGGCGGCGGTAAAGCCGATACGGTCGCGGAACGCACTGTATTTCGCACCGACTTCGTACAGCGAACTGCGCTCGGGCCCGGCGCTCTGGTTCGTGCGGTTCATGGGTTCGGAACTGTTGGTTACGTACATGCTCAGCGGCGTGGTGGACTGCGACCAGTTGAAATACACCATAAGGTTGCTGCGCGGGGTGTACATGATGCTGACGGACGGGTTGATGGTCGTCTCGTTCTGTCCGTAATGCACATCGGGCGTGGCCGTGCTGCCGCCGGTGGCGCTGTAATGGCTGTTCCAGTTATCCCAGCGGAAACCGGCCTTGACCGACAGGTAATCGGTCAGCCACACCTGATCCGACAGGAAGAATCCGACATCCAGCGCATCGCTGTCCTTGTAGCACTTGCGTCCCACACCATTGCCGATATTGACCAGACGGTCCGGATACTGGCTGCAGTTCCCCAATGTCAGGCCCGGCACGTAGGGTGAGGGATCAAGCAGGCTGGTGCTGGGCCTGTTGCTGCCATAGGCATAGTTCTGGCGGTGGTCGGTAACGTATTCGATGTCAAAGCCACCGATGATTTCATGGCGGAAACGCCATGTCCTGAGACGGGCTATGCCCGAGAACACGTCCTGAATGGACCAGTCGCTCTGCCTGTAGGGTTCGGGACCGCCCACGCCGCCATTGCGTGCCACCTGCGCGCTGGCCGGGTCGGTGGAGAAAAAGTCCGACTGACAGGTGGCGGAGGGAGCCGAGCCGTTGATGACGTTGTTGTTATAGGCCGCCGTGCCCGGCGCCATGCTGGAGCACGCTTCCTGCGAGGCGGAGAAATAGCGGTGATAGATCCCGCCGCGCATGTCGTTATACAGTGTCAGGACGGGGTTGACCTTTGCCGTCAGCCGCCCGGTGATCATGTCATCGCTGGTGTTGTCCTGGTCATAGGTGGTGCCGTACCAGTTGGTGCGCCTGACCCCATATTCCGTAACCGGCCGCCCGATGGCGGAACCCGGAGCATAGACGACCGGCACGCCGTAATCAGGGATGCGGTTGTCGTTCTGGTGGAAGTATTCCAGAACGAACGAGACCTTTTTACCCAGCCCGAACGCAAGCGACGGCGCAATGCCCCAGCGGTGGGAATAGATGCGGTCACGCCCCACCACGTCGTTTTCATTGCCCATGCCCGTCAGGCGGAAGGCGATGGTGTCGGTAAGCTGCTGGTTCACATCCAGCGTGCCGCGATAATACGCCCCGCTCCCGCCTGAAAAACTGGCCTGGTAGCTGTTGCCGATATGGGGTGTCCTGGTCACGATGTTGATCGCGCCACCCGTGGTGCCGTTACCGAACACTTCCGATGACGGCCCCTTGATAACGGAAACATGGTCATAATCGAAACTGTCACGGGTATAGACGCCAAAATCACGCAACCCGTTTTCGTAAATGTCGTTCTGGGCCGCGAAGCCACGGATCAGGAACTGGTCCCCCGCCATCCCGCCTTCGCCTTCGCCCACCGATGCGGTGATGCCGGGCACGTTCTTCAGCGCCTCGTCCAGGGATTTGACATTCTGCTGCTGCATCAACACCTGCGGCACCACGTTCACGTTCTGCGGCGTGTGCATGGCGTCCTGCGGCATGCGGCTCAGGCCGATGGATTCATGCAGCACGTTCATGGGGGACGCGGTGACGTGGGTCACGTCATGGGAATGGTCCGACTCATGATCGGATGCGCTGGCGGCATCGTCACCGGGCGATGTGATCTGTTGGCCGGAAGAGGAGACGGCGGATGATGAATCCTGCGCCGCATGCGCCCCGGATGTGACGCAGGCCAATGCCATGCCGGCGGTCAATAGCGAAAATGGCCTGAGTTTGTGGTGAATGGGTTTGTCTGACATTGTTGCAACAGCCTCTCAATTGCATCCAATGTCTAAAATTTATGATAATCATTCGCAATATGGATGAAACAGTTTCATACATAGCTGTAACTTGAATGCAACAAATTCGCATTCTCATATATTCCGTACGTAAAAAACGCCCCGCACCATGGGGGCGCGGGGCGCGGGGCGGCCGGAACGGACGTGACGGGTCAGAGATTGGCGATCAGCTTCAGCCCGACCAGTGCTGCATCGGGAATGTGCCGGGTTTCGCCGGGGTGGATCATGTATTCGAATTCAGGCTGCACCAGTATGCCGGGCGTGGCGTCAATGGCGTAATAGGCTTCTATGATCTGGGAGTTCGTCTGCGGCCCGCGCACGGCGGTGCCCAGCGAGTACCCGGCATCATAACGCAGGATCTGCCCGGCGGCCTTGCGGTCGCTGACATGGTACCACGAATACATGATGCCCAGCCGGTCGGTGACACGCGAGGGAATCACCCCGGCGAAGGACAGCCCCCCATAGGCTTCATCCGAAATGGAGGTGACATGCGGGGTATTGTGGATATAGCCCGCCATCAGGTATCCGCCCGCCATCTGGTTACGTCCGCCCCGGCGATAGATCATCTGGTCCCCTTCGAACCAGAACATGTCCATGGGCGCGGACCGCCGATGCCCGGCGGCGGGGAGAAGGGCGGCGGGCAGCCCGATGCCGATCTGATCGGGGTAGCGCGTCGTATCATGCGCGTAACCCACCACGTAATGCCCCGGCAGGCGGTTACGGGTCAGGTAGGGTTGCCACGTAAACTCGATGGGCAGCATGAGGCCGGTCGCATTTTCACTGCCCCATGCCCAGCCGCTGGGGTTGTCGGACAGGGCGCTGACCGAATAGGCCCCGAACTGGATGGCTGTATCGCGCGTCGGGCGCATGCGGATGCGGCTGCCCCATGTGGCCTTCGGGTACACGCTGAACCCGGGGTCCAGCTTCAGCGCCACGGGGGCCGAACAGGTGACCATGAACGAACACAGCAGCGGTGACGTGGCGAAGACATGCGTCAGCGCCATGCGGCCAAAGGTGATGTCCATCTGGTTGTTCAGCAGCTTCTTTTCCGCATAGAAATCCACCAGGTGCGCGACCACGTTACCGGACAGGCCATAAACTTCCTGAAGGTTGACGTAATATTCCCCCACCCGGTCGTGGCTGACCGCGTGGCCCGCGCGTTCCATCACCAGCGTATGGACCGACCAGCCGGTTATGCCCGCCATTTTTTCCAGGTCGAAGTTCACCTGCGCCGTCAGTTCATGCACATAGCTCATGCCGCGTTCCACGCCGCCATTGATCACGCCCATGGCTTCGCCCTTGTAGGTAAAGGCGAAGCTCACGCCGTGGTCGAGCAGCGTCTTGCGCAGCGGGTTGAGCTGCGGGACCAGATGGCCGCTTCCCGCCGTGGGCACGTAATACGGATCCTCCAGGTCGCGGTCATGCAGGGCGTCGATCCAGGCGGGCAGCAGGGCGGATGGCCCTTCATGCGCGCTGAGCGCGTCAAGCTCGATCTTGTGGAATGACCTGTTGTCACCGGGGCTGCTGACCGGGGCGATGCTCTGGGTCGCCAGGCCCGCGGACGGATAAAGCGGCACCCCGCTGGGCGGAATGGGCGTGTTGGGGGGGCGGCGGATGGCCTGCGGGGTGGGGCCGAGGCTTTCGGCGTCCAGGCGGGCGAGGATCTGCTGCTCCGGCGGCACGCCGCCGGACGGCATGGGCGAGATCGCGCCGCTTGACAAAAGGGAGGGCACCACCGGGCCGGTGGCCGCCGTGGTCTGGGCCTGCGCCCGCGCCATGGGCAGGGCCGCAGCACCCATGGCCAGCAGCCAGCCATAGGCATGAGGAAACGAATAGCGCATGCGCCTTTTGCAGGCGTGCCGGGTCTGTCTTGTCATGTCGGTTGTTTTTCTTGCAGCCCGATCGGGAGCGCACGGGCGTGAAAACACGGCAGGGATGCCAGGCAAAGGGCGGTTGGTCAGCCCGGAAGCTGACGTCCGGCATGCGTGACAACAACAGGTGCTGCGGCGGGAAAGGCGGGACGGGTCATGATTTTGGCCACCATTGTTTTTTATTTTATTATGCTTCGGTGTTTAAGATAAAATTATCAAACTGTCAAACAATACAGAATTATATTAATTTTGCGCTGCACAAATTATAATTATATTTCAAAATAACGGTCTTTCGTCCGGGGCTATGGCCTCCCGGCACGGGCCGTGCCATGCCGTGGGCGGGCCCGGATGGGGGAGTATGGTGTGTCGGCGCTTGTTCTGATGGCGATCGGGTTCATGGTGGGTGTAACCGCAACTGGCCTGGTCATGCGCCGGCATGGCGCCACTGGCCTGTTGCCCACGACTCCCGCGCGCCTGCTGGCCGATCCGGCCAGTGCCGAGGAACCGGACAGCATGCAGGTGGATGACCTGCCGGTGGCCCTGGTGGTGCTGGGCCGCAGCGGGCGGCTGCTGCATGTCAATGCCAGTGCGCAGGCCCAGTTCGCCGAGGGGCTGGGCACCATGATCCGCCACCCCAGCCTGCAACGCGCCGTGGCCGACCTGAAGCCGGGCAGGGTGGGCGAAGTCCGGATCGAGACGGATGTGCCCGTGCGCCGGGTCGTGCAGGCTTTTGTCAAAACGGGACAATGGAAAGGGCAGGCCGCCTGTGGCGTCGTGCTGTTTGACGCCACCGACCGCGAGATGCTGGACCGGACACGCAGTGACTTCGTGGCCCATGCCAGCCATGAGCTGCGCACGCCGCTGGCCGCCCTGATCGGCTTTATCGAGACATTGCAGGGCCCGGCGGCGAATGATGCCGCGGCGCGACAGAAATTCCTCGCCATCATGGCCCGGCAGGCCGCGCGCATGCAGCGCCTGATCGACCGGCTGCTGTACCTGTCGCGTGTGCAGATGCTCGAACACCAGCGCCCGCAGGGTCACATCGTGGTGGCGGACCTGTTTGCCCGCCTGCATGATGAACTGCAGGGCAGACCGGCGGAAGACCGGGCGGACATCATCATCCATCCCGCCCCGCCCGGAATCCTGCGCGGCGATGCCGACCAGATACTGCAGGTGCTGGTCAACCTGTGCGAGAACGCGTGCCGCTACGGGCGCCCCCTGCCGCCCGCCACCGCGCGCATCGAAATCGGGGCCGAGTGGGAGGATACGGGCGAACTGCGCCTGTATGTGCGCGATAACGGGCCGGGTATCGAACCCCATCACCTGCCGCGTCTGACGGAACGCTTCTACCGCGTGCCGCAGGCCAGCGTGCGCAATGGCAACGACCAGGGCACGGGGCTGGGACTGGCCATTGTAAGGCATATCGTGGACCGCCACGGCGGGCGGCTGGAACTGGCCAGCACACCGGGGCAGGGCACCTGCTGCACGGTTCTGCTGCCGTAATGTTTTTTATCTTGACGGCAAATATCCGTTCATGATGTTCTTGGCGGGCGAGTAGAAGCGGTCTGGATTTTCATCCTGGGCATTGCTCCACACCAATCTGTTTTCTGATTAGTGGGCCGCTGCCGTGCACGACATTTCCTGAAAAAACAGTTTTCGTTTCCGGGCTATCGCCATGCGATCAGGCTCCGGTTTTCCATGTTCTGCCCGCCATGCCCCGCACAGAAATATTCTGACCGGAGAATACTGCATGTCTCGCTCATCCACCCCCGCCCACGCCCCTTACGCGCTGGAAGAACTCAACCGTGAAGCCACGATCGGCGGCATGGGCACCTGCGTCGCCCGCGCCGTGCCGCAGATCGACCTGTCCGATTATGAAAACCGCAAGGCCGAGATTGCCGATGCGCTGTGGGACGCGGCAACGCAGGTCGGCTTTTTTCAGGTGCTGAACCATGGCATAGCCGAGGACGACGTGGACGCCGCCTTCGCCGCCGCATGGAATTTCTTTGACCTGCCCATGCAGGAAAAAGACCGCTTCCGCCGCAGGGCGGGTTCCAATGCCGGGTGGGAATACCGCGCGCAGGTCCGTCCTTCCACCGGCAAGCCCGATAACAAGGAATCATACCAGATCACCCTGTCCGATATGGATAATGTGTGGCCTGATGAACGTGAACTGCCCGGCTTTCAGGCGCGCATGCGCCGGTTCGAGCGGCAGAACTGGGAACTGGGCATGAAGATCCTGTCCTGCTTCGCCATCAAGCTGGGTTTTGACGCGGATTTCTTCACCCATAACCATGATCCCGCCTCCCCGCACTACCAGAGCACCCTGCGGCTGATCCATTACATGAGCATGGAAAACGCCACGGATGCGGATTTCGAGTTCTGGCGCGCCGGCGCGCATTCCGATTTCGACTGCCTGACGCTGCTGCACCAGCGTCCGGGGCAGGGCGGGCTACAGGTCTGTCCCGGCAAGGACGCGGATAATCCGGCCTGGACCGATGTCCCGCCCGTGCGCGGGGCCGTGACCTGCAATATTGGCGATATGCTGATGCGCTGGAGCGATGACCGCCTCAAATCCACCCTGCACCGGGTGCGCATGCCCCGGCGGGATGAATATCTGGGGCCACGGCTGTCGCTGCCGTTCTTCTGTCAGGCCAACCGCGACGCCATCATTCAGGGGCCACAAAAGAAATATGATCCCATTACCGCGCAGGATTATCTGGATGAGCGGATCAACGCCAATTACGCGCCCAAGGCGTAAGGGGCGAACCCATGCATGATGGATCGGGATACGGCCGGTAATGAACCAGACCAATATTGTTATCCGTAACGCATCGGGCATCCTGACGGGCCAGCGCGACACGCTGGCCCGGCGGCACGGTGATGTACATATAAAGGACGGCGTCATCGCCGGGATTGGCGAGATCGCGCCAATACCGGGCGAGATCACGGTGGATGCGAAGGGTGGGGTGATCACGCCGGGGCTGGTCTGCACCCATCACCACCTGTTCCAGAGCATGCTCAAGGGCATTCCCACCGCCATTGACGCACCGCTGGAAACGTGGCTGCGGCTCGTGCCCTCCACCTACTGGAGCCGGATCGATGAAACCGCGCTGGCTACGGCGGCCAGCGTGGGCATGGCGGAACTGCTGCTGTCGGGCTGCACCACGGTGGCCGACCACCACTACCTGTTTGCCGACAGCTACCGTTACGATCCCGCGCATGTGCTGTTCGACACGGCGCGGCGGATGGGCCTGCGCTTCGTGCTGGCGCGCGGCGGCACCACCCACAGCCGCAAGCTGGACACGGATGACATCATCCCCAGCCCGAACGAGGATCTGGACACGATGCTGCGTCGCGTGGCGGATCTGGCCGCGCGGTACAACGACCCCGCGCCCGACGCCATGCGCCGCGTGGTGCTGGCCCCCAATACCCCCACATGGGGCATGACCCCCGACGAATTGCGGGTATCGGCCCAGGCCGCGCGTGACATGGGCATCGGGCTGCATTCCCACCTGTCCGAAACAGTGAATTATGTCACGTTCTGCATGGAGCGTTACGGCATGCGCCCCGTGCCGTTCGTGGCCGAGCATGGCTGGACGGGGCCGGATGTGTGGTATGCCCATCTCGTCCACCTCGATGCGGCGGAAATCGCCCTGCTGGCCCGCACCGGAACCGGCATGGCGCACTGCCCGCAGAGCAACTGCCGCCTTGGTTCGGGCATCGCCCCCGCACCCGCCATGATGCATGCGGGCGGGAATGTGTCACTGGCGGTGGATGGCGCGGCCTCCAACGAGGCCTGCGACATGGGGACCGAGATGCATGCGGCCTGGATGATCCATCGCGCCATCCACGGTCCCGCCAGCGTCACGAGCGAGGACGTGATCCACTGGGCCACAGCAGGCGGGGCGAAGGTGCTGGGGCTGGACGCCATCGGCACCGTGCGCGAAGGCATGGCGGCCGACCTTGTGGTGCATGGGGTGGACCAGCCCCGCCATGCCGGGCTGCATGACCCGCTTCTGGCCCCCGTGGTGTCGGGGGCCGCGGATGTGCGGCATGTCTTCACCGCAGGCCGTCATGTGGTGGTGGATGGCCGGATTCCGGGGCTGGACATGCCCGCCCTTATGGCGCGGGCGGCGCAGGTGGTGCGCGGGCTGGATCTGGCGGGCTGAATGACCGCCGCGATCATGCGCCAAAATAGTTCTTGCGCAGTTCGCGGCGGACAAAATCAAGGAAGAACCGCGTGCGTGAGGGCAGGTGCGCACGGGACGGATACACCGCGTACAGCGTGACATCCTCCCACCTGTAGGTGCTGAGGCATTCGATCAGCCGGCCACATTTCAGGTCATCGGCAATATCCCACAGCACCTTCAGCGCAATGCCCCGCCCGCTCACCGCCCAGTCATGCAGCACTTCGCTGCTGGATGTGGCGAGGCGGGGCGTCACGTGGACTTCCTTGCGGCTCTTGCCGTCGGAATAGACCCATTCATTGAAAATGCGCTGCCGCCGGATCAGGCAGATGCAGTCATGCTTGAGCAGGTCATGCGGCGTGGCGGGCAGGCCCTTGCGCGCGCAGTAATCCGGTGCGGCACAGACAACGCGGCGGCTGTTGATCAGGCTTGTGGTCATTACCTCCTGATCCGATGGCATGCCGGGGCGGATGGCGATGTCCAGCCCGTCATCAATCACGTCCAGCCCCGCATCCGACAGGGTCAGGTGCACGGTAACTTCGGGATACTGCTCCACAAAGCTGGCCACGACACCGGCCAGCAGCTTGCGCCCGATTTCCGATGGCACGCCCACCCGCAGCAGCCCGTGCGGAATACCCGCGCGCGCGGTCAGTTCCGCCTCCGCCTCCTCCACTTCCTGCATGATGCGCACGGCGTTTTCATGCAGGCGCAGCCCCTCCGCCGTCAGGGCGAAATGGCGCGATGTGCGTGTGACCAGACGTGTGCCAAGGCGGAACTCCATCGCGCTGAGCCGACGGCTCATCGCGGCGGGCGACATGCCCATGGCGCGCGCGCAGCCCGCGATGCTGCCCGCCGCCGCAAGGATGCAGAAAAACTTCAGGTCACTGATTTCATCGGGCATGTAATCATTCCAAGATTGCGCGTGGCGTACGGTTGGCGTGCAATCGCACACCCTACACGTAAATGTGCAGATCCGTATCCTGCCCGTTCATCAATTGTTATAGCAACATCGGGTTCTTATGTCGGATACAGCTCAGTCCACTGGTCATCATGCCCTCCAGATCACCTTGTCTGGCAGGGAACTTCTGGATTGTCCTGTTCTGAACAAGGGAAATGCGTTTGACGAGCGCGAGCGCGACCTGTTCGGGCTGCATGGCCTGCTGCCCGCCCGCGTCGCCACGCTGGCCGATCAGGTTGATCTGGCGCGCGCGCGGCTGGCGGCCCTGCCGGATGATTTCGCGCGCCACATTGCGTTGCGCGAAATCCAGGACCGGAATGAAACACTGTTCTACGCCATTATCGATCAGGCGCTGGAGGCATGGCTCCCCATCATCTACACCCCCGCGATCGGTCGGGCCTGCCGTGAGTTCAGCCATATCTGGACCCGCCCGCGCGGCCTGTTCCTGAGCTACGAGGACCGGGGCCGCATTGCCGAAATCCTGTCCCACCCGCAATGGGACGCCGTGCGTGTGATTGTGGCGAGCGATGGTGGCAGCATTCTCGGCATTGGGGATCAGGGGGCGAATGGCATGGGCATCCCCATTGGCAAGCTCTCGCTCTACACCGCGTGCGGGGGGCTGGATCCGGCCCGCGCGCTGCCCGTCATGCTGGATATGGGCACGGACAACACGGCCCTGCTGGAAGACCCTGAATATATCGGCTGGCGGCACAGGCGGGTGCGCGGTACGCAATATGATGCGTTCATTGCCGAATTCGTCGCCGCAGTGAACGCGCGCTGGCCCAGTATCGCCCTGCATTGGGAGGATCTGTCCGGCACGGACGCGCTGCGTATCCTGGGCCGCTACCGCACGCGCATGTGTACCTATAACGATGACATTCAGGGCACCGCCGCAGTTACGGCGGGTGCGTTGCTGGCGGCGATCCGGGCGGGTGCCGCGCCACTGGCCACCCAGCGGATCGTCATTTTCGGCGCGGGCGGGGCGGGCTGCGGCATTGCCGACCTTCTGGCCCGGATGATGGTGGCCGGGGGCATGACGGCTACGGAGGCCAGCCGTCGTTTCTTCATGGTCGATATTAACGGCCTCGTCCGCACCGGCATGGAGGGCATGACGGAGGGCCAGCATCCCTTCGCCCAGCCCGCCGATGTCGCATCGGGGTGGAAGGTGCACGATCCCGCGCATATCACGCTGGCGGAGGTGATGGAGAATGTCCGCCCCACCATGCTGATCGGCACATCGGGGCAGGGCGGGGCCTTTACACGCGCTATCGTGGCCCCCATGGCGGCGCAGTCGGCCCGCCCGGTCATTTTTGCCCTGTCCAACCCCACCGCCAATATCGAGGCCACGCCGCAGGATCTGCTGGAATGGACGGGGGGCCGCGCCCTTATCGGCACGGGTGGGCCGTTTGCCCCGGTCAGCTACGCGGGGAGCAGCCGCCCGGTGGACCAGATCAACAATTCCTACGTCTTTCCCGGCGTGGGGCTGGCGGTGGTGGCGGGCGGCATCACGCGCATGACCGATGGCATGTTCCTGGCCGCCGCCCACGCGCTGGCCGGTCTTTCCCCGGCGGCAATGCATGATGACGCGAAGCCGATGCCCCTGCTGCCGCCTGTATCCGACCTGCGCACGGTGGCCATGGCGGTGGCGCGCGCGGTCATCCGGCAGGGGCAGGCGGAAGGCGTCGCCCCGCAGGCCACGCCCGATGCCGTGGACGCCGCGCTGAAGGACGCCGTATGGACCGCGCGCTACCGCCGGTATGAAAAAGCGGCCATAACCCCGAAGTAACCGGATCCCGCCCGGGCGGGTTACAGGCTGTCCTGCCGCAGGTTCTCAGCCCTTTTTCCTGCGGGCGGGGGGCAGGGGGTAGCGGCTTTCCCACCCGCCACCCAGCGCGCGGTAGAGATGGGTCACGGCGGTGGAGACACCCACGTTGGCTTCGATCAGACGGGACTGGGTATCGAGCAGCCGGTCCTGCATGTCGAGTACGTTGAGAAAGGCGGCCGAGCCTTCGGTGTACTGGCGCTGGGCCGTGGTGACGGCAACCTGGTTCTGCGCCACGGCGGCGGCCAGCCGGTCGCGCTGGTTCTGCGCGGAGGAAAGATCGGCCATCGCATCGTCAATTTCCTGCCATGCCTTGAGCACCGTGCGTTGCAGGGTAATGGCGGCTTCCTTCTGCTGGGCCCTGCGCAGGCGGAGCTGGCCGGTCAGGCGCCCGCCCTCGAATATGGGGAAGGTGGCGGTCGGGCCGAAACCGTACTGGCGCGAAGCCCAGCTTCCCAACCCGCTGAACTGGAGCGCCTGCACGTCCAGACTGCCCGACAGCGTCACGCGGGGGAAGAAATCGGCAATGGCGACGCCAATGCTGGCGGTGGCGGCGTGCAGCCGTTCTTCGGCCATGCGGATGTCCGGCCTGCGCTCGGCCAGGCCGGAGGGCAGGCCCACAGGAATTTCACCGGGCACCGGCGGCACCTCCGTCCCTTGCCCAAGGGCCTGTTTCAGCGCCCCCGGCTCACGCGCGACCAGAAAGCTCAGCGCATTGACCAGATGCGCTTCCTGATCCTGCAACACGGGCAGGCGGGAGCGGAATTCCTCATACTGGCCGGAGGCGTCGGCCACATCCATGCGGGTGGCCGCTCCTTCTTCCAGCCTGCGTGTGGTCAGGCGCAGGGTATGGGTGGCAAGCTCGATATTATGCTGCACGATGATGATGCGCGCCTGCACCCCGCGCAGGTCGAGATAATCCTGCGCCGTCTCGGCCATGAGCGAGACGAGAAGCCCGCGCCGCATGTCCTCGGTGGCGCGCATGGCGGCGGTGGCGGCTTCCACCTGCCGCCGCACATGCCCCCATATATCCACTTCCCACGAGGCGTTCATGCCATATTGCGGCAGGTTGAACGACGGGTTGCCAATCGATCCGGGCAGCGCGGTCGGCCCGAACCCCTGCGTGCCGCTGGCGACCGTGCCCGCTTCACGCGATTCCATGGTGCCCAGCAGGCCCAGTATGCCGTTGGTGCTGGCGCGTTCGCGTGCGTAGGAGGCATTGGCCTCGGCATGGGGAAACTGCGCGGAACTGGCGATGCGGCGTTCGGCCATGCTCTGGGCAAAGCGCCATGAAGCCGCCTTCAGGTCCAGATTGTCGCGCGCGACCTCGGCTTCCAGCGCGGTCAGGGTGGGATCGTTGAAAATGGTCCACCATTCAGACCCCATGGTGGTATCCACCACATGGCTGGCCGCCGGTGGCAGGCTGTCATGCCATGTGGCGGGGGCGGGCTGTGGCTTGTGGCGGTAGGTCGGGCCGACCGCGCAGCCGCTGGCCAGCCCCGCGACCATGCCCAGACAGATCAGGCCGCGCAGGCGGTTATGGCGCGCCGGGGGGTTACTGCCAGGCATACCGGGCCTCCGTCGCGTGGGGGCCGTCGGGCGGGGTCAGGGTATCGATCCGTGCTTCGACCGACATGCCGACGCGGACAAGGGCGGCCAGATTCTGGCCCGGGTCAAACACCAGCTTGACCGGAATGCGCTGCACTACCTTGGTGAAATTCCCGGTGGCGTTGTCGGGCTGGATCGGCGCGAAGGCGACGCCGGTGGCCGGGGCCAGACTGTCCACATGGGCGCGCAGCGGGCGACCGGGGAAGGTATCGACCCATATGGTCGCACGCTGGCCGGTACGCACATGCGTCAGTTGCGTTTCCTGAAAATTGGCGAGTACGTAGGCCGCCTGCGTCGGCACCACGGCCAGCAGGGCGGTGCCCGCGTGTACATAGGCCCCCACGCGCACGCCACGTTCGCCCACCACGCCTTCAACCGGGGCGGGAATGGTGCAGTAGGACAGGTTGAGACTGGCCTGGTGTTCCTGCCCGCGCGCCTGTTCCAGCGCGCCACGGGCATGCAGCAGCCGGGCGCGCAGCACCTCCGTCTGGTCGGTTTCGGCCTCGACGGCCGCATTGTCGTGGTCGAGACGGGCCTGGGCCTCGAGCAGGCGGGCGGCGCTGTCCTGATTCTGCTCCAGCGTGCCCGACCCATCGGCGGACAGGTTGCGGTAACGCCGTGCGTTCTGGCGCGCAAAGACAAGCTGCGCCTGGTCCGCCGCCACGCTGGCGCGCGCCTGCGCGATCAGGGCGACCTGACGGACCAGTTCGGCCTCAAGGTTCGTGACGTCGCCCTGTGCCGCCTGCGTCGCGCCATGGGCGGTCTCAAGCGCGGCGCGGTAGTCATCATCCTCGATATGGGCCAGTTCCTCACCGGGGTGGACGGCTTCGTTGTCCTGCGCGATCACGCGGTCGATACGGCCGGGCACCTTGGGGGCCACGGTGGTGAAATCGGCGGTGACGTAAGCGTCGTTGGTATATTCATCCGTGCCGTTGCCCGAGATTAGGCGGTCGGCGGTCCATGCGGCGGCGACCAGCAGGATAACGGTCCCGCCAGCCAGGATGAGGGGCTTCGTGTGGGGCATTGCTTCGGACCCGATCGGTTCAGTGCGCGGCGGGCGCGGGGACCGGCGCGCGCGGGGCATAGACACGTCCCGGCAGGATGGCTGTCAGGACAAGGAAAAAGGCGCAGATCCACACCACCACAAGGTAGATGTCCGCCAGCGCCAGAACGGTGGACTGCTCATGCACGTAGGTATGGAAAATCTGGAGTGCGTTGCGCGCGATATGCCCGCCATCGGGCGATGTCGCGCCGATCTGCCCGCTAATGGGCTCGCCCATGCCATCCAGCGCCGTGCCGTGCAGATCCAGCAGCATGGTGGAATGGTACTGTTCGCGCCTGCGCAGCATGATCTCGAACAGGGCGGTGGCGATGGCGTTGGCCATGCCCTTGAGCATGTTCACCATGCCCGAGATCAGCGGGCCATCCGCCGGTCCCAGCGCCAGGGCCGAGAGCATGAGCGTGGGAATGACCACCATGGGCTGGCCGAACACCTGCAATATCTGGATGATGAGGAAATTGTCGCGCACCCAGTCCGGGGTCAGCCACGTGCCCAGCCAGCCCGCCCCACCCAGGCATGCCAGCCCGATGGCCAGCACGTAGCGGCAGTCCACCGCGCGTATGTTGCACAGCGCCGCCGTAAGCGGCAGCAGCACAAGCTGCGGCAGCGCCACCACCAGCGCGATGGGGGCGGCCTGAACCGGCCTGTAGCCGCGTATCTCGGCCAGGTAGGTAAATGGAATTTCGGTCATCAGCCCGCAGATCATGAGGGAGGCGATCAGCGTCAGCAGGGACATCGCGATGTTGCGGTTGCCCCAGAACTGGATGCGGAAGAACGGGCTGTGATGGAACCATTCATGCACCAGAAAGGCGACGAACAGCGCAAGCCCCCAGCATGTCAGGTGCGTGATGAGGGGCGAGCGGAACCAGTCCAGCCGGTCGCCCTGATAAAGCACCGTGACCACGCACATGATGGAAGGCGCGCCCAGCACGAAACCGCGCCAGTTGAAGTTGCGAAACCGCCCCCAGTGCGACGGATCGCGCGGCAGGCCCCACCCGATCATGCCGATGGCGACCACGCACAGGGGCAGCGTCTCCCAGTACAGCCACTGCCAGCCGACATGCTCGAACCACATCGCCTCCAGCGGGCCGCCGAGGTTGGGGCCGAAGGTGGCGCTCATGGCGTAGCCGCCAATGCCGAACACCCGGATGGGGGCGGGCAGGTATTTGAGCATGACGGTCATGAGGATGGGCGGCAGGCACCCCGCCGCCAGCCCCTGCGCCCCGCGCAGGATGCACAGCGTGGTCATGTCGGGCATGTAGGGCGCCGGAATGGCCAGCAGCCCCAGCAGCGCCGTCATGAACAGCGAAAAGCGATAGATGGAGAATGTGACGTAAAACCACGGCGTGAACGCCATGGACGCGATGTTGAACGATTCATAGATGGAGGTGAACCACGTCCCCTCATCGTGACCGATATGCATGGCGCCGCGGATATCGGGCAGGCCGATTTCCGTTATATGTTCATTGAACCCGGCGACATGCACAGCCAGCAGCACCCCCAGGCACCCGACAACCGTGCGCGGGCCAAAGGGGGGAATATAGGAAGGGGCAGGAGAAGGGGCTGCGTTCACATCGATCCGTCCGGTGGGAAAATCCGGGCCATGATCGCGGTGCGCGATTAAGGCGAATACCCATGATCGCGCGGGTTGACGCCTCCATTTTACGGATTGGTCAAATCCATTTTTTTAGGATAATCAGGGCGGTTTTGTTTCGGATATGCAGCGGGGAAAATGGCGCATGAGAAAACGGTACGATCTCGACCTGCTGCGCAGCCTTCAGGTACTGATCGAGGAGGAGGGCGTATCCCATGCCGCGCGCAGGCTGAAGATGAGCGAGGCCGCCATGAGCCGGAGCCTGGCCAAGCTGCGCGTGATCTTTGGGGATCCGATCCTTGTCGCATCGGGGCGGCGCATGGTCGCGACCACCTTCGCGCTGGGAATCCGTGACCGCGTGCGCGCCCTGGTCGATGGCGCCGATGCCCTGCTGGAAGAACAGGACGCGCCGGATCTTGCCGGTCTTTCGCCCCATTTCATGCTGCGGGCCAATGACCTGATCGTGGGGGCGTTCGGGGCGGCCATCCTTGCCGCCCTGCGGCAGGACTGCCCCGGCTGCGCCATCACCTTCGCCCCCGAAACGGATGAAGAACCCAGCAACGACCTGCGGGAGGGACGGGTGGACCTCTACCTTGGCGCATCGGACGACATGCGCCCCGACATCCGCCAGCAAAGCCTGTTCCCCACCGGGTTCCGCGCCCTTGTGCGCGCCGACCATCCCATTCTGGCCGAAGGGATCACGCCCGCCTCGATTGTGAGGTACGAACATATCAGTGTCTCGCGCCGGGGGCGGCTGCACGGGCCGATCGATGTCGTGCTGCGGGAGCGTTTCGGCCTGCGGCGGCGGGTGGTGATGGTCGTGCCCACCTATTACGCCATGGTCGAGACCCTGCGCATGACGGATATGATCCTGCCCCTGCCGGGCATTGCCATCGACTACCTGCCCATCCGTTCGATGCATCTGGCGGAGTTCGAATTTCCCTTTGAACTGCCGCCGGTACGCTCGTTTCAGGCATGGCATCCGCGCCGGGATAGCGACCCGGTGCATCGCTGGCTGCGCAACACGGTCTACCGCGTCGTGCGCCAGCGTGGCGACGACCTGCCCGAAGGGTTTTCCCCCACCCTGAGCGTGGCGGGGGAAGGCGATAACGTGATCCGGCCTTACTGGCCGTAGCGTACCAGCCCCAGATCCTCGTGCGCGATGTCGGGCATGCGGCCGGACATGATATCGGCCAGTACCCGGCCCGAACCGCAGGCCATGGTCCACCCCAGCGTGCCGTGGCCGGTATTGAGGTACAGGTTGTCGTAGCGGGTGCGCCCGATGATGGGCGTGCCGTCGGGTGTCATGGGGCGCAGGCCGGTCCAGAACTGGGCCTGACCGATATCGCCGCCACCGGGAAAGAGATCCCGCACCGAATGTTCCAGCGTTTCGCGCCGTGGTGCGCGCAGGCGGGTGGAAAAACCGGCAAGCTCCGCCGTGCCGCCCACGCGGATGCGCTTGCCCAGCCGGGTAATGCCGATCTTGAACGTCTCATCCATGATGGTGGACAGCGGGGCCTGGTTCTCGTTCACGATTTCGGCGGTGAGGGAGTAACCCTTGACCGGGTAGATCGGCAGGTCCAGCCCCAGATGACGCACAAGGCCCGGTGAATAGCTGCCCAGTGACACCACATAGGATTCAGCCACCATCCGGCCCCGGCTGGTCTCGATGCCGGTAATGCGGCCGCCTTCCTCCGTCATGGTGCGGATGGCGGTGTCGTAATGGAAGGTGACGCCCGCCTGTGCGGCCAGCGCGGCAAGGCGCTGGGTGAACATGAAGGCGTCCCCCGTCTCGTCCCCCGGCAGGCGCAGGCCGCCGATGAATTTCCCCGCGCTGGAGGCCAGCCCCGGCTCGGCCTTCACGCAGCCTTCGCGGTCCAGGATCTCGTAGGGAACATTGTACTGTTCCAGCACGCGGATGTCGCCCGCTATCGCGTCCATCTGCTTTTGCGTGCGGAATATCTGCAACGTGCCCATCTGGCGGTCATCATAGGTGATGCCGGTGGCGGCGCGCAGGTCGCGCATCACGTCGCGGCTGTATTCCGCCACGCGCACCATGCGCCCCTTGTTGCGGGCATAGGCGGTGGTGGTGCAGTTTTCGAGCATCTGCACCAGCCATTTCCACAGATGCGGGTCCGGCATGGGCCAGAACACGAACGGCCGGTATTTCATCATGAGCCATTTCATGGCCTTGAACGGCACGCCTGGCCCGGCCCACGGCGATGAATACCCCGGCGAGACCTGCCCCGCATTGGCGAAGCTGGTTTCAAGCCCGGCAGCGGGCTCCCGGTCCACCACCGTGACCTCATGCCCCGCCTGCGCGAGATACCATGCCGATGTCACACCGACGACACCACTACCCAGAACAATGATTTTCATGACTCAGATGCCTTTTGTGGCGGGTGAAAGCCCATCACGCGGCCTGCGGCAGGTAGGCGCGATGGAAACGCGAACCAAGTGCTGTCAGCACCTCGTAACCGATTGTGCCGGCGCAGCGCGCCACATCATCCACGCTGTGGCGCGGGCCGATCATGTCCACATGCGTGGTCGCATCCAGCACGGCGTCCGGCACGTCGCTTACGTCGATGGTGGTGGAATCCATGGAAATGCGGCCAAGGATGGGCAGGCGGTACTCCCCCAGCCATGCACAGCCGCCATCGGCCCCGTGGCGTAGGAATCCGTCCGCGTAACCAATGCCCAGTGTCGCGATCCGGCGGGGCCCGCTGGCCCGCCATGTCAGGCCATAGCCAACGCCGTCCCCCGCCCCGATGGTGCGGACCTGCACGATCCGCGCGCGCAGGCGTACCGTGGGGTGCAGCGGGTTGGGGCGGGCCGCGTCCGGGGTCAGCCCATACAGCGCCGCGCCGGGGCGCACGAGGTCGAAATGGTAATCCGGCCCCAGGAAAATACCCGATGACGCGGAGAGCGCCAGCGGCGCTTCGGGCAGCCGGGCGGCCATATCCAGCAGCCGCGCGCGCTGCATGGCGTTTGCGGGGCTGGTGGGCGTATCGGCGCAGGCGAGGTGGCTCATGACAAGGCGCGTCCCGATCCCGGCCAGAAGCGCGGGATCCGCCGCCAGTGTCTCCACATCCACCAGCGAGAGGCCAAAGCGCGACATGCCGGTATCGACCTGGATGGCGGCGGGCAGGGGGCTGCCCGCCCGCCGGGCATGGGCGCGCCAGTCCGCGATCTGTTCCATGCTGTTCAGAACCGGGCACAGGTCATGACCCGTGAAGTCCCGTGGCGTGCCCGGCATCGGGCCATGCAGGACAAGGATCCGCGCGCGGGGGGAAACATGGGCGCGCAGGCGCACGCCCTCTTCCAGATGGGCGACAAAAAAGACGTTCGCCCCGGCCTGTTCCAGTACGGGCGCGACCTGTCGCGCCCCCAGACCATAGGCATCGGCCTTGACCACGGCAGCACAGATGGCGCTGCCGGTACGGGCGTTGAGCATGTCGTAATTGGCCGCGATCGCCCCCAGGCTGATTTCCAGCAACGCGCCGGCACCCGGCGCGGCCCAGCCGGATGTAGGCAGGGTGGAAGGCAGGTCGGGCATGCGGGGCGTACTCCATGAACTGGACGGGGCAGGTGTAATCGTACGTGCCGGGCAATAAAATGTCCTGTCGTTTGGCACAAGTTTATGCGATTATTATGGCACGTACGCAATTATATACGAAAACAGGTGGAAAATTCACCATGCCGTTCGACCGGATGACAGATTCCATACTGCGCAACCTGCGCCATGACGGGCGGATGAGTAACGCGGATCTGGCGCAACGTGTCGGGCTGTCGCCTTCAGCGTGCCTGCGGCGGGTGCGCCTGCTGGAAAAGGAGGGGGTGATACGCGGTTACCGCGCGCTGGTGGATGAGCGTTCGGTCCATGGCATGACCACGGTGATCGTCCATATCACCCTTGAACGCCAGACGGAGGAATGTCTGCGCCGCTTCGAGGCCCGGGTGCGCGAATGCCCCGATGTGCGTGAATGCTACCTCATGACAGGGGATGCCGACTATCTGGTCCGCGTGGAGGCGCGCGACGCCGCCGATTACGAACGTATCCATAAGGAGGAACTGTCGCGCATGCCCGGCGTGGCGCGGATACAAAGCAATTTCGCCATCCGCACCGTCGTGCAGCGGTAGCGGCCCGCCCGGATATCAGGGCGGGCCAAGAACGGGCCGGGACCGGGGTTCCCTTACGGCGCGGGTGGCCGGGCCATGGTCGTGGCGCGGGGAATGAAGGGCCGGATCAGGAACTGGTAACATCCCGCCCCGATCACTCCACCGCAGAGCGGACCGACAACCGGCACCCACCAGAAGCCGCCGGGGGAAGGGAAGGCCGAATGCCCCCATCCCATCAGGTAACAGAACACGCGCGGCCCGAAATCGCGCGCGGGGTTGATGGCCCATGCCTCCAGATAGCCCGCGCAGGCCCCGATGCTGGCCACAAGCAGCCCGATGATCAGCGCGCTGGAATTGGCCTGTGGCGCCACGGTATTGTATTCGCATGTAATGGCGAAGATGCCGAACAGCAGCAGCGCGGTCAGGATGGTTTCATCCACCAGCGCATGCAGGGGCGTGATGTTCTCACCCGGATGGGTAAAGAAGACCCCCGCCGCCCCGCCATCGGTGCGCGACAGGCCCTGAACCAGGTTATAATGGTCGATGACCGGCTGGTACAGCGTATAGACCAGCGCCGCGCCGATCATGCCCCCGACCACCTGTGCCGCGCAGTAGGCGGGCACCTTGCGCCATGAAAAGCCGCGATAGAGCGCCAGGGCCACGGAAACCGCCGGGTTGGCGTGCGTGCCCGACACGCTGCCGGTTATGTAGATGGCGATGGTCACACCCAGCCCCCATACGATACACACGCCCCAGTAGGAGAATTTGTAGGGGCTGGGGTCGTACAGCGTGTACATGGCGGCCACGGAATCACCGATCATTACGATGATCATGACCGCGATGCATTCCGAAATCAGTTCGCCCAGGAATTGACGGTTCTTCGACATTTCAACCCACTTTATTCTTTTATTATCGGTCGATGGGAAAGGCCGGCCCGGTCTGACGCCGGTTGCTGGCCCTGACATGTTCTTAAACGAACATCGTCGTGCCGGAAAGGGAGGAGTGCGCCTGCGGGGTGGAAGGTTTTCCTTTTTTCAGGACCGGCCCGATATTACGCAACATTGCTGACATTTTCAGGACCGAACGCATGTGGCGCAACCCGGTGCGGGGGGACGCGTTAACTCTGGGTGGATGACTATTCTGGCTGTGCGTTTTCGCATATGCACAAAAATACATCCGGTCGTGCACTTCTCATATCGTGGCGGATTTATGGCTGGTACTCCCAATATTCAGGCTTCCGACATCATCCTTAACGGCTCCGGCCAATGTGCGGTTCCCCTATTGAAATGCGCATAATGTTCGTTTACGAACATCCGCATCAGGAGGAACATCTGCATGGCGTCCATGGACGAAACATTCCGCCCCTTCCCCACGGGCGGCGACCCGGTCGATCTGCTGGTCGTGGGCGGGGGGATCAACGGCACGGGCATCGCGCGCGATGCGGCGGGGCGCGGCGCATCCGTGCTGCTGGTGGAGCAGGACGATCTGGCCAGCCATACCTCGTCCGCCAGCACCAAGCTGATCCATGGCGGCCTGCGCTATCTGGAATATTATGAATTCCGCCTTGTGCGCGAAGCCCTGATTGAGCGTGAGAACCTGCTGCGCATCGCGCCGCACATCATCTGGCCCATGCGCTTCGTGCTGCCCTACACGCCACAGGCGCGGCCCGCGTGGATGCTGCGCCTGGGCCTGTTCCTGTACGATCATCTCGCCCCCAACATGACATTGCCAAAGTGCAGATCGCTTGATTTGCGCACCAGTTCCGCGGGCAGGCCGCTCAATGGCAAGCTTGCGCGCGGCTTCGCCTATTCCGATGGCTGGGTGCAGGACAGTCGTCTTGTGGTGCTCAACGCCATGGATGCGCGCGCCCGTGGCGCGGATATCCGCACCCGCACGCGCCTGGTGCGCGCGCGCCGGACGGATGGCGTGTGGGAAGCCGAAATCGAGAACACGCACGATGGCAGCCGCACCACCGTACGGGCGAAGGTGCTGGTCAATGCCGCGGGCCCGTGGGTGAGCGAAGTACTGCGTGAGCGCGCGCAGGTCAGTTCCACCAAGCAGGTGCGCCTGGTCAAGGGCAGCCATATCGTGGTGCCCCGGCTGTTTGACGGGCCGCAGGCCTATATCCTGCAGAACCCGGACAAGCGCATCGTTTTCGCCATTCCGTACGAACAGGAATTCACCCTGATCGGCACCACGGACGTGCCATGGACGCAGGCCCCGGGACATGTCGAGATTTCGCCCGAGGAAATCACATATCTGTGTGAAAGCGTGAACCGCTATTTCACCAGGCCGGTCACGCCCGATGACGTGGTGTGGACATATGCCGGCGTGCGCCCGCTTTATGATGACGCCGCCACGAATGCCTCCGCCGTGACGCGTGATTACGTGCTTGATGTCGATACGCATGATGGTCAGGCCCCGATGCTATCCATCTTCGGTGGCAAGATCACCACCTATCGCCGCCTGGCGGAGCATGCGCTTGAAAAGCTCCGGCCCTTCCTGCCGGCGCTGGCCGCCCCGGGCTGGACGGCGGGTCGGGTGCTGCCTGGCGGGGATCTGGGCACGGACGGGTTTGAGGGGGCGGTCAGCCGCCTTGCGGCGCGCGCGCCCTTCCTTGACCCGCAGCTTGTCTGGCGGCTGGTGCGTAATTACGGTTCGTGCGCGGGTGAAATCGTGGGCGACGCCCGCAGCATGGCCGATATGGGCGAGCAGTTCGGCGCGGGGCTGAGCGCGCGTGAGGTGGAATACCTGATGGCGCGGGAATGGGCGCGGACCACGCAGGACATCCTGTGGCGGCGCTCCCGTCTGGGCCTGCACGTGACGGATGAGGACGCGGCCCGGCTGGATGCCTACCTGCATGCCCGCCAGCCGGTCGCGACACCGGCGGTTTCGTGACATACCGGCCGTAGGCGTAAACGGCGTACGGCCCAAACCAGCATCCGCCCGTTCGGGCAGGAGATAATAATGAACAAGAAGAACAGAATTCTTGCAATCGACCAGGGAACGACCTCGACCCGCAGCATCGTGTTTGACCGGGACATCACGGCCCTGGCGGTCGCGCGTATCGAATTCGCACAGCATTATCCCGCCCAGGGCTGGGTGGAGCACGATGCGGAGGAAATCTGGTCCAACGTCCTTTCCACCGCGCGTGAGGCGCTTGAAAAAATTGGCGGTCCCGGCACCATCGCGGGCATCGGCATTACCAACCAGCGCGAGACCATAGTGGTCTGGGACCGTGAAACAGGCGCGCCAGTCCATCGCGCCATCGTCTGGCAGGACCGCCGCACGGCTGCCGCCTGCGCGCATATGCGCGAACAGGGGCATGAGCCGCTTGTGCGCGAACGCACCGGCCTGCTGCTGGATCCGTATTTCTCGGCCACCAAGATCGCATGGATTCTGGATAATGTGGACGGCGCCCGCGCCCGCGCCGAACAGGGCGCGCTGGCCTGCGGCACCATTGACAGCTTCCTGCTGTGGCGGCTGACCGGCGGGCGCGTGCATGCGACCGACATGACCAACGCCGCGCGCACGCTTTTGTTCAACATCCATACCTGCGCGTGGGATGACGACATGCTGGCGCTGTTCAACGTGCCGCGCGCCATCCTGCCCGAGGTGCGCACCAACAGCGAAATCTTCGGTGAAACGGATCCCGCCCTGTTTGGCGAGGCCCTGAAGGTCGCGGGTATGGCGGGCGACCAGAACGCGGCCATGGTGGGGCAGGCCTGTTTCCGGCCCGGCACGGCCAAGGCCACCTACGGCACCGGCTGCTTCGCGCTGCTCAATACCGGCACCACGCCCGTCCGGTCCGAAAACCGCATGCTGACCACCATCGCCTACCGCATTGGCGATGAGACGACCTACGCGCTGGAAGGCTCCATTTTCGTGGCGGGGGCGGCCATCCGCTGGTTGCGCGACGGGCTGAACCTGATCACCCATGCCTCCCAGACGGATGACATGGCCACCCGCGTGCCCCACAGCCATGGTGTCTATATGGTGCCCGGCTTTGTCGGTCTGGGCGCGCCGCACTGGGATCCTGACGCCCGTGGCCTGATCTGTGGCCTGACACTGGACGCGACGGCCGCCCATATCGCGCGCGCGGCGCTGGAATCGGTGGCGTACCAGACGCTGGATCTCATGGATGCGATGCGTGAGGATGGCGGCGGGGAACTGAGCGCACTGCGTGTTGATGGGGGAATGTCCGTCAATGACTGGTTCTGCCAGTTTCTTGCCGATATGCTCCTGACACCGGTGGAGCGGCCGCAGCAGGTCGAGACAACGGCTCTTGGCGCCGCCTTTCTGGCGGGGCTGGCAACCGGGGTATGGAGCAGCATACCCGAACTGGAGGGAACCTGGACCCGCGGGCATCTGTTCCGCCCTGCAATGGACAAGGCACAGCGCGACAGTATGGTGGCGGGGTGGCACATGGCGGTGCGGCGGACGCTCAGCGCCACCGTGGCGGCGTAACCCTCGCATATAAAAACAGGAAAAGAATGTTTCATGACCTCCTCACGGTATAACCCCTATCAGGTTACGGACCGCAATCTCGCCCTTGAACTGGTTCGTGTAACGGAGGCGGCGGCGGTCGCCGCGTCGGCATGGACCGGGCGCGGCCTCAAGAACGAAGCCGACGGCGCGGCGGTGGAGGCCATGCGACGCGCCTTTGACACGGTTGCGATCGATGGAACCGTGGTGATTGGTGAAGGCGAGATGGACGAGGCCCCGATGCTCTTCATCGGGGAAAAGGTGGGGGCGGGCGGCCCCGGCATGGATATTGCCGTTGACCCGCTGGAAGGCACGAACCTGTGCGCCAAGAACCTGCCCAACGCCCTGACCGTGGTGGCGCTGGCGGAAAGTGGCAATTTCCTCCACGCGCCCGACATCTACATGGAAAAGATCGTGGTTGGCCCCTTCCTGCCCGAAGGCGTGGTGGATCTGGACAACAGCATCGAAGCCAACCTGAAGTCACTGGCGAAGGCCAAGAAGTGCGATGTATCCGATCTCATGCTGTGCACCCTCGATCGGGAGCGCCATGGGGAACTGATCGCCCGCACGCGTGAGGCCGGTGCGCGCGTGACGCTGCTGAGCGATGGGGACGTGGCCGCCGCCATCGCCGCCTGCCTGGACGATAGCGATATTGACATCTATGCCGGATCGGGCGGCGCGCCCGAGGGTGTTCTGGCCGCCGCCGCCGTGCGCTGCGTGAACGGGCAGATGCAGGGCCGCCTTCTGTTCGAGGATGACAGCCAGATTGCCCGCGCGCGCAAGATGAACCCCGATGCCGATCCGTCGCGCAAGCTGGCGCTGGAAGACATGGCCCGTGGCGACGTGCTGTTCTCCGCCACCGGTGTGACGGGCGGCGCGCTGCTGCGCGGTGTCCACCGGACGGGTGGGCGCACGGTCACGCATTCGCTGGTCATGCGCTCCAAGTCCGGCACCATCCGGTTTGTTGAAGGCCAGCACGACTACCAGACCAAAAACTGGTGATCATTTCATCCGTTGCATAACAATAATAATAAACAGCAATAGGGAAACGACATGACTGACAAAGCGGGCCCCCACTCCGTCCGTCTGGCCCTGAAGCCCGGTGTGGTGACCGGGGCGGATTATCGTCGTCTGGTTGAAACCTGCCGCGACGAGGGGTACGCGCTGCCCGCCGTCAATGTCGTTGGCACCAACAGCATCAATGCCGTGCTGGAAGCCGCCGCGCGCAACCGGTCGGATGTCATTATCCAGCTATCCAACGGCGGGGCGCGGTTTTACGCGGGGGAGGGCCTGAAGGACGCCGATCAGGCCCGGCTGCTGGGCGCGGTGGCCGCCGCGCGTCATGTCCATACCGTGGCGGCGGCTTACGGCGTATGCGTGATCCTTCATACCGATCATGCCGACCGCAAGCTGCTGCCGTGGGTTTCCGCACTGGTGGACGCCAGTGCGCAGGCGGTGCAGGAAACGGGTCGGCCCCTGTTCTCATCGCACATGATCGACCTTTCAGCCGAACCGCTGGATGAAAATATTGCCGAATGCGCCCGCTTCCTGCGCCGCATGGCCCCGCTTGGCATCGGTCTTGAAATCGAGCTGGGCGTAACGGGCGGCGAGGAAGACGGCGTGGGCCATGACGTGGATGATGGCGCGGAGAACGCCCATCTTTATACCCAGCCCGAGGATGTGCTCAAGGCCTATCAGGCGCTCTCACCGCTGGGTTTTGTCACCATCGCCGCCTCCTTTGGCAACGTGCATGGCGTTTACGCGCCGGGCAATGTCAAGCTGCGCCCCGAAATCCTGCGCAATTCGCAGGCCGCGGTGGCCCAGGCCGTCGGGCGCGGCGACAGGCCGCTCGCACTGGTGTTTCACGGTGGGTCAGGCTCCGAACCGGGCAAGATTACCGAGGCCGTGTCCTACGGTGTGTTCAAGATGAATATTGATACGGACATCCAGTTCGCCTTCGCCGGCAGTATCGGCCACTATGTCATGGAACATGCCGAGGCCTTCAGCCACCAGATCGCCCCTTCCACCGGCAAACCGACCAAGAAGCTGTATGACCCGCGCAAGTGGCTGCGGGTGGGCGAGACCGGCATTGTGGCCCGGCTGGAGCAGGCTTTTTCCGACCTGGGGGCGACGGGGCGCAGCGTGGCGCAGGCAGACATGGGCGTGGAGTAACAGGCGTCGTGTCAGCGGAAGAACGCCACAGGGAAATCACCGCTCTGGTGCGCAGCCAGGGCTATATGTCGAACGAGGAACTGGCCCAGAGGCTGAATGTCGCGGTCCAGACCATTCGCCGCGATGTCAACCAGTTGGCGCGGCGCGGCGTGGTCGCGCGACATCATGGGGGGGCGGGGCTCGTCTCCTCGGTGGAGAATATCGCCTATTCGGAGCGGCAGGTTCTCAACCGCCGGGCCAAGGAGGCCATTGGCCAGCTCGCGGCCCGGCTGGTGCCGGATAATTCATCGCTGTTCATAAGTATCGGCACCACAACGGAAGCCTTCGCCAAGGCATTGCGGCGGCACAAGGCGTTGCGGGTCATTACCAACAACCTGCATGTGGCAAGCCCGTTATCCGCGCAGACGGATTTTCAGGTTATTGTAACGGGTGGGCTGGTACGTTTCTATGATGGCGGTATTACCGGATCGGCCGCCAGTACGTTTATCGAGCAGTACCGCACGGATTTCGCGGTGATCGGCGTAAGCGGGATTGAGGAAGACGGCACGCTGCTGGATTTCGATGCCGATGAGATCAGCGTAACCCAGGCCATGATGCGCAATGCCCGGCGTGTCTATCTGGTGGCGGACCAGACCAAATTCGGCCGTCGCCCGATGGGGCGGGTGGGGCATCTTTCACATATCCACGGCTTTTTTACCGACCAGCAGCCCTCCGAACGGATATGCGCCATGCTGCGTGAACATGGTGTGGAGTTGCATGTCGCATAAAGCCGGAAACCGTCAGAAATTCTGGTCAGGCGCTGAGATGCTGGTACAGAATTGTTGATCCAATGACGATCAGCGCCATTCCCCCCAGTACTTCGGCATAACGGCCGATATAGGCACTGGCATGTTTGCCCAGCATCACGCCCAGCGTGGCCACGACCGTCGTGACCGCGCCGATGACAAGACATGCGGTAATGATGTTGACCTGCATGACCGCAAGGCTGACACCGACCGCGGTCGCATCAATACTGGTTGCCAGCGCCGTTGCGACCAGGCGTAACGCGCTGGCGCTTTTGGCGGCGTCCGTTGCCGGGGTTTCGTTTTTCAGGGCCGCATGGATCATGTGGCCGCCCACGCCCAGCAGCAGGAAGAAGGCGATCCAGTGGTCAACGGCGGCGATCCAGTTGCTCAGCGCCAGCCCGATGGCCCAGCCGATGGCAGGGGTGATCGCCTCGAAAAAACCGAATACGGCCCCCACGCGCAGCGCGTCGATCCAGCGGTTGCGCTGGTTGGTGGCGCCCTTGCCAATGGCGGCGGCAAAAGCATCAACCGACAGGCTTGCGCCAAGTGCGCCAAGCGTAAGGACACCAGTCATCGTGTTCACATCCCAAGGCCGTCAACCGAACGATGCGACCCACCTCTGGCCATAAGGGAGGCGGGGCATCGTTGGTCTTGCCGGGCAAGGTCTGCTGACCTGCTGCCACCGCCACGGACCGCCCTGTTGAACGGGCCGAGGATGTTGACGGTGGCCCCGCACGGGCGGGTGGCTACTCCCCAAGAATGACGTCCTCTTATAGCGCCCGGTCCCGCAGGGCAATGCCATTTTGTAAGGAATTGAAGCCGGTAGCGTGCGGGCGGGAGGCTATGCGGGGTTGGCGCGCCCGTGTTCGCAGCACGCCGGCACGTGGCCGTGGTGCGGATCAGGCAGGCACGAGTGCGCAATCCCTGGCGGGTAGCAGGGGGGGCGGGGCCTGCCAGCGCCCATGCGCGACATCCTCGATCTCCCGATCGATCTCATTGATGACCTGCCGCGAAAAGGGGCCGAGATGCAGGTAGAGTGCGCTTGTCATGACCACATAGGGCAGTGCCTTCGGATTATGCAGGGCGCAGTCCAGCATCATGCGCCAGAATTGTCCCGCCGTTCCGGGCCCCGCGCGGTGAATGCGCAAGAGAAGCCGCATGAAGCTGCGGAGATCCCCCTTCACCATCCGGTGGCTGCGCTTACGCCCAAGCAGTCGGCCCATCCGGCGCACACGACCGAAATAGGCGACGGGATCATAGATCGCCGCAAGCACGGTCCTGTAGTCATTCAGCACGTCGCGACGTGGCCGCTTCGTCTCGAAATTCAGCCCGGCGGTGCACTGATCGCCCGATTGCGTCTGTTCGCTACCGGAAAACAGGCGTCCTTCGGCCAGCAGGCGGCGTGTAAGCTGGGTTGTAGGCAGGGCGTAGAGCAGGCCGACCATGCAGACCGGAATCGCCGTATCCTCGATGCATTCGATCATGCCGGGCGCGACGCTGCCCTTTTCACTGTCGAAGCCCACGATGAAGCCGGCATTGACGAAAATCCCGGCCTTATGGATCGTCTCGATGCTCTGTTGCAGGCTGCGCCTTGTGTTCTGCTTTTTCTGCATGAGCACGAGGGAGTCCGTATCCGGGCTTTCGATACCCACGAATATGGCGAAGAAATTGGTATCTGACAGGCTGCGCAGCAGCTCGGGATCATCGGCCAGGTTGATCGATGCCTCGGTTGAAAACTCGAAGGGAAATTTCTTCTCCTCCTGCCAGCGTTTCAGATCCGGCAGGAATTTCTTCAGCGCCTTTTTATTACCAATCAGGTTGTCATCAACAAAATCGACATGCCCACGATAGCCCAGCGCGTACAGCGCATCGAGTTCGGCCATGACCTGTTCATTCGTCTTGGTGCGTGGCACCCGGCCATATAGCTCGATAATGTCGCAGAATTCGCAACTGAACGGGCATCCGCGCGAGAACTGGACGCCGACATGCAGGTACTGGTCCAGCTTCAGCAGGTCGAAGCGGGGCAGCGGGCTTTTTGTGACATCCGTCTTGCCCATCGGCGCCTCGAACACGCCCTGCCGCACGCCGCTGCGCCAGGCGGCGATGAAATCATCCATGATCTCCTCGGCTTCGCCCAGAACCTGAAAATTCGCGGCGCTGTAGAGAGACGGGCTGGAGGTGACATCGGGGCCGCCAACCACCACCGGCTTGTCGCAGGCACGGCACATTTCGATAATGTGGAGGGTATCGTTTCTCTGTGGCAGCATGCCGCCGGTCATCACGATGTCGGCCCAGCCGAAATCCTGATCGGTCAGAAGTTCGGTGTTACGGTTGACCAGCCTGATCTCCCAGCTTTTCGGGAGGAGGGCGGCGACGGTAATCAGACCAAGTGGGGCCGCCGGGTAGCGCGCACCGGCCAGATCGCAGGCTTCCTTGTAATTCCAGAACGAGTTCGCGTTGAAGAGCGGGAAAACCATCAGGACCTTGCATGTGTCGGTCATTATGACGGAATCCTTTGATTTGCCTCCTCTTCACGATCGAAAGGGCCTCCCTGGTTGACGGCAGGGCACATGCGGACGGACTGATCCATCTCTGGCAAAACGGCGATATTCCGGCAAACGGTCGTCATATGGATCTTCCATCAGGATGTAAGGAGCGTTCCTACACCCACAGCCCCATAATAGCGATAGAAAGGGGGGACGACGTAAAGGCACCCGACGACTGCGGAACTTGCATGCGTGGTTCCCGTTGAATGCTTACCTTCTTCCCCATGTCCGGCTGTGGTATGGGCAAGGAAATATTTGAAAAGAACGTCGATTCATCATGATACGCCTGATATGTTACTTCCCAGGTAAAGTGATAGGTCTCGATTCCAGAATATTTTCCTATTGCAGAACTTTCATTTGTTCAATTCCAGGCTCACGTAAAAATAATCTCCAGATTAACGAATCACTAACGCTTTTAATGAAATGGTAACCTTTAGCGTTTCAAATCCGGAATGGAACGATGACAACGATCAGTGCGCTTCGGGCGACCGATAATTATCTTTCGCTTTCGACGGTTGCTGAAGATGCCGCGCAGACCGGCACGACATCGCTTACGAACAGTTCAGGTTCCCGGACCCCGGCGGCTTCCATTTCGGATTCCCTCAGCCTTTCAGCGGAAGCGACGGTGGCGCTGACCGGAGCGACCGGCACGTCGATGGATCCGCAGGTCGCTTATTACGCCCAGTTCTTTCCCACGCGTTCGGGTGCGGGGACAATTTTCGGTGAAAATATTCTCGATCCCGCTGCGACAACCCTCTCGACGGGGCTGAGCGGTCCCGAGATTGCAAAGGCCGCGCGCGCCAGCATGGACGCGGAATATTCTTCCATGACCGCCAGCGGACAAGCTTTCGATTTCAATAGCGGCGTTGACTGGAATACGCTCATGTCCGGTCTGGACCGAACCGCACTGGCCGCGGTGTCATCCGATCAGGATGGACTGTTTTCCAAGGATGAACAGGACATGGCGCAATCCCTCATGCTTCAGGAAGAACAGTTCGCCATAGGCAATTACGCCGGCCCCCTGAACCTTGAATCAAAATTCGTATCCCAGCCCCCCAGCGGGCAGGGGTATTCCTTCGATTCAAGTGATGCGATGGTCTCGGATACGTCGAATATTACTTATGCCGATATTGCCCTTTCGGAAAATTTGAGCAGCTACCTCGACAAAGCCGGGAATTACGAAAAAAGCACCGTTCAATGGGCCTTTGGTCGCGCGTCAGTACAGACCCAGTACGAGGAAGACATGGACGCCGCAAAACAGCCTTACGATCCACAATATATCAGTAACCTGTCGATTGTTGGTATGTTGAGTGAGTTGATGAAGAATGCCCAGAAAATACATGTCGGCACTGATCCGTCCGTACTGAATACCACCGACCTGTTGAATGAAAAATGGGCAAAGGGCCATGAAGCCGCGATCGAAGATGCGCTGGTCAGTACACGCAAGGAACTAGGCCTATCTGGAAACTGATCCAGATCACCAATCGGGACACTTTAGCGATGCTCGTTTCCACAACGTCCACCCAAACCGGCACCTATCCATCCGCGACCGATAACGTGGCGAATGATGGTACTGTCTCTTCCCCGGTCGGACAGGCGCAACAGGCGAATACGTCTTCCGTCGTGATAACGATTTCGCAGGCCGGTCTCGATTTTCTGGCGGGGTCGTCATCTTCCGATGACAGTACAGCCCTGGCATCCGCGCAGGACGCCCTGTCACGGGTGGGCCAGCTTCCCCGTTCCAACCAGCAGGACGCCCGGGCAGAGGCGGAACAGCGGATTGACAATATCAAGGCGCAGATGCGTCAGCTCATGGACATGAAGGCCCTCCTTTCGCCCAAGGCGCTGGCTCTGGAACTGTCGCAGCTTGCCCGCCAGCTCGCCGCCGCCGTGGAGCAATATGCCCAGAGCGGCGGAACCAGCAGCGCTACCACCACTACCGCCGCGGTGGGCAGCGTGGCGGTAGCCGCGCCACAGGTGACCTCCCTGAACATGTCGGGAGCCAACCAGAGCGCAACGGACGACGGAAGGGAGCAGGGCGCGCAGCAAGGGGAAACGGACAGCGCAGGCGATGGCTCCAGTTCCGCGTCCAGACAGACACCAGTCAAGGCAGAGTCATCCGGCGCCACGACAGATGACAGCCAGGATTTTCAGCAGACCGTGCGGGGTCTGGCCAGCCAGATTAAGGCGCTTCTCCACGAAAGCATGGAGCATCTGATAAAGCAGGGCGCGACATCTGATAGCAATATCCAGACTACCCAGAACGCTGTCGATACCGTCAATCAAGCACCTTCCACATAAATATAAACATAAGTTATTTAAATAAATGATGAACCGCGGGGATTTACCTGGCGCGGTCAATTCAATGTAAAATTTCCGGAAAAAGCTTTTTAAAAAACGAATTTCAACCGTGACGGATCCTACAGGAAAGCCGAACATATTCCCTTGTGCCTGACTCTTGGAAACTTTCATTGATACACAGGCCAATGTGAAATATTAATGGTAGGGTATCATGGCCCACCGAAGCATGGTTTTGTACCATCATTATTCAACGGGAAGTTACAGGCAATGAGTATTGGTAGCGTATCTTCGATTATCGGGAATGCCGCGCAATATCTCTCCGGTTCGACCACGGAACATACGGGTGACAGCCAATCCGGTTCCGTCGATTTCAGCAATATCTCGGCACAGAAGCTGCAGGACGTGAATGAGGAACTGACGCAGCAGGGGAAAATTACATTCCGCCAGAGTGGTGAACTGTCGCTGATGGACGGATGGGCGCTCAGGGGAGTGAATAATGGCCAGCTTCGGCAGTCACCCACCGGCACGCTTGATGCCTATTCCCTGCTCGATACCATGATCAAATATCAGGAATCCAATGGTATTGGTGATGTAGGGTCCACGGTTGCTTCCCTGTCCGGATTAAAGGAAACACTTGAAAATTACGCAGGCACTACCACGGAAGACACAGCAGCAGCCCGGCAGGTGGACAGCCAGCAGGAACTTGGGGACTGAGGTAATGGCCGGATAAAATCCGGAAGCATGTCCCTGGATGACATTACGCCTTTCGTTTCCGTGTCCATGCATAATCCGTTCAGGTGCTTCGCTATCGGTATTTCCTGTCCTGACAGGATATTGTCTCCTTCGGTGCCATTACCGATGGGGCGCGTAGGCATGCGGGGGCGGTTTGCCCTATAAAGGCATGGGAAAAAAGCGGACAACATTTCCACCTCCCTTTTGCTGGAGGTTTATCCGCGACATATGACAGGAGAAACAGATGTCAGGACATGCACGCCCGGACAGGGATTTCACGGGCGGTCGGATAAGGAATAAGGTTGCCGTAATCACCGGGGCCGCCAGCGGTATGGGACGGGCCACGGCGGAGCGCTTTGCCGCCGAGGGGGCGCAACTGGTTCTTGCGGATCTGGATCAGGAAAAGCTGGATACCGTCGTGGGCGAACTGGCCGCGCAGGGCAGCGAGGTGCTGGGGGTTGCGGGCGATGTTGCCAGCGAGGCCGATGTCCAGCGCCTGATGAACGAGGCCGTCCGTCGTTTTGGCAGGATCGACATCCTGGTTGCCAATGCAGGCGTCATTCCCGAGGCCGATCTGGCTTCCGCCACTGTGGATCTGTGGGACCATACCATGGCCGTGGATGGGCGCGGCATGTTCCTGAGCTGCAAATACGCGGCTGCCGAGATGGTGAAGGCCGGACAGGGCGCTATTGTCTGCCTGTCGTCAATTTCCGCATTCGCGGGCCAGAAGGGACAGGCCGTGTATGGCCCGGCGAAGTTTGTGGCCTCCGGCCTGACCAAACATCTGGCGATCGACCTTGCCGACAAGGGCATACGGGTCAACGCGGTCGCCCCCGGTACAATCGATACGCCCGCCGTGGCCAAAATGGGCAAGGAAGGAATTGAGAAGGTCGTTTCCATGCATCCGCTTGGCCGGATGGGGCGACCGGAAGAAGTCGCCAGCGCCATCCTGTTTCTTGCATCTGACGAGGCCTCTTTCATCACCGGTGCGGTTCTGCCTGTCGATGGTGGCTATCTCGCGCAATAAAAGTTTTTAGGTACCGCCTTTTCCTGAAAAGGCGGCATCTCCCTGCCGCAACTGCCACACCATCCGGTTGTTTGGGTGGGGCAGGCTACAGTGTTGTTCAACAGGGCATTTTGTGTACGATGCCCCCTGCTTCATTCATTGCGGGAGAATACCATGCGGATTGATCTTACAGGTCGAACAGCCATTGTAACGGGATCGACAGGCGGTATTGGCCTGGCTATTGCAAAGGGGCTTGCCGCCAGCGGGGCGCGGGTTGTCATTAACGGGCGGCGGCAGGCTGCGGTGGATCAGGCCGTAAAGGAACTGTCACGCCTTGGCGCTGGTGGGGCTGTCGGGTTTACGGGCGATCTGGGCACGGCTGCCGGGTGTGAGGCGCTGGTGGCGGCCTATCCGTCATGTGACATCCTTATCAATAATCTGGGAATTTATGAGCAGAAGGATTTCCTGGAAACACCGGATGAGGACTGGGCCCGGTTTTTTGAAGTGAATGTCATGTCGGGCGTACGCCTGTCGCGCGCCTACCTGCCGGGCATGAAGGAGCGGGACTGGGGGCGTGTCGTGTTCATATCCTCGGAATCCGCATTCAATATTCCCGTGGAAATGATCCATTACGGCTTCAGCAAGACGGCGCAGGTCTCGATCGCACGTGGGCTGGCTGAACGGATGGCCGGAACCGGCGTGACCGTGAACTCCGTGCTGCCCGGGCCGACCCTGTCCGAAGGGCTGGCGGACATGCTCAAACCGGAGCAGGAAAAAACCGGCAAGTCGCTGGAGGAAGTCGCCGCCGGGTTCGTCATGACCCATCGGCCGAGTTCGATCATCCGCCGCGCCGCATCGGTGGAGGAAGTGGCCAATATGGTGGTCTATCTCTCCTCACCGCAGGCATCGGCCACAACAGGGGCATCGGTGCGTGTGGATGGCGGCGTGTTGAGCACGATCTGACAGCGTGCATGGGCCGGACGGGTGCGGAAGAAAAATCACGTTGAAAACAGCACTTATCATTCTTAACCGTCCGGAAGATGCGGCGGGCCTTCTTGCCGTCGGGCTGGACGTGGTTGCGCGGGCGGGCGGTGCGGCACTGAATGTGCTGGCCGCGCGTGAACCGCCCGAGGATACGATCCTGCCCACCGAGGAAATGCTCACGGACCGGACACGGGCGCAGATACGCGCAACACAACGGCAATGGGCCGACAGCCTCCATGCCTGTTTTCATGACTGGCTGACAGCAGGCCGGGCGGATGGCGCGATAGGGAACGTGGAGGTCAACTGGCTGGACCCGGAAATTTCGGTCACCCGCATGATGCAGGCTTATGCCAGCGAGGCCGACCTGATCGTGCTTGGCTTTCCGCAACCCCATGACAGTGACCAGAAGCGCCGGGCCGTTCATGCCGCAATCTTCGATTCCGGGCGTCCGGTCGTATTCGTGCCCCCCGGCTGGAACCGTCCCGCAGGGCGCAATATCCTGCTTGCATGGAAGGATACCACGTCGTGCCGCCGGACGGTGCGTTCGGCGCGCCCCATCCTTGCGGCCGCACGTGATGTGGCGGTCTTACGGGCGGATACGGATACGCCGTCCGTCCTGACGGACCTGCTGGCTGGCGTTGTGGCCCGCTACCTGCCACCGCTCGATGATGGTGCGCCAGAAGACGTAACCAGGGTCATCCTGCGCCAGTGTCGTGACAATGGGTGCGACCTGCTGGTGATGGGGGGATATACGCATGGCGCGCTCTATAACCGTCTTGTGGGGAGTGTTACGCAGGATATTCTGGAATGTGGGGAAATCCCTGTTTTCCTGCAACATTGAAGGCATGGCCAGGACACAACCCTAACGGGGAAGGAGGACGATATTGGATTTGGACAGATTGCGCGTAACCCTGTGGATTGCGGCAGGGGGCGCATTGGGCACGGTCGGGCGGTACTGGGTCGGCATCTGGATGGCGCGGTGGAGCCAGAGCCTGCCATGGGGCACGATCGCGATTAACGTGACCGGGTCTTTCGCCATTGCATTTTTTGGCACGCTGACCACATCGGCCGGGCGGTACCCTGTTTCGGATCTGGGCCGTCTCTTTTTCATGGTCGGCATATGCGGGGGTTACACCACGTTTTCCTCGTTCACATTGCAGACACTTGACCTGCTGCGTGGGGGCGCGCCGGGCCGGGCGCTGCTTAATATCGGTCTTTCAATCGTGCTGGGCATGCTGTCGGTTTCCGCCGGATACATGATGGCCGCACGCCTGAATCAGGGAGCCGTATAGGAACCCCCTGTTTGACTGTCCGTTACTGACAGATATGTGCGTAATGCCCATTCCATTACTGGAGATCCCCCCAAATGCCATGGACAGCCGATGACGCCCCAACGCATACGCATAAAGCAACAACGGCACACCTGCGGGAACTGTGGGCAAAGGTTGCCAATGAGTGTCTGGAACGAACGGGTAATGAAGGCCGCGCCATCCGCGAGGCCAATGCCGTTGTGGCCCGTAACGCGGGGGAGACAACGTAACTGACATTATGATCTGGTTGGTGTGGAGTTATGTTCTTTTTTGAAAAAAAGAACCAAAAAACTTTTATTTGTATTAAAAAAAATTCCCATGCAATATTCTCCAGATAATAAGAAGTTTTTGGTGAAGCTTTTTTCAAAAAGCTTCAGGAAACGCTACCTTTTGAAAAAAGTGGTACCCAAATACATTTGTTGTTTAAAAGAATTCTTATTTCTCAATTGAAATGGAAGCCCGGTGTCATTTCGGGCTTCCATTCATGGCTTTCATCACCCAAAGAAGATCAGCGCGGTTGACAGCGCGAAGGCGGCAGCCAGAAGCGCGGGGGCAATAATGTCCCATCTGTCAAGCCGCCCGGTCTGTGATGCGCCAGAATTATTATGCTGGCGCCGAGAGTACATCCACATGGTAGGTCTCCATTAACGCAAGTATCAGGGCGTATCAGGATGGTCTGTTTACGTTCATTCTATATAAAAATGAACGATAACCACAGGGCCAGTGTCAGCATGACAATGCCTATTCCGACCCAGTTCATCATATCCGATTTTGAGCGGTACTGTGTTCCCATAGCCATGGCAACCTCCACCTCGGGGGGAATATTCCTCCGATACCGCGGATGTGGGGATGGGGGCATGTATTGAAAAGGGCAGGGAATGGCCGCAATAGGCTGGCTGGCCTGAACACCGATCACATATTCGGTATCGCGTTATATAATTCGGTATCGCGTTATATAATGATGTAAACAGGGATGGCCTGCTACTTTCCTTTGCGGATACGTGAAAACCATCCGGGCTTTTTGGGCGGCGGGGGATAGACTTCCGTGCCGGCAAGGGATTCAAGGCGTACGGAATCCCATCTTCCATCATCAATTGCCTGTTGAAGCATGGTTAATGTGAGCGGAACCGTCGTTGGCTTGGGTGCAGGTTTGCCCAGCAGAAGCTGCCAGATCAGGAATCTGAATAACCTGAATAATAAGTCGGGTATAATCAGGAAAACCAGAAAAGGTGGCGTCTCATGGCGGAAATAACGACAAAAATCAAAATCTCCTGTATCTATATGGAAATTGTCAATATATGACACTATTAAACAGTGAGCATCATATCCATCCAGACTTAGATCTTCTACTATACGTGTTGAAAGCTGAATTTCGGATTCAGAAAGCCTTTCTTCAAATATTAAAAAACTTTTGAAATCATCTGAAAGGGTATGCATATTAAAAAATATCCTGTCTTTGACTTGGATATACGATTATATTGTAAATAATATTCATAAATCGCTGATTGAAAAAAATAAAAGTTTTTTGGGTGTCGTGGATTACGCCCCGCGGTGCCTGCGAACGGATATGTCCTGATATTCAGGACAGACACCGGCGCTCATGTGGCGTTACGACATCCGCCAGTGTGTAGCCATTCAGTACCGTCATGAACGAACCCAGCGCCTCGCCCAATGCGCCACGTAACCGGCAGGCATCCGCCAGAAGACACGGCGTATTGTCCTTTGCGCCTTCAGGCTGCTGGCAGCCAACCAGCGCCATGTCTTCCTCGGTATAGCGTACGACATCACCAATGCGGATCTGATCGGCAGGGCGGGCAAGGCGCAGGCCGCCGCCGCGCCCACGCACGGTTTCGATAAAACCACCAAGGCCAAGCCGGTGGATGATCTTCATCAGATGATTTTCCGAAATACCATACGCGGTCGCGATTTCACGGATTGAGGACAGGCGTTCGGTGTGAACCGCCAGGTACATCAATGTTCTCAGCGCATAGTCGGTATGAAGGGTCAGTCTCATGGCCTAAAGATATACAGGCTTGACATCTTTTTCCAGAGGGTATTGAAAGATGTGCGTAACTTACATCTTAGGAGTAAAACATGGCTGCTCCCCTGGACGACGCGACCCGTTCCATCATCAAGGCCTGCGTGCCCGTGCTGGAAGCGCACGGCGTTGCGATTACAACGGAAATGTACCGCCGCCTGCTGGCGAACCCGGATATCCGTGATCTGTTCAATATGTCCCATCAGAAGGATGGCGAGCAGCCGCGCGCCCTGGCGCTGGCGGTGCTGGCCTATGCCAGGCATATTGATAACCTGGCCGTTCTTGGCGGAATGGTCGAACGCATTGCTGAAAAGCATGTGGGCCTGAACATCCTGCCTGAGCATTACCCCTTTGTAGCGGAGGCGCTTCTGGGTGCGATTTCCCATGTGCTCGGGGATGCCGCGACACCGGAAATTCTGGACGCGTGGGGAAAGGCCTACTGGTTCCTGGCGCATATCCTGATCGGGCGTGAAAAGGAAATCTATCACGCACATGAGGCCGCACCGGGCGGCTGGGCCGGCTGGCGCCCGTTCCGTGTCCAGCGCCGTGTAAAGGAGAGTGAGACGGTCACGTCCTTTGAACTGGTGCCTGTCGATGGGCGTCCGGTCATGCGGCATGTGCCGGGGCAGTACCTCAGCTTCCGGCTCGATGTGCCGGTGCATGGGTCGCAACGCCGCAATTACAGCATTTCCTCCGCGCCCGATAATGGCGCCTACCGCATCAGCGTACGGCGGATTCCCGGCGGTGTCGTATCTGAATGGCTGCATGACACGGTAGGGGAAGGGACGGAGCTACAGGTTTCCGCCCCCGCTGGTGATTTTGTGCTGGACAACCCGGCTACGCCCGCGATCGTGCTGCTGAGCGCCGGTGTGGGCCTGACGCCGCTCATGTCCATGCTGGATACGCTTATGGAACGCGACGACGCGCCCGCCATCCATTACGTGCATGCGACACGCAGCCCCCAGACCGAGGCGTTCGGCAGGCACATCCGCAAGCTGGCGGCGAGCGGGCGGATCCGGCATGATGTTTTCTACAGTCGTGAATCCGCACCCGACACGGCGGCGGATACCGGCACGACGCAGCATGCGGGCCGTCTTTCTCCCACATGGCTCAAGGCGCAGGCACGACCGGACAGTGTCTATTACATCTGTGGGCCGGACGCCTTCATGCGTGAGATGGTGGAGGTGCTCAGGGCCGCTGGCGTACCGGATGAAGCGGTCCGCTTCGAGTTCTTCGGTTCGGCGGCGGATGCCGAACTGGCTGCCTGAGGCGCGCCTTATGACCGTGGCTTCCGGTGGATCATGATCCGCCGGAAGCCGCCAGCCCGCATGCACCGCATGGGGGGAAGCACCACGGCGCCTTAATCCGTGGGCACATGCATCATGACCGGGGGGCGTTACCAGCGGCGTCCCGGTCCATGCCGATAGGGCCCCGGCCCGCCATAAGGGCGGTCATACCCCCCATGCCAGCCGCGATGGTGGTGATAACGTGGCCCGTAGCAGCCCGAGACGGACAGCAGGAGCGCGCAGACGACAAGTCTTGTGAAAGTCTGGTTCATGACGGCCTCCTTGCCTGTGCGGGTGGCAACGCCGTAGCCGGGGAAAGGTTTGGGTCGCGGGGACACCTGCCAGCATGATTTGACATTGCGAACCAATCGCATTATTTGGGTAGATATTACCCAATGGATGAACCATGCGAATTTCATTTCCCCAAATAATTCTTGCATCGGTGCTGGTGGCCGCATCCACAACCGCGCATGCCCTGGAACCGGTCCATCTGGAAGTGAAGGACCATCACTTCACGCCCGATCATTTCACGGTGCCGGCCGGGCAGCGGTTTATCATTGAACTGGTAAATCATGACGATACGGTCGATGAATTCGAAAGCTATGACCTGAAATTTGAAAAAATCGTTGTTCAGGGCGGGACGATTTCGGTCCATGCCGGGCCGCTGCATCCCGGCACCTATAAATTCTTTGATGATTATCACCCCGATAGTGCCACCGGCACCGTCACTGTAACGGAAGCACCCTGATATGCTGGGCAGTCTGCTGATCGTTTTCCGTGAAGTCATGGAAGCCGGATTGATCGTGGGGATCGTACTGGCGGCAACGCAGGGCATTCCCTTTCGCGGGCGCTGGATTGCGGGTGGCATCGGGGCGGGTGTGCTGGGCGCCGGGGTTCTCGCGCTGTTTGCCGGGGCGTTGTCACAGGCGCTGTCCGGCAACGGGCAGGATGTTTTCTCGGCGGTGATCCTGTGCCTCGCAGTGGTGATGCTGAGCTGGCATATCATCTGGATGGCCCGGCATGGCCGCGAGATGGCACGGGACATGAAGGCGGTCGGGGCCGCGGTCGCCAGTGGCAGCCGCTCGCTGTTCGCCATGGCTGTCGTCGTCGCGGTCGCCGTTCTGCGCGAAGGGATGGAGGTGGTGCTGTTCCTTTACGGCATCGCCATTTCCAGCGGGACCGGGCCGGTGCCGATGCTGATCGGGGGTGTTCTTGGGGTTCTGGCCGGTGCGGGACTGTCCTGGGCGCTGTACCGCGGGCTGGTCGTCATTCCGTTGAACCGCCTGTTTGCCGTAACCGGCCTGCTGGTCACGTTCCTTGCGGCGGGCATGGCCAGTCAGGCCGCCGCCCTGCTGGCCAGCGACGACCTGCTGCCCGCGCTGGGCTATGACATATGGGATTCCTCGTGGCTGCTGTCGGATGGCAGCATGCTCGGTCGGGCCGCAAAGGCGCTGTTCGGTTATTCGGACCGGCCCACGGGCATCCAGCTACTGGCCTGGGCAGGCACCTGTATCGTGCTGACTGTCATGGGGCATATGGTGCGCCACCGCCCCACCGCCAGGGTCGCTCAGTCTTCCTGACGCGCGATCATTCCGGTGGGTGCGCCCAGGGCGCGCACACCGGGATCCTGTCCCGTATCAGACGGTGCATCCGTCCCCATGCGGAACGGGAGCATAATTCTGGATATGTTTTTGTGCGGCCCGGTCATTTCATCCCAGCGCGGGGAGACTTATCTGTAGCGGATAAGAGGGTGGTGCAAGGAAGCCGGAATGCTGTCGTTTCTGAACAGGGGCGCGAATTTCTCCTTTGGGGAGATCGCCTATCCACGCGGGGGAGCGTTCCGGGTTGCCGGGCAGCCCTATGCGTGGATCCTGCTGCTGGAGACCGGGTCCATGCACACGCTCATCGACGGGCGCGAGCACGGGCTTGAGGCAGGGGAATGTGGCCTGTTCGTAAACTGGGAGGGACGGGCCTCGTTCTACGCACCGGGCAGCCATGTGCGCTGGTGTGAAACGCCGCTCCTGCCCGGTCACCCCGCAAGCGGTGGCATGATTGCCGAATGCATGCCCGCATCATCGCGCATGCGGACCCTGTTCCGTGAGGGGCTGGGATGCGGGCTTGTCCGCTCGCCCGAAGCCGATCTCCTGCGCAACGCACTGGGTGAGGCGCTGTTTGCCGCGTGGCGGTTTGAAACCGGGCGGGAGGACACCCCCCTCGTGCCCGAAGGGCTGGGGAAAGTGCGCGCCTATGTCGAGGCGCATTATTTCGAACCCCTCGACCTGCCGCGCCTTGCGGCGGTGTGGGGGGTGACGCCGCCACATCTGGTGGCGTCCTTTCGCCGGTATTTCGGCACAACCCCCATGCGCCATGTGTGGGACGTGCGCACGCAGGCGGCCATCCGCATGATCCTGCGCACGGATATGCCACTGGCGAGCATTGCCGAACTGTGCGGTTACAGTTCGCCGTTCCATCTTTCACGTCTGGTGCGGCGCATGACCGGGCTGTGCCCGCGCGACCTGCGGCAACGGGGCACGCACCAGCCGGGATCCGTGGAAACGGGGAACGCAACCCGCACATTGAACGAAACATCTTCCGCCATCAGCAGGGATCAGTCCTATGTCTCATGACATTCCGGTTATTGACATTACGCGCCTGAGGGAAGGCAACCACGCGGAGCATCTGGAAATCGCGGCGGCCCTTGGTCGCGCCTGCCGTGAAACCGGGTTCTTCTACATTACCGGCCACGGGGTGGATCCCGCGCTGTCGCGCAGCGTGTTCGATGCGTCGCGCGTGCTGTTCGCCCTGCCGGATGAGGAAAAGGAACACATCGCGCGCAGCAGGGTGGGACATAACCGTGGCTATGTCGGCTTGGGCGTGGAGCGGCTGGATACCGCCGCGCTGCCGGACCGCAAGGAAGCTTTCAACATAGGCCGGGAGGCAGCTGGCGAACCCGCCAATGCGTGGCCCGACATACCGGGCTGGCGGGATCTCATGCTGGATTATTTCGCCGCCTGCCAGACGGTCGGGGCCGCGCTGCACCGGGCCTTCGCGCTTGATCTGGGTGTGGCGGAGGATTTCTTTGCCGATAAATTCCGCCATCCCATGGCGACCCTGCGGCTGCTGCATTACGGCGCGGCGGAACCGCACGGTGCTGATGACGCGCCGGGCGCGGGGGCGCATACGGATTATGGCAACGTGACCATTCTGGCGGTGGATGGCGTGGCCGGGCTTCAGGTGCGCCCGCGTGGTGGCGACTGGATCGATGCCCCGATGATACCGGGCGCGTTTGTCTGCAATATCGGGGATTGCCTGATGCGGTGGAGCAATGACGTTTATGTCTCGACACCGCACCGGGTGCTCCAGCCCGCCAGTGAACGCTACTCCGTCGCCTTCTTCCTGGATCCGGACGCCGATGCGGTTGTCGCGCCGATCATCACCCGTTCCGGCGATGCGCCGCATTACCCGCCCATTACGGGGGCTGACTACCTGCGCGAACGGCTGGCGGCGACATACGGCCACGCGGCCTGAAGGGGTAACGGCAGCGGGGGCAGGAATGGCATGATACTTGCTTGAATACCGTAAATGATGCCACCACACGTTCATGGACCGTGCTCCATTCTGGAACTTCTGGAAGGGGAGGAAGCAAGGCCGCTGCGGGCGGCCTTCCAGATGGTGGCGTTCGACCGGGGGCAACTGCTGACCAACCCTGATGATACGGACTACATATTCATTGTCAAAACAGGCCGCCTGCGCGCCTTCCTGCTGGCGTTCGATCGGGAACTGAGCCTCGCCTACCTGCGGCGGGGCGACATGTTCAGCACCCATACCCGGTTGCAGATGGAAGCAAGCGAGTTTACGCAGGTCTTCATGGCCCGCCGTTCCGCCATCGAGCGGATATCGGCGGATCACCCGGCACTCCAGCATGCCCTGATCCATGGTCTCGCGCGGGTTCTGGGCCAGACCATCACCCTGCTGGAGGATCTGGCCTTCCATCATGCCAGGGGGCGGATTGCCCGTTACGTGCTGCGCTGCGCGGCGCAGGCGGGTGTCGGGCCACAGCGCGGGGCGGTCGTGCCGCTGACACTGGGCATGGAGGAAATGGCCATGCTGCTGGGCACGACGCGGCAGACGGTCTCGACCGAATTCAACGCCATGATACGCGAGGGCGCGTTTTCACGCGCGGGGCGGGGGTATCTTCGCCTGGGCGAGGTCGCCCTGCTGAAGAACTGGGCCAGCGGGGAGGCGACGGAACTGAACTGACTGGCCGTTATGTCGGGCATCTGACAGACAGCACGCGCGCGGCGTTTCACATTCCTCATCCGGCTCAGGAAAGTTAAGGTGAGTGGAGATGTCCGAACAGATTGATAGATATGTCAGCTTCAGGAATGTCGAATGGGAACGCAGGACAGCCGAAGTCTTCGGCCTGCTGCAACCGCATTTCGATACGAAGACCAGCCCGTTTTGGGAATACTTCCTGAAACAGCGCGTCATCGCCCATTATCAGGGGCTGGACGACCTGCGGGTCCTGCACAATTTCCTGCCGACGCTGAAGGATATTCTCGAAGATCTGGACGATGACGCGGCATTGAGCAAGCTGGAGGAGCTTGAGGTTCTCTGTATGTAGGAAGCTGTTTGAATAACGAATGAATAAGAAACCATAAAAGTTCCTGGATGCCGCCTTGCTTCAAAAAGGCGGCGTTTTTCCGAAGCCTTTTGAAAAAACCTTCAGCAGATATTTCCTGAGCGGGTGATTTCAAACAGCTTCCCGGAATGCCGGGCCGACCCAGCGCATGGCGCTGGAGGGGAAGGCGCGATGCGCTACCTGCGGCCGCTGGATATTTTGTAAAATCCGTACATGCTTCGCGCGCCGGAACGGGCTATTTCACCACCGGCACGATAATCGACACGGGTGACATGGCGGTCCTGTTCAGGCCCTTGAAAAACCATGTCATCCGTTCTGGCCCCAGTTTGGGGCAATAGGCGCTGGAGACGCGATTATATTACTTTTTCCGCCATTCCAGGTCTTCAACAGGCGGTTCGAACTTGTTCATGATGTAATCTTTTTCGTCGATTTCATCTTCCCTTTCCCCATTGAGCACGACAATCCGGTTGTCCTTGCCATCGTGGCCACGAACGCGCCACAGACCTGTCCATTTAGACATGGCTTACCTCATCATGTTTATAAAAATACAAGATAATACATGGGATACAAGTACTAACTCACGATGAATAGTGTTCCTATATTGGATTGTGTCAACGTCGGGCGTTACATGACTGCCGTGTGCCCACGGCATTTATAATGGAACGATTTATGCAAGGGCGACCCACCCTGTCGCACCGTCCCCAACCCGCCCATGCCGGATAATGGGGAATATCCGCCATAAAGCCCGTATCACGGGCTTTGTCCGGCCCCCGATCCCGTGCCTTCCATGGTGGAAAATGTCGTGAATGGGCCGGGACAGGAGCCGGATTGTCGGAAAATACGTTCGTAAACGGACAAACGGGAAGGGGGCCGCGCATCCGGTCCCGACCATTATTTTTCCGAAACCGGAGGGACGTCCCCCACGTTGCGGGAAATTCAAGGTTTCCAAATTTGGCGTATCGACTTTCCGTTCAGCACTTATGGTCATGGGGGTTCCGGTATTTTTACAAAAACCGCTCACACCCCGGAAAGGGACCATGACAATGCCAAAAGTTCTTGTTCTTTACTATTCTTCCTACGGCCATGTGGAAACGATGGCCCACGCGGTGGCGGAAGGCGTGCGCGCGGCGGGGCTGGAAGCCGATGTCAAGCGGGTGCCCGAACTGGTGCCTGATGAGGTCGCGGCCGCGCACCATTTCAAGACCGGGCAGGCCGCCCCCATCGCCACGCCCCGTGAACTGCCGGATTACGATGCCATCATCGTCGGCGCGCCCACCCGGTTTGGACGCCTGCCCGCCCAAATGGCGAATTTCTGGGACCAGACAGGCGGCCTGTGGCTGAAGGGCGGGCTTGTGGGCAAGGTCGGGGCCGTGTTTACCTCCACCGCGTCCCAGCATGGCGGGCAGGAGACGACGCTCTACTCCCTCATGTCGAACCTGCTGCACCACGGCATGGTCATAAGCGGCCTGCCCTACAGCTTTCAGGGGCAGCTCAGGCTGGATGAGGTCACGGGCGGCTCACCCTACGGCGCAAGTACCATTGCCGGTGGGGACGGTTCCCGCCAGCCCAGCGGCAACGAACTCGAGGGCGCGAAATTCCTGGGCCAGCACGTGGCGGACCTGACCCGGAAACTGGCTTGACCGGCATGCCCCCGGAAGCCATTCCGGGGGCGTGTCCATAAGCTGGCCGTCAGCCTTCCCCGCTTGCCCACGGGGGATGTTCGAACGCCGTGACAAGATAATCCAGGAACGCGCTGACCCGCATCGGGCGCAACGGGCTTCCCGCCATAACCAGGTAAAGCGCGATGGGGGGCGCTTCCCATTCCGGTAACAGGCGTTCGAATTCCCCCGACCGCAGGCCATCTCCCACCATGAATTCGGGAAACAGCCCGAAGCCCAGCCCGGCCTGAAGGGCTGGCAGGAAAGCCTGCGCGTTATCGGCCCGGAAACGCGATGTCTGGGACAGGACGAATTCCTTGCCGGTTTTCTCCTGCCGCAGCCGGATCATGCCCGGAGCCGACGTATTGGTATAGACAAAGCTCTTTTCCCCCTCCAGCTGCCGGGGATGGGCCGGTCGTCCGATCCGTTCGCAATATTGCGGACTGGCCACCAGCACGAGACGGACGGGGCACAGGCGGCGCGCGCGGAGTGCTGAATCCGCCAGCGCGGCAATGCGCAGCGCCACGTCATAGCCCTGCGCCACAAGATCGACCACGGCGTCGCTAAAGTCGATGTCGATGTCGATTTCGGGGTAACGGACCAGAAAATCAGGCAGCAGCGGGGCCAGGTGCCGCATGCCGAACGTTATGGGCGCCGTGACCCGGATCAGCCCCGAGGGGCGCTGCGTTTCGCCACGGGCCTGTGTCTCGGCGGTTTCGGCTTCCGCAAGGATCCTGTTGGCATGCCCCAGCAGGAGCCGCCCCGTCTCCGTAAGTGACATGTGGCGGGAATTGCGATTGAAAAGGGCAACCCCCAGCGCCTGCTCCAGCCGGCTGACCGCCTTTGAAACCGTGGGTTTGGAAAGCTGGATGTCCTCCGCCGCGCGGGCGAAGGAGCCCAGTTCCGCAACCTTGGCGAAGATCGCCCATGCTTCAAAATCTGGCAGTCTCATGAATGTTATCCTGAGAAATGATGCAACCGGATCATTTCCATAGCTTATCTGCCTGTTCCCTGTCGTCCCCCATGTGGTGAGCCGGAATATGTTCAAAACAGAAACCATGGCTTTCCATGATTTCCATATACGACACATTCGCTCCGGCGGTAATTTAGCGATCAGAAACAGGATTACCGAACAGGAGCAGGTATCATGATCGAAATCCGTCCTTTTGACCGTCTGGGCCACGCGGATCATGGCTGGCTGGATGCGCGCCATCATTTCTCATTCGCGGATTATCACGACCCGGCGCGGATGAACTGGGGCGCGCTGCGTGTCTGGAATGATGACATTATCGCACCGGGCACCGGCTTTGGCGCCCATCCCCACCGGAACATGGAAATCATCACCTATATCCGCGAGGGCGCGATCACGCATCAGGACAGCCTGGGCAACACGGGCCGGACCGAAGCGGGGGATGTTCAGGTCATGTCGGCCGGGACCGGCATCCGCCATAGTGAATATAACCGCGAGAACGTGGCGACACGGCTGTTCCAGATCTGGATCCTGCCCGACCGCACGGGGCATGCCCCTTCATGGGGCACGCGCGCCTTCCCCAGGGCGGAGCGGGCCGGGCAGTTCGTGGTCCTGGCCTCGGGCAGGCCGGATGATGGGGATGCCCTTCCGATCCATGCCGATGCCCGCGTCCTGGGCGTGACGCTGGGGAAGGGGGAGAGCGCTACGTACCCCCTTGGCGCGGAAAGGCTGGGCTATCTGGTCGTGGCGAAAGGGGCGGTGGAGGTTGAGGGCCATACCATCGGTGAAGGGGATGGCGCGGCCATTTCCGCGACCGAAACGCTTTCGCTGCGCGCAGTGGCGGATGCGGAAGTGGTCGTGGTCGATACGGTCGCCTGACGCTGCGCCCAAGGGGGAACATCACGGGGGGGGGGGGGGAACATCGCGATCACGCGCCGATGTTCCCCCCTTATTTCATGTTCTGCTTTCGATAGGCGCGGGGGGACAGGCCGCTCCATTTGCGAAAGGCGCGGCTGAACGCGCTCGTTTCCGTATAGGCCAGCGCCATGGCGATCTCGCTTATGTCATGGCTGGTGCTGGTCAGGTAGCGCAGGGCCTCGGCATGGCGTGTTTCCTCCAGTATGGCGGAATAGGTCAGGTTTTCCTGCGCCAGCCGGCGCTGGAGTGTCCATGGTGGCAGGCCCATGCGGCGGGCGATATCCACGAACTCGATATGGCCGACCGCCAGCGCGCTGCATATATGTTCGGTCAACTGCCTGTGTAACGGGCTGCTGGCAGGCGCGTCCTGTCCCCCCCCGGCGAGCGAAATGAGCGAGGACCGCACGACCTTCAGCAGGGACGGGTTCGCATTCGGCATGGGAATGTCCGTGCCTTCCTCCCGGAATACGAGCGCATTGGTCTTCTGTCCAAAGCGCACGGGGGCCTGAAACGCATCGGCGTGTTCATGGGCCTGTTCGGGGCGGCCATGGGCAAAATGTATTTCTTCCGGCGCCCAGCCCGGCCCCAGGGCGTGGCGCAGGACATTGCAGAACATGCCCATGGTCAGTTCCGCATCATGGCGCCGCTGGATTATTCGCGGGTCTTCGATGGCATATTCAAGATGGAGCAGGCCATTGCGGCGGACCAGCCCGGTGCGGGTATGGGCCTGATGATAACCGAAATGCGATGCGAGATTCGCCACGGCGTCGGCCAGCGTGGGGGAAAGAAGCGCCACATACCCGATCAGGCCAAGCATGTCGGGGCGGAACTGCTGGCCGAAGCGCAGGCCGATATTGCCATCATGTGTGTCGATCGCCGCTTCGCTGAACAGGCGGCAATAGGCGCTGAGATCCAGCTTTTCCGTGGGAAGGGCGAACTGCCGCGTTGACAGTCCGGCCCGCCCGGCAATGCGGTCGATATCACCCCCGCTTCTGGCAATGAACTGTTCAACGCCATGTGCGGCGGCGGCCAGCACCATGGCGGTGCCATCCGGTCTTGATGCATGAACCATGAATGCTCCGCTCGGCAGTCTGTCTGTGCCCTATATCCGATAAGATGGATTGTGCGAAATTGTTAAAACTTTGTTCCCCCCGGTCAAGTCATCATCACTTCGCCATGGTTATTATTACGATAACGAATGATTTCCCGGCTCCTGTCATGGCCCGGTCATGACAGGACCGACCCATTATCCGGATAGAGTTCCATGGGATTTCACGCCACGTTCTGCGGGGAGACATACAGCTTCCCCGACCTTGCGACCCTGCTGGCCGTCGCCTCCCCGCCACGGTCGGGAGATGTGCTGGCGGGGCTGGGGGCCACGTCGGATGTGCAGCGTATCGCCGCGCGGCATGCGCTGGCGGATGTGCCGCTTGAAACCTTCCTGCACACGGCGCTCGTGCCGTATGAGGATGATGAGGTCACGCGCCTGATCATCGACAGCCATGACCGGGCGGCCTTCGCCCCGATCTCGCACATGACCGTGGGCGATTTCCGTGACTGGCTGCTCTCGCACGCGGCGGACGGGCCGGCACTGCCGGCACTGCCGGCACTGGCGGCGGTGGCGGCGGGGGTAACGCCGGAAATGGCGGCTGCGGTCAGCAAGATCATGCGCAATCAGGATCTGATGGCGGTCTCGGCCAGAATTCGCGTGGTCACCCGTTTCCGTAACACGATCGGCCTTGCCGGGTGCCTTGCCTCGCGGCTGCAGCCCAATCATCCGACCGACGACCTCAAGGGCATAGCCGCCTCCACCCTTGATGGCCTGCTTTACGGGATGGGTGATGCCGTCATCGGGATCAATCCGGCCACGGACAATGTGGCGACCGGCATGGCGTTGCTGGACATGCTCGACCACGCGCGCCGCCGCTACGAAATTCCCACCCAGACCTGCGTGCTGACCCACGTGACCAACACGATCGAGATGATGAACCGGGGGGCGGCCGTGGATCTGGTGTTCCAGTCCATAGCCGGAACGCAGAAGGCGAATGAAGGCTTCGGCATCAGTCTCGCCACCTTGAAGGAGGCGCATGACGCCGCCCGCGGCCTGCATCGCGGCACCATCGGCAATAACGTGATGTATTTCGAAACCGGGCAGGGGGCGGCCCTGTCCGCTGGCGCGCATCACGGTCTGGACCAGCAGACAGTCGAAACCCGCGCCTATGCCGTGGCGCGTGCGTTCGAGCCGCTTCTGGTCAATACGGTGGTGGGGTTCATCGGGCCGGAATACCTGTATGACGGCAAGCAGATCACCCGCGCCGCGCTGGAAGATCATTTCTGCGCCAAGCTGCTTGGCGTCCCCATGGGGTGCGACGCCTGTTACACCAATCATGCCGAAGCCGATCAGGATGACATGGACAACCTCATGGTGCTGCTGGGGGTCGCCGGGATTTCGTTCCTGATCGGCGTGCCGGGCGCGGATGACATCATGCTCAATTACCAGAGCCTGTCGTTTCATGACATCATGACGCTGCGCCGCATGCTCCGGCTTGACCCCGCGCCCGAATTCGCCGCGTGGCTGGAACGGATGGGGCTGTATGACGCGAAATCGGGGCAGATGCGCGAACTCGCGCCGGGCCAGACCCGCCTTGGCCAGTTGATCGCCTGACATGGACACGAAAAAACCCATTTCCGTGCCGCCGGATGATGCATGGAGCGAACTGCGCCACCTCACGCGCGCGCGTATCGGCATCGGGCGGAGTGGCACCGCGCAGCGCACGCGCGATGTGCTGGCCTTCCAGGGCGCGCACGCCCTTGCGCGGGACGCCGTCCATACTGCGCTGGATATTGCCGCCATGCGTGCGCAACTGGCCCCTGAAGATGCGATTGTCGTGGCCAGCCGGGCGCCTGACCGGCCCACCTATCTCCGCCGCCCCGATCTGGGCCGCAGGCTGGATGAAGGCAGCCGTGCCCGCCTGCGTGAAGGCGCATGGGACGTGGTGTTCGTGGCGGGCGATGGCCTTTCGGCCGTGGCGGTGCAGAATGGCGCGGTCCCCCTGTTCCATGCGATGCGCGAGCGTCTTTCCGGTTGGGCGGTCGCGCCGCTGGTCATCGCCACCCAGGCCCGCGTGGCGCTGGGTGATGAAATCGCGGTTGCAACCGGCGCGCGCATGGTCGTCATGATGATTGGCGAGCGCCCGGGCCTGAGTGTTGCCGACAGCATGGGGGTTTACCTGACCTATGCCCCCCATGTCGGTTGCCCGGATTCAGCGCGTAACTGCCTGTCCAACATCCACCCCCATGGGCTGTCGATACCGCAGGCGGCGGACAGGCTGGCATGGCTGATGCGCGAGGCGCGCCGCCTGTCACTGACCGGGGTCGGCCTGAAGGATGCGGCCCCGCAGGAACACATCCACCATGCAGGCATCTCCTCCATCGAAAAAGGATCACGGTAAATGAGCAGTAGCCCAACCCATCTGAGCAAGTCACTGGGTGCGTTCCATCTGTGGGGTATTGCTGTCGGACTGGTCATATCCGGTGAATATTTTGGCTGGAGCTATGGCTGGGCGACTGCCGGTACCCTTGGTTTTCTGGTGGCCACCGTGTTCGTGGCCCTCATGTACACGGCGTTCATCTTCAGTTTTACGGAACTGACCTGCTCCATTCCGCATGCGGGGGGGCCGTTTACGTACAGCGCCCGCGCGCTGGGGCCCCTTGGCGGGCTTGTCGCGGGCCTTGCGACACTGGTGGAGTTCATCTTTGCGCCACCGGCCATCGCGCTGGCCATCGGGGCCTACCTGAATGTGCAGTTTCCCACCCTTTCGCCACAGGTCGCGGCCCTTGGGGCCTACCTGATCTTCATGGCGCTGAACATCGTGGGCGTGCGGATCGCGGCGACGTTCGAACTGTTCATTACCGTCGCGGCCATTATCGAACTGCTGGTCTTCATGGGGGTGGTGGCGCCCGCGTTCTCATGGGGGAATTTCCTGCATGATGGCTGGGGCAGCGCGCCGCATTTCGGCTGGGAAGCGATGGGGGGTATTTTCGCCGCCATTCCCTTCGCCATCTGGTTCTTCCTTGCCATTGAAGGGGTCGCCATGGCGGCGGAGGAAGCGCGTGACCCCAGGCGCGCCATTCCGGCGGCCTATATTGCCGGTGTGCTGACACTCGTGACGCTGGCCTTCGGTGTCATGCTGTTCGCTGGCGGGGTGGGGGACTGGCATGCGCTGGCCAACCTCAATGACCCGCTGCCCCAGGCCATGAAACGTGTGGTGGGCGCGCATAGCGACTGGTTGCACATGCTGGTCTGGCTTGGGCTGTTCGGGCTGGTTGCGTCGCTGCATGGCATCATCATGGGCTATGCCCGGCAGATGTTCGCGCTGGCGCGGGCCGGTTTCCTGCCTTCGGTGCTGGGGCGTATCCATCCGCGCTTCCATACGCCCTATGCCGCGACGCTGGCTGGCGGCGCCATCGGGATCGCGGCCATTTTTTCCGATAACGTGATTTCGATCAACGGCCAGTCACTGACCGCGACGCTGGTGACGATGTCGGTCTTCGGGGCGCTGACCATGTATGTGTTCAGCATGGTCAGCCTGTTCCGCCTGCGCCGCACGGAACCGGATCTGGCACGCAGTTATCGCGCGCCGCTATACCCGGTCCTGCCCGCGATCGCGCTGGGTGGCGCGCTGATCGCACTGACCGCCGTCATTTACTATAATGTCGAGATATTCTGCATCTATCTCGGCCTCATGGCGGTGCTGACGACCGTATTCATGGCGCGCTCGCGCAAGGTCCGCGCCGCCTGAACCCTGTCCGGACTGCCCGCGGGCAGTCCGTCTTTCCCCCATATGTTTTTTCCGATCAGGAACTGTCCCGAATGGCTGAAACAAACCATGCGCCTGTAAACGCGCGTTCATTTTCCGGGCTTTTTGGCCTGTGCATGCTGGCCTTTCCCGCCGGGGGGACGGCCCTGGCCCAGACCCCGGATATTCCGACGGAAGTGGAACGCCCCCTGGAAGCGACCGAACCGGTGGAGGAAGCAACCCCCGCCCCCGTAACGGGCAATATCTTCCACCCCCGTCCAGGCCACGCCCGCACCTACTGGGACGGGCTGGAAGGCCATGTGCAGATCGAGGCCGGCATTTCGGGCAACCCCTGGACCCGCTCGGGCCGCAACTTCGGCCAGTTCTATACCGACCGCGCCAATACGGTCACGATGAACCAGATCATGGGTTCGCTCTCGCATGCCGTCACCGATGTCGGGCATGGCTACGGCCTGGGTTTCGTGATCGAGGCGATGTACGGTTCGGACGCACGTTTCGACCCGACGGCAGGGATGGGGTCGGGATCGCTGACCGGGCTGTACCAGTGGGTGCCGACACAGGTCCATCTGGATGCCCACCTGCCATGGATCTACCGGCGCGGGATCGATGTGCAGATCGGGCAGATGTACGGCCTGCTGGGATCGGAAGGCACGCCCGCGACGGCGCGGCCCTTCTATACCTTCAACTATGCTTCCGACTATATCGTCCCGTTCGAGACGGTCGGTATTGTCGCGACCATGCACCTGACGCGGACCATGGACTGGATACTGGGCGTGGACGCCGGTAATTCCACCACGTTCGGCGCGTATGGGAACAATAACAAGCCCAAGGGCTATTTCGGGTTTTCATGGAACAACCTGATGCATGGCAAGCTGAACCTGCATGCCATCGGCCATTTCGGCCCGCAGGGCAATAATGGCCGCTCCATCAGTGGCGGCGGCTGGACCAGCGTGGGTCTTGGCCGCAGCGCCAACCACCTGATGCAGTATAACGGTGACATCATGGCCACGTACCATGTCAATGACCGGATCACGCTGACGGTGGACGGCACCTACCTGCATGATGACGCCCTGCGCGACGATGCCTATGGCATCAGCAGTTATGTGGCGTGGGACATCCGCCCGTGGCTGACATTCAATGCGCGTGGCGAAATCTTCCGTGACAATACCGGCGGCGTCATTACGGAATATGCGAGCTTCACCTCTTTCACCAAATCCATCACCAACCAGCCCTTTCCGTACTATGCGGCCCCGCCCACAACCTATGGCGCGCTGACGCTGGGCGTGTCCTACCGGCCGGAGTTCATCAACCGCCGGATGTCGCTGGGCAAGCTGACCATCCGCCCCGAAATCCGTCTGGACAAGTCCCTCAACGGCACGCGACCCTTCAACCAGTCCGGCACGACGGCCAATCCCATTGTAAACAATGGCACGAACAACATGCTCTGGTTCAGTTGTGACGCCATCTGGTCGTTCTGAAAACGGCGGCTAGAGCAATTCCACTGAACTCTGGCTCAGTGGATCTGCTCTAACTCATTGTTTATCGAGCATCTTCACCAGTTTGAATGTGTCCATTCAAACTGGATATGCTCTAGCCCTCCAGCAACGATACGGCGGTGGCGAAGCTGGGGGCCAGCGGGAGCAGGGGCGTGATCGTGGCCTGCCAGGCATGGTACAGGTCCGCCTTGCCCTCGTAAACAACGGCGGAAGGCTGGTTATGCCGGTCCAGCTCCTGTATCCACCCGCCGCGCCTGCGGTCGATCATGAAGGTGTCGATATAATCCCATATGGTGCGGTACCAGTGCTCATAATACTGGTGGCCGGTCCGCTTCAGTAACGCGGCGGCGGCGGTCATGGCTTCCGCCTGGCACCAGTGGGGGCGGTTATGGACCACCGGCTTTCCATCCCAGTCGATCGTATAAAGCAGGCCGGGCGCGCCATCACGCGCCCAGCCGGTTTTCATGCCGCACTGGAACAGGGCCGTCGCATCTTCCAGCAACCATGCGGGCGCATGTCCCTGCGCGCGCAGAAGGGCGGCCTCCAGCTTGAGCAGAAGATGTGACCATTCCACAAAATGGCCGGGAGTCATGCCGTAAGGGTGCAGGGCGTCGGTAGGGCTGTCACGATGATAGTCCCTGAGCAGCACCCAGTCTCGACTGTAATGCTCCGGTACGTGGTAGCCAGCATTACGGGCCAGATCGTGGATGAAGCGCTCCACAATGCGCAGGGCCCTGTGCCGCCATACCGGATCGCCCGTAACATCGGCCACCGCCATGCAGGTCTCGACCGAATGCATGTTGGCGTTGGCGCCACGGTAGTCTTCTTCATCCGACCAGTCAGATGCGAAGCTTTCCCGGAAAACGCCTTCCTCCTCGCTCCAGAAATGCTGATGCCAGATCGTCAGCGCGCGGGTCAGCAGGTCGCGGGCCCCCGGCACATCGGCCACCGTGGCGGAAGATGCGGCCAGGGCCACGAAACTGTGGAGATAGGCCTGTTTGCGGGCGTTTTCAGGTGGCATGCCGTTGTGGGAGGGGCCAGGAAACCATCCGCCATGCGCGTGGTCCGCCAGTGGGCCGAGCAGGGAGGCCACGCCATGCGCCGCAAGGGGGCCGCAGCCGGGAAGCCCCCGTCCCGCCGCCACGGCATAGACATGGGTCATGCGCGCGGTCAGCGTACTATCGGCGGTGGCGCCGGGCTGGAGCATCCCGTCATCATCCAGCGCGGCGAAACCGTCCCGCACGCGGGCGGCCTTGGAAAAATCCAGCAGGCGCTGGCCCTGCATATCGAGCCAGCGGCGATGCGGCGCCAGACGCAGCCATGACGAAACAGGCAGCATCAGCGCGGGCAAGGGTTCAGCCATTGATGATCATGCCGCCATTGACATGCAGGGTCTGCCCGGTCACGTAGGAGGAGTCCCGTGCCGCCAGATAGACATAGGCAGGCCCAAGCTCGCTGGGCTGGCCAATGCGCCCCAGTGGCGTTTTCTTGCCCATGTCAGCCACCGACTGCGGGTCGACCGGTCCCCAACTGGCAGGTTGCAGGGGGGTCCAGACCGGGCCGGGTGCTACCGCGTTGACACGGATGCCCTTTGGCGCAAGCTGAAGGGCGAGGGCGCGGGTAAACCCCATTTCGGCCGCCTTGGTCGTGGTATAGGCGACAAGGGACTGGTTACCCGCGAATGCATTGATCGAGGATGTATTGATGATGGTGCTGTCTTTTCCAAAATGCGGCAGGGCGGCGCGCGTCATGTAAAAATAGCCGTTGATGTTTACATCCATATGACGCTGCCAGACCTCATCGGTAATATCGGTCAGGTCTTCGCTCACGTACTGGACGCCTGCATTATTGACCAGAATATCAAGGCCGCCGAATGCCTTGACCGTCTGGCTGACCGCGTCATCGCACACGGTGCTGCGTGAGACATCACCCCGTATGGCAAGGGCCCGTACCCCCTCGGCCTGGGCCAGACGGACCGTTTCATTCGCGTCTTCATCTTCTTCCAGATAAAGGATGGCCACATCCGCGCCCTCGCGCGCAAAATGCAGCACGGCGGCGCGCCCGATGCCACTGTCGCCACCCGTAACAAGCGCCCTGCGGCCCTTCAGCTTGCCGCTGCCACGGTAGTCGGCGCGTATATGTTCGGCCGGGGGGTCCATCAGCCGTTCCACACCGGGCTGATGCGGCTGGCTCTGGGGTGGAATGGAAGAGGTCATATTCAGCTCTCCGGCATGACTGTTGAAACAAGCGACCCGGACGGGGCATATGCAAAGTCAACGTGATGAAGGCGAAGTCTGTTGCATCCAATCTGCCCTGCATGCTGCTGGGCACCGCAGGACAGGACGACGGATAGCCCTGTCGTGACGTTCACGCCGAACTTGCGCAGCCCGGGTTAAGATAGGGTGAAGGCGGATGCCGGCCGATCGGATCGTGCCTGACTTCAGGCGAACAGAACCGGTTTCGCCCCGTTATCCCTTTTCAACAGGGAGGCATGATGACACATGATCGCTGGAACCTGGCACCAACTGGCTGACCTGCTTGCTGCTTTCGTGCTGTCGGCCATGATCGGGCTTGAACGGGAGTTCCGCCAGAAAAGCGCGGGTATGCGCACCCATGCGCTGGTTGGGCTGGCTGCCGCCCTGATCATGCTCGTATCAAAATATGGTTTTGGTGATGTTCTGGTGGCCGGAAAGGTGATTCTCGACCCCTCCCGTATTGCGGCGCAGGTGGTGTCGGGCATCGGGTTTATTGGCGGTGGCGTCATTTTCATGCGGCGCGACGCCGTGCGGGGCCTGACAACGGCGGCGTCCGTCTGGCTGACCGCGGCTGTGGGCATGGCCTGCGGCGCGGGACTGATTGAACTCGCCCTTGCCGCGACCGCCGCCCATTTCATCATCATGTTCGTCTTTCCCTGTTTTACCCGCCTGCTGCCGCAGGAGCGTCCGTTACAGACACGACTGGATGTTTCCTATACCGATGGCATGGGAATCCTCCGCCATATTCTTGTGGCCTGCACCCGGCTGCGTTTTGCGGTCGATCAGGTGCATATCGCGCAGGGCGGGGACTCTCATGCTCCCATCGTGACGCTGACAATGCAGGTGAAGGGAAAGCGCCCGGTGTCCCACCTGATCGCGGCCCTGACAACGATCGAGGGTGTGCAGAGCGTCGGAACGACCGGGGACGAAGGGCTGGATTAAGGACAGGATTCAATCATGGCCAGACGCGACAGGGCATGGTCTGGCGGGGGCGGGATCAATGGTCGATATGCGGTCCACGGCCCCAATGCTGGTCCGTGTTCCTGTACTGATTGCGGTCTTCATGTCCGTTGCCAGCATTGTCCCGATAGGCATGACGGCACCCCGTGGCGGAGATGGCCAGGACAAGAATGGCAAGGAGTTGTAAGGTCTGGCGCATCACGGCCTCCTGTAATGGCGCCTGAACGCGGATGGAACAGGGGAGTTTTACGTGCTTTTATAGGCACGGTCCGTAATGGCGGAGAGCAGGTGACAGGGGGATACCGGGAAAGTTCGGAAGTACTGATCCCGCCCAGTTCTTCCCGCCAGCACGGCGCAGGATTACTGATGGGAAAGCATCGCATCACCCGCATGGTCATGGGCCTGCGCGTCCAGCCATGCGTGAACGGCCCTGACAAGGGCGGGGCGTGTTGTTGTATAGATAATCCTCCCGCCCGCCGGGAGCTGGGCATATTCCACATGCAGGTTTGCGGCGCCGGACGCCATTTCGGCCATACCCGGCATGGAAGGACCATGAATATGCGCGGGCGTGCCATAATCACCATGCGCGCGGCGTTCGGCCTCCGTTTTCAGGTGAGTCCTGATAAGCGCGATCTGGGTCACATCCCCATCGGTGGAGACGACGTCCTGCTCCCCACCATTGGGCATGGGCGTGAAAATATGCAGCGAGCGCGTCAGGTCGAACGGCATGGAGGACGCGCCCATATGGTGGTGCATCATCATGTCATGCATGGCGGCGTTTCCCTTGCCCTCCATCATGGGGCAGTTCGGGTGCATTTCGTGCATCTGCTCCATCATGGTGTCGTCAGCCAGGGCGGGTAAGGGGGAATTGCCGACTGCCAATACGAAAAGGGCGATGACCGCAGCGGAGAAACCGGACTTTCCTGACATCTTTTCTTCCTCATGGAGTCTGATGGGAGCGGGGATGCGGCATCATATCGCCGACCCAATGAGCTACCACGCGCCATGACCGTCCATCTATCTGGAATTTCCGGACAGGTGGAACATGAAATCCCGAATAACTGAAACTGGTGCCGGGCCTCTATCTGCCGGACGACTGGTTGTATAGGCAGCATTTGAAGCTGCGGCCTTCAGATTATGGACCTGACGAGCTACCGGACTGCTCTACCCTACATCAAGCGCCGCGACGGCCTGCGCACCAGTATCACCAATGGAGATAGGGACGGTCGCGAAGTGGGTATTTTGGGGCAGGTACAAGCCGGAAACACTGTACGGATTTTGCACGGATCACAGTGCCAAGCCGTGAACGCAGGCGAACGCTAATGGACTGCCCCTTACAAGGCAAAACCCCCGGCAACATACCATATATGGCAGTTTACCGGGGGTTTCTTTCAAAACGGATGGTGGGCGCAACAGGGATTGAACCTGTGACCCCTACCATGTCAAGGTAGTGCTCTACCGCTGAGCTATGCGCCCACCATCCGTTTCGGTGAAGTGGCTTTTACGCATCCTTTCAGGGGGATGCAACCCCCCATTTGAAAAAAATCGCATTGACCGCAAAGCTGCCGCCTGCGCCAATAGGGACATGGGTTTTCCTGCTTTCCTGTATGTCGCCGTTATGGGCTATCCGGGGCCGCTGTGTCGGGGCGGGTCGGCATGACCGATGGTGTGGTTCCGCCTTTTTTCATCCATGTGCCCTCGGGGGGGCAGGCCCCGGTTATTGTGGCGTCACCGCATTCCGGGCGGCATTATATGCCCGAATTCCTGAACATGTCGCGTCTTGACGCGCTTGCGCTGCGGCGGAGCGAGGACTGTTACGTTGACAGGCTGTTTGAAGGGGTGACGGAGCAGGGGGCCACGCTGCTGCATGCGACATTTCCCCGCGCCTACTGCGATGCCAACCGTGAGGCGTGGGAGCTTGACCCCACCATGTTTCGTGATCCGCTGCCCCACTGGTGTAATACGACAAGCAGCAAGGTCCGGGCCGGGTTTGGCACCATTGCGCGGATCGTCTCACGCGATGGACCGATCTATCCGCGTCCGCTCCCTTTCAGCGAGGCTGAAACGCGTATCCGCACCTGCTGGCAACCTTATCATGATGCGCTGTCACGGCTGGTGCAGGAGAATATGGAGCGCCATGGCTGCTGCATCCTGCTCGATGCCCATTCCATGCCCGCCCCCCGCAGGCGACAGGCCAACCTGCCGGATTTCGTGCTGGGCAACGCATGGGGGACCGCCTGCACACCTCACCTGACCGCCCTGGTGGAGCGGAAGCTTGTCGCCCATGGCTATACCGTGGCCCGTAACGTGCCCTTTGCGGGGGGATTTGTAACCCGTCATTACGGCCGCCCCCGGCGGGGCGTGCAGGCTCTCCAGCTTGAAATCAGCCGGGCGCTGTACATGGATCAGGCCAGCCTGCAACCCCATGGGGGATTTGAGACGCTACAGGCGGTCCTGACCGACCTTGTCGCCAGCATCGTGCAGTATGGTGGCATGCTGGAGCAGCAGGCAGCGGAATAGGGATGGCCCGGACACTGTCCGGGCCGGATGGATGTTACGCCGTTCCGGGCGGTACGCTGCCCTGCGGGGTCTGGGCATTGACGGCTTCGGGCAGCAGATGGGCGAGTACGGGCAGGATGGTCGCAGCGGGCAGGCCGGTTTTGTCGATCATGGCCTGGACCTGCTGGTTATCGAGCAGCGTACGCAGTTCATCGGTGGTGATGGGCAGGTTATGGCCATCCCCAATCCACGAGCGGACCTTGTCTCCCAGACCGGCCTGTTCCGCCTGCGCCAGCAGGGTGTTGATGGTATCGGGTGTCAGGAATCGGGCCAGATAGGCATGCACCTGCTGCGACAGGCCCGTCGCACCGGCCAGTTCGCCCAGCTTGCCCATTACATCGTCAAAGATACCGCTCATGGTGCTTTCTTTCCTGTCTGCCAGGTTGCGGGACCGATTGGTACGGCCTGATGTATTTATAGGAGCTTCGTAAAGTTCAGGATAAAAAAAAGCGGTGCATAAGCACCGCTGAGTTTAGGGAGGAAACGTCCAAGAAGCAGTTGCACAAGGCAGGTCTGCTCCTCTCCCTTATGCTAAACCTCACGCGGATGTGTCAACAAAAAAAGCGGAGGATGCACGCCGCGCCTGATACATATGCCACGAAAGCAGGGTTTTCGCGTCCGTCATGCCAATGCCCGGCACATCCGCAAGGTCGATGACACGCAGGCGGATATGTTCATGTTCGCTGGCTAGTCCGGTCTGGCGCCCCGCAAGGCTGCGGGCCAGGGATTCGTCAATGTCCAGTTCGGCGTAATACAGGCCGATGGCTTCGTCACATCCACCGGGCGAGAGCCAGACATGCGTCAGTTCCGTCAGGTCGCGCTCACAGACCTGAAGGTCGGCCCCGACTTCCTCCGAAAGTTCACGCAGCGCGGTGCTGACGAACCGCCCGCCATCCAGCATGCCCGCCGGTAGTGCCAGCAGGTCGGGCCGGGCTATGGGCACGCGGGCTTCGCGGGTCAGAATGGTGCGGTCCGGGTACCCGGGGCACCTGAGAACCAGCAGCACCGATACGGAATCCCCACGCAGCAGGGCAAGCCCTGGTACGGGCTGTCCGCCATTCAGGGCGTCGGCTTCGACCATGATGAAGCCCATCCGCGTGCCGAAGGTCACGGCGTCCCGCACCAGCACATGGCGCAGGGTGAAACGTGCGCGCATGCCCTCATACCAGCGGCGGAAATGGGGGGCCGCCAGCACGCGCGCGCGTAGTTCCGCGTCGATGCCGGGGGCAAAGGAAATATTGTCCATAACGTCCATCCGGCTCCTGCCTTGCCTGCGCCGGGTGCCGCTCCGGCCTTAATCGTGTGTGAACAGGGTGTCCATGATCCCCGCGATACGAAGGCGATAGTCCTGCGGGTCATGTTCGGCGGCGATGCGGATGAGCGCGTTCTCGCGCACCGTGTCCCACAATGCGCGGTCATGATACAGCCGGATGACCTGCCGCGCAAAGGCGCCCGGGTCGGTCACATCGGCGCACAGCATGTCATGTCCGTCCTGCCAGCCTGCCTGCCGGCACAATAGCGGCGATCCGACCACGGGCAGGCCGTTGGCCGCCGCCGCGTGCAGTTTATGGGCGATGCCAGCGGCAAAACGGGTGGGGGCGATGAATACGCGGTGTTGGTCGTAAACAGGGGCAGTGTCTTCCACCCGGCCCAGCATGCGTACATTGGGGTGCTGGCGCAGCGGGCCAAGGTCCACGCGCGGGTTCACGTAGCCGCACACGCTGAAGCGGAAATCCGGCCCCAGTTCGGCCACCAGCAGGGGCAGGACCTCCGCGCTGAACCAGGCCAGCGAGTCCAGGTTGGGCGCGTCCCTGTCATGCACCGCGCCAAGGAACAGGATGTCGCGCCGCTGTTCCCACCCTGGCCCGGTCGCGCGCGGTGTCAGCGCGTGGCCCAGCACGGATACATTGTCAAATCCGGCCCCGCGCAGCAGGCGGGCTTCGGTCTCGTTCACCGTCACCACCCGGCGGGCCAGGAAAAGCGGGCGCAGTTCGTGTTCCAGCCGCAGGGCGAATGGCTGCTCCGGTGTCGTGCCGCGCAGATGGTGCTGGCTCTCGTCGCGGCAGGCGGCAAGGGCTTCGGTATCGACCACGATGCGGTCCGCCGGGATGGCGGAGGCGGCATTGTTCATGATTTCCGCAAGGCGCGCGGCATTGTGCGTGCGCGCGATCCACACCGCATCGAAACACCCGCTGCGGCCATGCAGGAAATCCGCCAGATCCGCCTGTTCGCGGTCATGTATGACCTCGACATCGGGGGGAAAGGCGGCGGCGATGGTGGCCGCGTCCTCAATGGGACGGAAGACGGGATAGACCGTGACCCGATAACCCAGCGCGGCCAGCCCGGTGATAATGTCGTTCGAGCGGGTAAAGCCGGAACCCAGATAGCGCAGCGGCAGCCTGTCCTCGATGAACAGGACATGGCCGCGCCCGCTATCGGCATGGCGCGCACGCGCCTGTAGGGGGGCATGGCGCAGGGGCCTGCGGCGCAGGGCGCCTGCGTGCCTGCGGGTGAATACCGTGCTGTTGCGCGCGATCAGCCGTGATGCGCTGGTGGCGTCCGACGTGGCGCATTCATAATGCACGAGACAGATGGCCGGGTCATATATGATGCGGTAGCCCAGCGCGCGGATGCGCATGCACAGGTCGGTTTCCTCGAAATACGCAGGGGCAAAGCTCTCATCAAATCCGTCGAGCACCTGGAGTATCTCGGTGCGGACCATCAGGAACACACCGGAACAGAAATCCACCGTGCGCATGAAGCCCGCCTCGGGCACTGCCGGGTGGGCGTCGCGCATGTAGCCCTGCACCGATCCGTCGCGCCAGATGATGCTGCCTGCTTCTTGCAACATGCCATGGGTCCGGACCACGCGACCGCCCACCGCGCCGGTCGTCTCCGCCGCCATGAGGCGTGAGAGCGCATTGGCCACCGCGCCGTATTGCAGGTCCACATCATTGTTCAGGTAAAGTGTCGCAGGCGCGCGCGCATGGCGCAGGGCCGCGTTGCAGCCGCGCACGAAGCCGATATTGCCCGCGTAGCGCAGCACCTCGATACCCTTTACATGCCGCTCGATGCCAGCCACGCCATCGCGCGACCCGGAATCCACCACGATGACCTGCATCGCCCCATGATGGTTCGCCCGCAGCGAGGCCAGCGTGGACATGGTCATTTCAAACTGGTTATGCGCGACGATGATGACGCTGAGCGCGGGCGGGCCCTCGTTACTGAAATCAATGCGCCCGTCAAGCAGCAGCGGCAGGCGCATGGCGCACATGTGGCGGAACAGGGCACGGGCCTGCTCCTCGGTTACCGGGGGCGGGGCCGGCGGGCGCAGGTCGGGACGGGTGGAAAGGTAGTGGCCAAATCCGTCACGCGCGCGGCCTGTGGCAAGGTCGGCCTGGATTGCGGGGTCACGCAGGTAGCCCGCCAGATCCAGCGCCGAGCAGGGCTTGCGCTGTTCATGCACCCCATCCTTCAGGAAATGGGCATAGCCGTTGCGTAACGCCCCGCTTTCGATCGCGGCCAGCACGTCCGGATTGACCGCGGCATAAAAGGATTCGGAAAAGAATGGGCCGGGGTCGAACGCCATGGGCGTGGCGTTGCACAGGTAATGGTGCAGGGCGGACACAAAGCGGCCCTGCGTTACCTCCGCCTGCATGGCGGGATAGGTGGCGCGGTACCATTCGGCATCGAAATAAAGCGACAGGGACTGCCATGGCAGTTCCGCCATGCCGCGCAGCAGGTAATCCACAAACGGATGCGCCGCCGTGTCTGGCCCGGCGGCATGGGGCAGGGCGGCAAGATAGGCGGCGGGGTCGAAAAAACACGATCCGCTGCGCATTTCCCCATCACCCACGCGCAGGTAATGGTCATAGCCGTTGCGGTAGCCCCCCGCCGCCAGCATGGCCGGGGTGATGTCGGCATAGGCCGCGCGATAGGCGTGTTCATCAAACAGCCAGTGGGGGCTGTGGGTGTGCAGCCCCGTGGTCAGGTAATGGTCAAATCCGCTGCGCCATGTGCCCTGCGCCACATGACGGGCCACATCGGGGTAGGTGGTGAGGTACCATTCCTCATCAAAAAACGGATTGGGGGAATGGCGCAGGGCCGCGCCATGGTCGGCATAGAAATCATGAACCTGTTCGTCCGGTATGCCCATGAGATCCAGAACCGGCGCATAACGGGCACGATACCACGCGGGGTCGAAACCGGTCCATCGGGCAGCCATTTCCGCATTACCCGGGGAAACAGCCATTATATATTCCTGTCCCTGTCATGTCCGGGACAGCATGGGCACGAAAGGTTAATTTTTGATTGGCTACGCGGGGCTGACCGGGGCAGCGGGCGCGGATATTTCGGCCACGCGCGCATCCACCACCTTTTGCGCATCCGCCGGGGCAAGGCAGACCACCAGCCCCCGATCGCCCGCGTTGATATAGACCCGTGGCTGCGCCATGGCCGTGCTGGACAGGACCACGGGCAGTGGCGTGGCCTGCCCGAAGGGGCTGGTGCCGCCGGAGCGGAAGCCGGTCAGTCCGGCCGATTTTTCCGGGCTCATCATCCGCGCGTTCCGGCCGCCGAACAGGGCGGCGACCTTTTTGAAGTTCACCTTGTGATCGGCGGGCACCACAAGACAGACGGGTGTCGTACGGTCCACTTCCACCACCAGCGTCTTGAGCACGCAGGCCGGATCCACCCCGATGGAAGATGCCGCCTGCATGCCGATCAACCCGCCCCCCGGTGCGTATTCATAGTCATGCACCGAAAACGCCACGCCACTGGCCGAAAGGAATTCGGTGGCCTTCGTCCGTCCTGTCACGCTTCATGCTCCCTGTTTTCGGCATCAGATGTAATATGGCACCGGGTGACATTCAACTGCACGCGAACAGAAAGCATGCAAGAGCTTCGCACGGGCCCTTCCTGAAGAAGGGAAGGCTGAAATCATCCCTCTCGCATGCTCCGCACCACTGTCGGCAGCGCCAGCACGATCAACGTCACCCCCATAAGGGTCAGCCCCATAACCCCGCAGCGTATATAAAGCGCCACCCCCCCGATCCCCCCAAGGCCGAAGGACAGGATGATCGCGCCATGCAGCCGCAGGCGCTCGCGCACACGGGCAAGCGTCTCCCCCGCGTGGCGGTGTTCGAGCCACTGGCCCAGTTCAATGCCGAAATCGGTCAGCATGCCGGTCATATGCGTGGTACGCACCCGTGCGCCGGAAATATGGGTGACCGTGGCGTTCTGCAACCCCATGAGGAAACTCAGCCCATAGGCCAGCATCCATGCCGTCTGTTCCAATGGCAGTATTTCGGCCAGCACGCCAAGACCGGCCAGCAGGGCGCCCTCCAGCACGATCCCGCAGGCATAGACCGCATGCACCCCCCGCCTGTGCCCGGCATTGACCAGCAGCGTTGCCGCGACGCCCCCGCCAATAAACGCGCCGATCAGCCCCAGGCAGGATACCAGCGCCAGTTTCCCGTCCGCCGTCAGGCTGGTGGCCAGCGCGGACAGGTTGCCGGTCATGTTGGCGCAATAATACCCCACGCTCAGGAACCCCGTCACGTTGATGGCGCCCGCCATGGCCGCCAGCGTGCAGCCAAGCCGCAGGTCGGTCCCGATATTGCGCGATGTCCCTTCGTGAACCAGCATATTCCCAAGTTTCGCCTGTGCGGGAAGGCAGTTACCCGCAATCTCACTTCCCCATCCCGCCGAAGGGACGGGGTGACAGGGCAGCGCATGGCCACACCCCGCATGGAAGCTGCCGCCCCGACTGTTATGACATGATGCCACGGGGCACGATGCCACGCAACGGCCCGGTGACAGGCGGAATGTGAAGCGCATATTGATGTGAAGGATTAAATATCCGCAATATCAAGGTGTCATCTCCGGCGTTCGATCATCCGCCGGAAGGTGATGCGGCGTTATTTACTGATGGTCGGGTGGAGGGGCATGGACCGGGAATCCCTGTAAACGACAGCAACATTGCGAACTATAAACCACAATATATAACCATATATCCACAAATTGTGGAAAATATGCAATATACTGATAATTATTTAGGTTATGTTTCCGGAATGGTTTGAGTATTATATTTATTTAAAGTATTATTACCAAAATTTCCTGATGAAAATTCCGGAATCAATAAATGTTATTTATTTGTAACTTGTGTTTATTTTAAGGTTTCTTTCATAAAATCCACATATCTATACATGTGGACATGCCCGTTCCATAGTGGCATGGTCCGCCGGAAGCCATGGGCAGATCAGTGCGGGTGATGAGTGAATGACGACAGTTCCAGCCAGGGATCAGGGAAAAAGAGCCGTTCCGCCCGTCTCGCGGCTGGAATGGTATGGTTAAGTAATGATTGACCTCCTGATCCGCAATGCCTGGCTGTATATCGACCGGGGCTGGGAAATCCCCGATGGCTGGATCGCCATAAGCGGCGGCAGGGTCCATGGCGTTGGCGGCCCCGAACTGCCCTGCCCACAGGCGCGGCGCGTCATTGACGCACGGGGGCGGCTGGTCACGCCCGGCCTTGTCAACGCGCACCATCACATGTGGCAGAATCTCACACGCGCCTATGCGCCGGTTACGCGTAGCACCCTGTTCACATGGCTTGAAAAGCTTTTCCCGCTCTGGGCCATGCTGGATGCCGATGCGGTGTACCTGGCCACTTATGTCGGCATGGTGGAACTGCTGCTGGGTGGCTGCACCACGGCCATGGACCAGCTTTACGCGCACCCGGTGCCCGGCCTGACGGATGCGCAGTTCCGCGCCGCGCGTGACGTCGGGCTACGTTTTTACGCCACGCGTGGCAGCATCACCCGCACGGTGGAGGAGAGGGGCCTCGCCCCCGCCGCGATCGTGCAGGATGAGGAGACCGTCCTGGCCGACTGCGAACGGCTGGTCCGCCTCTATCACGACCCCCGTCCCGGCGCGATGGGACGGGTGGCGCTGGGGCCGGCGGCGCTGTATCTGGTGTCCGAGCGGATCATGCGTGAATCCGTCATCATGGCCGAACGGAACAACCTGCGCCTGCATACCCACCTGGCCGAGGATGTGGATGAGGACGAATACTGCCTGAACGTCTATGGCTGCACCCCCACCGAATATCTGGAGCATCTGGGCTGGGCCACGCCGCGCACGTGGCTCGCGCATTACATCTATGCCGCCCCGACCGAGATCGAGCGCCTGGCCCGCGCGGGCGTGGCCGTGGTGCAGTGCCCCGGCGCGGACATGCTGACCGGCGGCGGCAGCGCCGATGCGACGGCCCTGCGCGCGCGCGGCATTCATGTGGGGGTGGGGAGCAATGGACCGGCTTCGAACGATACCGCCTCGATGTGGATGGAAACGCGCAACGCGATGCTGCTGGGCCGTATCCAAAACGGACCGGAATCCATGGGCGCGCGCGATGCGCTGGACATGGCGACCCGTGGCAGCGCCGCCTGCCTGGGGTGGGCGGATGAGATCGGCCATCTCTGCCCCGGCGCCTGCGCCGATCTGGTGGTCTGGCATATGAGTGATGTCGCGCTGGCCGGGGCCGTGACCGATCCGGTCGAGGCATGGCTGCGCTGTGGTCCCGCCGTGGCGCATACCACTATTGTCAATGGCTGCGTGCTGGTGGAAAACTGTGAACCCCGGCAGACGGGGCTGGCCGATGTCCTGCGCGCGCATGCCGTGCAGGCACGCCGGATACAGGAGGCGGGACGACTGAACGACTGATTACAGGCCATGCGCGGCCTGCCACGGGGGTGGCCCGCGCATGGTGGAATGGACAAACCGGGGGAAGAAAGAAGGAATGACTGAACAGTCACGCGCTGCGGCATGGCAGGGGTTGCCTGTCATATCTGTAGCGGGCCTGAGCGCGCCATCGCGCGCCCGGCGGGAAGAAGTCGGGGCGGCGCTGCATGTCGCCTGTCGCGACATGGGTTTTTTCTACTGTATCGATCACGGCGTACCGGCCGATCTGATCGCGGCGGTCTTCGCGCAATCCCGCGCGTTCTTCGCCCTGCCCGGGGCGGAGAAGGAAGCCCTTAACAAGAACCGCTCCACCTGCAACCGTGGCTATGAACCGCTGCGTGACCAGACGCTGGAACCCGGCGCGCCGCCGGACCTGAAGGAAGGGTTCTATATCGGCCCTGAAAAACCGCTGGACGATCCCGCCGTGCTGGCCGGGCGCTTCAATCAGGGACCGAACCAGTGGCCACAGGACATGCCGGAATTCCATCGGGTCATGATGGAATACAGCGCCGCCATGACCGAACTGGGCGAGCGACTGATGCGCGGCATCGCGCTCTCGCTCGGCCTGGACGAGGAGTATTTCGCCACCTTCTGCCACGACCCGCTCACCACGCTGCGCCTGCTGCATTACCCGCCCCAGCCGGCAAAGGCCCCACCGGGGCAGAAAGGCGCGGGCGCGCATACCGATTTCGGCGGCCTGACGCTTTTGTTGCAAGATGGCAGCGGCGGCCTTCAGGTCCGTGCGCCAGATGGCGAATGGCTGGACGCCACGCCCATTCCGGGCAGTTTCGTCATCAACCTGGGGGACATGATCTCGCGCTGGACCAACAACCGCTACCGCTCCACGCTGCACCGGGTCATCAATACCTCGGGCCATGAACGGTATTCGGTACCGTTTTTCCATACCGGCAATCCCGATCTGGTGGTGTCCTGCCTGCCGGGCTGTCTTGAGCCGGGGGAAAGCCCGCTCTGGCCCCCCGTCACGGTGGAGGATCACCTGCGCACCATGTACGACCGGACCTATGGCCGATGAGCGGGACATCCGGTTCCACGCCCGTCATCCTCATCCACGGCGCATGGCAGGGAAGCTGGGCATGGCAGCCCTTTCTGGCCGCGTGGGCGCGGCGCACCGATATTCCCGCCCATGCGGTTGACCTGCCGGGCAACGGGGTGGACGCAACCCCGGCGCGGGATGCGACGCTGGCGGGGTACGTGGCGCATGTGGCCGGTATCATGGACACTCTCGGCCAGCCCGTGACCCTTGTGGCCCATTCGGGCGGCGGGGTGGTGGCCTCCGCCGTGGCCGAGCGTTTTCCGGACCGCGTGCGCGGCATTGCCTATCTGGCGGGCATGATGCTGCCTGATGGCATGGGCTTCGGGCAGGTCGTGGAACGGATGCTGCCCGACCATCCGGCGGCGTCGGGCATCAACCCCTACCTGAACTGGCCGGAACCGGGTGTGGTCTCCGTCGTTCCGCCCGAGGCGGCGGTCGCCATCTTCCTGCATGACTGCCCGCCTGACGTGGCCATTGCCGCATCGCGCAGGCTTACCCCGCAGGGTCTGGGTGGGCTGGATCTGCGCGCGCGCCTGACCCCCGAACGCTTTGGCACGGTGCCGCGCCTGTATGTCGAGGCGACGCAGGACCGCTCCGTCATCCTGCCCGTGCAGCGCCACATGCAGGCCCTTGTGCCCGGCGCGCGGGTTGTCAGCATGCCTACCGGCCACGCCCCGCAGGTGGCGGATCCGGAGGGTACGGTTGCGCATATTCTTCCCTTTGCACAAGGAGCGGGCGCATGATCCTGCCACGCAGACGCCTGCTTGCCGGTGCCGGAGCGGTGGCCTCCACCGGCTTTCTCCCGCGTCCCGGCCTTGCGGCGGCGCCCGCCGGAACCGAAGCGATCCTGGAAGCACTGGCCACCCCCTATGCCAACCTGCCCCCCTTGCCCCCGGTGGCGGAGGAAGACGCCCTGGTGGCCATGGGTTACGTCGGCCCGACCAGTGATGGCGGCTGGACCGAAATGCACCATGTCGCCCTGCAGGCGGTGCGCAGGACATTCCCGAAACTGCGCACGGTTTATGTGGAAAGCGTGCCCTATTCCGCCGATGCGACCCGTCTTTTGCGCGAATTCGTGGCCGAAGGCGCGCAGATGATCATGACTGGCGCGGATTATGGTGATTTCCTGACCGATGTGGCCGCCCGCGCGCCGGACACCGCCTTCGTACAGTGTGATGGCCGGGCCGTGCGGCGCAATGTAAGCTGGTATTACATCGCGCACTGGTATGTCAGCTACGTGATTGGCGTGACGGCGGGGCTGCTGAGCAAGACGGGCAAGCTGGGCTTTATCGGCGCGTTCCCGCTGCCCTCGGCCTATGCCGGGTCCAATGCGCTGCTTATGGGCGCGCGCACCATCAACCCCGATGCGACGATGCAGGTCATCACCATCAATGCCTGGTTCGATCCGCAGGCCGCCATACAGGCCGCCAACGCACTGGCGGACAAGGGATGTGACTTCCTGTTCGGTATCATGGACGAGGCAGGCTACCTGCATGTGGCGCAGGAACGCGGGCTGTGGGCGGCGATGTGGAACAAGGACATCCGCCAGTTCGGGCCGGATGCCTATGTGGCCTCGGTCGTGCTTGATTTCGCGCAGTTCTATATTTCCCAGATCCGCGCCCGTCTGGCGGGCACATGGCGGCCAGTCCCCCATATGCTGAAAATGGGGGAGGGCGTGGACCGTGACCCCTGGGGCCGCCGCGTGCCGCAGGAAGTCCGTGAAAAGGCCGACAGCGTGCGCACACGCATCATGAACGGGTGGTCACCCTTCGTCGGTCCCCTGCGCGACCAGCACGGCACGCAGCGCCTTGCCCCGGGTGAGGTCATGAACGACCTTGAACTCTACCACTGGAACTGGGCGCTGGAGGGGGTGAGCGGGCTGCCATAGGAACAGGAAGCGGTTACAACACCGCTCCATGCGCCCGGCGTCCGCCCACCCAGACGGTGCGGATGTTGGGGCGCCCCATATTGCACAGAACCTGCTGGGCAATATCCTCGGGCGCGTAGTCGCTGTCCCCATCGGGGAGGAGCATGATATTGCTGCCCGGCGCCGCGCGGTCGATCAGGAGGGCGTCAAACGCCATGCCCGCCTCAAGCTGTCCCGCCGCGATATCAAGTGCGGCGGTGCCGCCGCGTGTGGCCAGCCACAACCCCTCCGCAAAGGTCAGGCGTGCACCGGGACGGCCGCGCCGCCGTGGGGGCAGGGCGGGATCATTGCCGGTATCCAGCATGCGCGCGGCGGTAACCGCCATGGCGGCGTTGAGGGCCACGGAAGGCGAATATCCCCCCGATATATCCGTGCCCAGCCCCACATGCACTCCCGCCTGCCATGCCTGCCGCAGGGGCAGCACCGCCCCGGCGAAATAGGCGTTGGATAACGGACAATGCGCAATGCTCGCGCCGCGTGCCTGCACCAGCGCCATGTCATCGGCACTCATGAAGCACGAATGGGCCAGCACGGTGCTACGCCGCAGCAGCCCGAAGCGGTCCAGCGCCACGGTATCGTTCACCCCCATGCGCTGGTGGACGTAATCATGCTCCCAGTCACTTTCGGAGCAATGGGTCTGGATCAGGCAGTCCTCCACCGCTGCAAGCGCGCCAAGCCCGTGCAGCAGGCCATCGGTACAGGCGGGAATGAAGCGCGGGGTCACCATGGGGCGCACCAGTCCGCGTTCGTTGCCCGGCAGGGCGCGCACGGCATGGATGAACCGGCGTGAGGCAGCCAGCGCCTGCTCGATGGACGGATTACGATAGTCCGCCGGGCACAGGGCGGGGTCATCCATCGCCACCAGCCCCACATGCGCCCGCAGGCCATGGCGCAGGCAGGTACGGGCCAGAACCAGACTGCTTTCTTCATGTATGGTGGCAAAAAATACCGCCGTGGTGGTGCCATTGGCCAGCAGGGTGGTGACCATCTGCTCATAAACCGGGGCGGCAAAAGCCGGATCGGCAAAGCGGGCCTCAAGCGGAAAGGTGCGCTGCTCCAGCCATTCGCGCAGCGGCAGGTCCAGCGCGCGCCCCATCTGCGGCCACTGGGGGGCATGGACATGCAGGTCGGCAAAGCCGGGCATGAGCAGTTGCACGGGCGTGAGGTCATGCACGGGCATGCCGCTACGTGCCGCTTCATCCAGCATGGCGGTGGCAGCGGGTGTGTCCGCCCCATGGGTCGCCACAATCAGGCCATCAGCTCCCACATGCAGCACCCGGCGCTCCATGGTGACATGCCGGGCGCTGGCGGGATTGAGGACATGCCCGCGTATGACAAAATCATCCATGTGGTCCCGGCCCTTATCTGTTACCAATCCGGTCCTTTATGGCCGCAATGGCGCATCCTGTACAGCCCGAAACAGGAGCAGGGGCATAAAGCCCGGGGCAGGCGGAGGGGCGGAATATAGGGTGATGGGAAAAACCCTTTTAAACACAGCGGGAATTACGAAACGCAGGTTTTTTCCACAGGGTTATCTTTCCGACTATCCCCGGAATCTGTGGATAAGACGGGCAGGGTCAGGAGATCCTGAAGCCGTTTTTCCGCCCGGTCCTAACGATAGCGACATGGCTGGTTGATAACCGGCGCATTGGCGGACTGGATGACCATGAGCGTGACCGGCCCATCGCCCATATTGCCCGCGTCATGGCCTTTCCTGCCCTTATAGGGGCCGGTTTTCATGGGGCGTACGTTCTGGTCCTCTCCAAACAGGATGTCGCCGGAGCCCATTACCACACGGGTGCCGTCCATCGCCTGCACATACCAGCTCCCCCGCAACGGCACGATCCATTGCGGCTTCGGGTCAGGGTGCCATGTGCCGTTCCAGTGCGCGGGCTGCACCGTGATCATGATGGTCGCCAATTGCTGCGGCATGGGATCCTGCCACTGGGGGCCTGCGGGGGGCGACATGCTTTTGAGGAAGAAATCATGTACCGGGCAGGTGGAAATATGGCTTATCCCTTTGTCATCCGTCCATAAATGCCGGTAGAACCGCTGCGGTGCGTCCGGCATGGGGGCTGGCGGGGCTGGGGATGCCGCAAGGGCGGGTAGCGCCAGTGCGGACAGCAGGCCAGCGGACAGCAGCATGGGGCGGATAAGCATGGCGATCCTCTTCGCTCCGGGCCGGGGACCTGTCGTCCCGGCTACGTGCCCCCGGAAAACGGGTGGACAGGGAAGGGGACGATACAACATGTTTTCCCATCAGGCTGGAATGTAAAATTCTCCCGTCGTGCCAGGAAACGCCACATTGGCCCGATCTCTCCACACAAACCGCACTTTCAGGGAACACCCCAGAGTCCGCGCCGCGTGACTGATCGCACGCCATGCGCCATTGGCATCCTGTCCCTGTACGGAAATATCTACATCGGCGAGGTGCCTGTAACCTTCATCTGTCTTTAAGCCTTTTACGAACCTTACGGCCATATTTTTCTGCAGGTCATCCTTGTTCATGGCTGCTCTGGCGACTTTTCTTACAAACAGATTCAGTAATCCGTTCCATGTAGTTTCAGACCGGAGCGGGGGCTTTCCATCAATTTCAACATTGATCAGCTTGGTGTGGGTCAGGTCGGGCGGGGTAAACGGATTGAAACAGGTTACATTATTTTCGATATTTCTGCCTCCGTCTGTCTTTGTCTTTTCGTAATTATCAAGAATTTTATTGATAACACTTTCTATGGTGTCCACCAGAGGTTCCGCATGTTCCTGCAATCTGGAGAAAGTTCTGTCGGTTAATTCTATCATTGGCGCCATTTCGATGATTCCCGTTCCAGTCTACGTAAAAGCCTTATACTGCGGTAGGTGGAAATAGGCAACCATTTCCATCATTTCGTTTATCCTGAAATTTTCCGGATATTCCCGTTGGTTTTAGCCTATAGCCACTTATCGCGCTCTCGCCGTAAACTGGGTATCTTCCTTTACGGCACGGATGGTGTCGCGCCGTAGGTCAGGCGATAGATCGCGCCTGACTGGTCATCGCTGATCAGCATGCTGCCATCGGGCAGGGGCTGTACGTCCACCGGGCGGCCCCATGCGTTCTGGCCCTGCCGGAAGCCGCTTACCAGCACGGTGGGCGGCTGTGGCACGCCATTCGCGCCGAAATGGACCGTCACCACCTGATACCCCGCAAGCTGGCTGCGGTTCCAGGATCCATGTTCGGCAATCATGATGTTGCCGCGATAGGCGGCGGGAAACTGGCGGCCTTCATAAAACCGCAGTCCCAGCGCCGCGACATGCGCCCCCAGCAGCAGGGCGGGCGGTGTGAATTCGCTGCATGCGCGCCGCCTGCCGAATTGCGGGTCCGGCACATTGCCCTGATGGCAGTAGGGATAGCCAAAGGACTGACCCACCCTGTCCAGCCGGTTGAGTTCATCGGCCGGCACGTCATCGCCCATGTTGTCGCGCCCGTTATCGGTAAACCAGAGGGTATCCGTTCCCTCCCGCCACGTCAGGCCGACCGAGTTGCGGATGCCGAACGCCACGTCGCGCCGGTCCGTGCCATCGGGGGCCATGCTGATGATACGGCCGAACTCATGCCCTACATCGCAGATGTTGCACGGCGCGCCGATGGGCACATACAGCCGGTCATCCGGCCCGAAGGCGATGAATTTCCATGAATGGTCACCCGGCCTGTACGGCAGTTCCGCCCCCACGGGTTCGGGCCGGGGTGGCGCGTCGAGATGGTTTTCAATATCGCGCAGCACCACGATGCGATCCATGTCCGACACATACAGATCCCCCCCATGGAAGGCCACGCCCACGGGCAGGTTCAGCCCGTGGGCAATGGTGCGGACCCTGACCGGGCCACTGCCGTCAATCCCGCTCAAGGCATAGACCCTGCCGACACCCATGCTGCCCACGAAAAGGGTGCCCCGCGCCCCGACCGCCATCTCACGCGCGCCGGGCACCTGATCGGAAACAAGGCTGACATGAAAGCCCGGCGGCGCGCGCAACAGGTCCACGGGCACGGCGGCCCGCGCGATGACGGGCATCATGACCAGCGGCACCAGACATGACTGCACGGCGCGGGAAAGAAGGGAACATGTCATGACGGGTCTCCTTACCCGCACATGCCTCCACCCGCGCGGGGCGGGATCAGGACAGGATGCGGCATATTTTCTCGGCCAGGGCGGTGGCGCAGTAGGGTTTGCGTTCCATCGGCACATCATGCAGGTCGGTGGGAATAAGGGTGCGGTCGGCATAGCCGGTGGCGAAAATGAAGGGCACCCCACGTTCGCGCAGCGCGCGGGCGATGGAAATGGAATTCTCCCCGCCCAGGTTCACATCCAGTATCGCCACATCCGGCACGCGCGCGTTGATGGCCTTCAGCGCCTCATACACCGAGGCCACGGTGCGGACCTTGCCGATCCGTGTTTCCTCGATCGCCTGTTCCGCCTCCATCGCGATCAGGAACTGGTCCTCCACCAGCAGGATATCGGCGTTACGCACGTTTTTCTCCGTCGCGGCAACAGGTGGGGGGGCCGGATCCGCCCCGGCCCCGATCCGGGTGGCCGGGGCCATGCTGATATGGCGAGCGGGCAGGTTCAGCGTTACATGCAGTCCCGCGGGCCGGAAATCGACCTGCGCGGTGCCCCCCAGTTCATGCGGGAAGCCACGCAGGATCAGCACGGAGCCAAAGCCACGGCGGCTGGGGGCGGTGACCGTGGGGCCGCCGGTCTCGCACCATGTTATGCGCCATTCATCGCGCGCCGGGTCATAGGCCCAGTCCAGGTCCAGCCGACCGCGCGGCTGTTGCAGCGCGCCGTATTTGACCGCATTGGTGGCCAGTTCATGCACCACCAGCGCCAGCACCGACAGCGCCTGGCCCGTCAGCCATATCCGCGGGCCGGTGCAGGTCACGAACGAGCGCTCCCGGTAGGGCGCCAGTTCGGCATCCAGCAGGGCGTGCAGCAGGCCGCCGCCCTCGCCCCGCACGGCCTGATCATGCGCCAGCGCCAGGGCGCGGATACGCCCGCGCAGGCGCTCCACATGCTGGTCGGCCGTGGTGTCGGGGGCCAGGGGCTGGCTGACCAGTGACTGCACCACCGACAGGATGTTCTTGACCCGGTGGTTCAGTTCCTCGTTCAGCATGCGCTGGCGCAGGTCAGCGGTGGCGCGTTCACGGAGCTGTAGCTGGTGGTACGCGCCCATGACCTCGATCAGCGCGGAGCGGACCAGGGTGGCGGCCTCCATTTCCTCCGCCGCCCAGGGCAGGCTTTCATGCGTGACCTGCTGGGTCCAGATCTCGATATTGTTGCGGGGGCCGAAATACCCGTCCTCCGCCGTGGCGGGGGCGGAGACATGCGGGGCGACGCCCCATTTCAGGGTCCGTACCACCTCGCGGCGGAATACCAGCAGGTAATCCCCCGGCTGGGAGGAGATCGGCACGATCATCATGCCCGCCGCCTGCGCCACATAACGCGCGGCGTCGGGTATGAGCGCGCTCAGCCTGCTGGTATGCCAGATCTGCGTGCCCGCATGGGTACGCGCCAGTTCCAGCAGGCTGTCCATGGCGTCTGCCGGGGGGTGCGCGCCGCTATAGGTCCAGCGCCCTCCCACCCATAACGCCGCGCCATCGCACTGCACGAAGATCAGCATCTCCTTCAGGTGGCCCATGAGATAGGCGGGCATGTCCGCCACCGGGGCCGCGCCCTTCAGGAATGTCTCGATCAGCGCATGGGTCTGGCGCGTCATGGCCAGCCGCTTGGTCCGCAGCAGGTTGGTGATCTGGAGCGACAGGAATTCTCCAAACATGCGCGCGACAATGCGCTCGCTCATGTTCAGCACGCGCGCGCTGTAATGATGGCAGGCGATCATGCCCCATAGCTGGCCATCCACCATGAGCGAGACCGACAGGGAGGACTGCACCCCCATGCCGCGCAGATATTCGCAATGGCTGGGCGCGACCTGGCGCAGATGGGTATGGGACAGGTCGGGCGGGGCCATGCCGGGCGGAGAGACCACCGGCACGGGTGGGGCGGATATGTCCGTGATGATGCGGATGAGGTTGGTGCTGTACAGCCTGCGGGCGGGTGCGGGCATGTCGCTGGCGGGAAAATGCTGCCCCAGGAAACTTTCAAGGTCGGGGCCGTGGTGTTCGGCTTCCACCTTGCCTGACCCATCGGTTGCGAAACGGTAGAGCATCACGCGGTCATAACGCAGCACCCCGGCGAAAAGCCGGACCACGGTACGGAAAAGCTGCCCGAATTCCGAAATCTCGCGGATGCGGTCGATCATGGTGCGCAGCAGGGACAGATAGGCCCCGTCGCGCTCCACGCCCACGGCGGGCTCCCATTCCAGCATGATCTCGCCGCCCGCCGTGTGGATCGCCACGTCGTAGCATCCGCCAGCGGGCAGATCCTGCCCGAAAACCAGGGCAGGGCGGCGATGCGCCTCCCGGTGGGTGGCCAGCGCGTTACGGATATTGTGGGTGGCCTCGCGGCCGATCACGTCGCGCAGGGCCATCCCCGCTGTCAGGTTGGCGACACCAAGCTGGGCCGGCGCGTTGGCCGACCAGCGCAGGATCCGCTCCAGCCGCCCGTCACAGGCCAGCAGCCAGCCATGGGGCTGGATGCCCTCGGCCACCATCGGCGCGCTGCCGGGCATATTATGGCTGGCGACCATACGCCACGGCAGCCCCCTTCGGGAATGCGGGGCATGACGGTCGATCCAGCATCGTATATCCGCACCGGGCTCGTTCTTCGTGCTGGTCCGGTCTGTGCGATACGCCCACGTCACCCACCATAAAACGGCTCCTGCATGCGGAACCGGCGGGGTTGGTCATCCACCACCCGCGAGGGTCCGCCCCACGCTTCATGCCGCCGGAATCGCATATCCGTAATTATGAATTACACGGAAATGACCCCGGCGATGAAGCGGCGTTAACATACCGTCAATGTTCTGGGAGACTCCGATCACATTTATGTGGCCAGCGGGGGAGTCGACCGGCGCCTATTCATCCTGCCCATAAAAAAAGTCCAGAACCCAAACGGCAAGCCGCATGACAGCCCATATGCACAAGCACAACACAATCGCGTTACGCGCGACGATCGTGGTCTGGTGAAAGGCATCATATCCGGTCATTGGCGCTCCATACCCGCTATATTCCCGGTCCGTGCACGGGTGGGCATTATGGGCGGCAGGCGCGGGCCGTCGCAATACATATCATTGCGACGGCAGCGTGGATAACGGGCTGGTGCGACAGCGTAGTACCGTAATGCACGGCTGGCGGGTTGCGGAGCATCCTCATATATGCATCATTTGTACAATAATTTTTATCCATATACATCTCTTATACCGTTTGTTAATAGGAATGAGCCTATGCAGTTCCATGCTGGCGGCGCCAATTACAGTGATTACAGGTATTCATGCGGAAATCACATTTCAGTCCCGTCCCGCGCGTTGCCGAGTAGCCGGAGCCCTGTGGCCAGATGCCCCGTGACATGATGGATGAATCCCAGATAACAGTCCTGCCTGCGCTGGAACAGACCATCATTGCCGTTGTCATCATTGATGAGAACAATACGGTCACCTTCTTCAACAAGGCGGCGGAAAATCTGTGGCGCTGCACCCGGCAGGATGTGATCGGGCGCAACGTGAACGTGCTGGTGCCGCGTAATATCCGCGCCTCGCATGATGAACTGGTCCGGCACAACCGCATATCCGGCGCCAACCGCATCGTCGGCACCAGCCGGGAAGTGCAGGTCGAACGCTTTGACGGCACCACGTTCTGGGCCAACCTGTCGCTCTCGCGCATCGCGGTGGGGGGCAAGATCGGCTACATGGCGCTGATCCGCGATATTTCACAGGAAGTGGATGACCGCGAGAAAATCCGCCTGCTGTCGCTCGTGGTGCGCGAGACCGACCGGGGCGTGGCCATTCTTGACCCGGAATTCCGCATCATCTACGTCAACCGCGCCTTCAGCGACATTTTCGGCTCCAGCCCCGAACAGGTGACCGGCCATGGGCTTTCTGTCATCCTGTCGGGTGACGCGACGGATATGGACGTCCTGAACAGGCTGCATGAGAGCGCGCGCACCGCCCGCGGCTGCGTGGTGGAAATCCGTGCCCGCCACGCCACCGGGCGCGACATATGGGTATCCGCCGCGATGAACCCCGTAGTCGGCAGGGAAGGCGAGATCGAGAACATCGTGGTGGTGCTGACCGACATTACCGAGCAGTATTTCCTCGACAGCCTGCAACGCGACACCCTGGCCGCGATTTCAAGCCATCTGGGCCTGCATGAAGTCATGGACTTCATCTGCCGCCGCATCGAACGCCACCTGCCCGACATCATGCCCGCCATCTATCTTGCGGAACAGGATGAGCGGCTGAAATGCGTGGGTCGCGCCAGCCTGCCGCTTTCGCTGGTCGAAGTATATGACGGGCAGCCCATCAGCCCCGATTCCGCCTGCTCGGGCCAGGCGGCCAGCACCGGCATGATCGTGCAATGCCGGGACATCGCCACCGACCCCCACTGGCGGCATGTGCGCGCGGCCACGGTGCATAACGGCATAAAGGCGGCCATCGCGACCCCCATCATCATGCGCGACAACCGTGTGGCGGGCGTGTTCACCTGTTATTCGCGCACCAATGCCGAACCCGATGCGGCGTGCCAGAAAGCGGTGGCCACCAGCCTGCACCTGTGCACCCTCGCCATCGAGCGTTACGAGACGGAAGAGCATATCAGCCGCCTGTCGGATTTCGATATGCTGACCGGCCTGCCCAACAGCCGCTGGCTGCGCCAGAACATGGCCCGCCTGCTGCGCCGCCCCGGTCGCGGCCACCTGATGCTGATGACGGTGGGAATGGACGGGTTCAAGCATATCAACGACCTGTTCGGGCATACGGCGGGCGATGAGCTGATCGCGCATATCGGCAATACGCTGCGTGAGACCATCAACCCCGACGATACGCTGGTACGCAGCGGCGGCGACCAGTTCACCATCGTGACCAGTGGCGAGCAGCAGCATGCCACCACCCTTGGGGCCGCCATCCTGCGTGCGCTGGAAACGCCCGCCAGTATTGGCGATGTACGTGTCAACCTGGCCGCGAGCCTTGGCATAGCCGTCTATCCCGAAAATGGGGAAGACGGGGATACCCTGCTGAAAAACGCCGAAAGCGCAATGTTCCAGGCCAAGGCCGAAGGGGGCGGGCGCTGCTGCTTCTTCAGCCAGAGCATGAACCAGCAGGCCAGTGACCGGCTGATCCTGGCCGCGGCCCTGCGCGAAGCGATCGCCCATGACCGCCTGCGCCTGTTCTACCAGCCACAGGTCGATGCACGCACCGGCCGCATGTACGGGGTGGAAGCACTTTCCCGCTGGACGGATGAGACGCTTGGCTTTGTCTCTCCAGCGCGCTTCATTGCCGTGGCGGAGGAAACCGGACAGATCGAGACCATAGGCAAATGGTCGCTACGCGTGGCGTGCGAGCAGATGGCGCAGTGGATCAGGGATGGCGTGGATGTGCCGATCGTCTCGGTCAATCTGTCGCCGCTGCATTTCCGTGACGAGGCGCTGCCCCGGTTCGTGGGGGAGCTCCTGAAGGAAACCGGAATTCCCCCGAACCGCCTGACCATCGAAATTACCGAAAGCACCATGATCGACAACTATGAGCGCACCATTCACATGGTCCAGACTCTGCGCGACATGGGGGTTGGCATATCGATGGATGATTTCGGCACGGGCTTTTCCAGCCTGTCCAGCCTTGCGGGGCTGCCAGTGAACGAAATGAAGATCGACCGCAGCTTCATGCAGGGGCTGGAAAGCATAGAAAAAGTGCGCGCCGTGGTCATGGCGGCGGTACGCATCGGCCAGAGCCTGGGCATGACCGTGGTGGCCGAAGGCGTGGAGCATGAGGAGCAGCGCCGCCTGCTGGCGGAAATGGATTGCGACGTACTCCAGGGCTACATGTTCTCCAAGCCTCTCCCGCCAGAGGAACTGAATGCCTGGCTCGCCGCCTACCACCCTGTCGCACTGGCTTCGTAACCAACCATCCCGTGCCCCCCCCGGCACGCGGGACGGGGCGCGTGAAACACGCTATCAGATACACCATTATATCTGACAGCGGGGGAATACGAGCGCGTGAATATTGATGGCCATATAGTCCTGCCTGACCGGATCATGCCCGGGTGCCTCACGTTTGATACTACAATAGAGGAAATGCACCCCGTAGCCGAGGTGCCGGAGCGGTATATCCTGCCCGGTTTTATCGACGGGCACGTGCACGGGGGCGACGGCGCGGACATGATGGATGGCGTGGACGCGATCCGCCATATGGCGCTGTTCCATATGGCGCATGGCACCACCACGCTGCTGCCCACCACCATTACCGCGCCATGGAACGATATCATGGCGGCGCTGCATGCGGTGGCCGAGGTCATGCGCACCGGCATCCCGGATGGGCCGGATATTGCGGGCGCGCATCTGGAAGGGCCATTCATAAGCCCGCATCGCCTTGGGGCGCAGCCGCCCTTTGCGCTGGCGCCCACGCCCGCGCGGGTCCGCGCCGTAATCGACACGGGCGCGGTACGGGTCGTGACCCTGGCCCCGGAAACGGAACATGCCCAGACCGCCATTACCGAGTTCGTGCAGGCGGGAATAGGGGTCAGCATTGGCCATACACTGGCCGATTACGAACAGACCGAGCGCACCCTGTGCCGTATCTGCGGGGCAGGGGGGAAAGTGGGCGGCACGCATCTGTTCAACGCCATGCCCGGCATCATGGCGCGCGCGCCGGGGCCGGTCACGGCGCTGATGTGCAGCGATGCCGCCTATGCCGAGATGGTGTTCGACACCCACCATGTCCATCCCGCGCTGTTCCGTCTGGCCCATCGCACCATGGGCGGACGGCTGGTGTTCGTAACTGATGCCATGCGCGCCACCGGTGCTGGCGATGGCCCCAGCGAACTGGGCGGACAGGCCGTGATGGTGGCCGATGGCGTCGCCCGCCTGCCCGATGGCACGCTGGCGGGCAGTGTGCTGACACTGGACGCGGCCCTGCGCAACGCCGTGCGGGCCGGAGCCTCGCTGCCCCAGGCGGCGGGACTGGTCAGCACGCACGCGGCCAACTGGCTGGGGCTGCATGACCGTGGCGCGCTGCTGCCCGGACGACGGGCGGATTTCGTGGTCATGGGGCCTGACCTCAGGGTGCGGGAAGTCTGGGTGGCCGGGCGACGCCGCGCCTGAACCGGGCCGCGAATATGGTGCGCGCGCATATACGGCAGGGTGGTGAGGGGGGCTGTTTTTTCTGGCCGACCGCCGTGGCGCGTCCTATTACTTTCCCGCTTCCGCCGCCTGCATGAAGGATCTGACCCACCCCATGCCTTTCGCCCCGCCATAATGTCACGCACCGTCCTGACCGCGTGCCAGGAACGCGCGCTGAACGAGATTCTGGCCGCGCGTGGGGTCTCGGCCACGCACCTGCTGACCGGCTATGCGGGCACGGGCAAGACCACGCTCATGCAGCAGGTCGCCCGCGCGCTGCGCAAAAGCGGGGCGGAAGTCATGTTTACCGCCGCCACCCACAAGGCCACCGCCGTGCTGCGCGCCCGCGTGGGCAATCTGGCCCCGTGCCGGACCATCCATAACGTGCTTTCGCTCCAGCCCGGCGCGCAGGACGGGCGCGAGATCCTGCAACGCGCCGACCGGCCCGAGCCGATCACGGCGGATGTCATCATTATTGATGAATGCAGCATGGTCGGCTCCGAACTCATGCGCTGGGTGCGCGATCTCGTGCCCGACCGTTTCGTGCTGTTCGTGGGTGACCCGGCGCAGCTTCCCCCGGTGGGGGAGGCAATCAGCCCGTCCTTCGCCATCCGCTCGGCCTCGCACCTGCAGACGGTGGTGCGGCAGGCCGCCGACAACCCGCTGGTCGCGGCCGCGACCACCATCCGCGAAAGTCAGGGCGGCCCGCTGGACTGGTCGTGGTGCCGGGCCAACCATCATAACGGGGCGGGGCTGTTCATGCCCCGCACGCCCGATGAGTGGATGCGCCGGGCCTTCACATCGGATGAATTCCGCGCCGATAGCGATGCCTTCCGCTACCTGTGCTGGACCAATGCGCGGGTCGAGGCAGTAAACCGCATGGTGCGCCAGTGGGTGCATGGCGGGGATACGCCCACGCCCTTCGTGGCGGGGGAGCGGGTCATCGCCCGCGCCCCGGTGCTGGACACGGAGGGGCGGCGCGTGGTCATCGCCACCAATGAGGAAGCCGAGGTTGTTGATATCCGCCCCGGCATGCTGCGCCATGCCTTTCCCGCCACGTCGAAGGTGGCGGGGTGGCGCACGGAACTGCCGGTCCATGACGTGATCCTGCGCACGCTGGCGGGGGAGGAAGCGGCCGTGCCCATCCTGCGTCCCGGCGCGGATATGGGGGCGGTGGAACGTCGGCTGAAGCAAGAAGCTGCACAGGAGCGCGCACGCTGGCAGCACCGCTTCGTGTTCCGCCGGGGGATCGGGCGGTTGCAGGCGGTTTACGCCATGACCGTGCATACCGCGCAGGGCAGCACGTTCAGGCGGGTCTTCGTGGATGTGGGCGACATCACCCGCCGCGCCGCGACCAGCGTGCTGGAGACGCAGCAGCTCCTCTATGTCGCGGCGACACGCCCCGCCCATGCCATGATCCTGACCGGCCTGTCCCCCCATGGGCAGGAAATATCGTGAAGGTCATGGCCCTGTCCCGGCCCAGCGTGGTCTAATACCGCCAGCCCGGTTTTGAATTCAGCAGATAACAGGTTTCGTACGTCATGGCGCATGATGCATCCGTTCCCACATCCCTCCCGGCGTCCGGGCCGCTCAGGCCCGCTGGCCCGCGCCACGGGGCAAGTGGCGAGGCGCTCCAGCTTGCAGGCCGTCTGGAGGAAGCGGCCGATGCCTACCGCGCCACACTGGCCCATACCCCCGATGACGCCCGCACCCTGAGCAATTACGGCGGGCTCATGACCACGCTCGGCCATTTCGAGCAGGCGCACGCCCTGGTCTCGCGCGCGCTCACGCTTGACCCGGCGCTGACGGATGGGTGGTGCAACCTTGGCAATGCCCTGCTCCAGCTCCAGCGTTATGATGAAGCGATTGCCGCGTACCGTGAATGCCTGGGGCGCAACCCCGAACATGCCCTTGCCATCAGCAATCTGGGCGTGGCACTCGACCAGCGTGGTGAGCATGACATGGCGCGGAAATTCCATGCCGCCGCCGCCCGGCTCGCACCCAATAATGCGCTGATCCGTACCAACCTCGCCCTGTCCTTTCTGGCGGCGGGGGATTACCTGAACGGTTTCCGGGAATATGAATGGCGGTGGAATACCTACCATTCGCGCACCCGCGCCATGGATACGCCGCAATGGAAGGGGGAGGCGTTTGCGGGCCGGACCCTGCTCATCCATACCGAAGGCGGGTTTGGGGACATGATCCAGTTCTCGCGCTTCATTCCCCTTGCCGCCGCGCGTGGCGGGCGTACGATCGTGCGGGTGCGCGCCCCGCTCCTATCCCTGCTCAGGCGCTCGTTCCCGGACCAGACATTCATGACGGAAGAGGACCCCGTACCCGCGCACGACCTCCAGTGTCCGGTTCTCAGCCTGCCATTCGCGCTGGGCACGACAGTGGAGACCATACCCGGGGCCGGCGGCTTTCTGGTAGCCGACCCGGAGAAGGTTGCGTTCTGGCACGAAAAGCTCGCGGCGGATGCGCCATCGGGCAACGGGGCGAAACGCCCGGTACGGATTGGTCTGGTATGGGCGGGCGCCCCGCACCCCGAAGTCCGTGCCGTCGAACAGGCCAACCGCCGTCGCTCCACAACGCTGGAAACCTTCGCCCCCCTTGGCCGCGTGGTTTCAGGCAGTGTGTTCTACAGCCTTCAGGTCGGCCCGGAGGGCCTGCAGGCCCAGACCCCGCCCCCGGGCATGAAACTGATCGACCATACCGCCCTGCTGCATGACTTCAGCGATACGGCGGCCATGGTCTGCGCGCTGGATCTGGTGGTGGCGGTGGATACGTCGACCGTTCATGTGGCGGCAGGGCTGGGGCGGCCGGTATGGATGCTTTCGCGCTATGACCAGTGCTGGCGCTGGATTACGGGCCGCACCGACTCCCCATGGTATGACAGCCTGCGTATTTACCGCCAGGACCGGCCCCTCGACTGGTCCGGCCCGATAAGGCGTATCCGCGCGGGGCTGAAGGTATTTGCCCGCGCGCTCCGCGCCGGTGGGGCATAAGCCCGGTCAGATCACGGCGTATTGTCCGCCCATGGGGAACGACCATGCCCCAGGGGACGTTTATGGTGGTATATGTGCGCGACGCATTACAATATCGACGCATTCGTGCAGTAATGGGTCCTGTTTCTTGTTATAATGTTTTTGGATGTATGATTTCAGTATTAATCAAATGTTAAATAATTTTAAATACACGCAATGTTACGATTTCTGGTACGCAATATGACTATAATGAGCCTGCTCATCCCATATTGTATGAATTTTGTATGAAATATAAATGGTGGCGTGGAGGCGGTTATATTGTCTGCGCGCATGGTTTTCATAAACGACGCAACACCAGTCTGGAGCACCCTGGTCCTGTCACGAGCAATGCCAATCCATAACGCCATTCAGCGCGGCCCATGCCCCCGCCCCCATGGGGGAACATGCTTTTCCGGAATGTCGGGGCCGCGTGATGGCGGGCATGATCTCCACCCCGGCGGCGCCTATGGTCGGCGCTGGCGGCACGGCCCCCGCCCGTAGGGATGCGATGCCGCCCGGCCTGGGGCCACCCTGTCCATGATCCCGGCCGCGCGGTGAGATCGATGCCAAGATGATAGTATGAAAGACCGTATGCAGATGCGCGAGCTTACCACCCTTACCGCCGACATCCTGCTGCCCGCTCTTCAGCAGGCGATTGACGCCATTGTCATTTTTGATGAACGCAACGAGATCGTGTTTTACAACGCCGCGGCCGAGACGCTGTGGGGCCTGTCCCGTGCCGAGGTCATGGGCCGCGATGTGGCGTGCCTGATCCCGCTATGCATGCGCCATGAACACGACCGACACGCCAGCCGGACCGTGGAAGACAGCCTGAACCAGATACCGGGCACGACGCGGGAAATCGCGTTTACCCGCGCGGATGGCGAGCATGTCTGTGGTGAACTGTCCCTGTCGCGCGTGCGGATGGGGGAAGGGGGGCATACCTACCATGTCGGGGTGATCAAAAACATTACCGAGGAAATGCGCCGCACCCGGACACTCAACCTTCAGGCCGAAGTGATCCAGGCCCTGACCGGTGACATGCCGCTGGACGATATCGGGCACCTGATCTGCCGCAAGGTGGAATCCTTCCTGCCGGACAGTATCGCCACCCTCATGTTCGTGGAGGGGGAACATACCCACTGGCGCGTGATCTCCACCCCCGCACTGCCACGGCGCATCCGCGATGCGCTGGAAAGCACCGTGCCCACCCCCGCCGACAGGGAAAAGCTCGTTACCACCCCATCCCATGCCGGGCGGCTGGCGTGGGATAACTGCCAGTCCATCTGCCGCTCGCTGGGGCTGCGCTCGTGCTACGCAACGCCCGTGCAGGCGGCGGACGGGCAGGTAGTGGGGGTTTTCGCGCTCTACCTGCGCGAGGGCAACCGCTTCGGTTCATGGCCGCAGCGGCTGGTGGGGGCGTGCGCGCCATTCTGCGCGCTGGCGCTGGAGCGACAGGCCACCCGCGCGCAGATCACGCAGCTCGCGCGTCATGATCCGCTGACCGGCCTGCTCAACCGCGCGGCCCTGCACCATGTGCTGACCGATATGATCGCATGCTCGGTCAACCGCAGCTTTGCCGTGTTCATAATCGACATCAACCGCTTCCGCGATATCAACGACACGCTGGGCCATGTGCAGGCCGACCAGTGCCTGGTCGAGATCGCCGGTCGTCTGCGTGTCGCCGTGCGGGGGGGCTGCGTCATCAGCCGCTCGGGCGGGGATGAGTTCGTGGTGGTGGTGCCCGACTGCGCGGGCGAACAAATTCCTGCCATGGCCCACGACCTGCTGACCGCTCTGGGCCAGCCACTGCATATCGACCACAACAAGCTGACGCTTACATGCAGCATCGGCATCAGCACCTTTCCGCTCAACGGGCCGGATAGTGAATCCATGCTTGGCCATGCCGATACCGCCATGCGGCAGGCGCGCAGGGACCGGCGCGGCGGCTTCCGCATGGCCATTCCGGCGCGCAACCACATGGCGCAGGACCGGCTGGTGCTGGGGGCCGCACTGCGCGATTCACTGGCGCATGGCCTGCTGCAGCTGCATTACCAGCCGCAGGTGCGCACCGGTACGCTGGCGCTCAGCGGGGTGGAGGCGCTGGCGCGCTGGCATCATCCCCGCCTGGGTGACATCTTTCCCACCCGCTTCATCGCCGTGGCGGAGGAAACCGGACAGGTCGAGGCCATCGGCCACTGGGCGCTGGGGGAAGCCTGCCGCCAGATGGCGCGGTGGGACCGGGATGGCGTGCATGTGCCCACCATTGCGGTGAACCTGTCGGCCGTGCATTTTCGCAACCGGAGCCTGCCTGCCTATATCGCCGGGCTGCTGAAGGCATATGACCTGAAGCCCGCGCGGCTGACGGTGGAAATTACCGAAAGCGTGATGATGGGAGACCACCCCGATACGGAGGAAGTGCTTCAGTCCATCCGTAATCTGGGGTGCGGGCTGTCGATGGATGATTTCGGTACGGGTTATTCCTCGCTCTCGCGCCTGACGCATCTGCCGCTGACCGAAATCAAGATGGACCGCAGCTTCATCACCAATCTGGAACATGACCGCAATGAGCGGGCCGTGGCCATGGCTGTGATCGAGATCGGGCGGCGGCTGGGCATGACGGTGGTGACGGAAGGGGTGGAGACCCCGCGCCAGTGCGCCCTGCTGGAAGAACTGCACTGCGATGTGATGCAGGGCTACCTGTTTGGCGAGGCGCTGACGGCGGACGGGATGGCACAGTGGGTGCGCCGTGGCGGCGCGGCGGCGACCCGCGGGGTTCCCCCCACGCACGTACCCCCACATGCCATGAAAAAAATCGTCCCCACTGCCGCCCCGACCACGGTGGATCCACCAGCCATCCGGCCCTGAGACACGCCCGCCGGGCAGAGGAAGCCAAAACGCCATGCCTTTCAAACATGACGACCGACTGCGTGCGCTGACCCACAAGGATTCCGATTTCTGGGCTGATGTTGTCGATAACGTGCTGATTGTCGCGATTACCGACGCACGTGGGGTGATTACCTACGTAAACGACCGCTTCTGCGAGACCAGCCACTATAGTCGCGCCGAACTGCTGGGCGCCACGCACCGTATCGTCAATTCCGGCTACCATGACGCCAGTTTCTTCCGTCAGATGTATCGCACCCTGCGCGCGGGAGAGATCTGGCGGGGCAATATCTGCAACCGGGCCAAGGACGGCACGCTGTACTGGGTGGCTACCACCATCATGCCCAAGCACAACGCGCTGGGTGCGATCGAGGGTTATGTCGCCACGCGCTTCGAGATAACCGAACTCATGAACGTGCGCGACAGGCTCCGCTCGCTTGCCGCGACCGACCCGCTGACCGGGCTGTTCAACCGGGGCGGCTTCAACACCGTGCTTCAGGCGGCGGTGGACGCCAGGGCGCAGGATATTGCCCGGCCCATCTGGCTGGTCATGTTCGACCTCGACGGTTTCAAGCAGGTCAATGACATCCACGGCCACCACGCGGGCGATGTCGTGCTGAAGGTCATTGGCCGCCGCCTGCGTGAAATCATACACCCCGAAGATGCTGCCTGCCGGCTGGGCGGGGATGAATTCGGCCTTGTCATCAGCCACACATTTGCCCGGTTCACGCCCGAAGCCCTGCTGGAGCGGCTGCTGGCGGCCCTTGCGGCCCCGATCGAGATTGGTGGCGGCACCGTGGTCAGCGTGTCCGGCAGTGTGGGGGTAACACCGGTCGAGACACATGAATCCGCCGAGGCACTGCAGAAAAACGCCGATGTGGCGCTCTATGCCGCCAAGCGCGCTGGCGGCAACCAGGCGCGCATGTTCGACATCGCCCTGCACCAGCAGAGCATAGAACGCACACAGATTCTGGCCGATGCCCGGCTGGGGGTGGAGCGTGACCAGTTCGAACTCTATTACCAGCCCATCGTGAACCTGCACACGGGCCGGTGTGACCAGATCGAGGGGCTGCTGCGCTGGCACCACCCGCAGCGCGGGCTACTGGCGGCGGAAAGCTTCCGTGACGTATTTGCCGATGCGGCGCTGGCGCAGGCCATGAGCCCCCGGCTGGTCCGGGCCTTCCGTGATGACATGCGGCTATGGGCGAACAGCCTTGCCACCTGTCCCAGCCTGACCCTCAACCTCTCCCGGCTGGACCTGCTCAATATCGGCTTCCAGCGTGATCTGGAGGCCGAGATCAGCCAGCAGGGCGGCAGCACGGGGGATTACGTGCTGGAAATTTCAGAATGCGTGCTGGCGGCGGGCCGTTCGGACCGGCTGCTCCAGCGCCTGCACGAACTCGCGGCGCAGGGCTTCCAGCTTGCGCTGGATGATTTCGGGCAGGCGATGCTGCCGCTTTCGGTGCTGCGCGATGTGCCCTTCTCGCTGGCGAAGATTTCACGCAGCCTGATCGCCGATATCGCGCATAACCCGCAGACACGCGCCGTGGTGGCCCATCTGTGCGGTCTGGCGCAGGCGTTCGGGCTGAGTGTGACGGTCAGCGGCGTGGAAACACGGCAGCAGATGGACATCCTGCGCGATCTGGGGGTGGACCGGGTGCAGGGATTTTACATCTCGGCCCCGATTTCGGCTGCGAATCTTCTGATCTCGACACATATCCTTGAGCCAGATCACATCGAAATCGCACTGAGGGCGTAAGATGCCGGGCCATGCGCCTGACACTCTATACAGATTACTCGCTCCGCGCCCTGATTTATCTGGCCCAGAATCCTGGCCGGCGGGTACCGTTGCATGAAATCGCGCAGACCAACCAGATATCCCAGAATCATCTGGCCAAGGTCATCAACCGCCTGTCCAGCAGCGGGGTGATCCGCGCCCGGCGCGGCCGTACAGGCGGGCTGGAACTGGCTGGCGCGCCGCAACAGGTCAGTATCGGCCGGATCGTAAGGCTGATGGAGGGGGAGATGGACTGCATCGCCCCCTGCGCCCCCACCGATGACCGGAGCTGCGTAATGGTGGATACCTGCCGCCTGAAGGGGCTGTTCGCCCGGTCGGTCGAGGCCTTCATGATGGTTCTGGACTGCGTCACGCTGTCCGACATCGCCGTGGCTTCCAAACCGTAATGACCTGTGGACTTCCGCACTCCCGCTATGTAACAGAGGGTAATTTTCTGTTGCAATATGCACGAATGCGGGCTTTTTTTGGTGGGACACGACCCGGTACGGCCACGGCAGACCCACAGGAGCATCATGCCAGACCCCCTGCATTCATTTCTGGCGCATGGACCAACATGACCACGCCAGACGGGCATGACGTCATCGCAATGGCATGGGTTGCGCCATGCGGCTGACGCTCCATACGGACTATGCGCTGCGTGTGCTGATCTACCTGGCGCAGAATCGCGACAGGCGGGTCTCGATTCATGAAATTGCCGAAGCGTACGGCATATCCCACAATCATCTCATCAAGGTGGTCAATCATCTCTCCCATGGCGGGGTGGTCCATGCCCGCCGGGGCCGCTGCGGGGGGCTGGAACTGGCGGCCAGGCCACAGGACATTATCATTGGCAGCATTGTCCGGCGGATGGAGACGGACCTGCGTCCCATCGCCTCGTGCGAGCCAGCCAACGGGCAGCCCTGCCTGCTGGCGCAGGGTTGCCTGCTGCGCGGGCTGCTGGCGCGCTCGGTCGATGCGTTTCTGGAAGTTCTGGATAAAGCCACCCTGCACGACATCATGCCCACGGACAAAATCGCGCCGGAAATGGAACTGAGCCGCATGCTCATGGCGAAACCGCCGTCGCCGGCAACCCCAGCCGGCACGGAGTTGCCCCCCATCGCGGTAAAAGCCACCAGTAACTGAGCGCGTGAAGCGGAACAGCGGCCCGTGCGGCCCTGTCTATATACGCCTGTATATAAACAAAAGCCCGGCAAAGGCGTGTTGTTGATAAGTAGTGATTATGAGAAGATAAAACTCCCTTATGTGGCAGGTGACGCTGCCATTTTGGGTTGCAAACCCGCCGCATGGGGTCTTTCCTCCCTGCAGGCCACCTACGGGCCAGCGCAGAAGATACGGGAACGCCATGTCCGACAAGCCGGAATTCAAGCCCTACACCCACCCCGCCGGTGGCTGGGGGGCCGCCAACGCCACCGCGCGCGCCCTGATGGAACAGAGCGTGCTGGCCAAGGGTTCGCGTGCGCTGCTGGCCATGAACCACCCCGATGGCTTCAAGTGCCCAAGCTGCGCCTGGCCGGATCCGGATCGTGAAAAGACGCTTGAGTTCTGTGAAAACGGGGCCAAGGCGCTGGCGTTCGAGGCGACGAAACGCCGCATCGGGGCCGATTTTTTCGCTGCCCACAGCGTAACGTCCCTTATGGCGCGCAGCGACCACTGGCTGGAGGAACAGGGCCGCCTGACCGAGCCCATGCGCTACGACGCCGCGACCGACCATTACGTGCCCTGCACGTGGGAAGAGGCCTATGCCCTGATCGGCCGCCACCTGCAGGCGCTGGACAGCCCCGACCAGGCCGAGTTCTATACATCGGGCCGTACATCCAACGAGGCCGCGTTCCTGTATTCCGTGTTCGTGCGCGCATTCGGCACCAACAATTTTCCCGACTGTTCGAACATGTGCCACGAGCCGACCAGCCGGGGCCTGCCCATGTCCATCGGCATTGGCAAGGGCACCGTGCGGATGGAGGATTTCGCAGCCGCCGAGGCGATCTTCATCATCGGCCAGAACACTGGCACCAACAGCCCGCGCATGATGACCGAACTGGTCCATGCCCGTAAGCGCAACGCGCCGATCGTGGCGGTGAACCCGATGCCCGAACGCGCGCTGATCCGCTTTACCGAACCGCAGGATGCCATAAAGATGGCCACCTTCGGTTCCACGCCCATTGCCAGCGAATTCTGTCATGTGCGTATCGGGGGGGACGCCGCGTTCCTCAAGGGCGTGATGAAAACCCTGTTCGAACTGGATGCGGCGGCCGAGGCGGCGGGAGAGCCCGCCGTACTGGACCATGCCTTCATCACCGAACATACCCATGGCTTTGCCGAACTGAAGGCCGATATCGAGGCCACGCAATGGCCTGACATCGTGGCCATGTCCGGCATTACGGAAGAACAGATCCGTCACGTAGCCGGGATTTACGCACGCTCCAACGCCACCATCATCTGCTATGGCATGGGCGTGACCCAGCACCAGCAGGGTGCGCGCGTGATCCACCAGATTGCCAACCTGCTCATGCTGCGGGGTAATTTTGGCAAGAAGGGGGCTGGAATCTGCCCGGTGCGCGGGCATTCCAACGTGCAGGGTGATCGCACGGTGGGCATTGATGAAAAACCCAGCCCTGCCTATCTGGATCGTCTGCAGGCGGTTTTCGGCTTCAACCCGCCGCGCGCGCATGGCCATCACGTAGTGGAATCCGTGCAGGCGATGATCGACGGCACGGCCAAGGTGTTCATTGGCATGGGCGGCAATTTCATTCATGCCATTCCCGATACGCCCGTGGCGTATGAGGCGATGTCGCGGCTGGAACTGACGGTGGGCATCGCCACCAAGCTCAACCGGGGGCATCTGGTGCATGGGCGTGACGCGCTGATCCTGCCGGTCATTGCGCGCTCCGAAATCGACCACCAGAAGTCCGGGCCGCAATTCGTCACGATCGAAGATGCGATGGCCAACGTCACCTCCTCACGCGGGGTGCTGCATCCCGCCAGCGTCGATCTGCGCTCGGAAATCGAGATCGTCTGCCGTATGGCGCGCGCCACCATGCCTGACAGCTCGATTGCCTGGGAAACATTCATCGATGATTATGACCGCATCCGCGACCTGATCGCGCTGGTGTATCCGGACCTGTATCACGACTTCAACACCCGCATCCGCCACAAAAAGGGGTTCGCCCTGCCTGTCCCCCCGCGTGAGCGCAAATGGAACACGCCCACGGGGCGGGCCAATTTCCTGCTGCTGGACGGGCTGGATGAAGACGTGCCCATTGGCGGCCCGGAGATGCTGCGGCTGTCCACCATCCGCTCGCATGACCAGTACAACACCACCATCTACACCAATAATGACCGCTACCGTGGTGTGTACAATACCCGCATGGTCCTGTTCATGAACGAGGATGACATGCGCGCACGCGACCTGAGCGAAGGCGCGCTGGCGGATATCGAGACCATCAGCACCGATGGTACCGAACGTCGCGTCACAGGTTTCATGGTGGTGCCGTACCCGATGCCGCGCGGCTCGATCGCGGGGTATTACCCCGAACTCAACCCGCTGCTCCCGCTCTCGCATTTCGACCAGATCAGCGGCACACCCGCCGCCAAATCCATTCCGGTGCGGGTGCGGGCCACCAGTGCCAGTCCGCAGGCCCAGCCGAAACCCGCCCCCCAGCCCGAACCGCAACCGGCCTGAGCGCCGGGGTCATGCCAGCATGAGCATCAACGACTTCGGCCAGCAGGTGGACCATCCCACGGCGTTGCGGCTTGTACTGGCCCATGCCCGCGCCACATCGCTCCCTGCTGCCCGCGTGCCCCTGAACCAGATCACGGGGCGTATCGCGGCGGAAACGGTGCATGCCACCGCCTGCCGCCCGCCAGCCGATATTTCCGCCATGGATGGCTACGCCTTCGCCCATGCCGCGATGGTGGCGCAGGGCTGCCTGCCGGTTGATGGCCGCACGGTGGCGGGCGACCGGCCCGCGCCCCTTATGGCGGGACATGCCCGTGCGATCCTGACGGGCGCGCATATTCCCGCTGGCGCCGATTGCGTCATGGCCGCCGAGCGGATGACCCGGACTGAAAGCGGTATCGCCCCCGCCGCCGTCCTTGCCGCACCCGGCGCCAACATTCGCAGCCGGGGGGAGGAATTCGCCACCGGCGCCGCGCTGCTTGCACGTGGGCAGGTGCTGGACTGGCGGCACGTCGCCCTGCTGGCCAGCCAGGGCATACGCGATGTCGCGGTCATGCGCAGGCCGCGCGTATGCGTGTTGTCCAATGGCGCGGAACTGGCGGCTGATGCGCCGGGGGCGTGCATGGATTCAAATGGCCCGATGCTCGCTGCACTCCTTGGTGGCGCGGGCGCGCGGGTGACGACATCCGTCGCCGCCTCCGACCATGTCGCCACGCAGACCGCCCGGCTGCGCGCCGCCCGCGCCGGGGCGGACGTGCTGGTGACCAGCGGGGGTATATCGGTGGGGGGCACCGACCATATGCTCGACATCCTGCGCGACATGGGGGGCAGGGTGCTGTTCCGTGGCGTGTCGATCCGTCCCGGCAGGCCGTTTACCGTAGTGGAGCATGAGGGCAGGCTGGTGTTCTGCCTGCCGGGCAATCCCGGTGCGGCGGCCATTTGCGCGCTGGTGTTCGTGCTGCCTTATCTACGGGTGCTCATGGGTAGTGAGCCTGATGGCATGCGCGTGATGGGAGTGCCGGACTTTACTGCCGAAGCACCGCCGGGCATGACCGGCTTCATACCCGTGGCACTCAACCAGGTGGCAGAGGGATGGCGCTTCAGCCGCGTGGCCACGGTTGGCTCATCGGACATCGTGGCCTTTACGCGCGCGGATGCGTTGATGACCCTCACGCCGCACGAACCCGCGCGCGAGGGCCAGCCCGCATGGGCGATCATGCTCTAGCCCTGTGGTGGAACACGCTGCGGCGGGATAAAGAGTGCCGTCGATCTTTCCCGTCCACGGCTTTGCTTCCGCCGCAGGCTGGAGCGGGTACTGACGCGGCCTGATTTTTTGATATGGAAGCTGGATACGCGCCTCATGGCCTGTTCTTCAGGCCTTGCCGCATTCCTGGCTGCTATTGATCAGAAATAAAAATTAATGATAGGAAATGGATACTGTATTTTGGCTTAAATTTCTTCCGGAAATTTAAATTATACAACCATTTTTGGAAACAAGATGCTGAGTGAACTGAGTTACAATCTGTGGGCCTTATGGTGCATCGTTTCCGCCGGTTTTATTTTCAACATGAAACCATTCAGCCAGAACAGGATATACGAAAGCAAAAGCCGGGAATATAACATTGATGGCCTGAGATATGTTCTGGCCGCCATGGTCGCCTTTCAGCACAAGGCTTTCTTTTTCAACCTGTATAAAACTGGCATATGGTCACTGGACTATCATCTTGCCTTTTATGTCGGGAAGTTCGCCGTATCGATTTTCTTTATCATTTCCGGCTATATTTTGGGAAATGTCAGCCTTCACGGCAGGGAGTGGGGGGGGTTTTACATAAAACGCTTCCTGCGGATCGCGCCCATGACATATGTTTCCTCACTGGCCTGTATTCTCATATCAGTGGGCATTGGCATATACCTCAAGAACCCGGCGGATTTTCATCTGGTTTTTTTCTGGTTTGATGCCGGAATGACCTTAATCCGCCCGCCTGTTTATGGATTTGACAATGCGCATCTGATCAATGCAGGTGTCACATGGTCGCTCATGTGGGAATGGTGGTTCTATTTTTCCCTGCCGATCCTGTCCATTCCTTTCCTGAAAAGCCGAAAATTACAGGTTTTTACTGCTGGGCTTGTCGTTCTGGCGGCCATTTATGCCGGGGCTCTCTACTTTGGACTGGAAAACGGCCCGCATGCCTATAACCGCTATTCTGTTCTCGGGCCGGTCTATGTTACGCTGTTCTGCCTTGGGTGCGTTATCCGGCAGATAAAGGACCGTTACATCAGGGCCATGTCCATACCACGGAAAATGGCTGATTTACTGTCCCTTTCCCTATTGTTCATTTTTCTTGCCGTTGGGTACGATCATGACCCGCTTACGCTTCCCTTCGTCTTTGGTTATGGCCTTTTCTTTCTGTGCTTTGCGTGCGGCGGCAACTGGTTCGGCCTGTTACGGCAGAAAGGCGTGATCCTACTGGGGGATGCCAGTTACAGCATCTATCTGCTGCATGGGATTGTCTGGTTCCTTATGGATATGTTCTGCTTCCACTTTGGTATAAACAAAAATATCTATCTATATTATACATTCATGACCCTTGTCTGGTACATGATCTGCTATATTTCCATCAAGACGTTTGAAAATATAGAAATACCTTTTATCCGTCTGGGGTCGCGTATTACCAGAAGCATGAACCTGGCCCCGGAACGGTAATTGCATCCTGTCCGGGCCATGCCAGAGCCTGCGGGCTCCTACGCTGTCATGCCACCTGCATATGAACGGCGTGACGCAGCGCGAATTCGGCAATGGTCTGCGTATCGGCCAGATCGAGTACCGGCAGGTGTGGTGGCAGGCCGGGGGCATCCATCCGGTCCGTCGCAACGGCAATAATGTTGTTGTTACGCACAAACAGCGGCTCTTTACCTGCATCAGGCCGATAGACCTCAATACAGGCGGGAACAGTGGCATGGAAGCCTTCCACCACCACCAGGTCGGTCCGCTGCATGCGCGACAGCAGCATCGCAAGGGCAGGGGGCGCATCCGGGCATTCATGTTGCAATACCCACCGCCCCGGCGTAGCCAGCATGACCTCGCCCGCGCCCGCGTTCCGGTGCAGCCATGAATCCTTGCCGGGGCGGTCAAGGTCGATATCATGATGGGTGTGTTTTATGGTCGATACGCCCAGCCCCCGCGCGCGCAGCAGTGGCAGCAGCCGCCCTATCAGATGGGTCTTGCCCGACCCGCTACGCCCTGTAATACCGATCATGGCCTGCCGTGGCGGATGGGACATGAAAAAAGAACCCCCTGAACATGATTGAACAGACACGCCTTCACCCCCGCATGCGCATCCTGCCGCAGGCTACGGCCCCAGACATCCCGATGCAATGGCAGGGATGGGCCAGATGATGGCGCAGGCCACGCCCCGTGTGGCCGGGCTGGTCATGGCGGGGGGAGAAGCCCGGCGCATGGGCGGGATGGACAAGCCATTGCTGGCGCTGGGTGGGGGCACCTGCCTGGAGCGAATCATCGTGACCCTGCGCCCATGCTGCACGGCGCTGGCCATAAGCGCCAATGGTGATCCCGCCCGTTACGCCCCATGGGGCCTGCCGGTTCTGGCCGACCGGATAACCGGGGCGGGGCCGCTGGCGGGCGTGCTGCGCGGGCTGGAATGGGCAGTTGCCGCAGGTTGTGACGTGCTGGTGACGGTACCGGGCGACACCCCCTTCATTCCCCCCGATCTGGTGACGCGCCTGTTGCCCGCGCCGTCCTTTGCCGAAAGTCTGGGCCAGCGGCACAGTCTGGTCGCCGCATGGCCGGTCACCTGCCGTGGCATGCTGGCCGAACAGCTTGCCAACCTTACCCCCGCCACGCGCCGCACCGCCACACGCGTGCGCACACTGGCTGACCGTCTGGCCGCGCGGGCCGCTCCTTTTGACCTGCTGCCCGGCGGGATGGATCCGTTCATGAATATCAACACACCCGCCGATCACATGACCGCCCGCGCATGGGCGGAACGTATGGATACTCCACAATGACCCGGCATCTACCCCCCGCCATCGTAACCTGCACCATGGATGCCTGGCATGCCGAGGAAGATGCGCCGAGCGCACGGACATTCGAAATTGCGGAGGAAACGCCCATCAGCCTGTCCTTCAACGGCATGCCGCATGGCGTGATGATGGCGACGCCACTGGATCTGGAAGACTTCGCCACCGGCTTCGCCCTGACCGAAGGGATCATTCCCACGCCCGCCGCATTGAAGGGACTGGAGGTGCATGTCGAGACGGATTACGTGCAGGTCGATATGCGTATTGACGGTCCCGCCTTTCACCAACTGCTGGCGCGCGGGCGGCGGGCGATGACGGGACGAACCAGTTGCGGCATATGCGGCACGGACGCTCAGGATGTGCTGGAGCGCCCGGCCCCGACCGTGCCGCATGCCCCACCGGCGCCGGACGCCGTGCGCCGCGCTCTGGGCGGCCTGCGGGCACGGCAGGTGCTCAATGCGCGGGCGCATATGCTGCACGCTGCGGCATGGTGCATGCCCGATGGCGCCATTACCTGTGTGCGTGAGGACGTGGGCCGCCATAACGCGCTGGACAAGCTGATTGGCGCGGGGGTGCGTACGGGGGTAGATTTCGGGCGGGGGTTCTGCCTTGTCACCAGCCGCTGTTCGTATGAAATGGCGCATAAGGCGATCATGGCCGGCATGCCCGCGCTGGCCGCCGTCTCGGCCCCCACGGCACGGGCGCTGCGTGTGGCAGCGGCGGCAGGGCTGACATTGCTAGCCCCCGCGCGCGATACATGCGTTATGGTGCCCCGTATGGATAGGGATGCATTGGAGTAAGTAATCATTCAAATGTGCCCGAACACCTATGGGATGGGGCAGGCTCATGGCTCACGGTCCCGCAGGCATTGGCGGACCGCGCCCGCCCGGTGGAAATATCGGGCAGAGATTAAGTATTCGTACCCCCTGAAAGTTACATGGCGTTATTTATATTTTTTAGAAATACCTGATATTCGCAAGCAATAATAAAGTTGTTACCAAGATCGCGATTTCGTTTTTTTATTTTTGATACGGGCGCGCCTAGCTTCCATTCCATGACAGGGAAGGAACATCCATCATGTCGTCTTTGACAAGACCACACGGCGCCGCCGGATGGGCGACGCTTGTGCTGGCCATTATCATTATCATTCTGGGCGTGCCGCTGGTGTATATGGGGGCGGAACTCGCCTTCATCGGCGGCTCCTGGTACTATGTCCTGTGCGGGCTCGCCATTACCATCGCCGGGGTTCTCATGGCCATGGGCCGGGTCGCAGGTGGACTGCTTTACCTTGCGGCTTACGCAATCACATGGGTCTGGGCGCTGTGGGAAGTCGGGCTGGATGGCTGGGGCCTGCTGCCGCGCGTGTTCGGCCCCACACTCCTCGCCATTGCCGTGCTGGCCAGCCTGCCCGTGCTCCGGCGCGCGCAGAATCCGCACGCACTTCATGCACGGAAGGCCGTCTAATGCCCCGGACATCAATGCTGCGCACCCTGCTCATGGGTGCGACCATCATCGCTGGCGTGGCGGGAACCGCCATGGCGCAGGTTCCGCCGACCAGCCTGCCACCGGGTGAAGGCAATGCCACCGAACCCGATGAACAGTCCGCCTCCACACGCGATACGTACGCACCGCCGCCGCCCAATGCGCCCCAGGCGCCGGGCGTGAATGCGGCGAACATTCCCGACGGTCCGCCCGCCGAGCCCAGCGAGGCATCCCCCGCCGTGGAGCAGGTGACCGCCACCCCCGCGCATGATGACTGGCCCGCCTATGGGCGCGACGACCGTGCGACCCGTTTCTCGCCTCTGGACCAGATCACGCCCGCCAATATCGGTCATCTGCACCGTGCGTTCATTTACCACACCGGCAGCAAGCCGGCGCCGGGACAGGTGAACAAATGGGCCGCCGAGACCACGCCCATCAAGGTAGGCGACGGGCTGTACACCTGTTCGGCCCAGAACGACATGATGCGCATCGACCCGGCAACGGGCAGGGAAGTGTGGCATTTCCACGCGAACGAGAAATACGACAGCATCCCCTACACCGCGGCGTGCAAGGCGGTGGTCTACTACACCTCCTCCACCGTGCCGGAAGGGGAGCATTGCCACCATCGTATTCTTGAGGCGACCCTTGATGAACGCCTGATCGAGGTGGATAGCGAAGACGGCAGGCTGTGCGAGGGCTTTGGCTATCACGGCCAGGTCAACCTGATGAAAGGCATGGGCGAATCCGTGCCCGGCTTCGTGGCGGAAACCGCGCCGCCGCCCATCGTGAACGGCGCGATCATCACCAACCAGGAAATCCTTGACGGCCAGCGCCGCTGGGCGCCCTCGGGTGTGATCCGTGGCTATGACGCCGAAACCGGGCGCTTCCTGTGGGCATGGGATGTCAACCGCCCGCATGACCATGGCGAGCCGAAGGAAGGCGAGCATTACAGCCGTGGCACGCCCAATTCATGGGCCGCGATGATTGGCGATAATGCGCTGGGGCTGGTTTATGTGCCTACCGGTAACTCGGCGGCCGATTACTACAGCGCGCTGCGTAGCCCGGAGGAGAACAAGGTATCCTCCGCCGTGGTGGCGATCGACGTAAAAACGGGCGAGCCGCGCTGGGTATTCCAGACCGTGCATAAGGATGTGTGGGATTACGACATCGGCTCCCAGCCCACGCTCATGGACTTCACCAAATCCGATGGCAGCACGGCGCCCGCGCTGATCATGCCCACCAAGCGTGGCCAGACCTTCGTGCTGGACCGCCGCACGGGCGAACCGCTGCTGCCGGTGGAAGAACGCCCCGCGCCATCACCGGGTAACGTGGCGGATGACCCGCGTTCGCCCACGCAGCCGTGGTCGGTGGGTATGCCGCGCCTTGGTTTCGCCCCGCTGAAGGAAGCCGATATGTGGGGTATGTCCCCCATTGATCAGCTTTACTGCCGCCTGAAATTCCGTCGCGCCAATTATGTTGGTGAGTTCACGCCCCCCAGCATTACCAAGCCATGGCTGGAATATCCCGGCTATAATGGCGGTTCGGACTGGGGCAGCATGGCCTATGATGAAAAGACCGGCATCCTGATCGCCAACTGGAACAACATGCCGATGTATGACCAGCTTGTCAGCCGCAAGAAGGCGGATAAGCTGGGCCTGATGCCGGTGGATGACCCCAACTACAAGCCCGGCGGCGGCGGGGCAGAAGGGGCCGGGGCCATGGCGGAAACGCCCTACGGCGTTGTTGTCTCACCTTTCTGGGATGAATATACGGGCATGATGTGCAACCGCCCGCCCTATGGCATGATTACCGCCATAGACATGCACACGCAGAAAGTCCTGTGGCAGCACCCGCTGGGTAGCGCGCGCTCCAACGGTCCGTTCGGCCTGCCCACGCACCTGCCGCTGACCATCGGCACGCCCAATAATGGCGGCCCGGTCATTACGGCTGGGGGCCTGATTTTTGTCGCCGCCACGACGGACAACATGATCCATGCCTTCGACCTGCATACCGGCAAGGAAGTATGGAACGATGTCCTGCCCGGTGGCGGACAGGCCACCCCGATGACGTATGAATACAAGGGCAAGCAGTACGTCGCGATCATGGCGGGCGGTCATCACTTCATGATGACGCCGGTAACGGACGATCTGGTTGTTTATGCGCTGGATAACGTGAACTGATCACGGGCGGCACGCAACTGCCAGACTGAACCGGGGGCGTGTTCTGCGCCCCCGGTTTTTTTGCGGGTTCCATAACACCGTTCAGGCTGGTGACCGGAGTGCTGTTTTTAAGTAACCTGAAGATATAAAATAAAGGTTTTCGGGCGCTGTCTTTTTGGGATGACGTTTCCTGAAGATTTTTGAAAAAATCTTCACCAAAAACTTCTTTATAATTTTCAGAATATTTCATAGTTATAAGCATATTGATGTGCGGCAACGTCCCCTTGAAAGATCAGAGGCAAGCATGGTCTTTCTTGATGGCATGACGATCTGTGTCCATCACAAGGCGGCCGGGCCCGGCGCGCGGCAAGGCTGCTAGCCTAGTGCTGCCGTTCGTCGGCACCGCCAGTGCAATTTCATATCGAGGAGATCTCACGCTGCGTCGCCCGCGGTGCCCATGCCGTCGTGCTGCTCGATCGCGCAGGATGGCATACCACCAGTAAACTAAAGATACCTCGCAATATCAGCCTGATCTTCCTGCCGTCCCATGCTCCCGAACTGAACCCGGTCGAGAATATCTGGCAGTTCCTGCGCGCCAACTGGCTGGCCAATACCGTCTTCGACGGCATTGAGCACATCATCGACGCCGCCTGTTCCGCCTGGAATAATCTTGCCGCCCTGCCTGACACCGTTCGATCCATCGGTCTCAGAAAGTGGGCTCACACAGGTCAGTGCCTATAACCGTTGGTATAAGTAGCCGCGGATGGCCACGGCAGATCTCTATTCTTCACGCGCTCGCCCGGGCAGGCATATGAACTGTCATTCCGCCAAGAAGAAATGATCCTGAAGTCGCCAGTCACAGACACTGGTATCTGGTCGAAAAATAGTGGGCAAGGCTCAAGTAATGGCGGGCTGTCGCGACCCGATACGAGAAGACAGCCACATCCTTTCTCTCCGTCATCCTCATCGCCGCTACAGTAGACTACACGAAGGCCTAACAGGCCCTAGAATCCTTTCCAGTAGTCTAGAAATCCAGATTTATATAAGAAATATTCTTTCTGTATTTCAGTATTTATAGAATTACAAATCGATTCTATTTTATCCAGTTGTTGATAACATTTCTTAAACAGGAACCAGCTCTTTGCATGTGGAGAATAAATGGAAGATGCATAACCCCACTGCTCCATAAGAATAGACATGCTTTTGTTTGTATGGAAGGCAGTATGAACAATTGGTGTAATGTAGAACCAATTTGGGTCCTTGGGAACATTTTCACAAATAACGGTATGCAGCATTAATATGCCATCATTGGCCACGCATGCATTGATTTTGTCGAGCGCACATCGTGTCAGCACATGTTCGAACATGGCGCTATTGATGACAAGACCATATTTTTTAAGATTAGGCCTTTGCACATAAGGTAAGTCAGTTATAGAGTTATTGATATAATCATCAAATATAGAAATATTGTTATTGAAGTATTTTTTTATGAATTTATATAGGGTTCCGTATCCGGCTGCATAATCAAGTGTATCTTCAAATTTAAAAATACCATTCTTTTCGAGTATTTTTAGTGTAAGGGCCTGATCCGCATAGGGCGGCTGATTGCTGATTTGGTTTTTAGTATTTTTTTCAAAATAATGATGCCATTTATTATTGAGATCAGACCACTCCTGCTCGCTCATATCCTGATGCGTTTTTGATATGACAAATCCACAATTCTCACATTTGTAGTAATCTACCTTTAATTCTTCCATAAAATCATTATATGGATGACCTTTATATTCCTTACTGAAAAAATAATGTGTTTTCCCTCCACAGATGATACACGGTCGCATTATATGGATGCCTTGTTCTGACTGGAAATAATGAATGGGCCATAATAAATCCCCAAAAGCGATAAGACAATATCACGAGTAGAACAAGGGTTTCTTCGCCTTTTCATATCGTGTGGCGATACAGCGGATAAACATACGCTTGATGCGATTACAGTCCCAGTAACCATGGAAGTGGCAGGTTCTCCCGTATCCTGTCGCTATCATACCCCTTGTCGGTCAGAAGTCGGTAGGGTGTTACGACCGGCAGGGGCATCAGGACATCGGCGCCGGATAAAATCTTGCACCGGTCGCGACCAACAACACCCCGGTTCGTCAGGTCACCACGAATTCAAAGGTCTCAGCAAATATCAATATTTTATATTTGATCCAGATGCCTGTCGCAAGATGTCATCAAAAATGTCTATCTTTGATGCCGGGTTGTATTACGCCCATGCTTTGTTATTGAACATAACCATCATGAGGAATGCAGGCGCACCCTGCTGCCATGCGATGGATAAATTCCTTTCTTCTGCCGGACCACGCAGCCTGTTGGAAAAATCAATACCAGCAGGCATATTATGCGTGAACGGAAAAAAGAGGGCACACCATGCTCTGCATGACAGAACGCGCGAACCCACGCGAGCCATTGCTGCGTTCCGGGCGCAGGCGGTAATCATGTGCCCCACCATAAGCCGCTGCGGGTGGGCACAGGCGGATGCAATGATGCAGGCCTATCACGACCATGAATGGGGCCAGCCGGTACATGACAGCCGCCAGTTATGGGAAATGCTGGTGCTGGAAAGTTTTCAGGCCGGGCTGTCGTGGCGCACGGTGCTGAAGCGGCGCGCGGGATTTCGCCGTGCCTTTGCCGGGTTCAACCCTGACCGCGTGGCCGGTTTTACAGCCGCCGATGTGACGCGCCTTATGGCTGATACCAGTATTATTCGTGCCCGCGCCAAGATTGTGGCAACCATTGGCAATGCGCGGGCCTATGTCGCCATGCGCGATGGGGGAGAAGACTTTGCCACCTTTGCCTGGGGCATGCTGCCTGATGGCCCGGTGCGCAACCTTAGCGGGCAGGTGCAGGCTTCCTCTCCTTTGTCGCACGCCATGTCGGCGGCGCTGCGGGCACGCGGGTTCCGCTTTGTCGGGCCGGTCATTGCCTATGCGTGGATGCAGGCAGCCGGGATGATCGACGATCACGACCCTGCCTGTTTTCGCCACGCTACGGCACGGGGCGTAAGCGGACGTATCCGCAAACGATAAAATCCCCAAAAAAAGCCTGCCACACCGGGGCGGGGAACCCCATGCGGGCAGGCAGGTCGAACAGGGATGGGCCTGTTTGCAGGCCCTTAGCGGTTCAGTCGCCGGGCCTGTTTTATGTCGGGTATGCCCGCCAGCCTTGGCTAGTGGACATTCATGGGTTTGTCGGAGCGCGCACTCAGCGCCCGGTGGCGCACCGTCAGGGGCAGCACCTCGCGCAGGATTTTCATGGCCGCCATTCCCGAAAGCCCGGTCTGGGTGGAGAAGCGGTCGATCTCGACCGGCCGGAACAGGGCATGTACGGTGCTTTCATCGGCGGGTTCAGGGTTGTCCTGTTCCTGCCATGCCCGGATCAGCGGGAGCATTCCCACCGCTTCGGCGCGCTGTTCGAGCATGCTGGGATGACCCGGCGCGGGCAGAGGGCCGAGAATATCGTTCAGCACTGACATCGCACCGGAACGGTCGCCCAGCGCCCCGGTCAGGAAATCACCGATACGGGTGGTTATGTCGGTTACATTACGGGAAATCTTCATGTGAGGCTCCGGTAACGAAAGCAGGAACCGACACGGGGCCTTTCGTGCCTCGTCGCGCGGTCCTGATGGCGGGACTATGGCCTGTGTCCTGCACGGTGTCCCGGCATGCAGGGAGCAGGCGGACCCTTTTCAGGGTCGCATGCCCATCTGGAGCGGTACCGTCGCGACATGTCCGGCGGGCCGGGCCGCGCAGGGTATCGGCCTTGTGGGCCGGGCCTGTGGCGGTAGGGCCGGAATGGCGGCATGCGCGTGCGCGGATCGCCCGGTTCCACCCACGGCAAGGCAGGAAGGGGAACAGGCAATGGATCACCACATGACCTGTTCTTCCACCCAGCCAATGGGATGGTATGGGCTCAACGTGCGTGCTGAACGGGGGTTGTCCGGTTACGCGCGGGCCGTGAACACGTTATCGTGACTAGATGGGCCTGCTTCCTACCCGGCGGGGGTGGCGCCCTTGGGGGAGGTGGTTCGTACGCTGGCGGCGGGTTCACCGGGTGTTTTACCGCTGGCCGTCCGGCCCTGCGCCGCTTTTGCATTCGTTGTGGATTCGATGGCGGTTTTTTCCTCGGCACAGGAAAAACACGCATCTTCGCCAATCCGGCCCGTGCAGCCGGACAATGCGAACCCGGCCACAAGCAGTGCGATCACGGGCCGCAAGGTGTGCTGGCGCATGGTCATGCCGGAATGGTCGGGGCGGGTGATACATGCGGTTTTCACGGGTTCCTCCTGCTTATGGCGGCTTGTGCATCCCTTCGAAAAAAGGGGCCGCGTTTTATGGTGCCTCTCACATCCATGACCGAAAACAGGTAATGGGCAGCCGGGCGATGCGCCACGCAGGCACATCATGAACGCCTATTATGTAACCCCACCGCCCCGGACAGGCAGGTCATCAAATCGTTATACCCTGCGAGGGGTGCCTGATCATCCTGTCCGCCACCCGGCTACATGATGGCGGACAGGACCATCAGCGTGTCCCCCCATGTGCGCGGGGCACGATGGTCCAGCCCGCAATCCTGCTGCCCGGCGGCAGGTGGCACAGGCCGGTGTGGCCATCGGGCGTGACCTGCCACATACCGTCACGACGGGCGCAGTCCTGTGCCGGGGGTGTACGAGAGGCGAGAAGCGGGTCATCACAGCCCCCCAGACCCGCCAGAAACAGACCTGCCAGAAACAGGGCCGCCATAACCCGCCGCGCGGGTGCATAGGGCATGTTACGGGCGCGGGTCAGCGGCGGCGCATGGCAGGATGGTTGCGGCGGAACAGTTTCCATTCCTCCACCAGTTTGCCGCTGGGCAGATGGCACCAGCCGGTTACCCCGCTGCCGGTGCGCAGCATCTCCACCCGCCCCCCACGCTGCACGCAGAATTTCGAAGCCGGGTTCGGCGTCCCGATGGGCGCCACCGCATGGGCGGGCGCAAGGCCGATCACCCCGGACAACAGGCAGGCCATGAACGCCATGACACACAAAACGCAGGCATAAGCGCGGGGCAGGAAAGGAAAAGGGGTCATATCAACTCAGGCCCTTGATGGTTTGCGGCATATCCTGCCGACAGCGACAGAAGTGCGTGGCATGGGGTAGCAGCAATCCACTGCGAATTCCATGGATCGAGGGCTATGCGGGGGGCGGGTGTTCCGCATGGGCCTGTCCCCGGGGCGGGGTTCCCCACAAAAAACAAGGCAGCGTCCTGGCCGCGCCAGTATTTTTTGCCTTTCTTCCTTGTAAGTCCGCCCAGCCTGCGGCGGATCCGCGATTCCCCGCTTGCGCGGTTCACCGGGCCGCCTAATCTGCGGGAATGAAACGGATCTTCACGCGCGCCGCCTGCCGGCCCGTCAACCTGCTGGCGGTGGCGCTGCTGGCGGGGTGTGCCGGGCCGGTTACCGTGCGGCAGGTCTCGCTGGTGCAGAGCTATCGCGCCACCAGCCGCAGCACGCTTCAGGGCCACGCGCCGGGTAATCCTACACTGGTGGTGCTCAACCGCCATGGCCTTCTGGCCCAGTGGCGCGCCCATCCCGACCGGGCCATCGCCACCCTGCGCACGCAGGTCCAGACAGTCGTGACAGACCATGAGGAGGTGGCCGATACGCTGTTCGCGCTGGCGGAACTGAGCTACCGCCAGGGTCTGCGCCACCACAGGGCCGCGGATTTCCTGGCCGCCGCACTGTATGCTTATGCCTACCTGCAACCGGGGCAGGCGGGTGGCCCCAGCCCGTATGATGAACGCTTCCGGCAGGCATGCGACCTGTACAATCTGGGCCTGAGCGCGGCCTTTCCCACCCTGGGTGCGGTTGGGGCGCAGGTACGCGCGCTTCCATTTGGCACGATTGACCTTGGCTTCGACCCCGCGCAACTTCACTGGCATGGCCGCCTGCTGGAAAACATGCGTCCCACCGCAACACTCGCGGTCAGCGGAATGGCAAATGTCTATCGCACCCCCGGACTGGGCGAGGCCCTGACCGCGCTGGCCAGCCCCGTGCCGGATGGCGCCGGCATGCAGGAACATGACGACCCGAATGCGCATGGCAGTTTCAGCATATCGGACCAGATACGCGTTCCCGCCAGCCTGCTGCTGGAAATGGACAATCCCCGCGCACAGGTGCTGACTGGCAGCCTGCACGGTCGGCTGGTACTGCGGGTTATGGATGAAAACCCCGCCACCCGCATAGGCGACGCCACCATCCCCGCTGCCTATGACCAGACCGCCGCCCGCGCGCTGAGCCTGCGTGAGACGGCGCTGTGGACCAAGGAATACCGTGGTTTTCTGGATGGCACGACCTTTGACGGCACGCGCCCGCGACTGGTGGCCATGACCCCGCACCGGCGGGGCAACATGCCGGTGGTGTTCATTCACGGCACGGCGTCCAGCCCCTACCGCTGGGCCAGCATGGTCAATGACCTGCTTGAAGACCCGCGCATCCGGGACCATTTCGACTTCTGGTTCTTTTCCTACGCCACATCCAGTCCCATTCCATATTCCGCCTGGCAGTTGCGCCGGGCCATAACGCAGGCGGTGGACAGCCTGGGCGGATTACGGGCCGATCCGGCGCTGGGGCGCATCACGCTGGTGGGTCACAGCCAGGGCGGGCTGCTGGCGCGCATGCTGGTCATCAACCCCGGGGACAGGCTGTGGAACGGCACGGCGGACCGCCCGCTTTCCGCCTTTCACCTATCCGCCGACGCGCGCCGTCTCATGCGCGAGACGATGTTTCCCACCCCCATGCCCGAAATCCAGCGTGTGGTGTTTATCGCAACACCGCAGCATGGCAGTTACTTCGCCGGCACATCGTTCACGCAGCTTATCGGCCGGATGGCCAGCCTGCCGCTGCGGGTCAGCGAGACCGCGCGCGAGATCATGACCGGCGCGGGCGACAGCACGCATCTGGCCGGGCGCGTATCGCGGCTGGGCAGTGTGTACGCCATGTCGCCACGCAGCGCGTTCATGCGCACGCTGCCCACCATTCCCATTGTAAAGGGGGTGCATACCCATTCCATCATTCCCGTATGCGGCAGCGGCAACCCGCTGGCCCGGGCGGATGACGGCATGGTGTCCTACACCAGCGCGCATATACCCGATGTGGACTCCGAACTTGTGGTACGCCATTCGGAACATTCCACCCAGTCCAACCCCTTCACCATTGCCGAGGTCCGGCGCATCCTGCTGCTCCAGCTTGCGCAGGGGACCATCGCCCCCGCAATGCCACGGCCATGAACCGCCAGCGCGCATGGGCATGGAGCATGCGGGAATTACGGGTGCTGGCCATGGGTGGGGGCACAGTGCTGGGCGGGGCGGCGCTGTATTATTCAACCATCCTGCCCGATACGCTGCGGCTGGGGCTGTGTGGCGGTTTCGGGGTGGGCATGGTGGGGGCGCAATGGTTGCGTCCGCCATGGCTCAGACACGTGGCGCGGGGGGGCATGGCCGCCATGCTGCTGGGCTGGTACATGACTGACCCGCCGCGCAACGACCGCGTATGGGCGCAGGAATACACCATCCCCGCCGATGCCTGGCGCACGGCGAACGTGGTGCATGTGGCCCATGTGCGCAACTTCCGCTACCGTAGCGAGAATGACCTCATCCCCGCATGGTATGACGCCAGCTACGACCTGAACGGGCTGGAGAGCGTGGATCTGGTCACCTCCTACTGGGCGGGGGAGTCGATCGCGCATGTGTTCCTGAGCTTCGGGTTCGCGGATGGGCAGCATCTGGCCATCTCGATCGAGACCCGGCGGCAGGCGCGGTTCGCCTATTCCGCCATCGCCGGTTTTTTCCACCATTACGAACTGTTTTTCGTCACCGCTGATGAACGCGACCTGATTGGCGTACGCACCGACATCCGGCGCGAGCGGGTATATCTGTACCGTCTCGACCTGTCGCCCGCCGTGCGGGAGCATCTGTTCCTCAGCTATGTTGGCGCGATACATGATATTGTTCACCACCCACTATGGTACAATACCCTGACCGATAACTGTACTACTGGCATACTGGCCCGCGCGGGCGCCAAGCTGCGTTATCGGCTGGACTGGCGCGTGATCCTGAGCGGGCATACGGCGGCCATGGCGTATGACATGAACCTGCTTGGCCCGTATGACCGCGCCCGCTATCCGGATTTCGCGGCCCTGCACGCCGCAAGCCATATCCTGCGCCTGCCCGGCGCACAGATCGGGCCGGATTATTCCGCCGCCATTCGTGCGGGGCTGCCCGTGCCGGAAGGGTCAGGCGCCCCATGACGGAGCAGGACGGACAGGAACCCGAAAAAAGGGCTACAGACACCGCGAAGCCAACGCGGCATATGCGAAGCCTCCGATCCCTTCACCCAAATCAGGTCTGTGATACAGGCGGGCTGTCAGGCAGCGCCACGCCCAGCGCAAGGGACGCAGCCGTAACGTTGTGCGCCGTATCGTCAAAGACATATCCCTGCTGGAGCAATCTGGTCGTGTAATACTTGTTGTACATGAAGGCCCACGCGATGCCGAGCACGACGGATGCAAACCCGAAGCTTATGACCCCGACAACCACCCACACGGCGAAAAACCCGAGGAAAGTAATGAAGTCCTGCCGGAACAGGGCAGGGAAGGCCCCGAAGAACAGGGTCGTCCATGAAAAACCATAAAAACCGTTCTTGAGAATGCCGGTTTCCTTATGCCTGAGCCGAACAGTATGGGCCATAATCACTTCCCTGAAATATACATTTTTTAGACCATATAATTGAATTTGACGCAACGGAATATGGTATTTCACTCCGGCGCTTTATTATTTCACACATATGGAAAAAACCGGTTAAAATTCCATGAATATTCATAAAATCCACATATCTCCGCAGGGCGTTCACAAAACCTCCGGGACTTGCGGCGCGCTGGCGGTGCGCCCATCATCGCCGCCAGATGAATGAACCGTGGAGACGTAGCATGCCAACCCTGTTCACCCCACTGAAGGTCGGCGACCTGACCCTGCCCAATCGCGTCATCATGGCCCCGCTGACCCGGCTGCGCGCGGGGGAGAGCCATATTCCCAACGACCTTATGGCAACCTATTACGCGCAGCGGGCACTGGCGGGGCTGATCCTGTCCGAAGCCACGCCCGTCAGCCCGCAGGGCATCGGGTATGAGGGCGTGCCCGGCATCTGGTCGACCGAACAGGCGGAAGGGTGGAAAAAGATCACATCCGCCGTGCATGACGTGGGGGGCCGCATTTTCCTGCAACTGTGGCATGTGGGGCGTATTTCCGATCCGTATTTCCTGAATGGGGAAGCCCCCGTGGCGCCCAGCGCCATCGCGGCGAAGGGGCATGTCAGCCTGCTGCGGCCCAAGCGGGATTATGTGACCCCGCGCGCGCTGGAAACCGATGAGATACCGGGTCTTGTCGCCGCTTTCCGCCGGGGGGCGGAGCTGGCGCGGCAGGCGAATTTCGATGGTGTGGAACTGCACGCGGCCAATGGCTATCTGCTGGACCAGTTCTTGCAGGATTCCACCAATCACCGCACCGACCAGTATGGCGGCTCGATTGAAAACCGCGCCCGACTGCTCATGGAAGTAACCGACGCGGCCATTGATGTATGGGGCAGGGGACGGGTGGGCATGCATCTTGCCCCGCGCTGCGACCTGCATGACATGGGTGATTCCAATCCCGCCGCCACATTTGGTTACGTGGCGACAGAACTGGGACGGCGCGGGATCGCGTTTATCTGCGCGCGTGAGGCGGAAGGCCCGGACAGCCTTGGCCCGCAGCTTAAAAAGCAGTTTGGTGGTGTCTATATTGCCAATGAACGCTTTACCGGCCCCCAGGCCGAACGGGCGGTGGAAGAAGGCCGGGCCGATGCCGTGGCGTTCGGGCAGCCCTTCATCTCCAATCCCGACCTGCCCGAACGCCTGCGTGCAGGTGCGGATCTGACCCCGCCCGATCCCGCCACGTTCTATACCCATGGCCCGCAGGGCTATATCGACTATCCCACCATGGGGGAGTCTGGAGACTGAACGCGAAAGGGGAGGTCTTGTTCTTTCTTGCAAAAAAGAACCAAAAACTCCTGATCGTTTAAGGTTTTTTGCTGTTTGCGTCTGGAAACAACGGGGCAGAAGTCTCTTTTCTTATTTTTATTAAGAAAATCAGGGCATACTCCTATATCTCCACCTCCGCCTCGGGCTGGGTATTGACCTCCCCCGCCGCATCGGGCGCGTCGCTCCATTCAGGCAGGCGGTCAGCCAGCAGGGCGCGGGGGCGGCCGATCCATATACCGTCGCGCAGATGGTCGCGGCGCGGTGCGTGCGTGTTCGGGTGGATCAGGATGCTCAGCCCGCCATGGTTGAGCATGAGCCAGGGAACAAGGGTGGCGAACAGCCCGGTTTCAAAGGCGATCTGGTACATAGGCGCGACATGCGGCCCCACACCCGTTTCATGCCAGCGGCCCAGACGCAGGGCAAAGCGGGATGCAATCTGCCCGCGCAATGCGGTGGCGGCGGTGCGGCCTGCGGGCGTGTCGAAATAGACATGGGCATGATAGCTGGCAATTTCAGCCAGACGGCGCGGGGCAGGCGTATTATCGGTCATGTATCGGCACTTTCGGTGCGTAAAGGGTGGAACCTGTTTCAGAAATCCCGATGGGGCAGCGGGACGCGTTTTCGCCATTCCCCGGCTCAAAATCACGGGGTCGGTTCTGCTCGGTCATGCGGGGCAGGGATTGCCGGAAGCGTCGGGCCGGACGGATGGTAGCGGCCAGAGAAAGGAAGCGTTATCTGTCATGAAGTAATAACGCCTGTCGCGGCGGGAGGTTGTGCGGGCATGACGTATCCGGGCAGGAGGGCAAGCACCTGCCTATGAGGCGAATACGGCGGCAGTAGGGCGGGAGCGCCACTGTGTATGAATAAGCCGCCTGAAAAGCCTGCCCAAGAAATATTCTGCAAATCATAAGGAAGATTATCCCTTACTTTGCCAGTCCACCCCGCGAAGGAAGAATTTCAACCCGACCGCCATGCGCCGCGACGTGGGTCACTTCCACACCCACTTGCCCACCACACGGCCATTTATCACCAGATCGGAGGCATTGACCTCATCCACGGGATAGGTAGGGTTGACGCTGATGATGCGGATCCGCTGCGGGCGGGAATTCGGCACCAGCATGAGCTGCTTGATGACAACGCCCATGCCGTTCCACAGCACATATACCCCATCGGGCGAGGGAACGCGGTGGCTGGTATCGACCAGCACGCGATCACCGGCCATGAATTCCGGTTCCATGGAATTGCCTGCCACACGAATGATCGCAAGTCCGTTCGTGTCCGGCAGGTAGTTGCGGATAAAATCGCGCGGGATGCGCCACGAATCCAGCGTGGGGTGACGCTCCCCATCGCCGCAGGCGGTATGGTCCACAATCGCGCCCGCGCCCGCCTGTGGCGAGATATCATATTCATGCACCGTCACGGTACCGTCATCGCCATGGGTCGGGGCGGTGGCGCGCTCAGCGCGGCTTATGCTTTCGTTCAGGTCCGTCTCACCCGGGACAATGCCGCACAGCGCCCATATCTCGGCCGGGGCAATGGGTGGATCCCCCCGGTCGGTCAGCAGCGGCACAAGGCGGCTGACCATCTCGACGGGAATGAAATCCTTTTTCAGCTTATTTTCATAAAACGCGTAGCTGGAAAATTTCTCCCCCATACCCAGGTCACGGGCCAGCGCACGCACGGTATAACCCGCACGCTCACGCAACGCCTTGAGCCGCTGGGCGGCTGGACTGCTGCCCGCGACCGTGCCGCCGCGCAGCAGGTCGCTGGCGGTGCAACCCAGCACGGCGGCCACTTTTTCCAGCCGGTCGCCACCGGGGTGGCGCGATTTGCCGCGCAGGATGTCATGCACATATGTCTCGTTCAGACCGGCAAGTTCGGCCAGACGCTTCTTGTTGAGGTTGAGCAGCGCCATGCGACGCTCGATCTCGGCTGCGGTGGGGGAGCGTGTATCCATAATGGGAATTATCCCATAATTTCACGCGCTGGTAAAGAAGGATATATCCCATTATCCCGTGGGGATATGGGACATACCTTTCAGGTAATCTCCCGAATCTTTGGGCTAAAGGGTACTGCGTGGATTCCATGCAGGCTAAACATCTTCACCTTATAATACGCGCCGACCGGGGTTTGCGCAGCCGTGTGGCGGAGGAGAGGGAGGCGTGCTACCTGCATGCGACCCCATTAGAATGACATTGTTGCACAATAGCGCACAGGATATGTCATGGCCGTACCGCATACCCGCACCCGCACAACCAGTACTCCCATGCCTGCGGGCATTCCGCACCGTGTCGCCGCGCTATTGCGCGCGGATCGCCGGGCACGGCTGCTTGCGCGGGACATCGCCGCCGGGCTGCAACCCGATATGGGACCAGATGGCCCCGCGGCAATGGCGCGCTCAGTTGAGACCACGCGCATTGCCCTTGCTCCCGGCGCGCGTCCCCATACCGTGCGCCGCCTGCGTGATGGCTGTATGCTTGACCGCCTGTTCCACCGCGCCAATGCAGGGCTGAGTGCCGAACAGCATGAAGCCGGTCTGCGCTTTCGCCGTTACTGGCTACGCAGCACGCATAGCGGGCGGATGGTGCAACGTTACACCCCCCACACCGGCGCCGGTGCGGGCACCATGGAGGAAACCGAGGCTGCCGTGCATGCGCGCCGCGCAATTGATCGTGCGCTGGCCCTTCTTACCCCCGCCCGTGCCCGCACGGTCTGCGCCGTGTGCGGAATGGACGAACACCCTGGCACGCGCACGCGCACGCTGCGCACCGCGCTGGATGTATTGCATGAACAGTGGCGGTGAAGTGAGAGAAGGCATCCCCCTTTACCATTACAAATAGATAAAAGCGCCTTCATTTGGTTACTGCATAATCAAAAATAAAATTATTATTTCCAGTTATTCTTTCGGTAAAGAACATCCTCTACGCATTTTCCATGACAAAGGTATTGCTGAGTCCGCGCATGTGGTAAACTGGAGGGTATGAACAGAACCGGACTCTGCCTTGCCCTGCTCTCCGCCGTGCTGTTTGGCATCAGCACCCCGTTCGCCAAGATGCTGCTTGGGGATATGACACCACAGATGGCGGCGGGCCTGCTTTACCTTGGCTCCGGCGCGGGGCTGGCGCTGGTGCTGCGCGCACGCACCGCATTGCGGCTGCCCACGCATGACGAGGCCCCGCTTACGCGCGCGGACCTGCCGTGCCTGCTGGCGGTTATCGCGGCGGGCGGGGTGGCGGGGCCGCTGCTGCTTATGGTCGGGCTGGCACGGACGGATGCGGCCAGCGCGTCGCTGCTGCTCAATCTGGAAAGCATTGCGACGCTGCTGATCGCCTGGATCGTGTTCCGTGAAAATGTGGACCGGCGACTACTGCTAGGCGCGGGGTGCATCCTGCTGGGCGCGGGCGCACTGTCATGGCAGGGACATGCGACGTTTGCCCCCGGCGCGCTCTACATCGCCGCGGCCTGCCTGTGCTGGGGTGTTGACAATAACCTCAGCGGTCGGCTCTCGGCGGCGGACCCGGTACGTATCGCCATGATCAAGGGCATCGTTGCGGGTAGCGTGAACCTGGCGGCCGCCCTTGTGTTCCAGCATGCGGGCCTGCCGGGAACGGGCATCATCGCCGCAGCCGCCGGAGTGGGGTTTCTGGGCTATGGGGTCAGCCTTGTGCTGTTCATGCTGGGGCTGCGCCATCTTGGCGCGGCGCGTACGGGGGCCTATTTCGCGCTTGCGCCCTTTGTCGGCGCGATGGTGTCGGTCGTGCTGTTCCATGGGCAGGGGGGAGACATGCCGCGCCTGCTGGTGGCAGGCATGTTGATGGGAACGGGGCTATGGCTGCACCTGAGCGAACGCCACGCCCATATCCATGAACATGAGGAAATGGAACACACCCACCGCCATGTGCATGATGACCATCACCAGCACCCCCATGGCCCCGACGACCCGGCGGGTGAGCCGCACACCCACCGCCACCGGCACACAAGATTGGTGCATAGCCACGCCCATTACCCCGACCTGCACCATCGGCACGCACATGACGACAGCCATGGCCACGACCACGGACACGAACATGGCTCCGGTTCCGCGCCTGTGGCCTGAACGCCTCGCCTGTTGCTGATTTGACAGGCTTTATGTCCGACCCGTACATAAAAACCGTGTCAGGCGAAGAAAAGGCATGATGGTGGCGTATCAGGGCAGTGACGTAGTGGACCCGCCTTTCTGGCTGGCCACGCCGGAGCATGATTTTACCGAACTGGCGCATATCGTGCTGCCGGAAGCAGAAAACCTGCTGGCGACACAGGGCGTGTTCGCCCCTTTTGGCGCTGTCATGGACCTGCGCGGCGGTATCGCGCGCGTGACCCCGCCACTCACCATGGCCGACCCCGCAGCCCAGTTGACGCAGGTGCAGGCCGCGCTACGTGACAGCGTACGCACCAGCCCCCGCCGCGCGGCTGCCGTGATCGCCAACTGCACCGTCATCCTGCCCGGTGGGAAAGCGGCGACACAGGCGGCGGTTGTCATGTGCGCGTATCGGGATGGTTCCGCCGCGCAGATTGCCTATCCCTATACCCTGGTCAATGGCCGGGTCATGTTCGCTCAACCCGCATGGGATGAAGGGATGCAGGACATTTTCCCGCCCATAAGGCTGCGGCCCTATGTGCGCGAAGCCTGCCCGCCACGCCCGGCGGGCTATGCCGTGGGGCTGTTCATGGTCCATGGCCTTGACCCTGCGGAGATCCTGCAGCGCCTCGGGCTGAAAAATGCCGGGGCGGGGACGGACATGCCCACTGCGCGCCAGTGCATCGCCCCGCTGCCGGGCGGGTGGTGCGTACTGTGGTGCAATGACATGGCGGATGCGACAGCCCTGCGCGCGCGCATTGCCATACTGGGCACGGGGGCGGACGTAATAGTTACCGCTATTGATGAACATACGTATTCCAGCTGCGCCACTGCTCACCATAACGGGGTGGAGATATGGTCCGTTACCCATGATGGCGGAATCGGCCCGCATGATCTCAAGACCAGCGGCCAGCCGCCTACGCAACTGGCCAATCTTGTGGCGGAAATGGAAAAGGAAGAAGTGGAAAGCGGCTATCCGCCCGGCGCGGTCGATTTTTACTTCGATATTCCCGTGGCACTGGTCCATGCCCTGACCGGGTTCAGCTATTGCCAGCCCGATAGCGCGCAGGGCCATCGTGTCTTTACGCCCCTCATGAAAAGTGCATCACAAGCCTAAGGCGCTACCAGAATTTTTATTAATACATTGATGTATAGCAGCGGGGTCATTTTGACGTTGATAGCCAGGCTGTAATCCCGTCCGCGGGTCGTATGGATATATGTTTGCTGCCTGCACGGTTTTTTTGCATAAACATCTCATCATGACAGAACCGCGCCCGGCACCCCCCTCGGTGGCCGGGCGTTGTGCATTCTGGCCCCCGTAATCCATAGGGAGAACGCCATGCCCCAACACGCTGCCCCGCAGGTGCCGCGGCGCGGGGCGTACAGCCGCCGCCTGGCGGATGAAATCTGCACCCGTCTGGCCGACGGGCAGAGCCTGCGCGCGATCTGTAGCGCGACGGGCATGCCGCATCGCGCCACTGTCTTTCGCTGGTTGCGCGACAACGCTGCCTTTCGCGCCTTATACGCCACCGCACGCGAAGCGGCGTCCGACACCCTGGCCGAGGAGATCATAGCCATAGCCGACCGCGCCACGGGCCGGGATGATGTGCCCGCCATAAAACTGCGCATGGAAGCCCGCATGTGGGTCGCCGCCCGCCTGCGGGCTTCCACCACGCCCGCCCGCGCCGAAAATGGCGCAACCAGCATCGCCATTACCATCACCGCCGATGACACCGCCCTCTGACCCGCACGCACCCCACCAGCCCTTTCACCTGACTGCCGACCAGCGTGCCGCCAACCGGCTGCTGGGTGGTCCTGCCACCCATATCCTGCTGCGTGGCGGCGCGCGTTCGGGCAAGACGTTCGTGCTGGTGCGCGCCCTGGTCATCCGCGCGCTCAGGGCGGCGGAGACGCGGCACGGGATCTTCCGCCACCGGCTGAACGCGCTGCGGGCGACGGTTGTGGCCGATACGTTTCCCACGGTCATGCGGCGGTGCTTTCCCGCCGTGCCGTGGGCGGTCTCACGCACCGACTGGACGGTGGAACTGCCCAATGGCTCCACCATCGTGTTCGGCGGGCTGGATGACGAGGACCGCACCGAAAAGATACTGGGACTGGAATTCGCCACCGTGTACCTGAACGAAGCCAGCCAGATCACCTATGGCGCGCGCAACATGCTGCTGACGCGACTGGCGCAGAAATCACCCCTGGCGCTGAAGGAATATATCGACGCCAACCCACCCACAACGGCGCACTGGCTTTACCGTGTATTCGAGGATGGCGTGGAGCCGACATCCGGCGCGCCGCTTGACCGGGCGGCTTACGCCACCATGCGCCTGAACCCCGATGGCAACCGCGCCAATCTGTCGGCCCAGTATCTGGCCCAGCTTGCCGCCCTGCCGGAGCGCGAACGCAGGCGTTTCGTGCTGGGGGAATACCAGCAGGCGGTGGATGGTGCATTGTGGCGGATGGAGGACTTCCACCGCGCGGCCCCCATTACGCCCACCAGCCGCAATGCGGTGGCCGGACGGATGCGGCGCATTGTGGTGGCGGTTGATCCGTCGGGCTGCGCAGGGCCGGAAGATACGCGATCGGATGAGATCGGCATTGTCGTCTGCGGTGTGGACGCGGCGGGGCAGGGCCATGTGCTGGCCGACCTGTCACGGCGCGATACGCCCGCGGGCTGGGCGCGTGCGGCCTTGCAGGCGCAGGGCGAATGGGGGGCCGAGCGCATTGTGGCCGAGCATAATTTTGGCGGCGCGCTGGTGGAGGCCACCCTGCGCGGCATCAACCCCGCGGCCCCCCTGCGCATGGTTACCGCCAGCCGGGGCAAGGCGGCGCGGGCCGAGCCTGTGGCCGCGCTGTACGAACAGGGTCGCGTGACGCATCACGGCACCTTCGCCACGATGGAGGAACAGTTATGCCAGTTTTCCGCCGCCGGGTACCATGGCCCCCATTCGCCCGACCGGGCTGACGCGCTGGTATGGGCGCTAAGTGACCTCATGCTCGCCGCCCCTCTACCCGCCCCGGCGCGGTGGACGCCTACGCGCTTCAATATGGGGCGGTAGGCCCAGGCCCTGTGCCGCGCGCAAGGGGCGCGTGTGGAAAATGCGCCAGATGGATCGCGCTGCCATGAACCCCTACCCGGACGGCACGAGCGGGTCATTTCCCGTTCGAGGATATCACCGTCATACCGCCACGCCTATCGGAGAAACCACATGGACTGGCAGGAACTCAAGAAAACCTATCCGCGTGACCCGGACCTGCCCGCCCGCGCGCATGACCTCGCCGCCCTGACGCGCGTGCGTGAGGGGACGCAGTACGACGCCATCCCCAACCCGTTCGGCACCGAATATAACGGGGCAGGGGAATATATCCCGCTGGCATGCCGCAGGCCATCGGTCCGTACCAATATGTGCCGCGCGGTGGTGGATGACGCCGTCTCGCTGGTATTCGGGGCGTCCCACTGGCCCGCAACGGGAGCGCACGACCCCGCGCTGCCCGGCATACTGGCGCAGATGGCCACGGAAACCGCGCTGCCCGCGCTCATGACGGAGGCCGCAACGCGCGGTAGCATCGGTTCGGTTGCGGTGCTGATGGAAGCCGTGGACCATCGCCTGCGCCTGCAGGTGCATGACACGTTGTACCTGACCCCGCAATGGGATGCCTGTGGCGAACTGTCCAGCGTGACCGAACGCTACAAGGTGCCCGGCCATGTTCTGGCCGCGCAGGGCTGGCCCATCGCGGCGCAGGAGGGGGCAAGCCTGTTCTGGTGGCAGCGCGTATGGGACCGGGCGGACTGCCATGTATATGTGCCCCAGCGTGTCGATGCGGGCGTACCCGTGCGGGTGGATGGCGCGCACGGCACGCATCACGGCCTTGGCTTCGTGCCGTGGGTGTGGATGGCGAACCTTGCCGCCCCCGGCGTGATCGACGGGCCATGTACCTTCGCGCCCGCCATTGATACGGTCATTGAATGCGATTATCTGCTGTCCCAATCCGGGCGGGGGCTGAAATACAGCGCCGACCCGCGTCTGGTCATCCGCGCGGGGCCGGATCCTTACGCCGATGGTACGCCCGCGGCTACCGGTGGCGCGGCAAGCGCGCTGACCCTGCCGCTGGATGGGGACGCCAAACTGCTGGAAATAAACGGTGATGCGGCGGACGCCATGCGCGCGCATTACCGTGAGCTACGCGCCAGCGTAATGGAGCAGATCCACGGCAACCGCGCCCAGGCCGACAGTCTGGCCGCCCCCACATCGGGCCGGGCGATGGAGATGCTGTACCAGCCGCTTCTGTGGCTGGCGGACCGGATGCGCCTTTCCTACGGTGAATACGGGCTGCTGGCGCTGTACCGCATGGTCTGCCGATTTTCACAGGCCATACATGGTGGCCTGCGCATTGGGAGCATGGAGTATGCCGGGCTTGATCCCGCCGGCCTTGCGCTGCAATGGCCACCCTATTTTCCCGGCACGGAGTCCGAACTGGCGCAGCTTGCGCAGGGGCTGAATACCGCCGTGCAGGGCGGCTTCGTCTCGCGCCAGACGGCCTGCGCCATTTTTGCCGCGCGCGCGGGCGCTTCATCACCCCATGCGGAATGGGCGCGCATCAGCGCCGACAGCCTGACCTGATCCTTACTTTCATTATGGAGCCATCCATGACCCGATCAAGCGTTCCCGAAACCCCCGATATGGCTACCCTGCGCCGTGAACTGGACGCCCTGCGCGCCGAACGTGACGAAGCCATGCAGGCCCGCACCGCGCTGGAGGCCGACCTTGCCCGCGCCACCGAACAGGCCAGCACGGCCCGCACCCGCGCCAGCCGCGCCGTAATCCGCGCCGAAGCCCGTGCCATGGCCGCGCGCATGGGGGCGGTGGAACCCGCCGATGTGGTACGGCTGGTGGACCTGTCTGCCGTTACACTAACCGAGGACGGCAGGTCACAAGGGCTGGACACAATAATGGAGGCCGCGCGAGAAAACCGCGCCTATCTGTTCACCCCACCGCCACCGGCATCGGGCGCGGCCAGCGGCACCACCGCCGCAGGTCCGGCCCCCCGTGCGGGCGATCCCAGCCCGTTCGATGCCCGTACGGCGGGCGCGCGCGATGTGAAAGCGGCTGCGAATGCTGCCGGGCTGCGCTGGCCGGTGACGACCTGAAACCGTGGGGCGCAGGGCAGGGGTTTCTGGTTTCAGTATCGCATGGAATAGGGTAGGCAAGACTGGCGGAGTGTATGAATAGTAAACCGGAATCCGTTTTATTTTCATAACAAATAATTTCCACAAAACAGGTATGTATAATGCGGAACTATCATAAAGTAATTACAATCCTGACAGTCTCCGCATTATTTTTTTCCGCGCGGGCCATGGCCGGGGAAGAATACCCCAGGGATGTCGTCGCTTTTGTACATGACGCCGAAATCTGTCAGTACGTGAGCGGAGAATGGGACAGCACGCTTCCCGACGACAGAAAAAAGGAGCTGACCAGAGAATCAGACAGGTATTGCAAACGGATTAACGAACGGCAGAAGCATCTTGATGTAAAATATGCTGGTAAGCGGAAAATAACGTCCAGAATAAACTCGTATGATTTCGGTAACTGAAAATGCATATACCCATGGTGGAATGGCGCAAACAGGCGGTCTGTCGGGACTTCCCATAATGTGGCCTGTTACCGCAAGCCATTGAATACAGGAAAATAACGTCTATAATAATACAGAATACATCATAATAAACCTGTTGTAAAAATGCCTGCTACCGCCTTTTACCCGTTCCGCGCGCCTTCATGCCGCGCGGAACGGGCAAGGGGTACGTAACCGGCCGCACCTGCGCGCCCCGCGCCGTGTCGCCCCCCTGAACGTCCACCCCGGCCCCACATGGCACAAGACGCCATGGCCCGTGACCAGCCGCCCGTGCACCCGCATGGCGGCTTTTTTTGTTCTTGCAAGGAAACAGAGCCTCATGGCCATTGCCAATTTCCCCGCAGTCCTCCAGCCGGTCATCCAGCAGGGGTTCCTGTCCCGCGCGTTTCAGGATGCGCTCCAGTCGCGGCTGGGTTTCCGCTCCATTGCCGACCAGATGGAATTCCCCGCCCGTATCGGCCAGACCATTACCGATACCCGCGCCGGCCTGCTGCCGCCCGCCACCACACCGCTCAATCCCACCGCCAACACCAGTTTCGACAACGGCATGACGCCCGCCGAATGGTCGGTTGAACAGTATACCCTTACCATCAACCAGTACGGCAACACCATGGACCTCAACCAGGTGACCGAAGGTGTCGGTATCGCCAACCAGTTCCTGGCCAATGCTTCACGTCTTGGCATCAATGCCCGCCAGACGCTGGACCGGCTGGCGCGCAACGCGCTGTTTGGCGGGGCGCAGAATGGTGTGGGCGGCTATCTGGGCGGCAATACGCGCGTCACGACCACGCTGGGGTCGGCGGGCGCGGTGGTGGCGGTGGATGACATTCGCGGCTTCCAGAACGTCCTGTCGGATGAGGGGCAGGTAATCGCGGTCGGGGCCTCGGCAGGCATGACCGTGACCATCGGCGCGGGCTCGTACACGCTGGTGGGTACGACGGTGGACGCCACCAATACCTCCACCGCGCCGGAAGGCGTTTCGGGCACGCTGCTGCTTTCGGGCAATGTGTCGGTATCCGATGGCACGGCGGGCAATGCCGTCATGGCGGCGACCGCACCGCTGGTGCTGCGGCCCGGTAACCGCGCCACCACGGCGGCGCTGGTGGCGGGCGACCTGCTGACGGTCCAGTCCATCCTTGGCGCGCTGGCGACACTGCGTGACAACAACGTACCCACGCCCGAAGGCGGGGTCTATCACTGCTACCTGGACAATGCGCAGCTTCTCGGCCTGTTCCGCGATGATGACTTCAAGCTGCTCTATCGCGGGCAGTATGGCTCCGACACCTACCAGACGGGCCAGATTTTCGACCTGCTGGGCGTGCGTTTCATCCCCACCACGGAAGCGCCGCAGCAGGCGTCGCTGGGGGCGGGGGCGATCCATCGCGCCATCATCTGCGGGCAGGGCGCGCTGATCGAGGGGGATTACGCCAATATCGGCACCCATTATGCCCCGCTGCTTGATGGCGGCGAGCTGACAGATGTGGAGGGCGTGTGCATGATCACCCGCCCCGCGCTGGACCGGCTGGCGCAGATCATCGCGCAGTCGTGGTCGTGGATCGGTGGTTTCGCGCTGCCCACCGACCTTACGGCCAACACCACCGTCATCCCCACCGCCACCAACAGCTACCTCAAGCGCGGCGTGGTGATCGAAAGCCTTGGCGCCGGGGCGTAAGGCCCACGCCTCGGCGGTGCGGCCAGAGTTGGCCGCACCGCCAGCGGACGCAATACATCCAACAGGGGGCCAGACATGACAGACACCGTGCCCGCCACAACGGACACACCCACCAGCACCCCCGCCATTCCCGCGCCCGCCCCTGCCTTTCCCACCGCCGCGACACTGCCCGATACGCCGCTGGTGGATACGGAACTGGCGCTGGCGCGACGTTATATGGGCTACCCCGCCATGGGCGGGGTGGATAGCGGCATGCAGTCGTGGCGGTTTTTCCGTGTTTACGGGTTCAACGAATGGCGGCTGCGCAACCTTGCGCCAGCGGAATGCGCGCAGGCGCGGGCCTTCGTGCTGCAATGCCAGATTCTGGAAACCGCCATCATGAACGCCACGGCCAATCTCGATACCGAACGCGCCGCGGTCTGGACGCGCAATAGTACCGAGGTGCCCGACCGCTTCATGCTCTACACGCGCTGGCGGGTACAGCTTTGCAACTTTCTGGGCGTACCACCGGGTCCGGGGCTGCGCGGGGTGGGGGAGATCATCATCTGATGGACCAGCCCACCCTGAGCCGCCTTGTCGCAACCGGCTTCGCCCGTGCGGCGGCGCGTGTGGGGGCCGCATGCACGCAGTACCGCCCCACCACCCCCATGCAGCCCCTGGGCGTGGCCCATGCATGGGTCATGGCCGCGTTCAGCAACGACCGGGCCTTCGGCTTTGCCGGGCCCGCGTTGTGGGACGTCCCCTTTGTCTATGCGCTGATGGATACCAGCGACGTGCAGGCGGGCGATATCCTGACCTGTGCGCGGGAGACCTATTTTGTCGCCCGGCACGAACCCTTCCGTCCGCCCCTGTGCGTGCTGTGCAACACGGTTGTCACACTTGCGGCCACCACCGCGCTGGCAACGGACCTGGCCAATCCGGGCGGATACGCCACATCGGGCGATGTGACGGCGCAGACCGTCCTCGCCACCGGCTGGCCCGCGCTGATCCGGCTGGGCGGGGGCGCCAGCGTGCCGGGGCCGGACCAGCCCGGCGCGATCCGTGGCGGCGCGGTGGAGATGTTCATGCCCAGCATTACGGGCGTGACACTCCAGCCCGCCATGTGGGTCCATGCGGCCGACGGCACCCGTTACACCATAGGCAGCGCGCGTGCCGGCCCATGGGGCACGCGCTGCCTGATGGAGCAGCAGCAGGCATGAGGGGGACCGATCTCCCCCACCACAGGAAACAGGAGCCGCGATGACATGGCCGATATTTCCACCATCTCCACCGCCATCGCCACGGCTCTGGCAACCGCCCTATGTCCCGATGGCACGCCGGGCAGCGCGTGTACGGGCCGCCCGCTGGTCATACGCCGGGGCGGGCTGACGCAGGCCGATCTGGCCGGTGTGGCCAATACATTACAGAATGGATGCGACTTCATCGGCATTATGGATGAAGCCACATCCTGGGCCCGGGTGGACGAACCACTGGGCCGCCCGTGGCGGTTTGCGGGCATACGGCCCGCCAGTCTCACCATAAGCGCGCAGGCCAGTACCGCCACCGTCACGCTTGCGCCCGATGTCGCGCCTACCGGCACGGTGGGACTGGTCGTATCAGGGCTGGCAGGGATTACGGGCAATGCCTGCACCATGCATGTGGCGGCTATGGGCGATACGGCGCAGTCTGTCGCCGCGGCCCTTGCCGCACCGCTGCCCGGCGCGGTGGTGGATGGCCCTGTCATCACCATTCCCGACGCGCGTGATATGCAGGCGATCAATGCGGATGTGGTGACCGCACGCTGCATTGCACGCAGGCAGCAGCAGATGTTCGTGCTGACCGCCTGGTCCGCCACCCCCGCCGGGCGGGACGCGCTGGGCTGCGCGCTCAGCGATGCGCTGGCCCTGACCGACTGGATGACGGATGCGGATGGCTCCACCTTCCGTATCGAGGCACGGGCCGCGTTTAACGATGATACGGCCATGAACCGGGGCATGTTTTCCCGACCCGCCCATTTTCTCGTGACCTATGACACCGAACTGACCCGTCCCGCCCCGGTCATGCTGGCCGGAGGTATTGGTCTGCCCGGCGGTCTCGTGACGGGTGACCTGCTGCTGGGCGCGCCCCTGGGCTGAGACCTGGCAATCCATCACTCCCCCTTCAACGCGGCATGCCGCGCAATACGGAAAGACAGACGTAATGACCATTTACCAGTCCGGGCAACTGAACACCAACAGCCTGAACGTGCCGGACCTGTACGTGCAGATCCTTCAGCCGCAGACACTCGCGCTCAATGGCGTTGCAAGCGGGCGCATCGGCCTTGTGGGCACCGCCGCATGGGGCGCGGTTGGCACGCCTGTCATCGTAGGCGGCATGGGCGACTTCCTGGCCGCCTTCGGCCCCAAGCAGGCGCTGGCCAGCGATATGGGCATGGCCGTGAACATCGCACTGCTGCAGGGGGCATCCGATTTCCGCTGTGTGCGGGTGACCGACGGCACCGATGCCGCCGCCACGGCCGAGCTTTCCGGTGTGACGCTGAACGCGGTCCATACCGGCAGCGCGGGCAACGCCATCGTGGCCATGCTGGCGCAGGATACGATCCTGCCCACTTATTATACCCTGAGCATCAGCCATGCCGTGCTGGGCAGCCGTACCTATCGCGGCACGACATGGGTGGGCCTTGCCACCGCCCTTGCGGCGGATGATACGGCGCTGGTCCGCGCCAGCGTACCGCAGACCGCCCCCGCGCTGGCAGCGGGATCGGTCACGCTGGCGGGCGGGACGGATGGGGGCACGCCCGCTACCGCCGCCTTTATCGGTGTTGACGGTACCATGCGCACCGGCATGTACGCATTGCGCGGGCAGGGCTGCGCGATCGGGGTGCTGCATGGGGTGAGTGATGCCACATCATGGACCACGCAGGCCGCTTTCGGGCTGGAGGAAGGAATGTACATGATCGCCTGCGGACCGGCGGGCGACACGATCGCCAATGCGGTGACGCAGAAGGCGGCGGCCGGGCTGGACAGCTATGGCGTGAAGCTCATGCTGGGGGACTGGCTGTGGTGGGATGATGACACGAATGGCGACATGCTGGTGCCGCCACAGGCTTTTGTCGCGGGGGTTCTGGGTGGGCTTTCCCCCGAACAGTCAAGCCTGAACCGGCAGCTTTACGGTGTGATCGGCAGCCAGAAGGCTGGTCTGGTTTCCAGCGGGCAGGCGGCGACCTATTCCACCGCCGAGCTTTCCGCCCTGTTCGCCGCCGGGATCGACGTGGTGTGCAACCCCGCGCCCGGTGGGGCCTACTGGGCCGTGCGCGGAGGTATCAACACCTCATCCGACGCCGATACCAATGATGACAGCTACACCCGCCTGACCAACTACATCTCCGAAACCATCAACGCGGGCATGGGCGCGTTTGTGGGCGCGGTGATCACGCCCACGCTGTTTGGCGATATCCGGGCCGTGCTGCTGGGCACGCTGTCCAACATGGTCACCACCGGTATTCTGGGGGCCAGCACGGATTACGCCGTGGTGTGCGACACGACCAACAACCCGCAGTCCCGCACGGCGCTGGGCTATGTCCGCGCGGATGTGCAGGTGCGCTACCAGGGCATCAACCGCTTCTTCGTGGTCAACCTCCAGGGCGGGGCCAGTGTCACGGTCAGCACCGACACACCTACGGCCTGACCCCATTTTTCCGGTCTATCCCTGTTACGGGCGGCCTTGAGGCCGCCCTTTTTTATGGAGACGTGAATGTCCACCAAACCCTTCAATATCGGTCGCGACTGCCGGGTGGTTCTGGTCTATAACGGCAGCCGCATCGACCTGCCCACCGTGACGGGTTTCAGCGCGCAGCAGCGCACCAGCTCGCTATCCTCCAGCCCGCTCAACGACATGCCGCTGTTCTATGACGTGCCCAACGGGTGGAACGGGCATTTCAGCTTCCAGCGCGACAGTTCGGGGGCGGATGACCTGTTTTCGGCCATTGAAAACGGCTTCTGGGCGGCGGGCACCGTGGTGCTGGGCAGCATCTACCAGTACGTGACGGAATGTGACGGCTCGCTCAGCACGTTCGAATTCATCGGCGCCTCGATCCAGCTTGCCGATGCGGGGCACTACCAGTCCGAAATGCTGGTGACACAGACTATCAGCTTCAACGCCCGCGCACGCAACCGCATTTCCTGATCGGAAGGTTTGACATGACGGAACAGACCGTAAAAACGAGCGATGGCCGCACCATCACCTACCGTGAACGTGGACCGGGCGATGTGCTGGCGCTGCTTGAACTCGGTCCGGCCACGCCGTCCACCGCGTGGCTGGAATACGCGCTCATGGTCTCCTCGGTCGAGGCGATCGACACCGTACCCGTCATCCGCCCGCAGACGCGCCTGCAGCTTGAGCAGCTTGCCAACCAGATCGGCCATGCGGGGATCGAGGCCCTGTCCACCGCGCTGTTTGGCACGGACGGGCCGGACAGGGCCGAGGCGGAAAGAACAGCCGCAAAAAACTGAGCAGGCACCCCGTCCTGATCGAGGTCGCGGCCCTGGTCGGGAACGGGGTGCCATGGGATGTCGCCATGGCCATGCCGCGCGTGCGGCGCATGGCATTTCTTGTTGCCTTTGGCGAACTTGCGGGCGGGCGGTATGACTGGAACACGCAACAATGGGACCACCCTGATGGCTGACTCCCACTACCCGGCCACAACCCTTGCCACGCTGGCCCGCATTGTGGCGGGGGCGGGACGGGGCATGGGGGGCATTGCAAACCGGCTGCGCGCAAGGGGCAGCCGGATCGGGCGGTTGGCCCATGCCGTGCAGCGCATCATGGCCGGGTCCAGCCTGTCCGGGCTGGTCGCGCCGTTCATTTCAACACCGGGCGGCGACAGGGGGGAGGACAACCTGCCCATTGTGGCCACAGACCCCGCCATTCCGGCCATTACCCAAGCCGCAGCCAAACTGGCATGGTCACGGCATGCCAATACGACCGCCGCAATGGGGGGCGTGCCGCGCGCGCTGTCGGTACCAGCCCCTGTCCTGCCCGGGCCGGACCCTGCGCCGGGCCGGCGGGTGGAGCGTCTGGTTGAGGTGATCCACCGTATCACGACACGGCCGGCACCCCCGGCGCTGCCGACCCGCGCGGCATCCGGCCGCACGGGAGCATGGACTGCGGCACGACATGCTCCATTGCCCGGCTATGTTCCGGTGCGCGGGGGGGCACACATGGCTGTTACACCCCGGCCCGTTACCGGGCTTTACGTTACACCTGTATCCGGGGCCTCCGGGTCGATAACCCCTCTGCCTGCTGTTGTCCGGCCTGCGGCTTTCCTGCCCATGACCACGTTGGGGCGACAGCCTGCCCGGGCCACCATGCGTCCGGTCCTGATGCGCGCCGCCCTGAAGGCAGATGCGATTGGCCGCCGCGCAACCCGCATGCCCCTGACATCTTTCCCCTATGCACCGGGCAAGGCCCTATCCCCCGCAGGGGGCGCAGATGGACAGTCCGTCACCATTCCCGCGCACGGGATCGCGCCCATGCTGGCGGAAGGAAACTCCACCGGCATCAACATGCGCACGGGATACCCTGCCGGGCTGTTACCAGCGGGATTACCCGCCTTCAGACCCGATCATACTGATCGGGCCATGGCAGGGAGGCGATCCGTCCTGGGTGAGAATCTGAAACGGATACCATCCAGCCCGATGCCACCTTTTCACCCGGTGGGTGGACAGGTAGCATGGGGACGCAAAATCACACCCATAGGCATAGCGGCAGGCACGGGGCAGCAGACCGGATGGGAGCGGCCTGCTTTCATCAGTCCATTGCCGATCGCACGTCCTGACATATCGGGCCACGGCGGCACGGCGCGGAGCGGTCCGGCACCAGTGGTTCAGGTCACCATTCCGCTGAAGCTGGATCATCACACACTGGGGCTGGCCGTGGCCCGGATCGATACGAACCACGCCCTGCATGAACACCGCGCCACCGGCACCGCACCGGATGTACTGCAGTACCCCCAGATGCCGGGCCGGTCTATCGGCAGATAGGAAAATTACGGGGCATAAGCGTGCAGAGGCGGCTCCCCGGACCGTAATGCTTCCCGCCTGCATGGTTTGACGTTACACAGGGTAAATAATGGCACAGATGCGCCAGTCATTACTGCCATGTAGTCTTTAGCCACTACCTTGTCCCCATCATCCATTCTTCTGTCATACCTGATGGGCTGCCCGCTTGGTGGCCCCGTTTTCCAGTGGAATCCCCTATGTCCCTGACCCTTCTGAACGCGGAAACCGCCATCGGTTCGATCGGACGGCTCTGGGCGTCCGCGCCCATAACCATCGGTCCGCTCACGCTAAGTGGGCTGGAGGTGCCACAGGTCATACGTGATGGCGGCACCCAGCAGGTGGCGGTCCATCGGTTGCCCGGTGGAAACAGGATTATCGACGCGGTAGGCAATGACCCTGACCGGCTGGAACTCAGCGGTACCTTTGTCGGACCCACAGCCATTACGCGGGCACGGATGCTCAGGCAGATGCGCATTGCGGGCCTGCCCGTGATGTTTACCGGGGCCGGGCTGTCGCTTACGGTCAGGATTGTCCAATATTCCTATGATTACCAGCAGAAGGGCGTTGTCATTCCCTACCGGCTGGTGCTGGAGCAGCCACCGCAGGTGCCGGTTGCATCGGGCATTACGTCGGGTCTGTCGGCGCTGATTGGCAATGATGCGGCATCCGCACTCTCAGGCATTACCGGCGCGCTGGGCGATGTGGCGACCGTTGCGGGCGACGTGACCGGTCAAATTTCCACCGTGATGGGCCAGGTCACCCCCATTGCCGACATGGCGGGGGCAGGGGGCGTGTTTGCCGGTATTCAGGATAATCTGGGCATGGTTGGCGGCCTGTCGGGGGCAGGGGTCAATCTGGCTTCCGTGCCTGGCAGCGCGGCAAGCCTTGTCTCCGGGCTGGAATCCGCCGGGGGCGGGCTGACCACGGCCATAAGCCAGACCGGGGCGAACCTCGACGGCATCAGCCTGAACAACGCTACGGCCCTTTCCACCCTGACCCAGAACGCGGAACTGCACAATGCGTCGGTCACGTCCGGCGCGCTGGTCAACCGGGCCTACGCCAACACCATCACCGCGACAGACGGCACGCAGAACGGGCCGCTGGTCACAACGCAGTAGGAGCAGCGGGACATGGCGACCACCCTCAAGGTCACGGCGGCGGATATCTCACTATATCATGTGGCCGCAGCGCAGTTGGGCGATGCCACGCAGTGGTGGCGCATCGCACAGCTTAACGGCATGACGGATCCCGACCTGTCAGGGTTCGCCACGCCGGTCACACTGGTGCTGCCCACGGTCGATGCATCGCAGGATAGCGGTGTGCCGGGGGTGGCGTCGTGAGCGAGAGCATGACAGTCACCGCCCCACGCGGGCAACCCGTATGGCGCGCGCCCCGCGCGCGGCTGCTGGTCAATGGCGCGGAAAGGGGAGAGACGGCTCTGGAACGCTTCACCCTGACCCGCACCCGCTACAGCCGTGCGGATACGCTGGATCTGGAGCTTGCCCTTGACCGCACGAAAGTGCCGAAATCCGGTCTGTGGTTCGACCTGAAGGCACCATTACCGGGCGCGGCGCTGGCCGATATCGACATCCAGCTTCAGATGCGCGACGCCGCGCAGGCAGGCGCGCAGTGGACCACGATGTTCCAGGGACTCATCGACCACGTCACACTCAGCCCGGCGGAAACGTCCGTCCATATCCAGTGCCGCGACTATCTGGCGAAACTGCTCGATATGCGGGTTCTCGATGGCTGGCTGAACATGACCGGAGCGGAAGTGGTCAAGGCTATGATCGTCACCGCCGGACTGACCGCCCATGTCACCATGACCGATGGCATGGTGGGCCAGTTCTGGCAGGTCGAGCACAAGCGCACATCCGCCCCCAGCCACAACCGTTTCCAGACCGCATTCGACCTTGCCAGCTATCTGGCCGGCATGACCGGCTGCGACCTGTATGCGAACGGGAAAACCATTATCTGCGCGCCCTATCCGGTAGCGGACAAATCCAACACGCATGTTCTGGATTACAGGGATGGCGGCCCGAACACTCCGGTCACGATGGGGGCCAGCGGGTTGCGTCTTACCCGTGACTACCAGATTGCCAGGGGCGTGATCGTGCATGTCATGTCATGGGACAGCCGCCAGCGGACACGGATTGATTACTACTGGTCCGCCCAAGGCGGATCGACCTGCATGACGCAGGGAGACGGAAACCTGCACAGCTTTACCCTGCCCGGCGCGCGGCTTGATCTGCTGCGGCAGTACGCCGAAGTCAAATACAACCAGATCGTGGCCCATGAGCGTACTGTTAGCGGCACCATACCCGGCCGCATCACGCTGGAGCCGCGCCAGTTCATGCGGATAACCGGCACCGGCACGACATGGGACGGCACGCTGGATGTGGAGGCTGTCAGCAGCAGCTTTTCGTGGGAAGGCGGATTTTCGCAACAGATCACCCTGCGCACCCGCAACGGGACGAATGATGAGAATGCCAATGGCTGATACCCGCATGATCGCCGCCAGCACGGCGAATGCCGTGGCACAGCCCGGCTTCGGGCTGGTCAGCGCGGTGGACCCGGTGAACCATGCGGTCAAGGTCATATTCCAGCCTTCGGGCGTGGAAAGCGGCTGGATACCCTGCGGCGCGATGCAGGTGGGCAACCTGCGCATCGCCTGCCTGCCCGATATGGGCGCGCATGTGGTGGTCATGGCGGTGGAAGGCGATGCCGAGCATGCGCTGGCGGCCTGCCCGGTCTATGACGCGGTAATGATGCCCCCCGTATCGCCCGCGACCGGAAAGCAGGCCCAGCCGGGCGAACTCCTGATCATGGCGGGATGTGGCGCGCCACCAGCGACAGGCGGCGCAGCGCCAGGAAACGCGACCCCGAACGCGCCATGGTGGCACATGACCCCGACCGCGATTTACGCAGGCGCTGGAAGCGCAACCGAGACCCTGACCAATAACGGCAAGACCTGGAAGGTGGGAAGTATGAGCATGGTGCTGGACATGAATGGACTGTCCGTGACCGGAGGCGACATTACGACCGACAGGAACATGACCGCCCAGGGCACCGTAACCGGGCAGACGGATGTCAGGGCGGCCGCGATATCAGGCAGGACCCACGCCCACCCGGTCAGTGACACACCGGGTGTGACGGGCGCGCCGCAATGAGCGATCTTTCCCATATCATTGGCAATGACCTTAGCCTGTCGGCATCCGGTGGGACAGCAATCGTGACCGGCGCGGAACAGACGCGCCAGTCCGTCCTGCGCCGACTGGGCACCAATATAGGCGACTATATCTGGCAGACCGGTTATGGCGCGGGACTGCCCGCGCGCGTAGGCGGCACGGTGGATACCGCCGGTATCCACGCGCTGGTCATGGCGCAGATGGCGCAGGAAACCGGCGTGGACCAGACCCGGCCCATCGGCGTGAACGTGGCGCAGGCCACACGGGGGCAGGTACGGCTGGATATAAGTTATACCGACGCCACGGGTTCGGTGCAGGCACTGAGCCTCCAGTCAGACTGAGCGCCACGGCCATATGACTGCTTCGCGCATTTTGGGCCGCATGCTTACGGCACCACCGACAGAACAATACCATCCACCAGGCCGCCTTCATGGCGGCCTTTATTTATCCGGAGGTCCGTGTGGCCATCACGTTCCAATCCTTCAGGACCCTGCTGGGCAACATGGTCGCGGCGGCCCAGGGCGCATGCCCCGCGCTGCTGGACCTGAATGTCGGCTCAGCCGGGCGCGCCATGCTGGAAGCCGTGGCCGGGCTGGGGCTGTGGTTCCAGTTCATTATGCTGCAAATCCTGTCGCGCACACGGCTGGCGACATCCATCGGGCCTGACGTGGACAGCTTCGTGCAGGATTTCGGCCTTGCACGCCTGCCCGGCACGGTGGCGACGGGCCTGGTCACCTTCACCTCGTTCACGCCCGCCAGCCAGTCCGCCACCATTACGGTGGGCGCTACGGTCAGGACCGCATCGGGCATTGTGTTCGATGTGGTCGAAGACAGCACCAACGCCGCGTGGTCGGCCAGCGCCGGGGGGTATATCCGGCCTGCGGGCACGGCCGCCATCACCATTGCAGTACAGTGCGCCAGTGCGGGTACGCTCGGCAATGTGGCGGTGGGCGCGATCTGCCTGCTGGGCTCGGCCATTTCGGGTATTGATACGGTTACCAACACCACCGCGCTGACCAATGGCAGCGATGGCGAGAGTGATGCGGCGCTGCGTGTGCGCTTTGTCTCCTATATCAACAGCCGCTCCCGGGCGACGGTTACGGCCATCGAGGACGCGGTGACGGATGTATCCGCTGGCCTGCTCTATCAGGTGTGCGAGAACGTGGATACATCGGGCGCGCCCCTGCCGGGGAATGTGGTGGTGTATGTCGATGACGGATCGGGCGATGTGGCCGATACGCTCATCAACACGGTCTACGCGGCGGTGGAGGATGTGCGCCCTGCGGCGGTATCCATCCAGGTGGTGCGCCCCGCAATCATACGGCCCGCCATTACCATGGCGGTGACGGTGGGCGGCACGGTCGATCTCACGACGGTACAGGCCACCATCAGCACCAGTGTCGCAGCCTATCTCAACAGTCTCGCCATCGGGGCGGCGGCCAGTTACTCACGGTTTATCCAGATTGCCTATGCCGCCAGCACCGATGTCACCAACGTAACTGGCGTGACGCTGGCGGGGGGCACAAGCGACCTGCCTGCAACACCCGGCACGGCCTATCGGGCGGGGACGGTGTCCTTTGGCTGACATGACACAGAGCGGCTTTGCCCGGCGCATCCGTGCGCTGCTGCCCACGGGCTGGTTCCCCGCCGCACCCGCATTGGGTGAGGATGAACAGGCCCCGGTCCTGAATGCAATGGTGCAGGGTTTTGGTGCCATGTTTGCATGGGTCTGGTCCCTGCTGGCCATGACATCGGACCAGACCCGGCTGGCCAGCATGAGTGGCGCGTTCATGGACATGTTCGCCGCCGATTTCTTCGGTACCATGCTGGGCCGCAACCCCGGCGAAAGCGATGACGCCTTTCGCACCCGCATTGAGGAAGCACTGTTTCCATCGGTCGGCACGCGGCCCGATGTGGTCAATGTGATTACCGATGAGGCTGGCACACCCGGCCGCGTGATCGAGCCGCGCAACGCCACCGACTGCAAGGGCCTAGCCAGCCTGACCAGCCCTGCGACGGGTGGCGGCTACGGCTATGGCGCGCCGGGGTTGCGCTATGGATCGCGCGCCGCCCCCTTCACGCTATTCGCGCAGTTGCCGACAGGCGACATGAACCCGCCCGCAAATCAGACCCTGAGCCGGATTGCGACCGTCATGCCCGCGGGCGCGGTCGCATGGGTGCAGGATGTGGAGAGCCCTGACTGATGGACAGACAGATTGTTTATCCCGCCCAGATTCCACTGGACAGCGACCAGCTCAATGCCCAGCGCAATACCCTTGTCGGCATCGGGCATCTGGCCGGGCTGGCCTATGGGCAGAATACGGCGGCGGCGGGCGGCTTTGCCTGTACGCCGGGGGGCGGTCTTACCGTTACCCTCGCCCCCGGGTCGCTGCTGGCCCCCGGTGTGGTGGACGGGACGGCCTATGGTACGCTCCCCGCCAGCCCCAGCGCGCTTGTGCGCCAGTATGTCAGCCGTGATCCGGTCACGCTGGACGTGCCTGGTGCCGGGGCGACCTACATCGTGTATGTCACCGCGTTTACGCGGGACACGGACGATACCGTACTGCCGTTCTATAACGCCGCTGACCCATCCGTAACCTATGCCGGGGCCGGTAACAGTGGGCAGGCCGCCCCGACCGTGCGGCAGGATCTGGCGCAACCGGGGGTAGGCATGGCCGTGCCACCGGGCGCCTATCCATTATGGATGCTGACCATACCCGCCGGCACGACGACCATTACGGCGGACATGATCGCACCAGCCGCTGGCGCGCCGTTTTATGACACCATCCCCCAGCTTCAGGCCGCAAAGCAGGATGCGCTGGGCTTCACTCCCGTCCAGCAGGGCGGCGGGTTCGATCAGGTTGCGGGCAAGATTTACCTTGGTCGCGACACGACTTATCCGGGCCTGCGCTATTCCTATCTGGCGCCTGATGGAGAGACGGTCACCGGGGGTGGCTATCTGATTTCAAGCTACGGGCCTGAGTCCGGTGGCGCCGCAGGATACGGGCAGATAGGAGACATTTCCACAGATCCGAACGGGCGGATGGCGTGGCGATTGCCTGCGCTGGGAGCAGCCTATATCACCGGCGCGCTTTATAGCGATGTTACAGCCGAAACGCTCAGGGCCTCCAATATAGAGGCCACGCTGGTATCCGGCACGGCTGGCATGGTGTCCGGGGATCAGCAGGGCACGGGGCTTCATTACAGCAATGGGCGCATGTATGCCCTCTATACTGGCGGCGACGGCTTTCTGGCATGGTATGGAGACGTAACAAACGAAACGATCAGGGCCACGAACGCCGAAGCCCAGTTACTGCCGTTGCAGAATACCGGACCGGCAAATATCGACTATGGTGGTCCGTCACTTCCTTACAGCCTGCGCCTGCAGACTGATGGAAATCTTGTTGTCTATTATGGCAACTCTCCGATATTCTCGGTAAATAATGAGATAATTAACCTCTCTGTTTCCACTTTGGTCGGGGAAGCCACCCTTTCATACAATCCGGTGCCCCTTTCGCAGGCCAATTCACTCGTATCCGCTGAGGCCGTGGCCCGCGCCAATGCCGATGCAACCCTTGTATCCGGGACTATTGGTGTGAATGCCGCCAATAGCGATACGAACGGGGTCTCCCTTTACCGTAATGGTGGGAGCGGGCGTCCGACATTCATCTACTCCTCCGGCACCGGTACGCTGGCGGGAGATCTTGCTTGGGCGGGTGATCTTCCCACGTCGGGGACGATAGCCGGTGGTGTTTATACAAAAATTGGGTCTGTGCTCAGGCAGTCATTTTCACCGGGAACCATTGATAACGGGACTACAATAACTTTCCCCATCGCGTTCTCATCAGTTCCATCAAGTATCCAGTTGTCCGTTGACCAGGGAAGAGGTGGTAGTGCTCCCGTCGTTATCAATCCCGTGGTAGGGACCCTTACTGCTACCGGCTGCAAGGTAAATATTGCATCAATTTCAGGGTCATCCCAACCCGGTAGCGGGGGGCAGGTATGGGTAACTGTTGAAGGCCCGGCATAAGCATACTTCCACCTTCATAACGAATACATGCGCATCCCATAATATCCGGAGATATTGACCATGACCAATACGACCTCCTCAACGACCACCGCAACCGACCAGACGGCTACACCGGCCACACCCGGCCCCCAGAACTATGTTCTCTATCGCACGACGCAGCTTGGCTGGCAGCAGGTGGGGTACGTCATCATGGCGATATCGCTGTCCAGCGCCAATGACTTCACCCCGCCCGCCGGCATGGCACTGGGGCTTGATGCGGCCGGGGCCTATCCGACGGGTAGCATCTATACACCCGCGACCACGCAGACGACGGCCACGACGACGACATCGGGAAGCTGACACGTTCCAGCCTGTCCGCGCCTGCCTGTCCGACCGCCCTGTGAGGCGGTTTTTTATTGCCGGGAAAACGTATGAATGAAGACATGATGCTGCCCGCATCCGTGGGGCAGGCGAGAGGGCCCGTACGCTGCGCCACGGTGGAGGATCTTGCCCGTGTGCGTGAACGGCTGGCGAAAGTGGAAGGCGGCCATGACAACCTGCGCGACGGGCTGAATACGCTGTCGGTCCAGTTTTCCGACCTCAGGCGAGACCTGACCAGAGCCGTGGCTGACAACGCCGCCCAGACCCGGCGTGAGATCATGGAGCGTGTCGCAGCCATGGGCGAGGCGGCCAGCGGGCGCGACACCGAAGTTTCGGAACGCCTGTCCCGCATCGAGGGCGGCATCCGGCTGGCCAACTGGATTACGGTCACCTTCATCATCCTCGCCACCGGGCTGCTGGGCTGGGGGCAGGTTGGAGATGCAGTATGGTCGCTGTGCAAACGGGCTTTGGGGTATGGGACATGACGGGCCTGAACCTGGCACAATTCAAGAATGAGGTTGTCGCCCCCGCGTTATCCCATATCGGGCTGGACGAAGACGCGGCGGTCAACCTGCTTACGGGCACAGCCATGGCGGAAAGTGGTCTGGCTTATATGCGGCAGTTCCATGGCCCGGCACTGGGGCTGTGGCAGATGGAGCCCTTCACCCATGACGACATATGGGAGACGTTCCTGTCTGATGATCGATTGTCGTTACTGCGTGGCGCTGTGCTCGACCTTGCCGCACGCTGGCCCGCGCGGGTGACGCAACTGTCAGGCAACCTGCCTTACGCCTGTGCCATGGCACGGCTGAAATATTACCGCGCTTTAGGTCCGCTGCCTGATGTGGGTGATGCGGCGGCTCAGTGCCGTTACTGGAAAGCCAATTATAATACCACGCTGGGAGCGGGAGAGGCGGACACACCGCATATTGCCCTGTTCCAGCAGGCCATTGAGGCATGACATGAATACCGCAGCAAGACTGACGGGGCTGGGTGCCGTGTTTACCGGGCTTCTGGCTTTCGTTCCCGAACAATATGCCTTCTATGTGGCCATGCTGATCTTCGCGTGCAGCGCGCTTTCAGCCGCCGTGCCTCCGCCTTCAGCCCAGAGCCGGTGGGTCATCGCCTATCAGGTCATCACCATGATCGGCCTGAACATTGGCTGGGCTGAAAACCGCCTCAAGCCGGGTGTATCGGCCCTGCGGGTATCGCGCGAGGATAAGCCGGCCGCGAAGGAAGCGGTGCAGGCAAAGGGAATCCCGGTCCTGAACAAGAAGGGAAAGCCCGAAGCGCCCACGTGACTGGCTGGTCCCGGCTCAGTCCTCATCATTCCCCAACCGCCCTCGAGGCGGTTTTTTCATATGGAGACGCCAGACATGGCAAACGAAGGCACCACCGCCATTCCGGCCCTTGAGGGCCTGATCGAGACGGCTCTTGGCAAGAAGGACACCGCCGCCACGCAGGCCGATATCCAGCTTGCGGGAAACCTTCTGCAAACACTGATCCCCGTCATTGTGGAGAAAGCCGCGCCCAACCTCGACCTGCCCGGCATTGACGCGGCCCTGAACAAAATCGTGACGGGGATTTCCGATCTCAAGACGGCGATCGAGACCACACCCGCATCGTCCACATCTGCTCCGGTTCCCGCGGCACCCCCGGTTGCCTAACCGATCAACAAGGAAAACTCCATGAACCCGAACCTTTCCCGCCGGTCCCTGCTGCGCGCCGGGGCCGGAACGCTGGCGGCCGGGCTGCTGGCGGCCTGCACGACCACCAAAAATGGCACCACCACCACGCTAACCCTGAACGTGGCCGAAGTGGTGGATTACGGCAGCGCGATCCTGTCATTCGCCAGCACGGCCCTCAACATATCGTTTGTGGCGAGCGCCATGGGCCCCGCAAACCTTGCGCTGGCCAACGCGGCGATTGCATCTCTGAAATCGGCCCTGTCCGCGTTCTCGGCAGCGGCGGGGTCCAGCACGTCCGTGTCCTACGACAGTGCCAGCGTGAAGACGGCGTTCGACAGCATCCTTGCGGATGTGGAGAGCATCGACGCCCTGATTATCTCCACCATCACCGGCACGGCAGCGAACCTGTCCAGCAGTGTGGTGTCGGATGCCAGGACGGCGGCAGGGGCGGCGGAGACGCTGATTTCGCTGCTCAAGGCCATGATCGACATGACCGGACCACGCCTGCGTGGCGTGTCGCCCCTGAGCGGGGATGCGGCCATCGGGCAGATCGCCATCTTCTCAGCTTCGCAGGGATGATCACCCATACGTTTGCCGGTCTGGGCCTGTTCCTGACAGGCGCGGCTTTTTCGCAAGTGCTGGCCTTTGCCATCGCGGCGTGGCGGGAGGATCGGCGCAGGCGTCAGATTGACGACACGCTCGGTCCGCCCTCTCCCGACCCTTCGGACAGGACATAATGACGATACGCAAACTCGGCTGCCGTCCGGCGCAATACCGGGCCGGGCAGCCCCATATGTCAACCATGCGTGGCTTCATGGCCCGGCAGGCCCCGGCAAGGCTGGACCGTAGCGGGATCGACCCCGCGCCCCTTATGCTGGGCAATGACGTGCTGGGGGACTGCACCAGCGCGGGTATCGGCAACCATATCCGCGCCACGGCGGCGCTGGCGGGTTTTCAGGTCGAGATGGATGTGGCCGATGCCGTGCGGTTCTATTCCCGATCAACAGGATACGACCCGGGCAATCCCGCCACGGATAATGGTGGCGTCGAGGTGGATGTGCTGACCACGGCGCTGCGCGAGGGCTATGCGCTGGAAACGCAGACACTGTTCCCGATCTGGGGCAGCGCCGATCCAACCGACCTGAACCGGATCCGCAACATCACCGCAGGCCTGTCCTGCGCCTATCTGGGCGTGCAGTTGGCGCAGGCGGATATGTGGGAGGATCAGGACGGCAACCTGCCGCCGGTATGGGATACGGACAGCCCGGCAGACCATGCCGACCCGACGCCGGGGAGTGCTGGCGGCCATTGCCTGCTGCTGTGGGATTATACCGGCACGACGGATACCGACCTTGTGACGCTGCTGACATGGGGCGCGAAGCAAAAGGCTACGTGGCGCTGGGTGCGCAGCCGGATCATGGAGGTGCACGGTCTGGCATGGCGGCAGCTTCTGCCCGCCGGGGTTCTGGCCCCGACCGGGCAGGACTGGGCGGCGCTGGTGGACGCGAATGACGCCTATCTGGCGGCTGCGGCATGAGCGGCCCCCGAGGTGTTGACCGGGCTGTGTTCGCCTTCGCCTGCCTGTTCGGCATAACCGGGTGCGTGCTGCACCCCGATCCGGTCCTGACCACCATCCCGCAGGCCATGGCGGGGATACAGTCCAGCCTGGCGCAGGCCGGGGTGGTGTCGGTCTCGCACGCAGGCGACTGGACGGCGGAGCAGGAAGCGCGGTTCGTGCAGGCCGTACGCGCGGCACAGTGCAGCCAGCATACACCTGACCCGGTTGTGGGCACGATCGCGGGGGATGTGACGCTCCAGCTTTCGGGCAGTTTCACGCAGGGTGGGCAGTTCAGCGTGGGCGCGATCACCACGGCCCCGACCTTCGGGGTGGAGGGGGATGCCAGCCGCACGCGCGGGCAGACCATCAGCCTGCCGGTGGCCTATGCACCGCTTTCGTCCATGCCGGATGTCGAGATGGGGCGTCAGCTTGGTTATGAAACGGAGCTTCTGGCGCAGAACGATGATGCCCGGCATGCCGAGGTCGCTCGCCTGATTTCCGACCGCGAGGAGTTGCGGGGAAGGGTTCAGGCGATGATTGACCGCTGGGATATGGGTGATTGCACGGTTCACGCACGGGTCGTGCCGTTCGTGGGTGACAGGTACCAGAAGATCCTTCGTCCCTAATATATGGGTGAAGGCATACGCTGCCCCTGTTCAGCACACTTTTGGTCCTATATTAGTAAGCCCGGAGAGGATGCGCCATGCGCGGCTATGCCGATATGCGGACTGTAGCGCTTTCCGGCCGCGCAGATGTTCCGGCGGGGGCAGTTACCTGATTGGCGCAATAGACAGGAAAGTGCCGGAATTGGAGCAATAGTGAGATGGCAGAGAAGTTTCGTATCGTTATTGTTGGCGGCGGGGTAGCGGGGCTTGCGCTTGCCACGCGGCTGGGCAATTCGGTCGGGCGTGCGGGGCAGGCGGAAATTACGCTGGTGGACAAGAGTTTCGCCCATGTCTGGAAGCCCATGCTGCACTGCTTTGCCGCCGGTACGGCTGCGAACGAGAATGACCGCATAAGTTTCATGTCACAGGCCAGCCGGCACCATTTCGACTTCTGGCCCGGTGAAATCACGGCGCTGGACCGTAAGGCGCGGACCATCTCGCTTGCCCCCATCACGGACCCGCAAAGCGGGGAAGCGGTGGTTGATGCCCGCAAGCTGGGTTACGACGCGCTGGTTCTCGCCCTTGGCAGCCGCGCAAATGATTTTGGCACGCCCGGCGTGGCCGAACACTGCCTGTTTATTGACAACCTGGTGGACGCCAACGGTTTTAACGACCGTTTCCGCATGGAACTCCTGCGCGCATTCGCCAACCATCAGGAACTTGATATCGCCATTGTGGGTGGTGGCGCCACAGGCACCCAGCTTGCCGCCGAACTGCACAAGGCGCTCGATATCGCCTCACTTTACAGTTTTGGGGAAAAGCCGCCAAAGCTGTGTATTACCCTGCTCGAAGCCGGCCCGCGCATTCTCCCCGCGTTTCCCGATGCCGTGTCGGCGGCTGCGGCCCGGCAGCTTGAGGCCATCGGGGTTACGGTCCGCACGTCCGCCATGGTCAGCGGAGCGGATGAAAACGGTTTTATCCTCAAGGATGGCAGCCGTGTTCCCGCCACGCTGCGGGTCTGGGCGGCAGGCGTGAAAGCGCCGGACGTGACGCACCGCTTCGACGGGCTCAGGCTCTCGCGTTCCGGCCAGCTTGAGGTCCGCCCGACACTACAGGCCATGGATGATGACCATATCTTCGCCATGGGGGACTGCGCCTTCGTTACCGAAAACCCGGTGCCCCCCACGGCGCAGGCCGCACGCCAGCAGGCGCATCATCTGGCGCGTGGCCTGCCCGTATGGATGAAGGGCGGAACACTTCCGGCCTTCAGATTCCATAACAAGGGGGCGGTAGTCGCACTGGGGGATTACAATGGCTGGGGCACCTTTCCCGGTGGAACGGTGTTTGGCGGTGGCTGGCTACGCGGCATAAGCGCGCGCATGGTGCATCTCATGCTGTACCGCCAGCACCAGTTCGAGCTGTACGGGCCGGTGCGCGGCACGATTTCCTGCCTTGTGGACTGGCTTGACATGTTCGTACGCCCCTCCGTCCGGCTGGACTGAGGGGCAGGCGGCCCCAGCACGCGTAAAAATCCCCATGAAAATTCGTCACGGCGCATTTTAAGGGCTATGCTTGGCGCGCCATTATCCCTCCGGCCGGTTTTGTCCGTGCCGGGACGGAGTGGTGCGTGGTCCTGCCGGAGGGAGTAGGTGGTCCACGGTCATGACCTACAGGGGGCGCGTATATAATTGTGAGCAGGGCGGCAACCCGGAAACCAGCGGATATGCGCGTGCTGGTCCTGCTGCTCGGCGTGCCGTGCGCCATGGTCGCGCCCGGCCCGCATGCGCTCGCCGCCGATGGCGCGCGGACGCCACAGCCCCCCACCACGCCGCCATCCGCCACGACAGGGGAAAGCGTGGTGGTGCATGCCCGGCCGCGCCCTGCCATCATGCTCTATCCCGCCGCCAACCCGATTGGCCAGCCGATCCGCATGGGGGGCGCGGAAAACCGCAAGAACGGCAATCCCTATGACTGGGGCGTATTCAACCGGGGTGATGGCGAGGCCGCGGGCTTTGGTCCGGTAGGCCGCTATGGCGTGGCCCCCTGGGCGGAAGACTGGAGCAGGCTGCGCACGCAGAAAAGGCATGACGATGCATTCGATGTGCTGAAATACGTCCCGCTCAACCATAGCGGGTCGGTATGGATCAGTTTCTCGGGCGAGACGCGGCTACGCAACTGGTTTGAAACACGCCCCCAGTTAGGCACGCAGAAAAACAGTGATTCCGGCCGCTTTACCGTACGCAACCTGTATGGGGCGGACCTGCATATCGGCACGCACCTGCGCTTTTTCGGCCAGTTGGTAAATGGTGACGCAGGCGGCTGGGGCGGTTACGGGTATGGTCCGACCTATCGCAAGCGGCTCGATGCGCAGCAGGCGTTTGTCGAGGCACGGTGGAACATGCTGGGCGCGAAAAGCGGGTTCATGTTCGGTCGCCAGCAGTTTCTCGATGCGCCGGCCTATGTCATCTACAATCGCGACACGCCCGATGTGCCGCTGTCATGGAACGGGTTTCGGGGGTATATGATATGGCCGCGCATCCGTATTGACGGCTGGGACTTCGTGCAGACCAATGACAGTGAAACCGGCATGTTCCATGATACCGAGAACTATGCCACGCGGCTGTACGGATTCAACGCCACATGGGCGCCGCCCGACTTCACCTTCATGGGGGAGAAGGGTTATTCCTTTGTCGATGCATTTTACATCGGTTACAAGCTGGGCAGCACAGCGGGGGTTATCGCAGCCCCTGCCGGCACCGTACAGGGGGCCGATACCCGTAATAATTTTGGCGTGCGCTGGCACGGGCTGGCCGGACCGTTCGAATTCTCGCTGGGCGCGATCTGGCAGGGCGGCGTGTTCCGCAACGCCACGGACAATGCGCCCCGCGCGGTCAACGCCTTCGCCATCAACAGTATACTGGGCTACCGCCTGCGTGACCGGATGCTGAACACCTTTGCCGGTATCCAGACCGATGTGTATTCGGGTGGCGATACGTCACGCCAGGGCGGTGCGGTCGGCACCTATATCGCGCCGTTCAGCCCGCAGACCAATTATCTGGACACCACAACCTACATAAACCCCTCCAACCTCATCAGCTTCGCGCCACTGGTGCGGATCACGCCGTTCCACTCGGTCAGCATCCAGTTCAAATACCCGCTGTTCTGGCGTGATAACGTGAATGATGCGGTTTACCGCTCATCCGGCACCTATGCCTTTGCCGAAAACTTCCGGGGCCGGTTCATCGGCATGGCGCCGCAGGCCTCCGTGGCGTGGCAGATCAACGCGCATCTGTCATGGACGCAATATGTCTCGCGCCTCATGACATCGCGCGCGCTGGATGCGGCGGGGGGCGCAAGCGGCACCTACTACCAGTCCAATTTCGTATTCAGGTTCTGACTGCCCGCGCGGGCAGGCGCGAGGGCGGCAGGTCGCGCCGTTTAAGCATGCTGCACAGGCGGCTGACCACGTCTTCCCACTGACCGGGGTTAAGCTGGCGCACGATGCGCAGGGTCGGGTACCACGGAGTGTCCGTCCGGCCCGAAAGCCAGCGCCAGCAGTTATCGAAGCGGTCCAGCAGGATGACGGGACAGCCCATACCCCCGGCCAGGTGGGCCATGGCGGTATCGACCGACACCACCACATCCAGCCCGGCAACGAGGGCTGCGGTATCATCCATGTCGCGCACGCTTTCCATCGGGTCGTACAGGCGCATGCCCGCGGGCATGTCCATCATCTGGCGCGTGTAGTCCCCCATCTGCAAACTGACCAGGCTGACACCGGCCAGTCCCGCCAGTGGCGCGAGCGCGCGCAGCGGGACCGAGCGCCGACGGTCCATGGCATGGGCCGCCGGTACGTCAGGCCGACTTGCGCCCCCCCAGACCAGTCCCACGCGCAGACCCTCGCCCGCAGGCAGGAAGGGTGCCCATTGCCGTACCAGTTGCGGGTCGGCCCGCAGGTAGGGTACATCCGCCCCCGCATGGCCGGGTGTGCGATGCAGCGCGCGTGGCAGGCTGAGGAACGGGCAGTGCCAGTCATGCGCGGGCAGGGGGCGGCGCTCATCGAACACACGCCGCACACACCCCATGCGCCGGATCAGGCCATGCAGCGTTTCGGGAGCCTGCACGAACACGCGCGCGCCCATGCCCGCCAGTACGGGCAGGAAGCGCAGCATCATCAGCATATCCCCCAGCCCCCCTTCACGCGTGACGAGGATGGTGCGCCCGCGCAGATCCGCATCCGGCTCCAGCACCGGCAGCAGTTGCGACAGCGGCAGGCGCAGGCGACCGGGCAGGCGGTGACGCCATTCATATTCCGCCCATCCCCGCGCCATCTGCCCTGTCTTGAGCAGGGTCAGCGCGTGGTTCATGCGAAGCTGCGCATCCTCGGGGCGCAGGGCAAGGGCGCGGGCATGGGCCTTTAGCGCGGCATCGGGCCGGTTCCATGCCGCGAGCAGATGCGCGAGGTTGGCATGCGTCATGGCGCTGTCGGGATGATGGTCGAGAATATAGCCCAGTAGATCCCGCCCATCCGCGAACGCGCCCTGTTCCATCAGGCACACCGCCATGAGGTTGCCGGTGGTGAGTTGCGCGGGGGACAGCGCCAGCCCATCTGCCAGGACCGCCTGTGCTTCCGCGCTCCGGCCACGTTGCAGCAGGAGTTCGCCCAGCATGTCATGCGTGCGGATGTCCCGCCCCGCGCGCTGGCGCACGGCGCGCAGCACGGCTTCGGCTTCATCCACCCGGTCATGGGCCAGCAGCAGATCCAGCATGTCGCGCGCGGGGTGGCGGGCGGCGGGGTTGGCCTGCGCCTGACGGCACAAAAGACGCGCGGCTTCATGGACGCGGTTGCAGCCCGCATGGGCGTGGGCCAGCAGGATTTCGGCGCGCGGGGTATCTGCGCATGGCTCCAGCATGGCGCGGGCATGGGCGAACTGCCCCCGACGCAGCAGCTCCAGCGCCTGGGCCAGAAGGTGATCGGTAGGGGTCGGCATGGGCTTCCTGCTCCGCGGGTTCACGACAGGGGAAGGAACGGCGGGACGACGTGCCCCCCGACCGATATGCCCACGCCGCCCACGGTCAGCATATAATGGGCGGGACAGTGCGCCATGACGGCCAAGGCATCCAGCATGACGTAAGCAAAGCTCATGGCTACGGGCATGTCGGCGCGTCCGGACTCAGTGGCCGCAGCCCGCTCCCCCTGATGGGACGCAAGCGCCGCGATGGTCTGTTGCAGGGGAAAAGAAGCCATGATGTGCAATCTTTAATGCAACGGGGTCATGCGCGAAAGGGCGCATGTCCTGGCCACGGCATACCGCATCGGGATTGAAAACCCTGCGCCCCGATTGTCCCACCGCCAAACAGCCGCCGCCATTCACCATCAGGGCCTGATCGTGCCGAAATACTGCTCCAGCAGCGCGACATTGCGCAGGTTGGCCTTGAACGCGACATCGAATACATCGCCCAGCACAGGCACCAGATCGGCCACGACCTCGACCATTACATTGGCCAGCATGCGCGCCAGCAGCGCACGGCGCGCGCCCAGACGCCAGCCTTTCCATACAATATACAGGGAGGGCAGCAGCATGACCACCGTCCCACCCGCGGGCAGCAGCCCGATCAGCGCATCAAGCCCCCAGCGGGCCTGCGTGCCGGGAATGCGAAAGGCGGCGTCCAGCACCGTGGCCAGATTGCGCAGCCGGGCGATCTCACGGGCGATATGCGCCGCATCCGCCGAGGGGGGAATGGTTTTCATGGCCGTTACGTGGTGTGCGGGCAGGGCCGTTACAATGCGGCGCGCATCAGGGTTTGCGGTCGATATGGCCCATGTCGCGCTCGGGCGCGATCACGTCGCGCACACGTTGCTTGAGCTCCCTTGGGCCGGGAAAGCCGCCATCACGCTTGCGCTCCCATACCACGTCACCATCAACGCTGATTTCAAAATGACCGCCACTGCCGGGAACAAGGGTGACACTGCCCAGATCCTCGCCAAAGGTGGAGAGAAGTTCCTGCGCCATCCACGCCGCACGCAGCAGCCAGTTGCAGCGCGTGCAGTACAGGATGGACACATGGGGGCGCGGGGGAGCGGGTGTATCGGTCATGCTCGTGTTTCTTGCCGTTCTGTCAGGCCGGGCGGGCCTGCCCGGCTACCATATGTGGGGACGGATGGCAGCCGGTGGCAAGGGTGTTGTCAGATCGCGTGAACCCGTCCCTCGCGCGCCCACAGCCGCAGCGCGCCACAGGTCTGCACGAACCTGTCGGCATCCAGCGTGCCGTGCAGCGCGATCACCCCTTCATCACGCATCTTGGGGTGCAGGCCCGCCGCCGCCAGAATGATCTCGGCGGCATCGTTATGCGCGATGAACTTGGCATGGGCGTAGGCATCGGCAATGAAGTCGCGCATCGTGGCCTCATGGCGCAGGTTGTTTGCGCCCTCTACCGTGGGGAGCAGGGCCACCGCGTCATAAAGCACCGATGGGCCACCGTTGATCCGCTGCTGCGCCACGAGCGCGTTGCCCACGCTGTCCTTCAGCCCGCCCACGGTTGGCGCGATCAGTTCGGATGTGGCGCCGACGGCGGCCACGGCCTCGCGCAGGGCGGTAAGCAGGCGATGGTCCACGCCATCCGTTACCACGATGCCCAGCTTGCGGCCCGCGAAACTGTCCGGTCCGTTCTTCAGGATGCTCAGCGCCGAAGATGGCTCAAGCCCGGCCACCACGGGGCGCGCCGCCTTTGCCGGTTCGGGCAGGGGAGACAGGCCAAGCCCCCTGGCCACCCCTGTGGCCAGCCCTTCATCCACATGGCGCAGGTGACTGACCATGCGCGCGCGAATGGCCGGGGTCTCGACCTTGCTCAGTTCGAAAATGAAGGCGTCGCGGATATGGGTCTGCTCCACCGCCGTCTGGCTGATCCAGAACAGGCGCGCCTGGCTGTAATGGTCGGCAAAGGCGTCGGAACGCTGGCGCTGCTTGGGGCCGGATATATCCTGCGCGAAGGACTGGAACCCGTCCTTGCTTTCACGCGGGCCGCCGGTGGGCTGGGGCCATGAATTGGGTTCGTAATTGGCGCGCCCCTTGGGGTTGTGCATGGCCATGTGCCCATCCTGCTGGAAATTGTGGAACGGGCATTTGGGCGCGTTTATGGGAATATGCGTGAAATTGGGGCCGCCGAGGCGCTTGGTCTGCGTATCCAGATAGGAGAAATTGCGCCCCTGAAGCAACGGGTCGTTGGTGAAATCGACGCCGGGCACGATATTCTGGGTGCAGAAGGCCACCTGTTCCGTCTCGGCAAAGAAATTGTCCACCATCCGGTTCAGCACCAGCCGGCCCACACGGCGGATGGGCACCAGTTCCTCCGGTATCAGCTTGGTGGGGTCGAGGATGTCGAAGGGGAAGCTGTCCGCGAACGCATCATCGAACAGTTGCACGCCCAGATCCCATTCGGGAAAATGGCCGCTGGTAATGGCCTGCCACAGGTCACGGCGGTGGAAGTCGGGATCGGCCCCGTTGATCTTCAGCGCCTCGTTCCACACGATGGATTGCAGGCCCAGCTTCGGCTTCCAGTGGAATTTTACATAGGTGGACCGGCCCTGCGCATCGATCAGGCGGAAGGTGTGGACGCCAAACCCCTCCATGAAGCGGAAGGAGCGTGGAATGGCCCGGTCAGACATGGCCCAGCAGACCATGTGCGTCGCCTCGGGCGAGAGGGAGACGAAATCCCAGAAATTGTCATGCGCCGTCTGCGCCTGCGGAAAATCACGGTCCGGGGCCTGCTTGGCCGCGTGGACAAAATCGGGAAACTTGATCGCGTCCTGAATGAAGAAGACGGGGATGTTGTTGCCCACGATATCCCAGTTGCCCTGCTTCGTATAAAGCTTGACGGCAAAGCCGCGCACATCACGCACCGTATCGGCCGAGCCCTTGTTGCCCGCCACGGTGGAAAAACGCACGAAGGCCGGGGTGCGCTCCCCCACGCGCTGGAAAATATCGGCGTGGCTGACATCGCTCAGGCTGTCCGTCAGTTCAAAATAGCCATGCGCGCCATAGCCCCGGGCATGGACCACGCGCTCGGGTATGCGTTCATGGTCGAAGTGAAAAATCTTTTCACGGAAGTGGAAATCCTCCATCAGCGCGGGACCGTTCGCGCCCGCGCGCAGGGTGTTCTGGTCATCCATCACCGGCACGCCCTGCTGCGTGGTCAGGACCGGAATGTCGCCGCCTGCGCTCTGATGGGTTTCGCCGCCATTCCCGGCATGGGTGGGGGGCAATGCGGAGGGATGCGGGGTCTGGGTCATGGGCTGTTCGCGTGTCCGTTCTGTAAAGCCTGGGGGGAAGGAAATGCGCCCCTTCAACGGGCCGGAACGGGGGTGGTTTCATTCATTCGCCGCATGCCGGTTGCCAATCGCGCAGGGGCAGGGCACAGCATGCGCCATGGATCATCCGGCATAAGGACCACCGCCGCCCATGCGTAAATGCCCCGCCTTCCTGGCCGCAGCCCCGCTTGCGCTGGCGCTGTCCGTGCCCGCCGCCATGCCGGCCGCCGTGGCCGCCCCCCTGCTGTCCGCACTCACACCCGCGCGGCCGGGGCCGGATACTGTTGATTTCGCGGATCTGACATGGACCGAAATCCGCGACGCCATTCACGCGGGCACGACTTCCGTCATCATTCCCGTGGGCGGCACGGAACAGAGCGGTCCCTTCATCGCGGTGGGCAAGCATGACGTGCGCGCCATGGCGCTGGCGCGCCGCATCGCCCGCCAGGCGGGCCACACGCTGGTCGCCCCCGTGGTGGCCTATGTGCCCGAAGGCGGCACGGCGCCCCGCACGTCGCACATGCGCTTTGCGGGCACGATCAGCCTCTCGCCCTCCACCTTCCGCGCCCTTCTGGTCGATGCCGCGGAAAGCCTGCGCGTGCAGGGCTTCAGCCGCGTGGTGCTGATCGGGGACCATGGCGGCTACCAGCGCGACCTGCGCGCCGTGGCCGATACGCTCAACTGGCGCTGGCACGGGCGCGGCGGGCATGTGCTGTACATTCCCGCCTATTACGATGTGATCGCCACCACCTTCGCCACATGGCTGCGCCAGCACGGCCACGCAGCCGGGGTGGGGCAGCATGCCGACCTGTCCGATACATCGCTCATGCTGGCGGTGGATCCGGCGCTTGTCCGCACGCAGGCGTTGCGCCTGGCCCCGCTGCCCACCCCGGCGCAGGGCGTGTATGGCGGCGACCCGCGGCAGGCCGAAGCGGCATTGGGCGAAGTGGGCGCGGACATGCAGGTCAACGCCGCAGTTGCGGCCATGCAACACGACCCAACAGGACAGAATCCAGACTGATTGCACCGCCCGTACAGCGTGCTATAGGGGCCGCGAGGAACAGGATCACATTATGACACAAAAGAAAAAACTGCCGGTTCTGGGACTGGGCGCACTGCTGCTGTCAGGCGGGAGCGCCCTTGCGCAGGGCGTGGACACCATCCCTGGAATGCCGCCCGTCGTGGACCCGCACAACATCTATACCGAGACGGTTGCAGGCCACCTGAATCCGGAGGTGGCGAAGGATCCCGCACGCATCTACGTGCCCAATCTGCGCTCGAATAACGTATATGTGATTGACCCGCAGACCTATAAGGTCGTCTCGCGCTTCAAGGTGGGGGAAAGCCCGCAGCATGTCGTACCGTCATGGGATCTGCGCACGCTATGGGTCACCAACAATGCCGAGGGGACGACGCAGGGCAGCCTGACCCCCATCGACCCACGTACGACCCAGCCGCTGCCCGAGATAGCGGTGGACGACCCGTACAACATGTATTTCACCCCCGATGGCAAATCGGCCATCACCGTGGCCGAAGCGCGGGAACGGCTGGATTTCCGTGATCCGCACACCATGGCGCTTCAGGGCTCGGTTTCGGTGCCGCAATGCCGTGGCGTGAACCATGCCGATTTCTCCATCGACGGGCGCTATGCCATCTTCACCTGCGAATTCGGCGGTTATCTGGCCAAGGTCGATACCGTCAACCGCAAGGTGCTGGGCTATCTCAAGCTATCGGGCGGCGGCATGCCGCAAGATGTGCTGACCGCACCGGATGGGCACAAATTCTACGTGGCCGACATGCATGCCGATGGCGTGTTCATCATTGATGGCGACACGTTCCGCGAGACGGGATTTATCCATACCGGCAGCGGCGCGCACGGCCTGTACCCCAGCCGTGACGGCACGAAGCTGTATGTGGCCAACCGTGGTTCGCACAAGATCCATGGCACCCCCCACAGCAAGGCGGGCGGGGTGAGCGTGATCGATTTCGCGACGGACAAGGTGGTGAACCAGTGGCTCATTCCCGGCGGCGGCAGCCCCGATATGGGCAATGTCAGCGATGACGGAAAAACCCTGTGGCTTTCCGGCCGTTTTGATGATGTGGTCTATGCCATCGACACGACAACCGGCGCCACCCGCAAGATTGCCGTTGGGCAGGAACCGCATGGCCTGACCGTATGGCCCCAGCCGGGGCGCTATTCCATCGGGCATACCGGCATCCTGCGGTAAGCGGCGGACAACTCGCGGGCGGGCATGGCGCATGGAGGGGAGCCTGGGCATGACACCATCGCCACACCGCCCGGACAGCCCGGATCCCGCCACGATCCGCTTTGCCATCGGCGCATCCAGCCTGGGCTGCGTGTTGGTGGCCCTGGGCGATGACGGACCCGTCGCCATCACCCTTGGCGATGATCCCGCCACATTACGGCATGCGTTGCAGGCGCGCTTTCCCACGGCGCGCCCCGCGCAGGATGAGCATGACATGGCGGCCTGCCTGGCCATGGTCACGGCCTGCATCGACCGCCCATGGGCATTGCTGGATGATGCGATGGCCGTGCCCCCCGACAGGCCGGAATCAGGGTTCCTGAACCACTTCCCTGCGGGCACGGCGTTCCAGCGCCAGGTATGGCGGGCCCTGCGCGCCATTCCCTGCGGCACCACCATAACCTATGCCGAACTGGCCGCGCGGGTGGGCAGGCCCGGCGCGGCCCGTGCCGTGGCCGGTGCCTGTGCCGCCAACATGCTGGCGGTCATCATACCGTGCCACAGGGTTATCCGGGGGGATGGTAGCCTGTCGGGTTATCGGTGGGGGGCGGCGCGCAAGCGGCTGTTGCTGGAGCGTGAACGCGCATGGGCGGCCAGCCGCACCAGTGCGGCATCAGGATAGCTGGACCAGCAGGTCATCATGGTGGCGCGACGACGCGGGGCCAGAAGGCAGGCCGATGGGCAGGATCGGGCGGTCGAACTGGGCCTCCAGAATCTCGGCGGCGGCCAGATAGATCGCACTGAAGCCGCACAGCAGCCCTTCATACCCCGCCACTAGTGTCAGGACCGGGCGTGCGAACACCTCGGCGCTGCCCAGCAGGAAAAACAGCACCAGCAGGCTGAAGAACACGACCTGATGCATGCGTGAAGCCGCCAGCGACCCCACCGCCATGATGGCCGTGAACAGCCCCCATACCCACATGTAACTGCCCAGCAGGGCAGGGGCGGATGCAGGCGCCAGCCCCCATTGCGGCAGGCACAGCAACACCACCAGCGACAGCCAGAACGCCCCATACCCCATGAAGGCGGTCATGCCGAACGTATTGTTCCTGCCGTATTCCAAAAGCCCCGCGAAAAACTGCGTCACCCCGCCAAAGACCAGCCCCATGGCCATGATGGCCGCCCCCATGGGCACGATCTGGGCATTGTGCAGGTTAAGCAGCACCGTGGTCATGCCAAACCCCATAAGGCCAAGCGGGGCGGGATTGGCGTTATCCTGATCATGGGCCATGCGTGAATTCCGTTCCATAATGGTAATTATGACAAAACATGTCAGCTTCGCGGGGCGGAACATATTAAAATATGGATTACTCTTGCGGTGCGCTCTGTACTTGGCGGTTACCTGAACCTGCCGAATCCAATACACGCCGGACAGGCACGGATGAACACAGACCGTAAAACGCAGCCCTGCCCACGCGGATGACCCGGCGCGCGTTTATGTGAACGCGCACGGACGGGAGCCAGCACCCGGAACACGTTTTTTTTTCAGGGAAGGGGAGATGATGCCTCAAGCGCCCTGCGCCTGTCGGTTACGGCGGGCGGTGAGAGTTTTTCCATGCGCCCCGCCGCAATGTCATCCGCGGAATAGAACGGTGTCCGCACACCATCGGGCAGGCTGGCAACATGGTTCAGGATAGCCGCGATCTGTCCATCAGGCAGCATGCGGAAGGACGGCATGAACCCTGCATAGGTCTCGCCTGCCTCCGTCATCCGGCCCATCATGCCATTGAGCGCCACGGCCACCACATACTGCCTGCCTTCCGGCGTGGTGGAAATGCGCCCGATCCGCCCGGAAAGTGGTGGAACCCGCCCGGGCCGTCCCTGCGCCCGGTCCTGATGGCACACGCCGCAATTGGACTGGTACAGCATCGCCCCCTCATCCGCCACGGCTGGCGCCACGGGAAAGGACAGGCAGAACATGACGGCGGGCAATGTTTTCTTCACGTATGTTTCCTGTCCGGCTCCATTGCCCCCAAGCCGGGAACCAGGCGGAACCACAGGTGCGATAATATGACCGCGTTCGTAACATAACATAAAAAAACCAGCCTGAAACGTAACCGCCGCCTATTCCATCACAAGTATAAAAAAAAGGCGCCCCGCCAGAGCGGAGCGCCGAGTTAAGGGATTGGGAGACGGTGTGGTGTCACGAGATCCACAGCCCCTTAACCACACTGGCGGATAATAGTTCTGTTAAAACCGAAGTAATGACAAAAAATAAATGTTCGATGTAGCCGTGACCCCGGCGGCCCACGCCACCCGCCGGGACGCGGCCTTACATCTTCTGCTCACCATCGGGCTGCGGGGCAGGCGGGGCGTCGGGCGTCATCTTGCCCGGCGTGGTGGAATGCTCCACATCATACGCCGTCGCCTTTTCCTGATAGGTTCCCTTCGCGCCGGGATGTTCCTTGTCATATTCGGCCGCCTTGGCCCGGGCTTCCTTGCGGTATTCATGGCGCTTGTACATACCCGTCACGCAACCGGCCGCCGCGCCCATCACGCCATGGTGGCCCGCCACATGACCACCAACCGCGCCCACCGCGCCATATTTCAGGCAGCCACCGGGTTCGGCATGGGCCGCCGTCGCACCCGCCAGGGCGGCAACAGCAGCCAGAGTGGCTATTTTATGCATGGATGCATCCTTTTCGCGTGTGTCAGTCTCACCGCTTCAGGCATATCCCATGCGACACATCCTGTCACCTTCCGCGCCGGGCGGAAAAACCGCCCGCATCAACGAATCAGCGCAGGAAAACCTTGGGCACGCCCTCGCTGTTAAGGCACGACATTACCATCACCCCCGTCCATAGTGAAAGAGAAAGCCATGCCCCCAGGCGCGCGCGCCAGGTCACGGCCGCATGCGCGCGCATGATCGGCATATAGACCCGGCGGTGGCACCATTTGGCGTTGATCAGGGCCAGCGTGATGAGCAGCAGCTTGGGCGAAAGGTAAGCCCGGCTGCCAACCCGCACCGGGTCGTAAAAAAACAGGATGACACCCGAGACCATGGCGATGACGAAGGTGATGTGCAGGGGGCGCACCATCAACTGTGCCGCGGGCGCCAGGCGCGGCGTCATGCGCGGGTTGAGGATGCCGATGTCAAGCAGCATGACCATCCCGAAAAACATCGCCATGCTCAGGAAATGCGCGATACGGATCAGGTAGTGTTCCGGCTGGAGCCAGAAATGCAGCATCCGGCTGTCGAGCGCGGTGAGAAGCCAGTACGGCAACCTCATGAAGGCGAAGGGGTGGGTGATCATGACAGGCGGTCTCCGTTTGTGTCGGAAATGGGGCATACCACCAGTTGACAGTGATAACAATTATCATTACCAAAATTAGGGAACCAGCCGGAAGGGAAGCCGTGACCCGCTTACGGTATTATATAAAATAACAATAAAAATCAGTTACTTCGCTTGTCCTACAGCATTTATGGAAACAGTCATCATGAATACGAAACAGACAATTCTGGCTTTTCTTGTCGCATCGCTGCCCATTGGCGTCACGGCGGCGCATGCGCGTGAATACCCGATCGGCGGACCCGTCCATGCCCATGACATGGAAATCGCATCCAGCTACCTGACCGGCATCATGGTCGAGCCCATGCCCGCGGGCATGACCGACAACACGAAGCCCGACACCATCCACCTTGAAACCGACGTGCATGCCACGGCGGACAACGTATGGGGCTACCCCGAGGGCGCATGGGTGCCGTACCTGAACATCGGCTACGTGCTGACCAAGGACCACACGACGTGGAAGGCCGAAGGCAGCATGCATTTCATGACCGCCAAGGACGGCCCGCATTACGCCGATAACGTGCAGATGAACGGCCCCGGCCGCTATACGGTGGTGCTGACCTATTCCTCGCCCGAGCAGAACGGTTTCCTGCACCATGTGGACAAGGAAACCGGCACGCCGGGCTTCTGGCAGCCGTTCAGCGAGACATTCAACTTCGCCTACCCCCAGAAATAAGGGGCGCATCATGGCACGGATACTGGACAGGATGCGCACGCTGGCGTGCCGCGCGGGCGTGATCACGACACTTCTGGCCGCCGCCACGGGCGCGCGGGCCGAAAGCGTGACCGACCTTGCGGGCAGGCAGGTTGACATCCCGGCCAGTGTCCATCGCATCATACTGGGCGAGGGGCGGCTGATCTACGCGCTCGCCCCGCTGGAAAGACAGCACCTGTTCGACCGGATCGTCGGCTGGCAGGGCGAATTCCGCGGGGCGGATACCCAGAGCTACGACCAGTATGTCGCGGCCTTTCCACAGGCCGCCGACATTGCCGTGATCGGCAAGACCACGGCGGATACGGTCAGCCCCGAACGCGTGCTCGACCTGCATCCCGACCTTGCCATCCTGACGGTATCGGGCCATGGGCCGGGCAAGTCCAGCGAACTGGTGGCCCAGCTTGAAAGCGCGCATATCCCGGTCATCTTCGTTGATTTCCGCGCCGACCCGCTGCGCGACACCATCACATCCATGCAGGTTCTCGGTCGCGTGCTGCACCGTGAGCACGAAGCCGCCGATTACGTGACCTTCTACCAGTCGCATCTCAAACGCATTACCGACCGCATCGCCACCGTGCCGCAGGCGCAGCGCCCCAGGGTCTTTATCGAGATGCTGGCCGCCATGCGCGAAAGCTGCTGCCACACGGCGGGCCGGGGCAACATGGGCGCCTTCATAGACGCCGCCGGTGGCCAGAACATCGCGGCCCCGCTGCTGCCGGGCTATATTGGCGACATCGACCTTGAAAAGGTCATCTCCTCCGACCCTGACATCTACATAGCCGATGGCACCAAGGGCCCGAAGGCCAGCGGGCCGGGGCTGCGCATGGGGGCCGAGGTCACGCCCGCCCTCGCACGCTCGTCGCTGCTGGGGGTGATGGAACGGCCCGGCATTTCCAGCCTGCGCGCGGTAAGCGATGGCCATGCCTATGGTATCTGGCATTCCTTCTACGATTCGCCATACAACATCCTCGCGGTCGAGGTCATGGCGAAATGGTTCCACCCCGCGCTGTTCGCCGATGTGGACCCCGATGCGACGCAGCAGGAGCTTTACACCCGGTTCCTCCCCGTAGCTCAGGAAGGGACGTTCTGGATCAATGCGCGTCCCTGATGACTCGCCCTGCGCCGTAACCACGACCGGAACCGCGCTGTCTGAGTACGCCCGGCAGGTGCGCGCGGGCTACCGGGCGCTGCTGCGGCGGCGACTGGGCATTCTGGCGGTCATGGCCGGGCTGATCGCGGGATCGGTCGTGCTTGATTTCTGTCTCGGGCCATCGGGCCTTTCACCGGCGGCGCTGGTGCGGACCCTGCTGCATCCGCATGGCGTGCCGGCGGGGCAGGGGGTCATTGTCTGGCAGATCAGGCTGCCCTACGCGCTCATGGCGGTCTGCGTGGGGGCGGCGCTGGGGCTGGCGGGGGCGGAAATGCAGACCGTGCTGGCCAATCCGCTGGCCAGTCCCTTTACGCTCGGGGTCTCGGCGGCGGCGGCGTTCGGCGCGTCGCTCGCCATCATCCTGCAATGGCGGCTGCCCGGCGTGCCCGATGCCTGGGTCGTCTCGGCCGATGCGTTCGTCTTCGCCATCGGCTCGGTGCTGCTGCTGGACATGGTCTCACGCAGGCGGGGGGCGGGAACCGGCACCGTGGTGCTGTTTGGCATCGCGCTGGTCTTTGCATTCCATGCGCTGGTCTCCCTGCTGCAATTCGTGGCGAACGAGGACGCGCTGCAGGATCTCGTGTTCTGGACCATGGGCAGCCTGACGCGGGCGACGTGGCCCAAGCTGGGCCTGCTGGCCACGGCGTGCGTGCTGATCGCGCCGCTTTCGTTCCATGCATCATGGAAGCTGACCGTCCTGCGCATGGGCGAGGAACGGGCGGCCAGCCTTGGCGTGGACGTACCCCGCGTGCGGCGGGGCGCGCTGCTGCGGGTTAGCGTCCTTTCGGCGCTGGCCGTCTCCTTCGTGGGCACGATCGGCTTTGTCGGGCTGGTGGCCCCGCATATCGCCCGGCGGCTGCTGGGGGAGGACCACCGCTTCTACCTGCCGGGCAGCATGCTGGTGGGCGCGCTGGTCATGTCGCTTTCCTCGGTGGCGGCGCGCAATCTCCTGCCGGGCGTCGTGATTCCCACGGGAATCGTGACGGCGCTGGTGGGCATTCCCTTCTTTCTGGCCATTGTGCTGCGCAGGCGGGGACTGTCGTGATGGACGGGCTGCGCGCTGAACATATAAATGTGCGCTACGGCAGCCGCACCGTGCTGGATGACCTGAGCGTGGGGCCATTCCCGCGCGGGCGGGTGTCGGCCCTGCTGGGGCCGAATGGCAGCGGCAAGTCCACCCTGCTGCGCGCCATCGCGGGGCTGGGCACGGACGCCGCCACCGGCACGGTCATGCTGGGTGGGGATGACCTGTCGCGCCTGCCCCACGCGCGGCGCACGCGCCGATGCCTCTATCTGCCACAGGCGCTGCCCGCCACGGTCCACCTGCAGGTGCTGGAATCCCTTCTGGCGGCACAGCACGCCACCACTACCGCGCCACCCGTGCGGGGCGGGGACGACGCGGTGGATGCGGCGCTGCATATGCTGGACATATTCGGCATGGCCGGGCTGGCCATGCAGTATATGGATGAACTTTCCGGCGGGCAGCGCCAGCTTGTCGGGCTGGCGCAGGCTCTGGGCCGCAACCCGGATGCGCTGCTGCTCGATGAGCCGCTCAGCGCGCTGGACCTGCACCACCAGTTCGCGGTGATGGACATCCTGCGCCGTGAAACCGCGCGGCGGAACATCGTGACCGTCATGGTGCTGCACGACCTGAACATTGCCATACGCATGACGGATTATGACGTGATCCTGCGCGATGGCCGGATCATCGCGGCAGGGCCACCGGACGCGGTCATTACCCCCGCCACATTGCGTGCGACCTATGACATTACGGCCCGGGTGGAAACATGCAGCCGGGGCCTGCCGCATATCATGGTGGACGGCCTGGGCTGATCGCGGCCTGCCGATAAAGTAAAGAAAAGCTAAAGCCGAACTATATTATCGAACGGTGGCGCGAGGCGCGCCCCGCGCGCGGCGCGGGTGTGTGGGGCGTATTATTTGGGTCGCGCGCACCTGTTACGCGCCCCGGCATGCGCGTTACTGAACTGACGGGCATTGCGCCAGTCATGCCTCACATTATTTTTATGCGGTAGGGGTCATGTAACCACCTCATTCATTGCAGGGGAACGAAAACCCGGTCCGCCCGTTATTTCGCGCACGCAACCGGAGGGTGTCATTTCGGATACGATTCCGAAATGACAAATAAACCAGAAGTTCTATATTTATGAAGCCCCTGCGCCCGCCCACGGGCACGACACGCGCATGCGGGACTGATTTCATGTTTCCGCGAATGGAGTATTTATTTTATGCGCCATACTGATAGAATAATGACAATCCCTTAACAATATCGCGTAAAATCCGGAAACAGCTTCCGACCCATCAGACATTTATAAACAAATAATTGCATATACGTGAAACATACGATATTAGCGGGTGAAGATTGGCATACAGTCATGCCTGCCGGAATGTCACGATAAGCAGGACGCCCCTTTATCGGCGCAGGAAAGATGCAGCCCGGCAACTGAAAATGGCATGAAATACCGATCGGGTTGATTTATTGTGGTTGCATAATAGGCTGATGATTATTACTGATAGGGCAAGATATGTCTCCTGATGACAATCTACCAAGGAAAGAAGCGAAATTGGATAATAAAGACATTCCGCATACCGAACTGGTATCGATGACGACAGAAATCGTGGCCGCGCACACGAACCACAATACGGTTGCGGTCGATCAGATTCCGGCCCTGATCGAGACTGTCTATACTGCCCTCAAGACACTCGGTGCTGAAAAGGCGGTCGAGCCCACGCCGCTCCAGCCCGCCGTGCCGATCAAGAAGTCAGTATTCCCCGACTATGTTATTTGCCTGGAAGATGGCAAGAAACTGAAGATGCTCAAGCGCCATCTCCAGACCGCGTACGGCATGACACCGGAGCAGTATCGTGAAAAGTGGGGCCTGCCCCCCAACTACCCGATGACCGCGCCCAACTACGCCGCCCATCGGTCCTCCCTTGCGCAGAAGATCGGCCTGGGCCGCAAGGTGGTTGCCGAGCCCGCGCCCGAAGCCCCCGCCGAACCCACGGAAAAGGCTGTCCGCAAGAGCCGCCCGCGCCGCAAGAAGGCCACCCCGGACACCGCGGCGTAATAATCCGCCACATGCATGCGCAATACCCAGTCCGGCAACGGGCTGGGTATTTGTGTTTCGGGACTCCCTTTACACCGCAGGATCCCCTTGCGTGCATGGCAGGTATTTGCGTTACATGACGATCGGCGCGCTTTCCCCATCCCGCACCCGACATTGCTCATGTCATTTCGAGCCTGGGCAGCCGTTGTGTGGCCGGGATTATAATAACATCAGTTTCCCGTCATATAGCCCGTCCTGACGCCCGCATGCTGTTGGCCGGAAACTGCCCCTCAGGCGCATCATGCCATCCGTCTGCTTCATTACTTGCGCATAGCTTTCGTGGCCGAACCGGCGTCATCACTTTGCACTGGCGGGGCAGAAGGCTTTCTGAAAAAAGCTTTACCAAAAACTTCCTGATATTTTGCGGAATGTCTCAAAGGCAGGCCTTGAATGAGGGTATGAGCCCGGTTACCTGACCTGCCCGAAAGTCGCGGTCTTTCAGGCATGACATGGCACGTATGTTCCATAGTATTGTGCTGTCCCCATCCGCCGGGTCATGCCATGGGGCGTATCCCCTGCAAACGGGCCGCGTGATGCGGCGATACGGGGGGAACTATTACTGGAAGAATATAGTTACAACCTTTACTTCATGGTGTTGCCATTATCTGATCGGTCTGTTTCCGGAATGGCATGGTCGGGGTCCAGAACTGCCGTGCTGACGGTGCGCCCATCGTGGAAAATGACAGTAACATGGTCCGTCAGGTGCCAGCTTTCGGGACAAATAACCTGATCGGCATGGCTGCCGTCAGTATAATTCAACCGCAATGTGACCGGCAGCATGAGCCTGCCCTTGCTCCGCACATCAACACGCGTGCCCTGCCGGGGGTCGTTATTGACATAGGACAGGCCCGACAGAGCGTAATCGGGCCACCAGTTCATGAAATACCAGCCGCGCCAGAACCAGCCCAGATCCTCGCCCGCCTCGCTTTCCATCAACCGGAAGAAGTCCGATGGCGTGGGGTGCCGATAGGCCCATGCCCGTATGTAGCGCCTGAAGGCGGCGTCAAAACGCTCCGGCCCCAGTATCTGCTCACGCAGCAGCACCAGTCCGTAAGCACTTTTGAAATACGTGACGGAGTGGCGGTAGGGCTCCGCCACCAGATCCGACAGCGTCATGAGCGGCGGGGCCTGCGGGTCGGTCAGTACGGGCACGATGTCCTCGGCGGGCCTGCCGGTGCGCGGGGCGAATTCGGGATCCTGCTTGGGTGCGAATTCGCCATCATGGAAATGCTGCGACGCCAGCACGTCGATAAAGGTGTCGAACCCTTCATCCATAAAGGCATGACGCCGTTCGTCCGTACCAACAATCATGGGGAACCATCCATGCCCCAGCTCATGCGTGGTGATCCAGAACAGCTTCGCATCCCGGTCCTGCCAGCCGTCAAATACAATGCCCGGATATTCCATGCCCGCGCCATGGCCCCCCACATTGATGGCGTTGGGCCATGGATAGGGAAACCACTGGCGGGAGAAATATTCGATCGCATGGCGGACATATTCGCTCGAACGCTCCCATCCCCCCGGTCCGCTTCCCTCACGCGGGTAGACGGACATGGCCAGCCGCGCCGCCGGCCGCATGCCCGGCGCGGGGCGCACGGGCGGCAGGTCGATCCGCGCCGCATCCCACATGAAGGCGGGTGAGGCGGCAAAGGAGACGTCGCGCGTATTCTCCATATGGAAGTGCCAGCTTTTTTCGCCGCTGCGGGCGGGGTGGCTGGCGGGATCGCTTACGTCCCCGGCGGTGCGGATCATGACGGTGGCGTGGCTGCGTGCCGCGCGGGCCAGCCGGGCGCGTTCGGTCGGGGTCAGGACCTCGGCTGGATTGAGCAGTGCGCCGGATCCCACCACCGTAAAGTTCCACGGCACCGTGACCGTGTAATCAAAATCCCCATACTCCAGATAGAACTCCTGCCCCAGATAGGGCAGGGTGTTCCACCCCCGCCGCGCGTCGTACACGCTCATGCGCGGATACCACTGTGCGACTTCGTAAATATCCCCCTCCCGCGTGGGGGTGACGGTCGTGCGGCCGCCCCACGGGCCGGGAATGGTATGGTGCCAGCGGATACGCAGCCGTATTTTCCGCCCATGGCGCAGCCACGCCCCATCGGGCAGGGCGAGCTGCATGCGGGTATCGGAAATGCGGGGCGACAGCGCGGTTTCATGGCCGTTGTGAACCAGGGCGACGGAGTCAATCACCGCGCCCTGTGTCACATCGGCATGCTGCGCCGTGCCGACCATGCGGGCACGGGCATCCGCGCGGTAAATGTTCTGGTCAAGCTGTAGCCACAGCACATCCAGCGTATCGGGGCTGTTATTGGTGTAGGTCAGGATTTCCTCGCCGCCCAGCACATGGGTGGCGGTGTCGATCCGGGCATGAATGGTGTAATCCGCGCGGTTCTGCCAGTAATCCGGACCGGGCAGGCCAGCACCCGTGGCGTAACGGCCCACGGCGTCGGGCAGGGTCAGCGTGTCGAAGACCGCACGCATGTCCACACGCCCCGCCGGGTCGGGCGCGGCGTGTGCACTCGCGCAGCCAGCAAGGCAGAAGAGGGCGACGGCAAGTTTTCGAAGGGGCATCCAGCGCGCTTCCTGCCTGTTACATATCCGTTGGCCGAACTGTAGCAAGGCGGCGGAGGGCGCGCAAAACCGGGTCAGATCACCTTCAGCCCGACCGTGATCAGGATGGAGGCCAGTATGATCCGCTGCGCCCTGTCGGGTATGAGGCCGACACACAGGCTGCCCAGTATGATGCCGGGCACCGAACCGCAGAGCAGCGAGAACAGGAGTTCTCCGTCAATATCACCAATCCACCAGTGCCCCATGCCCGCAATGGCGGTAAGCGGCACCGCGTGGGCGATGTCGGAGCCGACCAGGCGGCGGACCTCAAGGCCGGGATAGAGAAAGACCAGCGCCGCCATCCCGATCGCGCCCGCCCCCACGGAGGAAAGCGTCACCATCACCCCCAGCACCACGCCCAGCGCCGTGGTCAGGCCCGCGGTCATGGCGGGCGAGACCTGCCCCGCCTTGCGCCGCGACAGGGCCTGCAACCGATGGCGGAACAGCACGCTGGGCGCGGTGATGAGCAGCGCCACCCCCAGCGCCACCGAGATGACATGCGTCACCTGCGCCGAAGGGCTGCCCGCCCAGTGCAGCACCCCGATCGTGGCCAGCGTGGCCGGTACGCTGCCCATGGCCAGACGCCCCACCACCGGCCACGCCACGGACTGGCTGCGGCCATGCACCAGCGTGCCCACCACCTTGGTTATGGCGGCATAGAGCAGGTCGGTGCCCACGGCGGCCTGCGGGTGGACCCGGAACAGCAGGATGAGCAGCGGCGTCATGAGCGAGCCGCCGCCCACGCCGGTCATGCCCACCAGAAAACCGACACCAAGGCCGGACAGGGCATAGAGCAGGTTGAACGATTCAGGCAGGTGCATGGTGTATGGGTTTCATGGCTTGACGGGTTGGCGCGTGGCTGCCGCCTGATTTGTCCGTTACGGGATGTGAAATGTCGATATAATGCAATATGCGCGTGGTGTTATGGGAACGTGTGCACTTCCTTATGTGGAATTGGAAGCCAGCACAAGCCCGGTCGTTAATAGGAAAGGAAACCCCGTGCCGTATCGGGGCATGGATCTCATGGTGCAACAATCACCCGGCAGGCGGGAAGGCGGGCCGCCACTCCCCCCGGCTTTCCGCGACGCGACGCGCCTGCTAACACCATAGAACCCATGAGCGAGAGCGAAAGCAGCATGCCCGACGGCGCGGACCGGACCCGGATGAACAACCACCGTCATGCCGGGCGATGGAGCCTGAAGCGCCTCGTCCTCGCATTGGGGACCGTAGCGGGGCTGTGCGCGGCGTACACGGTCTATGCCGCCGTCAACCCCAATGCGCTGTGGCATATCGTGCATGAACGCTGCATTCTGGCACCCGCTGGCCAGCCGCCCGCGCCCTGCGCCGAAGTCGATGCCCGCGCGGGCTATGCCGTGCTGAAGGACCGGGTCGGGGTCGGGCAGTACCTGCTCATTCCCACGCGGCGCATAACCGGCATGGAAGACCCGGCCATTACCCGCGCCGACGCGCCCGATTATTTTGCCTATGCCTGGCAGCAGACGGCGCGCCTCAACCACCATCTGGCCCACGCCCTGCCTGGTGAGGACATGGCCCTGGCCATCAATTCGGCCCATGGCCGCAGCCAGAACCAGTTGCACATCCATATCGACTGCCTCCGCCCCGATGTAAAACAGGCCCTGCAACATGCGGTGCCCACGCTGGGGGCGGCATGGACCCCGCTGCCGCTGTACGGCCATGCCTACCGCGCGTGGCTGGTCAGGAGTGAAAGCCTGTCCGGCATCCGCCCCTTTTATATGCTGGCGCGCGATATGGCCGATCCCGCGCATGAAATGGGCGAGCACACGCTGGTCGTGGCGGGCGTGGTGCGGCCCGATGGCCGACATGGCTTCGTGGTGCTTGATGACCGGGTCGATCCACGCCACAACGACCGTGCATCGGGCGAGGAACTGCAGGACCACACCTGCCAGCTCCAGAACGCCCCCTGATGAATGCGCGCCGCCGCGGGTCAGCGACGCGGCAGGGCAGGGGCATAGAACCCGGCCGGGGACAGGATCGTTTCATGCCTGTCCGGACAGGGTCGGACATGAATTTTCCAACAGGGAGACAGAAATGTCAGGTTTTCCGCTACCGTTTTCAGGCAAAGTGGCACTTGTGACAGGTGCGGCGGGCAATATAGGCCTGGCCACCGCGAACCGGCTGGCCACCATGGGGGCCGATCTGGCGCTGCTTGACCTTGACCCCGAAAAGCTGGAACAGGCCCATGCGGCGTTAAGCGAGCATGATGTCCGCATTCGTGTCCATACCTGCGACGTGTCGGATGGCGCGCAGGTGCGCGAAGCGGTCGATGCGGCGGCGGCGGAACTGGGGCAGATCGATTTCCTGTTCAACAACGCGGGCTATCAGGGCGCGTTCGCCCCGGTGCAGGACTATCCGGAGGCCGATTTCACCCGGGTCATGCACATCAATGTGTGCGGCGCGTTCCATGTACTCAAGCATGTGGCGCGACATATGGTGGCGCGCGGCTATGGCCGGATCGTCAATACCGCCAGCATGGCGGGCGTGCAGGGACCACCCAACATGGCGGCTTACGGGGCCTCCAAATTCGCCGTGATCGGGCTGACGGAGGTCGCGGCCAAGGATCTGGCGCCCTACAACATCCGCGTCAACGCCATAAGCCCCGCCTTCATGGGGCCGGGCATGATGTGGGACCGGCAGGTCGCCCTTCAGGCCAAGGCGGGAAGCCAGTATTTCTCCACGAAGCCCGAAGAGGTCGCCCGCCAGATGATCGACAGCATCCCCATGCGCCGTTATGGCGATATCGAGGAAATACCCGGCGTGGTCGCCTTCCTGTTCGGTGATGAATCCAGTTACATGACCGGCGTGAACCTGCCCATTTCAGGCGGCATCTAGCCCCGCGCCCTCAGAACGCATCACACCCCGCCGTAACCGCCAGCCCCACGGATTGCTGCGCGAAGCGTTGGCGATAGGTACGGCGGATGGTGTCGATGCGCGCGACCACGGTCGCATCGGGCGCGGTGGCGATCCACAGCACGCGCAGCGGTTCGTGCCCGATATGGCCACTCTCACGGTCCTGCCACTGCCCGTCACCGCGCAGGACCGAAAACCCCGTGGGAAACTGGGGGGTCACGACATCACGCACGAAGTCACGCCATTCCCGGTTGGTAATTTTACGGCCATCGGGGCGGCGCAGGCCGAAAAACAGCCTGATCTGCATATCCGGCCGCGCCTGCCATGCCGCGCAGGCAGCCGCCACTGCGCCCATGGGTATGGCGGGGGCCATGCGCCCCGCCGCATGGGCGGGCGGGCAAGCCATGGCCAGCATTGCCACAAGCCCGGCCACCACCCCCGGCCCGCAACGGGCTGGGGCCGTGCGTCCTACACCGGAACGTGATAGACCGCGCACAGCTTGTTTCCAGCCGGGTCGCGCAGATAGGCGAGATAGAGCGCGCCGACGGTGGTCTGGCGGATGCCCGGCGGGTTCTCGCACGTCACGCCGCCATTGGCCACGCCCGCCGCATGCCATGCATTCACCGCCGCCGCTGAACTGGCGCCAAAGCCGATCGTGCCCCCGTTCGCGCCCGTGGCGGGCTGGCCATTGATGGGCTTCGTCACCATAAGTCGCCCGGTATCGGTGGCGTAGAGAAGCCGCCCCTTCGCATCGGTCTGGGCGGGCTTGATGCCAAGCGCGCCCAGCGTGCTGTCATAAAACTTCCTGGATGCCTCGATATCATTCGCGCCGATTGTGATGTGACTGAACATGCAATTTCCACTCCCTGTGGTCATGGGGCGCGATCATGCATGACACCGCCGGACGCGGCAACCACGTCAGGCCCGTCATGCACCCGGTGGCATGGACTGTTGAGCAATTTTTTGTAACACTTTGCGCCGGGTCAGCGATCCGGCTGATCGCCCGCTTTATGTTGCACCAGAAGGAAAACCATGCGCTTCATCGCTTCACTGGCAGTCATGACCGGACTGCTTGCCGCGCCGCTGGGCGCACAGGCGGCATCGCTGCATACGGATTGGGAAAAGTTCAAGGCCGTCCGTGCGTTCAATCACCTTTCATCCGACGGTCAGCGCACGATGGCCGATATCCTGAACGCCAAACAGGTGCTGGACGCGGGCCAGACCGACGCCGCCATTCCCGCGCTGTACGACGCGGGCAAGCGCCTGAGTGCCGCGGGCAAGGCGAACGGGCAGTTCATCGCGGCGGAAAGCAGCCTGCAACCCGCCCCGCAGCACCCGGTGGCCCCCACGCATGTCGCATCCTCCACGCCGGTCACATGGATCCCGGTGGGTGGTGAGGTGATCGGCAGCGAAACACTGGCGCCGGAAAAGAAGGCCGCCATCGCCACCGCCAATACGCAGCTCAAATCCGGCAACATCCCGCAGGCGGCCCAGACCATGCAGGTCGTGGGCGCGGATGCGGTGTTCATTCTGGCCCTCGCCCCGCTGGAACAGACGCAGGGCGCGATCAACCGCGCCACGGTCTTTACCGAGGCACGCAACCCCAAAGAAGCCTCGGCGGCACTGCAACAGGCCCTTGATGGCATCGTGTTCGTATCGGACGATTTTGTCGCGACCATGCCTCCCGCGCCGGGCGCGAAACAGCCCGCTGCCAAAAAATAGACCTGATCCGGACGGCGGCGGCGCGCGGGGCGATGACGGCGGCACCCCCCGCGCGCCGTGCCGGGACATGAAGGGGCCGTAATTCCGGTATCGTTTCATTCCCGGTACGATGGTGTATAATGCAGCCTTAACTTCGTGAACAGAAAGGCTTTCGCATCATGACGTCCGCCTCCGATACGTTTCTGGAAGCACTGCCCAAAGCCGAACTTCACGTCCATCTGGAAGGCACGCTCGAACCCGCGCTGAAAATCATTCTGGCGCGCCGCAACGGCCACCCGCTCCAGAACATGACGGAAGACGAAATCCGCGCGGGCTACCAGTTCCACGACCTGCCATCATTTCTGGCGCTGTATTATGAGGGCGTGGACCTGCTCCAGACAGAGCAGGACTTCCATGACCTGTGTTACGCCTACCTGAAGAAAGTGGCCGCGCAGAACGTTCTCTATACCGAGATGTTCTTTGATCCCCAGCTTCACACCCGCCGGGGCATCGCGTTTGAAACGGTCATAAACGGCATCACCCGCGCGCGAAAGGCGGCGGAGGGGGAATTCGGCATCCGGTCGCAGCTTGTCATGTGCTTCATCCGTGAAATGAGTGCTGAATCGGCCGAGGAAACCTTTACGCAGGCGCTGCCCCATCTGTCGGAAATTGTCGGCGTCGGCCTTGATTCGGATGAGAAGGGCAACCCGCCCGCCAAGTTCGCCAACGTATTCCGCCGCGCGCGCGAAGCCGGGCTGCACGTGACCATGCATTGCGACATCGACCAGGAAAACACGCATGAGCATATCCGGCAGGCGCTTGAGGATCTGGGCAGCGAGCGGCTTGACCATGGGCTGAACATCCTTGAAAAACCCGAACTCATGGCGCAGGCGCGCGCGCGGCACATTCCGTTTACGGTCTGCCCGTTCCCGAACATGGTGATCCGCCCCGGCAGTAATGAAAAGGACATCCGTGCCCTGCTCGATGCCGGGATGACCATCACCATCAATTCCGACGATCCGGGCTACATGCACAGCGTCTATATGACCGAGGCGCTGAAACTGGCGCGCGATGGCGCGGACCTGACGGCGCAGGAAGTTGTCACCCTCAGCCGCAATGCCTTCAATGCCGCATGGATCGGGGAGGAAGAACGCAGGACCTACCTCTCACGCCTTGACGATTTCGTCCGGCAGGAAGGTCTGGAGACCGTTTCATAATAAAAGTCTGGGGGCCGCCTTTGTTTCAAAAGGCGGCGTTTCCAGAAACTTCGTTATGATCTGCATGATGTCGAAAGCAGGCCGGTTCCGCATTGCGGAAATCTTTTCGCTCCGGCGCAACCGTGCCGCGTCACGCGCGTAGTGCCAGTATGGGCGTATGCCGTCCCCAGGCGCGGTTAACCCGTCATACTGAAGTAAAAAACAGCCTGCCACGCGCCATAAGGTCAAATAACGAAAAGAATATAGCCCATGGCCATTCCGGCAGGTCCAGACCCCACGGCGGATGAACAGGCCCTGATGGATCTGGCGCTTGACCTGCACTGGACATGGAACCACGCCACGGACCGGCTCTGGCGCCAGCTTGCCCCCGATACTTGGGACCACACCCGCAATGCCTGGAGCGTATTGCAGAACACACCGCGCAGCCACATGCGCAGGCTGCTGGAAACCCCGGCCTTTCACGACCTGCTTGCGGATCTGACGCGCGCGCACGCCGCCAGCCGGAAACGACCGGTATGGTTTGACCAGGCCAATACGCTCACGCCGCCGCCCTGCATTGCCTATTTCAGCATGGAATACATGCTGGACGAGGCCCTGCCCATCTATTCCGGCGGTCTGGGCAATGTCGCGGGCGACCAGTTGAAGGCGGCAAGCGATCTGGGCGTGCCGGTGGTGGCGGTCGGGCTGCTTTACGCGCAGGGTTATTTTCGCCAGACACTCTCCCCCACGGGGCAGCAGGTGGCGCTATATCCCATCAACGACCCCGCCCAGCTTCCCCTGCGCCCGGTGCATGACAGCAATGGCGACCGCCTGCGCCTGCCGTTCCAGATCTCGACGGGGCGGATCTGGCTGCGCGCGTGGCAGGCCACGGTGGGGCGCACGACGCTCTACCTGCTGGACACGAACGACCCCGACAACCCTGCCGACATACGCTGCATCACAACCCAGCTTTACGGGGGCGACGCCGAACTGCGGCTGCGCCAAGAGCTGGTTCTGGGCATTGGCGGGTGGCGGCTGCTGCGCGTGCTGAACCTCAGGCCCGATGTCTGCCACCTTAACGAAGGGCACGCCGCCTTCGCCGCGCTGGAACGCGCGCGCGGGTTGATGGAGGATCTGGGCATCCCCTTCATGCAGGCGCTGGCCATCGCGCGCGCGGGCACGGTCTTCACCACCCATACCGCCGTGCCCGCCGGGTTCGACCGCTTCACGCCGCTGATGGTCACCAGCCATCTGTCCTTCTACGCCGCCAATGACCTGGGGGTGGATATTGCCGACGTGCTTGCGCTGGGTCGTGGCAATGCGGCGCGGCAGGACACGGAGACCCCGTTCAACATGGCCTTCCTGGCCATGCGGGTCAGCAGCGCGGTCAATGGCGTGAGCCGCCTGCACGGGCAGGTCAGCCGCGAACTGTTCAACCCGCTGTTTCCCCGCTGGCCACGGGTGCAGGTGCCTGTCGGCCATGTCACCAATGGCGTGCATATGCCCACATGGGATTCCGCGGCCGCCGATGCGATGTGGACCACCGCCACGGGCAAGGACCGCTGGCGCGGGGCGGTCGATACGGTGGAGCGTGACCTCCATGCCCTTTCCAGCCACGACCTGTGGCGCTGCCGCTGCCTGTCGCGCGCGGCGCTGGTCGGTTTCATCACCACCAGCCACAAGGCGCATGCGTGCTTTCATGGGGAACGGCGCGCGCAGTGCCTGCCGCCACCGGGTTTTGACCCCGGTGTGCTGACCATCGGCTTCGCACGGCGGTTCGCCACCTACAAGCGGCCCGACCTGCTCCTGCACGATCCCGACCGGCTGGCCCGCCTGCTATGTTGCAGGGAACGTCCGGTGCAACTGGTGATCGCGGGCAAGGCCCACCCGCAGGACATGGCGGGGCAGGCGCTGATCATGCGGTGGATCACCTTCCTCCAGCGCCCGGACGTGCGCGGGCGGGTCACCTTCATGATGGATTATGACATGTCCATCGCCCGCCAGATGGTCGAAGGCGTGGATCTGTGGATCAACACCCCCCTGCGCCCATGGGAAGCCTGCGGCACCAGCGGCATGAAGGTGCTGGTGAACGGGGGGCTCAACGTATCGGAACGCGATGGCTGGTGGGCGGAAGCCTGCGCGCCCGATGTAGGCTGGGCCATTGGCGATGAGACCGCCACCACAACCGGCCCCCAGCGCGACGCACAGGATGCCGAAAGCCTGTACGCCACGCTGGAACATGAGATCATACCCCTGTTCTACCAGCGCGACAGTGACGGCATACCCCAGAAATGGGTGGGCATGATGCGCGAAAGCATGGCCCGCCTGACCCCGCGTTTTTCCGCCAGCCGGACGGTGCGCGACTATACGCAGGGCTACTACCTGCCCCTGGCGCGGGCCTATCGCGCGCGGCTGGCCGATAACGGGGCGAAGGCGGCGGCGATCGTCCAGTGGCAGCAGGCGCTGGCCACCGGCTGGCAGGCCCTGCGCTTTGGCCAGATGCAGGTCGCACAGGTAGGTGAGCGGTGGCGGATCACGATTGGCCTGCATCTCGGCCCGCTTGCGCCCGACATGGTGCAGGTACAGCTTTACGCCGACCAGCCCGACGGGCCACCCGCCGTCATACCCATGGTCGCCGGCGCCACGGCGGAACCGGGGGAGCAGACCTACAGCGTGGAAATCCAGACCACCCGCCCGCTTTCCGATTACACGCCGCGTGTCATCCCCTTCCACCCCGACGCCGCCATCCCGCTGGAGGCCGCCCATATATTGTGGCTGAAATAGTTCGCCGCTTCCGGGAAATAATAATTTTCTGTAATTATTTGTTTACGCCCCTACACGCCGGACGCTTTTATTTCAATATCACTTCCAGTGGCAACATTATGAAGTAATGGCGATACGCAGCCAGATCACATAACCGTGTTTGTGAGACCATGCGGTTAATGGCCCGTTAACCGTATCAGAACCAGAAAATATGACCGGGTTTTCCCAAACCAAGGAAACAGGCCGATGGCCAGTGCGGTGACCCCATTTCTTACACCAGTCCGGCTGCTTTCCGTCACGTCGGAGATGTTTCCCTTCGTCAAGACGGGGGGGCTGGGCGATGTCGCCGGTTCCCTGCCACTGGCGCTGGCCCATTATGGGGTGGACGTCACGACCCTGCTGCCCGGCTACCCCGCCGTGATGGCGGCGGCGCGGGAGCGGCGCGTGGTGGCGACGCTGCCCGACCTGCTGGGCTATCCCGCGCTGCTGTGGTCCAGCCATGTGGCGGGGCTGGACCTGCTGATTCTGGATGTGCCGGACCTGTACGACCGCCCCGGCAACCCCTATCTGTGCCCCGAGGGACGGGACTGGCCCGATAACGGCGTGCGCTTTGCCGCCCTGTCGCGCATGGCGGCCGACATCGCGCAGGGGCGGCTGGCGTGCTACCGGCCCGACCTGGTGCAGGCGCATGACTGGCAGGCGGGGCTTACGGCGGCCTACCTCTATCACGACCGCAGGGCGGGTAGGCAGGATGCGCCCCACACGCCGGTTATCCAGACCATCCACAACCTGGCCTTCCAGGGGCGGTTTCCCGCCACCTGCCTTGCGGAATTCGGCCTACCGCCCGAATCCTTTTCGGTGGAGGGATGCGAATGCTATGGCGCGATCAGCTTCCTCAAGGCAGGACTGTACCATGCCGACCGCATCACCACCGTCTCGGCCACCTACGCGCAGGAAATCCAGACCCCCGAAGGCGGCATGGGGCTGGACGGCCTGCTGCGCCAGCGCAGTGACCGGCTGGAAGGCATCCTGAACGGCATCAGCACCGATATATGGAACCCCGCCAGCGACCCGGCCGTGCATTTTCCCTACATGGTGGGTGACACCATAGGCCGCGCACCCAACAAGCGCGCGCTCCAGGCGGAATTCGCCATGGCGCCGGACCCGGATGCCTTCGTGATCGGTATCGTCGCCCGCCTGACGGAACAAAAGGGCATGGACCTGCTGCCCGCCATCATGGACCGCCTGCTGGCGGGCAACACGCAGGTCATCGTGGTGGGGGAGGGCGACCGGGGGATTGAACGCAGCCTCGCGGCCCTGCACCGGCGCTATCCCGGTCGCTTCGCGTGCCATATCGGCTATAGCGAGGCGCTGGGCCACCGCGTGCCCTCGGCGGTGGATGCGCTGCTCATCCCCTCACGCTTCGAGCCATGCGGGCTGACCCAGCTTGGCGCGCTCCACTACGGCGCGGTGCCGGTGGCGTCGCGCGTGGGCGGGCTGGCCGACACCATCGTGGACGCCAACCCCGCCGCCATCGCCAACCGGGTGGCCACGGGGTTCCTGTTCTCCCCGGTGGGGGAGGAAACGCTACTGACCGCCGTGAACCGCGCGCGCACGCTCTACCGGCGCAACCGCCCGGCATGGCGGCAGCTTCAGGGCAACGGCGCCGCGTGCGACGTATCGTGGAACGAGAACGCCGCCCAGTACGTCACCCTGTTCGCGGACATGCTGGGTCTGGATCCGTACGCCCCGGCATCGAACGTGATCAGCCTGCCATCCGAGCGGCAGGGCCGCCGCAGCCTGCGTGAGGGACGCAGGCGCCGGATCGCACGCAGGCCGCCGCGCCTGTCATGGCCACGGGCCGCACCGCATTAGGCGCGCCGCATCCGGGCGTCATTCATCCCGTCAGCACATAAACCGAGCAATAAAGGCCCAGGCATGAGGATCAGGCAGGATGAAGCCCATTACTTTCTTCCCGAAGGTGTCGACGACCTCGTGCACGGGCGCTGCGCGGATCCGTTTTCCATCCTTGGCCGGCATAACATGGGCAAGGTCGATGTCATCCGCGTCCTGTATCATGACGCGGCGGGCGTGCGTCTGGTGGTCGAGCGCCCGCGCGGCAAGCCGGTGGAACGCCCCATGCGCCGCATGGGCGAGACCGGGCTGCATATCGGCACCATCCCCGCGGGCGCGCGCTACCACCTGAAGATCGCATGGGCCGACGCGGTGGAGGAAACGGCGGATCCCTATTCCTTCGGCCTGCTGCTGGGCGATATGGATCTGTACCTGTTTTCGGAGGGGCGGCACCACCAGCTTGACCGCGTGATGGGGGCCCAGCCCGTGGTGATCGAGGGGACGCCGGGCGTGCGTTTTGCCGTATGGGCGCCCAATGCGCGGCGGGTCTCGGTAATCGGTGATTTCAATTTCTGGGATGGCAGGCGCCACCCGATGCGCCTGCGCCACGCGGCGGGGATATGGGAACTGTTCATTCCGGGGCTGGGGCCGGGGGAACGCTACAAATTCGAGATCATGGCGCGCGACGGCCATATCCTGCCGCAACGCGCCGATCCCTTCGCCCGGTCTGCCGAACGCCCACCGGCCACCGCCTCGGTCATCGCATCGGCGGAGCCGTTCAACTGGCACGATGGCGCATGGATGGACACGCGCGCGGGGCGGCAGGCCCCCGAGGCCCCGATTTCCATATACGAAATTCACGTTCCCTCATGGCGTCGGCCCGGCGGGGATCCCAATCGTGTCGTATCGTGGCATGAACTGGCGCGCGACCTGATCCCGTATGTGCGTGACGCGGGTTTTACGCATGTCGAACTCATGCCGGTCATGGAATATCCGTTTGGCGGCTCATGGGGCTACCAGCCGCTGGGCCTGTTCGCGCCTTCGGCGCGGCATGGGGCGCCGGCGGATTTCGCGGCCTTTGTCGATGCCTGCCACCAGGCCGGGATCGGGGTGATACTGGACTGGGTGCCCGCGCATTTTCCCAACGACGCGCATGGGCTGATCTGTTTCGACGGCTGCGCGCTGTATGAACACCAAGACCCGCGTGAGGGCGTGCACAGGGACTGGAACACCCATATCTACAATTTCGGCCGCCATGAGGTGCGTGGCTTCCTGATCGCCAGCGCGCTCATGTGGCTTGAGCGTTTCCATATCGACGGCCTGCGGGTCGATGCCGTGGCCTCCATGCTGTACCGCGATTACAGCCGCAGGGAAGGGGAATGGATACCCAACATCCACGGTGGCCGCGAAAACCTTGAGGCCGTGGACTTCCTGCGCCAGCTTAACGAGACCATCCATACCCTCGTGCCCGGCGCCATGACGGTGGCGGAGGAATCAACCGCCTGGCCCGGCGTGACACAGGGTGTGGCGCAGGGCGGGCTTGGTTTTTCCTATAAATGGAACATGGGGTGGATGCATGACAGCCTGCACTTCATCGCGCGCGACCCGCTGTGGCGCAGCTTCCACCTGTCTGAAATCCTGTTCGGGCTGTATTACGGCTTCAGCGAGAAATTCATTCTGTGCCTGTCGCATGACGAGGTGACGCATGGCAAGGGGTCGCTGCTGGCGCGCATGCCGGGCGATGACTGGCAGCGCCACGCCAACATGCGGGTGTTCTTCGCCCTCATGTGGGCGCATCCGGGCAAGAAGCTGATCTTCATGGGCAATGAACTGGCGCAGGAGCATGAGTGGTCCCACTCGGGCGAAATCGCGTGGCATACCCTGTCCGACCCGTTCAAGGCGGGCATGCACCAGCTTGTATCCGACCTCAACCGCCTCTATCGCGCGGTGCCCGCGCTCCATGCGCGCGACTGCGACCCCGAAGGGTTTGCATGGATCATCGGCGATGACACCGTCAACACCGTCCTGTCCTGGCTGCGCCTTGCGCCGGGCCATGCGCCGGTTCTTGTCGTACTCAACCTGACCCCCGTCATCCGCCGTGACTACCGCGTGGGGGTGCCCGTGGGCGGCCAGTGGCGCGAATGCCTCAATTCCGACGCCACGGCCTATGGCGGCAGCGGGGTGGGCAATGGCGGCCATGTCATGGCCACGAACGAGGCCGCCCACGGCCACCCGTGCTCATGCGCGCTGACCCTGCCGCCCCTTGCCGCCCTGTACCTCCAGCCCGTGCGGGAGGGGAGCTAATGCGTTTTCCGTCATCGCTTTCTCCCGGCCTGCCCACGCCGCTCGGCGCGCACTGGGATGGGCTGGGGGTCAACTTCGCCGTATTCTCCGCCAACGCCCAGCAGATCGACCTGTGCCTTTTCGACCCGCGCGACAGGCGCGAGATCATGCGCCGCCCCCTGCCGGAATATACCGACGAGATCTGGCACGGCTACCTGCCCGATGCCGAGCCGGGACTGCTTTACGGTTTTCGCGCCTTCGGCCCGTACGATCCCGGCAATGGCCACCGCTTCAACCCGCACAAGCTGCTGCTCGACCCCTATGCCCGTGGCCTGAGCGGCCGGCTTTCGCAGTCGGATACGCAGTTCGGCTACCGCCTGCACTCGCCCCGCGCCGACCTGTCATTCGACCGGCGCGACAGCGCGCCCTCCATGCCGCGCTGCGTGGTGGTGCATGACAATTACGAATGGGAAGATGACGTATGCCCCTGCGTCCCGTGGGATGAAACCGTCATCATGGAGGCGCATGTACGGGGCCTGACCATGCGCCGCACGCTGGCGGGACATGCCCGTTCCGGCACGTTCCAGGCGCTGGGCGCGCCAGAAATGATCGAACACCTGCTCCGGGTCGGCGTCACCACGCTGGAACTTCTGCCCATCCAGTACTGCGCGTCCGAACGCAACCTGACCGAACGCGGGCTGATCAATTACTGGGGCTACAACACCCTGGCGTTTTTCGTGCCCCATACGGGCTACATGGTCAACGGTTCGCACCATGAACTGCGCAGCGCGATCCGGCGGCTGCACCAGGCCGGGATCGAGGTGGTGATGGACGTGGTCTACAACCACACCTGCGAAGGCAGCGAGCAGGGACCGACACTGAGCTACCGGGGGCTGGACAACGCCACCTATTACCGCCTCGTACCCGGTAACGAACGCCACCTGATCAATGATACCGGCTGCGGCAACACGCTTAACCTGTCACATCCGCGCGTGACGCAGATGGTGCTGGACTCCCTGCGCTACTGGGCGGAATCCTTCCATATCGACGGCTTCCGCTTCGACCTTGCCCCGGTTCTGGGCCGTGAACCCTACGGGTTTGACCAGGGGGCGGGTTTTTTCGATGCGATCATACAGGATCCCGTCCTCTCGCGCCGCAAGCTCATTGCCGAACCGTGGGATCCCGGACCCGGCGGCTACCAGTTCGGCAATTTCCCCCCCGGCTTCGCCGAATGGAACGACCGTTTCCGTGACACCGCCCGCCGCTTCTGGCGCGGTGACGCGATGCAGCAGGGCGAGATGGCCACGCGCATCGCCGGGTCGGGCGACCTGCTGGACCGCCGCGGGCGCAGGCCATGGAGTTCCATCAACCTCCTGACCGCGCATGACGGCTTCACGCTTGAAGACGTGGTCAGCTACGCCACGCGGCATAACGAAGCCAATGGCGAGAACGGCCAGGACGGCCATGCCGAGAATTACAGCAGCAACTGGGGCGTGGAAGGCCCGACGGACGACCCCGCCATACTGGCCCTGCGCGGGCGCGTGCAGCGTGCGATGATGGCGACCCTCATGTTCTCCCACGGGACGCCGATGCTGCTGGCGGGTGATGAGTTCAACCAGACGCAGAATGGCAACAACAACGCCTACTGTCAGGACAACGCCATAAGCTGGCTGGACTGGAGCCTGGCGGACACGCCCGGGGGCCAGGTCATGACCGCCTTCGTCGCCCGCCTTGCGGCGCTGCGCCGCGCGCATCCATCGCTGCGCGCAGGGCGGTACATGCACGGACGGCACCGGCCGCTGCCCGACGTGCCCGATATCGGCTGGTTCCGCCGTGACGGCACGCCCATGGGGATGGAACAGTGGAATGACGACGCATTCCACCTGCTGGGCGTGCGGCGGGCCAGCAATGTCGCCGGTGATGGCGTCGACATGACCTATATGCTGCTCAATGCCGGGGGCGAGCCGATCACCGCCGTCCTGCCCGGCCCGCCGGGACAGTGGACGCTGCTGCTGGACACGACCCGCCCCGAATACCCGCAAACCCCGCTGGATGAAGCCGCATGCGACATCGTGGTGCCCGCGCACGGGCTGCTCCTGCTCTCGATCGTGCCCCATGGCCCAACCCACGCGGAGCCCGTGGCATGAGCCACCATGCCTACCGCGCACGGCACGCGGGTGCCATGCTGCTGGACAGCGCGCATACGCGCTTCCGGCTATGGGCCCCGTCCTGCGCCACCGTGATGGTGGAGGCCGAAGGCCACGCCCCGGCCCCCATGGCCCGGCAGGAGGCGGGATGGTTCGAATGCGTGCTGCCCTGCGGGGCGGGCACGCGCTACCGCTACCGCGTCGCCCCCGACCTCGCGGTGCCGGACCCCGCATCATGCCATCAGCCCGATGACGTGCATGGCCCCAGCGAAGTCGTCGATCCCGCCAGCTATGAATGGAAACATGACGCATGGCGGGGCCGCCCGTGGCATGAAAGCGTCATATACGAAGTGCATGTGGGCCTTATGGGCGGGTACAAAGGGGTGGCGCGGGATCTGCCCCGCATCGCGGCCAGCGGCGTCACGGCCATTGAACTCATGCCGCTTTCGGAAATACCGGGCGGGCGCAACTGGGGCTATGACGGGGTGCTGCCCTATGCCCCGGAATCAGCCCATGGGTCGCCCGATGCGCTCAAGGCGCTGATCGACCAGGCGCACGGCCTTGGGCTCATGGTGTTTCTGGACGTGGTGTACAACCATTTCGGCCCGGACGGGAATTACCTGTCGGCCTATGCCGCCCCTTTCTTCCGCGCCGACCGGCACACCCCATGGGGGGCGGCGATTGATTTCCGGCAGGCGGCGGTCGAGACCTTTTTCGTGGACAATGCGCTGTACTGGCTCATGGAGTTCCGCTTCGACGGATTGCGGCTCGATGCCGTGCAGGCGATTACCGAACGCGCATGGCTCCAGCGCCTGCCCGCGCGCATCCATGCGCATATCGAAAGCGGGCGACATGTCCACCTGATCCTGGAAAACGAGAATAACGACGCCGGCCTGCTGCGCGCGGGCTACAGCGCCCAGTGGAATGACGATGCCCATAACGCCCTGCACGTACTGCTGACCGGGGAGGGGGAAGGCTATTACGCCAACTTCACCCCCGATCCCACCGGCGCGCTGGCCCGCGTGCTGGCGGAAGGTTTCGCCTTTCAGGGCGAGGTCTCGCCCGTCACGCACACACCGCGCGGCAGCCCCAGTGCCGACCTGCCCCCCGAGCGGTTCATCATCTTCCTGCAAAACCATGACCAGATCGGCAACCGCGCGCTGGGGGAGCGCCTGACCACGCTTGCCCCGCCACAGGCATTGCGCGCGGCGTACGGGCTTGTGCTGCTGTGCCCACAGATTCCGCTCCTGTTCATGGGGGAGGACTGGGGATCACGCCAGCCCTTCCTGTTCTTCACCAGCCATACGCCGGAGCTGGGCCGTATCGTGCGGGAGGGGCGGCGCAGGGAATTCGCCGCCTTTTCCCATTTCGCATCCGAGACGGCGCGCCACGCCATTCCCGACCCCAACGCGCCTGAAACCTTCGCCGCCTCCCGCCCCGGCGCGGGGGAGGCCGATGAGCCGGAACACCGGGCATGGCAGGCGATGATCCGTGACCTGCTGGCGATCCGCCACACCGAAATCACGCCCCGCATCCCCGGTGCGCGGGCAATGGGCGCGCGGGTTATCGGTGACGGGGCCGTGGTGGCGCAATGGCGCATGGGAGATGGCGCGGTGCTGCGCATCGCGCTCAATCTGGGCGACCAGCACGCCAGCCTGCCCGATGCGACGGACGAACGCTGGGCGAAGGGGCGCTGCCTGTACGCAATGCCGCCCCACGGCGCGGACCCGGTCCATACCGTCATGCCCCCCCGCTCGGTCATGGCCTGCCTGCTTGAGGCGCGATATGAATAACCCCAACGAAACCGAACGCGCGCGCAATGCGGGGCTGTGCCTGCGCTGGCGCGACGCCAGTGGCCGGATGCGCGCCGTCTCGCCCGAAAGCCTGCGCCGCCTTCTGGCCGTGGTGGAAAGTCCCGGCAGCCCCGGCGGGCCGGGCCTGCCCGCCATGGTCGTGACCATGGCGGGGCGACCCACCCCGCTATCCCTGCCGCAGGGCGAACAGGCCACGACATTTCGCCTCACGCTGGAAAATGGCGACACGCAGGAAGGCACGCTCCGCCGGTTCCGGGGCCAGACCGCGCTGCCCGCTCTGGGGGTGCATGGCTATCATCGGCTGGAAATCGGCGGTCATGCCACCACGCTTGCCGTAGCTCCCGCCGCATGCCCCCCCATCAGCAGCCTTGTGGACGGGGAGGGCGGGCGCCCCTGGGCGCTGGGGGTACAGACATACGGGCTGCGCATGCCCGGCGATGGCGGGATCGGCCATTTCGGGTCGGTAGCCGCGCTGTCGCGCCTGGCGGCGCGGCGGGGGGCGGACGCGCTGGCCATAAGCCCCGCCCATGCCATGTTCGCCGCGCGCGCGGGGCAGTACAGCCCGTATTCGCCCTCCAGTCGGCTTTTTCTCAATGTCCTGCTGGCCGACCCGCAGGCCGTGTTCGATACCGCGACGGTCCATGCCGCCATGCAGAAAAACGGCAGGGCCTATGTCGATACCCTTAAAAAACTTGAAGATGCCCCCCTGATCGACTGGCCTGAGGCCACCAGCCATCGCTACCAGTTGCTGCGCAGGCTGTATGAGGAACGCATCACCCCCAATCCCCCGGCGGAACTGGCCGCCTTCCGCGCGGCGGGCGGCACGGCGCTGGAGCAGCATGCCATATTCGAAACGCTGCATGGCTATTTCACCACCAACGGCGCACGCGGCGGGGACTGGCGGCACTGGCCCGCCGCCATGCGCCAGCCCGCCAGCCCGGAGGTGGCCCGTTTCGCCGCCGAGTTCGCGCGGGAAGTGAATTTTCATGTGTTCGTGCAGTGGCTGGCGGCAAAAAGCCTTGCGCTGGCCTGTCACACGGCGCGCGCGTCGGGCATGCGGATCGGCGTCATTTCGGACATGGCGGTCGGCATCGACCCCACCGGCAGCGAATGCTGGGCGCGGCAGCAGGAATTCCTCGTTGGCGCGTCCATCGGCGCGCCGCCCGACGCGCTCAGCCCGCTGGGGCAGGACTGGGGGCTGACCACCTTTTCCCCCGCCGGGCTGCGGGCCACGGGCTACCGCGCCTTTATCGAGACACTGCGCGCGGGCTTCGCCCATGGGGGCGGGCTGCGCATCGACCATGTCATGGCGCTGGAGCGGCTATGGGTGATACCGCAGGGCGGTACCTCGGCCGAGGGTGCGTACCTGTCCTTTCCCGTGCGCGATCTCATGCCGCTTGTGGCGCTGGAGGCCGAACGCGCCCATGGCGTCGTGATCGGGGAGGATCTGGGCACCGTGACACCCTCCTTTCGCCGCGCGGCGCAGCGCCACGGCATCATGGGCATGAACGTGCTGTTTTTCGAGCGCACGCCACCGGGCGCCTTCCGCCCCCCCGCCACATGGTCGCAGAACGCGGCCGCGTTCACCACCACGCACGACCTGCCCACAGTGGCGGGGTGGTGGCAGGGGGTGGATATAGACTGGCGCGAAAAGCTGGGACAGCTCGCCCCCGGCACGGACGCCGCCAGCCTGCGCGACGGGCGTGAGACGGATCGCACCGCGCTGTGGTCCGCGCTCAACACCGCGTCCGGCGCCAGGACCCCTTCTGAAAAACCGCCCCCGACCCCCGCTGGCGCGCGGCCGGTGGTGGATGGCGCGATCGGCTTCGTGGCCAGCACGGCCTGCCCGCTTGCCGTCGTGCCGATGGAAGACATGCTCGGCCTGCCCGAACAGCCCAACCTGCCGGGCACCACGGGCGGGCACCCCAACTGGCAGCGACGCTACCCCGGCATGACGGCCACCCTGTTATCCGGCGCGGATGCGCGCCGGCGCATCAACCGCCTGCGCACGGGGCGTGGCCATGCATGATATGCCCACCCCCCCCATGTTACGGGCGCTGGCGCGCGTGCAGTTCCGTAACGGCATGACGCTGGATGACGCGCGCGACCTCGTGCCACAGTTCGCCCGTCTGGGCATAAGCCATCTTTACGCCTCGCCGCTGCTGGCCGCGCGTCCCGGCTCCACGCATGGCTACGACACGGTGGGCTATGACCGCATCGACCCCGCGCTGGGCGGGGAGGCGGCCCTTGCCCGGCTCAGCGCGCGGCTGCACGCGCATGGCATGGGGCTTGTGCTGGATATCGTGCCCAACCATATGGCCGCCGATTTCCATAACCCGTGGTGGATGGAGGTGCTGGCATGGGGACAGGCTTCCCCCTACGCCACATGGTTCGATATCGACTGGACCACGCCCGAACCGGAACTGCACGGGCGCGTCGTGCTGCCGTTTCTCGACCGTCCGCTGGCGGGGGCACTGGCGGCGGGCCTGCTGCGCCTGCACCATGACGGGTCGAGCGGCCTGTTTTACATCCACCATCATGACCATCGCTTCCCGCTCTGCCCGGCGGGCTACGCGGGCATGCTGGCGGCGGTCGGCGCGCCGGGGCCATTGCTGGCCAGCCTGACCACCATAGCCATGCGCGCCCGCCCCGGGGCGGAGGTGAACAGGGCGCTGGCGGCGCTGCGGCAATGGGGCGCCACGGATGAAGGCCACGCCGCCATGGCCCGCATCGCCACCCTGCATGACGGCACCAGCCTGGCGGGGCGCACCCGTCTGGGCGCGCTGCTGGAGCACCAGCCGTGGCGGCTGGCATGGTGGCGCGATGCCGCGACGCGGATCAACTGGCGGCGGTTTTTCGACATTACCGGCCTTGTCAGCCTGTGTGTCGAACGCGAGAACGTGTTCGACGCCGTGCATGGCTATGTCCTCTCGCTGTATCAGCGCGGGCTGGTCGATGGCCTGCGGGTCGATCACATCGACGGGCTGAGCGCGCCCGCCGCCTATTGCCAGCGCCTGCGCGACCGCCTTGCGCGGCTGGCGCCGCGGCGTCCGGCCAACGCCCTGCCGGGTGCGAGCATCCATGTCGAAAAAATCCTGCTCACGACCGAAAGCCTGCCTGCCGCATGGCCGGTGGATGGCACGACGGGCTACGAATTCATGGACCAGGTCTCCGCCGTCCTGCATGACCCCGATGGCGGCGCGGCGCTGGACCGCCTGTGGGCCACATGCGGGCGGGATGCGCGCACGCTTGACGTCATTGTCCTCAACGCCCGCGCGCAACTGCTTGAACAGACATTTCCCGCCGAATACAGGCGCCTGATCACATTGCTGGACACAGCGCTGCACCGGCGCGGCGTAAACTGCGCGGCGGCGGATATGGCGGCGGCGGTGGGTGGGCTGCTCACGCATTTCCGGCCCTACCGCACCTATTTTGGTGATGAGGTGGTGCAGGACCATACCGCCGACCAGACCGCCCTCGACACCGCGAAAACGGCGGCGTCACGCCCGCTGACACCCCAGCAGGGCAGGGCGCTGGAACAGGTCGCGCGCGTGCTGGTGGCGCGACCGGAACACGCGCCCCGGGTCATCGCGCGCCGGGCGCAGCAGGCATTCGAACACCTGACCGCGCCGCTGGCCGCCAAATCGCTGGAAGATACGGGATTTTACCGCTATGCCCGCCTGCTGTCGCGTAACGAGGTCGGTTCCGACCCGGCTGTCCTGAGCCTGTCGGTGCCCGCGTTTCATATCCGCTGCGCGGACCGCCTGAGCCACCACCCCGATACGCTGCTGGCCACCGCGACGCATGACCACAAACGCGGCGAGGACAGCCGCGCGCGCCTTGCGGTGCTGAGCGAGATGGCCGTGCAATGGGAAACGCTGGTGCAGGGCTGGTTCGCCCATAATAACGCGACTGATGCCGCCGGGCCTGACCGCATTGATGAACTGATGCTGTACCAGACGCTGCTGGGCGCATGGCCGCTGGAACCCTTTGCCGACCGGGCGGCGCGCGCGCGTTTTCACCGCCGTATCGCCACATGGCAGACCAAGGCCCTGCGTGAAGCCAAGCGCCATACGGACTGGATCACGCCCAACGCGGAATATGAAAACGCCTGCGCCGCCTTTACCGAACGCCTGCTCGACCCCGATACGCCGGGGGGCTTCCTGCCGCAGCTTGAAGACCTTGTGGCCCGTATCGCGCCCGCCGGGGCGCTGAACGGCCTGGCACAGACCCTGCTGCGCCTGACCACGCCGGGGGTGCCGGATTTGTACCAGGGGTGCGACCTGTGGGATTTCAGCCTGGTTGACCCTGATAACCGTACCCCGGTGGATTTCGCCCGCCGCGCCGCATTGCTGGAACAGTGCTCCAGTTTCGACACGGCGGCGGCCACATGGCGCACGGGGCGGATCAAGCAGGACATGATCCGCCGTATCCTGTCATTCCGGCAGCAATATCCCGACCTGTTCGCCCGGGGCACGTACGAACCCGTGGGCATTACCGGCCCGGACCAGGGCCATGCCATCGCCTTTCTGCGCCGGTATGCGGGTATGAGCCTGCTTGTCGCGGCCCCCCGCCTGCCACTGGCCATGCAGCCCTGCGCCCGGACACTGGCGGCGGGCCGGGAACTGGATTTTGCCCTGGACCTGCCCCAGCATACAGGCCAGTGGCACAGCCTGCTGGGTGAAATACCCCGGCAGGCGACCATGCCCTTTGAACACGGGCACATCCCCATTGCCTGCCTTGTGCGCGATGCGGATGCGGGAGCCGGGGCCTGACATCCGTCAGCTTCGGGCCAGCAACCGGATTACCCCATGATGCGCGGCGTTATGGCCTGCTTATTCCCATGCCCCGTTCTGGATCATGCAGTCACGGAAAACATTGCGGTGCGAAGCCCGGCTGATCCCGATGCTCATGCTCGTGGCATAGGCCCGCCCGCCCGAAAGGCCCTCGCACTTCGCTTCGACCCCGGCATAGGCCGTGCCCTTTTCCGGCATGGTGGCATGATGGCCCTTTATGACCCCATAGGGTGAACTGACACGCTGCCGGTAGTCGAGATGGTGCGCTACGACCATAAGGTTGATGCGGTGCGTCCGCGCCTGCGCGGCCGGGGCAATGGTACACAGGCCAGCCAGCATGATCGCCCCCAGAAAGAAAATCTTTTCAGGCATAGGGTCTTCTCTTGTTCATCATGCGGTTATTCATATTATAAATATATGGCCTAACTATGTCAGCCCGCTCATGGTCTGGGGACAGTTTGGTCTTAATAACAAAATTCGTTTTAAAGACTGCCCGGCAAACTTTTACTGTTTTTTACAAACCTGTTATTCCAAAACCGGATTTTAGCGATGGATCATGCCCATTCCGGCCCGCATGGCGGTGCGCAGCATATCGGACCAGATCTGGTTGTTGCCGCCATGGTTACGCGCGCCCTCGTCCTGCGGGGCGAAACTATGTGCTTCATCCGCCGGGTCAAGGTCATACTCCATCCTGCGCGGATGGGACGCGCAGGCCGACAGGATGACGACACATCCCACCACACCCGACACCCTGCGCAGGACGCACCACATCTATTGCGGATGACCGATACGAATTGCCGAAACCGCAATGGGCTCCCGCCCCGCATCCTGACCACCATGTATAACGGACAATGGGGCGCCACGTTGAATGCCTGCTATCGTATGGCGGGTTATGTCGATCCTGAAAAACATCTGGCGCTGGTACCGTATGGACAATAAATGTGCATCATAGAGGCAATAATGAAATTGATTGTTGCGCAATGTATTGAAATGTAATCATGATCCTTTCGATGCTTCCTGTTTCCGATTGCTCCTGAAGCCTTGTTTTGGGCTGTAATTTCCCCGCGCGCCGGTTTCCTTCCCTACCTGCCGGGACCGTACGGGTTCACGCAATGCCTGACGCCATGATTTTATCTGTCATGTAATGCATTGATACATCCATTCCGGCGCAACCTGTACTATCATGAAGCGTTGCTGCCTGTGCCATGGCGCAGAAGCAGAAGATACCTGCCCGGATACAGACCTCGTGACCGTTCCAACGCCCACAACACGGATGTAAGGGGAGATGGACATGACACAGTCAGATCATGAAGCGAATGATCAGGAAATTGAACTGCGGGCCATCAGCCTGTGGAACAAGCAGCATCCGGACCGTCCATGGCGGCGGGCGGGCAGTCTGCACCGCTACCATAAATCATCACATGCGCTGCACGGCATTCCCGCTTTCCCGGAAGAGCAGGCACAGTTCCGCTTTCTGGCCGCGCATGCCATGACCGTCGCACAGGACAGAACCTGTTTCTGACAGGCCCATGCCTTCAACGGCCATATTCAGGACAGGTTGCGGGCATGGAGCACGCAGGCGGCAGGCATCGCGGGATATCTCTTTACCGCAGCCCGTCCGGATGCTTTCATAAAGCCTCTTCTTTCCTTTTCCTGAATCGCTGACCATATAAATCCGGATGATTGAAAACTTCAGTTTTGGTTGCCTGTGCGTCATTGGGGATGTCCTGCTCGACCAGTATGTGTTCGGGTCGGCCAACCGGATTTCGCCCGAGGCGCCGGTTCCGGTTCTCCTCCACTCCCACCGCCGGGCCGTGCCCGGTGGGGCCGCGAATGTGGCCGCCAATGCGGCCGCGCTGGGGTGCAGGGTCAATCTGGTTGGCGTGGTGGGGACCGATCATGCGGCCGATACGCTGCGTGAAGCCATGGCCCCATGGAAAAGCGTCAGCCTGCGGGGGCTGGTGGAAGACCCCGTATGGACGACAATCACCAAGACGCGCATCCTCAGCGGCCAGCAGCAGATCATGCGCCTTGATGAAGAGCGCGTGGACGTCCTCTCGCCCGAGACACCCGACCGCCTGATCGCGGCCGGTCTGGCGGCGCTTGCGGATGCCGATGTGCTGGTCTGCTCGGATTATGCAAAAGGCGCCCTGTCGGACAGGGTGCTGGCCGCCATGATCGGAGCCGCGCGGGAAAAGGGCATTCCCGTTATCGTGGATCCGAAACGCAAAACATTCGAGGCCTATCGCGGCGCGAACCTCATTACCCCCAACCGTTCCGAAATGGCGCGGGCGACGGGCCTGCCGCTCAATACGGACACGGAAATCGAAACCGCGGCGCGGGCGGCTTCGGAACAGTTCGGCGGTGATGTGCTGCTGACACGATCCGAGGCCGGCATGACGCTCTGGCGGCGCAATGGGGAAAGCCTGCATGCCGTCGCGCGCCGCTCCGAAGTCTGTGATGTGTCCGGCGCGGGCGATACGGTGGTGGCGACCGTGGCCAGCGTGCTCTCGGCGGGAGAAATGCTGGAAACGGCAGTGGTGCTTGCCGCCACGGCGGCCGCCGTCTCGGTCAGCAAGCTTGGTACCGCCGTCGTCACGCGTGAGGAGCTGAGCCGGGAACTGCACAGCACGATGAGTGACGCGGGCCAGCTCGCCACGATTGACGAGGCGAAGGAGATTGTCCGTAACTGGCGGCAGCATGGCGCGCAGATCGTCTTTACCAATGGCTGTTTCGACCTGATCCACCCCGGCCATATCGGCCTGATCCGGGCCGCGGCCAGGGAAGGGGACAAGCTGATCGTCGCCCTGAACACGGACAGCTCCGTCAGGCGACTGAAGGGGGAAAGCCGCCCGATACAGGACGAAATCGCACGCGCGACCGTTATGGGGGCGTTGCGTGATGTTGACCTCGTGGTGCTGTTTGACGAGGACACGCCACTTGAAACCATCATGGCGCTGCGCCCCAACGTGGTGGTCAAGGGAGCGGACTATACGGAAGATCAGGTGGTTGGCGGCGACTTTGTAAAGCAGTATGGCGGGCGCGTGGCGCTGGTCGATATTCTGGAAGGGCGTTCGACGTCGTCTCTTGTCAAAAAAGCGCGGGAGCATGACGCCCATAATGCACCGAATGAAAATACCGCTGTATTTTCAGGGTGATCGTCCGGATGGGCTGAATTCCATTTTCATTTACCTGAAAACGGATATATATATCGCACATATGGAATGCAGCCGAACGGATTTATAGATGGTATTTATATATATTAACCGGGATAAAGACCAGAAAAGAAGAGAGATTTTTCTTAAAAATAATTCCCATTTAAGTAATATAAAACGGTTCAGTGCCATAGATGGTAATACCATCAATAGAGAAGAGCTGATAAGCCGGGGAATCATTACAGAAGATTGTATTTATATAAATTCCGCAATAGGTAACGCACTGTCACATATTTCATTGTGGAATGGTGTGGTGGAAAGCGGGAAAAGTGCCTGTATATTTGAAGATGACGCAGTATTATGCCATAATTTTGAAGAACAGTATGAAAATATACTGAAAAACATCGGTAGCGATTGGGAGATAATACTTTTTGGCTACAATACGGATGCCATGCTATATCTGGATGTAGTACCTTCCATTCTGGAAGGAATTTTCACGTTTGATGATGTGAAATTTAAAAAAAATATCGGTCAGTTTTCCAGCCAGAACATTACGACCCAACCCATCAAATTGCGGGAAGCATTTGGCCTGTGTGGCTATGCCATATCCCCCAAGGGTGCGGCCAGACTGACCAATGCCATAATACCGCTGCGGGCTATGGAACTGCATATAAAGATTGTGAACGGACTTTATAAAAATGGAAGTCTGGATAACTTTTTATGTGCGGCTTATCGGGAAATGGACGCTTACTGCTGTGTCCCTCCCTTATGCGTTTCTGAAAATGACAAGTCCCTGTCCACAATGTGGAACGCCGAGAACTTCTATTACTGAAGGGTAAAAGAGCCATCCCTGTTCCCTTCTTTTCCCAACCAGACTGCATTCCATAATGGACACGTTGCCAATAGTAGAAAAAGGCGTCGAGACGCTTCAGGATACATGGCGCGTGTGGCTGTCGGAACGTGCGCTTCCGCTGTGGTCGGGTATCGGTTTCGATGCCGGGCGTCGCCTGTTCCACGAACGCCTGACATTCGACCACAAACCCATTCATCTGCCCGCGCTAAGGCTGATGGTGCAGGCGCGCCAGGTTTCAACCTATTGCCGCGCGCAGCTTGACGGTTTCGGTGCCACGGCGGATCAGGCGCTGGCCTGCCTGCATGAAGTCCAGAACCGTTACTGGCATGCCGATGATGCGGCCGGGTGGATTTTTTCCCTTGGTCCGGATGGACGCCCCGCGAACCGGCAGCGCGACCTGTATGCCCATGCCTTCATCCTGTTCGCCTACGGCTGGGCCTATCGCGTATCCGGTGATCTGGCCTATCTGAAGGTCGCACGTGAAACGGCGCTTGAAATCGACCAGATTTTCCTGACCGACCGGGAGGGCTACCTGGACACCGTGCCGCCAGCCGACACCATCCACCGTCAGAACCCCCATATGCATCTGCTTGAAGCATATCTTGTGCTTTTCGATGTATCGGGGGATTCCGTCTATCTGGATTATGCCCGGCGTCTGGTCACACTGGCGCTTGAGCATTTCATCCTTCCCGGCACGGGAATGCTGCTTGAGTTCCTCGACAATGCATGGAAACCGCTTCAGGCGGCAGGACATAATCGTGTCGAACCCGGCCACCTGCTGGAATGGTCATGGCTTTTTTGCGAATTTGCCCGGCTTGCCCCCAATGCCCCAAATATAGGGGCCATACGCCTTGCCTGCACCAGGATGGCGGAAACTGCCCTGACTTATGGCGTGATCCCTGAAACACTCATGGTCTGTGACGCCATAACCGAACATGGCAAACGGCTGGAGGACTCAACACGGATCTGGCCACAGACCGAATGCATACGTACTCTGGCGCTACGTGCGCGACAGGGGGATCCTCAGGCAGACAGTCTTATCGCACGACAGAGCCGGCATTTTTTCCACAAATACGCCCCCGCACGCCTGTCTGGCGGATGGATTGACCGACTGGATGTGCATGGCGTGCCACTTTCGGACCATATGCCGGCGAGTTCCCTCTATCATATTTATGGCGGCGCCACGGCGATACTGTCACTCTGATGCAGCAGAACGTGGTCAGGTGGTGTTTGGCATCCATTTGGGAATGGATTGAACCTGCGTGGTAATGCTGGCTTTCCATCGGGTTCCATATCATTTCATCCCCCTCGACTGAAGCTCGATAGGGGCAAAAAAGTGCCACCGGAAAACCTTGCCATTTGATATATGGGAAATATCCCGCTCACAGATCTGCGTCTTTCAGGCGTTTATAAAATATTATTTCATTCCATTATGAAGCCTGATCCTAAATATCTATGCATGCTCCGAAATAACGTGTATTCGCAATTATAAGTAAATTCATATTCGAGATTAGATGAGGTTAATAGCGACATGTCTGTTGATCTGACACCCATTTGCGTAAACTCAAGTTTCAGAACATCAAGCACATGGCTTTGGACAAAATTTCGGGAAATAGAAAATTTCATAAGCTATGCCGAACCATTTAATGAGGCGCTTAGTGCACCACATCAGAATGTAAGCCGTGGCGACTTTTCGGGCTGGCGTTCCAACCACCCGCCATCTGCATCGTATTATCTGGAATTTATGCCTTTGATGCAGAAAACGCCCGGCCCGATAATGTCTGGCCAAGGTATAAGCTATGACCATTTCATTCCCGCCGGTGGTTTTGATGGAACATTGAGCGAGGAGGAAGTTACCTATCTTTCTACTCTGGTTGACTATGCCCATTCACTGGGCCGACGCCCGGCCCTTATGTTCACGCGTTCCCTCGGTCGGGCACGTGCGCTGAAAAAGGCGTTCCCGGGGAAGTCCATATTTCTTCATCGAAACCTTTTCCATCAATGGGCCTCCTATTCAGGGCAGGCCGCGGATGGAAATAATTATTTCTTTAATATTCTTGAAATCTGTATCAAATCCAATCGGCATGATCCCGTTGTGGAAATGTTGGATTTGTGGTTCACACCGCGCGAGCCCGGCCCGTACGATCGAAACAATTTCCTTATTTTCCTTCTTTTTCACTTATACATATATACATCTGCCTTTACAGCTTCGGATCTGATTATCGATTCCACACGTATTGCAAGTGATAGCACCGCGCGTGAGGAAACCGAGGAAAAACTCAATGCCCTGCTTGGTCACCATATATCATTAAAAGACGCCCGCCCGTCATTTGAGGTGTCACAACTGAATATCAAATGTGGCAAACCTGAAATGGATACGGTGGAGCAGTGCCTGAAGCTAATGCTGCCTGAAAACATGGATCCGCTATGTCGTGATTTTGTGCATCAGGCAAAAAATGATGCCTTTGAAGAGTGGAAGAAGAATGATTTCTATTCCACCGGAATGCGCAGTATTCTCACCTCAAAGCGTGCGGAACTTGATTATGTCGTTCATGAACGCAATGGTATGGTCAATCAATGTAAAAATATTTCTCATGAACGCGACGAACTCTTCAACAGATACGAAAATATTGCGCGTGAGAAGGACGAATTTTCCAGAAAATATGAAACTGCCTCTCGTGAGCGGGATGAACTGCTGACACGATGTGAATACGTTTCTCGAGAATTCAGTGAACTGACCACCCGATACAATAATATCATACATGAACGTAATGAAGCCCTTGATGCCGTTCGTCGCGAAAGAACCGCAAGAGAACGGTTAGAACAGAAAATTATTAATATCACTGCCGATCATGAACGTATGGCAGGATTGTTGCGCGCTCTGGAAAATGAAAAAGCCGTTCATTCAAGTGAATCCGCCGCTCTTTCCATGGAATGCCAGGACATGGCCGTAAATTTGAAAAAAAAATGAGCTTCACCACAGTCAATATTCAGGACTGCTACAGCAATACGATAGGCGTGCGTGGTCACATCTGGCATGGATGCGGGAAATGCGCGTAAGATGAACATCAGGATAGAACTGAAATCTGGCAATCATAAACAGATCCACCCATGACCGAACCGGCACCGTTCAGAAGCATCTTCAACAACGCGGCAAACTGAACACCATCATGATCCCGCATCCAGGGGATTGTGAATAATCATGCATGACCATGTTTACCATCGTGCTTATTGCCTGTCCCCCGTTACCGGATCACCATACCTGCCGGACAAGCACGCAAACGGGAACCTGACATGATTGATCGTGCCCTACAGGCGGCGATGCTCCGCTGCATGGCGGAAAATGGCGGCGCGGCCAATCTGCGTCCCCCACGGGAGGAAGACGAGGCCCGATGCGCCAGGAACCTCATGGATCTGGAATTGCAGGGATTGTGCAAGGGGGGTGTTACCATTTCCGGCAATGACCTCAGGATCACGGGCGCGAGTACCATCACCAGCGCGGGCCGCGCCTATCTGGACCGGCCGGACGATATGCATGTGACGCTGAATGGCCCGCAGGCGATCAGGATGCTCCACCAGCGCATTATGGAGGACCCGGACCTGACCGATGCGGAGCGGCAGAAGCTCGGCGCATCGCTCGATACGATGCACCCGCTCGCGCTCAAGGCGCTGGGGGAGGAGGTACTGGAACGCGCACTGGAACGGAGCCCGGACGCCATACCGCTCCTGAAAAAACATACAACCGCGACCGGTACGTAAAACAGGCCCGGTCACGGCGCGCCTGTAATACCGGCCGCCACGGAGGTCCGTGTTCGTCTGGTTGCGTAATGTCCGGTGTCAGTTCATCCTCGACGATGCAGCGGTCTGGGGACCCACATATTCATTTGAATGAATAATTATGAAATATATCCGTTTAACAGATATATCTCATTCCGATAAAAATTAAGTATTATAAAGAATACACAGCAGGGCAAGACCAGTTCCAAAAGAGTAGGGTAATTTATCGCATATCTGCCCGGCTTCCGGTGATCTGCGCTTTTACTGTCATGTCTGCAATAAACCTTATCGTCTGCCAGAAATGGCATGGCCCATACAATATTTACATGACAGATATTCAGCGTTCAGCAGTCGGGACGAAATGCACACGATGCGCCACTTCACGGATACTTGCCTGTGCAACAGGGAACAGGCCGCCATGCCCGGAACCGGAAGGGGCACATCCTCATCCCGCCTGCTGACCGTGTGGCGCGTTGCCGTATTCGGGCTGCTGCTCTGGTGCCTGGGGGCAGGGGCCGGGCATGCCCAGCCCGCAGCGTCGGACGGCGCGCCACCGGGCATGAGCCGCGAGCAGGCGCAGCAGGTTCTTGCCGTCATCAACGACCCGGCAAAACGCGCGGAATTTGAAAACACGCTCTCGGCCATAGCCGCGCAGTTGCCACCACCCCCGGTTACCCCGGCGCCAGCACCCGTGCCGGTGTCCACCACGGCGGGCAAGGTGGTGACAGTGCAGGCGGACAGTCTGGGCAGCGATTTCGTGCAGGACATGGACGCCCTGCGCGCCAGCCTGTTCGTGCAGGCCAAGCATTTTGTGGCGCTGTTTGGCGATCTTGTGTTCGTCGCCCACTGGACGCGCACCATTTTTGCCGATCCGCAGTCACGCGGCATCCTGCTCGATGCTGTCGGCAGGGCCACCCTTATCCTGCTGCTTGCCCTGGCTGCCGAGCGCGGTTTCTCGCTGCTGCTGCGCAAACCGCTGCTCCGGGTCACGGAACGCGCGGTGGCGACCGAACGGCGGCTCAACCTGCCCGATGTCAATGCGCCCCCGCCAGCCCCCGCACCGGGCGACAATGCGACACAGGCCGCCGATGAAGTGGCGGCCCAGCAGGCGCAGCAGAACGACATGCAGGCCCAGCACGCCACGCTGCGCCTTCTGGCCCGCCTGCCTTATTCAATCGTACATCTGCTGATCAAGATGCTGCCGGTGGGGCTGTTTTTTGGTCTGGGCACGTCATTCGCCTATCTGCTGACAACGACCCATCAGGCCGAACTGGTCACGCTTACACTTACAAATGCCTATGTTGTCGCGCGCGTGGTCTATCTGTTGATGGAAACGCTGTTTGTCCCGCATTCTCCGGCCATCCGCCTGTGCAGCGCCAGCAACCAGACCGCGTTCATGGTGACGCGCTGGCTCAATTTCCTGGTGGCGGCCCCTTCGGTCGTGGTGTGCCTGTCCACGCTGGGCGGTGTGTTCGACATGCCCGCGCGCGGGACCGAGGCGATCATCCGCACGGTGGTACTGGTCGAGCATGTGCTTGTGGCCATATTCACATGGCGGGTGCGTGCCCATGTGGCCAGCGCCCTGCAACCACCCGCCCGGCTGAGCAAACAGCCGTTCTGGATGTTTCTGGGCAGGCTGGTCCACCTGTGGTGGATACCGGCCATGTTCTTCAATTTCGCGCTGTGGCTGATCTGGGCCACCCATATCCGTGGCGGCTATGTCTGGATTTTCCGCACGGTCATCCTGACTTCGGCGGTCGTGATCCTGTCGCGGGTGGTGTCGGTACTGATCTTTAACCTGCAGAACCGGCTGTTCCACATCTCCCCGGCGCTGGAAGCCCGCTATCCCGGCCTGCAGGGGCGGGTGGACTATTACTATCCCGCCGCACGCAAAATGCTGTCGTTCCTGCTGTTTTTCATATCGGTGATCCTGTTCTTCCAGGCCCTTGGGCTCCCCGCCATTCATTTCCTTTTCTACGGCAGGCTGGGACCGAAGATCGTGGGCGCGATCAGTTCCATGATGGTTGCCTATACCGTGGCCGTCCTGGCGTGGGAGGCGGCGAACGCGGCGCTGGAGCGCCAGATCGCACGGTTTGAAAATTCCGCCCAGACAGGGCGCGCCAGCCGCCTGCGTACGGTCCTGCCCATTATCAAGACCGTGCTCCTGGCCATCATCATCATTATCGTGGCGGTCACCACCCTGTCACAGATCGGTATCAATGTCGCGCCGCTGCTGACCGGCGCGGGGATCATGGGCGCGGCCATCGCCTTTGGCGCGCAAAGTCTGGTCAAGGACTTCATCACCGGCTTCTTCATGCTGGTGGAAAACGCCATTCAGGTGGGGGACTGGGTTACTGCGGGGGGCATATCGGGTACGGTGGAACACCTGTCCATCCGCACCCTGCGGCTGCGCTCGATCAATGGGGATCTGCACATCATCCCGTTTTCCGAGGTGTCCTCCATCGCCAACACATCGCGCGACTACAACCTTGTCGTGGTCGATTTCATGATCGACCTGTCCCAGGACACGGGGCAACTGACAGCCATACTGCATGAAGAACTGGAAAAAATGCGCCAGACGCCACGCTTCGGGCGGCTGATCATGTCCGGTTTCTCGTTTCTGGGTATCGAGCAGGCGGATGGAAACGGCGCACGCTACCTTGGCTCGGTCCGGACCGCGCCGGGGGCGAAATGGGCCGTCTATCGGGAATTCTACAGTCGACTGGCCGTGCGCATGAGCCAGGAAGGCATAAAATTCCCCGTGCCCAGCTATCTCTACCTGCTGGACAACGCTCCCGGCAGCGACGGGTTACAGGTCAGCATGGCCAGCAAACCGGCAGGTGGACCGACGGGAGCGGCAGGACCGACGTCGCAGGGCTAGGTGTATCAGAAGATCGTGTCAAACAGCAGCTTGCCATTGAGCAGCAGGATCACGGCGGAAACCAGCCATGCCAGCACCGCCATGGGGGTGGAAATGACGAACTCCCCCATCTTGCGCCGGTCGGATACGAACATGACAAGCGGGATCACCGCGAAGGGCAGTTGCATGGACAAGATAACCTGACTGAACATGAGCAACCGCCCCACGCCCCGGTTGCCATACAGCGCGGTCACGATCACAACCGGGGCAATGGCCAGGCCCCGCGTAAGCAGGCGTCGCGCCCATGACGGGATATGCAACTGCAGGAATCCCTCCATGATGATCTGACCCGCCAGCGTGCCCGTAACGGTGGAGTTGGTGCCCGCCGCCAGCAACGCGACCGCGAACAGCGTGGAGGCGATGCCAAGCCCCAGCACGGGGGAGAGCAGGCGGTACGCGTCCTCGATCTCGGCAAGATCTTGATGCCCGGTGGTATGGAACGCCGCCGCCGCCACGATCAGGATCGCGGCGTTGATGAACAGCGCCAGCATCAGGGCCAGGCAACTGTCCCATGTGGCCCAGCGTATGGCCTCACGCCGGCCCGATGGCGTGCGCGCGAAGGCCCGCGTCTGCACAATGGAAGAATGAAGATAAAGGTTATGGGGCATGACGGTCGCCCCGATAATGCCGATGGCGATATAGAGCATCCGGCTGTCCGTCACGATGGCGGATGAAGGCAGGAACCCCTTGAGCACACTGGCCAGCGGGGGGCTGGCCACCGCCACCTGCACCATGAAGCAGATGGCGATGATGCTGAGCAACCCGATCACGAAGGCTTCCAGATAACGGAATCCCCGGTTCATCAGGAACAGGACGATAAACGCATCCATGACCGAGATAAGGGCGCCCGCCAGAAGCGGAATGCCGAACAGAAGCTGAAGGGCGATCGCGGTGCCGATAACCTCGGCCAGGTCGCAGGCGATAATGGCCAGTTCGCAGGCCAGCCACAGGACGATATTGAGGGCAGGGGGAAAATGGTCCCGGCACGCCTGCGCCAGGTCATGGCCCGTGGCGATGCCCAGCCGCGCGGAAAGCGATTGCAGCACGATCGCCATGAAATTCGACAGCATGATGACAACCAGCAGCGTGTAACCGAACTGCGCGCCACCCTGCAGGTCCGTGGCCCAGTTGCCGGGGTCCATATACCCGACCGAGACCATGTAGCCCGGCCCCACAAACGCCAGAAACCGCCGCAACCATGGCGCACCGGCATCAGGCACATGCACGGAGGCGAAGACCTCCGGCAGGCTGTAGCTGTCTGTCTGTGTACCTTTGGCAAAGCGCCATATGGCGGGTTTTGGCATGCGTGGCGCAAGGGGAGCGGGGGGCTTATGGCTCATGCCATTACTCAATCGTATCCATCCAGAATATTCAATAGGCTATATTACATTGCACAAGGAAATTTTATCAGTCCGTGCAATATATTAGCCGCAACGCCCCGCCCCCGGGTTTTCCACCGGACAGGGCGGCGCCGTTAAGCAGGCCCCCCTGATAAAATCTGGCAAAATGCTGAAATGTATTACCGCATCTGGGATGCCACGGTTGCGCTGACAACGCCCGCGATCACACCCGTGGTCAGGGCGGTCAGCAGGTACTGGTTGCCGTAGCGCATCCATTGATATCCGGGTGGCGGGGCGGAAAGGCCACGGTAACGCTGCCAGTCATTGACCACCCACCGGCTGTTACGCGGGCCATCATAGCGGTCCCCACGCCGCCAGACGCGGTTCATGTCAACGTGGTCATAGCCGTTGCCGCCACCACCGCGCCGGGGTGGCGGGCTGTTCATGCGATGGCCCATTCCGCCACCCGGCCCCAGCAACCTGCCCGGCCCGCCCGGCCCACCCCGACCGGGACCGGAATTCGGACCCGCACCATAGCCCTCTCCGGGGCCATCTCCGGGGCCGCCCCCGGGTCCGCCCCCGGGTCCGCCCTGCGGCCCCTGCTGGCCAAAAGGCTGTGCGTAAACCGGGGAAGCAATGCACAGCACGCTGGCCATGATGATTGCCATGGTGGATCTGGTTTTCATGGGCGGTCCTGATTCAGATTGGCCTACAGACCTGACGGGAAAAGAGGCCGGCAATGGTAAAAAATCCTGCCCGCGGCACAGTCCGGCCTGATGCGGGAGCGGTCTCCATGGCGTAACGCCTGAATGGCAGGCAGGGTTGCAGCCCGCATTCCCCACAACCTGGGTGCGAGACCCCATGCCCCACGCGGAACCCGACCGCCCGGCTGGACACCATTCGTCACATTTCACAATGCAACTTCTGGCGCGAAGCGTGGAAACGCGTATTGCGCTCCACCGTGATCTGACTCCATAAAGGCTAGGCGTAACGGGCGGGAGACTGGGCTTTGCACCCTCGAAAAACGGGGCGACACGCGGCTGTATTCGTATCGGCACTGCTATATGGCGTATCCCTGCTTCCCATTCCCACCCATGCGGCGGACACGAACACCCGCACGGCCAGTTCCGCCACCAGCATCAACCCGGCGGATTCCATCCTGATCGATGACCTTGAACGCCGGACCTTCCAGTGGTTCTGGGATTCAAGCGACCCGAAAACAGGCCTCGTTCCCGACCGCTACCCCTCGGGGCAGACATTGAGCAGCGTCGCCTCCATCGGCTTCGGCCTGACCGCCTACGGCATCGGCGCGACACGCGGCTACATCACCCGCGAACAGGCCGCCCGGCGCACACTGGTCACACTGCGCCATCTCATGCGTAGCCCGCAAAATGACAGTGCGCAGGGGGCTGCGGGCTATCAGGGCCTCTATTACCACTTTCTCGACAAAAGCACGGGCCTGCGCTTCAGCCGGGACATAGAACTGTCCAGCATCGACACCGCGTTGCTGATGCAGGGTATCCTGTTCTCCCAGTCCTTTTATGACCACGATACGCCGCAGGAACGCGAAATACGCGATCTGGCCGACCAACTGTACAGGCGCGTCAACTGGCAGTGGATTACCCGCGCCGACAACCGGATGAGCATGGGCTGGACCCCCGAACACCAGTTCATTCCCAGCTACTGGGAAGGCTACAGCGAAGGGATGATGGCCTATATCCTGGGGCTCGGCTCACCGTCCCATCCACTGGCGCCAACATCGTGGCAGGCATGGCTTGCCACCAACAACCAGCGGTGGGGGGATTATTATGGCCAGACATTCCTCAATTTCGCGCCCCTGTTCGGCCACCAGTACAGCCATGCCTGGATCGACTTCCGTGGCGTGCAGGATGCGTGGGCGCATGCCAGGCAGATAGATTATTTTGAAAACAGCCGTCGCGCCGTTTATGCCCAGCAGGCCTACGCCATAGCCAATCCGGGCAAATGGCACGATTACAGCGCCACCATGTGGGGGCTGACCGCCTGCGACGGCCCCGGCGATGTGACCCGGCAGATGGATGGGCAGTCCCGGCACTTCCTGTCCTATTCCGCCCGAGGCGCGGGGCGGGACTACACGCAGGATGACGGCACCATCGCGCCCACCGCCGCCGCCGGTTCCATCGCCTTCGCCCCCGAAATCGTGCTGCCGACGCTACGGAACATGAAGGCCCGGTACGGCACGCGGATTTATGGCCAGTACGGCTTTGTCGATGCCTTCAACCCCAGTTTCCGCGATGGTCAGTCCTTCTGGACCGATCATGAATATCTGGGCATAGATCAGGGACCGATCCTGCTCATGATCGAAAACTGGCGTAGCGGGCTGGTCTGGAATGTGATGAAGCACAACCCCTATATCAGGACCGGGCTGGAGCGCGCGGGGTTCGAGGGCGGCTGGCTGCCAGCCGCCACGGCCATGGCGGCGCCTGCACCCTCCACCGCCCCGTCGCGGCCATCGTCATCGCCGCGACAGGATCACGCCAGCGCCCAGCCTACGGACGTGACGACACCCCGGCACTCCTGAAGGAAGATGGCCGCGCGCCGTTCCTGGCGAAGCGGGCAGGGCGGCAGACACGCCCCACCCGGCAGGTGCCTCATGCCGCGACGAGCTTGTCCTCGGTCGCGGGCACGCGGATGAGGTAATCGAACGCCGCCAGCGCCGCCGTGGCCCCACCGCCAATCGCGATCACGATCTGCTTGTAGGGGGTCGTGGTGGCATCGCCTGCGGCGAACACGCCGGGAACCGATGTCGCGCCGTGGCTGTCCACAACGATCTCGCCAAAGTCATTGAGCTTCAGCGTTCCCTTCAGCCAGCCCGTGTTCGGCAGCAGGCCGATCTGCACGAACACCCCTTCTAGGTCCACATGATGGTCCGCGCCATCGCCGCCGCGATAGGTCAGGCCGGTCACGTTCTTGCCGTTACCTTCGATGCGTGAGGTCAGGGCCTCGGTCAGTACCGTCACGTTGGGCAGGCTGTACAGCTTGTCCTGCAGCACCTTGTCCGCCTTCAGGTGCGAACCGCGCTGGAGCAGCGTGACATGCGCGACAATACCCGCAAGGTCGATCGCGGCTTCCACGCCACTATTGCCGCCACCGGCCACGGCCACCCGCTTGCCCTTGTAGAAGGGGCCATCGCAATGCGGGCAATAGGCCACGCCCTTGTTGCGGTATTCTTCCTCACCCGGCACGCCCAGATGCCGCCAGTGCGCGCCCGTGGCCAGTATGACCGTGCGGGCATGCAGGATGGGCCCGCTTTCCAGCGCCACCCCGTGCAGGCCGCCGGGCCGTGCGGCGGGGAACAGTTCCTTCGCGCGCTGGGACGAGATGATGTCCACATCATACTGGCGTACGTGGGCTTCAAGTGCCGCGCCCAGCTTCGGCCCGTCGGTTTCCTTGACCGAGATGAAATTCTCGATGCCTTCCGTATCCATCACCTGCCCGCCAAAGCGTTCGGCCACCAGACCCGTGCGCAGCCCCTTGCGGGCGGCATAGATCGCGGCGGACGCGCCGGCGGGACCGCTGCCGATGATCAGCACGTCAAACGGGGCGATGTCCTTCAGCTTCTCGGCGGCGCGTTTTGGCGCATCCGCGTCCAGCCGGGCCAGAATCTGGGCGATATCCGTGCGCCCGGTCTCGAACAGTTCCCCGTTCAGATAGACCTGCGGCACGGACATGATGTTTTTCTGCGCCACCTCGTCCTGGAACAGCGCGCCATCGATCGTGACGTTGTGGATGTTGGGGTTCAGCACGCTCATGGCGTTGAGCGCCTGCACCACATCGGGGCAGTTCTGGCATGAAAGCGAGACATAGGTCTCGAAATTGTACTGCCCCGGCAGCGCCTTGATCTGGGCCACCGTCTCATCGGACAGCTTGGGCGCGTGGCCGCCCGCCTGCAGCAGCGCCAGGACAAAGGACGTGAATTCATGCCCCATCGGGATCGCGGCGAAGGTGACGCCCGTCCTGGCGTTTTCGCGGCGGATGACGAAGGAAGGCCGCCGGGTGGCCGTACCCTGTTCGGAAACCTGCACCTTGTCGGAAAGGGCGGCGACCTCGTGCAGCAGTTCATGCATCTCGCGCGATTTCGGGCTGTTATCGAGCGATGCCTCAAGCACGATGGGGTGCGCCAGGCCAGCCAGATAAGCCTTGAGCTGCGTTTTGATGGTGTCTTGCAACATGGGAGTTAACTCCGCTTTTTCTGAAAAGGTGGGGCAGGATGATCCGGCCCCCGCAAAGGGGCCGGACCGCGACCGCCCGGATCAGATCTTGCCGACGAGATCCAGCGACGGGGTCAGCGTTTCGCCGCCTTCCTTCCACTTCGCGGGGCAGACTTCACCCGGATGGGTGGCGACGTACTGCGCGGCCTGGATTTTATCGAGCAGCTCGGCGGCGCTGCGGCCGACGCCACCGGCGGTGATCTCGATGTACTGGATCTTGCCGTCCGGATCGATCAGGAAGGTGCCGCGATCGGCCAGCCCGGCTTCCTCGATCAGCACATCAAAATTGCGTGCGATCTGGCCGGTCGGGTCGCCCAGCATGACATACTTGATCTTGCTGATGGCCGGGGACGTGTCATGCCATGCCTTGTGGGTGAAATGCTTGTCGGTCGAGACCGAGTAGATTTCCACGCCCAGCTTCTGGAATGTCGCATAATTGTCGGCAAGGTCTTCAAGTTCCGTCGGGCAGACGAACGTGAAGTCCGCCGGATAGAAGAAGAAGACGGCCCATTTGCCCTTTACATCGACATCGGTCACCTTGATGAACTTGCCGTTATGGAAGGCATCCGTCTCAAAAGGCTTCAATGACGAATTGATGCGTGCCATGTGGTATGCTCCTTGCTTTCGCTAATCAGGTGTTAACGGGCATCTTGTCCCACGAACACGAAATGCGGGGAAACAGTTTCTGTCAATGGCTGTTATCGGGAAAACCGTTTTACAAATCGTTCAAAATCGGTCCTATCTATACCCATGACCTATATTCCCCTTTCCGGCCTGTCGCTGCGCGATATCGAATATGTGGTGGCGGTGGATGACCTGCGCAATTTTTCCCGCGCGGCGGAACGGTGCGGCGTAAGCCAGGGCGGCCTGTCGGAACAGGTGCGCAAGCTGGAGGCGTTGCTGGGTGTCGTCCTGTTTGAACGCTCGCGCCGCCGCGTCACCCTGACACCGGAGGGCGCGCGCCTGATCGCCATGGGCCGCGACGTGCTGACCGCCGCCCGCGCCATGATCGAGGCCGCCCGCGTGCAGACCGGACCGCTGGAGGGGCTGCTGCGCATCGGGCTGATCGCGACCCTTGGCCCCTATTACGTACCCAGCCTGCTGCCGTTGCTACGGCGCGCGCACCCGCAACTGCGGCTGCAACTGACCGACAGCCTGACCAACATCATGCTGCGCGCCCTCCGCCATGACGAGCTTGATCTGGTATTCGCGGTACTTCCCGTAAAGGGGGAGAACTTCCACTGCGCGCCCCTGTTCGAGGAACCGTTCCTGGCCGCTTTCCCGGCCGACCATCCGCTGGCCGAACGCCCGGCACTGCTGATGGGCGACCTGCAGGGGCCGGACCTGCTGTTGCTGGAGGATGGCCACTGCCTGCGCGACCAGGCGCTGGCGCTGTGCGGCATGCCCATACAGCGCGACCAGCAGCGCCTTGCCGCCAGCCTGGAAATGCTGTGGCACATGATCGGCGCGGGGGAGGGCTATTCGCTTATTCCCCGGCTCGCGCTGCGCAACCGCAGCGAATGGGCGGACCTGATTTCCCTGACCCCCATCGCGGGGGCCAACCGGACGATCGGCCTTGTATGGCGCGCGACGGACCCGCGGGGACCGGCTTTTGCCGAATTCGCGAATTTCCTGCGTGAAAACGCGCCTGAAGGATGTCGGGCCGTCAGCACCTTCGCCACCCAGCGCGAGGAAGACCCCACCGATTCCTGATGCGCGACGGAAAAGGACAGGCATGACGCCGCGCCATCAAACCTTCCAGCCCCCGCCACGTTCGTATCCATGGATACAGGAGGCCTGAATGAACCGTACCTTCCGCAGCTTATGCGCCATGGCCTTGGCGCTCTCGCTTGCCGCCTGTTATGGCGGCCGGCACCATCACCACCACGGCGGCCCCGCCGATGGGTATCAGCGTGGCGGCTATGGCCAGAACTATGGCGGCCCGGACCGTCACGCCGGACCTTATACAGGGGAGGGGATGCGATAGGCGCGATGGGGCGGGCGTCAGAACTTGACCTGGAACAGCGACATGACCCCATGAAAATGCTCGGGTTCGCTGCCGCCATGGACCTGTCCATATTCATATTGCACGGACATGCGGACAATGGCGGTCGGCCACCAGTTGACCGCCAGCGCACCGATCTGCTGGTCGCCGCCCTGAACCGGCGCTGATTGCAGATCGGCCTGCGAATAGCGCGCCGCGACTTCCAGCACGCCATATCCGTTACACAGGACCGTCTCCTTACGGTCGCATGTTGGCGAGGAAAACGCGGCCGTGCGCCCCTTCCATTCCCTTTGCCTGCCATTGATCGTGTAGCCAAGCTGGCCGTACCAGCCATGAAAATGCAGGGCCTGGTTATCTGCGCGGCCTGTGCGGCTGTTGACCACAATGTCATATGCCTCGCCCTGAAAAAACAGCTTGCGCCATGACACGGCGGCTTCCAGCCCGAGCGCGCCCGCGCTGCTGGCCGCTATTTTCCCGGTATTGAGGTATTTCGCATCCGTGCCGGTATTCATTTCCGGCACATCGGAAAGGGAAAGGGCGGGGCTGGAATTGCGGGCCGAAGCCGGGCGGAACACCCATTCGCCCGAAAGACCCAGATGAACCAGCAGCGCGCCGCTCCTTACCGGCAGGCCCACAAGGCGGAAGGCCATGCCCCTCTGGTTTCCGTTCTCACCGGGGCCGGCGGTACCCGCCGTGGCCGACAGGGCGAAGTGGTAGCGCCTGCCATACGTTTCCGCCTGCACGGCCTGGCGTTCGATGCCCGTGGCCAGGTTGCGGGTGATGGTGGAAATGCTGGAACGTTCAATAAAAACGGTATCGCCCTGCGCCTGCATGGATTCAAGGCCGAAGCTGGGTTTGAAAATACCGGCGGTGAACACGAAATGCTTCAGCCCGACATAGGAAACCTGCCCTTCGAACAGGCGCATCTGGCCATCCGGCGCGGGCCCGAAATCCCATATGGCGCCGATTTCCACCTGCTTGTGTATGTTCAGGCGCACACCATTGCGCATCCGCGCCCCGCGCGCGCCCGTGCCGGGGCGGGCGGGAGACGCATTGGCAAAACCGCCCACATCAAGCTGGTCCGTGGCATAGGGCTTTATGGTGATGCCGGGCAGGGTGACGGTCGGTACGGTTTGCGCATGCAGCGCACTGAATGGGTACAGAAAGGACAGGGACGCCACGAACCCGGCTTGTAACCGACACGACAAAAGATACCACACTCCCCACAACCGCCCCATGAAGCCGGAATTCATACCATGGCGCGTGGACCGTGGGGGCCATCAAATATGCGCAGGTTCATGTTGCCTTAATGTGAACGGTTTTCAGCAGGCCGCGGCGTGCGCGCCGGGATGGGCATGTTCATCAGGATGGTCCTTCGCCCTGAGCACCCGGCCAAAGGGGATTTGTCCGTAACTGGCGACATAGGTGTCGTCCTTCCATGCCGTCCTGCCCGCGATCATCACCTCGCGCACCACGCCCACGGGGCGATTGACGACCTGACGGCACCCGAACTGGGTGCGATATATGAATTCATATGTGGCTTCCGGCTCCCATCGGCGCAGCGCATCGGGGTCGATCACGCACAGATCCGCCCGCGCGCCCGTATGCAGCACGCCCGCATTGATATTGAAGAACGCCGCCGGCAGGCCCGTGAGCCGATGAACCCCGACGGCCACTTTCCCCAGCCCGTCCTGCTGGGCTATTTTTAGCAGGCGCAGGTTGCCATCGTAAAAACCCATATTGGCCAGATGCGCGCCACTGTCGTTGAAACCCGGCAGCGTCTGAGGGTGGAACAGCAGTTCTTTCACCCTGGCCGGGTTGCGGTTGGCGATGGTCGTTTCCCACCGCAGGTCCGTATCCCATTGCCGCAGCAGGTGAATGATGAATGTCGCGTCATCCCCCACCGGGTTGGGGAAAGTGCGGAAAAACGCGTCTTCATCCGCACTGGCAGCACCCCTGCGCCCCCTGTGCGCCTGCCAGCGCAACAGGCGGCGATAGGGGGCACGCAATGTCTCCCCATACCAGTTGTCCAGCGGGGCGGCGGCCACGATCATATCCGACAGGCGGCGGGTCAGGACGGTTTCCTCCTGCCTGAGCAGCCGCCGCAGCCGCGCGATGGAGCAGCCGGTCCGGCCCTTGAGCCACATATGCCGGAAGGATGCGATCCATTCGGGGTCATTGAGGATATGCGCGCGCCCGGCGCGATCTTCGGGTTCGAGTTCGTTCAGGGCGCGCAGTTCGGGAATCTCGTCGGCCAGGGGATTGATCGCCCCGTCGCTCCATAGCCGGAACGTGCCGGACAGCGCCTGGAAGCGGAAATACCCATCCAGAAAACGCGAATTGAGAATGGCCGAGAGCATGAGACACAGCGCCACGGCGGAGCGGTTGGTCTGGAGGTCGAGCACCGCCAGCACCGTCGTCCTGAGCGGCCGCCCGAACAGTCGCCCGCTTGTCAGCAGGAAACTGCGGACCGCATCGATAAAATTGTCCTTCGGTGGTGTCGCCTGCCATACCCGCCCGTAGCGGCGCACCACGCCGGTCAGTTGCCGCAGTTCACGAAAACCCGCGTACTGCGTGGGGATCCTCCGGTTCTTGTGCGGATCATTCGCCAGAAAGTGGAAGGGCAGCGCATCGGTCGAAAACCCGGGATAACCCTGTGCCATGGCCGCATCGACCAGCCCTTCCATCCGCGCGCGTTCGCGCCGCGTGGGGCGGCGGCTGATGGAACCATGCAGGCCCATCACCTCGATCCGCAACATGGAATGCGGCATGAGCGGCACGACATTGGGGCCAAGCGGCAGCGCCCCCAGATGGTCGAGATAGCCCTGTGAATCCGTCCATGAACAGGTATCGGCCACCTTGCGCAGCACGGATTTGGGCATGTTCTCCACCCGGGCGAAACAGTCCACGATGGGGTCTTCCCCATCGCGGCGCTGGTTGCCAAAGGTCACGCCAAGGGAACAGTTGCCGATAACCACCGAAGTCGTGCCATGCCGGACGACCTCGGGCAGTTCGGGGGCCACTTCCAGTTCAAGGTCAAGATGCGTATGGATATCCAGCAGGCCGGGCATGAGCCACAGCCCGGTGCAGTCCACCACGCGCGTCTCGGCGCCCGCGGGCAGGTCCGCGCCGATTGCTGAAATGATGCCGTGTGACACGGCGATATCGGAAATGATGGGATCGCATCCCGTACCGTCAAAGAACAATGCGTTACGATAAAGGGTATCGGGCACCTATGCCTCCATGAAGAGGCCATGACGCGAACATGGCGCGATAGCGTGGCATGGCGTCCAGCCCCGCTATCGCACTGACCTGAACGCCCGGCAATCATAACCCTATGGAAACGGATTGGTTGCACGAAAAACCATGCCCGCCCCGAAGGTTCAGGGCGGGGGAATGTTGTGGGTGCCGCTTACGCGGAACAGCAGGAACAGGGCGATGAGGATCAGGATGATCGGCAACAGGCCCAGTCCGTTGAAACCCGGGCTACCCGCACCGCCGTACCAGCCGGAACGGTAACCGTACCCACCCCCGCCAATGGCGAAGATGAGCAGCACAATAACCAGCAGAGTCAACATGGGAGGTACTCCACCATAAGCCTGCTGTCCCAACGTCGCATGGTGTATAAGGTTGCGCGTGCCTCCCGGCGCGAAATCCCGATGGTCCATGGGCGCGCGGGGATGGTGGTGCTGGATGATCCGGAGGTGCGTTGCGTGATTCCCTTTTCCGTCCTTGACCTCTCCCTCATTACCCGTGGCGCCAGCATAGCCGACGCGCTGCGCAATACGTGCGATCTGGCCCGGTTGGCGGACGGGCTTGGATTCCACCGCTACTGGCTGGCGGAACACCACGCGATGCCGGGCATCGCCTCGGCCGCGACCGCCGTCCTGATCGGGCAGGTCGCCGCCGCGACACGGCGTATCCGTGTGGGGGCGGGCGGCATCATGCTTCCCAATCATTCACCACTGGTGGTGGCGGAGCAGTTCGGCACGCTGGAGACGCTGTTTCCCGGCCGGATCGACCTCGGCCTTGGCCGCGCGCCGGGGGCGGACCAGCGCACGGCCCGCGCCCTGCGCCGCGACCCGCATGCACCGGACCGTTTCGCGGAAGATGTGGTGGAACTGCTCCATTATTTCGAACCACTGGCCGAGACCGAGACCCACCATATCCGCGCCATACCCGGCGCCGGGCTGCGCGTGCCGGTATGGTTGCTGGGATCATCGCTGTTTTCCGCCGTTCTGGCCGCGCGCCTGGGCCTGCCCTACGCCTTCGCATCGCATTTCGCGCCCGCGCAGATGGAAGATGCGATCACGCTGTACCGCGCGCGCTTCGAGCCATCCGAACGCTGCCCGGAACCCCATGTCATGCTGAGCGTCAACATCATCGCGGCGGACGACGCCGAGGAGGGGCGGCATCTGGCGACATCCCTCCAGCAATATTTCATTGCCCTGCGTCGTGGCCGGCCCATCGCCTTCCCACCGCCACTGGAAAAGGGAGCCGCACCCTGGCCCGTCGCCGAGCAGGCCATGCTGGAGCAGACGCTGGCCTTTACCTTCGCCGGGTCAACCCGAACGATCGCCCCGCGCCTGAAAGACTTCATCAACCGCTACCGGCCCGATGAACTGCTGGCCGCGGTGCCGGTTTATGATCACGCACAGCGGCGCCACGCGCTTGAACTCACGGCGGAACTGGCCGCACTGCCCGACAGGGGCGAAGGCGGATAGAGATTTTGTGGAGACATCGACCTGTTGCTGATAATTGCCAGATACAATGTCCTGTCCGATTACAAAGGCCTTTATCAGGCTGCTAGGGCAGGCGGCCCAGGTACTCCAGCATTAGATTCCACAGCCCCTCATCATCCACTTCCCGCAGGAACAGGGCATTGGGCGGGCGGTCCGTAACCCGCCACCAGTCAACCGCCGTCGCCCCCTGCATGAGCGCGCTGCCCACCTCGACCGAAACATTGACCTCGCGCCCGGCGAACAGGTCGGGCGCGAGCAGCCAGCCGATCGTGCAGGGATCGTGCAAAGGCGCGCCGTCCCAGCCATATTTGGCCAGATCGAACCGCTCCGAAAAACCGAGCATGGCGGCGGCGGCCTGCGCGCATTGTCCCGGCATGGCCCGCAGCCGCGCCAGACGCCGTGCCGAGATGAGAAAACGGTGCGTCACATCCAGCGGCACAAGTGTAAGCGCCACCCCGCTGCGTAATACGATATCCGCCGCGTCGGGATCGGCGAACATATTGAATTCGGCGCTGGGGGTAATATTGCCCCCTTCCGAATACGCCCCACCCATGGAGACGACCCGCCCCAGCCGCCGGGCGATGTCAGGGGCCTTCACCACCGCCATGGCCAGGTTTGTCATCGGCCCCAACGTAACCAGCGTGATGCTGCCTGGCGGGTGCGCCCTGACGGTCTCGATCAGGAAGTCCACGCCATGGCGTGCCTGCGCGCGCAAGGTGGGGGCGGGCAGGGCGGGACCATCCATGCCCGTGCGCCCATGCACATGCGCCGCCGTAATGGGCACACGCCGCAGCGGACGCGCGCAGCCTGCGTAAACCCCTATGTCCCGCCGCTGCGCCAGTTCCAGTATCCGGCATGCATTGGCGGTGGTCTGCTCCACCGGCACATTGCCCGCCACGGTCACCAGCCCCAGGACATGCAGACCGGGCGCGGCAAGTGCCAGCATGATGGCAATGGCGTCATCCTGTCCGGGGTCGGTGTCGATAATGATCCTGCGCACGGTGGCTTCTATCCTGAACTGGTGGAAAAAACGCTTACGGAATGATGATACCGGCAATGGCCGCGCTCGTCAGGTTCGACAGCACGCCTGCCAGCACCGCGCGTGCGCTTTTACGCGCCACTTCCTCGCGCCGGTCAGGACACTGGCTGCCGAACGCGGCCACAAGTATCCCGATCGAACTCAGATTGGCAAAACCACACAGCGCGAAGGAAGCGATCGCCACCGCCCGATGCGACAGCCGCCCCGCCTGTATCGCGGCCCCTAGATGCACGTAGGCCACGAATTCGTTCACCACCACCTTCAGCCCCAGCGCGGCCCCCACCGCGCCGCATTCCGCCGCCGGGACACCCAGCAGCCACGCCAGCGGCGCAAAAACCAGCCCCATGCCATATTCAAGCGACAGGGCGGGCAAGCCGATACTCCCCCCGATCCAGCCCAGCAGGCCATTGGCCAGCGCGATCAGCCCGATACACGCAACCAGCATGGCCGCCACCGCCAGTGCCGTATGCGCGCCCCTGAGCGCGCCCTCCATCACGGCCTCGAAAAACGCGCGATGATACGCGGTGCGGCCGGCCTCAAGCGGGCTGAGGCCACTTTCGGGGCCGCGCGGTTCCAGAATCTTGCCAAACATCAGGCCGCCGGGAATCGCCATGAACGAGGCCGCGACAAGATAATCCGCCGGAATTCCCAACCCGACATACCCCACAAGCGTCGCCCCGGAGACCGAAGCCGTGCCGCTGCACAGGACGCTGAACAGTTCCGTGCGCGCCATACCGGCCAGATAGGGCCCAAGGGCCACGGGCAGTTCACTCTGCCCCACGAAAATGGTGATGATGGCGCCGAACGATTCCACCGGCGATGTGCCCAGCAGCGCCTGTACCCCCCGCCCGAACAGCCGCGCGAAAGCCTGCATGATGCCGTAATGGTAGAGAATGGCGATCAGGGCGCTGACATAGACCAGCGAGGGCAGGACCTGAAAGGCGAAGATATATCCCCCATCGGGAAAGAGCGTGCGCATATGCGGCCCCACCAGCGGGCCGAACAGGAAACGCGCGCCTTCATCGCCATAGGACAGCAGGCCCGTCACCAGACCCGATACCCCGCGCAATATATCCTGCCCCAGCGGCACACGCAGCACGCCGGCCCCGATGGCCACCTGCAGCAACAGGCATGCGCCGATCACACGCGGGCGGATATGCCTGCGATCCGTGGAAAAGACGATACCGATACATACCAGAAGTATTATGCCGATACATCCACGGATATGCATGCAACACCCCTGAGAAAACGGAACCCGGCAACCGTTTTCCCTACGGTACCCGTTAAACCGGCGCAACATTACCCGACAGATGGCAATTCCGTCCCGCCATGGCCGCAGGGGCGCGACACCCGGCCCGCGCCCCCGGCGTACTTCAGGCCGCGGCGGGCATTGTCGCCATGTCGATCACGAAACGGTATTTCACATCGGAGCGCAGCATGCGGGCGTAGGCGGTCTCGATCTCGTCCATGCGGATCATTTCGATATCGGCGGTGATGCCATGCTCGCCACAGAAATCGAGCATCTCCTGCGTTTCAGGGATGCCGCCGATCAGGGAGCCGCTGAAGTTGCGCCGCTTCATGAGCAGGCTGAAAACCGAGACCGGCAACGGATTTTCCGGCGCGCCCACCTGCACCAGCGTCCCGTCGCGCCGAAGCAGGTCGAGATAGGCGTTGATGTCGTGATCGGCCGCCACGGCATCGAGGATAAAGTCAAAACGGCCGCGTTCCTTGGCCATCGCCGCCGGATCCTTTGACAGCACAACCTCATGCGCGCCCAGGCGCAGCCCGTCGGCCACCTTGCTGGCCGATGTCGTGAACAGCACCACCTGCGCGCCAAACGCACGGGCGAATTTCACACCCATATGCCCAAGCCCGCCCAGCCCCACGATCCCGACACGCTGCCCCGGCCCGACCTTCCAGTTCCGTAACGGGGAATAGGTGGTGATCCCCGCGCAGAGCAGGGGGGCGACAGCCGCGGGATCCAGCGTTTCGGGCACCTTCAGCACGAAGGCCTGATCCACCACGACCGCGCGCGAATAGCCGCCATAGGTAATCCCGCGCCCCTGCCGGTCCTCACCATTATAGGTGGCGACAAAGCCCTGTTCGCAATACTGTTCCAGCCCCGTGCGGCAACTGGCGCATTCGCGGCAGGAATCAACCATGCAGCCAACACCCACCAGGTCGCCCGCCCGGAACCGGGTCACGGTGGTTCCGACCTCTTTCACACGACCCACGATTTCATGCCCCGGCACGCACGGGAAAATCGTATTGTGCCATTCATTGCGGGCCTGATGCAGGTCGGAATGGCAGACACCGCAATACAGGATTTCGATACATACATCCTCCGGCCCGGTGTCACGGCGCTCCAGCGTCATGGGAGCCAGGCGGGCATCGGCAGCCGTCGCCGCATAACCTACACATGAAAACATCATCATTCTCCATTTCTCTGGTACGCCGCGACCGCGCGCCGCCACACAACGCCGGTATTCTGAACAGGCACGGGACGGGGATGTCGAGGGGGCGGCCGCGCTGCTCCAGCAACCGTGATGCCCGCCAGGACGATCAGGCGCCCACCCCATTGCACCCCCGCACCGGGACGGATGGCTAGAGCGGCAGGTGCACGCTGCCATCCGCATTGCGGCTGATGGGACCACTGGCCACCACGGCCCCGATTGGCAGGACGGCGTAAAGATGCGGGAAAAGCTGGCCACCGCGCGAGGGCTCCCACCGCACGGCCGAGGGATCGAGCAGCCCCAGATCGACCGCCACCAGCATCAGGCCGTCCTGCCCACCGAAATGCCTGTCCAGCGTGGCTGTAACCTGCGCGGCGGCGGACAGGTGAATGAACCCGTCCGCCACGTCCACGGGTGATCCGGCGAATGATCCCATCCGGACGAAATGTTCATGTTCGGCCGCAGTGAGAATTTTGTAAACGATACGCTCTGTCATGGCCCCTGGTCCTGGTTCAAGGGGCAAGCGTAGGACAATCTGGCCGCGCATCCAACCACACAGACCGCGCGGAATGCCCATGGAACGGAGGGGTTCGAACCGTTCGGATTATAACCGGATATGTATATATTGCGCCCGCTCAGGTTCCCTGATACGCAAACGCCGATCCATGTCTCGGGCTTCGTCATGACATATTATGCCAGAAGCGTATGAAAGATGCCTTTTTTATGAGTATAATGAAATCTAGGATTCCATATTATACCTGCCTTGTCCTTTGTGTAATATGGTATTGTGGAAATACTTTATTCTGGCATCACTCCCCTGTTACCATAAGAGACGACGGGCTATCCTTAACATTCAATAGCATGATGGATAACCTTCTGCACGGCAGGTTCGATGTTGATCCTGATACCGTGGGGAAAGAGGGATTCCTGCGGGATGGCCGGGTCTATGCTTACTGGGGAATTTTCCCTGCCTTACTGCGCCTGCCATTAATCCTTTTGCCCAATGGGCTCCATATCGACATTACACGATTGTCGTGCGCCATTGCCGCGGTAATCATGTTTTTCATTAATTACCAGAGCGTTCGATATATTGGGAAATACGCACTGCAGAATTCACCATGGATGAAGAAACTGCTTCTGGTGGCGGTTTCATTCACGGGTGTACAAATATGCTTCCTGCGACCGTCCATCTATCAGGAAGTGTGCCTGTGGTCTCTTGTTTTTGGTATGTTTTTTGTCCAATGGGCTGTACGCGCATCCCTTCAGCCTGAGGAGACGCCAAAGGCCCTCATCTGGATGGCTGTCGCCTCGGCGCTTGCCCTGCTCACGCGTGTCTCCATGGGGATTGGGCTCTATGCGTCCGAAAGTCTGTTTGGCCTTCTGGTCTTGTGGCGCTGCTGGCGCAATACATCTGGCGCCGATGCACCCCTGTTGCGGTCATGGTTGCGTCACTGCGCCATGGCTATCCTTATTCTGGTGGTCGGGGTCGTCCTTACGGGCATCATCAATTTCGAACGTTGGGGAAACCCACTGACATTCGCCAATTATAACCTGTACCTGTTCAATACCGAATTTCCGGACCGTCTTGTGCGCACCACGCGGTATGGCCTGTTTAATGTACAACGCATCCCGCTTGGAATTTTATATTTCTTTTTTCCTGTATGGGCATTCCAGAATGCGGATGGACACCTGTTCCTTCAGGATTCATTTTCACGCCTCATAGATGCGGCCGAACTTCCACCCAGCAGCTTCTTTCTGACAGACGGATTTTTTCTTCTGCTGGGTAGCATGTTCATAATATCGCTTATGCGGCAGAGGCGGCAGGAACCAAACGTCAGGGGTTCATCCATCGCGATCATGGCGGGTCTTACCATCCCCGCGATACTCATGCTTATGGCGATCAGCATGAATTTCCGTTACCGGGCGGAATTCTATCCGATTATGCTTTACTGCGGATTTATGGGAGCGGTTGCTGTCGCAAAAAATTTCCATGACAGTAAACTTCTGAAATCGGTTTCCATATCCCTGGTTGTCATCGGGGTTATTTCATCTCATTTCGTTTTATTACTTTACGATTTGAGCAAATTTGGTCCGGGCAGTCTCCTGATCAAACATGGTGTCGTCAATTATTATCTTTCTCATATCGGGCTGAACTCATGATCAAAACGTATCAGTACGAAAGTGATGCGCGCGTGGCGATCCTCATTCCTTGCTATAATGAAGAGGTGACAATAGGCGATGTGGTAAGTGAATTCCGGAACATCCTGCCGTCCGCCGATATTTACGTCTATGATAACAATTCCAGCGACAATACATCCGCAATCGCGAAGGACGCGGGGGCGATAGTACGGACCGAACTAAGGCAGGGGAAGGGACACGTAATCCGCCGCATGTTCGCGGACATAGATGCCGACTTCTATGTTCTGGTCGATGGAGACGCCACTTATGAAGCCGCGGCCGTGCGTCGCATGCTGACATTGGCCTCGGAACAGAATCTGGACATGGTGACAGGGCAGCGCGTGACTGACAGGCAGGCGGCCTATCGTAGCGGGCATGTCCTGGGGAATAAACTTTTTACTGGTCTTGTCCGGTGTCTTTTTGGTCCCGGCTCCAAGGATATTTTTTCCGGATACCGTATATTTTCAAAACGTTTCGTTAAATCCTTCCCCGCACTGTCAACGGGGTTTGAAATCGAGACCGAATTTACCGTACACGCCCTTACGCTGGCCATGCCGATAAGCGAAGTCGAAACCATATATGTCGAAAGACCCGAGGGCTCCGCCTCCAAGCTGAATACCTATCAGGATGGCTTGCGGATATTGATAGCAATTTTCAATCTCCTGCGGCGAGAGCGCCCTCTCATGTTTTTCAGTACGCTAGGTATAATTTTCATGATCGCGGGCATCGCGCTGGGAACACCTATTGTAATGGAGTTCATCCGCACGGGATTTGTTCCGCGCATGCCTACCGCCATATTAGCAACCGGGCTGGAAACCCTGGCGGCGTTGGCATTCTGCTGTGGCCAGATTGTCGAGAATGTTGCATTGGCACGGTTGGAAGCCAAACGGCTTAATTATCTTTCCTACCCTGCGCCTCAATATAACGAGAAGCGGCTCCCGTGTAAGCGGGAAGCCTGATTTTTTGGTGTACAGGGAAAATAGTAAAGCCGCATTCGATCAGAAATCACACTCTATAGTGGGGACAGCCGCACCTGAAGCACCCGCCGTTTCCGTTGCCAGATCATACACACAACGAGCCCCGGCACGCAGATGATGATACGACCAGCAAACCCGGCCATTTTATATCAGGGACTATTTAGGCACTACTATGAATATTTTTAATATTTATAAACCCACCCAGATAATCAAAGACGAAACAAGCCCGGATTTTGAAAGAGCCAAGGAGCAGGAAAAAAATCTGTGGGAAACAAAATCCATTTGCATTCCGCCAAAAGATATTAATCAGAATAAAGTTTATATTTCTTCGAAATCATTGCAGGTCGTTATTATAAAAGATGGTGACGAGATCATACACAGTGATACGTATTGCATGGATAAAAAGGGGTCAAAACTTGGCAAACTCATGCATGGGTGTCCCAAGATAGCAAAGACCATAATGGATCCAACCAGAAAATATACAGTTGAGTTTAGAAAGCCTGAAACAAAAGACATTACTACATGGCTTGAAAGCAACTTTTCTCCAGAGCGAAAAGCGTTAGGGGCAGTCTTTCGTGATGTTTATGACTATCTGGAAGCCAGCAAAGCTGAAATTATACGAATATCAAAATCTGTTTCTGAAGATTTGCAAACAACAAAAACAGTATTCAAAAAAGTTCAGGAATCAGAAAAGCAGGCTTCCCTTGATAGGCAGGCAGCATCAAACGAAAAGAAAATTGGTGTATTGATCGGTATTTCTGGTTTTTTGCTGGGTTCTCTTATGGATTTTGGCCTCCTGAAAGACCTGGATATATTCTCAATCACAAAAACCGAAGCCGAGATAGGCCTTACGAGCGCTATTATAATCCTTATCGTTTCTGGTTTTTTGATGATGTTCCGAAAAAAATAGAGACCAAAATTTTCTTGTCAAAAACTATGCTTTGAATGAATAATACTACTCAGTATAAGTTTAGCCACCGTGATGGAGAACTTCTTCAGCCCGTCGAACGGGTCAGTGCGATGTTGACCTTCTGGTTACCGTATGTACGGCCTGAATGTCCTCGAACATTTTTATACGAAATCCACTGAGGGAGTTGCGCAGTTCCGCCGTGCCGATGCGCCCCATGTCTCTACACGGGCAACCGATCCCGCATGACGGCATGCGCGCCCAGGATTGATGCTGGGTGCCACCGAGATTTTGGGCTATAAGCGTCGGGCAGGCATGATGCTGGCATGCATACCAGCACTCTCGGATTAAGGCTTCCACCCACTGCGATGGGCACCTTCTCTGTCAGGACGCGTCCAGTCCGACAAGACCCCTCGGTTATGTTGCCTCGGGTTCAGCCGGGTTAGAACTCCGCTTACTCTTCGGACTCATGTTCGTATCCATCAGCATCAAGACTCTCATCCGCTCAGGCATTGGTTGCAGGGCAGGATTTGAATCCGGGGCCTTCAGGTCATGAGTCTGACGAGCTACCGGACTGTGGCATTATGGGGAAGGCTGCGCGCAGGTACAAGTCGGAAACCGCTCAACCAACATGTTGAACGGCAGCGAATGAGCGCAGATATAAAAAATGATTTGGGGCCAGGTTGGGGGGCCAAAATCCCAAAAACCTAGAAAGTATTAACTAGCACAGTGGTTTGATAGGTTTAATTGGCGGAGGGGAAGGGATTCGAACCCTCGATACGACTTGACATCGTATAACGGTTTAGCAAACCGCCGCCTTCAGCCACTCGGCCACCCCTCCGCCGAAGAGCACGCATTATAAGTAACACGGCGTTTGCAGGGCTGCTTTTAGCCTGTAGCCGCACCCCTGCAAAGCCCTAAAATGCGAAGAAGCCCCTTTTTTACAAAACTTTTTTCAGGGCTTCATTCACGATGGCCGGATTGGCCTTGCCCGCCATGGCTTTCATCACCTGGCCTACAAAAAAGCCGAACAGGCGGTCCTTGCCACCGCGATATTCTTCCACCTTGTCCGCATTGCGGGCCAGCACATCGGCAACAGCGGCGTCGATCGCGCCGGTATCGGTTACCTGCTTCAGCCCCTTGCGCTCCACGATATCGGACGCGCTATCGCCGGTTTCCAGCATGTCCTCGAACACTTCCTTGGCGATCTTGCCATTGATCGTGCCGTCGGACACCAGATCCAGCATGCCACCCAGCGCCTGTGCCGAAATCGGGCTATCCTGAATCGTGCGTCCCGTACGGTTCAGTGCTGCAAACAGGTCGCCCGTGACCCAGTTGGCCGCAAGGCGGGCATCGCGGCCCCGGGCCACCGTCTCGTAATAGTCGGCAATGGCCTGCTCGGCGACCAGCACGCCCGCATCATAGCGGGGAATGCCGTATTCCTTCTCGAAGCGTGCACGCTTGTCATCGGGCAGTTCGGGCAGGGCCTTTTCCAGTTCGTCCACCCATGCCTGTTCCACCACCAGCGGCAGCAGGTCGGGGTCCGGGAAGTAGCGGTAGTCGTGCGCGTCTTCCTTGCTGCGGAGCGAACGGGTTTCATTGCGGGCAGGGTCGAACAGGCGGGTTTCCTGATCTACCGTGCCGCCTTCCTCCCACACCTCGACCTGGCGCGCGGCCTCGGTCTCGATCGCGTGCATGACGTAGCGGATGGAGTTGACGTTCTTGATCTCGCAGCGCGTGCGGAAGGCCTCACCCGCCTTGCGTACCGACACGTTCACGTCGGCACGCATCGAGCCTTCTTCCATGTTGCCATCGCAGGTGCCCAGATAGCGCAGGATCTGGCGTAGCTTGCGCAGATAGGCGCCGGCTTCCTCCGGCGTGCGGATGTCGGGCTCGCTCACGATCTCCATCAGCGCCACACCGGCACGGTTCAGGTCGATGAGCGAACGCGTCGGATCCTGATCGTGGATCGACTTGCCTGCGTCCTGTTCCAGATGCAGGCGGGTAATGCCGATATGGCGCACCGTACCATCGGCCAGTTCGATCTCGACCGTGCCTTCGCCCACAATGGGATGGGTGAACTGGCTGATCTGGTAGCCGGTGGGCAGGTCGGCATAGAAATAGTTCTTGCGGTCAAACCGGCTTTCCAGATTGATGCGTGCGCGCAGCCCCAGCCCGGTACGGACGGCCTGCGCCACGCATTCGCGGTTCAGGACCGGCAGCATGCCCGGAAAACCCGCATCCACCAGGCTGACATGGGTGTTCGGTTCACCGCCATAGGACGCGGATGCACCGGAAAACAGCTTGGATCTGCTGATGACCTGCGCATGGACTTCCAGCCCGACCACGATTTCCCACGTGCCGGTGCGACCTTCTATCGTATAGCTCATTTCGCCATCTCCGCGCGGATGGCAGGCCGATGGGTGAAGGCCGCCGCCTTTTCCAGCGCGCTGCCCGTAGCCAGCAGGGTTTCCTCATCAAACGGGCGGCCGATCAACTGCAACCCGAGCGGCAGGCCCGTAGCCCCCAAGCCCACGGGCACGGACATGGCGGGCATGCCCGCCATGGAGGCTGGCACCGTAAAGATATCGTTCAGATACATCTGGACCGGATCGTCCATCTTTTCCCCTTGCCCGAACGCCGGAGTGGGCGCGGTGGGCGTCAGCAATACGTCAACCTGCTGGAAGCTTTCGGTAAAGTCACGGCGGATCAGCGTGCGGACCTTCTGCGCCTTCAGGTAATAGGCATCGTAATATCCGGCGGAGAGCACGTAGGTACCCATCATGATACGGCGACGCACCTCCGGGCCAAAACCCGCGCGGCGGGAGGCTTCGTACATCCCGTCCAGCGTGGGGGCGGGGACACGTTCGCCAAAACGCAGGCCGTCATAGCGCGCGAGATTGGACGAACATTCCGCAGGCGCGACGATGTAGTAGGTGGCCAGCCCGTACCGGGTATGGGGCAGGGAGACATCCACGATCTCGCACCCGGCTTCCTTCAGCCATGCGATGCCCTGCTGCCATGCGGCCTCGATCTCGGTGGAGAGACCTTCGGCGCGGTATTCGCGCGGGATCCCGACCTTCAGCCCCTTCAGGCTGCGGCCCACGGCGGCGGAATAATCCGGCACGTCGCAATCCACGCTGGTGCTGTCGCGCGGATCGAAACCCGCCATGGACTGGAGCATGATGGCGCAGTCACCCACGCTGCGCGCCATCGGCCCCGCCTGGTCCAGCGAGGAGGCATAGGCGATCGTGCCATACCGGCTGCACCGCCCATAGGTGGGCTTGAGGCCGACAATGCCGCAATAGGCGGCAGGCTGGCGGATCGAACCGCCGGTATCGGTGCCCGTGGCCCCCATGGCGAGGCCCGCGGCCACCGCCGCCGCCGACCCGCCCGACGACCCGCCCGGCACCAGCACGGTCTGCGCATCGTCCCTGCGCTTCCACGGGTTTTCCACCGGCCCGAAGGCGGAGGTGATATTGGCCGAGCCCATGGCGAATTCATCAAGGTTGGTCTTGCCCACGAACACCGCGCCATCGCGCAGCAGGTTGGCCGTGACCGTGCTTTCATAAGGCGGCACGAAGTTTTTCAGGATGTTGCTGGCCGCCGTGGTCCGCACGCCGCTGGTGCAGAACAGGTCCTTGATGCCCAGCGGGATGCCGGTCAGCGCACGGGCCTCGTCACGGGCCAGGGCGGTATCCGCGCGGGCCGCCGCCTCCAGCGCCGCATCGGCCGTGGTGGTGATATAGGCGTTAAGCCGGGGGTTGAGCGCGGCAATGCCATCCGTATGCGCGCGCACCAGCTCGACCGCGCTGTAGTCGCGCCTGCGCAGGCCGGCGGCGGCGTCGGCAATGGTGAGTTCGGTCAGGTTCATTATTCAACAACCTTGGGCACGGTATAAAAGGGGCCGACGGCATCGGGTGCGTTGGACAGCACGGCCTCGCGGCAGTTGCCGTCGGTCACCACATCGTCACGTATGCGGAGCGCGGCGTGGCCCGTGCCGACCATGGGGGCGACCCCATCGACATTGACCTCGTTCAGCTGCTCGACCCAGCCCAGGATCCCGTTAAGCTCCCCTTGCAGGGACTGAAGATCAGACTCGTCAATACCAATCCGTGCCAGTCTGGCAATGCGGCGGACGGTCGCGGGATCAAGCGACATGAAGCAATAACTTTCCATCGTAACAGGGGAAGAATATCCTGCGGCGCAGGACCTGCTGAGGAACATACCCCCGACCATGCCCCTGTTCAACATATCCGATCTCCGTGCCGCGCTGCGGCGCAACCAGCGCCTGCTGGGACTTGACCCCGGCAGCAGGACAATCGGCGTGGCGCTGTCGGATGTGGGGCTGATGCTGGCGTCGCCCCACACGGCGCTGAAGCGGACGAAACTGTCCGCCATCGCCGCCCAGATCAGCACGATCGCGCGCGCGCAGGACGTGGGGGGGCTGGTGGTCGGCCTGCCGCTTTCACTCGATGGCAGCTTCGGCCCGGCGGCGCAGGCGGCGCGGGACTGGGCACGCAACCTGTCGGACATGACCGGCCTGCCCGCCGCGATGTGGGATGAGCGGCTTTCATCCTCCGCCGTGAACCGCTTCCTGATCTCGGAGGCCGACATGACGCGCCAGCGCCGTGGGGAGGTGGTGGACCGCATGGCCGCCGCCTACATCCTCCAGGCCGCCCTTGACGCCTCGACCACCCCGGACGGGGAGGCGGGGATTGCGAATTCGTGATGGCATGACTGGATTGTGCCAAAACCGGACCCGGGCGGTGCGGGGACTGCTATGGTCCCGACAGCCACCGGCCCGCACCGGGATATGATCTTTCCCTGCCATGCGCCGGACCCTACGTGCCAGAAACGAGGATACCGACCATGCGCCTGCCGCACCTGCATTTACCCTACCTGCATATCCATGTGCATGACCGGCCGCTGGCAGGCGACCCCCACCCGCATAATCCGTTCCACTGGAAACTGTATTTCTGTGAGGCGATCGCCACCGCCATCCTGATGATCCTGGGGTTGAGCGCGGTCATCCTGCTCACCGCCTCGGGCAGCCCGTTCGCGGCCCCGTTGCAGCAGCACCCCTACCTGCAGACGGCCCTGTGCGGCCTGTGCTTCGGCCTGTCCGGCACGGCCGCGGCCATGACGCCGTTTGGCAAGGTCAGCGGCGCGCATATCAACCCCTCCGTCACGCTGGCCTTTTCACTGGCCAGGCGCATCGGCGGTATCGACGCGCTCAATTACATGATCGCGCAGGTTATTGGCGCGTTCCTGGGCACGGCCACGGTGTACGAGGCGGGCAGGCTGGTGGCGTGGTGGGGCAACATGGCGGTGTCCGTGCGCTATGGCGCGACCGTGCCCTATGGGCAGATCTCCATCTGGTGGGCCATGTGGTCTGAAATGTTCGTGACCGCCGCCCTGATCGCCATGCTGTACTGGCTGGCCGCGCACCCACGATGGAAGTTCATCACCCCCTGGTCGGGCGGGCTGTTCTTCCTGATCATGAACCCGGTTACCGCATGGCTTTCAGGCAACAGCGTGAACTTCGCGCGCACGCTCGCACCCGCCCTGTTCGCGGGGCAGTGGACGGGGTTATGGATTTACGTGGTCGGCCCGTTTGCCGGGGCCTCGCTCGCAGTCATGGCCATCCGCATGAACCTTCTGGGCAGGCTGCACCTGCTGGAGGCGCGGCTGGTCAATTTTGGCCACCATGGCCGCGTTCCCGCGCTGGACGACCCGCACCGCAAGATGACCCACCCCGACGACCCCACCCACCTGCCGCCCGGTCACGGCCCGGCCTGAGGGCAGGCCCACGCGCGGCGCAACCCACGCCTGACATATTCCGTTGTTTTGCAAGGAACGGATTAACCGTCATATTCGCCCTGCCGCCATGCCTGGCCATGGCCCCAGGGGGAGAAAGCATAATAATGAAGCGTTTTTTCAACACGCGAGAGACAATCGTAACCGAAGCCCTGGACGGTTTCCTGCGCTCCGCCGCAGGGCGGCACCTGTGCCGTCTGGATGGTTATCCCGATACCTGCGTCATCATGCAGCGCGCACCCGACCCCGATCGGGTTTCCATCATTTCCGGCGGTGGTTCGGGGCATGAGCCCGCCCATGCCGGGTTCGTGGGCAAGGGCATGCTGACCGCCGCGGTCTGCGGCGCGCTGTTTGCCTCGCCCTGCGTGGATGCCATCCTTGCCGCCATCCTTGCCACGACGGGGCAGGCGGGCTGCCTGCTGGTGGTCAAGAACTATACCGGCGACCGGCTGAATTTCGGCCTTGCGGCCGAACGCGCCCGCGCATTGGGCAGGCAGGTCGAGGTGGTGATCGTGGGTGACGACATCGCCCTGCCGGACTCAACCACCCCGCGTGGCGTGGCGGGCACCATCCTGGCCCACAAGCTGGCGGGGTACGGCGCGGCACAGGGCTGGACACTGGCGCGCGTGACCGAATTCGTGCGCGCTGCGATACCACGCATGCGTACCATTGGCCTGGCTCTGGAAGACTGCAATCCCTACGAACCGGGACGCGGCAGCCGCCTTGCCGCCGATCAGGCCGAGCTCGGGCTGGGCATCCATGGCGAACCGGGGGCGCAGCGCATCGCGCTGGCAGGGGCCGATGACCTGATGCGCAGGGCCGCCGAAACGCTGGAAGCCAGCCTGCCCACGGCCATGCCCGACACCCGCTTCGCGGTGGTGCTGAACAACCTTGGCTGCGTGCCGGAGGTCGAGATGGCGCTGCTGCTGCACGCCTTCAGCCATGTGCCGCTGGCGCGGCGCGTGTCGCATGTGATCGGCCCGGCGCCACTCATGACCGCGCTGGACATGAATGGCTTCTCCCTTACCCTGATCGAGATGGACGAGACCATCACCGCCGCGCTGGAAGCCCCGGTCCAGCCGCGTGCATGGCCGGGCATGGCCCCGCTGGGCCAGCCCGCCATCGTGCCCATGCCCGACATGCCCGATGCCTTTCCCTATCCCGCCACGCATAACCCGGTGGTGACCGACCTGCTGGAACGGGGCGCGAAGGTGCTGATCGCCAATGAGGCCCCGCTTAACGAACTGGATGGCAGGATTGGCGATGGCGACGCCGGTTCCACCTTCGCCGGGGCCGCGCGCGACATCATCGCCGTCATCGACCGCCTGCCCATGAATGAGCCACACCAGCTCATGACCACGATTGGCAACATCCTGACCCAGCATGCGGGCGGATCGAGCGGTGTGCTGTTCGCCATCATGTTCTCGGCCGCCGGGCGCAGCACGCAGCCATGGCGGCAGGCACTGCGTGACGGGCTGGCGCACATGATGGAATGCGGCGGCGCGAAACCGGGCGACCGCACCATGATCGACGCGCTCCATCCCGCACTCGCCACGCTGGCCACTGGCGGCACGCTGCAACAGGTCGCGGCCGCCGCGCGCAAGGGGGCGGATTCAACCATCACCATGCACAGCGCCCGCGCCGGTCGCGCCGCCTATGTACCCAGTGAATATGTACGCAACGTGCCCGACCCCGGCGCGGAAGCCGTGGCCCGCCTGCTGGAAGGGCTGGCGCGGGCCTGACGCAGGTAACACGACCGCCAGTCAGCAGGATTATACTGGCTGGCGGTCGTTCATATATTTGACTGATGACTGGACCATCTGCTTTTCCGGACTGCCCCGTTGCCTGTACGGGCGTATCCGGCCCCGTTACCCACGCAGGGTCCGGCACTGGTTTTCACCACGCCAGCCATTCTGCCCCTCAAGCGGTGTCAGCCGCCGCATTGCCTCGCAACGCCGTACAAAAACCGGGCAGCGCCCGATAAGCAACCCGGCGGCGACCATTTCGCGCATCCGCTCGCACCTGCGGTAACGGTGCTGGAAGAAAGGATATTCCATCCAGTACGTATCCGTATGACGTGGCTGTCCTAACGGACGGCCTGCTTTCGGAAAAAACGCTCGACAGCCAGCATGCACAGCAACGTCGCGATGCCAAAGCCCTCGCGTGTCTGGTCGATAAGGTAACGCATAACGGCCTCCATCTTTATATGGCTATACTGCCGATAGTGACGCATCAGCCGCCCGATCGGAAGAAAAAACGCATTTTCCACTCTTCACGATTATGCCTGAACCGGTCTCGGGCGGCGGCTGGCCACAAGCGGGGCAGGGGGCTTTATCCCCCCTTTTTTCCTGCCCGGGTGAACAGGGCGGAGATCGCGTCCTGCGCCTCCGTCTGGATCATTTCGAGATGCGCCTCGCTCTTGAAGCTTTCAGCATAGATTTTATACACGTTTTCGGTCCCGGACGGACGGGCCGCGAACCAGCCATCCCTGGTCTTGACCTTGAGCCCGCCAATCGCCGCGTCATTGCCCGGCGCACGGGTCAGGGTGCTGATGATCGGTTCTCCCGCCAGTTCGGTAATGCCAATCTGATCGGGGGAAAGCGTCTTGAGCAGTTCCTTCTGCGCCGGGCTGGCCGGTGCGTCGATGCGGGCGTAGTACGGCGTGCCGAGGCGGGCAGTCATGGCCGCGTAGGCCGCGCCGGGGGACTGGCCGGTGCGGGCCGTGATCTCGGCGGCAAGCAGGCCGAGGATGATGCCGTCCTTGTCCGTGGTCCAGACCGTGCCATCGCGGCGCAGGAAGGACGCGCCCGCGCTTTCCTCCCCCCCGAATCCGAGCGTGCCGTTATATAACCCGTCCACGAACCATTTGAATCCAACCGGCACTTCCACCAGCTTGCGGCCAAGTTCCTTCGCCACGCGGTCGATGATGCTGCTGCTGACGACCGTCTTGCCCACGCCCGCGTTCGTGCCCCAGTTACCCCGGTTGTTGAACAGGTACTCGATGGCGGTGGCCAGATAATGGTTCGGGTTCATGAGCCCGTACGACCCGGACACGATACCGTGCCGGTCGGCGTCCGTATCATTGGCGAAGGCAATGTCGAAACGGTCCTTCATCCCCACCAGACGCGCCATGGCGTAGGGGGAGGAGCAGTCCATGCGGATCTTTCCATCCCAGTCCGCCGTCATGAAGCGGAAGGTGGGATCGACCTCCGTGCTGACCACGGTGGCCTTTATGCCGTAGCGGTCGATGATCGGCTGCCAGTAATCGACCGCCGCCCCGCCCAGCGGGTCGATCCCGATGGAAATGCCACTGTCGCGGATGATGTCCATATCCACCACCGCACCCAGATCCTCCACATACGGGGTGATGTAATCGTGGCGTTGCACGGTGGGTGACGCCAGCGCGGTTTCATACGCCACGCGCCTGACCCCGTTCATATTGCGGGCGATGTAGTCATTCGCCGCCGCTTCCACCACTTTCGTAATGTCGGTATCCGCCGGGCCGCCATGGGGGGGGTTGTATTTGAAACCGCCATCCTCCGGCGGGTTGTGGGAGGGGGTAATCACCACGCCATCGGCCAGACCGCTGCTGCGGTCGCGATTATAGGTCAGGATCGCATGTGAGATGACGGGGGTGGGGGTATAGCCGTCCTTTGCGTCGATACGGGTCTGCACGCCATTGGCGGCAAAGACCTCCAGCGCGGATTTGAGCGCCGGGCGCGACAGGGCGTGGGTATCGATCCCGATGAAAAGCGGACCGTCGATATGCGCGCCCCGGCGGTAGTCACAGATGGCCTGGCTGATCGCGAGAATATGGTTTTCATTGAAGCTGGTGCTCAGTGACGACCCCCGGTGCCCCGATGTGCCAAACGCCACGCGCTGTGCCGCGACAGCCGGATCGGGCTTGCGGGTGTAGTAGGCGTCAAGCAGGGCATCGATGTTGACAAGACGGTCCGGATCGACCGGCTTACCGGCAAAAGGGCTTATGCTGGGCATTTACTGCTCCCGAAATATGCACGAAAAAACGTATATTCTGATAAATTCCCATACAAGCAGGCCCACGGGGCGTCCACCCGCAAACCATCCCGCCAGACCCGCACCGGCGGCGTCCCCTCCGCTGGCCGCCCCTGACGGGAAAGAGGGAACATATGCCCCCAACGCCAGAGCGTGGAGGAAGGATGCCTGCCCCGTGGCATATCCCCGCACCCTGTCCGGGGGCAGTCACGTTTGTGCGGGGTCATTGCGGCGCGATGACGGCATGCCTATGTCTGGTTCATGACCGATCCCGTAACCGCCGCCCAGTCCACGCGCTCCATGCAGGCCGAACACCTGCGCCGCCAGCGGCTGGAACGACTGCTCCGGCGCCTGCCCGCACGCGGTGAACAGGCGATGCGCTGGCTGCTCCAGCCCGGGCGCATATGGCTGCGCGGTATTCTGGGGTGTGCGCTGATCGTGGGCGGGGTGTTGGGTTTCCTGCCCATACTGGGGCTATGGATGCTGCCGCTGGGCATAATCCTGCTGGCGGAGGATGTACCGCTGCTACGCAGGTTCAGCGCACGCATGCTGGAATGGATCGAACGCCGCCACCCCAACTGGATGGCCCCCTTGCCGCCGGAACAGGGCTGATAGCGCGACTGGCAACCTGGCAACGGTGCGGGCCGGCAGGGCTACGTCGCCCCTGGCGCGGTTCAGTTATCGCCGCGCGGCGTCGCCTTCCTGCGCCCGACTATGGACAGGCGCGTGGTGACCAGATCGTAGCCTTTCTCCCGCACGATACTGTCCAGCAGTGAATTCAGTTCGGCATTCTCGAATTCGATTACCGTGCCGGTGCTGGCGTCAATCAGATGATAGTGATCGCTGTGTTCCCCATCCGCCACCTCATAGCGGGCCCGGCCACCACCGAAATCGCGCCGCTGGAGAATGCCGTTCTCCTCGAACAGGCGGACGGTGCGGTACACCGTGGCGATGGAAATGCGGGGGTCCACGGCCACGGCGCGGCGATAAAGCTCTTCCACATCCGGGTGGTCGTCACTGTCCGACAGGACAAACGCAATGGTCCGGCGCTGGCCTGTCAGCTTCAGGCCACGCTGACGACACAGATCCGCAAGCGGAGAATCGGGGCAGGTCACATCTTTCATCAGCATGTAACGTAATCCAAACATTACCGTAGGGTCCAGTAGGGATTGAGGGGCGCCTATGTCGATTTTAATTGCAACTGATAATCTTTCTCATTAATAAGGTCTCACTGACACAACAGGGAGCGGGCCACCCCGTGGTCCGATCGGATGATGACCGACACGACAGTTTTCATGAATGATCTTTCGTGCAGCGAACGCCTGCTGGTCTGGTGCGTGCGTCGCCTCAGCGGTGGCAGCGCCACCACGTCCGGCATGCCGGGATATGCCTTGCCCTGCTTCCGGGCGGATTTCGCCATTGTCGCCCGCGCCTTCAACATGGCGCTGACGCGGCTGCGCACCTATCAGTGCGATCCCGTGGATGTGGCGATATGCAGCGCCACCCGACTGACCCGTACCGAAAACCGCTTCCTTGCCGCCGCAGCCGCGGCACAGGAAGGGCACGAGGCGGAGGTACGCAGCATGCTGCGGCCGATTTTCGCGCATCATCATGTTCTCTCGCCCTTTGCCGCCGCCATTACCCAGCTTGGGGCCTGCATGGCCGGGGCAGGTTACTGGCTGCCCCGCCGAAACCCCGCCGAAGGGAGCGCCCGCGCGCCCACCCCCCGCCTGCGCTGGACCCACGGACAGCGGAGCGAGACCGTGAACACCCCCACCGCCATGCCCGTGGCGCAGGCGCAGGCACAAACCGTGGGGGCGGGCTGCCTTGGTGCGATGCGCTGGCGCGATGCCGACATGGCGGCCGCCCGCATCATGTGGCCCAACAGCGCCGCCGCCGCGCATGCCCCCGGTGCATAAAAAAACGGGGCCGGAAAATGATCCGGCCCCGTATCGTGCAGATGCAGTCCGCCGCAGCCGGCGGGGAGTGGAGGTTATTCCTGATCGGGGGCGGGGGCGGAGTTGAGCTTGATGTAGCGTTCAATGCCGATCTGCTTGATCAGGTCGAACTGACGGTCCAGGAAGTCTTCATGCTCTTCCTCATTCACCAGGATCTTGAGCAGCAGGTCGCGTGAGACGTAATCGCGCACGCTCTCACAATAGGCGATGCCTTCACGGAGGTCACCGATCGCCTTTTCTTCCAGCTTGAGGTCGCATTTGAGGATTTCCTCAACATTCTCGCCCACCAGAATCTGGTTGTAGCGCTGCACGTTGGGCAGGCCGCCCAGATACAGGATGCGCTCGATCAGCCAGTCGGCGTGGCGCATTTCCTCGATCGATTCCTCGTATTCCTTCTTGCCCAGCAGGGTCACGCCCCAGTGGCGCAGGGTGCGGGCATGAAGATAATACTGGTTGATGGCCGTCAGCTCGTTCGTAAGCTGGGTGTTAAGATGCTCAATGACCTTGGGATCCTTGATCATGGACGCCGCTCCTAATGCTATCTGTTTGCCACTCCGGATTCGTGTATAGTCTTCCGCGGGACAAATATAAAAAAGCGTTGCATATCCCAAAACCCCGCGCAACCTTGCCGTAACCGCACCCCGACCGCCCGATACAGCGCATGGCTGGGAAAAAAGACATGAACCAGACCACCTATCACACGCTGGGCGCCACGGGCATCCGCAGCCTGATCGCGGGCGTGCCCGCGGTTGCCCAGCACCTTGGCGGCACGCCGGATCTATGGCGGGTGCGGGAGGTGAGCGATGGCAACCTGAACAATGTCTTCATTGTCGGCGGCCCGGAGGGGGAGGTCTGCCTCAAGCAGTCACTGCCGCACGTACGCGTGGACCCGACATGGAAAATGCCGCTGGACCGCACGTTTTTCGAGGCCACGTGGCTGCGCGCGGTCCTGCCCCTGGTGGGCGGGCTGACCACGGAATTCCTGCATTTCGACCCCGTGCTGCATGTCCTGATCGTGGAGAGCCTGTCCGGCCACGCGGTGTACCGCACCGCCCTCATGCGCCAGATGGACTGGCCCGACGTCGCGCCACGCATCGGGGCGTTCATCGCACGCGCAACCTTCGGCACCTCGCTGCTTGCCCTGCCATTCGAGGATGTATTCGCGACGCGCCGCACCTTCGCGGGCAATGTCGCGCTGACCCGCATCACCCTGGATCTCGTATTCGACCAGCCGTACCGCGACCACCCGCGTAATAACTGGGATGAGACGGAACTGACGTCGCTGGTGCTGGATATCCGTTCCAGCGCGCCTACGCTGCTCGCCATCGAGAACCTGCGCCTGCGCTTCCTGTCGCAACCACAGGCACTGCTGCATGGGGATCTGCATACCGGCTCGATCATGACCACGCCCGAGGATACCCGCGTGATCGATGGTGAGTTCGCGCTATACGGTCCCATCGGGTTTGATTGCGGCATGTTCGTCGGCAATCTCGTGCTGCATTATTTCGCAACGCCGGATTTGACGGCGCGCAAGGCGACGTTGCGCGATATCACCGCATTCTGGGCCAGTTTTCATGAGCAGTTCCTTGCCCTGTGGAACCGGGACGAAACACCGCCCCCCGGCACGCTGCGCCCGCTGGCCTACGGTCCCGCCGCCCATGTGGCGCGGCTTGCCTTCCTGGAGGAAATAGAGGCCGACACCACAGGATTCGCAGCCGCCGAGATCATCCGCCGCATCATCGGCTACGCGCATACGGCGGATTTTGACGTCATCGCCGACCCACGCCAGCGCGCGGCCTGCCGCGCGGGGGCGTTATCCTTTGCCTACCACATACTCGACCACACATCGCAGATACGCACGATCGGCGATTTCGTGCTCCAGTTGGACGCGCGCGAAAAGGTCGGTCTGTAGAACCATTCCCATAATACGGCGCGGTCAGGGGCCTGCATCGCGACTGGTGAAATCCGCTTCAGGATCCACCCTGTCCTCCTCCCCGGGCATGAGGGCGGCAAGCCGGGCCATGGAGCGTTGCAGTTCCGCCTTGATCTCGCCTGGCGGACGCGGCCGCACGGGGCGGTGGAAACACGATGCAAACGAAATCGCGCACCCCACCCGCACGCGTGTCATGTCCAGCCGGGATTCGGGGTCATGGGGCTGGATCATGCGGGTGAACCATGCCTGCGGGTCCAGATCCATGGGCGTGGTAAAAACCGTGCGGGCGGGCGCGCCCTCACGCGCCGGGTGTTCGACCACAAGACTGCGATACAGGAATTCCCGCCCCGCCACGATGCGTGAAAAACCGGCCCGGCGCGTCCAGCCATCGCCATGGGGTAAACCGCCATCCTCATTTCCCCACGGCCCACCAACGGGGTTGCGCGGCAGCAGGGCCCATTCTTCAGCCGCGCCATCCGCATCCTCGCGCAGCGCGACATCCATTTCGCCATCGGCCCCGCAGGCCCGCGTAATGGCCGCAAGATGCGCCGGTATCATCTCGCGCCGCTTTTCACCGCTGCTGCGCGGTGTCCTGCGCCACAGGGGGGTGGCGTCTATCAGGCGGATTTTCCCCTTCCGCGTGGCGGGCTTATGGTTATCGAGGATCCATACATAGGTGGCGATGCCGGTATTGACGAACATATCCGTGGGCAGGGCGATGACCGTATCGATCAGGTCATGTTCCACCAGATGGCGCCGGATGGCGGATTCCCCCGTCTCCGCCCCCCCACCGCACAGGGCCGCCGCATGGGTCACGACCCCCACGCGACCGCCCCCATGGCGGGGGGCGCGCATCTTGGCCAGCAGGTGCAGCATGAACAGCATCGACCCGTCCGACACCCGGGGCAGCCCGGCGGCGAACCGCCCGGCGGGGCCCCGAGCATGTTCCGCCCGTATCGCATCGCGGATATGACGCCAGTCCAGCCCGAAAGGGGGATTGGCCAGCATGCGGGCGAAGCGTCGCCCCTTATGCCCATCGGCCAGCAGGGTATCGCCCTGTGCGATGTCCTGCGGCTTCTGCCCGCGCAGCAGCAGGTCGGCGCGGCACAGGGCGCATGACTGCTGGCCGAGTTCCTGCCCGAACAGGCGCACCGCCATACCGCGCGCATGCAACCTGTCCGCCGCCCGCCCCAGCAATGCGCCGGTACCGGCGGCGGGATCATACAGGTCGTGCCGCGTACCCGCCGCATCGGGCGCGAAGACGAGATCGGCCATGAGGTCCGCAACCTCCGGCGGGGTGTAATGCGCGCCGGTTCCCCGGCTTTGGGTGAAGTGGTGGACCAGTTCCTCGAACAAAAGCGCCATGGCCTCACTGCCGTAATGCGCGGGGGCCAGATCCAGCGCCGCGAAATGTGCGACCACCCCCTCCAGCACACCCGTGCGCGCCAGGCGGCGGGCCAAGGGCAGGGCCTCAAGCTGGGTCATGATGCTCCGCACGGGCGCGGGCAGGCGGGCCAGCAGCGCCTCGAAGGCCGCGAGCCCGTCGGGGGCTAGATGAACCGCCGCCAGTGTCAGCGCGGGGCGGACACGGGCCTGTTCCATCCGGCGCAGCACGGTAAAGGCCAGAATCACCGGCCCGTATTCCGCCGGCTGGACACGCCCACGCAACAGATCCGCAATGCGCCAGATGGCGGTGGAAGACAGCACGCTGGCGGGCGGCGTGGCGTCAGCGCGTGGCACGTTCTTCTTCCGCCGCCGTGCGCCACAGCGAAAGGGCGACCGCGATCACCGCCGGCCCGATGAACAGCCCCAGCAGGCCAAATACATGCAGCCCCCCCAGAATGGCCGTCAGCACCGCCAGAAACGGAATGCTGGTACTGCCGCTGATCAGCTTGGGCCGGACAAAATGATCCCCCACGCCATAGGCAATGGTGCCGATCACCCCGACAATGATGGCCTGCGTCACACCCGTGGTCGCGAATGTCATGACGACGGTGGCGCAGAGCAGGATCGGCCCGCAGAAGGGAATGACACTGACCACCGCCGTAAGCAGCGTAAGCAGGGCAGGGTGGGGCGTGCCGGCAATGAAGTAGCCAACCCCCACCAGCACGCCCTGACCCAGCCCGACCAGCACCAGCCCCGCGACCGTGCCGCGCACCGCCCCGACGGTGTTATGGATGACATCACGCGCACGGTCGCCCAGGAAGCGGCGGCCCACGGCGCGGATGTCCGATACCAGCGTCCGTGACGCGGCGAGGTAGAAATAGACGGACATCGTGGCGATGACGAAGGTTTCCGTCATTTCCATAAGCCGGTGTGGCAGGGCCCGCCCATCACTGGCCGCGAACATGCGCGAGGCGACGCCGGTCCAGTGCCGCAGCGCATCGGGGTCGGACAGGTAGCGTTGCCACAGTGCTGAAAGACGCGGGCCAATGCGGGGAATTTCCCCGACCTGCGGCGAGACGGGAATCCCGTCATGCAATGCCCCGCGCCCCCATGCCATGAGCGAGGGCACTTCCATCCCCGCCCGTACCGCCATGGCGATCATGGGCACGGCCAGCAGGGCGAAAATTCCCGATGCGATCAGCCCCGCCGCCAGCCTGTCGCCCATGCCGCGCTCACCCAGCCGGTCATAAAGGGGATAGGTCGTGATGCTCAGGATCCCGCCCCATACAAAGGCAAACAGGAATGACTGTTCAATCCATGCGGAAAACAGCAGGACCGCACATACGAATATAAAGGTCCCGATATACTGGGTCCGGCTCCGGTTTTCTTCCATATAGCTGCCCTGTTCCTTTCTGGTATGCGACACGTCACTCACCGCCCGTTATGGCAGAAGGGCGTAAAGAGCCGGTATAGAAGATGGCCCTGCGGGCTCACCTGGGCAAATAGCCGTTCATGGCGGCCCGTCGAACGGCCATCCGGTATTCACGCAGCAACGCCGCCATGCGCGCGCGTTCGCGATCCTGCGCCGCCATGCGTTCCAGCCGCGCGCCCACGGCCCGCGCCACCGCGTGCTGGGTGGCCAGCGGCGGCAGATACAGGTCCAGCGATGCAAGGCTCGCGGTATCAAGTTCGGGAAACACGCTTCCCCCCGCGCGGCGGCGCAGTTCCGCCGCCGCCGCATGGAGCGCAAGGGCGGCGTAACGCAGGTCCACCTCCCGCCCGCGCGGCACAAGCGCCTTGCACCCCTGGCTGACCGCAAGCGCACTGGCCCCCATGCCGACACGCCCCACCGGCGCGCGGGTGGAGATGACCAGCGCCCCGGCGGCAACCCGCGTGGCCCGGCAGGCGGCCAGCCCCGCGAATGACAGGCCACGCGCGCCATGGCGCACCCACGCGGGCGGCCCCGCAGGCAGGTCCGCGGGCGTGATCCAGCTTACCTCGTCCCCCCAGTAATCGGGGCGAGACGTGGAGGGCGTGCCCCCGCCGGTAATGGTGAATACGCTGCCAAGTGGCCGGACGCACCCCGCCCCGCCATGCGAAAGGGCATGCAGGATTTCCGAATGCCCCAGTTCCCGGGCCAGTCGCGCCTGATGGGCCAGTTCATCAAGCTGCCGGTCGATCCGGGACAGGGCAGGGTCCAGCTTATGGGCGATCATCCGCTGGCGGTCGGGTGGGGGGCAGGGCACCGGCAGGCTGTTCATGCGCGCGCGGACCAGCTTGGGCCGGGTCGTGGCGTCCACATCGGGCGCATAGCTGACCGTATTGAGCGCGTGCGCCAGAAAGCGGCCATCCACCCCCGGGCGCGGGCGCAGCACATGCACATGGTTGCCGGCCCATAGCGGCCCATCATGAAAAAACGCGACATCGCGCATCGGGTCGAGAAAGGGGGCCCCGTCTTCGCCCAGCAGGACAAGCGGCCCGTCGAACAGGGCCTGATCCACATGGCCCACGACACCGCTGGCCCCGTGATAGGGTACCGGCCCCGGACGCCGCGCGCGCTGGGCGCGGTTAAGCGGCACGCGACGGGCATCGAGACACTCCACAAGTGCGCCAAGCGGGACGAGGGGCCAGCACGCGGTCATGCCCCCTTTTACGCAGGCGCGCGCCTGCGGTCGAGTGGAACCGCAACGAAGTGACCCGGCCCTGACTGGCCGCGCGCGATGAAGTAGTATAAACCCCTGCACGCAACGCATCCACGCCCTGCCGGCACGGGATGCCTTGTCATGGCTCCATGCCGGGCCATGGGTAACAACAGGGTTTCATGACGCCTCCAATCAAACCGTTCCGGTCCGAATTCAGCTCTCTTCTCGCCATTGCCGGACCGATGGGACTGTCACAGTTCGCCCAGATGCTGATGGGCCTGACCGATGATGTACTGCTGGGCGGGCTGGGCGCCACGGCGCTGGCCATTGGCGGCCTGGCCACCGGCACGTTCTTCACGCTTACGGCCATCCTTGCCGCCGTGATCGAGGCGGGGGGCATATTGCTGGCGCAGGCGCGCGGGCGGCAGGACCATGCCAGCCTTGGCACCATCATCACCTCCATGCTGGTGGTGGCCGTGCTGTTATGCGTGCCGGAGCTGTACTGTCTCGCCCATGTGGACACGCTGCTGGCGTGGATGGATGAGCCCGAGGCGATTCGCGCGCCGGTCAGCGATTTCATCCGCATCCTGATGTGGGCCGTCCCGCCCGCGCTGCTGGGGCAGGGGATCCTGACCACGGCGCTGCCGGTCATGGGGGCGCAGGGCATACTCATGCGCGTCATGCCGGTCATCGCGGTGGTCAATGGCGTGTTCAACGCAACGCTCATCCATGGCTGGTTCGGACTGCCCGCGCTGGGGCTGCACGGATCCGCCATCGCCACGGTCATTACGTTGTGGTGCATCCCGGCCATCATGCTCGCCTTCATGGCGCGCAGGCCGGAATTGCGCACGGCCCTGCGCCCACGCGCCCATGACTGGGGGCACACGCTCCGGCTGCTGCGCACCGGCCTGCCCATGCTGGCGGCCGCTATGGCGGAGGTCACGCTGTTCCAGGCCAACAGCCTGGAGGCCGCGCGCCTTGGCAACAGCGCGCTGGCGGCGTTCCAGATCATGCTGGGCATCGGCATGCAGTGCTTCGTGCTGTACCTGGCGCTGGGGCAGGCCTGTAACATCCGCATCGGGTACTGGACGGGGCGGGGCGATCCCGCCATGGTCCGCCGCACCGCGGGGGCGGGCATGGTGCTGGGCATCATGCTGGCATGCGTGGCCACGATGGTATTGGCGCTGGGGCGTTATTCCATTATCGGCTTCTATCTCGACATGGCGCTGCCCGATAATGCCGCCGCGATACGCATGGCGCTGGGGCTGATGCTGGTGGGTGCCGCGTTCCAGATACCCGACGCGATACAGGTCGTGGCCACCGGCATCCTGCGCGGGCAGGGGGACACGGCCATCCCGATGGTGCTGGCCGTCCTCGGCTACTGGGGCGTGGGATTTCCCACCGGGGTGTACCTGGCGTTCCATCGCGCCATGGGGCCATCGGGGCTGTGGTGCGGCATCGGGATCGGGCTGGTTACGGTGTTCATGCTGCATGGCACACGGATCGTATGGCGCATGCGCCGCCAGGCCGCGCGGTAACCGCGCGGTTACAGGCGATTATGCATTTCCTCGCGGATGGTATTGCATTTCTTGGTAAACACGCCCGCCTGTGACGCGGTCATGAAATTGATCAGGAAAGCCCCGAGCAGCGAGCAGAAGGACAGGATGATCAGGAACCGCCCCATAAGGGAGATTTCGCCGCTGTAATGTTCGGCGGAGTACCACAGCAGCCCCAGGCTCAGCACCGCGCCGATGACGCCAAGCACGCCGGTTGAACGGATGAGAGACTCTTCTTCCCGGATGAAGGTGGACGATTCCTGCCACAGCATGAACAGTTTGCGGTCCATTTCCTGCACGGCCGCCGCGTAGGCCTCGGCCTCATCCGGGTGCTGGTGTTCGGTGCCGCCCCGGTGCAGTTCAAGTTCCTGCCGGGCCTTGGCGAAAACGCGCCTGCGTTCCTTGATCGCAGGCAGGCTGATATCGACAAAGCTGAGAATGGCGACATTCAGACCCGCCGAAAGCTGGATCACCGCCTGGAAATCACCCCAGATCACTGGTTGCCCCCGTAAAGGCCCACATCACCGCACACTGTAGAAAACCCTGTAAAATTAACCATTCCCGGCCTGCATGCCGGTGCATTGCGAACCATGGAACATAACGGCATGCCTGCTTCCAGCCCTAGCATGAAGCGCCATGGATGGCCATGTTCCCACGCCCGCGCAGCATCCGGCGGGATGCAGGACAAAAAAGGGGGCATGCCCATCGACATGCCCCCTTTTTCCTACGCCGTGTAAAGCTGCTTACACCTGCTTGTAGAGCAGGCGGGCGCGCAGCGTGCCCTTGAGTTCACGCAGGCGGTCAAGGATGCGGTTGTCCTTTTCCACATCGCGGCCGGTATCGGCCTCGACCACCACATAACCCAGTTCCCCCGCTGTCTGGAGGTACTGCGCGGTGATGTTGCAGGACTCCGAGGAGAAGATTTCGTTAATCTGGAGCATGATGCCCGGCACGTTCCGGTGCACATGCATAAAGCGCGTGCCGTGCGGGTTTTCGGGCAACTGCACGGTGGGGAAGTTCACGGCACCCAGCGTGGAGCCGATATCGGAATATTCCACCAGCTTGCGCGCCACTTCCACGCCGATGCGCTCCTGCGCTTCCGCCGTGGAACCACCGATATGCGGGCTGAGAATGACGTTATCAAGGCCACGCAGCGGGGTTTCCAGCGCCTCGCCCGCCTGCTTCGGTTCCTTGGGGAACACGTCGATCGCAGCCCCCAGCAGGTGGCCGTCCTTGATCGCCGCCGCCAGCGCGTCGAGATCCACCACATTGCCGCGCGCGTTGTTGATGAGGAAGGAGCCCTTCTTCATCGCGCGGATCTGGGCTTCCCCGATCATGCCCTTGGTCTCGGGCGTCTGGGGCACGTGCAGGCTGACCACATCGCTCTGGCCCAGCAGGTGCTCCAGCGTATCGACCGGCGTGGCGTTGCCGTGAACCAGCTTGTCAATCACATCGTAATAGAACACGCGCATGCCGAAGGCTTCCGCCAGCACGGAAAGCTGCGAGCCAATGGAGCCATACCCCACGATGCCCAGCGTCTTGCCGCGCACTTCCCAGCTATTGGTGGCGGATTTCTTCCACACACCGGCATGGCATTCCTCGGATTTGGGGAAGATGCGGCGCATCAGCATCACGATCTCACCCATGACCAGTTCGGCCACGGAGCGCGTGTTGCTGTACGGCGCGTTGAACACGGGAATACCCGCTTCCCGCGCGGCGCCCAGGTCAACCTGGTTGGTGCCGATGCAGAAACAGCCGATGGCGATCAGGCGGTCGGCCTGCTCAATCACTTCGCGCGTCAACTGCGTGCGTGAGCGGATCCCCACGATATGCACGCCTTCCAGCGCCTTTTGCAGGGCTTCGCCTTCCAGCGCCGTTTTCAGGCGTGTGACATTCTCGTATCCGTTTTCCTTGAGCAGGTTGACGGCGCTGTCATGAATGCCTTCAAGCAGCAGGATACGGATCTTGTCCTTGGGAAGGGAAAGGTGGCCGTTGGAATGACTGGTCATATCGTACGCTCCCGCTCTGTACGGTCAAGGTGGCTCGTCCCTATCCGATCGCCCGCGCCATCGCTAGAGAAAATGTGAATACGCATTTAGCCCGCGAGACCGGGCGCGGCAAGCAGGGCGCTCACGCGGGGGAGAAGCCTCCCGTCGCCCAGCGCCAGAACGGTGCCATCCCCATCGGCGCGCAGAGGCTGGCCCGCCCAGTCGGTCATGGAGCCGCCAGCCCCCTCGACCACCGGCACAAGCGCTGCCCAGTCCCATATTTTCATGGTGCATTCGGCAATGATGTCGATCTGCCCCAGCGCCAGCAGCCCGTAGCCGTAGCAGTCACCGCCCCAGCTTGTACGCTTGACCGCGCCCGCCAGCGCGTCAAAGCCGGGCCGGTGCGGCGCATCGAGTATTTCCGGCGCGGTGCACGACAGTTCGGCGCGCGCCACATCACCACAGCGCCGCGTACCCGCCCGCCCCGCAAGGGCGGAAACATAGCGCGTCGGCTCCCCACGCAGGCCGATCCACCGCTCCCCCGTGACCGGCTGGTCGATCACGCCAAGCAGGGGCACGTCCTCATGCAGCAGGGCGATCAGCGTGCCGAAGGTCGGGCGTCCGGTCAGGAAGGCGCGCGTGCCATCCACCGGGTCGATCACCCAGCGATAGGGGCTTTCACCGCCTTCAAGGCCGAATTCCTCCCCCATTATGCCAAAACCGGGCAGGCGTTCGGACAGCACGGCCCGAATCGCGCGTTCCGCCGTACGGTCGGCCATGGTCACGGGGCTGCTGTCGCCCTTGTCATCCGCCGCAATGCCACGGCGAAAAAACGGCAGCACGACCGTCCGCGCCACATCGGCCGCCGCCATGGCGGCCTCCAGCACGTCGTCACGCGCGAAACCGGCGGGCAGGTCGGGCATCAGGGCGTGTCCTCATGCAGGGAGCGCAGATAGGCGATCACGTCCGCCCGTTCCGTTTCCGACGCGATGCCCGAAAAGGACATCTTGGTACCCGGCGCGTAATCGGACGGACCCGCAAGCCATGTGGACAGGGTCGTGTTGGTCCATGTCTCGTCCCTGTGCGCCTTCAGCGCCTCGGAGAATTCGTAGCCCGGAATATCCCCCACATGCGTACCGAACACACCAAACAGGTCCGGCCCGATAATGGCGGGGCCATGCGGCGCGAGGCTGTGGCACATGGTGCACTGCCGCTCGGCAATGGCGCGGCCCTTTTCCACGCTGGCCTTCGCCACCAGATCATCGATGGAAGCACCCGCCGGCGCCGCCGGATGGGGAATGGCCACCCCGGGCCTGGCCGGCAGCGGTTCGGGCACCGCCGTATGGGCGACACCCCAGCTTGTCCCTACCGCCAGCGCGGCAATGAGGCAGGCCGCCCCGATCTGGTTAAGGCTGGCACTGTTCATGGAATTTCGGTGTCCTTCCCATACGGTTGCATGAAAACCGCTCCTTACCTAGACTGCCGCGCGCCCTGTGTGAAGCATGCCGGGCGGCGGACGGCCCCTGCCACCGCCACAGATTACGGATGGCCCAGACCCAGATCCCATGAAGCCCATTGTTCTGATTCCGGCCCGGATGGCCTCGACCCGGCTGCCGGGAAAACCGCTTGCCGACATAGCCGGGCGCCCGATGATCGTGCATGTGCTCGACCACGCGCGCGCCGCCGGTGTCGGCCCCGTGGCGGTCGCCACGGCCGAGCAGGAAATCGCCACCGTCGTACAGCGCGCGGGGGGTACCGCCATCCTGACCGAACCGGACCTGCCCTCGGGCTCCGACCGCATCTGGCACGCGCTCCAGAAACTGGACCCCGCGGGCGCGTATGATACGGTCATCAACCTTCAGGGCGACCTGCCCGGCGTGGACCCCGCCTGCCTGCGCGCGGTGCTGCGCCCGCTGGCTGACAGCACCATCGACATCGCAACCCTTGTCGCCCCCGTACGGGACAGGGCCGAGGCCATGGCGGAGTCCGTGGTCAAGGCCGCCTGCGCCTTCGGCCATGACGCGGCGGGGGAGATGGCGGATACAGCCCGCGCGCTCTATTTTTCACGCATGCCCATACCATGGGGGCACGGGCCGCTATGGCACCATGTGGGCATATACGCCTATCGCCGCGCGGCCCTTGCCCGCTTTGTCGGCCTGCCTGAAAGTGACCTGGAAAAACGTGAAAAACTTGAACAGCTCCGCGCGCTGGAGGCGGGCATGACCATAGGCTGCGCACGCATCCCCAGCGCGCCGTTCGGCGTGGACACACCGGCCGACCTTGAACGCGCCCGCGCCGTGCCGGGAGCCGTGGCATGAGTGGCACGGGCATCATCGCCTTTCAGGGCAGGCCCGGCGCGTATTCGGATCTGGCGTGCCGGCAGGCCCGCCCCGGCTGGACCACCCTGCCATGCCAGACCTTCGGGCAGGCCATCGCCGCCGTGCATGACGGCCGCGCCGAACTGGCCATGCTGGCATGCGAGAACAGCCTGGCGGGCCGCGTGCCCGACATCCACGCCCTGCTGCCGCAGGCGGGGCTGTTCATCGTGGGCGAACATTTCCAGCGCGTGGAACACTGCCTGCTGGGCGTTCCGGGCAGCACGCTGGCGGATGCGCGGCGGGTGCATACCCACCCGGTCGCGATGGCGCAGGTGCGTGGCATCATTGCCGAGCTGGGGCTGGAGCCGGTGGTGGAGTTCGATACCGCTGGCGCCGCGGAAATGGTGCGGGCGTGGAACCGCAGGGAGGATGTGGCCGTGGCCTCCGCCCTGGCGGCGGAACTCAACGGCCTTGAAATCCTGCGCCGCAATGTGGAAGACGCGGACCACAACACCACGCGCTTTTATATCGCATCGCGCAGGCCGACCGAACTGCCCCCGCCCGCGCCGGGGTTCCTGACCACGCTGCTGTTCCGTGTCAACAACCAGCCCGGCGCGCTATATAAGGCGCTGGGCGGGTTCGCCACCACGGGCGTGAACATGACCCGGCTGGAAAGCTACATGCTGGAGGGATCGTTCTCGGCCACGCAGTTCCTGATGGATGTGGAAGGCCACCCCGAAGCGCCGCCCCTGGCCGAGGCGCTGCGTGAACTTTCATTTTTTTCGGAACAGCAGGAGATACTGGGCGTCTATCCCGGCTCCCCCTTCCGGCGCGGAACCTGAACGGGCGGGCGGCCGGATTTTGCCCCCTGTGCCGCAGCCTGTATAAGTACCATATATAAGCATTAAGCATGTGCTGCCCCCCGGCACATGCGTAGCAGGACACACGATCCAGGTGGAAACAAGCATGTTCAAGGGTTCCATTACCGCCCTTATCACCCCCATGAACGAGGACGGATCACTGGATCTGCCCTCCATGAGCCGCTTTATCGACTGGCAGGTCCAGCAGGGCACATCCGCCGTGGTCCCGGTCGGCACCACGGGCGAAAGCCCGACACTGACACATGATGAACATGAAAAAGTGGTGGAGTTCACCATAAAATCGGTGGCGGGGCGCGTGCCGGTCATAGCCGGGGCGGGCTCCAACAGCACCGCCGAGGCCGTGGCGATGGCGAAGCGGGCGGAACAGGCCGGGGCGTCTGGCGTGCTGGTCGTAACCCCCTATTACAACAAGCCGACACAGGAAGGGGTTTACCGCCATTTCATGGCCGTGGCCGACGCCATCGGCATTCCCCTTATCCTGTACAATATTCCCGGCCGGTCCGTTATCGACATCTCGGTCGAGACGATGGCGCGCCTGGCCCTGCACCCCAACATCATCGGGGTTAAGGATTCCACGGCCAACCTGCTGCGCCCGCTGCTGGTGCGCCGGGCGGTGAAGAAGCCCTTCAACCAGATATCGGGGGAGGACGGCACCGCCGTCTCGTTCCTTGCCGCCGGGGGGGATGGCTGCATCAGCGTCACCGCCAATGTCGCCCCGGCGCTATGCGCGCAGGTGCAGCAGAGCTGGACGGATGGCCGCACGATGGAGGCCATGGAACTACAGGACCGCCTGCTGCCGCTGCACGACGCCCTGTTCTGTGAAAGCAATCCCGTGCCGGTCAAGTTCGCTGCAAGCGTGCTGGGCCTTATGGGCGAGACATGCCGCCTGCCGCTGGCGCCGCTCAGCGATGCGGGACGGGAAAAGGTAAAGGCCGCGCTCTCCGCCGTCGGGCTGCTGGACTGAACCCATGGCAGCCAGGAACAAGGGTAGCGGCATGATTTCGACAGGAATCGCCGCGCAGAACCGCAAAGGCCGGTTCAATTACACCATCGTCGAAACGGTGGAGGCCGGGCTGGTGCTGAAGGGGCCTGAGGTCAAGAGCCTGCGCATGGGCCGCGCCACCATAAACGAGGCCTATGCCGGGGAGCGCAATGGCGAACTATGGCTGATCAACAGCTATATTCCCGAATATCAGGGCGGCGTGCTGTCCCGATTCGAGCCACGCGCGCCGCGCAAGCTGCTGCTGCATAAAAAACAGGTGGATAAACTGCTGGGCGAGGTCGCGCGTGATGGCGTGACACTTGTGCCGCTGGACATCCACTTCAACAGCCGTGGCCTGGCGAAGCTGACACTCGGCGTGGGCGAGGGGCGCAAGAAAGCCGATAAACGCCACGCGATCGCCGAGCGCGACTGGCAACGCGACAAGGCCCGCCTGCTACGCAATCGTGGCCGCGAGGATTGACCCGCAAGCGGCCACCTGAAAAGCCCGCCCGGTGGACAGCCTGCAAATCATAAGCACGCCTACAGGAAACGCCGCATTTTGAAAAAAGAAGGAGAGGGGACGCCATCGGTTCTCCGCGACCTCTCGCGCCAGATTTCGGAACATCGCGCTGTCCCGCTCTCCATTTTGGCAAGCAGGCAATAAAAAACAGGGCTATCCCAGCGGGAACAGCCCTGTTCTTACATCCGTTCATCCTTCCCCACCGCGCCCCACAGGGCGCAATGGGTCGGGGCGGAAAATCAGTCCACCGACAGGGCGGCTGCTTCGGGGCCTTTCTGGCCCTCGACAACCTGCACGTTTGCCGTCTGGCCTTCGGTCAGGCCGGACAGGCCCGAACGCTCCAGCGCGGAAGCGTGGACGAAAATGTCCTTGCCACCGTTTTCCGGCGTGATGAAACCGAAGCCCTTGGTGGCGTTGTACCACTTGACCGTGCCGCGCATGTCCTGCGCATGCGACAGGTCCGGGGCCGGGCGACCGGAGCGGGAGAAACCGCCGCGCGGGCCGGGCGCGGCCGCGCCGAAGCCACCACCACGGGGACGCTCGGGCTGGGCCGTGCTTTCGTCAACGGAAAGGACGGCTGCGACCTGACGACCTTTGGGCCCCTGGCCGATCTGCACCACCAGCGTGGTTCCCGGCGCGACCGTGGCATGCCCGGTCGGGTTCAGGGCGTTGGCGTGCAGGAACACGTCACCCGATCCGTCGGACAGCTCGACAAAGCCGAAGCCCTTCTCGCTATTGAACCACTTTACAGTGGCGCCAATCTCCGGGCCGGATGCGACGATCTGGGGACCAGCGCCTCCGCCACCAAAGGAACGGCGGGGCGGCGGGGCGCCGCGATCACCAAATGAAGGCGATGACATGAAATCATCGTCAAATCCGCCGCGGCGCGGGGAGCGGGAGCTGCGGTCGGTCCTGTTACTTCTCAACGGTCGTAATCCCGAGGTCTAGGTGGCGGATATCCCCTGCGGGAACACCACCGAATGAAAGCACGTTTGCAGGATGGAGATCAGCCTTTCTGGCGCTCACCGTGGTTTAGGCGGCCCGGCTCAGGATAACATTCTCCGTCCTGCGGTGACCCTAGCATAAATCGCATCGGCATCAACAACACCAAAGCATATTCCCGCCTTTGGTTGCACAAGAATTCTCGCATATGAACAGTTTTGTGAGCGCGCGGGCACACCGGCATGGCGGCGAAAAGCTGCAAATTAAATTCAGGAATTATTCTTGCATTTCGCCGCCGGCGCACATTATGGGGGGAACGCCCTGCGTCACATGCTCCCTAGCTGATAAGAATATCGTGCAATGTCTGATACATCGCCCCCCCGCCGTGGTCGTGGTCGCCCGCCCAAGACAGCCCGCGCGCCCGAGGGCACGCGCGGCATGCTGGTCCGGGCGGGCGTGGAGCTGCTGACGGAAAAAGGCTTTTCCTCCACCCGCGTGGATGACGTGCTGAACGCGACCGGAATTTCAAAGGGCTCGTTTTACGCCTGCTTCGACAGCAAGCAGGCGTTCGGTCGCATCCTGATCGAGAGTTATGCCAGCCATTTCAACGCCCGGATCGACCGCTGCCTGGGCGATGGCACGCTTCCGCCGCTGCGCAGGCTGCTCAATTTCGTCCATGACGCCCGCGACGGCATGCAGCGCCACGCATTCCGCCGGGGGTGCCTGATCGGCAATCTCGGCCATGAAGTCGATATTCTGCCCGAATCGTTCAATGTCCTGCTCTGCGCGATTCTGAACGGCTGGGAACGCCGCGTGACCGATTGCCTGCTGGAGGTGTACGGCACCACGCCGGACCATGGGCAAAAGCAGCTCTGTGCCCAGCTCGCACGCTATTTCTGGATCGGGTGGGAAGGCGCGGTGCTGCGCGCGCGGGTGGAACACGGGCCTGCGGCGCTCGACCTGTTCGCAACCTTCTTTTTCGCGCAGGCGGCAACCCTGCTGGGGGTGGCTTCGCCCGATCCGGGCGGCACTATCCCGCCCGTATCGCCCGAACCGCCTGCGCGCGTGAAAACAGATCCAGCAGCAGGCTGATTGCGGGCCTGCGCGCGCGCAGCGCGGGCGGGGCGTCGCGCGCGGGAGTATCCACGATCCGCCGGGCGTCCTGCGCGGCGAGGCGCAGCAGCATATCCACATGCAGCGGGCTGGCCAGCCGCAGGTCCGGCATGCCGGACTGCCTGCGCCCGGTCAGGTCGCCCCCGCCGCGCAGGCGGAAATCCTCATCGGCGATGAGAAAGCCGTCATCCGTTTCACGCAGCAGCGCCAGCCTGCGCCGGGCGGTCTGGCCCAGCGCGCTGTCATGCAGCAAAAGGCAGTAGGATTCAGCCCGTCCCCGCCCCACGCGCCCACGGAGCTGGTGCAACTGGGCCAGGCCAAAACGCTCGGCATGTTCGATAATCATGACCGTGGCGTCGGGTATGTCCACGCCTACCTCGATCACCGTCGTCGCCACGAGAATACGGGTCTTTCCCGCCGCGAAATCGGCAATGGCCTGTTCACGCACCGCGATGTCCTGCTGCCCGTGGGCAAGCCCCACCTGCGCGGGACCAAAATGCGCGGCCAGCGCGGCGTACCGGGCCTCGGCCGCGGCGATGTCGGTGGTCTCGCTCTCACTCACCAGCGGGCAGACCCAGAAAATCCGCGCGCCGCGCGCCAGCGCGCGTTCCATGCCCACCAGCAGATCCCCCATGGCTGACAGCGCATGGAGCGAGGTCCGCACCGGCTTGCGCCCGGCGGGCTTCACGTCCAGCCGACTGACCAGCATGTCCCCCCACTGCGTCAGCAGCAGGCTGCGCGGAATGGGGGTCGCGGTCATGACCAGCACGTCCGTCCGGGGGCCTTTTTCACCCAGCATGGCGCGCTGCTCCACGCCAAAGCGGTGCTGCTCGTCAATCACCGCCAGCGCCAGATCGGCAAACACCACGCGCTCCTGAAACAGGGCATGCGTGCCGATGACCAGCCGGGCCGTGCCATCGGCTATCATGGCCAGTGCCTCGCGCCGGGCCTTGCCCTTCACGCTGCCGCTCAGGAACGCGACCGGCACGGGGGAAAGCCGGGTGAAGGTGGCCAGGTGCTGGCGCGCGAGGATCTCGGTCGGTGCCATCAGGGCCGCCTGATGCCCGGCCTCCACCGCGCCCAGCATGGCCAGAAGCGCCACCAGTGTCTTGCCCGCCCCCACGTCCCCCTGCAAAAGCCGGGTCATCTGCCTTGGCGCGGCAAGATCGGCGTCGATTTCCGCCAGCGCGCGAATCTGCGCCGTGGTCGGTTCATGCCCGAAGCGCGACAGGGCGACGCCACGCAGGCTGCCATCGGCCACGATGGCCCGCCCTGGCCGCAGCCGGTTCAGCCTGCGCGCCTGCGCCATGGACACCTGCTGGGCCAGCAGGTCGTCACAGGCCAGCCGCGCCCGCGCCCGTTCCGACGCGGCCACCAGTGCCGCGCCCTCCAGCAGTTCGGGAAAATCACATGGCCGGTGCAGCGTGCGCAGCGCCTGCTCGAAACCCGGCCACTTGCGCGCCGCCAGCACGCTTGCATCCTGCCATTCGGGCAGGTCGGGAAAAATATCGAACGCCGCCCTGATGGCCGCACGCACCTGACCGGGGAACAGCCCCGCCGTCAGCGGCCAGACGGGATCAAGCAGCGGGATTTCACCCGCGCGCGCGGCGGGGACGAGATAATCGGGGTGGGCCATGTTCAGCCGGTCGCCAAAACGCTCCAGCATGCCCGATACGCATATTTCCTGCCCTGTCTCCAGCCTGCGGGCCTGATGGGGGGAGAAAAAGACCAGTTCGGCCTCCGCCGTGCCATCGCTGACCTGTACCCGCCATGGCCGCCTGCCGCGCGCCCCGCCGGGCGCGGGGGGCACGATGCGCGTGATCGTGACGTGAAGCGTGCATACGCGCCCCGTTTCCGCCGCGCGCAGGGTGGGGCGGTAACGCCGGTCCACCACGGATTCCGGCAGGTGGAACAGAAGGTCGATCACACGCGGGCCGGAAGCCGCGCGCGCCAGCAGCCGCGCCGTGGCGGGTCTGACCCCGTTCAGGCTTTCAATACCGGCCAGCAGCGGGGCAAGAACGGTCGGGGCGGGCAGGGTGGTCGTATCGGGCACGCGGTGGTTTATCCTGCGGGGTAGCATCTGTGTCATAGGGTGGTCATACGGGCTGACAGATGCCCGCATGAGGGCTATAGGACACCTGCGTTACGGAACAAAACACAACCATTACGGGGTGGAACGCAATGGAAGCCATGACTCCTGATCTCTCGCGCCTGGATACACGGCGGCGGCGGATATATTACCGCGCCACGCATCGTGGCACACATGAAACGGACGTGCTGATCGGCGGGTTCGTCGCCCCCCGGCTCGAAACCATGACGGATGCCCAGCTTGACGCGCTGGAGGAAGTGATGGACCTGCCCGATGCCGACCTGGCGGACTGGCTGAGCGGCCGCCGCCCCGTACCGCCCGGACTTGATACGCCCATGATGCGTGAAATCATGGCCGACGCCACCGACCCCGCGCGTCTTGCGGCGATCCGGGGCGGAAGATGAACGATACGGCGGGATTCTCGCTGGCGCCCGGCGCGCCGGTGCCCGTATGGGGCGTGCCCGACGGGTATGACGCCTTCCTTCTGGCCCGCCGGATGGATGAGCATGACGGGCCCGTGCTGCATGTCTGCCGCGATGACGCGGGCATGGCGCGCATCGCGGACCTGCTGGGCTTTGTCGCGCCAAAGGCGGAAATCCTGCGTTTTCCCGGCTGGGACTGCCTGCCGTATGATCGTGTCTCCCCCAACCCCGCCATCGTGGCGGAACGGGTGGCGACCCTGACCCGCCTGCTTGAAAAAAGCACGGCGCCGCGCATCGTGCTGACCACGGTCAGCGGGCTGGTGCAGCGCGTGGCCCCGCGCGCGGCGTTCGCGGGGCAGTCGATAACGATAAAGACGGGCGAAAGCCTGGATGCGCCGTTCCTTATGGAACTGCTGGTCGCCCACGGCTACAACCGCACCGATACGGTGATGGACCAAGGCGAGTTCGCCACACGTGGCGGCATTTTCGATATTTTTCCCGCAGGTGAGGGCGAGCCGGTACGCCTCGACCTGTTTGGCGACGAGGTGGAGAACATCCGCCGCTTCGACCCCGGCACCCAGCTTTCCACCGCGAAGATCAACAGCCTGACCATGCGGCCCGTGGCTGACTTCAGCCTTGATCCCGCCTCCATATCGCGCTTTCGCACCGGCTGGCGCGACCTGTTCGGCCCCGCCGCCGCCAGTGACCCGCTGTACCAGCACATATCCGAGGGACGGCGCCACGCGGGGATGGAACACTGGCTGCCCCTGTTCCATGAACATATGGAAACGCTGGTGGACTACCTGCCCGGCGTTTCCATCTCGCTCGCCAACCAGGCGCAGGAAGTGCTGGCCGCCCGGCTGGAAATGATCGCGGACCACTTCGACGCCCGCAAACAGCCCACGCGGGAGGGGGAGGTACCCTACCGCCCGCTGCCGCCGCATCTCATGTATCTCGACCGCAAGGGGTGGGATGCGATGATCAGCGGCAAGAAAGCGGTGGTGTTCATGCCCTTTGCCCAGCCCGATGGCGCGCCGGGCATGGACGCGGGCGGCAGGCCCGGCCAGATGTTCGCCAAGACCGTGACCGAGGGGCGTGAAAACGTCTTCCCCATGCTGCATGCGCGGGTGGATGAGTGGGCGCAGACCGGCCGGCGCGTCTATGTCACGGCATGGAGCCGGGGATCGTGCGAGCGTATTGGCGTGCTGCTGCGCGAATACCGCCTGCCGGTGCAGACCTTCGCCACATGGGACGAAGCCCGCAAGATGCGCCCCGGCACGGTGGGCCTGCTGACATTGGGTCTGGACCGGGGCTTCGTGGCCGATAACGTCGCCTTCGTGTCCGAACAGGACCTGCTGGGTGAGCGGATTTCGCGCCCGCCGCGCCGCCGCAAGAAGGCCGACCAGTTCATTTCCGAAGCATCCGAAATCGCGGAAGGCGACCTGATCGTCCATCAGGATTATGGCATCGGCCGTTATGACGGGCTTGAAACCATTGGCGTCGGCGCCGCGCCGCATGACTGCCTGCGCCTGATCTATGACGGCAACGAGAAGCTGTTCCTGCCGGTCGAGAATATCGAACTGCTCAGCCGCTTCGGCTCGGATCAGGCGCATGTGGCGCTGGACCGGCTGGGCGGCACCTCATGGCAGTCGCGCAAGGCGAAGATGAAGCAGCGCATCCGCGACATGGCGGGTGAACTGATCCGCACCGCCGCCGCGCGCGCGCTGCGCGAAGCCCCGGCGCTGACACCCGAAGACGGGATGTGGGACGAATTCTGCGCCCGCTTCCCCTTCATCGAGACCGAGGACCAGTCCCGCGCCATCTCGGATGTGCTCGATGACATGGCTTCGGGCAAGCCGATGGACCGGCTGGTCTGCGGCGATGTCGGCTTTGGCAAGACGGAAGTCGCCCTGCGCGCGGCGTTCGTCGCCGCCATGTCCGGCGCGCAGGTGGCGGTGGTGGTGCCGACAACGCTTCTGGCGCGCCAGCACTACCGTACTTTTTCGGCGCGCTTCGCCGGGCTTCCTGTCAACGTGGCGCAGCTTTCGCGCATGGTCACGGGCAAGGAGGCCACCGCCGTGCGCAAGGGGCTGGCCGATGGCACGGTCAATATCGTGATCGGCACCCATGCGCTGCTGGCCAAGACGGTCAAATTCGCTGATCTCGGGCTGCTGATCGTGGATGAGGAGCAGCATTTCGGCGTGGCGCACAAGGAAAAGCTCAAGGCGCTGCGTGAAGACGTGCATGTCCTGACCCTGTCCGCCACGCCGCTGCCGCGCACGCTGCAACTCGCCCTGACCGGGGTGCGGGAAATGAGCCTGATCGCAACGCCGCCCACCGACCGGCTGGCGGTACGCACCTTCATCATGCCGTTCGACAGCGTGGTGATACGTGAAGCGATCCAGCGCGAGCGTTTCCGTGGCGGGCAGGTGTTCTGTGTCGTGCCCCGGATCGAGGATCTGGACCGCATGGCCGCGCGCCTGGCCGAGATCGTGCCCGACGCCCGGCTGGTGCAGGCCCATGGTCGCCTGACACCCACCGAGCTGGAACGGGTCATGACCGAATTCAGCGATGGCAAATATGACATCCTGCTGTCCACCAACATTGTGGAAAGCGGGCTGGACATGCCTGCGGTCAACACGCTCATCATCCACCGGGCCGACATGTTCGGGCTGGGGCAGCTCTACCAGTTGCGCGGACGGGTCGGGCGCGGCAAGCAGCGTGGCTATGCCTACCTGACATGGCCGCAAACCCACGTGCTTTCGGCCGCGGCGCAGAAGCGGCTGGAAGTGATGCAGACGCTCGATACGCTGGGCGCGGGATTCACGCTGGCGTCACATGACCTGGACCTGCGCGGCGCGGGCAACCTGCTGGGCGATGAACAGTCCGGCCATATCCGTGAGGTCGGCATCGAACTCTACCAGCAGATGCTGGAGGATGCGGTCGCGGACCTGCGCACCGAAAAGGGACGGCGCAGGCTGCAGGATCGCGACTGGACGCCCAACATCATCCTGGGCCTGCCGGTGCTGATACCCGATACCTACGTGACCGACCTGCCGGTGCGCCTGAGCCTGTACCGGCGCATCGCGGCACTGGCCAACGACGCCGAGGTCGAGGCGATGGAAGCCGAACTGGTGGACCGCTTCGGCACCATGCCCGATGAGGTCCGCAACCTGCTGGACGTGGTCACGCTGAAGCGCATGTGCCGCGCGGCGGGGGTGGAACGGCTGGAAGCCGGCCCCAAGGGCATGGTCATCCAGTTCCGGGGCAACACCTTCGCCAACCCGGCGGGGCTGGTGGCGTGGATCGCCCGGCAGAAGGAAGCCAATGTCCGCCTGCGTCCCGACCATAAGCTGGCCATCATACGCGAAATGACCAATGCCCAGCGCATAACCCAGGCGCGCAGGGTGCTGACGGCACTGGTCGGGCTGGCGCGGGAGGATGCGGGCATTCCGGCCTGAAAACCGTCCACGCGGCCGTTCCGTGGCCTGGGAAAACACACGGACGGCGGGCCTTACGGCCCGTCATCCCATCAGGGCATGCTCCGTCGCGAATGCGCCCTAATGAATGGGTAGCGGGATGTGGTTGACGGTCATCACGCCGCCTTCCCAGCTTACATCCCACGACGTACCGCCCGATGCCGACTTGTGGCCAAACAGCTTGGCCAGGATCAGCGCCGCACTGGCCCGTGTCTGGCCCGCATTGCGCAAGGTGTCGATCACGGCGTCGAGGTTCTGCACCAGTATGTGGCCGGTGGCGGAAGATGCATCGGTATGGCCGGTCAGGTTGGCGTCGCCATTGCCGGTAATCTGCATGGCCCCGCGCTGGGCCGTCAGGGCCGAGACATGCAGCGGCACCATCACGTTTTCCGGTGGGCGGCCGGTTATGGCTTCGGCCAGCGGTACGAGCGAACTGCTGGGCACCGCCGCCCTGGCCGTCGCCTGTTGCGGCAGGGCGCTGACCAGCAGCGTATTGCGTGATCCGGTTATGCCGACACCCTGTGTCTCCAGCGTTACGGTTGCCGGTGCGCTATCGCTCTTCGCCCCCGCCAGATGCAGGTGCGCGCGCCGGAAGGACAGCCGCGTCTCCCCATTGGTCAGCAGGCCGCCCTGCCACGTCAGGTCGTAGCTGCCCCCCGCGCGCAGCCCGTCCATGATCGGCGCGGCGGCGGAGGCGAAATAGGCCTGTTCACATCCCTCGGAATGATGCCCCGTCATGACCGCGAGCAGGACGAGGGAGGCGACATCCTCCATATCCCGCAGGGCCTGCTGCCCCATGCCCGTGCCGCTGGCCGCGATATCGGTGGCGTGGAAGGTCTGGTTGGTCCTGCCGCCCGCCAGCGCCAGATCATATCCCTGCCCGGAAAGAACACTGCCGCCATGGGGCTGGCTGCTCCCGGTAACCTGCACCCTTGCGCAGGTCTCGGGCAGGGCGGTGGCCTTTGCCGCCCCCATGCAGGACAGGGTAGCGAGAACGGTGGTTATGAATAATTTCTTCATGTGCCTTACACGTTGGCGTGATTATGCCCGCGACGCAATCGGGCATACTACTTCCGTCCCATGATAATACAGCCCGAGCCCGCTGCCCATGCTGCGCAAGATTGATACTTTCCTGCTCTGCCTGCTGGCCACCGTGGTACTGGCCAGCGTGTCGCCATGCCGGGGGGTGGGGGTTAATCTGTTCAATACCCTCGCCATTATCATGATCGCGAACATGTTCTTCCTTCAGGGCGCGCGGCTGTCGCGCCGCGCGGTGGCGGAAGGGGTCACGCACTGGCGCATCCATCTCGCCATCCTGTCATGCACTTTCGTCATGTTCCCGCTGCTGGGCATGGGGCTGCACCGGCTGCTGCCGGGCATGCTGGACAGCGCCATGTGGACGGGAATCCTGTTCCTGTGCTGCCTGCCTTCCACGGTGCAGTCCTCCATCGCCTTTACCTCCATCGCGCGGGGCAACGTGGCGGCGGCCATCTGTTCGGCCACGCTTTCCAACATACTGGGCATTTTCCTTACCCCCCTGCTGGTGGGGCTCCTGTTCAACCGCAGTGCCGGGGGCGGCGGGGGCGGCATCCTGCCCATCGTGCTGCAACTGCTCGTCCCCTTCATCGCCGGGCAGGTCGCGCAGCCATGGATTGGCGGATGGGCCCAGCGACACAGGAAACTGCTGGCCTTTTCCGATCGCGGGTCGATCCTTGTCGTGGTGTACACCGCCTTCAGCGAGGCCGTGACCCAGGGCCTGTGGCACCGCCTGCCACCCGCGCAGATCGGCCGTGTGGTGGTGATGGATACGGGCGTGCTGGTCCTTGCGCTGGGGCTGGCCTATCTGCTGGCGCGCGTGGGCGGCTTTGGCCGCGCCGACCGGATCGCCATACTTTTCTGCGGGTCGAAGAAATCGCTGGCCTCTGGCGTGCCGATCGCCAGCGTGCTGTTCTCGCCTTCCGATATCGGGCTGATCGTGATGCCGCTCATGATCTATCATCAGGTACAGCTTTTCGTATGCGCGACCCTGGCCCGGCGCTTCGCCACGCAGGCGGAGAAGCAGATACCGGCTGAACCCTGACCATGACGGTCGGGGCCAGAACACATGCCGTGTCGCGGGCCCCGTGGATTTTGAAATGGCCTTCATGTCGATCGCCCCTCGCATACAGTGGCATGGCCCGGTATGTAGGCACTAGACAGGCCGCATGGTGTGCCCAGGGGCATGACAACTGCATGAATGGTGGAGAAAGATGACAGGACTGGATCCGGACAACTGGGATACGCTGCGGGCCCTGGGCCACCAGATGGTGGATGACATGATCGACCGCCTGTCCACCCTGCGCGAGCGTCCCGTCTGGCAGCCCATGCCCACGCCCCTGCGTGAGGAACTGCGCACCGGCCTGCCCCATGACCCCACCCCGCCCGCGGAGCTGTACGCCCGCTTCCGTAAACTGGTGGAGCCGTATTCCACCGGCAACGTGCATCCCGGCTTCATGGGCTGGGTGCATGGCGGCGGCACGGCGGTCGGCATGCTGTCCGAGCTGCTGGTGGGCGGCCTGAACGCCAATTGCGGGGGGCGTGACCATGCCCCCATTGAGGTCGAGCGCGAAGTGATCCGCTGGGCGGCCGAAATGTGCGGCTTCCCCGCCGAGACATCGGGCCTGCTGGTCACCGGCTCCTCCATGGCGAACATGATCGCGGTCATTACCGCCAGCCGCGCCGTGCCGGACGGGCTGGACATGCGCGCCAGCGGCGTGGGCACGCGCAGGCTGGTGGGATACGCCGCCGCAACCGCCCATGGCTGCATCTCGCGTGCGTTCGACCTGACCGGTCTGGGCACGGACAGCCTGCGCGTGATTCCGGTTGATGACAGGAACCGCATGGTCCTGCCGGAACTGGAGCGTGCGATCGCGCGCGATCGCGCGGCCGGGCTGGAACCGTTCATGGTGATCGGCACGGCGGGCACGGTGGATACCGGCGCGATCGACGACCTGGACGCGCTGGCGGACATCGCGGCGCGGGAAGGCATCTGGTTCCATGTCGATGGCGCGTTCGGCGCGCTGGCCATGCTGTCCGACACGTTGCGGCCCATGCTGCGCGGTCTGGACCGGGCCGACAGCGTGGCGTTTGACTTCCATAAATGGGCGCAGGTCCAGTATGACGCGGGCTGTATCCTTGTCCGCCGGCCCGGCGCGCAGGCCGCCGCCTTCGCCCAGTCCCGCGCCTATCTCGCCCGCGAGGACCGTGGCCTCGCCACCAACGCGCCATGGTATTGCGACCTCGGCCCCGACCTGTCGCGCGGTTTCCGCGCACTGAAGGTGTGGATGACGCTGGGCACGTACGGTGCGGACGGCATGGGCCGGATGATCGCAAATTGCTGCGCCATAGCACAACACCTGGCCCGGCGGGTGGAAGCCAGCCCCCGGCTGGAACTCCTTGCCCCCGTCACGCTGAATATCGTGTGCTTCCGTATCATCGCGCCGGTGGCGGATCTCGACCACTTCAATGGGGAGGTGGTGAAAGACCTGCATGAAAGCGGGGTCGCCGCTCCTTCCACCACCATCATCAACGGGCACAAGGCGGTGCGCGCGGCCATTGTCAACCACCGCACCACCAACGCGGATGTGGACCGGATGCTCGAAGCCCTGCTGGAACTGGCCGATCGCAGGCTGGTGCCCGCCTGATGCGGGCAGGGGGGATTACCGCCCCCCGCGCCGGGTGGCGGCTTCCTCCCCGAACAGTTCGGAGAGTTTTTTCATCATGGTGCCGCCCAGCTCCTCGGGGTCGGTAATGGTCACGGCGCGGCGGTAGTAGCGTGTCACGTCATGGCCGATGCCGATGGCCAGAAGCTCGGTGCTGGTGCGCGTCTCGATATGGGCGATCACCTCGCGCAGGTGATTTTCCAGATAGGAACCCTGATTGACGGATAACGTGCTGTCATCCACCGGCGCGCCATCGGAAATCACCATCAGGATACGCCGCCCCTCCACACGCGCGGCCAGACGCCGCTGCGCCCAGAGCAGGGCTTCCCCATCAATGTTTTCCTTGAGCAGTCCCTCCCGCAGCATCAGCCCGAGGTTGCGCCGGGCGCGACGCCACGGCATGTCCGCCGCCTTGTAAATGATATGGCGCAGGTCGTTCAGCCTGCCGGGATTGGCGGGCTTGCCCGCTTCCACCCATGCCTCGCGGCTCCGGCCGCCCTTCCACGCCCGCGTGGTGAAGCCCAGCACCTCCACCTTCACCGCGCAGCGTTCCAGCGTGCGGGCAAGGATGTCGCCACACATCGCGGCGACCGAGATGGGCCGCCCGCGCATGGATCCCGAATTGTCGATCAGCAGGGTAACGACCGTATCGCGGAATTCCGTGTCCCGCTCACGTTTGTACGAAAGCGAAAGCATGGGATTGACCACGATGCGCGACAGGCGCCCGGCATCGAGCATGCCTTCCTCCAGGTCGAATTCCCATGCGCGCGTCTGCTGCGCCATAAGCTTGCGCTGCAACCTGTTGGCCAGTTTGGATACGACGCCCTGCATGCTTACAAGCTGCTGGTCCAGCGTCTGGCGCAGGCGGTACAGTTCCTCCGCGTCACACAGATCCTCGGCGGCGATCTCCTCGTCAAACACGGTGGTGAAGGCGTGATAGACGGGGGTAAAGTCTTCCTCCGGCGCGGTTTCCTCGGCCGGGCCGCCTGCTTCTTCCGATCCGCTGGCCGCGCCGCCCTGTTCGCCATCCTCCGGTTCGTCATCACCGGCCCCCACGCCCTGGGACATCTGCATGGGCAGGGCGTTCTCATCCTCCTCCGGGCCATCATCCTGCGGCTCGGGGGTGGTGTCGTCGGTCTGGTCCTCGTCCTCGGTGGTGGTGGTGTCGGCCTCGGTCGTGCCGTCATCCGCCTCTTCCTCGGGCAGGACGTCCTGCGGCAGCAGGTCGCAGGCCATGAGCAGGCGACGCGCGGCCTGTGCAAACTCCTTCTGGCTGTCCTGCCGCGCCACCATTTCATCCAGCGCGCGTCCCGCCGCGGGGGGCAGGGTCTTTTCCCACCCGGCCATGAGGTCGCGCATGGCGGCCGGCACAGGGTGGCCGGACATGCGCGCGCGCGCCAGCAGGCCGAGTGCGAGCGGGGTTGGCAGCCGGTCATGGCCCGGCAGGCGGTCCAGCCCCAGATCCGCGCATTCCTGCGCCAGACGGGCATCAAGATTGGCCGCGACACCGGCCATGTGCCGCGCGCCCAGGCTTTCCACCCGGGCCTGTTCCAGCACGTCATAGACTTCACGCGCCTCGCCCACGGGGGGGCGGACACTTTCATGCAGCCCTTCGTCATGGTGGCGCAGGCGCAGGGCGGCGGCATCCGCGGCGCCGCGCATGCGGGTCATCTCCGCCGCCGTCATCTGGCGTGCGGGATGGGGCAGGCGGACATGCGTGCCGGTAACGGACACCCCCGACGGCACGGGACCGTTGAGGAATGAGACCTCCGTCTGCGCCTGCCCGCCCAGCGCGCGCACGGCGCCCACGGTCGCGCGCTTGAACCGCTCGGCCATGCGGGCTTCGTTCTCGGCCGCCGGGGAGGGGTTTTTTTTCCTGTTCTCTCGCATACCTGGCCCGTGCCCTGCCATCAGCCCCTGGGCGCCAGCGGGCTGGTATTGAAACAGCGCTGGTAATATTCCGCCACGGTGGGGCGTTCCGCCTCATCGCATTTGTTGAGGAAGGTAACGCGGAAGGCGAAGGCGAGATCATTAAAAATACGGAAGTTCTCGGCCCAGCTAATCACCGTGCGTGGTGACATGACGGTCGAGATATCGCCCGCGATAAAACCCGAACGGGTCAGGTCCGCCAGCGCGACCATGCTTTCGACGCACCTGCGCCCGGCTTCGTCTTTGGTGGGGTCGATATTCATGCGCGCGAGCACGATGGCGGTTTCCTGCGCATGCGGCAGGTAGTTGAGCGTGGTCACGATGTTCCAGCGGTCCATCTGGCCCTGATTGATCTGCTGGGTGCCGTGGTACAGCCCGGTCGTATCCCCCAGCCCGACGGTGTTGGCCGTGGCGAACAGGCGGAAGAAGGGATGCGGGCGGATGACGCGGTTCTGGTCCAGCAGGGTCAGGTGGCCTTCCACCTCCAGCACGCGCTGGATCACGAACATCACATCGGGACGACCGGCGTCATATTCGTCAAACACCAGCGCGCAGGGGTGCTGCAGGCCCCATGGCAGCAGGCCCTCGCGGAATTCGGTGATCTGCTTGCCATCCTTCAGCACGATCGCGTCCTTGCCGATCAGGTCGATGCGCGAGATGTGGCTGTCGAGGTTGATGCGCACGCTGGGCCAGTTCAGCCGCGCGGCCACCTGCTCGATATGCGAGGACTTGCCCGTGCCATGATAGCCCTGGACCATGACGCGACGGTTGAAGGCGAACCCGGCGAGGATGGCCAGCGTGGTGTCGTGATCGAACTTGTAGGCCGGGTCGATCTCGGGCACATGGTCGGTCCGCACCGAAAAGGCGGGCACCTGCATGTCGCTGTCGATACCGAAGACCTCACGCGCGGACACGACAAGATCGGGGGCCGAAACAGCCGAGATGGCGGGTAATGGCGTGCCGTTGGCATCCACTGCGGCGGTAGTCAGGTCAGCGGGTTCGTTCATCTGCTTTCTTGTCCGTCACTTCGTCTGTTCTGGCCCGCCATGGCGGCGCGGCGCGCGCCCGGTCGGGCCGTGAGTATAGGTAGGTACGCAACGATCTGCCAATCCGTGCCCTGCCCGGCGTCTGCCCCAGGTCAGGCGCTGCGGGCCATGCCGTCGCGCTGGCGGGTGCCCACAAGATGCGCGCGCACGGTGGTGTAGGCGATATTGATGCCCTTGAACCGCTCCTCCGCCTTGCGGTCGCCGCCATTGGCGTCGGGGTGATGCTGGCGGGCCAGATCCTTGTAACGCGCCTTGAGTTCATCCAGTGACACGGGCCAGCCCAGATCAAGCACGCCCAACGGATATTTGAGCGCGTCTGGCGCTTCGGCGCGGCGGTCGGCCTGCTGGCGGCGGGCGCTGGCGCGCGCGCGCGCCGCCCCCTTGAGCAGCTCGAGCGGGTCGAGCACTTCCTCCTCGCTGAAGGCCTGGGCGGCATTGCCCTGTCCCAGTTTCCATGATGGCCGGTTCCATGACACGTCGGCGCGGATATGCGCCTCGATCTGGCCCGGCGACATGCCGCGATAATAGTCCCAGCGGGAATTGTACTCGCGTACGTGTTCGAGGCAGAACCAGAAATACGAGTTCAGCGCATCACGCGAACGCGGAGCGCGGTAACCCGCGGGCTGGCCGCAGTCATGCATGTCACAGCAACGATCCGGCGCGTCGGGATCGGGGTCAAAGGCGCGGTGGCGGGTGTTCCTTCTCTTCATCATAATCGTTATGTGCGCCTGTTCATGCTTCGTGCAAGAGCGAAGCTGTGCAATGAATGATCCTGCCATCATGGAGCCGTCAATGAAACAGCAGACAACCGGCCGGGCCGGACGGATCGAAAGCATCATACGCGAACACCTCGCCCCCGTGGAACTCCATATCCACGATGACAGCGCCCGCCACGCGCACCACGTCCATGTGCGCGACAACGGCGTGCAGGCGGGGGAAAGCCATTACAACGTGCTGGTCGTCAGCCCCGCCTTCGCCGGGGTGAACCGCGTGCAGCGCTCCCGCACGGTGCATGACCTGCTGGCCGCCGAGTTCGCCGGGGGGCTGCATGCCCTTTCGCTCGTGCTGCGCACGCCTGAGGAACAGGCCCGGATCGCCGCCGCATGAAGCCGGGCTTTCCCTTCGCCACGCGGCGGCTGATGATGGGGGGGCTGCTAACCCTGCTGGCCGCGTGCGCCGGCGTGCCCACGCGTGAGACGCTGGACCAGCATGGCGAGATCGAGCGGGTTGAAACCTATCTCAACACCGCGCGCGGGCTGAAGGCCAGTTTTGTGCAGACATGGCCCGATGGCGGCAAGGGGCAGGGTATCATGCGTTATGACCCGGGCCGCCTGCGGCTGGACTACACCACGCCGGGGCCCATGAAGCTGGTGGCCGCCAACGGGCACCTGCTGTTCGTGGACCACCGGCGCGAATCGGTAACGCGCATGTCGCTCGGCCGCCAGCCGCTGGGCCTGTTGCTGAACCAGCCGGTGCATCTGTCCGGCCAGATCGTGGTGACGGCCGTGCAGCACGGGACCAACAGCCTCCAGGTCTCGCTGGCGCGGGCGGATAGCGCGTCGCAGGGCATCCTGACCCTCGGCTTTTCGGATATCGGGGGCAAACTGTCGCTGCTGGTGATCGAGATGACGGATGTGGAGCGCCAGCATATCCGCCTTGACCTGACGGATACGGCGGCAGGCGGCGAAAGCTGGCCTGACGCACTATTTACCCTTTCCCCCACCGACTGAGCGCCCGACCGGCGCGCGGGGTCAGGCCCGCGCGCCGGGAATCGGGCCAAAACATTCCGGCCATGTGGCGGCAAGGGCGGCGTCCACCGCGTCCATGTCCACCTGCCTGCCCAGCTTCGCCAGGCTGGTCACGCCGTATTCGCTGATGCCGCAGGGAACGATCCCGCCAAAATCGCTCAGGTCCGGATTCACGTTGATCGCGATTCCATGCCAGCTTACCCAGCGTGAAACCCGCACCCCGAGGGCCGCGATCTTTTCCTCCCGGCCCGTGGCGGGATCGACCACCCACACGCCAATACGCTCCGCGCGGCGCTCTCCCGTCACCCCGAAGCGCGCGAGCGTGCGGATCAGCCATTCCTCCAGCGTGTGCACATAGGCCCGCAGGTCACGCGCGGGGGAAAGGCCATGCGCCTGCGCCAGATCAAGCATGACATAGGCCACCCGCTGCCCCGGCCCGTGATAGGTCCACTGCCCGCCACGCCCCGCCGGATAGGTCGGATAGCCGCGCGGATTGAACAGATCCGAGTCCCGTGCCGACGTCCCGGCGGTATAGGTGGGCGGATGTTCCAAAAGCCACACGCGCTCGGGGTGGGTGCCCGCCCGGATTCCGTGGGCCTGGGCCTCCATTTCCGCCAGCGCGGCGGGGTAGGGGACCAGATCCGGCGCCCTGTTCCATAAAAACTTGTTTTCGGTCATTGCCCGCTCGTCATCCATCGGTTATACGCCCCTTCATAGTCATGACGGTATCGCCCAGTCGATCATCGTTGTCACGTTGCGGCCATGGCGGAATGGTAGACGCGCAAGCTTGAGGTGCTTGTGGGGGCAACCCCGTGGAAGTTCGAGTCTTCTTGGCCGCACCAGTTTTTTCAAAAAAATCCGGATACAAACGGAAACAGCCCCCCGGGGGCTGCGTTCGTGCGTTCATGCCATGGCAATGCGCCATGGCGGCGCCCGGCCCGTGCCGGGCGGGCTGACCGGGGGCGCTGGCGGATGTCATAAAAAGGTCATATTATCTTCGCACTGAACTGCTGTAGATATTTCGTTACCACAGGATTTTCGCAGACCATTCTTCAACCCGCGCGCCATGGGGCAAGGTTACAAAAAATGTCGGCTTCCCCCGCGCACTGGCATGGCAAGAGAAACGTGATTTAAATCATATCCGGTCATGATCCCCTGTTATGACCATGATAAAATGCGCTATTTTTCATTACCATCTGGCAACACGCCACGATCCGGTTTCAATATGAGCTCCGGCGCCTGGTTGGTATGGTCCGTATGGCCTGTTCCTGATTCGTACGTTGAGGTAGATAATTAGTGATTAAGCCCCTTAAAAAAGCCGTATTGCCGGTTGCCGGTCTGGGAACACGCTTTCTCCCCGCGACGAAGTCGATGCCCAAGGAAATGCTTCCGGTCGTCGATCGCCCGCTGATCCAATATGCAATCGACGAGGCGCGTGAGGCCGGGATCGAGGAATTCTGCCTTGTATCCAGCCGGGGCAAGGACTCCCTGATCGATTATTTCGACATCTGCCACGAACTTGAAGACACGCTGAAGGCCCGCAACAAGACATCCGCGCTCAAGGCGCTGGAGGCCACCCGCGTCGTCCCCGGTTCCATGATGTCCGTCCGCCAGCAGGAACCGCTGGGGCTGGGCCACGCCATCTGGTGTGCGCGCGAGTTCATCGGTGATGACCCGTTCGCCATCCTGCTGCCCGATGACATCGTGCTGAGCAAGACCGCCTGCATCGCCCAGCTTGCGCAGGTATATAACCAGACGGGCGGCAACGTGCTGGCCGTGACCGAGGTGCCGCGCGAGCAGACCAGCAGCTACGGCATTCTGGATATCGGTTCGGATGACGGCAGGATGGTCGAGGTCAAGGGGCTGGTCGAAAAGCCCGACCCCGAAGATGCCCCCTCCAACCTGTCCGTCATCGGTCGCTACGTACTGACGGCGGATGTGCTCAAATACCTTGCCCGGCTGGAAAAGGGCGCGGGCGGCGAGATCCAGTTGACGGACGCCATGGCCAAGACCATCGGCGAGGTCCCGTTCCACGGGTACCGCTACGAAGGCAAACGCTTCGACTGCGGCAGCAAGATCGGCTTTCTGGAGGCACAGATCGCCTTTGCGCTGGAACGCCCGGACCTGGCGGCCGACGTGCGGGGATTCCTGCAAAAATATAAATGACCTTCACCCACCGCTTCGACCCGACCAGCCTGCGCGAATACGACATTCGTGGCATTGTCGGTAAAACGCTTACGGCGGATGATGCCTTCGCCATAGGCCGTACCTTCGGCAGTATCGTGGCGCGGGCCGGGGGGCGGCGCATCGTCGTCGGTTATGACGGACGCCTGTCCTCCCCCATGCTGGAACGCGCGCTGGTATCCGGCGCGATGGCATCGGGCATGGAGGTGCTGCGCGCGGGATGCGGCCCGACGCCGATGCTGTATTTCGCATCCGCCGAACTGGGGGCGGATGGCGCGGTCATGGTAACGGGCAGCCACAACCCGCCCGACCATAACGGCTTCAAGATGATGCTGGCCAACCGGCCATTTTCTGGCGAGCAGATCCGCCATCTGGGCCAGATGGCCGCAAGTGGTGACGTGGTGGCGGAAAAAACGGGCACCGTGCGTGACGTGGATGTCCGACCCGCCTATGTGGATCGCCTGCTGCGCGATTATGACGGAACAGGCCGCCCGCTCAACGTGGTGTGGGATAACGGCAATGGCGCGGCGGGGGATATCGTGTCCCTGCTGGTGCAAAGACTGCCGGGCAGGCACCGCGTGCTCAATGCGCGCATTGATGGCGGCTTTCCCGCCCACCATCCCGACCCGACGGTGCCCGCCAACCTTCAGCAGCTTATCGCCGCCGTGCGCGCGGACGGGGCCGATCTGGGCATTGCCTTTGACGGGGATGCCGACCGCATCGGCGTGGTGGACAATACCGGCGGCATCCTGTGGGGGGATCAACTGCTGGTCGTGCTGGCGCGCGATGTCCTGCGCGACCACCCCGGCGCCACCGTGATTGCCGACATCAAGGCAAGCCAGACCCTGTTCGATGAAATTGACCGCGCGGGTGGCCGACCGCTCATGTGGAAGACGGGCCATTCGCTGATCAAGACAAAAATGGCGGAAACCGGCGCACTACTGGCTGGCGAGATGACGGGGCATGTTTTCTTCGCCGATAAATGGTACGGCTTTGACGACGCGCTTTACGCCGCGCTCCGGCTGCTGGAAATCGTCTCGCGCCTTGATGGTCCCCTGTCCGATGTCCGCCTTGCGCTGCCCGAAACCCTTTCCACCCCGGAACTGCGTTTCGAATGCGCCGACACCCGCAAGTTTGACGTGATTGCCGAAGTCGCGGCCCGGCTGGAAAAAAGCGGGGCGACGGTTTCACGCATCGACGGGGTGCGTGTCGCCACACCGGATGGATGGTGGCTGCTGCGCGCCTCCAACACGCAGGCGGTTCTTGTGGCGCGGGTGGAAGGGAAAACCCATGCCGGGCTGGAACGGCTGAAGGTGGAACTCTGTGCCCAACTGGAACAATCCGGCGTGCGCGCCCCGGATTTCGCGGCCATGGGGGCAGCCCCGTAAAAGGCACCGCATGCCATATTTTCCAATCTGGGGCCGCGCTCCATCCATTTTTTTGTTGAATAGCTCACAGGGGGGTTTAATAAACCCTTCTCCGGTCCGATATGCCAGACAGGACCACATTGCAGGACCATTGCAGCATTAATGGCGACTCTTCCCTTTCGTTCCTTTCTCGTGCCGGGGCAATTTGTCCGCCACCCCGACCATCCGGAATGGGGGGAGGGACAGGTCCAGTCCGCCATAGGCGAACGGGTCACGGTCACCTTTACCCATGCGGGCAAGATGCTGATTGACGCGACGGTCGTGCAACTGACCGTGCTGTCATAGGGGGCCGGCATGCAGATTTCCCCGCTTCCCGATTCCTATGGCCGCCTGCTGACCTACCTGCGCGTATCGGTCACCGACCGGTGCGACATGCGCTGCCTCTACTGCATGGCGGAGGAGATGACCTTCCTGCCCAAGGCGGAAATCCTGTCCTTTGACGAGCTTGAACGGCTGTGCGCCACGTTTATCCGCCATGGCGTGCGCCGCCTGCGGGTGACGGGGGGCGAGCCGCTGGTCCGGCGCGATGTCATGACCTTTTTCCGCGCCATGGGCGGCTGGCTCAACCGGCCCGAAGGCCAGGCGGGGCTGGATGAACTCACCCTGACCACCAATGGCAGCAGGCTGGCCGAATTCGCGGCCGAACTGTACGCATGCGGGGTCCGCCGCATCAATGTCAGCCTTGATTCGCTCGATCCCGCCCGCTTCGCCCGCATTACGCGGCGGGGGAACCTGACCCGTACGCTCGAGGGGATCCGGGCCGCGCGGGAGGCGGGCCTGGCCATACGCATCAATACGGTGGCCATGGCCGGGCTGAACGATGATGAATTCAACACCATGATCGCCTGGTGTGGCGAGATCGGCGCGGATCTGTGCCTGATCGAGACCATGCCCATGGGTGAAACGGGCGAGGACAGGACGGACCGTTACCTGCCGTTAATGGATGTGCGCCGCCAGTTGTCCCAGCGCTGGACGCTGGAGCCGGTCGATTTCCGCACCGGCGGCCCCGCGCGCTATGCCCGCGTTGCCGAGACCGGACGCCGGATCGGCTTCATCACCCCCATGACCCATAATTTCTGTGAAAGCTGCAACCGCGTGCGCCTGTCCTGCACGGGCCGGCTTTACACCTGCCTTGGCCATGAGGGCGCGACCGACCTGCGCGAACCCCTGCGTGCGGGCGCGGATGACAGCGCCATGATGGACCACGTCCGCGCCGCCATCCTGCGCAAGCCGCGGGGTCACGATTTCCTGATCGGGCGCGACGCGAATGACCCGGCCCGGGTAACCCGCCATATGAATGTCACGGGTGGCTAGGTCGGCTGCGGGCCGCGCAGCACATCTTCCAGGCTCACATCGAACTGTCCCGGCCGCAGGGGTTGCGGCTGTGTGGGGGCGGGGGACCAGCCCGTCATGACGGCGATATGCAGGTCCTGCGCAATGGCGTCATCCCCATCGCGCGGCAGGCGGCTCATGGCATCGGCTATCAGGGCGGGGGGGGTCATGGCGCGCGTGCGCTGGCACAGCGCGTTCGTCTCACCCGCATGGCGCAGGTCGGCCAGCAGGCCCATGGGGGTCCGATAGGACAGATGGATCACATCCCCATCCGCCACCGGCAGCGCGAATCCCGCGCGTTGCAGCAGGGATGCACAGTCCCGCAACCCCGGAAAGGGCGAGACGCGTGGCGAAACCCCGCCATGCAGGGCCATCTCGGCCTCCATCAACGCCTGCCGCAGGCCCGCCAGCGTCGGCAGCACCGGCATGCAGGCCAGAAACAGCCCATCGGGCACCAGGACGCGCCGCACCTGCGCCAGCAGTCCCGGCAGGTCATTGACCCAGTGCAGCGACAGGCAGGCCACCACAAGATCGAAACTATGGGGTGCGAAGGGCAGCCATTCCCCGTCCATGCATACGGCCGGTCCGCTGTCGCGTGCGCAGATGCGCGGCGACAGGTCACCCGCCACCGTGTCGATGCCGCGCGCGCGCAGCAGGGGCGCGACCACGCCACGCCCGCCAATATCCAGCGCGGTGCCAAAAACCCGCGTCACGTCATCCAGCCGCTCAAGCAGGCGGCTGGCGGCTTCCTCCAGCACGGGCTGGACCTGATCGAGGTCCGGCGCGGCCCGGTCGCGGTGCAGGCGAACGATCCGCCGGTCGAATATCTGCGGCACTTCCATGCTCATACCCCGTGGTGTGCCCGCGCGCGGCAGCCATGCCAACCCCACGATCGTGTGAACACATGAGCCAGCGCACCTTACCCCCATGGTGGCGGCGCGTGGGGGCGCGGATACTCGATGCGCTGTTTCCGCCTCACTGCCTTGGTTGTGGCGCGGCGGTGACACAACCGGGCCACCTCTGCGCGTCATGCGTAAGCCAGTTGCAGTTCATCACTGCGCCATGCTGCCGTCGCTGTGCACGACCCTTTACATCGCATGCGGCAGGCGGCGCCACCATGACCTGCGCACCCTGCGCCGAAAACCCGCCGCCATGGCGGGAGGGCAGGGCGGCCATGGTTTATGACGAAATGCCACGCCGCCTGATCCTGCCGCTGAAATATGCCGACCGCACGGAAAACGTACAGCTTCTGGCACGTTATCTGGCGATCGCGGCGGCGGATATGATCGACACCGACCGTCTGCTCGTACCCGTGCCGCTGCACCGGCGGCGGCTGTTTACCCGCCGCTACAACCAGGCGGCCCTGCTGGCGCGCGCGCTGGGCCGGATGACCGGGGCCGGGGTGCTGATCGACGCCCTGGAGCGTCCGCGCGCCACGCCGCCGCTGGAAGGGGCGGGACGGGAACGGCGGCAGGCCCTGATGCGCGGCGCGATCGGCGTACGGGCCGGCAGGGCGCGGGCGGTTGCGGGGCGGCATGTGATCGTGGTGGATGATGTCATGACCACCGGGGCCACGCTGGCGGCCTGTACCCACAGCCTGCTGGCGGCGGGGGCGGCGCGGGTCGATGTCATTGCGGTGGCGCGTGCCTGTGGCCAGCAGGAACAACAATAGGATAAGCTGGACGCAATGCTCCGTTGCACGCAAGTTGGAACGGATAGACCACCAGCCAAGTGAAGGTTCAATGCCTGCGATCGACATCTACACCCAGCCCGGCTGTCCTTACTGCATCCGCGCCGTGCGCCTGCTGATGCAAAAGGACGTGCCGTTCAATGAGATCAATGCCCCGCATGGCAGCCCCGAACGCGCGGACTCGATCCGCCGCTCCGGTGGCCGCACCACCGTGCCGCAGATTTTCATCGACGGCACCCCCATCGGTGGCTGCGACGACCTGATGGCGCTTGAACGCACGGGCAGGCTCGACGCCCTGCTGGGCAAGAACTGACAGGGCAACACGCGGAGAGGGCATGATCCGGTATCAGCTACGCTGTGGCGCAGGGCACGAATTCGAAGGGTGGTTCCCCGGCAGCGGGGCGTTCGAACGCCAGGCCGAAAACAACCTGCTGACCTGCCCGCAATGCGGCGGTGGGGATATCACGCGCGCGCTCATGGCGCCGGCGGTCCATACCAGCGCCGCACCCGCGCCCGCACGGGAAACGCCGCCCCCACCGCCCGCCACGCCACCCGGCCATGCGCCCGGGGGAGTGCCCGACGCCATGATCGCTCTGTTACAGAAAATGCGTGAGACGGTGGAAAAACATTGCGATGATGTGGGCGACCGCTTCGCCACTGAAGCCCTGAGCATGCATCGGGGGGAAAGTGAAGCCCGCGCCATTTATGGCAGCATGACGGAACAGGAGTATTCCGAACTGGATGAGGAAGGGGTGGAAGTCCATTCCATACCGTGGGTCCGCCGGGCCGACAGCTAGAGGGAACACGCAGGCGTACACGGCGCGGACAGCCGCCGGACCACGCGCCATGTCGGGGAGCGATTTGAGATGCAGGACAGCAAGAGGAACAACGGGACACCGGGGCGCGCAGGTCGCCCTACGCCACGCAGGCCGGCACGGGTGGCGACACATGTGGCGGCCATGTTGTGCGCCGTGGCGGTGGCCGTGGGCGCTGGCATGCCGCATGCCCATGCCCAGAGCCAGAACGCCAGCACGCAGCCCGACGTGATCGGGCGGTGGATGACCAAGGATCGTGACGGCGTGTTCGAGATCACCCGTTGCGGGCAGGAACTGTGCGGGAAGCTGGCGGGCCTGCGCTATACGACCGAAATGCCGCGCGACAAGCGGGGCGAGCCGGAATGCAACCTGCCCATGTTGAACGGGTTTACGCCCGATTCCGATTCGCCCGGACACTGGAACGGTCGCGTGACCGACCCCGATACCGGCCATGTCTACCATGCCAAGCTATGGGTTTCCCAGGGTGGCGACCTGAAGCTGCGTGGTTTCGTGGGCGTGCCTTTATTTGGTGAAACCGAAACCTGGACCCGCTATACCGGCACGATTGGCCCCGCGTGCAAGCTGCCCTGACGGCCCGCCAAGCATTTCAATCCGACTGGCTTTAACTGACTGGGATCGCCTTTTTTCCATGAGCTGCAATATTTCGCGCCGCACGTTCACCACGGCGCTGGCCGCCACCGGCCTGCCTGTCCTGTCCCGGCGCGCCATGGCCGAGGCTCCGGCCAAACCCCGGATCATCTGCTATATCGGGGGCTATACCCAGCATGGACCGCCCGGCGGCGCGGGCAACGGGCAGGGCATTTCGGTATTCGAAATGAACCCCGACACCAGCAGCCTTTCGCCGCTCATGACCTATGTGGACATAGCCAGCCCGTCCTTTCTGGTCATGTCGGCGGATTTCAGGCATCTCTACGCACTCAGTGAAATCAATGATTTCAACGCGAACGGGGAAGGGTGCGTCACGGCGTTTTCCGTCAACCGTTCCAGCGGGGAGCTGACCAAGCTCAACGTCGTACGCTCGGGCGGGGCGATCCCGGCGCATCTGAGTGTCCATGCTTCGGGCAAATACGTGCTGGTGGCCAATTACATGGGTGGTACGGTGGGCGTGCTGCCCATCCATGCCGATGGCAGCCTGGGCGACCCGACCGATGTGGTGCACAACACCGGCCCGCGCATGCCTGACCGCGCCAGCGACAACCCGCCGGGCAATTTCGCCATAAGCGACCACTCGTCCTCGCACGTCCACATGGTCAATTCCGACCCGTCGGGCCGCTTCGTCCTGGCCTGTGACGCCGGGCTGGACCGGGTATATGTCTGGACGCTGGACATTCATACCGGCCGCCTCATACCGGCCAAGATCCCCTTCATCAACATGACGCCCGGCTCGGCGCCGCGTCATTTCGCCTTCAATGAAAAAGGCACGGTGATCTATATCCTGGGGGAACAGGATTCGAAGGTCGTCGCCGCCACCTTCAACCCGCAGACGGGCGAGATCGTGCCCCAGCAGACCGTCAGCACCGTGACGCCACATTTCCGTGGCAGCACGCTGGCGGCGGGCATCCTGCTCTCACCCAACGGGAAATACCTGTATGTCTCGAACCGGCTGGGTGATTCGCTGGCCAGTTTCCATGTGAATGACGACGGCACGCTCAACCTGGTGGACGAGATCTGGATGCATGCCGATTACGGGCGCTCCATGATGTTCGACCCCAGCGGCAATTTCCTGTTCTGCGCCAACCAGCGCAGCGATTCGGTCACGTCCTTCCGCGTCAACGCCCAGACCGGCGTGCTGGACTTCACATGGAATTTCACCCCCGTGGGCAGCCCGACCACGTTCGCGTTCATGAACACGATCTGACGCCGCCCCGTTCCCGCGCCTGCCTTTAGGGGCGCGCGGGAACGGGCAGTCAGCGGTTGGGAGGGCGCCCCCCCGTCAGTCGCGCACCAACGCCGCGATGTAGTTCACCGCCATGTCACGGCTCTCCCGCCAGCCGCCAAGGCCGGGCACCATTCCCGCCACATCGGTAATGCGCAGGCCGGACCGGGCCGCGTACTGCCCCAGTTCGGCGGGCGTTATGAACTTGCGCCAGTCATGCGTGCCGACAGGCAGCAGGCGCAGCACGTATTCCGCCCCGATCTTGGCCATGGCCATGGAACGCCACGTGCGGTTCATGGTCGAGACCACCATTACCCCACCGGGGCGCAGCATGCCCCCCAGCATGTGCAGGAAGGCCGCCGGGTCGGTGACGTGCTCGATCACCTCCAGCGCGGAAATCGCGTCAAAGCGCGCATTTTCGGCCACCAGTTCCTCCGCGCTGCCACAGCGGTAGGCCAGCGGCCCGGCGGATGCGGGCAGGGGGTGCTGGCGCAGGTGCAGCCTGCCCGCCGTAATCGCCGCCTGGGACGCATCCAGCCCGGTCACGTCGAATCCCGCCCGGGCGAACGCCTCACTCGCCAGTCCCGCGCCACAGCCGATATCGAGCAGCGTGCGGCGCGCGCCATCGGGGCCGTGGGGGGCGGGCAGGTGGCGCAGGCTCCAGCCCGTGCGCAGGTCATTCATGGCATGCAGGGGGCGCATCGGCCCGGCCGGATCCCACCACCGGGCGGCCAGATCGCTGAAATGGGCGATCTCGTCCGGGGCGACCGAATCTGCCGACACAACGGGCGAATCGTGATGCTGCATGAGTGCACCGCCTTTCATTTGGCTTTCTCCCGCTGGACGCGGAAGCTGGGGGGATGTATGTGACGCGGCTTGCGCATAACCGCAATGCCCCGGATCGGCCTGTCGGTCGATCATGGGGCAAGCTGAAGCCCGAGCATGATGGAGCCGTTATCCCGATGTCCCCTACCGTACCGCGGATCGTGATGAAATTCGGCGGCACTTCCGTCGCCGATCTTGACCGGATTCGGGCCGTGGCGGAAAAAGTCCGGAAACAGGTCGAGGCCGGGTGCGAGGTGGCCGTGGTCGTCTCCGCCATGTCCGGCGTGACGAACCGCCTTGTCGGCTACTGCCGCGATCTTTCCCCCCGGCATGATGAACGCGAATACGACACCGTTGTCGCCACGGGCGAGCAGGTGACCAGCGGCCTGCTGGCGATCGCGCTGCAGAACCTGGGCGTCAGCGCCCGGTCCTGGCTGGGCTGGCAGATCCCGCTGCGCACGGATGACGCGCACGGCAAGGCCCGCATCGAATCCATCGACGGCACGGCGCTGATCGCCAGCATGCAGGCGGGGGAAGTGCCGGTATGCGCCGGTTTCCAGGGCATTGGCCCGGACGGGCGGATCACGACACTGGGCCGTGGGGGGTCCGATACCTCGGCCGTGGCGCTGGCGGCGGCGCTGAAGGCAGATCGCTGTGATATCTACACGGACGTGGACGGAATCTATACAACCGACCCCCGTATTGTTACCAAGGCACGCAAGCTGCACAGGATTACCTACGAGGAGATGCTCGAACTCGCATCCGTAGGGGCCAAGGTGCTCCAGACCCGTAGTGTGGAACTGGCCATGAAGGAGCGCGTGCGCGTGCAGGTGCTGTCCAGTTTCAATGATGGTCCGGCACCATCCGAAGGGCATCTGCCCGGTTCATTAGTCGTGGATGAGGACGAAATCGTGGAACAGGAACAGGTCGCCGGAATTGCCTACTCCCGGGACGAGGCGAAGCTTTCCGTCCGCCGGGTTCCCGACCGCCCCGGCATTGCCGCGGCGGTGTTCGGCCCGCTGTCGGACGCGAACGTGAATGTGGACATGATCGTCCAGAGCACGGGCGATGACGGCATGACCAACATGACCTTCACGGTCAGCAAGAACGACCTCGCGCGCGCCATCGCGGCGCTGGACGCGCACCGCGCCACCATCCAGTATGGCGAACTGCTGACTGATAACGATGTGGTGAAGATAAGCGTGGTCGGCGTGGGCATGCGCTCGCACGCGGGTGTCGCCAGCACGATGTTCCGCACGCTGGCCGAGCGCAACATCAACGTGCAGGTCATCTCCACCAGCGAGATCAAGGTTTCGGTGCTGATCGCCGCCGAATATACCGAACTCGCGGTGCGCGCCCTGCATACCGCCTATGGCCTCGATGCGGCGTGAGCGGACCTGACATGACATCTCCCGGCACATCCGACATCACGGCGGCCATGGCCGACCCCGCCCGCCGGGCCGAGGCCCGCGCCCGGCTCGACCATCTGTGGGGTCGGGGCACGCGCTTCCTTGGCAGTGAATACGCGCTTCTGGCCGGGGCGATGTCATGGGTCAGCGAGCGCCATCTCGTCTCGGCCATTTCCAACGCCGGCGGCTTTGGCGTGCTGGCCTGCGGCGCGATGGAGCCGGACCGCCTGGCCGAGGAAATCGCCGCCACCCAGGCCCTGACCTCGCGCCCCTTCGGCGTCAACCTGATCACCATGCACCCCCGTCTTGATGACCTCGTGCGCGTCTGCCTCGATGCGGGCATTACCCATGTGGTGCTGGCGGGCGGCATTCCTCCCGGCCCGGTGATCCGCGCCCTCAGGGAAGGCGGGGCGAAAGTCATCGCGTTCGCCCCCGCGCTGGTGCTGGCCAAGCGGCTGGTCCGCCTGGGTGTTGATGCGCTGGTGATCGAGGGATCGGAAGCGGGCGGGCATGTCGGCCCGGTTTCCCTGACCGTGCTGGCGCAGGAAATCCTGCCGCATATCCATGATGTGCCGGTCTTCGTCGCGGGCGGGCTGGGGCGGGGGGATGCGATCGTGTCCTATCTCGAACTCGGCGCGTCCGGCGCGCAGTTGGGCACGCGCTTCGCCGCCTCGCGCGAGAGTATCGCGCATGAACGCTTCAAGAAGGCGTTTATCCGCGCCAACGCGCGCGACGCCGTAACGTCCGTCCAGCTTGACGATCGTTTTCCCGTCATTCCCGTGCGCGGGCTCAACAACGCGGGCACGCGCGACTTCCTGCGCCATCAGGCCGAGACACTGCGCCGCTTTCAGGCCGGTGAACTGACCAGGGAAGCGGCCCAGCTCGACATCGAGCATTTCTGGGCCGGTTCCCTGCGCCGCGCCGTGATCGATGGCGATGTGGAGAACGGTTCCGTCATGGCGGGGCAGTCGGTCGGCATGATCACGGCCGAGCAGCCGGTTGGCGAAATCATAAAGGAACTGGTCGATCAGGCCATTGACGCCCTGATCCGGCAGGAGGAGAGGGCACGCTACGGATGAGCGACGGCAAGCGCATGTTCCGCCCCAACCCCGCGACAGCGGCCGCCCCCGAACCCGGCAAGGCACCGGCCCCATCGGTCGGTGACGAACTGCGCGCGAAGCGGGAGGAAATGGGCTGGAAACTGCCCGATGTCGCGGCGTGGCTGCGCATCCGCCTGTCCTATCTGGAAGCACTGGAAGGCGACCGCCCCAGCGAGATGCCCGGCAGTGCGTATGCCGTGGGCTTCCTGCGCACCTACGCCAAGGCCCTGGGCCTGAATCCGGAGCCCCTTGTCGAACGTTTCAAGGTTGAAAGCCGGGGGGCGTTCACCAGGCGCGCCGAACTTTCCTTTCCCGTGCCGCTGCCCGATCGCGGGTTGCCGACGGGCGTGCTGCTGTTATGCGGAATTGTCGTTCTGGTAGGCGCCTATGTGGGCTGCTACCGGCTGACCGGGTCGCCCGGCATGGACCACGACGCTCCGGCCCGCCTGACGCTGCCGGGGCTTTCATCGGCCACGACGGCGTCACCGCAGGTGGCCTCCGTCCTGCCCCCCGCCGATGAACAGCCGGTCCCGCCGCCGCAGCCCCTGCCGCCGCAGGAGCGTGAGGCGCTGACCGGCGCGCCCGCCGCACCACCCCCGACACCCGCGCCCGCGCCGCTTTCACCCCCGCCCTTGCCCCCGCTGGAAAAGATGGGGGAAGACCACGTTCCCGCCGCTGCCCCCCCTGAGGCCGCACCCACGGACAGCGTGACGCTGACCGCAAGCGCCACGACATGGGTGCAGGTGCGCAAGCCCGGTGGCCCGGTGCTGTATGACCATGTCCTCCAGCCAGGTGAGACATGGCAGACCCCGCCGGGACTGGCCGGGCTGGAACTTACGGTGGGTAATGCCGGTGGGCTGACTCTTTCCGCCGCAGGGGTTACAACACAACCGCTGGGCCGCAATGGGGAGGTCAGGCGCAACATCGCGTTAAGCCCGCAGGCGGTGGCCGATGGCTCCGTGCTGCGCGCGCAGGCCGCGCCGGTCACGCCACCTGCACCCGTAACGGGAAATGGCAATAATCCGCCATCGCCCCTCCCGTCGCATGTTGATCCGGAGTAGAATGGTCTTCTCTGGCATGGTCCACTCCGGGGCGCATGCCAAAAACGGCATGGAACAGACCCCGGATCACGCCGCGCCCCGCCAAAGCGGGCCGGAGCCGAAACCGCCGCCTTATCTGGAGGGCACAGAATGAGCAGCTATCGTCCTTATCAGCACATCGAACGCCGCAAGTCGCGGCAGATCCATGTCGGCAATGTGCCGGTCGGGGGGGACGCCCCGGTTTCGGTCCAGACCATGACCAACACGCTGACGACAGACGCCCAGGCCACGATCGACCAGATCCGCCGCGCCGAGATGGCGGGCGTGGATATCGTGCGCGTGTCCTGCCCCGATGAGGAAAGCACCGCGGCGCTGGCCGAAATCGTGCGGGAAGTGAACGTGCCCATCGTGGCCGACATCCACTTCCACTACAAACGCGCCATCGAGGCCGCGAAGGCCGGGGCCGCGTGCCTGCGCATCAATCCCGGCAACATCGGCAGCGCCGAACGCGTGCGTGAGGTCGTCAACGCCGCGAAGGACCATAACTGCTCCATCCGCATCGGCGTGAACGCCGGTTCGCTGGAAAAGCACCTGCTGGAAAAATACGGTGAACCCAACCCCGACGCGCTGGTGGAAAGCGCGCTGGAGCATGCCAAGATCCTTGAAGACCATGACTTTCATGAATTCAAGATCAGCGTAAAGGCGTCGGACGTGTTCCTTGCGGTCGCGGCCTACCAGCAACTGGCGGATGTATGCGACCACCCGCTGCATATCGGCATTACCGAGGCGGGCAGCAAGCGCGCGGGCACGGTCAAGTCCTCCATCGGGCTTGGCAACCTCCTGTGGGCGGGCGTGGGCGACACCATGCGCGTCTCGCTTTCGGCCGAGCCGGAGGAAGAAGTGCTGGTCGGCTGGGACATCCTCAAGTCACTGGGGCTGCGCCACCGTGGCGTGAAGATCATTTCCTGCCCGTCCTGCGCGCGTCAGGGCTTCAACGTGATCCAGACCGTGCAGACGCTGGAAGACCGGCTGGCCCATATCAAGACGCCGCTGACGCTTTCCATCATCGGATGCGTGGTGAACGGCCCGGGTGAGGCGCTCATGACCGATATCGGCGTGACCGGCGGCGGATCCGGCCGCCACATGGTCTATGCCGCGGGCAAGCAGGACCACACCATGCCGGCGGGCGACATGATCGAGCATATCGTCGATCTGGTTGAAAAGAAGGCCGCCGCGCTTCAGGCCGAGGACGCCACCAGCACCCCGGCCCAGGAAATGGCCCGCGAGGCCACCATGTCCCCCGCGGACTGAAACACGCGGCGCGCGGCAGAATGCGCGCCATCTACCGGCCCGCCGGTGCGGGCGGGCCGGATCCAGTGCAGGAATTTCGCGTAGTGAGCAGCATACAGCCCGTTCGTGGCACCCATGACCTGATCGGTGAGGATCGCCGGCGCTTTGCCCATGTTGTGGAGACGGCGCGCCGCATTGTCAGCCTGTACGGGTTTGATGAATGGTCGACCCCTGTTTTTGAGGATACGCGGGTCTTTTCACGCTCACTGGGCGATACGTCCGATGTCGTCTCCAAGGAAATGTACACCTTCGAGGACCGGGGCGGCGAATCCCTGACCCTGCGCCCCGAGGGTACGGCGGCCATCTGCCGGGCGCTGGTAACCAACGGGCTAACGCAGTCGCTGCCGCAGAAGGTTTTCTACGCCGGCCCCATGTTCCGCTACGAACGCCCGCAGAAGGGGCGCTACCGCCAGTTCCACCAGATCGGCGCGGAACTGCTGGGGGCCGCCGAGCCGCTGGCCGATGCCGAAGTCATCACCATGGGCCGTGACGTGCTGCGCGCGCTGGGGATCGAGGGCGAGACCGTGCTTGAACTCAACACGCTGGGGGACGCTGCCAGCCGCGACGCCTGGCGCAGCGCGCTCGTTGCCTATTTCAGCGCGCACCGGGCCGACCTTTCAGCCGATAGTCAGGCCCGGCTGGAGCGCAACCCCCTGCGCATCCTTGACAGCAAGGATGAAAAGGACCGCGCGCTGGTGGCCAACGCCCCCATGATCGCGCAGTACCTGACGCCCGAAGCCCTGCAGTTCTGGGACGGGCTGCGCCGCACGCTCGACCTCATGGGGGTGCGGTTCAGGGAAAATCCGCGCATCGTGCGCGGGCTGGATTATTACGGGCACACCGCCTTCGAATTCGTGACCAGCCGCCTTGGCGCGCAGGGCACGGTGCTGGCCGGTGGCCGGTATGACGGTCTGGTGGCTGAAATGGGCGGGCCCAAAACCCCCGCGATCGGCTGGGCCGGGGGGATCGAGCGGCTGTCCATGCTGCTGGACGCCGCCCCGCCCGAACCGCGCCCCGTCGCACTCGTGCCCATGGGCGACGAGGCGCAGGCCGCCACCATTACCGTGCTGCAGGCGCTGCGCGGCGCGGGCATCCGGGCGGAGACGGCCTATCGCGGCAACATGAAGCGCCGGATGGAGCGCGCCAACCGCATGAACGCCACCCATGCCATCGTGATCGGCAGTGACGAGATCGCGCGTGGCGTGGTGCAGGCCAAGGATCTGGATAGCGGGCAACAGACCGAGGTGCCAATGGAAGGCATCGCGGCCTTCCTTCTGGCCGGAACGCCCGAAAGAGGCTGAACGTGACACAGTTTGACGACCGCCTTGACCGCATCGTCGCGCGTTGCGAGGAGCTTCAGGCCCTTCTGGCGGATGGGCTGTCGGGGGCGGAATTCAGCCAGGCATCACGCGAATACGCGGAACTGGAACCGATCGTGGCCCGCGTGGGCGCGCTGCGCATGGCCGAACAGGCGGAACATGACGCCAGCCAGATGCTCCATGACCCCGAAATGCGTGAACTGGCGCAGGCCGAGCTGGACACGCTGCGCACCCGGATTCCCACCCTGCGCCATGACATCCGCCTTGCCATGCTGCCGCGTGACGAAGCGGATGAACGCAGCGCCATACTTGAAATCCGCCCCGCCGCCGGTGGCGACGAAGCGGGCCTGTTCGCGGCCGAACTGTTCGGCGCCTATCAACGCTATGCCGACCAGCGCGGCTGGCGTTTCGAGATACTGGAATATGACCAGTCGGAACTGGGTGGCCTGCGCGAAGGGATCGCCAGCATTACCGGGCGCGGCGTGTTCGCGCGGCTGAAATACGAATCCGGCGTGCATCGGGTCCAGCGCGTGCCCGCGACCGAAAGCCAGGGGCGCATCCATACCTCCACCGTAACCGTGGCCGTCCTGCCCGAAGCGGAGGAAGTGGATGTACAAGTGAACGAGACCGACCTGCGCATCGATGTCTACCGCGCATCCGGCGCGGGGGGGCAGCATGTCAACAAGACCGAAAGCGCCGTGCGCATCACCCATCTGCCCACCAACATCGTGGTGGCGATGCAGGAAGAAAAAAGCCAGCACAAGAACCGCGCCAAGGCCATGAAGATCCTGCGTGCGCGGCTGTATGAACGCAACCGCGCCGCAGCCCATGAAAGCCGTGCCGCCGACCGCCGCGCGCAGGTCGGCACCGGCGACCGCTCCGAGCGCATCCGTACCTATAACTTCCCGCAGGGCCGGGTCACGGACCACCGCATCGGCCTGACGCTGTACAAGATCGACCGGGTGATGGCGGGTGAGCTGGACGAATTTGTCGATGCGCTGACACAGGAAGAACAGGCCGCCCTGCTGGCCGCGGATGACATCTAGCCAGCACGCCGCCCTTATTCATTACGACGTGGGCGGCGCGCAGAGCGTGCTGGGGCCGGGGTGACGTTCCGCCACCTCCGGGTCATCGGGATCGGCAAGGTAGAACTGGGTGAAGTTCCGCGCGCCCAGGGCGACCAGATGATGCCCGTCGGGCTCATGCAGCACGCCCTCGCCACTGACCTGATGGATTTCAACCTTTCCACCGGGGCGGCGGATGGTGATTTCCCCGCACAGGGCGTAGCTGTGGGTTGTCCGCCCCATCGCGGTCTCGATACGGGTGGTCTGGCTGGCGTGATCCTGATCGAGGCGGAACGTCGCGACAAGCTGCTCATCCACGTACAGCCGCGATACTTCCGAAACCTCATCGGGGCTGCATCCGTCTTCCACCTCGAAAGAGCCGGCAAGGGCAGGGGTGGCGCTTCCCACGCACAGCAGCGCGGCGCACAGGGTCCGCGCAAGGCGGGATGAGAGGGCAGACGTTTGCATGATTCCAAGATATGAAGGGAAAGCGGCCCCGATGAAAGATGTCATGACACCCGCACCCACAAATTTGCGCCAGATCCTGCTTGCCGCCACATCCCGCCTGCGTGAGGCCGGGATCGATGCCCCACAGCGCGAGGCCCGCCTGCTGGCCGCGCACGCCGCCGGGACCGACCTGGCCGGCCTGCTGCGCATCGACACGCTGCCCGCCCCGGCGATTGATGCCTTTACCCATGCGCTCGCGCGCCGCCTGCGCCATGAACCGATGGCCTATATTACCGGACGGGCCGGTTTCTGGTCGCTCGACCTGGAAGTCTCTCCCCACACCCTGATCCCGCGCGCCGATACCGAAACCCTGATCGAAGCCGTGCTGGACCATCTGCCCGATCACGACGCCCCACTGCGCGTGCTGGACATCGGCACCGGCACGGGCTGCCTCATGCTGGCGGTGCTGGCGGAATATCCACGGGCCTGGGCAATCGGGACCGACCTTGCGCCACAGGCCGCGGGCCTGGCCGCGCGTAACGCCATTCGTAACGGACTGGGCGCGCGCTGCGCCACATTATGCTGCAACTGGGCCGATGCGCTCACGGAGCCGTTCGATCTTGTACTGAGCAACCCGCCCTACATCCCGCATGGCGACCTGGCCGGGCTCATGCCCGATGTGGTGAACCACGAACCCGCCCGGGCGCTGGATGGGGGGCAGGACGGGCTGGTCGCCTATCGCGCGCTGGCTGACGTATTGCCCGATCTCCTGGCGCCGGGTGGAATCGCGGTGCTGGAACTGGGGATAGGGCAGGGGGACAGTGTATCGGGGCTCATGCGCGCGGCCGGGCTGGAAGTGGCGGAAATACGCCCCGATCTGGGGGGAATAGGGCGCGCGCTGGTCGTGAAAAAATAATTTGGCAGAAAGAACGGTGCGGGCTATATTGGGGAAGTGCAGGGCAGACGGAAGGCGGATTAATGGCCGTTCCACTCCCGCGCGATCGATCCCGATTGCAAAATAGAAAAACTGGCAAAATGAACCATGATGGTTCCGCCGTGGTTCAGGGATCCGTGTCCGGTGTTGCGCCGGGCCACCAACAGGCAACAGACGGGACGGGCAGACCGCCCCACGGTCCAGGGCAGCGCCAGCGACCGGCAACAGGAAAGTGCTGCGACAGCTTATGAACATGAAACGCATGCGAGGCCGTCACCATCGTTCGGGCGGCAGCAATGGCGGAAGCGTACGCCATAATAATGGCCAGATCCCGTTGAACCGCAACCATGTCTTTGACAGTAATGGGCCTGACCTGCGTGTACGCGGCACAGCGCAGCAACTGTTTGAAAAATATCTCCAGCTTGGCCGCGACGCCAGCAGCACCGGCGATCGCGTCATGGCGGAAGCCTACTTCCAGCATGCCGAACATTACTTCCGCATACTGAACGCCATGACCCAGGCGGCACAGCAGAGCCAGCAGGAACGCCAGGAGCGCATGGCCCCCCGCCAGCAGCAGCCGCGCCCCGCCGATAACCGCCAGCCCTTCGACACCACGCCGGATGACGCGACGGAACAGCCTGCCATCGCGCAGCAGCAGCCCGCCGTCGAACCCGAAGAGACCGCGCCCCAGCCCAGCGTGGCCGAAGCGCCGCCAGAACCCGCTGCCGCAGCCCCCGCGCCGCGCCCGCCCCGCATGCCGCGCCGCCGGACCAAGCCCCCGGTCGAGAAGAAAGAAGAACTGGAATCCTCCCCGTCCTGAAACGGGGCCGACCCCGCCCTGTTACCGGGGCGGGGAAGAACTGGTCACGCGCGGATGGGCCTGAACTGCCTGATTGCGGCATGTTCCGCCAGCCGGACGGGCCTTTAGGTGGGATCGTCCACCAGCCGCCAGACCTTACGGGCACGGCCATCGCGGGCATCAGGCGCGTCCTCTACCGTAACCAGTCCCTGATTACGCAGCGCCTGCAGGGCCAGCCGGGCATGGTAGGTGCCCAGTTCGGGAAAGAGATCACCGATTTCCCGAACCGATCGCGCCTTTCCATCCGACAGGATTTTCAGCACGATCTGTCGCTTGCTGTCATGATTGGTCATGCGCCAGGATCGATGCTGAAAGAAAGTCATACTTTTTCTATACCAGTTCCGTCCCTAATGGCCTAGCGCCGATGCACCGGATCGGGCGCGGATTGCGACAGAACCGTGTGAATGGCCGTGGTCAAGCGCGTCAATTCGGATGGCGTTATGGTAAAGGCCGGGGTCAGGTACACAACATTGCGAAATGGTCGTACCCACACGCCCTGTGCGATCAGCGCGCTTTTAAGGGCGTTCATGTCCCCCACGCGCTCCAGTTCCACCACCCCGATCGCGCCCATGACGCGCACATCCACCACATTCGGCAGTTCGCGGCAGGATTCGAGTTCGGCCCGCATCTGCTGTGCGATACGCCCCACCTGTTCCAGGCGGGGTTCACGCGCGAACAGGTCGAGCGAGGCATTGGCGCTGGCGCAGGCCAGCGCGTTGGCCATGAAGGTCGGCCCATGCATAAGCGCATGCAGCGGGTTATCCGACAGGAAGGCCTCGAACACATGCCGGCGGGCAACCGTCGCCGCCAGCGCCATCGTTCCCCCGGTCAGCGCCTTGGACAGGGTGATGATGTCGGGCACGATCCCGGCCTGCTCACAGGCGAACATGGTGCCGGTGCGGCCAAAGCCGGTAAAAATCTCATCCAGTATCAGCAGCACGCCGTGCCGGTCCGCAAGGTCGCGCAGCCTGCGCAGGACATCGGGCGAATGGAACAGCATGCCGCCCGCGCCCTGCACCAGGGGCTCGACAATAATGGCGGCGATCCTGTTGCCCGACTGCTCCAGCAGGGTATCAAGCGCGTGCGCGCGGGCATCATCGACCGGCAGGTCCGCAATGAAATGTTCCGGCAGCGCGCCCTGATACAGGCTGTGCATCCCTTCCTCCGGGTCGCACACGGCCATGGAGGCCATCGTATCGCCATGGTAGCCGCCACGGAAGGCGACCAGCCTTGTCCGCCCCGCCTGACCACGGTTGAGCCAGTACTGGATGGCCATTTTCATCGCGACCTCAACTGCGACGGAACCGGAATCGGTAAAAAATACCCGCTCCAGATCACCGGGCAGCATGCTGGCCAGCCGCGTGGCCAGTGTCAGCGCGGGTTCGTTGACCAGACCGCCAAACATGACATGGGGCATACGCTCCAGTTGGGCTGCCACCGCCGCGCGGATATGCGGATGGTTATAGCCATGGCAGGCCGTCCACCACGATGCGATGCCATCCACCAGTTCCGACCCGTCGGCCAGCGTGATGGTGCACCCGCGCGTACTTTCAGCGGGCAGGGGCGGCAGGGCCGTGCGCATCTGGCTGTAGGGGAGCCAGACATGGTTCATGCCCTGTTCCAGCCAGTCGGGTCCACACATGGGCTGTCTCCGTCATATTGCGTTGGCGGGATTGACCGGGGCGGCATGCTCCGGCAGGAGAATGCGCTTCATGGCCCGTTTCGATCCGATTTTCCAGACCGCGCTACACCAGATGGCGCAGCTTCATACCCGGCGCGTGCTGCGGCCGGTGCGCCATGTGGGCGCGGCCATGGTTGTGCGCGATGGCCGGGAACTGGTCAATTTCTCTTCCAATGATTATCTGGGCCTGTCCCACCATCCGCTCCTTGCCGCCCGCGCCGCACAGTGGTTGCATGAGGCGGGGACCGGCGCGGGCGCGTCGCGCCTTGTCACCGGCACCAGCGCGCAGCATATGGCCGTGGAAAAACGGCTGGCCACGTTCAAGGGGACCGAGGCGGCCCTGCTGCTGGCCAGTGGCTGGCAGGCCAATGCCTCGGTTCTGGCGGCGTTGCTCAAACTTGCGGCGGAGCAGGGTACGCGCCCCCTTGTGTTTACCGACCGGCTGAACCACGCCAGCCTGCACCATGGCTGCATGGCGGCTGGTGTGCGCCAGATCCGTTTCCGCCATAACGACCTTGCCCATCTGGACAGCCTGCTGGCGCAGCATGCGGCGCAACCGGGAATGCGGGTGATCGTGACCGAAAGCGTGTTCAGCATGGACGGCGACCGCACCGACATCGGCAGGCTCTGCGCCATCGCCCGCGCACATGGCGCATTTACCTATGTGGATGAAGCCCATGCCACCGGCGTGCTGGGACCGCAGGGCCGTGGCCTGTGCGCGGGGCATGAGGTGGACCTTGTGATGGGCACGTTCAGCAAGGCGCTGGGCGGCTTCGGGGCGTTCGTCGCCGGATCGCGGGCGCTGTGCGACTGGCTGGTCAATGCCTGTTCGGGCTTCGTGTTCACCACCGCGCCGCCACCGGCGGTACTGGGCGCGATGGATGCCGCCGTGGAACTGCTGCCCACGCTCGACGCCGAACGCGCGCGGCTGGCCCGTAATGCGGACCATATCCGCAGTACGGTACGCGCGTGTGGCCTGTCGCCCGATCCCTCGACCACGCAGATCGTCCCGGTCGTGATGGGGGAGGCCGCCCGCGCGCTGGCTTTCGCGGCCAGCCTTGAAGACCACGGCATCCTCGCCACCGCCATCCGCCCCCCGACCGTGCCGCCCAACGCCAGCCGCATCCGCCTTGCGCTGAGTGCGGCGCATACCGATGCCATGATCGACCAGCTTGCCACCGCCATTCCCGCCGCCCTGCGGGCGTGCCCGTGACCATGCCCGCCGCGCTGCCCATCGCGTTCGTACATGGCTGGGCCTTTGACCACACCTTCTGGCAGGCGACACGCACGGCCCTTGGGCCATGGCGCACGCAGGCGCTCGATTTCGGCTTTTTCAGCGCACGGGCGGACATGGTCCTGCCTGATCGGCCCTATATCGGGGTTGGCCACTCGCTTGGCGCCCTGTGGCTCCTGCGCCATCACGGCCCGCTATGCCGGGGGCTGCTCCTGTTCAACGGGTTCAGCCGGTTCGGGGCCGCGCCCGGTTTTCCCGACGGGATCCCCCGGCGCGTGATCGAACGCATGCGGCAGGGCCTGCTGCGCGCGCCTGAAGGGCTGCTGCACAGTTTCCGCCAGCGCGCGGGCATTGAATCACCACTCCCCCCCCATATTGAAAGCACGCGACTGGAAGCGGGCCTGCGGGCCCTGATGGATATGGATTGCACGAATGACCTGAGCGGGGCGGCATGCCCCGTACAGGCCGTTGCCGGAACGCAGGACGCCATAGCGCCGCCCGCCCTGACACGGGCCAGTTTCCCGGCAGGGGGCGGGACACCGATCCACTGGCTGGAAGGGGGGCACCTGCTGCCGCTTACCCACCCCGGGACCTGTGCCCGCATTATCAGGACCATGAGCCAACGGATCACCGCACCATGACGCGCAAGGACCACATCGCCGCCCGTTTCGACGCGGCGCAGGATTATGAGCAGGCCGCCCGCGTCCAGCGCATCGCCGCCGCCGAACTGGCGCGCCGCATAGCCGCCTGCCACGCGCCAGACGCCCCGCTGCGCATTCTGGAAACAGGCTGCGGCACCGGCTTCCTGACCCGGGAATTACGGCGGCTTTTTCCCCACGCGCATATCACCGCCACCGACATCGCACCGCGCATGCTGGAACGTCTGGCGCGCCGGATGCCCCATGACAGCCGGCTTGTCCTGCACCCCATGGATGCCGAAGCGCCGGACCTGACCGGCCCGTTCGACCTGATCTGCTCCAGCCTGGCCATGCAATGGTTCGGGCAACGCGCGCGCACCCTGCGCCTTCTGGCGTCACGTCTGGCGCCGGGCGGGCGGATGGCGTTCGCGACACTTGGCGCGGACAGCTTCCGGCAATGGCGCGCGGCCTATGCGCGTGCGGGGCTGGCGTGCCCCATGCCCGCCTATCCCACGCTCGACACCCTTCAGGGTGAATGGCCGACCTGCGGCGCGGGGCTGTGGCAGGAGGCGGAGATTGTGGATGTTCCGGCTTCCCCGCTGGATTTCGTGCGCGAGCTACGCACCATAGGCGCCACCCATACCGACCACCCCCCCGCCACGGGCGGCCAGTTGCGCCGGGTGCTGACAGCGGCGCGGACGGAAGGGCCGCTGGCCATTTCCTACCATGTCGCCTATGGCGTGTTCCGCCGTTCCCTCTGGCCCGGCCTGTTCGTGACCGGCACGGATACGGATGTGGGCAAGACCGTCAGCGCCGCCGCGCTGGTGCGTGCCCTGGGGGCGGCGTACTGGAAACCGCTGCAAAGCGGAACGGACGACGCCCCTTCCGACAGCGCGACGCTGCGCCATCTGTTGGGGCAGGGGGACGGGCCGATCTATCCGCCCGCCGCGACGTTCGGGGCCTCGCTCTCCCCCGAGGATGCGGCCCGTCACGTCCATGCCCGCATCGATCCGGCCAGCATAACCATGCCCCCCCATGACGCGGCGCGGGGTCCACTGGTGGTGGAAGGGGCCGGGGGGGTGTTCGTGCCAATTGCCCGGGATTACCTGATGATCGACCTCATGGTCCGTCTGGCCCTGCCTGTGGTGCTGGTGGCCCGCAGCCAGCTCGGCACCATCAACCATACCCTGCTCAGCCTTGCCGCACTGCGTGCACGCGGCCTGCGGGTGGCGGGGGTGATCCTGAACGGCCCCCCCGAACCCATCGGGCGCGCGGCCATCGAACGCCATGGCCGGGTCCGTATTCTGGCCCAGTTTCCACCACTCGCCCCCATGGGGCCGGACGCGGTGGCCAGCCTGGCGGCCCGCCTGCCATCATGGGATGACATTGTCGGGCCACAGGTTCAGTAACGCCGGATCAGCCCGGCCAGCGTGCCCTGGATGCTGACCCGCCGCGCGGGCAGGACACGGGTTTCATACCGGCTGTTGGCCGGGATCAGCGCAATGTCATCGCCCTCATGGCGCAGGCGCTTGAGCGTGACTTCCTGCCCGTCGATCAGGGCCACCACGATCTGGCCATCATTGGCCTGCCGCTGGTCACGGATGATGACCGTATCGCCATCGAGTATCCCGGCTTCCTCCATCGAATCCCCACTGACCTCCAGTGCGTAATGGCCACTGGCCCGGCCCAGCATATCCGCCGGAACGGTAATATGGGTGGTCGCGGTATTGATCGCCTCGATCGGGGCGCCGGCCGCGATACGGCCCACGAATGGCAGTTCGACCAGTTTCGCCAGCATCGCGGCGGGGGGTGTCTGTGGGGGTGTGGGAAGCGAATCGGTGGGCTTGCGCACGGGCGGTGGCTCGATATCGGGCAGGCGCAGGATTTCAAGCGCACGGGCGCGATGGTGACGGCGGTGGAGGAAGCCCCGTTCCTCCAGCGCGGAAATGAGCCGGTGGATGCCGGATTTTGAACGCAGGCCCAGCGCATCCTTCATTTCATCGAAAGACGGGGAAAAACCCGTGCTGCGCAGATGGCCGTCGATAAACAGCAAAAGCTCATGTTGTTTTTTTGTAAGCATGGCACATGTCCTTTTGCCGCGGGCAGTCTGCCGGACCTGAAATGTGATGGAACAAACCCAAAACCTGCCTTCATGTTCTATATTGGTTCCATACACCCCGTCAACCGGCATTAGCGCCTATGCCTGAAGCTGATCCAGACGGATGATGTCGCAGCTCTCCCCCGCCCGGGCCGGGGGCGCGTGGGGCGCGCGCACCACCAGCGCCTGGCTTTGCGCCAGTACGTGCAGCATGGCCGAGTCCTGAACGGGAAAGGGGTTCGCCACCAGCCGCCCCCGTGCATCATGGCTCAGGCTGGCGCGCATGTAATCCATGCGCCGGTCATTTTCGGGCAGATCCCTGCCCAGCACGGCCTGCGTGGGAGACTCGACCGCTGTCTCCAGCCCCGCCATGCGCCGCAGGGCCGGAAGCACGAACACCACCGTACAGACAAAAGCCGCCACCGGGTTGCCCGGCAGGCCAAGAAACGGCAGGCGGCCCAGATGGCCGAACATAAGCGGACGGCCCGGCCGGATGGCGATTTTCCAGAAATCCGTCTTCAGCCCGACCTGTTCCAGCCCCCGCCGCACAAGGTCATGGCTGCCCACGCTCGCGCCGCCGGTGGTCATGAGCATATCCACGCCATCCACCATACGCTCAAGACCGGCAAGATCGGCCATGTCATCGCGCAGCACCGGCAGCACCACTGGTTGTGCGCCCGCCATGCGCAGCAGGGCCGCCAGCATGGGCGTGCTGGAATTGGCGATCTGCCCCGGCCCGGCCCCGCTGCCGGGCAGGAGCAGTTCATCACCCGTGGCGGCAATGGCCACGCGCGGGCGGCGCGTCACCTGCAACCATGCGTGGTTCGCCCCCGCCGCAAGGCCGATGTCGCGCGCGGACAGCCTGCGGCCCGCGGGAATGACCGTTTTCCCCGCCGTGAAGTCCTGCCCCTTACGGCGCACATAGGTTCCGGGCGCCAGCACGTGGCCTGTCGTGACGGTCGTTCCCTCGGCCCGCACGTTTTCCTGTATCAGCACCGCATCGGCGCCCGCAGGCATGACACTGCCGGTAAACACGCGCGCGCACTGGCCTGGCCCGATGGTAACGGCGGCGGGATGGCCGGCCGGAGCCTCGGCAATGCAGGTGAGTGTGGTGCCCGCCCCCGCCAGGTCGATCGCGCGCACGGCGTAGCCATCCATGGACGAGACATCCGCCGGGGGATTGGACAGGCGCGCCACGACCGGCGCGGCGGTGACACGGCCGCAGGCATCCGTCAGGGCCACGACCTCCGCCGGGAGGGGGGAAACCCCGTCGAGAATCCGCTCGCGCGCTTCCGAGACACTCAACATCGTGCAATGCACTCCTTTTTTACCCGTTCCGTACGAATTTAAGCAGAAAAATGAAACTGGGTGCTTGACCTAGGCCTTGTGTATGCGCATTTTCCGCCAACTTGAACCACTGCCGCACCTGAATGTTCCAGCAGCGGCGGAGCAGTGCTGAGGATATCATGGCAAAGACCAACACCATTCAGATCAAGCTCGTTTCCACGGCGGATACCGGCTACTTCTATGTCACCAAGAAGAATGCCCGTGCCCAGACCGGCAAGATGGAAATGCGCAAGTACGACCCCGTTGCGCGCAAGCACGTGACCTTCCGCGAAGCGAAGATCAAATAACCTTCCGCTCCGGCGGATACGAAAAAACCCCGGCGGAAACGACCGGGGTTTTTTCGTATCCGCATGATCGGGCGGGGCAGGGTCAGTAAAGATGGTCATGCTCGGCATAGGGCACGACAATCTCGTCCTGCCGGGCGAGATTCTGCATGGTGCGCGCACGTTCATCAAGCAGGTCGGCATCAAGCGCGCCTTCCTTCAGGCCGCGCACGCGACGTAGCCAGACATCCTGTTCCGTCTGGGCGTCCTTCTGCGCGGAACGGGCTTCGTCCATCAGGTGCAGTTGCGCCGCGTAGCTGTGCAGCCCATGCTCGCCCCGCATGACGTTCCAGCCAAAATAGGCCGTAAGCCCGATAAACAGGGCAGGGGGCAACGTCGCCCGCACCACACGCCTTACAAACCTGCCAAATCGCATATCGTCCTACCCCCGCCACGCACCACCATCATCGTGGCCGGACGGGACCAGCCCGCCCGGCCAGAACCACATCACCCGTTCTTCAGGATGGTACGCCCGGCATAGCGGGCCGCCGTGGCCAGCTCGTTTTCAATACGGATCAACTGGTTGTATTTCGCGGTGCGGTCCGAACGCGACAGCGAGCCGGTCTTGATCTGCCCGCAATTCGTCGCCACAGCCAGATCGGCGATGGTGCTGTCTTCCGTCTCGCCCGAACGGTGGCTCATGACGGCGGTGTAGCCCGCGTGCTGGGCCATCTGCACCGCTTCGAGCGTTTCGCTCAGCGTGCCGATCTGGTTGACCTTGACCAGCAGCGAATTGGCCACACCCGCCTTGATGCCCCGGCGCAGGCGGTCGGGGTTGGTCACGAACAGGTCGTCACCCACCAGTTGCAGCTTGCCGCCCAGGTTGGCGGTCAGTTCCGCCCAGCCTTCCCAGTCGTCTTCCGCCAGTCCGTCCTCGATCGAGACGATGGGATAGCGCGCCGCGAGATCGGCCAGATAGGCGATCATGCCCGCGGCATCCAGCGTCTTGCCTTCGCCCTTCAGGTCGTAACGTCCGTCCCTGTAGAACTCGGTCGCGGCGCAATCGAGGGCGAAGGTCACGTCATCTCCGGGTTTGTAGCCAGCGGCCTCGACCGCGCGCATCATGAAGCCCAGCGCCTCATCGGCCGATTTGAGCGCCGGGGCAAAGCCGCCTTCATCGCCCACATTGGTGTTGTAACCCGCGCCGGACAGGCTTTTCTTGAGCTGGGCGAAGATTTCCGATCCCATGCGGATCGCATCCGTGACGGTGGGCGCGCCAACGGGCTGGATCATGAATTCCTGAATATCGATGGGATTGTCGGCATGTTCGCCACCGTTGATGATATTCATCATCGGCACGGGCAGGGTGCGGGCATAGACACCGCCGACATAGCGGTACAGCGGGGTCTGCAATTCCTGTGCCGAGGCCTTGGCCACCGCCAGCGACACGCCCAGAATCGCATTGGCGCCCAGCCGGGCCTTGTTGGGGGTGCCGTCCAGGTCGATCATCGCTTCGTCGATCGCGACCTGATCGGTGGATTCCACGCCCTGCAGCACTTCCAGAATCTCATGCTCGACATGGCTTGCCGCCTTGAGCACGCCCTTGCCGCCAAAGCGCCTGGGGTCGCCATCGCGCAGTTCCACCGCCTCATGCGCGCCGGTGGAGGCGCCAGAGGGAACCGCCGCGCGGCCTTTCGCGCCGGAGGCCAGCTCCACGTCCACCTCGATGGTCGGATTGCCACGGCTGTCCAGTATTTCACGGGCGATGATATCGATAATGGCGCTCATGATATCTGTTTCCTCAGATTTGACATTATGGGGATAGGGCATACCACCGGCATGCACATCATGTCCCACGATAACAGATGCCGCGTATCATGCCAGAGTGCGCTATGAACACCACGACCTTGTAACAGGAGAGTCCCGCCGTGAAACGCCTGCCGCTGCTGGCCATCGTAACCGCCCTGGCCAGCCTCCTGCCGCTGATCGGGTGCACATGCGCAATCGTGTTCCTGACCCCCGACTACACCCCGCGCCTGCTTACGGCGGCGGTGGGCTATGGCGCGGTCATGCTGTCCTTTCTGGGGGCGGTGCACTGGGGGCTGGCGCTGGAACGGCCCGACATCATCCCCGCGGGCGGCACCACGCGCCTGACCAACCTGCGCCTGACCATGGGCGGCCTGCCCGCCTTTATCGGGTGGGTGGGCCTGTGCGCGGCCACCGTGCACGAACTGGCGGGGCTGATGATCCTGATCGCGGGATTCGGCGCCACGGCCGTGGTCGAGCGCATGGCGTGGAAACGCGGGGCCATGCCGCGCGGCTACATGACATTGCAGTGGTTCGTCGTCTGCCTGAGCGAGGTCTGTTTCCTGGCCATACTCGCGGCCTGCCTGGGCATGCGGCCCGGCCATTAACCTGCCATTCAAACGGTACAGGCCGCCCCATAAAAAAACCCGGCATGACGGGCATGCCGGGTTTCCTTCAGCTTCAGGCCGGAACCCTCTAGCTGTTCTGGAGCGCGCGCAGCACATCCGCCGGGCGCACCGGCATATGGCGCAGGCGCACGCCCACCGCGTTGAAGATGGCGTTGCCGATCGCGGGGCCGACCACCGTCGTTCCCGGTTCACCAAGGCCCATCGGCTTTTCGGTGCTGGGCAGGAACTCGATATCCATTTCCGGCGTGTCGGCAATGCGCAGCGGGGTATAGGTGTTCAGGTTGCGGTCAACCGGCAGGCCGTTCACGATTTCCGTGTTTTCAAACAGGACCATGCTCAGCCCCCACAGCGCCGCACCCTCCGTCTGGGCCTTCGCCCCATCAGGATCGACCACGGTGCCGGCATCGACCACGATGGTCAGCTTTTCACACCGGACCACGCCCGTGGCACGGTCAACATGGACCTGCGCGCAGCAGGCGATCCATGTCGGCATGCCGCGTTCCTGCCCCGCCGTGGTGGCCAGCCCCAGCGCGGTATCCTTGGGCAATGTCGTCTTGCCCCAGTTCACCTTTTCCATAAGCCGGCGCACAACGGCGGCCTGACGCAGCGCGCCGCCAACGGAATCGGGAGCCTGCCCCTTGTTGCGGCCCTGCGCCGTCAGCAGGTCAAGGCGGAACTGGGCCGGATCCTTCTTCTGCCGGTGGGCCACTTCATCAAGGAAACATTCGACCCCCCAACTGGTCCAGCCGGGACTGACCGAACGCAGCCAGCCGGGGCGGAACGTCTTTTCCGCCAGGTCATTGCGCAGTGCGCGCACGCGGAAGGCCCCGACCTCGTACCAGTGGTCGCCACCGGCGATGGCGAACTGGTCGTAGGGCTTGTCGTCCACGCCCTTTTCCATGAAGGCCGCCGCCATCACGCCTGTCGGCCAGCCCGCCGCCGCCTGATAGTCCATGGCGGTGATCCTGTCGCTGCCATCGAACGCCATGCGGACACGCTGGACCGAAGGGGAGCGGAAGGAATCGAACTGCATGTCATCCGAGCGGGTCAGGACCAGCTTGACCGGCTTGCCCCCCAGCGCCTTGGAGGCGAGGGCGGCGGGGATCATGTAATCCCCGTTAAGGCGGCGGCCGAACCCGCCGCCCAGCAGGTAGCTGCGCAGGATGATCTTGGATTCAGGCACATCAAGCGCCTTGGCCAGCGTGGGCAGGATCAGGCTCTGCCACTGGTTGCCGGCATGGATCTCGTAAACGCCATCCTTCTCGAAGGCGAGGGCGTTGGTCGGCTCCAGCTGGTAATGCAGCACGGACGCGCAGGTATATTCCTGGTCCATGACGGTATGCGCGCCGGAAAACGCCTGATCCACGCCATCATCGTTGAATATGAAAACGCCGCCGTCCCTGTTGTTGATCAGCGCGCGGCCACGGTCCTGGATGTCGCGCTCGGATGTGCGCGCGGTCTCGCCCGCGTTCCATTCCACCTTCAGCGCATCCGCCGCGCGGATGGCCGCGCTGTAGCTGCTGGCCAGCACCACCACCCAGCCCTGCACGGTTTCGGACGGATCATCGATCAGCAGGTAGCGGACGTAACCCTTGACCTTGCGGGCATCCGTATCATCAACCGAACGGACCTTTGACCCGTAGCGGGTGGGCGGCATCTTGGGGCGGGCATACAGCATGCCCTCCACCCTGGCGTCGATACCGTAAATGGCCGTGCCATTGGTCTTGGCCGGAATGTCCAGCGCCTTGAGTTCGGCATTGCCGATCAGCCTGCGCTCGCTGGCGGGCTTGAGCGGCAGTTTGGCCATTTCCTCGGGCGTGAAGGTGTGGGACGGATGCCCCTTGGCCACGATGTCGCCAAAGCTGATCTGCCTGTCGCCCGCGCTGACGATGCTGTTGGCAACGGTGCATTTATCCGCCGTGGTGCCCAGCAGGCGGGCTGCTTCCTCCACCAGCGCCATGCGCGTCGCCGCGCCGGCCTGGCGGAAGATGTCCCATGTCATCCAGACCGACCAGCTTCCGCCGGTGACCATGAGACCCCATTTGGGGTCGGTATCGACATAGTTGATGCGGACCTTGCTCCAGTCGGCTTCCATCTCATCGGCGATGATCCGGGCAAGGGCGGTGCCGATATGCTGGCCCATCTCCGCGCGGATGATGTTGACCGTGATCTCCCCATCCGGGGCGATGGCGCACCAGATGGTCGGCTCGAACGCGCCATCGCCGGGCAGCGCCTGGTCGAGGGGGAAAACCTGGTTGGCGGCAGCCGGGCGTGCGAATCCGAACATGACCCCCGCGCCAAGCGAGGTGACAAGGAAGCCGCGACGGGACAGGGAAGCCTGCTCACGGCGTCCGTCCTTACCCAGTCGGAAGCGGTTCAATCTACCCATTTGATACATCTCCGCGTGCGTTGGCAGCGGCCTTCTTGATGGCCTCCCGAATGCGGACATAGGTCATGCAGCGGCACAGGCTGCCCGCCATGACGGCATCGATTTCCTCATCCGTGGGCGCGGGGTAATCCTTCAGCAGGCTTATGGCCTGCATGATCTGGCCGGACTGGCAGTAGCCGCATTGCGGCACCTGAAGCTCCCGCCATGCCTGCTGGACCGGGTGGTTCCCCTCCGGGTCGATCCCCTCGATGGTGGTGATGTCCGCGCCCTCGGCGGCGCTGATGGGGGTCACGCATGACCGTGTGGCCCGGCCACCGATATGCACGGTGCAGGCGCCGCACATGCCGATGCCACAGCCGAACTTGGTTCCGGTCAGGCCGACTTCGTCACGGATGACCCATAGCAGGGGGGTATCGGCCGGTACGTCAACGGTTATGTCGCGTCCATTGAGGCGAAAGGTCGTCATGTTCTAGCTCCGTCTTTCAGCTCAATGGGACGACGCGACAGGCGAGGCGGGCAGGGTCTTGCGCACCTCGGCCGCCTTCTTTTCCAGATCGGTCCATGGCGGCAGGGTCGTGCGCGTGGCGCGCAGGTAGGCCGCAAGGCGGGCCAGATCGGCATCGGACAGGGAATGGTAGAAACTGGGCATGGAAACTGTGGAAATACCTTCTGTGGTGCCAATTCCGCGCAGGACGACCTGGAACAGGTTGGTCGGTTCATCCAGCCACAGCGCATTATTCAGGGCCAGTTCGGGGCGGCCTTCGACCGGCTGCGGGCCTGAATTGGCGTGGCAGGCGGCGCAGGCCCCGGCGTAAAGCCGCGCGTTCGGGTTGGTCTGCGGCCCGACCAGATCCTTCATGGATGCGTTCATGGCCCAGGCGATGGCCCTGGGATCCTGACCGACGCGGCTGGATGCATGGTCGATATCGGCCAGGTAGTGCGCGATGGCGTGCACATCGGATTCCGGCAGTTCGCTCAGGCCGCCATGCACCACGGGCGACATCGGGCCTGCCGCGCTGCCATGCAGCGGGGCGGAACCGAAGCGCAGGTATTTGAAGAACTCGTCCTCGGTCCAGACAACGGGGGTCGGGTTATGCGCGTTGAGCGGGGGGGCGATCCAGTTGTCAATCGTCGAGCCATCATACGCGGCGCTGCTCTTTTCTGCGCCCATGGCGTTGCGGGGGGTGTGACAGGCGGCGCAATGGCTCAGCCCTTCGGCCAGATAGGCGCCGCGGTTCCACTCGGCGTCATGCGCCGGGTCGTTCTTCAGCAGCCCTTCCTGAAGGAACAGGAGTTTCCACCCCGCCTGCGCCATGCGGATGTTGAACGGGAAGCCCACCGTGTTCTCACGCTTGACCGAATGGACGGGCTGGCGCGTCATGAGGAAGGCATAGACATCATTGATGTCCTGGTCCGTCATGTGCGTGAAGTGATCGAACGGGAAGGCCGGGAAAAGATGCGCGCCGTCACGCGACACGCCCTTGCGCATGGCGCGCATGAAGGCGGCCTGGGACCAGCGCCCGATGCCCGTTTCCGGATCCGGCGTGATGTTGGAGGAGAAGATGGCGCCGAAGGGCGTGTCCATCTTGTAGTCACCAGCCAGTTCGATACCGCGCCTGCCATCCGTGCGGGTATGGCATTCAGCGCAGTAGCCGCCAGCGGCCAGCACGCGGCCGTGCTCAACCTGGGCCGCGGTGAAGGTGGAAGGTGGCGGTGGGGCAACCGGCGCGATGGCCGGATACCACGCATAGGCCAGGAACCCGACGCCACCGGCGACACCGATCCCCACAATCGCTGCTGCAATACGTTTAATCACGATGTTCTCGCGGTTGTGAAAGTCATCATATCACCCCGTATAATCCGCCCGGTTCTGGTCCGGTATGGCAGGAAACACAGCAGGCAGCGCATCGTTGCACAGCCCGCGAAGCACCGGACCTGCCGGATGTCGGGAACATCGGCGCCACGGCGGAAACTCAGTATTACTGTTTCCTAATCAAGCCGTTCGGGCGCGCGTAAGATGAAAGCTATGATAAGACTTATTCGGTTTTGCACTGAATGCCAGCTTAAGGCTGCAAAACCTTGAATAGCTGCGTCGTAAACACCGGTATTACGGCAGCGTCTATATTTAACCGGATATAGATATTGACGGCATTGTCAATCCGGGGAAGGAAAAATCCTTCCCCGGCAGGCCGGCTCAGTTCTGGTCGGCCAGGGTGTAGGCGACCACGTAGTCACCCATTTTCGTGCCGAACGACCCATGGCCACCATCGGCGGTCACGATGAACTGCCTTCCATCCACCGCATAGGTCATGGGGGTGGACTGGCCACCGGCGGGCAGGCGGTCCTGCCACAGTTCACGCCCGGTCGTGACGTCATAGGCGCGGATGTAATAATCCAGCGTCGAGGTCAGGAACGCCACGCCACCAGCCGTGGTAAGCGGGCCGCCAAGGCTGGGCACGCCCATCTTGATCGGCAGGGGCAGCGGCGCGCTGTCGCGGATCGTCCCGTTGCGGTGCTTCCACACGATCGTATTGGTGCGCAGGTCGATACCCGACATATAGCCCCACGCAGGCTGCTTGCACGGCAGGCCGAACGGCGAGAGGAACGGATGCAGGTCCACGCCATAAGGCACGCCAAACTGCGGCTGCAACCCGCTCTCGCTGCCCGAGGCCAGGGACTTATCCGGTGTGGCCGGATTGTTCGGGCCACGCGGGATCAGCCTTGATACGAACGGAATGGCGATGGGATTGGCAATCGCGATCTGACGTTCGGGATCGACGGCCAGACCACCCCATTCGAACATGCCCAGATTCCCGGGGAACACGAGCGTACCCTGCAGGGAAGGCGGCGTGAACGGGCCATCATAGCGCAGGCGGTGGAACATGATGCGGCAGATCAACTGGTCATACATCGTGCCGCCCCACATGTCGGCATCGGTCAGGTTGTTCTTCGGGCGGAAAGTCAGCTCCGAGAAAGGCTGCGTGGGCGAAAGATGGTCACCCGGCGCCGCCCCCTGCGGCACGGGGCGCTCGGGGGCCGGCACGACAAGCTGGCCATTGCGGCGGTCAAGCACGAAGATGTTGCCGGTCTTGGCCGGGGCATACAGCGTGGGAATGACCTCGCCCGCGGCGTTGCGGATATCGACAAGGCTGGGCTGGGCCGGAATGTCCATGTCCCACAGGTCGTGATGCACGGTCTGGTAGCTCCACACCAGTTTGCCGGTGGACGCGTTCAGCGCCACGATCGCGCTGGCGTAGCGTTCGGCGTCCGCGCCCCGGTTGCCCCCCCAGATATCGGGCGTCTGTACGCCCATGGGCAGGTAAACCAGATCCAGCTTCGCGTCATATGACGCCGTAATCCATGAATTGGGTGAATTGGGCACGAAGCTGTGGTGTTCGGACGGCATCTCGTTCGGGTCGGGATTGCCGGGGTCGAACGCCCATTTCAGCGCGCCGGTATGGACATCGAACCCGCGCGTGACGCCCGAGGGTTCATGCGTGGAATAGTTATCGGTCACCGCGCCGGACACGATCACGGTCGTATCGGTCACCACCGGGGGAGACGTCGGTTCATAAAAGCCCGGCGTACGGACCGTCATGCCATCCTTCAGGTCCAGCACGCCGTTCTGGCCAAAGCCGGCGCAGCGCTCGCCGCTCTGCGCATCGAGCGCGAACAGGCGGCCGTCATTGGTGGGCAGGAAGATGCGGCGCGCGCAATCGGTCGGTGCGGGCGCGCCATCCACCGCCGTCAGCGCATCGGGTTTTGTCTCGTGATAGGAAACGCCACGGCATGTCACATGCTGGAAGGTCGGGTTGTACTGCAGCTTCGGATCGAACTTCCACCGCTGCCTGCCCGTCTTCGCATCCAGCGCGAACAGGATCTGATGGGGGGAGCAGAGATAGAGCGTATCGCGGATCTTGATGGGGGTGACCTCATCGGTTATTTCCCCGGGGTCGTTCGGGCCGCGCAGATCGCCCGTGCGGAAGGTCCAGGCCACCTTCAGCCTGCCGACATTGCCGGTATTGATCTGCCGGAGCGGGGAGAAACGATCCCCGAACTGGGTGCGGCCATAGGCCTGCCAGTCATCATCGGGCATCTGCCCCGCATCGCCCGGGGTGGGCGCGTTCTGCGCCACGGGCGGCAGGTTGCCCGCGATATCCTGCGGGTCGCGGGTCATAGCGAAAATGACCACGATGACGGCGGCGGCGATCGCGCCCAGCAGGAGTGCGCGCGCGCCCATTCCCGCCGGTTGCAGGTGGCGCGTGACCCACGGCAGCGCCAGCACGACGCCAATGGGCACAAGAATATCGCCACGCGGGGCCAGCGCCCAGAAATCCAGCCCGACCTCGTGCACGGCCCAGACCATCGTGCCAAGCAGCAGCGCCGCGTAAACCGTCAGCGCCGACGCCTGCCGCCGCGCCAGCAGCCATGCCGTAACCAGCAGCAGAAAACCCGCCACCACGTAATAGAAGGACCCGCCAATCAGGCACAGCCATAGCCCGCCACCCAGCAGGTAAATACCTGAAAGGGCGCAGACAGCTATGGCAGCGGCCAGAAGGGGTGCCGAGCGTATGAGGCTATTCATAAGTTTTCCTGATTACAGCAATACAGTCCGAACATTCATCTATGAATGAACGTGCGAGATGCGCTCAGGTCAACCCCAGCTTTATGAATAAAGCGTGTAAATTACCGTTCGGCGGGCCGGAATATGTCTTTGCGCATGTGTTACGGGCCGGATATGACCTGCGCCAGCGTCGCGCGCGTGCCCCTGTCACGGATGGACTGCCGCAGGCGGACATAGGTCGCGACAAATCCGGGACTGGCCTGCAGGTCCCACCCGGCGAAGGCGCTCATCTCCAGCGCGTCCTCCAGGCGGGGGGAGGCCGCGTTCCTGCGGTCCTCATCCGTCAGATGAGGTTCGACAATGGTGTAGGGCTGCCCGCTGTCATCATGCCCGCGCAGGTATTCGGCGTAACAGGCCACGACGAAGGCAACGCGTATCGGGCTGCGGCCATGCGCCAGCACGCCCATGGCCGTGCTCTTGATGAACATGGGCAGCTTGGATGTGCTGTCGGATGCGATGCGCAGCAACTGGTCGCTAATGGCCCGGTTACGGAAGCGATGCAGCACGCGCCTGCCATATTCCGTCAGCGCCATGCCCGGCGGGGCGAGCAGCAGCGGCTCCGCGTCAAAGCCGAGATACTGCTCCACCAGCGTGACCTCGTGCAGGTCCGCCATGATTTCACTGACAATACGATAACCCGACAGCACGCCCGACAGGCCCAGCAGGGAGTGGGAGGCATTGAGCATATGCAGCTTCACCGCCTCATAGGGCTGGACGTTGTCGGTAAACTGCACGCCCACGGCATCAAGTTCCGGGCGGCCGGCGCAGAATTTATCCTCCACCACCCACTGGATGAAATCCTCGCAAAACACGGGTATGCGGTCATCCAGTCCGCTTTCCGCGTCCAGGCGGCGGATGTCGTCGGGGTGGACGGCGGGGGTGATGCGATCGACCATGGTGCAGGGGAAGGTGACGTTTTCCTCGATCCACCGCGCCAGGCCGGCATCGCGCGCGCGCGCCCAGGTCAGGAAGGCGGTACGCGCCACATGGCCGTTCTGGGGCAGGTTGTCACACGACAGGATCGTAAAGGGGCCTGCGCCGCTTTCACGCCGCCTGCGCAGGGCTTCGGTCACAAGCCCGAACACGGTGTGCGGGACGTCGCGCTTCAGATCCTCGGCAATGACGGGATGGTCCAGGGGGAAGACGCCATTTTCATCAACATAATAACCGCCTTCGGTCACGGTCATGCTGACAATGCGGATTGCCGGGTCGGCCAGCCGCGCGATGGTGGCCGCACGGTCGGACGGGGCATACATATATTCGGTGATCGAGCCGATCACGCGCACCACGTTGGGGGCGTCCGGCGCGCATTCAGTCAGGGAATACAGGCCGTCCTGCGCCGCCATATCCCGGGCTTTCGTGGCTTCGGCCTCGTTTTCCATAAGGCCGATGCCCAGCAGACCCCAGCCCGACTGGCCGGGACGCGCCAGCACGCGGTCCATGTACACCGCCTGATGGGCGCGGTGGAAATTGCCCATGCTGATATGGGCGATACCGGGTGTCACCTTGCCGCGTTCGTAGGCAGGCACCACAATATTGGGGGACAGATGGTGCAGGGTCGTATTATTGATTGCGGTCATGACCATTTTCCATGGAAGGTATTTCCTGACGCGTAATCACAAACATACACCGGCACAACCCGTGAATGGCGCGCCCCTGCCGCAAGCCTGCCTCGGGGCTGGGCCGAAAAAAAGGGGACTGGCGGATGTATGGGCGCTATTCGGTTTTCTAATACACAAAACTGCCCTATGAACCGTTTTCACCGTTGCCCATCAGTGTGCCGGTTCTGAAAATGACGGCATGGGGAAGTCCCTGCCGTTCCTGTCGTTGGTAATGTATGCGTATCCTCTATCTCATCAACAGCCTGAACGGGGGCGGGGCCGAACGGCCGCTACCCGCCATAATCGGGACATTGCGCGCCTGTGGGCACGAAGTCCGGGTCGTGGCGCTGGCGCGCAAGGCGGGTAACGCCATCGCCTGGCTGGAAGCCGCCGGAATCGACTATCATATCCTCGAAGACCGTGACCCCGAACGCTTCGCCACGCTGGGGCAGCTCCTGCGCTACGTGCGCGCCAACCGGCCGGACCTGCTGTGGACATCGCTTACGCGCGCAACGCTGCTGGGGCAGGTGATTGGCGGCCTGCTGCGCATTCCGGTGGTAAGCTGGCAGCATAACGAGTTCCTTAAACCCGCCAACCGCTTCCTGCTGCGCCAGACACGCAACCTGAGCGCGTTCTGGATAGCCGATTCCGAATTCGTGGCCCGCATCACCCAGCGCCAGCTTGGCATAGCGCCCGAGCGTATCCTCACATGGCCATTATTCGTCGCCAGCGCCGACAGTCCCGCCGCCACCGCGTGGGCCGGACAGACGGATACGGTATTCGAGATCGGCACGCTGGGGCGCCTGGAACCGGCGAAGAACATGGAACTGGCCATCCGCGCGATGGGCGTGATCCGGCAACGGATGCCCGAAGCGCGAATCCGCCTGTCCATCTGCGGTAGCGGATCGCTCATGCACGGCCTGCGCAAGCTGGCGGCGGAGCAGGAGGCGGACGTGAATTTCGAAGGGTTCCAGCGCGACCCGCTGGCGTTCTGCCACAAGCTGCATGTGTATGTGCAGTCCTCGCGGTTCGAGGGGCTGTGCATCGCCGTGCATGAGGCCATGCAGACCGGGCTGCCGGTCATCGCGACCCCCGTGGGGGCCATTCCCGACATCATCCGCGATGGGGAAAACGGCTTTCTCCTGCGCACCGCAACGCCCGAGGCGCTGGCGGACCGGATCCTGTACCTGTACGCCCGCCCCGAACTCTGCGCCCGTATCGGCCACAGGGCGCGCGATGACATATTGCGGCGCTATAACACCGACACGGTGCATGAAAAGGCCATGGCCATCATCCACCGCGCCGAAGCCCTGGTGCATACGCGCCGTTCCTGAGGGCAGCGGCACGACAACCCCCTTCCGGTAGCGCGGGGGGATCGGGTAGAAGGGGGTGTGAATACGATCCAGAATCCCCCCGCAGAGTCCCCGCAAAAGGACTCCCTTCTCGGTGTATCGCAGCGCATGCCGCCCGCCAATGTGCAGGCGGAGCAGGCACTGCTGGGCGCGCTGCTGACCAATAACCGCGCCTATGACCGCGTATCGGACTTCCTGACCGGCGCGCATTTCGCCGATGAAACCAATGGCCGCATCTATGACGCCATTTCCCGCCGTATCGAGGCCGGGCAACTGGCCGACCCGGTGACATTGCGGGCCGAATTCGAGAATACCGGCGTGCTGGACGCGGTGGGCGGCACCGGCTACCTGGCCCGGCTGCTCACCTCCATGGTCGGCATCATCAACGCCGCCGATTACGGCCGGGTGATCCATGATGCGTGGATCAGGCGGCAGTTGATCGATATCGGGCAGGATGTGGTCAACAACGCCTTTGGCGCACGGCCCGACCTCGACGGTCCCGACCAGATCGCCGCGAGCGAGGAGGCCCTGTTCCGCCTGGCGACGGAAAAGGGGCAGGACGGGGGCTTCCTGTCCTTTGACCGTGCGCTGGCCGAAGCGCTGGACATTGCCCATCAGGCCTTCACCCGCACGGGCGATGTGGTGGGCCTGACCACGGGACTGCGGGATCTGGACAAGAAAACCGGCGGGCTGCATCCGTCGGATCTGCTGATCCTGGCGGGGCGTCCGGCCATGGGCAAGACGGCGCTGGCCACCAAGATCGCCTTTTGCGCCGCACGCGCACTGATGGAGGAAGCCCGCGAGGCGCCGGAAGATAACAGGCCAAAGGGTTCGGTCGCCATTTTCTCGCTTGAAATGTCAGCCGAGCAGTTGGCCACCCGTATCCTGTCCGAGCAGGCCAGCGTATCGGGCGAGAAAATTCGCCGTGGCGATCTGGGGCAGAAGGAATTCGACCGCTTCGTGCAGGTCAGCCGGGAACTGGCGCAACTGCCGCTGCATATTGACGACACACCGGCCATCTCGCTCTCGGCCATGCGCACGCGCTGCCGCCGGCTGGCCCGCACGAAGGGGCTGAGCCTTGTGGTGGTCGATTACCTCCAGCTCATGCGGCCATCGGTGGGGAGCAGGGCGGAAAACCGCGTGCTGGAAATTTCCATGATCACGCAGGGCCTCAAGGCGCTGGCCAAGGAACTGTCGGTTCCGGTCATCGCGCTGTCCCAGCTTTCGCGTCAGGTCGAGAGCAGGGAAGACAAGCGGCCCATGCTGTCGGACCTGCGTGAATCCGGCTCGATCGAGCAGGACGCGGATGCGGTCATGTTCGTCTATCGCGACCAGTACTACCTCCAGCAGCGCCAGCCCAAGGAAACATCCTTCGATTCAACGGATAAATACCAGACCGCGATGGAGGAGTGGCAGCGCAAGATGGATCTGGCGCATAACCGCGCGGAACTGATTCTGGAAAAACAGCGTCACGGGCCGACAGGGACGGTGCACCTGTTCTTCGAAGGCGAGTTCACGCGCTTTGCCGACCTCGACATGGTGCACGACGTATAGGTTTTTCAAATCGCGGCGGACCATCAGGAAACAGATCTCCGAAACGGTCTTTACAGAAAACCTGTAAGTTACATGCGGCAGGGCGGCACAGGCATGTGGCGCATCGGCCACGGTCCTGAAATGACGCCCCCGGCCAATACCGTTGTGCAGATTTGTGCACAGCGGATGGGACGGGTGGCAGGAACGAAGGGCGGGTCATGCGCCCCCTTTCCCGCACCTCCAAAAGTTTTATAAGAAATATTATGCCAACAAATTAGGGGCTGCGTGGCCACGGCCGCCGTAATCCACGCGGCTGGCGCGTGCATCATGCCCATGCGCCATCATGGCCAAACCCGTCCGTATCCGGCATCATCGCGTCATGACTGATACGGCGCTTGCATCCATCTCCGGTTTTGCCTTTTCCGGCATCGAAGCCGTTCCTGTCAAAATCGAGGTCCAGCTTGCCGTGGGTCTCCCGTCATTCCTGATCGTCGGCCTGCCGGACAAGGCCGTCAATGAATCGCGTGAGCGCGTGCGCGCGGCCCTGTCCGCCATGGGCCTGGCGCTGCCCGCCAAGCGCATCGTGGTCAATCTGGTGCCCGCCAACCTCATGAAGGAAGGCTCGCATTTCGATCTTCCCATCGCCCTGGCGCTGCTTATGGTCATGGGCCTGTTGCCGGGCGATCTGGCGCAACGTTACGCGGCGCTGGGTGAACTTTCGCTCGATGGTGGCGTCAACCCGGTCTGTGGCGTGCTGCCCGCGGCCATAACGGCGGCGGCCCAGTCGCTGGGGCTGATCTGCCCGGCGGATCAGGGCGTCGAGGCCCGCTGGGCCAGCGAGGAGATGGATATCCTTGCCATCCGCTGCCTGCCCGCGCTCCTGAACCATTTCCGTGGCCAGCAGGTGATCGAGCCGGTTGAACTCCCGCCCCGCATCGCGCCCGACCTGACCACCCTGCCCGATCTGGCGGATATCCGCGGCATGGAAACCGGCCGCCGCGCACTGGAAATCGCGGCGGCCGGACGCCATTCGCTTTTGATGATCGGCCCGCCAGGTGCTGGAAAATCCATGCTGGCCGCACGCCTGCCGGGGATCCTGCCGGACCTGACGACGGCGGAAATGCTGGAAATAAGCCGGATTCACAGCATTGGTGGCCTGCTGAAGGATGGCCAGCCCGTCCACCGGCCACCGTTTCGCGACCCGCACCATTCCTGCAGCCCGGCGGCCCTGAGCGGTGGCGGCCCGCGCGCGCGACCGGGTGAGGTCAGCCTTGCGCATCGGGGCGTGCTGTTTTTGGATGAACTGCCCGAATTCGCCCGCTCCGCGCTGGAAACCCTGCGCCAGCCGATGGAAACCGGTGCCATATCCATCGCCCGCGCCGCCGCCCATGTCACCTACCCTGCCCGCTTCCAGCTTGTTGCCGCCATGAACCCGTGCAAATGCGGCTATCTGGGTGACGCGGCACAGGAATGCCGCAAGGCCCCACGCTGTGGGGAGGATTATCAGGCCCGCCTGTCCGGCCCGCTGCTGGACCGGCTGGACATGGCGGTGCATGTCGAACCCATGCCGCTGACCCGCATCGCGGAACTTCACGGCGGTGAATCCAGCGCCAGCGTGGCGCAACGGGTCATGGCGGCGGTGGAACGCCAGCGTGCACGACAGGGCGCGCCACGCAATGCCGAAGCCCCGATCGACGCCTTTCGCATCACCGCGCAGGCACGGGATTTTGCCGTGCAGGCGGCGGAAAAGCTGCGTCTTTCGGCCCGTGGCTTTACCCGCCTGCTGCGCGTGGGCCGCACCATAGCCGACCTGTCGGCGGCACAGGACGTGGAACGCGGCCATATTGCCGAGGCATTGGCCTACCGCCTGCGCCGTGTGGGTGTAAAATAGCGTGGGATATGGATTTTTCCCCCTTGCGCGCCCTGCCCCGCTGGACTAATAAGACCCCACCGAAGCGGATGGGTGCGTAGCTCAGCGGTAGAGCATCGCCTTCACACGGCGGGGGTCACAGGTTCAATCCCTGTCGCACCCACCATCCGGTCTCTCCCCTTACAAAACCTACCTGTTCCGGCCATCATGCCGGAAGCTGGCTCAGAGCGTCACGACACCGGACGTAGGACAGCTTGTCCTGAAACAGGAACAGCACGTAGTAATCCAGTGTCCGCCGCCGTTTACGGGTGGGATTGGTGTAGAACGGAAACACGTCGAACGGTCCGTCATATCCCTCCGGCACCGGGTTCGAAGCACTTATGCAGCGGATACGGAACAGCGGCGCATAGACCGTTGCATCCGAATCCGTACGCCTTACGTGAAAGAGGTTCCGGCGGAATTTGCGCAGCCGGTCGGGCAGGATGAAGATCATGTTCTGCTCGATGAAATTGCCGGGCGGGTTCCGGTCGCGCAGGTATTTCATGTCTTCCGGCATATCACAGAAGAAATTGGTGTCCTGTACGATCATGGTGCGCTCAGGCTCCCTGTCAGCGGCGGGCGTTCGCGCAACCGGACCCTCCGCCAGAATGCGCCCCGGGCCGGATTCATTACATCGATGCCATGGGCATAGCACCCAAAAAGCTCAGAATCCGAACATATGATCGGCTGAAAACCGTCCGTCCCGTTCCATCATGCGGCCATGATAGCCAAACAGGCGACATGTCGTGTCACGGATGATGACATAGGCCCCCTCGCCCGCGCGTTGCAGGGCCGCCACCCCGAAGATCCTGTGCGGCCATATGGCACGGGAACCTGACAGGGGGATGGCGATTTTCTCCCGCGCCATCACCGTGCCATCGGCGGCATGCAGATAGAGCGATGTATCCGAATGCGCGCACCATGCGGCGGACGCCGGATAGATGAGGGTGCAGAAACTGAACGGTTCGGCAATCGCCGCCGTCAGGAAAAGCCGGGTGGACAGGCCCGGCGGCGGGCCGACATAGGATTGCGGCTCACCACGATAGGTCATGACGGTATTGAAAATATGCGCGCCGAAGCTGGTTTCCGCCACGTGGCCGGTCTCCCGGTCCTCGTAGCGGATCAGGGCATGCAGCCAGCCATCGGCCTGCCCGCCCGCGCGGAAGTCATAGACCAGTTCCCCATGGCCCGCCGTGGTCACGAGTTCACTTGCATCGCACAGCGTCGCGTGATCGCGCGGCAGGCACCCCATGAAATGCGATCCGGCGCTTTTCCCCTCCGCATCGAAGCAGTCTATGCGCGTCGGCAGGGTTTCGAGGCTTTCGGCCATGGGTGATGGCAGGACAAGCGTGCGGTAACGCGCGGGATCCGGCACCGGAAACGGCAGCAGGTAACCCCGCCCGAAAAAACGCGAATCCAGCTTCTCGATACCCGGATCAGGCCGCAGGTCGGCGCGCTGCACGTTCAGGTGGGCAATACGGGTGCGGGTGCGCTGCGTAATCTCGTAGCGCGGGCGCACCACATGGCCACCGGCGCGCAGTTCGATCTGCTCCGGCCATGCCAGGTCGGGCATGATCTCCCCCACATGCACGGCCACGGTCTCATAGGGGGCAAGCGGCCGGGCAAGGGGCACATGCCGCTCGCTCCCCATGCGGTTGAAACTTATGGCGCCCGGTGCGACAGGCAGGGCGTGGCTGTTCTGGAGCCACAGCACCACGTCCTCCCCCGGGCCGGGAGCCGGCAGGTTGGCATACCGCGCGGCGGGCCACGCATTGGCGTCGTGCGTGACCGACAGGCTGGGGTTATCGCCCCGCCCGCGTGTTTCCAGTGCGTATTTGACCACGTCATGCCCCGCGATTCCCGTCGCGTGGATGAACAGTTGCCCGGTAAATTCAGGCAGGCCGAAGCGCTGGCGTATTTCCGCGCTGTCAAGGATGATGGCCTGCCCCGCGCGGGGAACCGCCTGTTCCCACGTATGCAGCACCTGCCCGGACTGATCGTACAGCCGCAGCCAGAACCGCACATTGTCCGCGCCGTAGCGTGACCAGTAATTGGCAGATACCAGACGGGTGGAGAATTCCGCCGTATCCCGGAAAAAAGCGAGATTGGTGCCGAAATTCAGCCCATCAAGATAGGTATGCGCAACGGACAGCATGCTGTCGGGCAGGCGCACCTGCGCCAGCGTGCGCAGGTCGCTGCCCACAGGCAGCAGGCCCGACAGCCGGTTTTCCATCACCGCATGGCTGAAATCCAGCGCCCATACGGTCTTGGCATCCGCCCGGGGCAGGTCGGCCAGCGCCAGCAGGCTCCATTCGCCACAGGGTTGCCCCACCTTAAGCGAATCATGGGTGTAAATACCCGTAACCCTGATGCCGGCAGGCAGCAGCGCCAGGGCCGTCTGCGCGATCCCGTGCGGGTCATAAATGGCGACCGGGCCGCCCTTTGCCAGTTCCGTGGCGAGGATGGCCAGTTTTTCCGCGGCCCATGGATGGGTCAGGGCCTTATAGGCCATATTGCCGCCGGTTCGCGGGTCAAAGGTTCGAATGCCAAGCATGAAGCCTGTTCTATTCCACTCCGCGCATAAGTGGGAGCGTTATTGTGCCGTTACGCAAGGCCAAGGCACCGCCGCACCGCCTGTGCCGCGATTTCGGTATCATCCAGCGGCATGACCGGCCATGTCTCCAGCCGCCCGGCAAAGGGCCGGATGCGGCCCGCCTGTGTCAGGTCATGCAGGAAATGCCCGATGCGCCGCGACCGGCCCGGCAGTGACGCCACCATGACCGGGGCGGACGTCGCCACGGCTTCCGACACCATGGAAACGCTGTCCATCGTCACCACGATCGCATCCGCGCAGGCCAGCAGGCCGAGATAGGGGTTGAGGCCGGTCTGGTCCCATACCCATGCCCCCAGCCCCGCCAGCGCATGGTGCAGTTCGGCGCTGACCGCCGGGTCGGTCCGGCGTGAAGGCGTCAGGGCCAGCCCCACGCGGTCGCGGCGCATCATGGTGGCCAGCCCGGCGGCAAGCGCTGCCCCCTCCGCCCGGCCCAGCCGAAAACGCCCATTGCCCCCACCCACAAGCACCGCCACCAGCGGGCGTGGCAGATGGGCAAGAGCAGGCGCCCATTCCCGCCGGGCCTGTTCAAGCAGGTGCGGGGTTACGCCATGCAGCGCGGTACGGGTCAGGATGACATTGGGGCCACCAATCCGGTCATGCCGGTTGGCGATGACCAGATCAAACCGCGCGGGCGACAGGCGTGGGTTCTGCACCTGTATCACCCGCGCGCCCCGCCGCTTCAGCGCCGCCCCCACCGCGCCCCCGCCGCCGCCGATGCTGATGACGGGGTGGTCGCGGTAATCGGCGGGCAGGTCCAGCGGCCGCACCGCCCGCAACGGCGCGGGCCACCAGGCGGCGGGCACATGCCGCCATATCCCTTTGGGAACCAGCGCGTGCAGATGGGGTTCCAGCCCGACGCGGCGGGCCAGCCCGAAGGTCTGGGAGCGCATGCCGGCAAGGTCTGCCGCGATGACGGCCGCGGGGCCTGAAGGGTGGGTCATCCGCCCATCTGGCGGGGGTATGGAACGCACGTCAATGCCCTCGCCCCTTTTGTCCACGGCCCAGCCGCGCTATGGGGCAGCGATGAGCGAGACAGAACCGACATTTTCCGGCATGGGGCTGGACGGCCGCGTGGCAGCCGCCCTGACACGCATGGGCCTGTCCAGCCCATCGCAGATCCAGCAGGCGGTCATTCCCGCCGTGCTGTCCGGTCGCGATGTGGAAGCGCGCGCGGGCACCGGCAGCGGCAAGACGGTGGCTTTCGCCGCCCCCCTCCTTTCCGCGCTCATGCAGGGTGTGGAGACGGACAATTCGCGCATCCGCTGCCTTATCCTGTCGCCCACGCGCGAACTGGCGGGGCAGATAGCGGGCGTGCTGCGGGGGCTTGCGCGCGGCAGCGGGCTGCGCGTGCTTCAGGCGACCGGCGGCGCGCCGCGCGCGGCACAGGTCCGGACGCTGGCGGATGGCGTGGCGATCGTGGTGGGCACGCCGGGGCGCGTGACCGACCTTGCGCGCGGGGGTGAGATGGACCTGTCAGCCACCACCCGGTTCGTGCTGGATGAAGCCGACCGCATGCTCGATCCCGGCTTCGCGGAGGAAATGCTCGCCCTCGCCGCCATCCTGCCCCCCCGGCATCAGACCCTGCTGTTTTCCGCCACCATGCCCCCGGCCATGAGCGCGCTTGCGGCGCAACTGCTGCACCGGCCCGTGCGCATCAGTATCGAGGTGGAACACGCGCCCGCGCCCCGCATCGCGCAATACGCCATTTTCGTGCCCATGCGGCACAAGACCGAGGCCACGCTGGCCTGCCTGCGCCATTACGGCATGCAGCGGGTGATGGTGTTCGTGCGCACCCGGCAGGAAGCGGACGGCATCGCGCGCGCCATTTCCACGCTGACCCCGGCCGTGGCCATTCATGGCGACCATTCGCAGGCGCGGCGTGAACGCATGCTGCGCGACTTCCGTCAGGGCCGCATGGGGGTTCTGGTGGCGACCGATGTGATGGCGCGCGGAATCGATATCGATGATATCTCTCTGGTCATCAACCACGACATTCCCACCATGCCCGAAGCCTATGTGCACCGGATCGGCCGCACCGCGCGCGCGGGCCGGCGCGGGGTGGCGGTGGCCCTGTGCGCGCCGGAGGAACGCCACGCGCTGAAGGAAATCGAACGCCTGACGGGCCAGCGCATCCGCATCGCGCCGCTGCCGGAATAACCTCCGAAAGCCCGGACGGCCGGGCGTTGCGCTACGGCCTTCATAAAGTCCGGTCATATCTCCGTCATGCGCGGCCGTTTGTCATGTCCCGCCCCGCCCGATGCCCTTGCCGTGGGGGGCAGGCTGGATAAACTGCTGTTCATGAAGATCGTGGATGTCATGCATCCGCAGGGGCAGGCCCCCTGCGGACCAAAGGGATTGCCCGTGGCATGACATGCGGGCCGATGGACAAACGCCTGCCGGTGCGTGTGGCGCGCCCGACCCGTTTCCTTGACCGCCTGCCGCCCCCGCCCCCGGCCCTGCCGCGCTGGAAGATCGGCATCACCCCGCCCGATCTCTCCCCATGGATCAGGGGGAATTGCGGCATCCCCGGCGTCATGCATTACGAGGGACGTGGCCCCGGCCCGCATACCGTATGTGTCAGCCTGATCCACGGCAACGAATTCGCCGGTGCTATGGTGCTGGACAGGTTGCTGCGGGAGCGCGTGCGCCCCCGCCGCGGGCGGCTTTCGTTTATTTTCGCCAATCCGGAAGCGATGCACCTGTTCGATCCCCGCGACCCCACGCGCGCGCGCTGCGTGGATGAGGACATGAACCGTGTCTGGTCCCCCGCCATGCTTGATGGCGGACGGAATTCGCATGAACTCGACCGGGCGCGCGTGCTGCTGCCGGTGATCCTGACGGCGGACAGGCTGCTGGACCTGCATTCCATGCTGTGGCCGGGCGACCCGCTGCTCCTGTCCGGCCAGTCGGGTCCGGGGCGGATGATGGCGCGCGGCATACGCGGGGTTGGCATCAGTGTGGCCGATGGCGGGCACCGGAACGGGTGCAGGCTGATCGACCATCCCCACTTCAGCGCGACCGCGACCTCCGCCGCCGCCTGCCTGCTGGAGGCGGGCCAGCACTGGCGCAGGGAAACCGTCGCCCGCGCCATGCAGGCGGTCCTGTCCCTGATCGGGCCATGCTGCGGGTTGCCGGTCCGGGCCGAAGGGCCGCTCCCGCGGCGGCATATGGTGGTGACGGATGTGGTCACCGCCCGTACGGGCATGTTCCGGTTTGTCGCCCCCTTCCGTGGCGGGGCGGTGCTGCCTGCGGGCGGGACACTGGTGGCCCATGACGGCAATGATGAAATCCGCACGCCTTATGACCACTGCATGCTGGTCATGCCCAACCTCCGCCCCGCGCGCGGGCACACGGCGGTCAGGTTCGCCCGCGCCGTCCCCCCCTGAAAGCGACGGCCCGGCCCCGGGTCAGTAACCGGGGCCGGGCCGCTGGCGCATCAGGCGTAGATGGGGAAGCGCGCGCACAGCGCCTTGACACGCTGGTGGACGGCCTGCTCGGTGGTGGGGCAGCCTTCCTCACCGCTTTTGGCGAGCGCGGTCAGCACTTCGTCGATCATGAGACCGACTTCCCTGAACTCTGCCGCGCCAAAGCCGCGCGCCGTCGCCGCCGGGCTGCCCAGACGGATGCCTGATGTGATGGCGGGCTTTTCGGGGTCGAAGGGAATGGCGTTCTTGTTGGCGGTGATCCCCGCGCGCTCAAGGCTGCGCTCGGCCGCGCGGCCCGTCACGCCCTTGGGCCGCAGGTCAACCAGCAGAAGATGGCAGTCCGTCCCGCCGGTCACGATGTCAAAACCGCTGCCGACCAGCGTTTCGGCCAGGATACGGGCATTGCTGGCCACGGCTTCCTGATAGGCGCGGAAGTCGGGGCGCAGGGCCTCACCGAACGCGACGGCCTTGGCGGCGATCACATGCATGAGCGGACCGCCCTGCAGGCCGGGGAATACGGCGGAATGGATCTTTTTGGCCAGAGCCGCGTCATTGGTCAGGATCAGCCCGCCACGCGGCCCGCGCAGGGTCTTGTGCGTGGTGGAGGTCACGACATGGGCATGCCCGATGGGCGAAGGATACAGCCCCGCGGCCACCAGCCCGGCGAAATGGGCCATGTCGACCATCAGGTAGGCCCCGACCTCATCGGCAATGGCGCGGAAGCGCGCGAAGTCGATGATGCGGGGATAGGCCGAGCCCCCTGCCACGATCAGCTTCGGCTTCTCGGCGCGGGCCAGGCGCTCCATTTCCTCATAGTCCAGCAGGCCGTCTTCCTTCCGCACGCCGTACTGGACCGCGTTGAACCACTTGCCCGAATAATTGGGGGCCGCGCCATGGGTCAGGTGGCCACCGGCGGCAAGGCTCATGCCCATCACCGTATCACCGGGGCTGACCATGGCCATGAAGGCCGCCTGATTGGCGTTGGCGCCGGAATGGGGCTGCACGTTGGCGAATTCGGCGCCGAACATCTTCTTCACGCGCTCGATGGCAAGGGTCTCGACCTTGTCCACTTCCACGCAGCCACCATAATAGCGGCGGCCGGGATAGCCTTCGGCGTATTTGTTGGTCAGAACGCTGCCCTGCGCTGCCATGACGGCGGCCGAGACCATGTTCTCGCTGGCGATCAGTTCGATCCCGTCGCGCTGACGCTCCAGTTCCGCGCCGATAATCGCGGCGACATCGGGGTCGGCTTCGGTCAGTGGGGCGCGGAAAAACTGCTTCAGGTCAGTCTGGCTCATATGGTCCGGCACCGTTATGATTCTCCATTCATTGGATCAACTGCCATGTCCGGCTTGGCACGCGGAAATGACACGTATGGAAACAGGCCTGCTATGTGCGCCATATCGTGGTGGTTAGACAACGCCAAAATGACGGAGACCGCCTGATTTGACTGCTGTTCCCTTCCCCGGCCCCATAGGGAGGCCCGCATGAGCGCAAACGGAACCACGGGCCTTGCGCGCGCATTGCTGCGCAGGCTGCCCGTCACCGCCCCGGCGGAGGATACCGGGCTGAAGCGCGTGCTGGGCGCGGGCAGTCTCATGGCGCTGGGGGTGGGGGCGACGATCGGGGCCGGGCTGTTCTCGCTTACGGGCATCGCGGCGGGCAGCAATGCCGGTCCCGCCGTGGTCATATCCTTCGCGCTGGCCGCCGTGGCGTGCGCGTTCGCCGGGCTGTGCTATGGCGAGCTGGCGGGAATGCTGCCATCGGCGGGCAGCGCCTATGTCTATGCCTACGCCACGCTGGGTGAACTGGCGGGCTGGGTCATCGGCTGGGATCTGGTGCTGGAATACACGGTGGGCGCATCGGCGGTGTCGGTAAGCTGGGCGCGCTACATGCGCTCCCTGCTTGATGGATGGGGCATCCACCTCCCGCCCCGGCTCATGGCCTCCCCCTTCGAGGTGGTGGGCCTGCACGATGGCGTGCCCGTGCACGGGCTGGCCAACCTGCCCGCCGTGTTCATCATCATGGCGCTGTCGCTGCTGCTCATGCGCGGCATTTCGGAATCGGCGCGGATGAACGCGGTTGTCGTCGTGATCAAGCTTACGGTCATCGCCGCCGTCATCGGGTGTGGCCTGCCCTATATCAGGGTGGAAAACTATACCCCCTTCATCCCGCCCAATACGGGCACGTTCGGGCAGTATGGCGTCTCGGGCATCCTGCGCGCGGCGGGGACGGTGTTCTTCGCCTATCTGGGGTTTGACGCGGTCTCGACCGTGGCGCAGGAAACCCGCAATCCGGGCCGGGACATGCCCATCGGCCTCATGGGCAGCCTTGCGATCTGCACGGGGGTCTATATCGCCTTTTCCTTCGTGCTGACGGGACTGGTCAACTATCATGACATGATCGGCGACGCCGCCCCCGTGGCCACCGCCATCGACCATACGCCCTTTGGCTGGCTGAAGCCCCTGGTCAAGCTGGGGGTCATATGCGGGTTCCTGTCGGTCATCCTGGTGATGCTGCTGGGGCAGAGCCGGATTTTCTTCGCCATGGCGCGCGACGGGCTGCTGCCGCCCCTGTTCGGTCGCGTCCATGCGGGCTGGGGCACGCCGGTTGCGTGTCACCTGTTCTTCATGGCGACAACCGGCGTGCTGGCCGCCTTCCTGCCCATCGAACAACTGGCGCATATGACATCCATCGGCACGCTGCTCGCCTTTGTCATTGTCTGCGTGGGCGTGATGGTGCTGCGCGTGCGCGAACCCGACCGCCCACGCGTGTTCCGCGTGCCGGGCGGCATGGTCATTCCCGTCGCGGGTATCGTGAGCTGCCTTGTCATGATGGTCTCGCTCGACGGGCTGACCTGGCTGCGGCTGGTGGGGTGGCTGGCGGTGGGCATGGTGGTCTATGCCACCTACGGCCTGCGGCACAGCCGGCTGGGCCGGATCATACCTGCCATGCGGCGCGAACCCTGACCGCGCCGCATTACCGCATCATAATTTGGCATCGTGTGCCGGCGGGATCATAGTCGGCCCCTTTCTGGTTGGAGTTGGATTGGATGAGCATCGGTCAGTTTCCCCATGTACGGCTGCGGCGTAACCGGCACGACCGGTTCACCCGGCGGCTGGTATCCGAAAATACGCTTTCGACCGATAACCTGATCTGGCCCGTTTTCGTGACCGAGGGCACGGACTCGATTACCGACGTGGCCTCCATGCCCGGCGTGCGGCGCGTCAGTCTCGACCGGCTGGCGGCGCATGTGGAACCGGCCGCCCGGCTCGATATTCCCGCCATCGCCCTGTTCCCCATAACCCCCACCGAACTACGTGATGAAAGTGGCACGGAAGCCACCAATCCCGACAACCTCATGTGCCGCGCGGCCCGCCTGCTGAAAACGGAATTTCCTGAAATCGGCCTGATCGGTGACGTCGCCCTCGACCCCTATACCAGCCATGGCCATGACGGGCTGATCGAGGATGATTACGTGATCAATGACCCGTCCGTCGATATTCTGGTCACGCAGGCCGTGAACCAGGCGGCGGCGGGAATCGACATCATCGCGCCATCCGACATGATGGACGGGCGCGTGCGCGCCATCCGCACGGCACTCGACACCGATGGCCTGACCAACACCCGCATCATGTCCTACGCCGCCAAATACGCCAGCGCCTTCTACGGTCCGTTCCGTGACGCGCTGGGATCGGGCGGCTTGCTGAAGGGCGACAAGAAAACCTACCAGATGGACCCCGCCAACAGCGACGAGGCCCTGCGCGAGGTCGCCCTTGACCTGCAGGAAGGGGCCGACATGGTCATGGTCAAGCCCGGCATGCCGTATCTCGATGTAATCCAGCGCGTGCGGCAGACATTCTCGGTCCCGACCTTCGCCTATCAGGTCTCGGGGGAATACGCGATGCTCATGGCCGCCATCCAGAATGGCTGGCTGGACCGGGAGCGCGCCATCATGGAAAGCCTCATGTCCTTCCGCCGCGCGGGCGCCAATGGCGTGCTGACCTATTTCGCCCCCGAGGCGGCGCGCCTGCTACGCGCGTGATCCGGTCCTGAACCCGCGCGAAAGCATGCGGTCATGGCCGGATAGTTGATGCCTGCAACAGGAAGAATATGGTATTCATTGGATACGGGCGGCCCATATCTTCCTGTTCGCGGGCCGCCGCTTCCCGTTTCCGGCTGGTGAGAGCGCATGACATATACATCGCCACGGCATCCGCAGCTATTCTATACCACCGCGCCCATGCCCTGCCCCTACCTGCCGGGGCATATGGAACGCAAGGTCGTGACCGAAATCGGTGGCCTGGAAGCCGCGTCGTTCCACAACCGCCTCTCACGCGCGGGGTTCCGCCGCAGCCACACCATTGCCTATGCCCCGGTCTGCGCCAACTGCACGGCCTGCACGCCCATCCGCCTGCCGGTGGAGCGATTCAGCCCCAGCCGCACGCAGCAGCGCGTCTGGCGCCGCAATGCCGGGCTGCATGGCTTTCCCGTCCCCCCGCGCGCCACGCCGGAACAGTTCAGGCTGTTCAGCGCCTACCAGCACACCCGCCATGATGGCGGCGACATGGCCTCCATGACCTTTCCCGGTTACCGGGCGATGATCGAGGATACGCCGGTCGAAACCTTCATGATCGAGTTCCGCGACGATAACGGCAGCCTTGCCTGCGTCGCGCTGGTGGACCAGCTTGATGACGGGCTTTCCGCCGTTTACGATTTCTATGACCCGACATTGCAGCGCCAGTCTCTGGGCACGTTCGCCGTCATGCATCTGGTCGAATATACACGCTCGCTGGGCCTGCCCTATCTGTACCTGGGCTACTGGATCAGTGAAAGCCGGAAGATGGCCTACAAGGCGCGTTTCCGCCCCGCCCAGATCATGACACGCGGTGTGTGGCATGACCTGGATCTGACGGAGTACGGCAGGAATCAGGCCCGCCAGAGCGCTTTTCTACCCGATGGACTGTTCCCCGCGCCGCAGTAACCCCTAGCCGCGTGGCTTGCGGGTTGCCCATGTCGGGGCTGTCCTGCCCATATCGGCGCGTTTTCCCATATAGTCGCGCAGATCGGCAAAGGCGCGGTTACGTGCCGGGTCGGGCCACGCCACGCCGTCCGCCGCGGTAAAGACCACCGCGTCACGCAGGCCGCCTTCCTTGTATTTCTGCAAGATCACGCCAAGGCCACGCCCCATTTCGGGCAACTGGTTCAGGGGGAAGACCAGCATGCGCCGGTTCTGGCCGATGACAAGCACATGGTCACCCACCGCCGGATGGCAGATCAGCGCGCTTTCCGCTTCCTTCAGGTTGAGCACCTGCTTGCCGGTGCGCTTTTCCGCCGTCATGGCCGTTTCCGCCACGACCATGCCCCGCCCGCTGGTCGAGGCCAGCAGGCGCTTGCGGGTGTCATCGACCGGGAACATCGTAATGATGTCCTCATCGTTCGACAGGTCGATCATGAGCCGCAGCGGCTGGCCATCGCCCCGCCCACGCGGCAGATCCCCCACACGCAGCGTAAAGGCCCGGCCATCGGTCGCGAACACGCACAGCCGGTCATTGCTGTAACATTCGACCGACAGGCCCGGCGCATCCCCTTCCTTGAACTTCACATTCTGCAAATCCTGCCCGTGGCCACGCACGGTGCGGATCCAGCCCTTTTCCGACAGGATCACCGTTACCGGATCACGTTCGACCGGCAGGGCGGCCTCCACGTCGATTTCGACGGGCGCATCCGCCAGCATGCTGCGGCGCCTGCCCAACGCGCCGCCACCGAATGTTTTCTGGATATCCTTGATCTCGGACGCAATGCGTTTCCACCGCAGCCCTTCCTGATCCAGCAATCCCTGCAACGCCTGCTTTTCCGCGCTCAGCGCCGCATGTTCCTTGCGAATCTCCATTTCCTCCAGCCTTCGCAGACTGCGAAGCCGCATGTTCAGCACCGAATCGGCCTGGAGTTCCGTCAGGCTGAACGCGGCCATAAGGGCGGCCTTGGCATCGTCCTCCTCGCGGACAATGCGGATCACCTCGTCAAGGTTGAGGTAGACGGCAAGGAAACCCTCAAGAATTTCCAGCCGCCGGTTCACCGCCACCAGCCGGTTGGCGCTGCGGCGCACCAGTACCTCATGGCGGTGATCGAGCCATGCCTGCAGCACGTCCTTCAGGCCACGCACACCGGGCACCTGATCGGCCCCCAGCACGTTCATGTTCAGGCCGAAGCGGCTTTCAAACTGGGTGGCGCGGAACAGGGTTTCCATCAGCACCGCAGGCTCGATCCCGCGCGATTTCGGTTCAAGCACCAGCCGGATGTCGGTGGTGCTTTCATCGCGTATATCGGCCAGAAGCGGCAGTTTCTTCTGTTCCATGAGATCGGCCACCTGCTCGATCAGGCGGGATTTCTGCACCTGATACGGGATCTCGGTCACCACGATCTGCCAGGTGCCAAAACGGCCCTGCTCGACCTCCCATTTCGAACGGATGCGAAAGGAACCGCGCCCCGTCTCATAGGCGCGGGCTATGGCGTCGCCATCTTCCACGATACTGCCGCCGGTGGGAAAGTCCGGCCCCGGCATATGCTGGAGCAGTTCCGCCGTGGTGGTGGACGGTTTGCGGATCAGGGCCAGCGCGGCCGAACAGATTTCGCCCACGTTATGGGGAGGGATGCTCGTCGCCATGCCCACGGCAATGCCCGCGGCCCCATTGGCCAGCAGGTTGGGAAACGCGGCGGGCAGCACGACCGGCTCCTGTTCCTCACCATCATAGGTGGGGCGGAAATCAACGCTGTCCTCGTCAATGCCCTCAAGCAGGGCCTTGGCGACGGTTGTCAGGCGGGATTCGGTGTACCGCATGGCCGCCGCGTTATCGCCATCGATCGAACCGAAATTCCCCTGCCCCTCGACCAGCGGGTAGCGCACGGCAAAATCCTGCGCCAGCCGCACCAGCGCCTCATATACGGAGGCATCGCCATGGGGATGGTATTTACCGATCACGTCGCCCACCACGCGGGCGCATTTCTTGAACCCGGCGGAAGGGTCAAGCTTGAGCTGCTGCATCGCGTATATCATGCGCCGGTGCACGGGCTTCAGCCCGTCACGCACATCGGGCAGCGAGCGCGACATGATGGTTGACATGGCATAGGCCAGATAGCGTTCGCTCAGCGCGTCGGCCAGCTTGGTGTCTTCAATATGTCCGGCTGATGTATCCACAGGCATGCGATCTTCCTCCCGCAGGTGAACAGATAGCGAAACTTTGGGCTTTGTCCAATGGTTGTCTTGCTGGGTATTTCACCAGATCGCCCGAGGCAGGCTTTTCCTCAGCCAGACGATGGGGGCGCCGTCTCCGCCGCCCCGTCCGGCGGGGCCATATCGGCCAGACGCGCGATCCTGTCCGCCAGCCTGACGCGTGCTTCGGGCAGGGGCCGGTGGCGCTGGCCGAATGCGTCACGTCGCAGGAAGTGACCGGACAGGCACAGCCCATCATACCAGTCCTTCGGCGTGCCGGTCTGCCCGGGATGGAGTACGAAAGCAGGCAGCGGAAGCAGGCGCGCGCGCCATTCCCCCGCCCGCGCATCCGACACGGCGCGCCCGGTGCGCGGGGAAACCCAGGCCAGGTCATCCTGCCCGCCCCCCAGGGCACACCGGCCCAGATCCAGCCCGAAGCCCAGTTCGGACAATAGCAGGAGTTCCCAGCGCACGATCTCGGGCATGGCGGCGTCAAGCGCCCATTGCGGGTCAAGGCTGATCCGCGCCAGCAGGCTGGTCAGTCCCTGAAATATGGCGGGATGCGGTTCGCGCTCGGGCAGGCTGCCATCGGCCAGGGCGCACAGGGACGCCAGCATGGCCAGCGGCAGGGGATGGTCGAGCAGCCGCGCGCCCGAGGCGTGGACCGTCTCGGCCGTCATGCCGCCAAGCTGTTCCGACAGCCGCGCGGTCCAGCGCGCCCGCACCAGATTGCCCGTCTGCCACACCGCACGCCCCCGGCGCGAGGAGCCGCCACGCGCCAGCCCGTGATAGAGCCCGTACTCACCCGTGAGCACATGCACGATCGCGCTGCCTTCCCCATATGGGGTGGCGGAAAGCACAAGGGCGGGTGCCTCCCATTCCATCAGGAAGCACCCGCCCTTGCGGAAAACCCGGAAACCGGCAACAGGATCAGTTGCCGGCCGCCTTCGCCACCTCGGCGGCAAAGTCGTTTTCTTCCTTCTCGATGCCTTCACCAAGCTGGAAGCGATCAAAGCCGGTCAGCTTCGCGCCCGCCTTCTTCACGATCGCACGCACGCGGCTTTCGCCGTCATGCACCCAGACCTGTTCCAGCAGCACGACTTCTTCATAGAACTTGCGGATACGGCCATCGACCATCTTCTCGATGATGGCTTCCGGCTTGCCCGAAGCACGCGCCTGCTCCACCAGCACCGCGCGCTCACGCTCAAGCGCCTGCGGGTCGACACTGTCCACATCCAGCGCGGCCGGACGGGTCGCGGCCACATGCATGCCGATCTGGCGGCCCAGCGTTTCCAGCGCATCGCTGGCGGTCGGGGCCTCGACGGCGGCCAGAACGCCAATCTTGCCCAGGCCGGGGCTGACGGCGGAATGCACGTAGGTCGCGACCACGCCCGAGGGCACGCTCAGCACGCGCGCACGGCGGATAGACATGTTCTCGCCAATGGTGGCGATCAGGTGCGTGAGTTCATCGGCAACGGTGCGGCCGCTTTTCAGCACGGCGGCCTTCAGCTTTTCCAGATCGTCGCCAACGTTCAGGGCCGCATGGGCCACTTCGGAAACGAAGTTCTGGAAATGCTCGTTACGGGCCACGAAGTCGGTCTCGGCATTGACTTCGACCATGGCGGCCTTGTTGTCAGCCTGTGCGACGCCAACCAGACCTTCCGCCGTGACGCGACCGGACTTCTTGGCCGCGGCCGAAAGGCCCTTCTTGCGCAGCCAGTCGATCGCGCCTTCAATGTTGCCCTCGGCTTCCTTGAGGGCCTTCTTGCAGTCCATCATGCCCGCGCCGGTCTTCTCGCGAAGTTCCTTGACGAGAGCTGCGGTAATTTCCGCCATTATCCTGATACTCCTCACGACAGGCGCACGCCCCGCCGGCTGGCAGGGCGTGTCCTTGCTGTGTCAGTCGCACGGCAGCGCGGGGCGCTGCGGTGCAGGGTGTTATTCCGCGCTTGCGGCGGCTTCCGTCACGGCTGTTTCCACCGCCGGGTCGATGGGCAGTTCCTCGGCCGCGCCGAAGTCCTCACCCGATGCGCCCAGCTCGGCGGAGATGCCGTCGAGCACGGCGGACGAAACCAGTTCGCAATACAGGGCAATGGCGCGGATCGCGTCATCATTGCCCGGGATCGGGAAGGTCACGCCACGCGGGTCGGAGTTGCTGTCCAGCACCGCCACGACCGGGATACCCAGCTTGTTGGCTTCCTCGACCGCCAGCTTTTCCTTGTTCGTGTCGATCACGAACAGGATGTCCGGCAGGCCGCCCATTTCCTTGATCCCGCCGAGCGAACGCTCCAGCTTCTCACGGTCGCGGGTGATGTCCAGGACTTCCTTCTTGGTCAGGCCCTGGGTGCCGTTTTCCAGCATTTCGTCAATGCCGCGCAGGCGCTTGATCGACCCGGTGATGGTCTTCCAGTTGGTCAGCATGCCGCCGAGCCAGCGATGGTTGACGTAATACTGGCCACAACGCTTGGCGGCTTCCGCCACCTGGTCGGCCGCCGCGCGCTTGGTGCCGACGAACAGCACGCGCCCGCCACCGGCCACGGTGTCACGGATCGCCTTGAGCGCACGGTCCAGCATGGGAACGGTCTGCTGCAGGTCGATGATGTGGACCTGGTTGCGCACACCGAACAGGAACGGCGCCATGCGCGGGTTCCAGCGACGGGTGTGATGACCGAAATGCACGCCCGCTTCGAGGAGCTGGCGCATGGTGAATTCTGGCATTGCCATATCGGCTTCAATCCTTTGTCTGGTTCATCCTCCGTGAAGCACGCCCGTTTCCGGACACCAGAGGTATTGGCTTCACGTGCGAATTGGCCCCACGCGCGGGGCCGTGGCGGGATATGGCTGTTTTTGGCGCGGATTGCAAGCGCCGTAATGAAGGGGGCGCGATCGTGATGCAACTTTCCCGCGCATGCCCGGTTGGCCTGCCGGGGAAGGTACTCCGGAAAACACGCTATCGCCGGGGTGCTGACCATCCCCCTGCCCTCAACGGATAAAGGACTGAGCTACAATGACAATCACGAAATACGGCACGGCGCACTGGTCTGGTGGACTGAAGGATGGCAAGGGCGAGGTCTCGACACAGAGCGGCGCGCTCGAGCAACAGCCCTACGGCTTCAACACCCGTTTTGAAGGCCGCCCCGGCACCAACCCCGAAGAACTGCTGGGCGCCGCCCATGCCGCCTGTTTCGTCATGGCGCTGTCCGGTATTCTGGGCGGGGCGGGGCTTACCGCCACATCGATGGAAGCCAAATCGGCGGTCGTGCTGGAAAAGCAGGGCGAGAGCTTCGCCATCACCAGCGCCCACCTGACACTGGACGCCGAAATTCCCAGCGCGACCGAAGAACAGTTCAATGAACTGGCGCAGAAGGCGAAGGCCGGTTGCCCGGTCTCGAAGCTGTTCAACGCCACGATCACGCTGGAAGCCCGGCTCCGGACCTGAATGAACGGACGGGACGGGGTGCTACAGGCTCCCCACCTGCCCCCGATGACGTAGCAGGTGATCGGCCAGCACGCAGGCCATCATCGCTTCCCCCACCGGCACGGCCCGGATGCCCACGCACGGGTCATGCCGCCCCTTGGTCATCACATCGACATTCTCCCCCGCCCGCGTGACGGAGGGAACCGGGGTCAGGATCGAACTGGTCGGCTTGACCGCGAAGCGCGCCACGACCGGCTGCCCCGTTGAAATCCCCCCCAGCACGCCACCCGCATGGTTGGACTCAAAACGGAGCGTGCCGTTTTCCATGCGCATCGGGTCGGCGTTTTCTTCCCCCGTCAGGCTGGCGGCGGCGAAGCCTTCACCAATTTCCACGCCCTTGACCGCGTTGATGCTCATCAGCGCCATGGCCAGATCGGAATCGAGCTTGCCATAAACCGGCGCGCCCAGACCGGCGGGCACGCCTTCGGCCACGATCTCGATCACCGCGCCGATGGAGGATCCTTTTTTACGGATATCGGCCAGATACTCTTCCCATACCGGCAGGATCTCCGCATCGGGACAGAAAAGCGCGTTGGTGCCGGCCAGATCCCAGTCCAGCCGGGCGCGGTCTATGGCGTGCGGGCCAACCTGCACCATCGCGCCGCGAATGCGCACGCCATCGCCCAGCACCCTGCGCGCCACGGCGCCCGCCGCCACGCGCATGGCCGTCTCGCGCGCCGAGGAACGCCCGCCGCCACGATAGTCGCGGATGCCGTATTTCATGTCATAGGCGACATCGGCGTGACCGGGCCGGTAGCGGGTGGCGATATCGCCATAATCGCGCGAACGCTGGTCGGTATTATGGATAAGCAGGGAGATGGGGGTGCCGGTTGTCCGCCCCTCGAACACACCGGACAGGATCTCGACCCGGTCGGCTTCCTGCCGCTGCGTGGTGAACTGGGACTGTCCGGGCCTGCGGCGGTCCAGCCAGGGCTGGATGTCCGCCGCGTCGAGTGCGATGCGCGGCGGGCAGCCGTCGATCACGCAGCCAATGGCCGGGCCATGGCTTTCCCCCCACGTGGTGACGCGGAACAGGTGGCCGAAGGTGTTATACGACATGAAGGCAGGCTTCCCGCGCTCAGTTACCCGCGACCGTGATGTCCGGCGCGGTGGGGTTTTTCATGCCGACGATATGGTAGCCGGAATCGACGTGATGGATTTCGCCCGTCACCCCGCCCGACAGGTCGGACAGCATGTACAGCCCGGCGCCGCCCACCTCTTCCAGCGAGACATTGCGCTCCAGCGGGGAGTTGTACTGGTTCCATTTCAGGATATAGCGGAAATCACCAATCCCGTTGGCCGCCAGCGTCATGACCGGACCGGCCGAGATGCCATTGACGCGGATGCCCTCCCCGCCAAGATCAACGGCCATATAGCGCACCGACGCCTCCAGCGCCGCCTTGGCCACGCCCATGACGTTGTAATGCGGCATGACCCGCTCCGCGCCAAGATAGGTCAGGGTCAGCAGCGAACCGCCGGGATTCATGATGCTGGCGGCGCGGCGGGCGACGGCGGTGAAGGAATAGCAGGAAATATCCAGCGCCTTCAGGAACGCCTCACGCGGGGTATCGACATAGCGCCCGCGCAGGAACTGCTTGTCGGCCCAGCCGATGGCGTGGACGAGGAAGTCGATCTTGCCCCATTCCTTTTCAACGGCGGCGAAGGTCGCGTCGATGGCGGCGTCATCGCTCACGTCACAGGGCAGCACCAGTGTCGATCCCACCGATTGCGCCAGCGGGCGCACGCGCTTGCCCAGCGCCTCGCCCTGATAGGTGAAGGCGAGCTCACCCCCCTGTTCGGCCACGGCGCGCGCGATGCCCCACGCGATCGAGCGGTCATTCGCAACCCCCATGACAAGTCCCCGCTTCCCTTTCATCAGTGTTCCGTTGGCGGAGATTGTGGGCGCGCCGTCTGACATGCTGGTTTCCTCAATAAGTTTAAGTGACGAATGAAATTTTGGCCTCGTGGTTGCACAAGCCGCCGTTTCGGACAAGATGCCGATTACCGTAATTGTAGCGAATATTCGCCACGCGGTAACTTACCTTATGTTTCCATATGTTTCGTATGGCGGCTCCGACGGGCTTCCGCGCGGCCGGTTACGAGACAGACAGCCATGCGGAACCTGACGTTCATGACCCTTCCCCTTATCAACCCCGATGCGGACCCGTTCGACCTGTTCGATGCATGGATGCGTGATGCGAGCGCACATGAACCCAACGACCCGAACGCCATGGCGCTGGCCACGGCCACAGCGGATGGCAGGCCCTCGGTCCGGATGATCCTGCTCAAGGGGGCGGACCGGCGCGGCTTCGTGTTCTACACCAACCTGAACAGCCGCAAGGCCGATGACCTCAGGGCCAACCCCCATGCGGCGCTGCTGTTCCACTGGAAGAGCATCCGCCGCCAGATCCGGATAGAAGGCCCGGTCGAACCCGTCACCACGGCCGAGGCCGATGCCTATTTCGCCAGCCGCAGCCGCATATCGCGCCTTGGCGCCATTGCCTCCAACCAGTCCCACCCGATGCCGGACCGCGCCGTGTTCGAAAAGGCGATCGCGGATCTGGAGGCCCGTTACCCCGACCCCGACGCCTTCATCCCGCGCCCCGCCAACTGGACCGGCTTTCGTGTCGTGCCGCAGCATTTCGAATTCTGGCACGACCGGCCCTATCGCCTGCATGACCGGGTGGTGTGGGACCGGCGGGGCGAAAGCTGGGACGCGCAGCGGCTTTATCCGTAAATCCAGAACTTAACGCGGCCTGATCCGTTTTCGAAAACCAGGGGCTGGCTGTCCACCGGCCCCGATGGACGAAAGATGGAGGTGTCCTGATGTGCGTGCGGAGCATATTGCTGCCACTTGGTAGTACGAACCACGCGGAAAGCGCGCTGGACGTGGGTGGTCAGATCGCACGCATGTTCGATGCGCATCTCACTGTCCTGCATGTAGGTACCGACATGCAGGAAATCGGCCCCCTGATGGGAGAAGGCCTGTCGGGCGCGATGATGGAGGACATGATCAGCGCGGCGCTGAAGGAAAGCGCCACCCACCTCAAGGACGTGCGCAGGCTGTTCCATGATTTCACCCGTGATGCGCATATTCCCGTCCTGACAGGCGACGCTCCGCTCGCGCCCCCCGACGCGCCGCGTGGCCCGACCGCCAGCTTCCTGGCCCATAAGGGGCATACCCGCAGCGTCGTGGCCTTTCAGGCGCGGCTTTCGGATATAGTGGTCGTGCGGCAACCGGATCCGGAAGGCGATGTCGCCTCCTCCGACACACTGCACGCGGTGCTGTTTGAAAGTGGTCGCGGCGTCATCATCGTACCGCCCGACGCGCCCGCCAGCCTCGGGCGGCGCATCTGCATCGGCTGGAACGGCACGTCCGAGGCGGCGTCCGCCATCCATCACGCCATGCCGCTGATCCGCCGCGCTGAAGCCGTCCAGATCCTGTACAGCCCCGCCTATCAGCGCCCCGGCCCGAATGCCCGGCATGTGGGGGCCTATCTGGCATTGCACGGCGTCGACGCCACTATTCACAAATTTGGGAGTGATTACCGCCCGGTGGGTGAGGACATGATGGCCGCGGCCCATGATTTCGGGGCCGATATGGTGGTGATGGGCGCTTATTCCCACTCCCGCCTGCGGCAGATGATCCTGGGCGGGGTGACACGGCATGTGCTGGAAAACAGTGATCTTGCCGTGCTCATGAGCCGCTGACCCGTCCCGCTCCGCCCGTTGCGCGCGCCGTGTAGGGTACATGCCCGCAATATGCGGATAAAAGTGTATGAATGTGGCACCATCCCTTGATTTTACGCCCGGTGGGGATTAGGTGTGCGGGGAAAGAACGCCGTAACCTAGTGTAAAATCCGGTGTGGGGAAGATTATGCGCATCAACGCGGATATTGTGGCTGAACTGAAGCAGGCGGGCGAGAACGCATCCGAAGTGCTTCGTGTCGCCCTGACGCGGCTGCGCGGGCGTATCGCGCTTGTATCCTCCTTCGGGGCGGAATCCGCCGTCATGCTGGCGCTGGCGGCGGAAATCGACCCCGCCGTGCCTGTCCTGTTCCTTGAAACGGGCCAGCATTTCCCCGAAACGCTGGCTTACCGGCAGGAACTGGCCCGCGTGCTGGGCCTGAGCGATGTGCGCGACCTGCACCCCGCACCCCGCCAGATCGAAAAACGCGACCCGGAGGGCCAGCTCTGGGCCTTCGACCCCGATGCCTGCTGCGCGCTGCGCAAGGTCGAACCGCTGGATGAGGCGATCATTCCCTTCGATGCCTGGATCACGGGGCGCAAGCGCTCGCAGGCCGCGACACGGCAGAACCTGCCCGTCGTCGAGGAAGCCGGCCAGGGGAAGATCAAGATCAACCCCCTCATCACCTGGACCCCGCGCGCGCTCGATGCGGAAATGACGCGCCGCAACCTGCCACGCCACCCGTTGACACTGCGGGGGTACCCCTCCATCGGGTGTGCGCCGTGCACCCGCCCGGTGGGCGAAGGCGAGGATCCGCGCCAGGGACGCTGGGCCGGACAATCCAAGACGGAATGTGGTATCCATGTTCGCGAGATAGGCTGAAACCGGTTTCACCTCTTTCATCGGCCCGGGCCGGGCCAAGTGTTTTTCCTGTTTTCTTTCCTGTTATGGAAGGTCTGTAATTCCATGGACGATCTCGACCAACTTGAGGCCCAGAGTATCTTCATCCTGCGTGAAGCCTACCGGAAGCTGAAGCCGCTGGCGATGCTGTGGTCGCTGGGCAAGGATTCCAATGTCATGATCTGGCTGGCGCGCAAGGCCTTCCTTGGCCGCGTCCCCTTCCCGGTCATGCATGTGGATACCGGCAAGAAATTCCCGGAAATGTACAAATTCCGCGATGAATATACCAAGAAATGGGATCTTGAGCTGCTGCTGGGCGACTGCCCGCCGGTTGAGGACATCGACCCCACCCTGCCGCCCGCCGCACGTTCCGCCGCGCGCAAGACCGCGGGCCTTGCCGCGATGATCGACAAATACAAGCTGGCGGGCGTGATCGCCGGGATCCGCCGCGACGAACAGGCCACCCGTGCGAAGGAACGCGTGTTCAGCCCCCGCGGCTCGGGCCACAAATGGGACGTGCGCAACCAGCCCCCCGAATTCTGGGACCAGTACGCCACCCCGCACGAAGCCGGGATGCATGTGCGTGTCCACCCGCTGCTTTCATGGCGCGAGATCGACATCTGGCGTTATATCGAGCGTGAGAACATCCCGCTGGTCGACCTGTATTTCGCCAAGGACGGCAAGCGGTACCGCTCGCTGGGGGATCAGGACATCACCAGCCCGGTCGAGAGCAACGCCGTAACGGTGGCGGAAGTGATCGCGGAGTTGGAAACATCCCGCACGTCCGAGCGCGCCGGTCGCGCCATGGACCATGAATCCGAGGATGCATTCGAACGCCTGCGCGTGGCCGGCTATCTCTGAGCGGACAGGACGGAGTTACAATACAATGAGTACAACGATCCCTGCCCCGCAGGAAGCCGCCACCCCCATCGTGATCGTGGGCCATGTCGATCACGGCAAGTCCACGCTGATCGGACGCCTGCTGTATGATACGGACAGCCTGCCCGAGGGGCGTGTCGCGCAGATTATCGAATCCAGCAAGAAGCGCGGCCTGACGATTGAATGGAGCTTCCTGCTCGACAGCCTCCAGATCGAACGTGATCAGGGCGTAACCGTTGATTCCACCCGCATTCCCTTCCGTCTGGGCGACCGGCAGTTCGTGATCGTGGACGCGCCGGGCCACCGGCAGTTCCTGCGCAACATGATCACCGGCGCGGCCGATGCCGAAGCCGCCGTTCTGGTCATTGACGCCAATGAAGGCGCGCAGGAGCAGACCCGCCGCCACGCCATGCTGCTGCGCCTGATCGGTATCCGCCACGTGATCGTGCTGATGAACAAGGTCGATATCCTCGACTACGACCAGCACAAGATCGAGACCGCCGAGCGCGAGGTGACCGAACTGCTGCGCCAGCTTGAAATCGAGCCGACCGTGTTCGTGCCCGCTTCCGCGCGTGAGGGTGACAACATCGCCAGCCGTTCGGACAAGATGGCATGGTACAAGGGCCCGACCCTGACCGAGGCGCTGGCCCAGGTACCCGCGCCCTCTTCGCGCGCGGACCTGCCGCTGCGCCTGCCGGTGCAGGATGTCTACCGCTTCGACACCAAGCGCGTGGTGGTGGGACGCATCGAGCGTGGCCGCATCCGCGTGGGCGACGAAGTGGTGGTTGGCACACATGGTGCGCGCGCACGCATCGCCACGATCGAAAGCTGGCACACAGCGCCGCAGGTCGCCGCCATTGCCGGGCAGTCCGTGGCCGTGACGCTGGAGCCGGACGTGATTCCCGATCGCGGGGATTTCCTGTTCCCGGCATCCGACGCGCCGCTGCGGGCCGCACGTATCCGCACGCGCCTGTTCTGGCTGCGCCAGGAACCGCTGCGCGTGGGTGAAAGCTTCAGGCTGCGCCTCGCCACGGCGGAACACCAGGTGACGGTCGCCGCCATCGACTCCGTTGTCCGGCTGGAAGACCTGACCGAACACCCCGCCGAGGAAGTGCCGCCCGAAGGCTTTGCCGAAATTACGCTGGCAGTCTCCGAGACCATGCTGTTCGACCCCTTCCTGCCCGGCACGGCGGATGGTCGCGGCGTGCTGGTTGACCGCAACCAGCAGATCGTGGGCGGCGCGCCGCTGGTCGGCGTGGCCGAAAGTGTCGCGGGCCGCAACGCCATCCACCCCACGGGCAGCACCGTTTCGCTGTGGGACCGCGCGCAGGCCCGGGGGCACCGTGGCGGCGTGTTCTGGATGACCGGCCTGCCGGGTGCTGGCAAGAGCACGCTGGCCCGCGCGGCGGAAAACCGCCTGTTTGCCCGTGGCGTCGATGTGTCGGTGCTGGATGGGGATACATTGCGCGCCGGGCTGTGTTCGGACCTTGGCTTTTCGGATGCGGACCGGCGTGAAAACGTCCGCCGCGCCGCGGCCGTGGCCCGGATCCTGGCGGAAAGCGGTCAGGTCGTGATCGTGGCGCTGATCTCACCCACCATCGCGGACCGTGAACTGGCCCGCCAGATCGTGGGGGACGGTTTTTACGAAATCTTCATCGACACCCCGCAGGCCACATGCGAACAGCGTGACCCCAAGGGGCTGTACGCGGCGGCGCGCGCGGGCAAGATTGCCGGTTTCACCGGCATCGACGCCCCGTACGAAGCCCCTGCCACCCCAGCCCTGCGGCTGGAGACGGCGCAGCGCGGCAGCGATGAAACCGCGACCCAGCTTGCGACCTTCATCGGGGATGCGATCCGCATCGACGGTGCGGCGGGGCGCGCGCGCTCCTGATCATGCGGGCCCGCCCCAGCCATGGGGCGGGCCACATGAAACCAGCGCCGGGTTGCGGGATGGACACCGGACACGCGGGTGCGGGCGGTGTATAGACCAGTCGCGGCAGAACAAGCCTGCCGCCTGAATAGGAAACGGTTCAGAAGTGGATGTCAGGAACAACCGCCGGGATTTGACCGGTACAAGCGTCATCACGGCCAACCGCCTGCTTGATGGCCGCATCGTCTGGCTGACCGGAACGGGATGGTCGGAAACGGTCAGCCATGCCCGCATCATTGATAACGCGGATGTGGAGGCGACCATAAAGCAGATCCGCGCCACACCCGATGCGCGGCGGGTCATCGGCATTTACGGCGTGCAGCTTGACCCCACGGCGGCTGGCGTCACCCCCCTGACAGTGCGCGAGCGCATCCGTGCCTTCGGGCCGAGCGTCCACCCTGAATTCGCTCCCGTGGAGACATCCGATGTCCACTAACACAGCGACCCTGCCGGTTGGACGGTATGCCTATGACCAGATTGACCGTACCTTCCTTTCCCAGCGCGTGGCCCAGTTCCGTGAGCAGGTGAACCGCCGCATCGCCGGGCACCTGACCGAAGACGAATTCAAGCCGCTGCGCCTCATGAACGGGCTGTACCTCCAGTTGCATGCCTACATGCTGCGCGTGGCCATTCCCTACGGCATGCTCGGCGCGGACCAGATGCGCGCGCTGGCGCATATCGCACGCACCTATGACCGTGATTACGGCCATTTCACCACGCGGCAGAACATGCAGTTCAACTGGATCCGGCTTGAGGACACGCCCGACATCCTTGAACGCCTGGCCGATGTGGACATGCACGCCATACAGACCAGCGGCAACTGCATCCGCAATGTCACCTGCGATGAATTCGCCGGGGCCGCCGCCGATGAACTGCTCGATCCGCGCATCCATGCCGAAATCCTGCGCCAGTGGTCCACGCTGCACCCGGAATTCGCGTTCCTGCCGCGCAAGTTCAAGATTGCGATCAGCGGCAGCCCGCAGGATCGCGTGGCCGCGCGTTTCCATGATATCGGGCTTGTCGCCCGGCCCGGTCCGCAGGGTCGGCCGGTATTTGACGTGTTCGTGGGCGGCGGGCTTGGCCGCACGCCCATCATCGGCGTGCTGCTGCGCGACAACCTGCCCGAGGAAGACCTTGTCGCCTACCTTGAGGCCATCGTGCGCGTCTATAACGCCTATGGCCGACGGGACAATATGTACAAGGCCCGCATCAAGATCCTTGTGCAGGCGCTCGGGGTCGAGACATTCCGTGAGAAGGTGGATGCCGAATTCGCGCTCATGAACCGGGCCGATTATCGGCTGGAACCCGATATCGTCGCGGGGATCCGCGCCCGGTTCGGGATTCCCGCCCTTGATGCCCCGGCCGATGCGGCGGACACGCTGGCGGCCGGGCGCAAGGCGGATCCGGCATTCGACCGCTGGGTACGCACCAACACCCACCCCCACCGGCATCCGGGCTTTACCAGCGTGGTGATTTCCATCAAGCCCGACGGCGGCATCCCCGGTGATGTCACGGCGGACCAGATGGATGTGATCGCGGACCTGGCCGATGGCTGGTCGTTTGGCGAAATCCGCGTCACCCACATGCAGAACGTGGTGCTGGGCCATGTGCGCAAGGACCGGCTGCACGAACTGTGGCGCAGGCTGGTCGCCGCCGGTCTGGGCACGCCCAATATCGGGCTGGTGGGCGACATCATCGCCTGCCCCGGTCTGGATTACTGCTCGCTGGCCAATGCGCGCTCCATTCCCATCGCGCAGAAACTGAGCGCACGCTTTGCCAGTCCTGAACTGCAGGAACGTATTGGCAGGCTGCACATCAACATCTCGGGCTGCATCAATGCCTGCGGGCATCACCATGCGGGCCATATCGGCATTCTGGGCGTGGACAAGCGGGGGGAGGAATTCTTCCAGCTCACGCTTGGCGGATCGGCTGGCAATGACGTGGCCATCGGGCAGATCATCGGCCCGGCCCTGCCGGAAGATGAAACGGTTGACGCCATCGCCCGGCTGATCGACGCCTATCTGGTGCTGCGGACCGAAGGCGAACAGTTTATCGACACATACCGGCGCCTCGGCGCCGCCAGCTTCAAGGATGCCGTCTATGCCTCTGCTTGAGAATGGCCGCATTACGGAAGATCGCTGGACGGAAGCCGTGGAGGGCGCGCCACTGCCCGATGGCGCGGTGATCGTCCCCCTTGAACGGCTTGAGGAAGGGCTGGCCCGCACGGGTCAGGCCCCGCTGGGCGTCGCCATTGGGCCGGATGTGGATGTGCGCCAGCTCCATCATGTCCTGCCCCGGCTGGAACTGGTGGCGGTAACGTTCACCACGTTCCGCGATGGCCGGGCCTTTACGCAGGCGCGTGCGCTGCGTGAGCATCTGTCCTTCACCGGGGAAATCCGCGCAACCGGCAAGCCCCTGCCCGACCAGTACGAGTTCATGCTGCGCTGTGGCATGACCACCGTGAAAACCGAACGGGCGGAAGATGTGTCGGTATGGCAGCAGGCGCATGAACGCTTTTCCATCGCCTACCAGCCTTCCATCCTGCATGAACGCAGGCAGGGCCTGGGCCTGCGCCGCTTTCTGGGCTGAAGGCCCCGCATCTCCCATCCCTTGCGCATGGCATGCCGCCCGGAACGCCCCGCCCCTGTGGCCCATGCGGGGGCGGGCGGGGTGGCAGGGAATGCATATCCTTTTCCGCCACCATGAGGCGTGTTACCGCAAGGTGATGCGCAACCCTGTTTTCCCGCCGGTACAGGCATGACCCACCCCGACCACCTGATGCAGCGCCTGTGCGGCGCCATTCTGGGGGCTGGATGGCGGGGGCTGGCCACGCTGCTGGCCCCGGCCCTGCGCCTTAACCTGTGGCGGCGGGTGCGCCGGGGCAAGGAGATCGCGGCATGCCTGCCGCAACGCCGTGGTTTTGCCCCGTGCAGGCGGCCTGCGGGCCGGTTGATCTGGCTTCATGCCGCAAGCGTGGGGGAGACGGTGGCGGTCATGCCGGTCATCGGGCAAATCCTCCACTCCAGTGCCGAACAGCATGTTCTGGTCACGACCGGCACCATTTCCGGCGCGGAAATCCTGCATGCGCGTCTGGCGGACCTGCCTGGCCATGAACGGGTCCATCATCAGTTCGCGCCGCTGGACGTGCCGCGCTGGGTCGCCCGGTTTCTGGACTTCTGGCGGCCCGATGTGGCCGCGCTGGTGGAAAGTGAACTCTGGCCCAACCTGATCGCCGCCTGCATGGCGCGGCATGTCCCGGTGGCGCTGCTCAGTGGCCGGATGTCGGACCGTTCGCTGGCGGGATGGCGGAAGGCCGCGTGCCTGCTGCGCCGGATGCTGTCCAGCCTTGCATGGGTCATGGCGCGCAGCAAGGAAGATGCCCGCCGCCTGGTGCACGGTGGCGCGGGCCGGATCGACCTGATCGCGGACCTGAAGGATGCAGCCGGCCCCCTGCCCTATGATCCGGCGGCGCTGGCCGAACTCCGCCAGTCCCTTGCCGGTCGGCCGGTCTGGGTCGCGGCTTCGACCCACCATGGCGAGGATGCGGAAATACTTCAGGCCGCGCACCTGATCCGGCAGGCGGTGCCCGATGCATTGACCATCATCATTCCCCGCCATCCCCAGCGGGGCAAAGAGATCGCGGACCTGTCCGGCGGACCTGTTCCCCGCCGTGCGGCAGGGCAGGTTCCCACGGTGCGGGATTCCGTATGGATCTGCGACACGCTGGGTGAGACCGGCCTGTTCTATGCCCTTGCCGCACCTGTCCTGCTGGGCAACAGCCTGCCGGGCTGCACGGGGGGCGGCCATAACCCGGTGGAACCCGCGCGCGCGGGCTGCGCGCTGGCCAGTGGCCCCGGAATTGATAATTTCCGCCAGGCTTATGCCCGGCTGGGCGATAGCGTGCGCCATGTCATGACAGCGCAGGATATCGCCCAGTGGGTTGTCTCCCTCATCGGGCACGCAGGCGCGCCTGCCGCCGCCGGAGATGCCGCCCGTCGCCATGTGCTACCCGACCCGGATATCGCGCGGCAGGTGGCGCAGGCCCTGATTACGCTGGGCGCGCCCTGATGCGCGCGCCCTCATTCTGGTGGCGCAGGCCCGGACATGCGGGGCTTGCGGCACGGCTGCTCTCGCCACTGGGCTTTCTTTACGCGGCGGGTACGGCCTATCGCCTTCGCCGCGCAGGGTGGCGGGCCTGCGTGCCCGTGCTGTGCTGCGGCAATATCGGCGCGGGGGGGTCCGGCAAGACGCCGGTGGTGCTGGATCTGGCGCAGCGCGCCATGGCACGCGGGCGCAGGCCCGCCATCCTCTCACGTGGGTACGGGGGCCACGCACCTGCGGGAACGCGGGTGAATCCCGCAACCCATACCCCCCGCGACGTAGGGGACGAGCCCCTGCTGCTGGCCCGTATCGCACCGTGCTACGTCGGGGCGGACCGCGCGGTTTCAGCCCGTAGGGCGATAGCCGATGGCGCGGACTGCCTGATTATGGATGATGGCTTCCAGAACCCGACCCTGCATCAGGACGCAAGCCTTGTCGTGGTGGACGGGTATGTGGGATTCGGCAATGGCCGTGTCCTTCCCGCCGGTCCCTTGCGCGAGCCGGTCGCCGCGGGGCTGGCGCGGGCTGGTGGCGTGGTCGTGATCGGCCCGGACCTGCACGGCATTGCCGCCACCTTGGGGGGCGACCCGCCATGCTTCACCGCCCGGTTGCGCGAGAATACGCACGATGTGCCAGCCGACCGGCCCGTCATCGCCTTTGCCGGGATCGGGCGTCCCGCCAAGTTTTTTGACGGGCTTGCCCGGTGTGGTCTCCGGCCGCGCCGCGGCCTCGCCTTTGCCGACCACCATGTCTATACCGCAGCGGAGTGCAGGCGACTATGCGCGCTGGCGGAGGAATGGGATGCCTGTCTCGTCACGACCGAGAAAGATGCCGTGCGCCTCCCCCCCGCCTTTCGCGCGCATGTCCATACGGTCGGCCTTCAACTGGAATGGACCCTTCCCACCATGCCCGAGCACATACTTGACCTGTGGCTGGGCAGGATGAAAGACGGATGACGGATAAACCTTCCCCCCGACCCACCCGGCGGATGCATGCCGAAGCGTTGCTGGTGCGTGGCCTCCTGTCCATATTCCGCCGCATCGGCCCGGTCCGGGCCTCGAACCTTGGTGGATGGCTGTGCCGCACCGTGGGGCCAAGGCTGCCGGTATCCCGTATTGCGGACGCCAACCTGCGCCGGGCCATGCCGGAACTTGATGCGGGGATGCGCCGCCGCGTAATCCGCGACATGTGGGACAATATCGGCCGCAACGCGGGGGAATTCCCGCATCTGTCCACCCTGCCCCGCAATCCGGCCAGCGGGCCGGGATGGGATGTGGTGGGGGAAGACTACCTCCGCGCGCAGGAAGCACGCGGCGGCCCCACCATTTTCGTATCCGGCCATATCGGCAACTGGGAAATGTTGCCCCCGGCGGTAGCGCGTTACGGGCTGCCCTTCTCATCCTTTTACCGTGCGCCGAACAATCCGCTGGTGGACCGTATCCTGCGCGACCTGCGCGATCAGGCCATGGGCCAGCCGGTGCCGCTGTTCGCCAAGGGGGCGCATGGCGCACGCGGGGCGCTGGCGCATATTCTCAGGGGCGGGCATCTGGGCATGCTCGTGGACCAGAAAATGAATGACGGCGTGGCGGCCCGGTTCTTCGGCCTGCCCGCCATGACGGCGGGGGCCATGGCGGCCATGGCGATCAAACTGCGCTGCCCGGTCATTCCCGGTTATGTCGAACGACTGGGACCGGCACGGCTACGTATTCATGTCCATCCCCCCCTCGACCTACCTGCGGGCGGCGACCGGGCGCAGGACCAGATGGAGCTGACCCAGATGGTCAATGACTGGCTTGAAAGCACGATACGCCAATATCCGGGCAGTTGGTTATGGATTCACCGCCGATGGAATGTGCAACTGCCCGAAATACTGCCTAAAAAGTAATCGTTTTTGTTTAAATTTATTGTTTTTTTGCCACAGGTCCCAATTTCTGCCTGTTTCTTCGGCTTTTCCTGTCGGATTTAGTTTGGCAAAGCAGCCATGCGCCAATAGCATATTCTTACATTGTCACGCCACGACAGGTCAGAGAGCCAATAAAATGAGCACGATGGAACAACGGGACTTCTCGAACAAAGTTGTATCCCTGCGGCAGGGTTTTCTTCCCCGTCACCGTGAATACCTGATGCGCTGGCTACAGGCTGGTGCGTGCATGGGCCTGTGTGATGCCGATATCACCAGCCATAATGAACATGACGAGCCCGATATCGAGCATGTCCTGGTCTGGGTGCGCGAAAACGCCAATCCGGCCTACATGATCCGGCCCGAAGGCATGGGCTGGATGCTGATCGACCAGATTCGCAATCACCCGCTGGCAACCTATCGCAGCTTTGAAGCGGCGCTTCACGCCATCCGTCCCGTCCTGGCCTGCGGCGCGACCGCCGCGGCCTGAATGGCCGCGAACGGTATTACGCTGCTCTCCCGGCTCCCTGCCTAATTGCCGTCGTGGCCCAGCTTACCGGCGGGGGGAGCCACCATGACACTGCCGCCGCTGGGCAGAATCTGGAACACGGCCAGGTCACGCCGCGTCTTTCCATCGTCCATCAGGCCAAAAACGCCATCTACCCCGCCAAAACCGTCGGGGCGGGTCAGCGCCTGCACCGAATAGCCATTGGCGCTGCCAGCGGGGCGGTTCTGGTCCAGCGTCTTCACCAGCGCCGCCGCATCATAGGTCAGATCCGCCAGCGGCGTGGGCATGTGGTGATAGGCAGCCATGAACTGCTGAATGAAGGCCTGGCGGCTGGCCGGATCGGGGGCGGCGTACCACGCGCCCTGCAACGCGGACAGCTTGCTGGCGAAAGCACCCCACAGCCCCGGCCCCATGATCTGCACATGCGCGCTGTCCACGTGCATCTGCCCCAGCGCATTGATGATCATGCCCAGTTGCAGCCCCGTATCCCCCAGCAGCAGCGCATCGAATGGCGCGGGCGGCATGTCCTGCGCGATGTTGAGCGGCGGCGGCAGCGTGGTGCTGTCCTGCGTGGCCTGCGGCAGGGGCGCGCCATCGGGGTTGATGGGGTCCAGCGCCTCGGATGCGGGCAGCGACTCGACAGTCTTGTTGGCCGCCTTTTCCGCCGGGTCGGCCTGCGGCACGGTGGCGGCGCGGCTGTCATAGGCGGACAGGGTGTTCAGGTTGGCCGTGATCGTGTTCTGCGTGCCGTCATGAAACATGATCTGGGGCGACTGTAGCCCGTATTCCCCGCAGATCTGCGCCAGCGCCTGCCCCAGTGCGTGACCGAGCCGGTTATCGGGCAGGAAGGCCGCGAAATGCTGCCTGCCCTTCTGGACGGCAAGCGCGACCATGCGGCGCACCTGCTGCTCCGGCGCGATGCCCAGCGTCCATACATCGGGCCGTGCGACCGACATGTCACTGGTGAACGCCAGCATGGGCACACTGACCGGCGCGGTTACGGCCGCGGCCTGCATCGTTTCATCAGCGGTCAGCGGGCCAAGGATCAGACCATCACCGGCGGCGATGGCGGCCTGCGCGGCGGCGGTTGCATTGCTGCCGGCGGCCGCAGTGTCATGCACGTCCAGTGTCGGGGCGGTGGGCGTGTTCATGGCCATGCGGGCCGCGACCAGCATTTCCTGCCCCAGCCCGGCATTGGCGCCGCTCAGCGGCAAAAGCACGCCCACATTGCGCCCCACCGGGGGGGCGGTGACATGCGGGGCCTTGCGGGTCGGGGTGGAGGCGCAGGCGCTCAGGGTGGCCAGGGCCAGCCCCGACAGCAATAAGCGCTTGCATGCACGACGTGGAGAGGCAGAATCAACATCCTGTCCTTGTATCCGGGTTCCGAATGTCTGACGCCTCATCTTCCTCGCCTTCAAAATCACACCATACGGTACATAGCGGAGAATGTACCGCCCGTCATGCCGGGAACGCGGATGAAACCGTTTCGGTTCAGCTTCGTGAGGGTGAACTCGTTCTCGTCGCCACGCCCATCGGCAATCTGGGTGACATGAGCCGCCGCGCGGTCGAAACGCTGGCGGCCGCCGATCTGGTGCTGTGCGAGGATACACGCACCAGCGCGCGCCTGCTGCGTGAATACGGCATCCACACCCGCACGCGCCCCCTGCATGACCATAACGAGGAACAGCAGATCCCCGCCCTGCTCGATGAACTTGCCGCGGGTCGGCGCATCGCCGTGATTTCGGATGCGGGCACGCCGCTCATGTCCGATCCCGGCTACCGGCTGGTGCGCGCCATCATCGCCGCGGGCGGCCGGGTCAGCGCGGTGCCGGGCGCCAATGCGGCGGTCATGGCGCTGACCCTGTCCGGCCTGCCGCCGCATCCCTTCATGTTCTCGGGATTCCTGCCCCCGCGTGAGGCGGCGCGGCGCGGCGTACTTTCACAACTGCATGCGGCGGAATGCGCGGGGCTGTCCGCCACCCTGATCTGGCATGAAGCCCCGCACAGGCTGGCGGAAATGCTGGCGAGCCTTGCCGCCGTCATGGGGGGCGCACGCCCGGCCGCCGTGGCACGCGAACTGACCAAACGCTTCGAGGAGGTACGGCGCGGCACCGTGGCCGAACTTGCCGCCCATTATGCCGAAAATCCGGCGCGGGGCGAGATTACCGTCGTGCTTGGCCCCCCGCTGCGTGATGACAGCACGGCCAATGACCTGGACAGCCAGTTGCGCGCGGCGTTGCAGACCCTGTCGGTCAAGGACGCGGCGGCGCTGGTGGCGGGCATTACCAGCCTGCCGCGCCGCACGGTCTATGCCCGCGCGCTGGAACTGGCGCGCGGCCCGTCATAGCCCCCGCAGTTCAGTGTTCGGGCAGGTCTGTATTGAACAGCGAATCCGGCGGCATTGCGCCGCCTGCGTGAATGTCGAGCAGATCGACCCGGGTGGTTTGCTCCTGCGCGTCCTGGATGATCCAGCCCCGCAGCAGCAGCGGGCTGTCATGGAACAGCAGGGTCAGGCTGCCATCACCGGGGGAATCGGTGCGTACCACCGTGATGTTCACCGCATTGCCGTCGCGTGACAGGCCGGTGACGGTCACATCACCCGAAAGCTGGAGATGCGGGCGCAGCAGCAACCCCAGCGGGGTCTTGTCCATGGGCATGGTGGTGGTCTGGTCGAGCTGGCTGTCATTGAACACGACCTGATCGTGATTGGCCACCAGCAGCAGCGGGCTGGGGGGATCGTACTGGAACCGCATGCGGCGATTCGTCCGGTCGATCCACGCGGTGCCGGTTGTCTGCCCGCCATCGGGCGCGGTCTGGCGGAAACGGGCCTTGAGCAGGCTGATCGCGTCCAGATGATGCTCCACGCGTTCCAGCAGGGCATGATCCTGATCGGACGCACCGACCGCCATCTGCTCCTGCGCCCCGGCGGCGGGGGCGCGCATGACGCCAGCGGACAGGCAGGCCAGCGCGCAGGCGGTGGCGACAGGGCGGAAAAATCTCATGACAGGGGGCAATCCATGCAGATGGTACCGGCCCAGTGGTGCCCCAACGGGCGTTCAAGATCAAGGCAGGCGGATCAGGAACTGCCGATCAGCACACCCGCGACAAAGACCAGCAGCCCCCCGATCACGATCTGCACCACGGCCGAGCCGAAGGGCGTTTCCTGATAGCGCCAGCGTATCCATGAAATCACGAACAGTTCGACCACCACCACGATCATCGCGGCGATCATCGCGGCCGAAAAATCATTGATCAGGAAGGGCAGCGTATGCCCGATCCCGCCCGCCGTGGTCATGAGACCGCAGATCAGCCCGCGCAGCAGCGGCGCCCCTCGGCCCGACAGCTTGCCGTCATCGGACAGCGCCTCGGCAAAGCCCATGGAAATCCCCGCCCCGACCGATGCCGCCATGCCCACCAGAAAGGCGTTCCAGGGCAGGTGCGTGGCGAAGGCGGCGGCGAAAACGGGGGCGAGCGTGGAAACCGAACCATCCATCAGCCCCACAAGGCCGGGCTGGACAATCTGGAGCACGAAACGGCGGCGCGCGCCTTCATCCTCGGTTTCGCGCTTGCCGTTGGGCAGGCGGTCGTGCTCGATGGCGCTGGCGGCCTGGCCGTGCTGGTCCTCCGCATGGGCCAGATCCCCGAGCAGCCTGCGCGTCGCCGCGTCCGCCGTGCGCAGCGCGGCCTGACGGTAGAAGCGCGCGGCGTCCATCTCCATCTGCCGGGCATGGCGGCGCACCGCCTCGATACCAAGCGCCTGCACCTGCCACGCGGGCTTGCGCACGATGAAATCAGCAATATCCTGCCGCCGGATCAGCGGGATATGGGAACCGAAACGCCGGGTGTACAGGTCGATGAGGGTACGGCGATGCGCATTCTCCTCCACCGTCATGTCGGTAAATATCTTGGCGGTATCAGGGTAGTTTTCCCTGATGGCATAGGCGAAATCCGCATAGATGCGCCCGTCCTCCTCCTCGTTGGAGATAGCGAGCGCGAGGATTTCCTGATCTGACAGGGACGAGAATTTACGCATAGTTCAGTTTATGCATAAATTCCCATGCCATCTCAATAATATTATATGGCCACAAATGATTCCTGATTGTGCCAGCCAAGTAAACAGATCGAAAATGATTATGCTTCTCGATCACATCACCCGGCAATGCATGCCCCTGCGGGACAGGCCGGAATTTTTTCTACCCCGTTTCTCCCGTACTACTTGAAGCAGTGGGATCAGACAGCCGCTTCGGTGAAAATATGGGTCACATCGCCCTGCCAGCGACCATGATAGGCGGCAAGCCAGCTTTCGGCCTGGGTGGGACCACCCGCCGCGATTTCATGCAGCGGGGCGAGATGGCGCGTCTCGTCCCGCCCCTGCGCATCATGCGCCGCGCGCGCGCGCAGGCCATCGGTGGCCAGCGCGATCATGCGCGCGGCCAGCGGGCGCAGGTTCCCCCGCCCCCATGGCGTATCCAGCCCGGTGCGCGGCACTTCGGCCCGTAGCGCGACATATTCATCCCACCCGTGTTCCAGCACCAGTTCCTCAGCAGCGTGCAGGGTGGCGTCGTCATAGAGAAGGCCCGTCCACAGGGCCGACTGCGCCAGCATCATGGCGGGCGATCCGGCATCCGCGCCGCGCATTTCAAGGAACTGCTTGAGCCGCACATCGGGGAACACGGTTGTCAGATGATCCTCGAAATCCCCGATCGTCGGGCGCTCGCCCTCCAGCCCCGGCGGGTTGCGCCCCTCCAGCCACGCACGGAAGGAACTGCCCGCCACGTCGATCATCCGCCCTTCGCGCGTGACGAAATACATCGGCACGTCCAGCAGCCACTCCACATAGGCGGCGAAGCTGAACCCGTCGTTCAGGAACTGGCGCGGCATGCCCGCCCGCGCGTTATCGGTATCCGTCCATACCCGCGCCCGGTTGGACATGAAGCCATTGGGACGCCCTTCATAGAACGGGGAACTGGCGAACAGCGCCGTCGCCACCGGCTGGAGGGCGAGGGAGACACGCATCTTGCGCGCCATGTCCGCCTCCGACCCGAAATCCAGATTGACCTGCACCGTGCAGGTGCGCAGCATCATGTCCAGCCCCAGCGTACCCACGCGGGGCATGTAGTCACGCATGATCGCGTAGCGGCTCTTGGGCATCCACGGAATGTCGGCGCGTGTGGCGGTGGGGTGAAAGCCCAGCGGCATGAACCCGATGCCCAGCGCGGCGCAGGCGGGGCGGATGGCGGCGAAGTGCCGGTCCATTTCGGCCGCCGTTTCATGCAGCGTGCGCAGCGGCGCGCCGGACAGTTCGAACTGCCCGCCCGGTTCCAGCGAAATGGAGCCGCCCTTCGCATCCGCCAGGCCCTTGAGGCCGATCAGCGCATCGCGGTCGATGATTTCTTCCCACCGCCTGCCGCCCTTTTCCGCCGCGAGGGCACGCAGCAGCGCCTCGATCCCCCGGGGCGCGTATGGAGGTGACGACCATGCCCTGCGCTGCGGTCCCGCCGCCTCGGGTCGCACAAAGCCGAATTTTTCATGTTCCGTGCCGATCCGCCATTCCGACCGGGGGCGAGCGCCCGCCGCGAGTATGCCGACCATCTGTTCAAATGATTCGATGACGTTTGAATTGTGCGCGCCGGGATTCGACATGGCGGGGGCAATATCCTCAGATGACAGTCAGATTAAGGCTGGCGACAGGCGGAAATGCATGCCGGAAAGGGGCTGGATACCTACAAGCCTGTACCACATACGGTGTCGAGACCAGCCCCGACAAGAGCAAGCGCCGCCGCCGCCGCCGTATCGGCCCGCAGCACGAGCGGCCCGAGCGACAGCGGACGTACGAACGCGCGCGTGCGCAGCATGTCGTGCTCACGCGGTGAAAACCCGCCTTCCGGGCCGATCAGCACGCTATCGCCCACCCTGGGTGCCGGGGGGCTCGCGTGGCGCGCGCTGCGCTCAAGGGCCGCGAACAGGGTTGTTCCTTCCGGCCATTGCGAAAGCAGGGTCGGGAGCGGAACCAGCGGGTCGATGCCCGGCACGTCCAGCCGCTCGCACTGTTCGGCGGCTTCACAGGCGATGCTTTCCAGCCGGGCGGCATTGAGCCGGTGGGTGTTGGTCCGCTCGGTCACGACGGGGCGAAAACGTGTCACCCCCAGTTCGGTGCCCATGCGGATGACCGTTTCCGTCGCATCACGCTTGAGGGGGGCGAACAGCAGGCACAGGCCGGCGGTCGCCGCAGGCGCCCGATTCCGCTCCACAAGCCGGATGCGGCAGTGGTCGCGGCGCAGATGCGCGATCACGCCCCGCCATGCGCCATCGCGCGCGTTGAAAACCTCCACTTCCGCCCCGGCCTGCTGGCGCATCACCGTGCCCAGGTAATGGGCCTGCCCCGGTGCGAGGTCGAGCAGCCCATCGGCCCCCATGGGGTCGATGTTCGCGGGTGGAATGAACAGTCGCGGGCAATCTCTCATGCCAGGCGGTAACCTTTCACAGTTTCATATGCTCCGGGCCCGTTATTGCTCCGGCCCAGCCTTGACCCGGCGGGGACTTCCGGCCCATCTGTTTCGCCATTAGCAGCCACGGGGCGTTGCGTCATCGGCAAACCCGGTCCCGCCCGCGCTATCAAGCAGTCAAGGAGTTGCGTCGTGAACCAGCCTGTTCCCCATACCGACATCCGGGTGGATGGCTGGATCGGCCGCCTGCCCGCCCGCCTGCGCCCCTATGCGCTGCTGGCCCGGCTGGACCGGCCCATCGGCACGTGGCTCCTGTTCCTGCCGGGGGTATGGGGCATCGTGCTGCCCGCGGGCGTGCCCGTGGGGCGGCGGATATTCCTGATCGCGCTGTTCGGCATCGGCAGTATCGTCATGCGGGCGGCGGGCTGCGTGGTCAATGACATGTGGGACCGCGACATCGACCGCCAGGTGGCCCGCACGGCGGGCCGGCCGCTGGCATCGGGCGCGCTGTCCATGCGCGAGGCGGCGCTGTTCCTGGCCGCGCTGCTGCTGATCGGGTTCAACATCCTCATGAACCTCAACACCCTATCGCAGGTGCTGGGCGCGTCCTCGCTCATACTGGTGGCGCTCTACCCGCTGGCGAAGCGGGTGACATGGTGGCCGCAACTGGTCATGGGGTTCACCTTCGGTTTCGGCGCGCCGCTGGGTTACGCGGCGGCGGCGGACCGGGTCGATGCCGCGCTGTGCGCGCTGTATGCCGCGACCGTGGTGTGGCAGCTCGGCTTCGATACCATATACGGCTTTCAGGACATGGAGGACGATGCCCGCATCGGCGTACGCTCCACCTCCCGCCTCATGGCCGGGCATGCGCGGCTGTTCGTGGGCACGTGTTATGCGCTCACCCTCGCGGGGCTGGCGGCGGCGGGGGGGGTGGCCCATGTGGGGTATGGATTCTGGCCCGCGCTGGTGCTTCCCGCCGTGCTGCTGGGCTGGCAGGTGCGCAGCCTGCATGAGAACGACCCCGCCACCTGCCTGCGCCTGTTCCGCTTCAACCGTGAAACGGGGCTGGCCATCGCCCTCGCCCTGCTGGCGGGTGGCCTTACGCGCTGAGATGCAGGATACGGCCCAGGAACCGGCGGGTCATATCCATGCCCAGCAGGAAAAGGGCCGGATCGAAACGCGGCCCCTCATCACGCAGGAAGGCGTGCTGGGCGTTGAATTCATGCCATTCATAGCGGGTGCCCGCCTGTTCCAGCGCCTCACGGATCATCTGCCGCCCCGCAAACGGGACATGCGGATCCTGCCGCCCCCACACCAGCATCGCCTCACCCCGTAGCGCCGCCACCCGCGCCAGCGTGTCGTCATGCTGGCCATGGCCGAGCGTGTGGGAATGGATATCGGTAGCGTAGAAACACACGCTTGCCCGCACACGGGAATCGAAAGCCGCGCGAAAGGCGAGATGCCCGCCAAGACAGACCCCCATCGTGGCCAACGCACCGGTGCAGTGCGGATAGGCCGCCAGCCAGTCCAGCGCCGCACGGGCGTCGTGATCATAGGCCGCCAGCGGTTTTTCATATTTCAGGAAATTGCCGCGATCCGTTCCCGGCCTGTCATACGCCAGAACGGTGCCGGGTGGTTCATATTCATGATACACCTCCGGCACGCACACGACGTAGCCCTGCCCCGCCAGCATCACCGCCAGCCTGCGGATCGGGGCCGTGACCTGATAGATTTCGGAAAAAAGGACAATTCCGGGAAAACGTCCCTCGATGGCGGGCCGATGGATATGCATCCGCATCATGCCCGAGGGCGTTGGGGTATCGGCCGTCTCATCGGAATGGATAATCATGGCTGTGATCCTGTTTCCTGACGCAAAGGCGCACGATAACAGCTTACGCGCGGCCTACCGAGGGGAACAGGCAGGAAAATGTGTAATATCAGGTCTGAAATATAGGGCGTTTTTGTTCAATTATTGCGCAAAAAACAGCTTCATGCGTTGACATATCCGTTCATCGACGTCCTGTATGGGGCATGAATTTGTTACAGAAACCATAATGTCATCGCTCTTTGCATTCTCCCTTGCCACGCTGGCGATCATCTCCGTCATCGTGCTGATCGCCCGGTTCAAGATCAACCCGTTTATCGTACTCTTCGCGGTATCGCTTGGGCTGGCGCTGTGTGCGGGCATGCCACCGCAGAAGGCCATCGCCTCGTTCGAGACGGGCGCGGGGCGCGTGCTGGGGCACGTGGCCACCGTGATCGCGCTGGGCACGATGCTGGGCAAGATGCTGGCGGAATCGGGCGGGGCGGACAGAATCGCCGTCACGATCACCCACCTGGCGGGCAGGAAACGCATTAGCTGGGCCATGATGGTCATCGGCCTGCTGGTCGGGCTGCCCGTGTTTTTTGAAGTCGGCTTCGTGCTGCTGATTCCGCTGGCCTTCACCCTGGCGCGGCGCAACAACGTGCCGCTGCTCATGCTGGCGCTGCCGCTGGGGGCCGCGCTGTCGGTCACGCACGCCATGATCCCGCCGCATCCGGCCACCCTGCTGGCCCTGTCGGCCTATCATGCGGATATCGGGCGCACGATCCTGTGGGGCATCATCATCGGCACGCCCGTGGCGGCGATCGCCGGGCCGGTTTACGCCCGCTTCATCGCGGGCCGCATCGGCCCCGTGCAGCGCAGCGCGCTGGAGGCGCAGTTCGTCAACCACGACATGCCCGAAAGCATGCCCGGCTTCGGGATCACGGTTCTGACCATCCTTTCGCCCGTGATCATGATGCTGGTTGGCTCGATGGGCGATTTCGTGGCCCCGGCCCATTCGACACTGAACAATGCGCTCCATTTCATCGGCAATACGGATATCGCCCTTGCGGTGGCGACGCTGCTGTCCTTTCAGGTGTTCGGCACGGCCCGTGGCTTCAACCGCGAGACGATCCTCAAATTCACCAATGACTGTCTCGCCCCCACCGCGCTGATCATGCTGCTGGTGGGTGCTGGCGGCGGGTTCGGGCAGGAACTGGTCGATAGCGGGGTGTCTTCCGCCATTACCAGCCTTGCCGTTGGGGCACATGTGCCCCTGCTGGTGCTGGCATGGCTGCTGGCCGTCGTGGTGCGGGTGGCGACCGGGTCGGCCACGGTCGCCATGAGCACGGCCGCGGGCATTGTCGGGCCGATCCTGCTGCGCACGCATTCGGCCTCACCCGAGCTTATGGTGATCGTGACCGGGGCAGGTTCGGTGGCCCTTGGCCCGCTGAATGACGCCGGGTTCTGGCAGATCAAGGAATATCTGGGCCTGTCCGTGGGGCAGACCATCAAGACATGGTCGGTCATCGAGACGCTGATAGCCGTGCTCGGGCTGGTCTTCGCGCTGCTGATCTCGCTGGTTATGGGATAGGTCGCGGCGGGGTCAGGCGCGTGGTTGCGGCCCGATCATGGGGCAGCCTGCCGTGCATTCGACCCCTTCCGCCGCCAGCGCGGCAAGAACCGTGTCAGGCGCCGCCTGCGCGCTACGGCAGGCATCGTGCAGCACAACCGTGCGAAAGCCCGCCCGCAGCGCGTCACGCGCGGTATGGGCCACGCAGTAATCCAGCGCGACACCGGCGATGAACACGCGCGTGATGCCCCGTTCCTTCAGCAGCCCTTCCAGCCCGGTCCGGTTCTGGCGGGCATTGTCCTCAAAGGCGGAGTAGCTGTCGATATCGGGGTGCATTCCCTTGCGCAGCACAAGCCCGATACGGGTCTGGTCCAGCGCGGGCGCAAATGCCGCCCCCGGCGTACCAGCCACGCAGTGAACCGGCCACTGGTTCTCTCCCGCCCCGAAGGAGACATGCCCCGCCGGATGCCAGTCCTGAGTGGCCACGACCAGCCCGAACGGCAGGCGCGAGAGCTGATTGACAAGCGGCACGAGCCCGTCCGCCCCCCGCACGGCCAATGCGCCGGTGGGGGGCAGGAAATCAACCTGCATGTCAATAATCAGCAGGGCGTCGGTCGGCGCTGGGGTAAGCATGGATCATCCTCGTGGCGGGGCGTCCACTCCCGCATGGGAAACGGATGCGTTTCTAGCGCTCTTTCGCGTAGGGGTTGCTGGACGCGCGCAGCAGCAGCCGGATGGGCGTGCCGGGCAGGTCGAACGTCTCGCGCAGCCCGTTGACCAGGTAACGCTGGTAATCTTCCGGCAACTGGTCGGTACGGGTGCCGAACAGGATGAAGGTCGGCGGCCGGGCCTTGGCCTGCGTGATATAGCGCAGCTTGAGCCTGCGCCCGTCCACCAGCGGCGGCGGATGGCGCGAGACCATCATCTCGAACCAGCGGTTGAGCGCGCCGGTGGGCACGCGGCGGTTCCAGACATCATACGCGCGGCGTACGGTCGGCAGCAGCCTGTTGATGCCCGCCCCCGTCATGGCGGAGAAGGAGACAACCGGAATGCCGCGCATCTGCGCCAGCGAGGTCTCGATCCGGTCACTGATGGCCTGCCGGGTTGCGGCCCGGTCCTCCACCGCGTCCCACTTGTTCAGCGCGAGAACGCAGCAGCGCCCCTCACGCTCGATCAGGCGGGCGATCTGGAGGTCCTGCTCATGCACGCCCAGCGTCGCATCCAGCACGAGGATGACGACCTCGGCCATCTTCAGCGCCTCGATCGAGGCGGAGACGGACATCTTCTCCAGTGTCTCGTCAATGCGGGCCTTGCGGCGCAGGCCCGCCGTATCGACAAGCTGGATCGGGCCTTCCCCGTCATTGAGCATGACGGCGATGGAATCGCGCGTCAGCCCCGGCTCGGGGCCGGTAATCATCCGTTCCTCGCCCAGCAGGCGGTTGAGCAGCGTGGACTTGCCCGCGTTGGGCCGCCCCACAATGGCCAGGCGCAGCGGGCCGGGGGGACGCACGTCCTCCGCCGCTTCAACCTCGCTTTCTGCCAGTATGCGGCGGTCGCGGCGGGTGAGCTTCTGTACGGGCGGCAGATCGGTTGGCGGCAGCCGGTCCACGATTTCGGACATGAGGTCGGCCACCCCCTCGCCATGTTCGGCGGAGATGGCCAGCGGCGTACCCAGCCCCAGCGAATACGCCTCCATCGCGGCGGCGGCCCCCTGCCTGCCTTCCGCCTTGTTGGCGATCAGCAGCACCGGGCGGCCCTGACGGCGCAGCCAGTTGGCGAAATGCTCATCCGCTGGCGTAATGCCGCTGCGCGCGTCAATGCAGAACAGGACCAGATCCGCGCCCGCCACGGCGGATTCAGAGGAAGCCCGCATACGCCCGTACAGCGTATCGGGTGCGGCTTCCTCCAGCCCGGCGGTGTCGATGATGCGGATGGCGCGCCCGCGCACGGTCGCCTGCCCTTCCTTGCGGTCGCGGGTGACGCCCGGCGTATCGGCCACCAGCGCCTGCCTGCGCCCGACCAGCCGGTTGAATATGGTTGATTTGCCGACATTCGGCCTGCCGGCGATCACGACAACCGGCAGCGCATCCACGGGCGCGGATGGAAAAGATGAACTCACTGCGGCAACTTTCTTTAACTATAGGCTCTAAGGTAGCCGTTATTGTCCATCAGCAACAGCAGATTATCGACCACGATGGGCGCCGTCGTAACCTGTGCCGGCAGGGCGTGGAGCGATTCGATATGCCCCTGTTCCGGGTCAAGGATGGCGACGCCGTTCTGGGGCATGCTGGAAATGAGCACCAGCTTGCCCCCCGCCAGGATGGGGCCGTTCCATACCACGCCGCGCTTCTGTTTGTCGGTATTTTCATACCGGCGCAACTGCGTGATCCAGCGCACATGGCCCGAAAGCCGGTCGAGACAGGCCACCTGCTCATCCATGGAAATGAGGAAGATCCAGTCACCGATCACTACCGGGGTGTTCTGGCCGGAAATCCCGCGCTCCCACAGCCTGCGGCCCGAACGCATGTCAATCGCGACCAGAACCGCGCCGGTGCTGATGGCGTAGGCCGTGCCATCGGTAATTACCGGCATGCCGTGCACGCAGGAGAAGTCGATCAGCGCCTGCTGCCCGTTGGTGCTGCCCAGCGTGTCGGCCCACACGACTTCCCCGCCTTCCGCGCGCAGGGCCACCAGATCGCCCGAGCCGAACCCCGCCAGCACGACCCCGTCGGCCACCGCCGGGGCGGGCTGGCCATATATGACCGTATCCGCCGAGGTGGCAGCATAGCTCCACAGGATATTGCCGTTTTCGGCGTCCACGCAGAACAGGTGCTCATCGATGGTGCCGAAAAACAGCCGTCCGTTGACCACCGTGGGCGCCGAGCGGCCGGGGGCCTGAATATTGACGCGCCATTTCAGCTTGCCATGGGCGGCGTCAACCGCCAGCGCCTGCCCCACGCCATCGACGATGTACAGCGTATCGCCATCCACCGTGATCCCGCCGCCAAGGTTGTTCGACAGCATCTTGCGTGGCTTGGGATTATATTCCCATAATTTGTGCATGCCCGGCCAGCGATAGGCCCGAACCACGCCCTGCGCGTCCGCCACGAAAATGCGGCCGTTCTGCACGACCGGCGTGGCCTGGATGATGCCGCGCCCGCTATCGCCCAGCGCGACATAGGACAGGAGTTCCGGCTCGGAATTACCGGCCCCGATGTCATGGCTCCACTGATGGCGCATCTGGCCACCCCAGGCGATGTTCACGCCCGCGTGGTCGGGATGAAGGCCCGATTGCGGCCACTCGTTCACCGCCACCGGCGCGGGCACGGTTACGGCCTGCGTCTCCTCGGGATCGACGGTAAGGCCCGCCGCCGTATGCAGCACGTCCGAACGCTGGCCGATGAGAAGCTGCGTCTTCTTCTTGCCCCCGCTACACGCCGCGAGCGCGGGAAGCAGCACCGCCCCCACGCCCATCAGCGCATGGCGGCGGCTTAGGACCGGTTTCATGTTCTTTGCGTCAATCCGCTTCAGACTAGCCATCCGTTCCGCCCCCCAGCATCTGCAGCATGGCCTCGGCGCGGCTGCGCACGCCATCGGCCACCCCCATATCCATGCTCAGGCGTTCATAACGGGCGCGGGCATCCGCTTCCCTGCCCGCGCGCAGGTCCAGCATGGCCTCGGCCTCGATCGCCTGCCCGCGCCATGGCTGGTCCGCCGCGTCCAGCACGGCCAGGCGGGAGCGAAGGGTCGCCGGATCGCCACTGTCGATCTGGTGCTGGACCCATAGCAGGCTGGCCAGCGCGGCAAGGACCGGATCGGTCGCACGGTCGCGCGCGACCTCATCCCACAGCGCGAGGGCGGCCGGCGTGTCGCCGCTACCGGCCAGCAGGGCGGCGCGCTCCATCCGCGCGAGGATGCGCAGCGGGGGCCGGGCCCTGCCGTCAAGCGCAGCAAGGGCCGCCAGCGCCCCCTTCTGCCGCGTGCCCAGTGGCGTTATCGCGCCGGGCATGTCGGGCGCGCGGGCGGCGTCATGCATGGCGGCGAAATAGGACGCGGAAACCGCCGCATCCGCCTTGTGCGCCCGCGAAAGGGAATACTGCCATCCACCCGCGCCGATACAGACCGCCGCCACCGCGACACCCGCAACCACCAGATAGCGCCGCGCCAGTGCCCGGATGCGCTCGGCACGGATTTCCTCATCGACTTCCGTGAAGATGTCGTCAGCCACGTTCCTGTCGTTCCCTGCTCGCTGGCGCGGTGCGTCATGCATCGCGCATCAAGATTGTCTGCCCCAGCATATCGGGCCTGAAACGGCACGGCAAACCGCCCCGCCCCGATTGCGGGCGTCCTGCCGCCATTGCGCCAGTCCGATCACATAGACCGGCCCGTTTGCCACCGCCAGCGGTAAGCGGGCGGGAAATGCAAAAAATTGGGGTTTTTATCGCGCGGCATCGCGCCATTCCCGCAGCAGTCCACCGGCCGCGCGCGTGACCTCGGCCACGCCCAGCCCCTCCATGGGGGCGTCACCGGGCGGACCGGGGGCGATAATGGCGCGCGCCCAGCGCCCCGAAGGCGCGTATTCCGACACCCGGCTGCGCCCGAACAGGCCAAGGGTGGGAATCCCGCTCGCCCCGGCCAGATGCATGAGCCCCGAATCATTGCCGATGAACAGGCTGCACCGCGCCAGCAGGGCCGCGACCTGCGACACCGACAGGTCACCCCCCGTATCGAGCGCATCGGGCAACAGCGCCAGAACCGGCGCGGCGCGCGCGCGCTCCGCTTCTCCCGGCCCGTACAGGACCACCGGACGTAGGCCGGGATTTTCCGCGCGCAGGGCGTTGAACACGGCCACGAACCGTTCCGCCGGCCAGATCTTGCCATCCCAGTTGGCGGTCGGCCCCAGCGCCACCCAGTCCGTGCCCGCCGCCAGCATGCGCTCCGCGCGCGCGCGTTCCGCCGCACTGGTCCACGTCACCGGCAGGGGCGGCGGATCAAGGTGGAGCAGCCCGCCGATATGGGCCACCCGCAACCCAGGCCTGCGCCCCCCGCGCATGACATGACGCCTGCCCACACGCAGGAAATAACTGACCACCGAACCGCGCAGGTCCACGCACAGATCCCATTTCCGCCCCCGGCACGCCCGCCACAGATCCAGCCAGTGCCGGTTATGCGGGCGCTTGACCATTTCCAGCGTGCGGACGCGGCGGGGCATGTGCGCGAACAGACCGGCGGCCACCGGCCCGCACGCAATGGTGAAGTCGGCCCGCGGGTAACGCCGCAGCAGCGCATCCAGCAGGCCGGTGGACAGGACGGCGTCACCCAGCCGGGTGGAGGTGATGAACAGGATATGCATTTTTTTACGGGGCCTGTCGGATTTCGCGGATGTACCCGCCCCTCTTAGCCCTTGCCTCGCGGCGCGGACATGGCCAGATTATGAATATGGCCAGAATTGCTCATCTTCCTGACCGCGCCGTACTGAGTGTATCCGGGGCGGATCGTGTGTCCTTCCTGCAGGGGCTGGTGTCAAACGACATGACGGCCGTCGCGCCCGGTACGGCGGTATGGACGGCCTTCCTGTCCGCACAGGGGAAATGGCTGGCCGACTTCTTTGTTTTTGCCGACCCCGAAGGCACGCGCCTGCTGCTGGACTGCGATGCCGGGCAGACCGACATGCTGCGCCAGCGCCTGTCGCGCTACCGCCTGCGCGCGCAGGTCGAGATTGGTGAAACCGGCTATGCCGTGCATGCCGCGTGGGGGGCGGACATCACCCCGCCCGAAGGCTACCCCGCCGCACTCGATCCGCGCCTGGCGCAGGCGGGCTGGCGCTTCCTGCTGGGGCACCCCGCCCCGTCGGCCGGCACGGATGATGTCGATTACGACCGCCACCGTCTGGCGCTTGGCCTGCCCGATGGCGTGCGTGACTGCGAAAGTGACAAAACCCTACTGCTGGAAGCCAATTTTGACCAGCTCAACGGCATTTCCTGGACCAAGGGCTGCTACATGGGCCAGGAACTGACCGCGCGCACGCGCTATCGCGGGCTGGTGCGCCGCCACCTGCTGCCGGTCACCGCGGCGCGCGAACTGCCCCCGCCGGGCACGCCCATCCTGTCCGGCACGGCCAGTGCGGGGGAAATGCGCTCCTCCCGCGATGGGGCGGGCATGGCGATGATCCGCACGGAACACATGCATTCCACGAACCTGACCGCCGGGGGGCATGCGCTGGACGTGCAGGTACCCCAATGGTTCACCCTGCCCGCCGCCAAGGCGCAATAGGGGCTGGACAGGCGCGCCCGTGGCGGGCATGTGCCCGGTCGGGCTTTCCCCTGTCTGTTCAAGGTAAAACACATGTCCTACACGCCGCCGGATCCGGCCACCCGTTCCGCCATGATCGGCCACATCAAATTCAATGCCGATGGCCTGATCACCGCCATCGCGCAGCAGCATGACAGTGGCGAGATCCTGATGCTCGCCTGGATGAATGCCGAAGCACTGGACGAAACCCTGCGCACGGGCCGGGTATGTTACTATTCCCGCAGCCGTGGCGGCCTGTGGCGCAAGGGAGAAACGTCGGGGCAGGTGCAGCATCTGGTGGATGCGCGCCTGGACTGTGACCGTGATGCGGTCCTGCTGCTTGTTGACCAGACCGGGGTTGCCTGCCACACGGGGCGGCGAAGCTGCTTTTACAATGCGCTGCGCCCCGAGGGGATTGTCGAAATCACGCAGCCGGACGTGGCGGCGGAAACGCTTTATGGCAAAGGCTAGAAAATTCAATGGCGCATGATGAAGAAAGACGCGAACAGATCGGCAAGCTCATCTGGATCGGGATCATGGTGGTGGGCACGCTGATCATGGGGTTCATCATGCTCCGCAACGAACTGCATGCCCTCGTCTCGGAAAACGAGGCCCCGCGCCCTGCCGTCACAACGCCCGCCACACCGGACATCCCGCAGGCTACGCCCCCCCGGCAGGATGCGACGCCAGCAAATCCATGACTTCCCGCGCCGCGGCAGTGGCCGGATCCTGACCCGGCCCGCGCAGGCTGGCGCGGATATGGCGGAAGCCGTCGCGTTGCAGGCGGCGGCAGGTTTCGTCCGTAAGCAATCGCTCCACGGTCGCGGCCAGGCGTTCGGGCGTGCAGTGTTCCTGTAACAGTTCTGGCACTAGCCTGTGGCCGGACAGCAGGTTCACCATGGCGACATAGGGCACGCGAATCAGCCGCCGCGCCATGGCCGCCGTCAATGGGTTGACCCGGTAGGTCACGGCCATCGGCACATCCGCGATGGCCAGTTCCAGCGTGGAGGTGCCGGATTTGGTCAGCGCGGCATCAGCCGCGGCGAAGGCATCATGCTTGTCGTGAATATCCGTGACGATAAGCGGCTGGACCGGCCATTTCGCCACACCTTTGCGCACGATATCGGCAATGACGGGCGCCACGGGCACAACCGGCACGATACCGGGCATGCTGCGTTGCAGGCAGGCCAGCATCCGCCCATAGACCGGCAGCAGGCGTGGCGCTTCGGAGCGGCGGCTGCCGGGCATGAGCACCAGCACGGGCGCTTCGTCCCCTATGCCATGGCGGGTGCGGAACGCCTGCCCCGATCCCTGATCCGCCCCGGACTGGATGACCGGATGGCCCACGAAGCGGGCCTCGATTCCATGGCGGCCAAAAAATTCCGGCTCGAAGGGCAGCAGGCAGAGCATCCGTTCCCACAACCCCGGGAATTCCCGCACCCGGTGTTCACGCCAGGCCCAGACCTGCGGCGCGACATAATGCAGGCGCGGAATGGAAAGCGGCGCGATCCGGCGCAGCAGGCGCAGGGTGAAACCGGGACTGTCGATGGTAATGACCAGATCGGGCCGCAGCCGGGTGATATTCCCGACCGCCTGATCCAGCCTGCGCGAGAGGGTCCGTATTCTGGGCAGCACTTCCAGCAGGCCCATGACCGCAAGGTCACGCAGTGGGAACAGGCTATGCAATCCCTGCGCGCGCATCTGTTCGCCCCCGATACCCGCAAACCGCAGGTCGGGCCGCATATGACGCAATGCCGCCATAAGACGACCACCCAGCACATCACCGCTGGCCTCCCCCGCCATGATCCAGATGGTCGGGCCGGAGGGAGGTGAAGGGGGTTGGGGGGAAGAACCTGTCATGCCTGACGGGCTTATCGTGTCAGTCGGGCCAGCGCAAATGACACCTGCCACAAACGCCGTGGAAATCACGCGGCCCCATCAACGCGCGTTCACCAGTTCCCGTATGCTGGCGCTGATGCTGTCGGGCAGCGGGACATAGCCCAATGCCAGCGCCGCGTCACCGCCGTGCTGCATGCTCCAGTCGAAAAACGCGCGTACGGCCCTGCCCTGCGCCGTCATGGCCCGATCCATGGGAACAAGCACATAGGTCGCGGCCATGATGGGCCATGCGCCCGCCCCTTCCCCATCCAGAACATCGGCCGAATGGGTGGCGTCCTGCGCCCAGCGGGCGGTGGTAACGGCAAGGCGGAAACTTTCCGGGTCCGCCGTGACCAGGTCACCATGCCGGTTGCGCAGTTCCACCATCGGCATGTGGTTGCCCGCCGCATAGGCGTATTCCAGATAGCCGATACTGCCTTCGGTATTGCGCACGGCGGCGGCCACGCCATCGTTCCCGCGCGCGCCTTCGCCCGCTGGCCATTCAATGGATGTCCCCCGCCCTTCCTCCGCCGCCCAGCGTGGGGAAACGCGCGAGAGATAGGAGGTGAACACAAAGGTCGTGCCCGACCCGTCAGCACGCCGCACCGGGGCCACCGGCATGGCGGGCAGGGTCATGTCCGGGTTTTCCGCCACAATGCGGGGGTCGTTCCACTGCGTGATGTCACCGGCGTACAGCCGCGCCAGCAGGTCGCCCGTCAGGTGCATGTGGCTGGTCTCGACACCCGGCAGGTTCACGACCAGCACGATCGCGCCCAGCACCGTGGGAAACTGGAGCAACCCGTTCTGCGCCAGTTGGGCCGCGTTCATCGGCGCGTCGGAGGCCCCGAAATCCACGGTGCGGGCCTTGACTTGATTCTGTCCCGCGCCGGAACCGATGGTCTGGTAGTTCAGGCGGATATCCGTGACATGGGATATCCCTTCCCCCCAGGCCCCGTAAATCGGCGCGCCAAAGCTGGAGCCCGCCCCGGTAATTTCGGTCGCGCCAGCCGGAAGGCTGGCGGTGCCCAACATTCCCAGCAGCCCGAGACCAACCGGCCCGCTGGCGCGCAGCACCCGATTGCCCCGGTGGCGGTCAGCCACGCAGGGTCGCATTGCAGCTTTTCTGCGCGGCGGCGAGAACGCGGTCACAGACAGCTTCAATTTCCGCATCGGTCAGGGTCCTGTCCATCGGCTGAAGGGTGATTTCAACGCCCAGTGATTTGTGCCCGGCCGGAACCTTGTCGCCTTCATAAACATCAAACAGGCTGACCGCGACAATCAGGTTACGCTCGGCGCCCCTTACCGCGCGGAGCAGCTTCTCCGCCGCCATGTCCGTGGCGACGACAAAGGCGAAATCCCGCTTCAGAGGCTGGAAGGCCGACAGCGCCGGGGGCGTCCTGCGCTTGCGCTTCGGCTCCGGCACCGCGTCCGGATACAGCGTGAACGCGCAGACCGGCACATCAATCCCGCGCTGCGCCAGCAGGGCCGGATGCAACTGCCCGAAATGCCCCAGCACCAGCTTCGGCCCCTGCCGGATCACGCCGGACCGGCCCGGATGGTAGTAAGGTGGCGCATCGGCCGTGATACTGCACCCTTCAAGCGCCGCCCCCATGACACCCAGCGCCGCCAGCGCGTCGGCCTTGGCCTGCCACAGATCGACCGGCTGCGCGGGCTGGCCGGGCAGACGGGCGGAATGACCACTGCGGATCCCGGCTGCGACCAGTTTCTGGCCATCGGCGTCAAAGGCGGGACCGACTTCAAACAGGCCCAGATCGGGATAGCCGCGCGCCACGTTGCTCCTGACCGCCGCCAGCAGGTTGACCAGCGGCGTGGGGCGCATCTGGTCCAGGTCGGCCGCGATGGGATTGAGCAGGTGCAGGTCAGCCGGAGCCTCCCCGAACGCGACGGCCTGATCCAGCGCGACGAAGGAAAAGCCCACCGTTTCCAGCAACCCGCGCGCGGCAAGCTGGCGGCGCAGGCTGGCGATACGGGCCTGCCGTGGGGTCAGCGCAGGCAGGGGCACCGCACCATGCACCGGCAGCGAGATGGCGGGCACGCTGTCCAGCCCGCGCAGGCGCAGGATTTCCTCGATCAGGTCCACTTCCGGGTCGATCGCCGCCGCCCCCTCCGCCGCCACCTGCGCGCGGGTGGGGGGCAGATCGGGCTGCTGGTCGAGCAGGAGCGGCGTTGCGATGTCATTGCGCCATGAGGGTACTCCCACCACGACATGACGGCTGTCCCGCTCACGCACCGTAAAACCAAGCCGCTCCAGCAGGTGAACGGCCTGATCCGACGCGACCGTAAGGCCGCCCAGTGTTTCCAGCCGCGCGAATTCCAGATGCGCCTGCCGCTGCCATGCGGGCTCCTGACCCGCCGAGACGACACTGCCCGCCTCACCGCCGCAGAGTTCAAGGATCATCCGCGTCGCGGCTTCCAGCGCGGCGGGCGGCAGGGCCTGGTCCACGCCACGCTCGAAACGCTGGCGGGCATCGGAATGCAGGTTATGCCGCCGCCCAGCCAGTGCGATGGCCACCGGATCGAACAGCGCGCATTCCACGAATACGTTGGTGGTCGTATCACTGACGCCGCTTTCCGCCCCGCCCATGATCCCGGCAAGCGACTGCACGCCCCGGCCATCGGCGATGACACAGTCATCCGGCGTCATGACATGCTCGCTGCCATCCAGCGCGGTGAAGGTCTCCCCCGCGCCACGGCAGATGGTCAGTTCAGAACCCATCAGCCTGTCCGCATCGAACACATGCAGCGGGCGGCCCAGATCAAAAGCGAAGAAATTGGTAATGTCCACCAGGACCGAAACCGGGCGCAGACCGATGGATTCCAGCCTGCGCTTCAGCCATTCCGGGCTTGGCCCGTTACGCACGTTACGGATGCTGCGCCCCAGAACCCACGGGCAGACCTCGGGGTAGGTGATGCGCCAGTTGATGGGGGTTTCAAACCGGCCTTCAACCGTTTCGGTCAGCCATGGCCGGAGTTCACCCAGACCCGCCGCCGCCAGATCGCGCGCGACACCGCGCACGGCCAGCGCGTCCCCACGGTTGGGCGTGATGGCGATGTCGATGACCGGATCATCCAGATCGGCGAACAGGGCATAGGACTGACCGGGCACCGTATCCTCGGGCAGTTCGGCAATGCCGTCGCTTTCCGCCCCCAGCCCAAGTTCGCGCAGGGAACACAGCATGCCGCCGCTTTCCTCCCCCCGCAGCTTACCCGCCTTGATGGTGATGCCGCTGGCGGGGATGAAGGTGCCCGGCGGCGCGAAGATCACATGCAGCCCCGTGCGTGCGTTTGGCGCGCCACAGACAACCTGCACCCGCTCGAACCCTTCGCCCGCATCGACCTGGCAGACGCGCAGGCGGTCGGCATTGGGGTGCTGGGCGGCTTCGATGATGCGGGCGGTACGGAAGGGGGCCAGCACGGCGCCCCGGTCCTCCACGCCTTCCACTTCCAGGCCGATGGTGTTCAGCGTGGCACAGATTTCTTCCAGCGTCGCCGAGGTCTCAAGGTGTTCGCGCAGCCATGACAGGGAGAACTTCATTGCTTACAGGCCTTCATGCAGCAGGGCGGGAGACAGGGGGGACGTGCCGTAGTGGCGCAGCCAGCGGACATCGCTTTCATAAAACGAGCGCAGGTCCGGGATGCCATGGCGCAGCATGGTCAGCCGCTCGACCCCCATGCCGAAGGCGAAGCCCTGCCATTCACGCGCGTCCAGCCCGCAATTGGCCAGCACGCGCGGATGAACCATGCCCGCACCCAGCACTTCCAGCCAGTCGCCCCCGGTGCCGATCTGGCCCGTCCTGCGCGACCAGCCGATGTCGATTTCCATCGACGGTTCGGTAAACGGGAAATAGGAGGCGCGGAAACGCACCGGCAGGTCCGGGATCTGGAAAAACGCCCGCAGGAAATCCGACAGGCAGCCCTTGAGGTGCCCGAGCGTGATGCCCTTCTCGATCACCAGCCCCTCACACTGATGGAACATGGGGGAATGCGTGGCGTCATGGTCGGCGCGATAGGTGCGGCCCGGCGCGATGATGCGAATCGGCGGCTCCTTGCCCAGCATGGTGCGGATCTGCACGCCCGATGTCTGGGTGCGCAGCACGCGCTCGGGCTGGCCCTCGACTTCGGCAGGCAGGTAGAACGTGTCCTGATCGGTGCGGGCGGGATGGTGCGCGGGCGTGTTCAGGGCCGAAAAATTGTGCCAGTCGCTCTCGATATCCGGACCTTCGGCAAGCTGGAAACCCATGGCGCCGAAAATGGCGGTCATTTCCTCGATGGTGCGGGTAATGGGGTGCAGCAGCCCGTCCGCCTGTGGCGCGCAGGGCAGGGTCACGTCCACGCGCTCGGCGGCAAGGCGGGCGTTGAGCGCCGCGGTTTCAAGTTCCTGACCGCGTGCTTCGACCATGCGGGAAAGCTCGTCACGCAGGCGGTTGAGCGCGCCGCCACGCTGGCGTCTCTCATCGGGTGTCATGCGCCCGAGTTCCTTGAGCAGCGCGGTCAGCCGGCCCGACTTGCCCAGCGTGCCAACGCGCACCGCGTCCCATGCACGCAGGTCGGTCGCGGCAGCGAGTGCCTGAACTGTCTGTTCCCTCAGGGTTTCGAGATCGTCACTCATAGCACCTCGCGCAGGCTCTTGCCGGGCGGGCTGGCGAAGACTGTCCACCGGCGCGACTGACCGGCGCGGGCCAGACCCGGCACATAAAACTGTGCCCGCCGCCAGCCAGAAAAGCGGCACGGGCATTGCATAAAAACAAAACGGGCCGCCCGTTCGGACGACCCGTTTCGTGGACCTGTCGCCACGCGGGCGTGGAACAGGGTTCAGGCCAGAGCGGCCTGGGCCTTCTTCACGATTTCGGCGAAGGTCGCCGCATCGTCAAAGGCAATGGCGGCGAGAACCTTGCGGTCGATCTCGATGCCAGCCTTGTCCAGACCGTTGATGAAGCGGCTGTAGGTCAGGCCATGCTCACGCACGGCGGCGTTGATGCGCTGGATCCACAGGGCGCGGAATTCACGCTTCTTGTTGCGGCGGTCACGGTAGGCATAGCGCAGCGCCTTTTCCAGGCGCTCCAGCGCAATGCGGTAATTGGTGGAGGAACGCCCCCGGAAACCCTTGGAGAGTTCGAGAACCTTCTTGTGGCGGGCGTGGCTGGTTACGCCGCGTTTCACACGTGCCATATCTCAGCTACTCCTTATGCCAGACCGTAGGGGGCCCACTGCTTTACAGTGCGGCCATCCATTTCCGTCAGCACCTGCGAACCACGGTTCGTGCGCTTCATCTTCTGCGAGCGGTTGATCAGGCCGTGGCGCTTGTTGCCGGGTCCTGCCAGCACCTTGCCGGTCGCGGTGATCTTGAACCGCTTCTTGACCGATGACTTGGTCTTCATCTTGGGCATTTTCTTCTCCTCGGTTTAACGTGTTGGCGCCCTGCCCTCCCATTATGCATGGAAAATCAGGCGCCACATTGCGGCCGGGCATGCCCTACAGGCCCGGACGCGCGAACACGCACGCTATAGACAACCCCGCAGGCGCGATCAAGCCCCTTCCCCGCCCGCATGCATTCTTTCCCGCCCGCACCGCGTACTGTAGGAGGAAAACACAAGACACATCGGGAGGACCATGATGACAAACCGCGTGGCATACATAACGGGCGGCAGCCGTGGCATCGGCGCGGGCATTGCCCGCGCGCTGGCGAAGGACGGGTATGATATCGCCATTTCCTATGTCCGCAACGCCCACGCCGCCGAGGAAACGCTGGATGCGGTCCGTGCGCTGGGCCGCCGCGCCCTTGCCATCCGCTGCGATGGCGAAGGCAACGGCAACCGCGCCGCCATACAGGAAGTCGTGCGCGAACTGGGCCGGATTGACGCATTGGTGTGCAATGCGGGGATCTATCCCTATGGCGACGTGACCGAGATGACGGACGAACAGGTTGATGGCGTGCTGGGGCTGAATGTCCGCGCCGTGATGATCGAGACCATCGAAGCCGCGCGCCACATGACGCAGGGCGGGCGGATCGTGCTGATCGGCTCAACCTTTGCCGACCGCTCGCCCTTCCCCGGCATTTCGCTTTATTCCGCGTCCAAATCGGCGCTGAACGGCTTTGCCCGCGGGGCCGCGCGCGACCTTGGCCCGCGCGGCATCACCATCAACGTGGTCCAGCCCGGCCCCATCGACACCGACATGAACCCGGCAACGGGTGCGGCGGCGGACCTGCTGCGCAGTTTCATGTGCCATAAGGAATATGGGAAAATCAGCGATGTCGCGGCTCTGGTGGCCTTCCTGGCCAGCCCGGCGGCGGGTTTCATCACCGGCGCGGCGCTGACGACCGATGGCGGTCTGGCCGCCTGACCCGCTTCCGTGCGGGCGGCGCGTATGCGCGCCCGCACACCCCCTCAGGACGCTTTTTGAACAGCCCCCGACCTCCACGCCATCCCGTTATTGGGGCGGCACAATGGGAAATGGCCGGTCGCGCCCCGCCGCCCGCTTGCGGGCACGGACCACGGCGGTATCCAGCGCGGAAAGAAACGTGGAGCGGTCCGCCCGCGTAAAACCACGCCCACCCTGCATGATCGCGCCGGTGGAACGTAGGTCCTCCATGAGGTTACGCATCGCGAGCGCCATGCCGATCGCGTCCTCATCCAGGATCCGCCCGCGCGGATCCAGCACGCAGGCCCCACGCGCCACGCAGCGCGCCGCAAGCGGAATATCGGCGGAGATGACGATGTCTGCCGCCGCCGCCCGCGTGGCAATCCAGTCATCCGCCACATCCATGCCCTGCGTCACCACGACACGCTCGATCAGCGGCGAGGACGGAAGCGCGATCATGCGGTTTGACACAACGAAAACATGCAGCCCATGACGCTGGGCCACCCGATAGGTCTCATCACGAACGGGGCAGGCATCCGCATCAATGAAAATTCGCGTCATGGCGTGCATCGCAGGGCGCGCGCCAGCAGGATACGGACCGGACCATCATAGCGGAAACACAACAGGCGAAAGGAACATGACAACATGCCCCTGTCCTATTCCGGGACCTGCGCGATTAGCAAGGGGGCGAGCATGTCGCCACCCCCCACCTGACCCTTTATGAAACATGCCCTCATGGCCTGAAATCATGCGCGCGCACCACTCCAGGCCATGAGCCGCAGGGTCAGGCGTAGAGGTCAACGCCGCTTTCGTCGGTCTGCGCGGTATCCCCACCCTGTGACGAGGAATTTGTCGAGCCACTGGTGGTTTCGGAAATGATGTCGCCGCTTGAATCCTTAACAATGGTGGTGATCGAACCGTCACTGTTGAAGACTTCACTCGTCGTCGTGCTGGAGGAGCTTGATCCCGTCGAGGATGAAGATGACGCGGACGATGAAGAGGATGAGCTGCTTGCGGAAGACGTATCAAACAGGCTGGCGAGAGAACTGCTGCCGAGGCTTGAAACAGAAGTGGACATCTGAAACTCCCTGATTAAAGTTGATCTGACAAAGTTAAAACATTGTTATGTCACGCTTCCGGTCTTTTTGTGTCAAGCGCGATTGGAATTTGTTTCATAAGTACACAAACAGCCACGGATCCAGAGAGGAATTCGACCATTTATTCAACGATTACTGTCGAATTCCAAAACCATCGTTACATTTTCATACATACGGCCCGATGCAATCCGAACGGCTTGCCGAAGGAGTCCATGCTAACCACAATTCGCAACCCTGGAGCGTAACACCTACGCGAACGCCCGGGAGATGGGCAGTCATCCGCAATGCCAGCCCTGATGGGAGCGATACCCCGGCACCAGCCTGAAACAGTTACGACATGCCAATCCGTAGCCGTTTTTCAGCCACTCTGGTCATCTGATTTTTAAAATGGGGAATTATGGCTGGGGGACCTGGATTCGAACCAGGGCTGACCGGGTCAGAGCCGGTAGTTCTACCGCTAAACTATCCCCCAGCAAGGAGAAAGCGGCGCGATGCGCTGCGGTGATCAGGCATATAGCCGCCGCCTCCGAAGCGCGCAACCCCCGATATGGCTTTTGTACAAACTTTCTCTTTTGGCTTGCGTTTTATGCAGAACACTCAACACAATAGGTAATACCTCGTCCGTCACCGGGTTTGGATGCACATGGTCCAGCAGACGCTCAGCGCGAAGACACGACAGCAGGGGTCCATGCCCCTCCTCCCCCCCGTGGCGCATCGCCGCGGCATACGCGCACCGCTTTATGCCGCCATTGACCTGGGCACCCATAACTGCCGGCTGCTCATCGCCCGCGCCGGTTCGCAGGGCCTGCGCGTGATCGACAGTTTCAGCCGCGCGGTCCGTCTTGGTGAAGGGTTGCACCGGACTGGCCAGCTGGCCGATCCGGCCATGGAACGTACCTTGACCGCCCTGCGGGCCTGTGTCGCGCGCATGGGGCTATATGACCTGCACGGCCACCGCGCCATCGCGACCGAAGCCTGCCGCCGGGCGGGAAATGGTCTCGATTTCCTCAGCCGCGTCCTGCACGAGACGGGACTGAACATCTCCATCATCTCGGCACGGGAGGAGGCGGAACTCGCACTCGCCGCCTGTACCTCACTATTGCAGGACAGCCGGGGCACGACGGGGCGCGGGCTACTGTTCGACATTGGCGGCGGCTCGACCGAGATCGCCTGGGCGCGAATCGACCGCCATGCCGGACGGCATGACCTGTCGGGTTATGTCAGCCTGCCCGTCGGCATCATGACACTGGGTGAGCGCGATGGCGCGGACATCTTTTCCGATACGGGCTATGCCGCCACCGTAGCCGAAATCAGCAGCGTCCTGCGCGGTTTTGATGATGTTCATTGCATCGCCCGTGAAATCGTGCGCCAGAACGTCATGCTGCTGGGCACCAGCGGCACGGTCACCACGCTGGCCAGCCTGGCGCTGGGTCAGGCGCGCTATGACCGCACCAGCATCGATGGCACCAGCCTGTCGGTGCCGCGCGCGCTGGGCATCATCGACAGCCTGCGCCGGACGGGCATGGACGGGCTGGTGCGCAATCCCGTCATCGGGCCGGAACGCGCGCGATACATCATGCCCGGCTGCGCCATATTCGAAGCGATCGTCACCACCTGGCCCCTGGCGGAGGTAACGGTGGCGGACCGGGGATTGCGCGACGGCCTGCTTTTACGCATGATCGGGGATCGTAAACGGCGTGGTGGCCTTTCCACCGCACCGTCTTCCCTCCCCTTATACAGCCGTATGGAGCACCGGGTCAGTTCCTGACCGCGTCCCGTCATGAAACAGCGTTCCCCCACCCGCATACCGGGCAAGGCCCGTACCAGCAGCCTGACCCCCGGAGATGGCGACACCAGCGCCGACGGGCGGGCCGTACAGGCCAACCGGACCAAGACCGTCACCGTCAGGAAGGCGCGCGGCCGCACCACCGCGCAACACCGCTGGCTGCAACGGCAGTTGAACGACCCCTACGTGCAGGCCGCGCAGAAACAGGGCTGGCGTTCACGCGCCGCCTTCAAGCTGATCGAACTTGATGACCGCTTCCATCTCATCCGCCCCGGCGCCCGTGTGGTGGATCTGGGGGCGGCCCCGGGGGGCTGGACACAGGTTGCGGTCAAGCGCGGGGCGGCGGAGGTCGCCGGTGTCGACCTGCTGCCCGTGGACCCGGTGCCCGGTGCCACCATTATCGAAGGGGATTTCAACGATCCGGCCATGCCCGACCGCCTGACCGAACTGCTGGGCGGCCGCGCGGATCTGGTCATGTCCGACATGGCGCCCAATACAACCGGACATGCCCCGACCGATCACCTGCGCATTATCGGCCTGACCGAACTGGCGCTGGATTTCGCCACGCGCATTCTCGCCCCCGGCGGGGCGTTTATCGCCAAGGTGTTCCAGGGCGGGTCGGAAAAACAGATGCTGCTGGAACTCAAAGCCCTGTTCACCCAGGTACGGCACGCCAAGCCACCGGCAAGCCGCAAGGAATCGAGTGAACTCTATGTCGTGGCGACAGGGTTCCGCGGCCGGGAAAACGGGGAAGGCTGACCCCCGCGCCCCCGGTCGCGTCCGGCACCCATCAGGCATTCGCGTGGAGATCGTCCCATAGCCATGCGGCGCCGCGCACGCCGGAGCTGTCGCCATGGCGGTTGCGCACGATGGGGGTGCGGCAGTCGGGTGTGATGATATAACGCCGCATGAGATGGGGCACGCGTTCGTACAGCGTATCAAGGTTGGACACGCCGCCGCCCAGCACAATCACGTCGGGATCCATGAAGTTGATCGCCATGGCGCATGCCCGCGCCATGCGGTCCATGTAACGGTCCAGCGCGCCGATTGCCGTAAGATCCCCGGCTTCCGCTTCCGCCTCGATATGGGCGGCGCTGAGATGGCCGGGGCCCTTCCAGTCCTGCGCCAGCGCCGAACCGCTGAGGAAACGCTCCATGCATCCCTCATTGCCGCAAAAACACTTGGGCATGGGGAATTCCTCAAGCCGGGGCCAGGGCAGCGGCGTATGCCCCCATTCCCCCGCGATGTGATTGCGCCCGATCAGCAGCTTGCGGTCAATCACGATCCCGGCGCCCATGCCGGTGCCGATGATCACGCCGAACACGCTGTGGAACCCCGCACCCGCCCCGTCGATCGCCTCGGACAGAGCGAAGCAGTTGGCGTCGTTCTCGATGCGGACCTCACGCCCCAGTGCTTCGGACATGTCACGGTTCAGGGGCTGGTTGTTCAGCCATGTGGCGTTGGCGTTCTTGATCACGCCGATATCGGGGCTGATGGAACCGGGAATCCCGATTCCGACCGTGCCCGTTCCGCCCAGTTCCTTATCCACACCCTGGATCAGGTCGCACATGGCCTGAATGGCCGCCGTATAGTTGCCGGGATTGATGATCCGCCGGCGGATCAGCTCGGCTCCATCCATGCCCAGTGCTGCGATCTCGATCTTGGTGCCGCCAAAATCTATTCCGATACGATAGGAGGCCATCCGGAGTCTTTCTTTCATCATGTTTTATCAATGGCACGTTTTCTTTTATGATCGTACCAGCATGGAACATCAAACCCTGTTGTCAGGGCATAGCTGCCCACCACGAGGAGACAAGTCCCCATGAGTGAAATCCTGCTAGACGCACGCGGGCTGACCTGTCCACTCCCCGTACTCAGGGCCAACCGCATGTTACGCGGCCTCGCGCCGGGGGAACGGCTGCGCGTCATGGCGACGGACCGGGCCTCGGTTGCGGATTTTCAGGCTTTCTGCCGCGAGACGGGCCATGCGCTGATCGCCTTCGGGGAGGAAGGCGGCACGCTCTCCTTCATCATCCGCCGCAGGCCCGAACCGCAGGCCGCGCGCCCGGCGGGCGATCCCCCCGCCCCTGATGTCAAACTGGCGTAAAACCAGTTGTCCCCTTGGCAGGATGCCCCACAAGGATGTAATGCGTCCGCCAGCTACGTTATTGCAGGAAGCACCGCGCACAGATGACCGATGACCTGACCAACCTTTCCTTCGAGGACGCACTGGCCGAGCTTGAGGCCATCGTGCGGCAGCTTGAGGTGGGCCAACTCAGGCTGGAGGACGCAATTACGTCCTATGAGCGTGGCGCGGCCCTGCGGCAGTACTGCCAGAAGAAACTGGACGAGGCGGAAGCCCGCGTCCAGGCGATTGTCCAGCGTGCCGATGGTACGCTGGAAGCAAAACCAATGGATTGATGCGCCAGATGAGCCAAACAACAGCAACCGCGTCCCAAACAGACGGTACGGATCGCATGGTCCGTCTGCGTGCATCCATGGCCGCGCGCGCCACGGCGATCGAAAACATGATCGACCGCCTTCTTCCCCGTGTCGAAGGGGGGGAAGCCCGCCTGATCGACGCCATGCGCTATGCGACGCTGGGCGGGGGCAAGCGCCTGCGCGGCTACCTGGTGGCCGAAGTCGCCAGCCTGTTCGGCGTCAGCCCCGAAGGGGCGGATCGTGTCGCGGCCTCGGTCGAGATGCTGCATGCCTATTCACTGGTGCATGACGACCTGCCCGCCATGGATGATGACGACCTGCGCCGTGGCCAGCCGTCCACCCACCGCAAGTTTGATGAAGCCACGGCCATCCTGGCGGGTGACGCGCTCCAGACGATGGCGTTCGATATCCTCGCCAACCCGCTGACGCACGCCAGCGCGGAAGTGCGCGTCAACCTGGTGCGCGCCCTGGCCGAAGCCTCGGGCGCCGCCGGCATGGTCGGTGGCCAGATGATCGACATGGAGGGCGAAGGCCGCGCCCTGTCGCTGGAGGAAGTCGCCCGCCTGCATGCGCTCAAGACCGGCTGCCTCATCCGCTATTCGGCTGAAGCCGGGGCCATCCTGGGCCAGGCGAGCGACGACGTGCGCAGGCGCATCTCCGCCTATGGCCGCGACCTTGGCGCTGCGTTCCAGATCGCCGATGACGTGCTGGACGCCACCGCCAGCGCCGAGGAACTGGGCAAGACGGCCGGCAAGGACGAAGCCGCGGGCAAGTCCACCTACGTCGCCCTGCTGGGCGTGGAAGGTGCCGCGAACGAGGCAAGGCGCGTCGCGGAACAGGCTGAATCCCATATCGACATATTTGGCCCCGAGGCTGATCGCCTGCGCGATCTGATCCGCTACGTGGTCGAGCGCAGGAACTGATTGACATGACCGACAGCAACACGCCTTCCGCGATTCCGACGCTCGGGCGCTATGCGCAGCTTGACCGCGTGCGTATGCCGCATGACCTGCGCAACCTTTCTGTGGAGCAGCTCCGGCAGCTTGCGGATGAACTGCGCTCGGAGACGATCGACGCGGTCTCCACCACCGGGGGGCACCTTGGGGCGTCGCTGGGCGTGGTTGAGCTGACCGTGGCGCTGCATGCCGTGTTCGACACCCCCGATGACCGCGTGATCTGGGATGTCGGCCACCAGGCCTATCCGCACAAGATCCTGACCGGGCGGCGCGAGCGGATCCGCACCCTGCGCCAGCCGGGCGGGCTTTCGGGCTTCACGCGCCGCAGCGAGAGCGAATACGACCCCTTCGGCGCGGCCCATTCCTCCACCTCCATTTCCGCGGGGCTCGGCATGGCCGTCGCCCACCACCTGCGCGCAGAGGAAGACCCCTCCTACCGTGAGCGCAACGTGATCGCGGTGATCGGGGACGGCTCGATCTCGGCAGGGATGGCGTACGAGGCGATGAACAACGCCTCGCATTGCGGGCCGGGCGCCGAACGCCTGATCGTGGTGCTCAACGATAACGAGATGTCCATCGCCCCGCCCGTGGGCGCGATGTCGAACTACCTGTCGCGGCTCATGTCCTCGCGCAAGTTCCTTGGCCTGCGCGAGCTTGCGGGCAAGATGGCCAAGCGCCTGCCGGGCCGGCTGGAACGCACCGCGAAGAAGGCGGATGAATACGCGCGCGGCATCATGACCGGCGGCACGCTGTTCGAGGAACTGGGCTTTTACTATGTCGGCCCCGTGAACGGGCATGACATGAACCAGCTTGTCCACATCCTGCGCAACCTGCGTGACGCGGAAGATGTCGGCCCCGTGCTGGTCCATGTGATTACCGAAAAGGGGCGTGGCTACACCCCGGCCGAATCGGCTGGCGACAAATACCACGCCGTGTCCAAATTCAACGTGGTGACGGGCGAGCAGAAAAAGGCCCCGCCCGGCCCGCCAAGCTATACCTCGGTCTTCGGGCGCGAACTGATCCGCCAGGCCGCGACGGACAACCGCATCGTCACCGTCACCGCCGCCATGCCCTCGGGCACGGGGCTGGACAAATTCGCCAAAGCCTATCCCGACCGCTTCTTCGATGTCGGCATTGCCGAGCAGCATGCCGTCACCTTCGCCGCCGGGATGGCGACGGAGGGGCTGCGCCCGTTCTGCGCCATCTACTCCACCTTCCTCCAGCGCGCCTATGACCAGGTGATGCATGACGTGGTGCTGCAGAAGCTGCCGGTGCGCTTCGCCATCGACCGCGCGGGGCTGGTGGGGGCCGATGGCGCGACCCATGCCGGGTCGTTCGACATCGCCTATCTTGGCTGCCTGCCGGGCATGACCATCATGGCGCCCAGCACGGAGCTGGAACTGCTGCACATGACCGCGACCTCCGTCGCGTTTGACGAAGGCCCGATCGCGCTGCGCTACCCGCGCGGCAACGGGCTGGGGCTTGACCTTCCGGCAGCGGGCGAGGTGCTGGAGATCGGGCGCGGGCGAATCGTGCGCGAGATGGCCCGCCAGTCAGGCCCCGAGCAGGGCGGCATCGCCATCCTCTCGCTCGGTCCACGGCTGGGGGAGGCGCTGAAGGCGGCGGACATGCTGGCCGCGCAGGGCCTGTCCCCCACGGTGGCCGACGCCCGCTTCGCCAAGCCGATCGACACCGCCCTGGTCGAGCAGCTTGCGCGCAACCACGCCGTGCTGATCACCATCGAGGAAGGGTCGGTGGGCGGCTTCGGCAGCTATGTCATGACACACCTGGCCCGGACCGGCCTGCTGGACCGCGTGCGCTTCCGCCCCATGACCCTGCCCGACCGCTTCATCGACCACAACACCCAGGCCGCACAGTACCATGAGGCCGGGCTGGATGCGCCCGCCATTGTCGCGACGGCGCTGTCCGCCCTTGGCGTGCCGCATTCGCGCCAGATGGCCTGAGCACGCTCCGTTCGGGAAAACAGGCACCGCGCATGGCAAAACGTCGCGTCGATCAGATGCTGGTGGACCGGGGGCTGGTGGAAACCCGCACCCGCGCGCAAGCGCTTATCATGGCCGGGCTGGTCCACACGCCCGACCGGCGCATCGCCAAGGCCGGTGAACAGATACCCGAGGATACGCCCCTGACCCTCAAGGGGCAGGACCATCCATGGGTGTCACGCGGCGGGATCAAGCTGGCGCACGGGCTGGAACATTTTGGCCTGTCGCCTGCGGGGCTGACCTGTCTCGATGTCGGGGCCTCCACCGGGGGCTTTACCGACGTGCTGCTGCATGAAGGCGCGGCCAGGGTCTATGCCGTCGATGTCGGCCATGGGCAGCTTGCATGGAAACTGCGCAGCAATACCGAACAGGTTGTCGTGCTGGAAAAGTGCAATGCCCGCGCACTGGACGCCACCCTCATTCCCGACCCCATACAGGCGCTGGTCTGTGACGCCAGCTTCATCGGGTTGCGTACGGTGCTGCCCGCGGGGCTGGAACTGTGCGCGCCGGGCGCGTGGGCCATTGCGCTGATCAAGCCGCAGTTCGAGGCCGGACGCGACGCCGTGGGGGCCAAGGGCGTCGTGCGCGACCCGGCAGTGCATGAATCCGTGTGCCAAATGATCCATGAATGGTGGTCGGGCCTGCCGGGCTGGAACGTGCTGGGCATCGACCCCAGCCCCATCACCGGGCCGGAAGGCAACAGGGAATTCCTGATCGCGGCGCGGAAGGAAGGCTGATCGGCGGTCGCATCCGCCATCGGGGTTGTGATACACAGGCGGGAACATGGGGAAGGACGCATCCCCTTCCCCTGAAATGACATGAAGAACATAGGCAGCACCGCGATGTCCGCAGCCCCCGCAAAACCGCCTTCCCCGCCACGCGACGGGACAGCGGCCTCGCTCCTGAATGATGAGGAACGCACGCGCATCCGCGCGAAATCCGCGCAGTTCGCCCCGCCCACCGCCGCCCTGTCCGATGGTCGGCGCGACCTTGTGGGCCTGTCGCGTGAGGAACTGACGGACATCATGGTGGAGATTGGTGAAAAACCATTCCGCACCAAGCAGTTGTGGCACTGGATCTACCATCAGGGCGCGACCGATTTCTCGCGCATGAGTTCCATCGCCCGCCCGTTGCAGGAAAAGCTGGCCGAACATTTTGTCGTCGGGCGCCCCGGCGTGGTGACGGAGCAGACATCGCAGGACGCGACGCGCAAGTTCCTGTTCCGCTTCCGCGACGGGCAGGAAGCCGAGACCGTGTACATCCCCGACCGGCAGGAAGACCGGGGGGCGGTGTGCATATCCTCGCAGGTGGGCTGCACGCTGTCGTGCACCTTCTGCCACACGGGCACGCAGGCGCTGGTGCGCAACCTGGGTGCCGCCGAGATCGTGGGGCAGTTCATGGCCGCGCGCGACAGCTACGGCGAATGGCCCAGCCCGAAGGGGGAAACCCCGCGCCTGCTTTCCACCATCGTGCTGATGGGCATGGGGGAGCCGCTGTACAATTACGATAACGTGGCCAAGGCCATGCGCATCATCATGGATGGCGAAGGGATCGGGCTTTCCCGCCGGCGCATCACGCTGTCCACTTCCGGCGTGGTGCCGATGATGGACCAGTGCGGCGCGGAACTGGGCATCAACCTGGCCGTCTCCCTGCATGCCGTACGCGACGACCTGCGTGACGAAATCGTGCCGCTCAACCGCAAATACCCCATTCGTGAGGTCATCGCCGCCTGCCGCCGTTACCCCGCCGCCAGCAATGCGCGCCGTATCACGTTCGAATACATCATGCTGCGCGGCGTCAATGACAGCGAGGCCGACGCCCGCGAACTGGTGCGCCTGATTTCGGGCATTCCGGCCAAGGTCAACCTGATCCCGTTCAACCCGTGGCCGGGCAGCAGCTACCGCCCCTCCACCCGCGAACAGCTTGAGCGGTTCGCGAAAATCGTGATGGATGCGGGCTTCGCCTCCCCCATCCGGATGCCGCGCGGGCGCGACATTCTGGCGGCGTGCGGGCAACTGCGCACCGAAAGCCAGCGCCTGCGCCGCAATGCGCGTGAGGATGCGCCCACCGATACGGTGGAATGACGTAAAAATCCGCCCTTCACTTCTGGTCGCGCGCGCCACGGGATGCTAGGAGGGCATGCCGCCGGCTTGCTGGCGAGATATTGTCAAAAGTTCTGTCGACAGGAGAGTTCTCCCCATGGCCGCCAAGGATGTCAGGAAGGTCGTGCTCGCGTATTCGGGCGGTCTTGATACTTCCGTGATTCTGCGCTGGTTGCAGACCACCTATAACTGCGAGGTCGTGACCTTTACGGCTGACCTTGGCCAGGGCGAGGAACTGGAACCCGCCCGCCGCAAGGCCGAAATGTTTGGCGTGAAGGAAATCTTTGTCGAGGACCTGCGCGAGACCTTCGTCAAGGACTTCGTCTTCCCCATGTTCCGCGCCAACGCGCTGTATGAGGGGCAGTACCTGCTGGGCACATCCATCGCCCGCCCGCTGATCGCCCAGCGCCAGATCGAGATTGCCGAACAGGTCGGCGCCGATGCCGTGGCCCATGGCGCCACCGGCAAGGGCAATGACCAGGTCCGTTTCGAGCTGGCCTATTACGCGCTCAAGCCCGACATCACCGTCATCGCGCCGTGGCGGGAATGGGATCTGACATCGCGCACGCGCCTGCTGGCCTTTGCCGAGGAACACCAGATCCCCATCGCCAAGGACAAGCGCGGCGAGGCGCCATTCTCGGTCGATGCGAACCTGCTGCATTCCTCCTCCGAGGGGAAGCTGCTGGAAGACCCGGCGGTCGGCCCGGACGAGATCGTGTTCCAGCGCACCATCTCCCCCGAGGCGGCGCCGGACAAGGCCACCGAAATCACCATCGATTTCGTATCCGGCGACCCGGTGGCGCTCAATGGTCAGGCGCTGTCACCCGCCACGCTGCTGGCCCGCCTGAACGACCTGGGGCGCGACAACGGCATCGGTCGCCTCGACCTGGTGGAAAACCGCTTCGTGGGCATGAAGTCGCGCGGCATCTACGAAACGCCGGGCGGCACGATCCTGCTGACCGCGCACCGCAGCATCGAGAGCATCACACTCGACCGCGAGGCCATGCACCTCAAGGACAGCCTGATGCCGCGCTATGCCGAGATCATCTATAACGGCCTGTGGTTCTCCCCCGAGCGGCGGATGCTCCAGGCGCTCATCGACCAGAGCCAGCATTCGGTCTCGGGCCGGGTGCGGCTCAAGCTGTACAAGGGCAATGTCATCTGCGTGGGTCGTGAAAGCCCCAACAGCCTGTATGATACCCGTGTCGTCACGTTCGAAGATGATGAAGGTGCTTACAACCAGGCCGATGCACAGGGCTTCATCCGTCTCAATGCGCTGCGTCTGCGACTGGGTGCGAAGATCGGCCGCCGTGGCGGCGCGCTCTGACCCTGCGTTCCTTCTTCCATCTTCCCCAACTTCTGGCCGAGGTGTCATGAAACGTTTTTCGCGTGTCATTCCCCTTCTTCTCGCTGCCTCCGTAGCCGTGCCACTGGCGGCATGCGGCGGCGCGAAACAGGATGAACAGCCGGATCTGACCCCCGCGCAGTTCATGGACAATGTGCGCAAGCAGCCCGGCGTGAAGACCCTGCCGGACGGGCTGGCGTACAAGGTCCTGAAATCCGGTCCGAAAGATGCGGCGCAGCCGACCGTTAACGACAGTGTCATGGTCATCTACGAAGGGCGGCTGCCTGATGGCGGCATCTTCGACAGTTCCGACCAGCACGGCCATGGCGCATATATGCAGATGCCGCTTGAAATGGTGATCAAGGGCTGGCAGGAAGCCGTACCCATGATGCATGTCGGCGATACGTGGATGCTGTATGTGCCGCCGGAACTGGGTTACGGGCATAAGTCCATGGGCATAATCCAGCCCGACAGCCCGCTTATTTTCAAGATCCAGCTTCTGGGTGTATCCCATTCCGGCCATTAGCCGTTCAAAAGCCATTCATCCCACGGGTGAATGGCTTTTTTTAATGCAGGCCATGCCCACAGGCGCATGAGCCTGTGGGGGATCAGGCCCCGTATGGGGGTTTTACGGGCGGGGTGACGGAAAGCCCGGACGCCGCGCCACAACTTATTGCCTGCCCCGACCGGCCCCATCTTGACCAGCAGGGGCAAAAAAACGGAAAACGCTTTTCATGCAACGCCTATTTTCCGGCATTCAGCCGACCGGTATCCCGCAGCTTGGCAATTATCTGGGTGCGATACGCAACTGGGTGGCCCTACAGCGCGATCATGAATGTATTTTCTGCCTGGTGGACATGCACGCCATCACCACATGGCAGGAACCCCAGGCCCTGCGCCAGCAGACACTGGCGCAGACCGCCGTCCTTCTGGCGTCGGGCATTGATGTGGAACGCCACATCCTGTTCAACCAGTCCGCCGTCAGCGCGCATGCGCGGCTGGGATGGATTTTCAACTGTGTCGCGCGCCTGGGCTGGCTGAACCGCATGACCCAGTTCAAGGACAAGGCTGGCAAGGACCGGGAGAAACATTCCGCCGGGCTGTATGTCTATCCCGACCTGATGGCGGCCGATATCCTGGCGTACAAGGCTACCGCCGTGCCGGTGGGCGACGACCAGAAGCAGCATCTTGAACTGACCAACGACATCGCCCAGAAATTCAACCACGATTACGGGACCGAATTCTTCCCGCAGGTCCAGGCCCTGATCCCGCCGCAGGGTGCGCGCGTGATGAGCCTGCGCGATGGCGGCAAGAAAATGTCCAAATCCGATCCCTCCGCCCAGAGCCGGATCGAGATGACCGACGACGCCGATGCCATCGCGCTCAAGATCAAGCGCGCCAAGAGCGATTCCGAACCCCTGCCCTCCGAGGAAGCAGGCCTTGAAAACCGGCCCGAGGCCCGCAATCTTGTCACCATCTACGCCACCCTGTCCGGTGAGAGCGTGGCGGATGTGCTGGCCCGTTTTGGGGGGCAGGGTTTCGGGCCGTTCAAGACGGCGCTGACCGAGGTGCTGGTCAATGCGATCAGCCCCATCGCATCGGAAACGGAACGCCTGCTGAAGGAACCCGGCTTCCTGTGTGACACGCTACGCGCGGGCGCGCGCCGCGCCAACGCCATAGCCGAACCCATCGTATCGGAAGCGGAAACGCTGGTGGGTTTCCTGAAATAAGCATGAAAGGCGGCGCCATGCGCCAGGAACTGCACAGCCTTCAGGTTGCGACCCATGGCCGGGGGCTGGTCTCCATAGACCGGCCGGTTCTGGGCTGGGTGCGGCAGAGCGGGATTGGAACCGGGCTGCTGACCCTGTGGTGCCGCCATACCTCCGCATCGCTTGCGGTGCAGGAAAATGCCGACCCCACGGTGCGGGAGGATATCGAACGCTATTTCGAAACCCTCGTGCCCGAGGAAAACGGCCGCTACATCCATGACGATGAAGGCCCGGACGACATGCCCGCCCACCTGCGCGCCATGCTGACCAACACGCAGCTTTCCATACCCGTGGCGGATGGTCGGCCCGTGCTGGGTACGTGGCAGGGGCTGTACCTGTTCGAACATCGCCGCCGCCCCCACCGGCGCGAGATCGTGCTGCACCTGATCGGTGCGTGATCCCGCGCCACGGCCGGGTCAGCCGCCGTTCAGGATGGCGGCATGGTGGGCGATATGATCGGCGATGAATGACTGGATGAACCAGTAGGAATGATCATATCTGGCATGCAGGCGTAGCGCCAGCTTCTGGCCCGCCTGCGCCGCCGCGTCCCTGAACAGTTCGGGGCGGAGCTGGTCGTGCAGGAACTGATCCGCCTCGCCCTGGTCGATCAGGATTTCCGTGGGGTGGGTATGGCCCGCCTGAAGCAGGCATGTCGCATCCTCACGCGCCCACGCGGCACGGTCGGAGCCCAGATAGGCACTGAACGCCTTCTCCCCCCACGGCACGGCGGCAGGGTGGCAGATGGGCGCGAATGCCGAGACGGATTTCCACGCCCGCGGGGCGCGCAGCGCATGCACCAGCGCACCATGCCCGCCCATTGAATGGCCCATTATGCCCCGCCGCGCGTCGTCAACCGCGAAGCTGGCCCGGATCAGTTCCGGCAGTTCGTGGCTGATATAGGTGCCCATGCGGTAATGCGCGCGCCACGGCTCACGCGTGGCGTCAAGGTAGAATCCCGCCCCGGTGCCCAGGTCATACGCCTCATCCTCCCCCTGCGCGCCCGCGCCACGGGGTGAGGTATCGGGGGCGACCAGCGCCAGACCATGCTCCGCCGCAAAGCGCACGGCATTGGATTTGATGAGGAACGTCTCCTCCGTGCAGGTCAGGCCGGCCAGTACGAACAGCACCGGCACCTTCTCCCCCGCCAGTGCGCGTTCGGGCAGGAACACGCCAAAGCACGCCTCCAGCCCCAGGGTGGTGGACGGGTGGCTGTAAAAGCCGACCCGCCCGCCGCAGCTTGCATGTTCCTCACGCGTGGTGATGGCTGTCGCGTTCATGTGCTCAGAACTCGACAACGGTGCGGATGCTTTCGCCCTTCGCCATCATGTCAAAACCTTCATTGATGCGCTCAAGCGGCAGCCTGTGGGTAATCAGGCTGTCGATGTCGATGCGGTTTTCCATGAACCAGTCCACGATTTTCGGCACATCGGTGCGTCCGCGCGCCCCACCGAAGGCCGATCCGATCCACCGCCGCCCGGTCACGAGCTGGAAGGGGCGCGTGCTGATTTCCTGCCCCGCGCCGGCAACCCCGATAATGGTGGAAACCCCCCAGCCACGATGGGCGCATTCCAGCGCCTGACGCATCAGCGTGGGATTGCCCACGCATTCGAAGGAATAATCCACCCCGCCGCCGGTCAGCTCCACAATATGGCCGACCAGATCGCCATCGGGGCCGAGGTCTTTGGGGTTGATGAAATCGGTCAGGCCGAATTTGCGGGCGATGGCCTCGCGCTCGGGGTTGATGTCGATGCCGATGATGCGGTCGGCCCCCACCATTTTCGCACCCTGGATGACATTCAGCCCGATACCGCCCAGACCGAACACCGCAACCGTGCTGCCCGCCTCCACCTTGGCGGTGAACAGCACCGCGCCGATTCCGGTGGTGACGCCGCAGCCGATGTAGAACACCTTGTCAAACGGGGCGTCGGGGCGGATCTTCGCCAGCGCGATTTCGGGCAGGACCGTATAATTCGCGAATGTGGAGCAGCCCATGTAGTGATGGATCGGCTGCCCCTTGAACGAGAAGCGCGACGTGCCATCGGGCATGAGCCCCTTGCCCTGCGTGCCGCGAATGGCGGTGCACAGGTTGGTCTTGCGCGACAGGCAGGATTTGCACTCCCGACATTCGGGCGTGTAGAGCGGGATCACGTGGTCGCCGGGGCGCAGGTGGCGCACGCCGGGGCCGACTTCCCTGACCACGCCCGCTCCTTCATGGCCCAGAATGGCGGGAAACAGCCCCTCCGGGTCCGCGCCGGACAGGGTGAACTTGTCGGTATGGCACAGGCCGGTGGCCTTGATTTCAACCAGAACTTCCCCTTCGCGGGGGCCTTCCAGCTGCACCGTCTCGATTTCAAGCGGTTTGCCGGCTTCAAAAGCCACGGCTGCCCTTACGTCCATAACCAGTCTTTCCTTAAATTGATCGCGGATCCATGGACCCATCCCGTTTCGTTACGATTAAGGGCATCGACGGGCATGCCGTCAATGCCATCAGTCCCTTACCCGCCCATGCGCGGGCGCGATGACGAATTTCGATGACAAATCATGCCACCCCGGGCGCGCATACCCGCAAGCCCGCGCGGATATGATATGCGACGAAAGGGTCCAGTTACGTTCACCCGTATGTTCAACCTCCTTGCCGGGAACCCCATATGGTCATTGATCGCAGAATTGGTTTGTGGATCCTGATACGTGAAAGCCTGCTTTCACTGGTGCTTTTATGCGCGTGGGACGTGATCGTGGTGGTCATGTTCCAGATCTTCCATCAGGACTGGATGGAACAGCCCACCCTGCCCGTCTCCCTGATCGGTTCGGCGCTGGTGCTGTTCATGAGCTTTCGCAACAACAGCGCCTATAACCGCTGGTGGGAAGGGCGGACCCTGTGGGGGGCGGTGACCAATAACAGCCGCTCCTTCGCCCGGCAGGCGGGCACGATCCTGCGCGGCTGCCCCGATCTGGCCCGCGCCATGGCGGCCTACCCCTACGCGCTGCGCGGGGCGCTGGCGCGGGTGGACGCGACCGATGACATCATGCGCCTGCTGCCGGACTCCATGAAGCCGGGACTTGAAGGCCGGGCGAACATTCCCGCCGCGATCCTGTTCGAGATCGGGCTGCGGGTGGACGCCGAATCCCGCAGGCTGGGCATCGACGGCGCATTGCAGGGGCAGATCGACCGTATCCTGTCGGACATGAGCAACGCGCAGGGCGGGCTGGAGCGCATCCGCAACACGCCGCTGGCCATCCAGTTCTCTGTCCTGCCCAAGGTGGTGGCGGTGGTCTTCTGCATTATCCTGCCGCTTTCCATGGTGCAGACGCTGGGGTGGATCACACCGCTAGGGTCGTCGCTGGTGGGGCTGCTGTTCGTCGCGCTGGACAAGATCGGCAATGACCTTCAGGATCCGTTCAGCATGACGCCCCATGGCATGCCCATGCTGACGATTTCCCGCAACATCGAGATCGACCTGCTCCAGTCCTGCGGCCTGCCCGCCCCCGCGCCGCTGGCGCCCGTACGGGGTGTGCAGGGCTGATATATCATTAATGGATGACGCCGCCCGATCCGGCGGGAAGGGATCAAGACAGAAGGGGGAATTTATGCTATATGCCCCCCATGAGCATGTTCAGAACTACCCAGAAGGGCACTGTGACCGATGCAATGGCCCGGACGGCCGCGGCGACCACGGCAGCCGAAGCAAAGTCCAGCAAGGCTGTAAAAGACGAGGATCCATTCCGTGAGGGCGATGCCATCGTCTACGCGGCGCACGGGGTCGGACGTGTTGACCGGATCGGTGTGGATGAAATTGCCGGAACCAAGCTGGAAATGATCCAGATCTCCTTTCCCGGCAACCAGATGACGCTGCGCATCCCCCTGTCCAAGGCGCGCAAGTCGGGCCTGCGCAAGATCGTCTCGCGCGAGATCGTGGACAAGGCCATGGCCATCATCAAGGGCAAGCCGCATGTCAGCCGTGGCATGTGGACGCGGCGCGCGGTGGCGTATCAGGAAAAGATCAATTCCGGTGATCTGGTCCAGATTGCCGAGGTCCTGCGCGACCTGCGCCGCAATGTCGACAGCCTGGACGGCAGCTTCAGCGAACGCAAGCTGTTCGAAGCCGCGCAGGAACGCTTCGTGGCGGAAGTGGCCGTGCTGGAAGGCAAGGAGCCGACGGAAGTGCTCGAAAAACTGACCGAGGTCATGAAGGCGGCCTGAACCCCCGCCTTCAGGCCCTTACCACCCCTACCCGCCCGCCGGCCCCTGTGCCGGCGGTTTTACTATGGGCATGGCCATTCCCCATGGAACCGGCCCCGGCGCGCCCGCGCGACAAAGAGGATACAAATGAACGCTGACCTGAAATGCCCCGCCTGCGGCTGCGCGCATGTCTATCCCGATGGCGGCAGCCTGTGGATCTGCCCCGAATGCGGCCATGAATGGAACCCGCAGGACAGCACCACCGCCACACCGGGCGATGACACTGTGGTGCGGGACGCCAACGGAAACGTGCTGGCCGATGGCGATACCGTAACCGTCATCAAGGATCTCAAGATCAAGGGGTCGTCGCTGGTCGTCAAGAGCGGGACCAAGGTGAAGAACATCCGCCTGACCGATGGCGGCGATGGGCATGACATCGCCTGCAAGATCAGCGGGATCGGCGCGATGAACCTGAAATCCGAGTTTGTCAGAAAGTCCTGAGGAACAGACCCACGCCCCCTGCGTCCCGCCTACTCCACCCGGGCGGCGCGTGGGGAGGGCGCCACCAGCATGATGGCGCCACCCGCAAGGGCCGCCACCATGGCCAGCGCGAACGGGCTGCGCGGACCGGCCACCCCCGCCAGCAGGCCCGAAAGCACGGCGCCGGAGCCTGCCGCGATATCAAAGAACACATCGAACAGCCCGATCGCGGAGCCCGAAAACCGCGCGGGCACCTGCCGCAGCACCGGCATGGCCAGCAACGGGTAGGTCAACGAATACCCCAGCCCCCCCAGGAAACTGCCCATCGCCGCCCCGACCGGCCCCGGCGCCAGCCAGATCATGGCCAGCCCCGCGGCTTCCGTCAGCATGATGATCATGACCATGGGCCGCACGTCATGCCGGTCCACATGCCTGCTACCCACAAGGCGGGCAAGCATGTGCCCCACGCCAAACGCCGCCAGCGCCCAGCCCCCCGCGTGCCAGCCCTCGGCCGCGTAAAAAATGACCAGAAAGGAGGAAATCGCGGCAAACCCGATGGCGGACAACCCCAGCGTCAGGCCCCACACCCATATGGGCCCGATCAGATCCGTCCAGCGCGCGGCGGCGTGGCTGCCATCGTGCGGCGCGGGCGAAGCGGGCAGCGACACGGTCAGCAGCGCGCCGCCCAGCGGGAGCGCCATGGCGACAAGGCAGACCATGAAAAACCCCGCATGCGCCTCGATCATGTCACCCAGCGCGGCCCCCATGCCCAGCCCCGCGAACATGGCGAACCCCACCCATGACATGGCGGCACCCGCCCGTGCGCGCCCCGCGATGATCACGGCCCATACACCACCGCCGGTCACCATCAGCCCCTCACCCAGCCCCATGAACAGACGGCCCGCCACAATCACAGCCTGCTGGGCCTGCGGGGGCAGAAAGGGCAGCAAGGCAAGGCTGTAGGCCAAGCCCGAACCCGCCGTGCACACCAGCCCCACCATGAGCGTATCGCGCCCGCCACGCCGGTCCGCCATCCGCCCCGCCCATGGCCGTGTCAGCAGGGTCGCGGCGGACTGGATGCCCATCACCACGCCGATAAGGGTGGTGCCGCTTGCAAAACGGGACTGGAATTCCAGCGGCAGGGCGGGCAGCGCCATTCCCATCGCCAGCATACCGCTGACAACCGCCAGCATGATGGGAAGCAGGCCGCCACGGGCCGTAACGTGAGAAATCATCGCGGGATCGTAACGCATTTCCCGCATGCGGGACAGGGTGCGGATATTTTCAGTACTTGAACTGGTACAGCAGGCCGATGCTGCTGCCCGGATCGTTTTCCGGCGTGGTAAAGCCGGTCACGTTGCCGCCGGTGCCTACGGTTGTATTGAATTTCAGCCGCTTGGTCAGGTCCACCTGCACCTGCGCCTGCGTGCCCGAACCCGATGTCGCCTGCTTGGCCCCCACATACACCCCGCGCATGACATATTTGCCCGCCTCGATCGCGCCGGTATCGTTGCCGCCCGACCCGTTGGAGGAACTGCTCATCTGCAACCGGTCGAGATGCAGCGTCTTGCGCACCATTCCCAGCGGATCGAACGCCGCCCCCCCGCTCAACGTCGCCACCGCCGCGGCGATGGACGCCATCTGCGTGGCCGACAGGGACTGCGAGTCCGTGCCGAACAGCAGGATGGCCAGGATCTGGTCCTGTGAAAGCGGCGGGGTGGAAGAAAACGTGATCTTGGGCGCGCTGGCGTAACCGCCCACGTTCAGCCGCGCCGTGCCGTCATTCGTGCTGCGTTCGGCCACGAAATCCAGTGTCGGGTCGATCGCATGGGTCACGCCCACGCCGTTGAAACCCACCTGCCCCTTGCTGAAATCCAGCGAGATGCCACCCAGTGAGAATCCCCCCTTCACCAGCGAGAACGCCCCCGTCACCACCGGCGCGGTGGCGGTGCCGCCCGCGTGGATGTGCCCGTGCATTTCCGTATTCAGCCCATGGCCGCGCACATAGAACTGCCCCGGTGAGCGCACATCCAGCCCCAGCCCCACCACGAGGGCGGCCGTATGGGCTTCCTGTTCCTCCTTTTTCGCGTCATCGGGGCGGATGACATCGAGATGGGCAACCGATGTGGGCAGCGAGTCCGGGATGTTGATGTCCACCCGCCTGAGCGTGATGTCGCCCGTCGCGTCAATCCGGCTGGCCAGCAGGCCCTTCACCGCCAGGTCACCATCCAGCGTGGTGGTGATGAGGTCACTGGCCAGCGGGCGGGCGTTGGCCGCGTGGATGCGCAAATCGATCGGCTGGCCGGGTTGCAGCACGCCATAGCTGCCCGATGCCGTAAGCGTGCCCTTGCCCGCCTGCGCGGTCAGGGTGGAGATTTCCAGCCTGTCCCCCTGCGCGTTGACCGTGCCGTGCAGGGCGGAGAGCTGCACGCCCTGCCCGAAATCATGGAACAGGCCGTTCGCCAGCATGAGCGTGCCGTTCAGGCGGGGGGCGCCCAACGTGCCGCGCATCCCTATGGCCACCTGAAGGTTCCCCCCCGCCTGCATGCCCTTTGCGCCCAGATAGGCGTTGGACACCGCAAGGTCCACGTTCCCGTCGGCCTGAAGGCTCATCTGCCCCGTCCTGTTGACGGGGGCGGTGCCGCGCAGGCCCAGGTTGACCTGTGGCCCGGCCTGAAGCCGCGCGTCCACCTGCGCCATGCCCGCCGTCAGGCTGGCGGTCGCATCCAGCGTGGCGGGGGCGAGGGATGAGGTATAATCCGTATGATATTTCAGATCCGTGCCATGCACGCTCACCCGCCCGGAGGGATTGCCCGTGGGGCCGGTCAGCCGTGCCTCGGCCGAGAGCGTGCCCTGCGCGTGCAGGCCGGGCATGAACGGCGCCAGCAGGTCGGGGGAAAGGCGGGTCATCACCGCATGCAGGTCCAGCAGGGGGCTGATCCGGCCATCCGCCTCGATACCGCCGGGCAGGCCATGCGGTGGGATCACGCTCAGGCGCAGGTGACTTACGCTGGTTTCCCTGCCGTAAGTGATGCTGGCAGGCGCATCAAGCCGGATCTGTTCGCCCCGCGCCAGCGCCACCAGCCGGTGTAAGGCAACGGAACGGGCGGGAACATTGGCCAGCAGCGCCGTATCAAGCGTGGCGTTGCCGGTCCATGGCGTATCGCCCCCGGCCTGCGCCGTGACATTCAGGGCGGAGACCGGCCCCTTCACCACGACATGCCCATGCCCCCCCATATCGCGAAAACGGGCGTCATCCACCACCAGGTCCAGATCGCTCACGGGGGCGCCGACAGGGTCGAGCACCCGGCCCCTGAGCACCAGCCGCCCGATCCGGGCCATGGCGGCGTTCAACGCGCTCTCGACATTCACCTCCAGCATGGCGGGAGCCGTCGCGGTGGCGCTCGTGCTGTGCAGCGCGGCCGAGAGGTGACCACTTACATCCTGCCCGGTCAGGTCGCGCAGGTCCGCCAGTCGCGTCATATGCAGATCCAGCATGCCCGACGGCACGACATGGCCCGCGGGCAGGGTCATGTCCGCCTTTCCCATCAGGCTTTTCCAGCTCAGATGGTCCACCAGCAGGTGGCGGCTGTTCGCCCCGTCACTTTCCAGACGGGCCGAAACCACCATGGGTTCACGGTCCAGCGTGCCGGAAATATCGAGCACGCCCTGCCTCACCTGCGGCAGGTGCTCCATGCGCAGGCTGGCCTGCATGTCGCCCGCCGCCGTATTGCTTGCGGCGATACTGGCCTGTGTCTTCACGCTGGCCATCAGGTCATTGACCGGCCCCGTCGCGCGCAGGTCCGCCTGCATGTGGCCATGCAGCGTGGGGGCCAGCACATGCAGGTCCGACAGGGCAAGATGGCCCGTGGCATCAACCTGAAGCGGCGTGCCGGTCACCAGACGGGTCGGGGCGGCGTCCAGATCCAGCGTCGCGCCCTCAAGCCTGAGCGCGGTAAAGGCCACCGTGGCGCCGCCATGCCTATCGGTGGTGATGCTGCCACCCGCGTTCAGGTGGCCCTTGTCCCCGATCAGGCCCACGGCGATGGGCAGGCCCCCATCAATTACGATATGGCTGTCCAGCCCGAAGCGGCCCGCCCGCCCATGGTCCGGCAGGGTCACATTCCCGTCCAGCCCGGCATGGCCATGCAGCCTTGTGCCCCCCGCGGCCGCCAGCGGGGCGAGATCGGGCAGGTCGGTATGGAAGGTGACGGCAAGGGACGGGACCGTCGTCACCTGCCCGGTCAGATGGGCCAGCGGGTGCGCCAGCGACACATCAACCGGGCCACCGGGCGCGTCCGGGTGCCAGACCAGATCCAGCGCCACCGGGTCGGCCGCAAACAGCGTGGGCTGCTGGCCGGGAATGCGCAGGCCGTTCACCACCGCATGGATGGTCGCGTGTTCAGCCTGGCCCTGACCTTGGCCCTGACCTTGGCCTTCGCCCCCCAGCCCCTCGGCCTCCAGATGCAGGGAGGAAAAACCGGCGTCGTTATAGGTCAGGCGGTCAATATCGAGCGCACCCTGCCCCGTGGGCTTGTTGATCGTGCCGCCCAGATGGGCCGCAAGCTTCGCGCCCTGCCAGCCTGTTCCGCCATCGGTCGCAAGGCTGGTGCTGCTTGCCGCGACATCCAGCGCCATATGGTGGTCCCCCAGCCCCACCTGCCCGTCGGCGCGGGCATGGATGGCCCCGGTGGCCAGCGCAAGGGCAAGCCGCGTGTTGTCACGCGCGCCGTTCAGGTCAAGCGAGAGATCCAGCGGCGCGAGCGCGTCAAGCCCGCTCAGGGTGGATATGAACCCGTCCGCCCCTTCACGCGCGCGCAGCGCGGCAAGGACATTTTTCCGGTCCAGCCGCAGGGTCAGGTCAACATGGCCGGGATGGTCCAGCCGGGACAGGTTCAGGGCGATATCGGCAGGCGGCAGGGTGGCCAGGGAAAAATGGTCAAGGACCGGCGCGATATCATCCAGCCGCGCATGGCCGTTCAGGCTGAACGCCGCCGGGACGCGGGCAATGGGCGCGCCCACCTCGATGCGCGCCACATGCGCCGCGCGGATGTCCACGGCCATATGGATACTGTCGCCGGAGTGTTTTTCCGGCTTCGGGGGATGGGCGGGGTCGTCCTCGCTCAGGCGCGGAATGGACAGCCGCGCCATGGACAGGTTGCTTATGACCGCATGCCGGGTCAGCAGCCGCAGGGGCGACCAGTCCAGTTGCAGTTCATCAATCGAAAGCCATGCCCCGCGATAGTCATCCAGTTCCAGGTGCCGGACATGCAGCGCATCGGGAAAGCGCCCGCCCAGCCCCGACAGGTGCACGCTGCCCCCCGTAAGCCCCGGCAGGCGGCGTTCGATCTCGCGCTGGCCCATGCCGGTATTGGCCGCGACCAGCACCATGCCCAGCGCGAGGGCGACAAGCCCCAGCGGAATCCCCAGCGCGAAGCCGATCGCGCGCAGCAGGGTGCGACGGCTGGAGCGGGGCTGCGGTGGCTGTGGCGTGGATGTCGGCTCAGGCATCAGAACGTTTCCCCCAGGCCGACATACAGTTCCCACTTGTCCCCGCGCGGGGGGCGGTTGAGCGGCACAGCCACATCCAGCCGCACCGGCCCGATGGGCGTGTAATAACGCGCCCCCGCCCCGGCCCCCACGCGTACGGTCCCGTGGAACGGTACGTGGTCGCCCGTGACCTGACCGGCGTCGATAAAGCCCACGGCCCCGAATTTCTGCAAGATGCGCTGGCGGTATTCAAACGACCCCGCATCCATGGACGTGCCACCGATGGCGTAGCGCGTGTTGGGAAACTGCGGCCCGACACCCTGGTAACGGTAGCCGCGCACCGTGGCGCTGCCACCGGCGTAAAGCCGCTGGTCGGGCGGGATGGCGAAGGTGGACGCCCCTTCCACATTGCCGACCGTGCCGCGCCAGGCCAGCACGCTGCGCCCCGGGCGCGACAGGCCGAGATGCGTGAGGTCGAAATAGGTCGAGACCGTGGCCTGCATGATGGTGAAGAACGATGTGCCATCGGTCAGCGAGGCCGAAGGCGTGATGTTCGCCCCGATGCGCACGCCGTGCGTGGCGGGGGTGATGGGGTTGTCCACCCCGGTACCGTCATAATTGGCCGAGAGCGGCAGCGATACGATGAAGTAGCTGTTGTTGTTACTCATCTGCTGGATCTGTTCCTGCTCGATCTGCCCGCCAAAGGACACGTTCCAGCGCCGGTTGACGTGGCGCACGATGCCGATGCGCGCCAGCAGCGCCGTCTGCCGGTAGGAATACAGCAACTGGCGAATCCCCTCGATGCGCGCGCTCATGTTCTGCTGGCGCGAACCGAAATCGGGTTTCATGAGGTCGGCATAGAAATCATAGCCCAGCCCCTGCTCCGCCGTGCCGCCCAGCCCGGTGATCAGCGCCGTGAGCTTCAGCCGCTCGGCATTGCCGAACAGGTTGTTATGCGACCATGTCACACCCGCGCGGCCACCCAGATCGGTCGAATACCCCCCTTCCGCCCCCACGCTGTGGCGCTTGCCCTCCCGAAAGGAGAAGTCGAGCGGCATGGTGCCATCGGGGGCGAGCGTATCGCCATGATTGACCTGCACATCGGAAAACAGCCCGGTGGAGGCGATGTCCTGCCGCGCGCGCTCGATGCGCGATGGCTGGTACAGCTCCCCCGGCGCAATGGTCAGGCGCTTCACGATATAGGCGGGATGCGTGCGTTGCAGCCCCGCGAAATCGAACGCCCCCAGATTGACCACCGGCCCGCGATGGACGGTATAGGCAATATCCAGCGTATGGCTGTCGGGCCGCAGCCAGGCCTGTGGCGTGCCGACATGCGCCAGGGCGTAACCTTCCTCCGTCAGGGCGGTCTGGAGCGTCACCCCCGCGCTCAGCACGCTTTCCGCCTGCGCGGGCATGCCCGGCTTCATGCTGAAGGCGGCGGTCTCGTCGGTGTTGAGGTGAACCGGGGCATCGCCCCTGTCCGGCACGAGGCTGACCGTGCCGATGGTGAACAGCACGCCGGGGGTGGCGGTGATGGTGATCTGCGCCTTGTGCCCCGCCGGAATCGACTGCATCCATTCCGGCAGGTCCGGGTCGCGCCCGTCATGCCCGCCACCGCCGTCGGATACGGAAATGGTGATGGCGCCCGCGTAATAGCCGTAGCTTTCCAGCGCGCTGATCAGGCGGGAATAGTCGTTATGGATGCGCCCGGTCAGCGCAAACGGACTGACCGCCTGCGTTTTCTGCAGGGAAAGCAGGTCGGACGAGGCACGCAGCGCCGCGTCCAGATCGGCGTTGCCGGTGGGGCGGATGGTGGTGACATAAGCCTGCGGGTCCGCCGCCCGTGCGCCCCCCGCCCATGTAAGGGCCATGGAAAACATCGTGACCGCGCACAGACTTATATAACCGGCACCGTGCCTGGCACGCGCGCTTGGGCGGCATGCCATGCGGAGATGACCCAATCCTGTCAAACGGCGCCGCCCCTGTTCCTGTCTTCCGTGCGGTTATGGTCCCACTTTGTTATGTCTGCCATTCCCGGCATGCATGATCAAACCGATATTAACGTCGTGTCCTTAATAAGTTGCGAATGTGGCGGGCCTGTGCCCGAACGGATGACATTATGTGGCAAACCGTATCCGCGCCGGGGATCACGACTTGACAACACCCCGGTCCCGGCGCGCATGATCGCATACGGCGGGAAGGGGTTGCCGCGCCCGGCATCCCCACCATACGGACCGGGAGCGCTGATGGGCGGACCATTTGTTCCTTGGCATATTGGCGGCAGGGCTCTTGACCGCACGCGCGGGAGCTACGATGTGTTGCGCCCGTTATCCGGGTTCATGCCCGTGATGATGCCCCCCGCGACGATGCCCAAGGATACCTGACCCGTGAACAGCCTGTCTCCCCTGCCCGGTGTGGCGCAGCCCGCGCCCATGACATCATCCGCGAAGGGGCTTCATGTCATAACATGGGGCTGCCAGATGAACGTGTACGACAGCGAGCGGATGAGCGATGTCCTGCGCCCGCTGGGTTACCGGGCCGTGGCCACGCCGGACGCGGCGGACATGATCATCCTCAACACCTGCCATATCCGTGACCGCGCGGCCGAAAAGGTCTTTTCCGAACTGGGCCGCCTGCGGCTGGTCAAGGAAGAACGCGCCACCCGTGGCATGGAAACGGTGCTGGCCGTGGCGGGCTGCGTGGCGCAGGCGGAAGGCCGGGAAATCCTGGCCCGCGCGCCCTATGTCGATATCGTGCTGGGACCACAGACCTATCACCGCCTGCCAGAAATGGTGGCGCGCGCCGCCCGCGCGGCCGGCGCGGTGATCGAGACGGACTTTCCCGTCGAGCAGAAATTCGACTTCCTGCCCACCGAACGCGTGGCGCCCGCCGGGGGCGCGGCCTTCCTGACCATTCAGGAAGGGTGTGACAAATTCTGCTCCTTCTGCGTCGTGCCCTATACGCGCGGGGCCGAAAGCAGCCGCCCCGCCGCCGCCGTGCTGGCCGAAGCCCGCAGGCTTGCGGCAGCGGGCGTGCGGGAGATCACGCTGCTGGGCCAGAACGTCAACGCCTATCATGGCGAAGGGCCGGATGGCGGCACATGGGGGCTGGCGCGCCTGGCCCGCGTGCTGGCCGATGACGTGGGCATGGAACGCATCCGCTACACCACGTCCCACCCGCGCGACATGGAGGATGACCTGATCGCGGCCCATGGTGACCTGCCCCAGCTCATGCCGTTCCTGCACCTGCCGGTGCAGTCCGGATCCGACCGGGTGCTGGCCGCCATGAACCGCGGGCACACGGCGGATGAATACCGCGTGCTGGTGGACCGCCTGCGCCGCGCGCGCCCCGATCTGGCGCTGTCGTCCGACTTCATCGTGGGCCATCCCGGCGAGACGGACGCGGACTTTGCCGACACGATGCGCCTGATCGGCGATATCGGTTTCGCGCAGGCCTATTCCTTCAAATATTCCTCCCGTCCCGGCACGCCCGCCGCCGGCGCGGGCGCGCAGGTGCCCGAAGACGTGAAAGATGCACGCCTGCAGGAACTTCAGGCCATCCTGCGCGTGCAGCAGGATACATTCAACGCCGCGACCGTGGGCCAGGTGACATCCGTGCTGTTTACCGGGCGCGGGCGCAAGCCGGGCCAGATTTCGGGCAAGAGCCCGTGGTTGCAGGCGGTGAATGTGGAAGGGCCGGACAGCCTGATCGGCCGGGTGGCCAATGTGGCCATCCGCCATACATACACCAACTCCCTTGGTGGTGTCCTGACAGAGGAGACAGACAGGGCTTGAGAGAACAGACACAATCCACGCTCCACGCCCCCCGCCGCACCGGCGGGCGACGTCCCCCCGCAGGCACGGCGGCGAACGATCGCACCGTGACCATGCAGTTCGAGGATAATGCGCTTCTGGCCCAGCTTGTGGGGGATCACGACCGTCATCTCCTGCACCTTGAACGTGGATTTGATGTCCGGCTGTCCTGCCGTGGCAACCGCATCGCCATCAGCGGCGCGGCCCAGCGGGTCGGACTGACGCAGGGTACGCTGGCCGAACTCTACCGCCGCGCCAGCGCGGGCCAGACGGTCGATACCGCCGCGGTCGATACCGCCATCCGCCTGGCGGCCCATGCCTTTTCAGCACCACCCGCCGCGACAGGGGACCTGCCCGCCATGCAAGATGTCCGCACGCCCGTCATTCCCGCCGCCCCCTCGCTTGCGGATCTGCCCAGCATCATGACCCGCCGTGGCCCCATCGTGCCGCGTTCGATCGGTCAGGGCCATTACATGGCCATGCTGGCCCGGCAGGAAATGGTGTTCGGCCTGGGCCCGGCGGGCACCGGCAAGACCTACCTTGCCGTGGCGCAGGCGGTGGCCATGCTCCAGGCCGGGCAGGTGGACCGGATCGTGCTGTCGCGCCCGGCGGTCGAAGCCGGTGAGCGGCTGGGCTTCCTGCCCGGCGACCTGAAGGAAAAGATCGACCCCTACCTGCGCCCGCTCTATGACGCGCTGCATGACATGATGCCGGGCGATCAGGTAATCCGCCGCATGGGCACGGGCGAGATCGAGGTCGCGCCCCTCGCCTTCATGCGCGGGCGCACGCTGGCGCACTGTTTTGTCATTCTGGACGAGGCGCAGAACACCACCCCCGCCCAGATGAAGATGTTCCTGACCCGCATGGGCGAGGGCACGCGCATGGTCATTACGGGCGATCTGAGCCAGGTTGACCTGCCGCGCGGCGTGACATCCGGCCTGCGGGAAGCCGTCGAGACACTGGACGGCCTGCCAGGGATCGGCATGATGCGCTTTGAATCACGTGACGTGGTGCGCCACCCGCTGGTGGCGCGTATAGTGGAGGCATACGATCAGCGTGCCGGGGCGCAACACCGCCCGCATCGCGCGCGATCGCAGCAGGAGAACAATGAAACCTCGAAGTAGCACAGGCTCCGCCCGGCATGGCGGGGTCGCGGATGCAGCGGGACGGGCCAGCACGCCCGCCCTTCCGGCCGGGATGGACGAACCCGATGTAACCGTGGCGGACAGGCGCTGGAACCGCGCCGTCCGCCACCCCGTCCGTCTGGTCACGCGCGCGGTGGACACCGCGCTGGCGGCCACCGGCTGCCATGGCCCGGTCACGGTCGTACTGGCGGATGACCGCACGGTGCGACAGATGAACTGGCGCCATCGCGGGCGCAACAGGGCCACCAATGTCCTGACATTCGAATACGCGCCCATGCAGGCGCGTGGCGGCGTGTGGGGCGGTGACATCATCATCGCGTTCGAGACGGTCCGGCGCGAGGCCCGTGCGGCCCGGCGCGACATGGCCGCCCATCTGGCGCACCTGGTCATTCACGGTGTCCTGCACCTGGCCGGGTACGACCACCACCACCCCGGCGAGGCGCGGGAGATGGAAATGCACGAAGCCCGCCTGCTGTCCGGCCTTGGCGTCGCCAATCCATGGAAGCAGGGCCGGATGGCGGGCATGCGGGAGAGACGGCCATGAGTCGCCCCGGCACGGATGCGGCGGACGGCGCGGAACCTCCGTCCGGATCGCGCGGCAAGGGATTGCTGTCACTGTTCAGCCGCAGGCGTGGCGAACAGGGACTGCGCCATTCCATTGCCGCGCTGGTCAAGGAAGCCGATGAGGCGGCGGAGGAAGGCGACCCCCGCTCATCCGAACTCGACCGGCAGGAGCGCGCCCTGCTGGCCAACGTGCTGCGCCTGCGCGGCATCACCGCCGATGATGTGATGATCCCGCGCGCCGACATCGTGGCGATGCCGGTCAGTATCAGCCTTGATGAGGCGCTGGCCATGATGCGGCGGGAAAACCATTCCCGCATGCCGGTCTATCGGGAGCAGCTCGATGACATCGTGGGCATGATCCATGTCAAGGATCTGATCGCCTATGTCGGCACGAGCGAGGCCTTCCGCATGGAACCGCTGCTGCGCCAGCCGCTGATGGTGGCGCCGCAGTTGCCGGTGCTCGACCTGCTGTTGCAGATGCGCCAGCGCCATGTGCATCTGGCGCTGGTGATCGATGAATATGGCGGGATTGACGGTCTCGTCACCATCGAGGACCTGATCGAGACGATCGTGGGCGACATCTCGGACGAGCATGACGAGCCCACCGTCAACATGATCCGCGAACGGCCCGACGGCACGCTGGATGTCGATGCCCGCACCCCCGTCGCCACGTTCGAGGAAAAGGTCGGCCCGATCCTGACCCGTGATGAACGTGAGGCCGAAATCGAGACCGTGGGCGGCCTTGTGTTCCGTCTTGCCGGGCACGTACCCACGCGGGGCGAGATCGTAACCCACGAAAGCGGCATGGTTTTCCGCATCCTGGATTCGGATGCCCGCCACATCCGCCATGTGCGCGTGCGCCTGCCGCCCAAGGAAAGCCCGTAACACCCCCACCCCACCGGGGGCGCGCCTGACAGGGCGCGCATCCCGGTGGACGGGTGGATTTACGCAGGCCGCCCGCCTCTTTACACTCGCGCCGCCGGGGATATGCCCCACCCTGATCATACCGGAGAGTTACCCGTCATGCCCATCAAACGCCGCACCCTGCTTGCCCTTGCCCCCGCGCTGCTGACTGGCGGCGGCCTGCTGTCCAGCCGGGCCATGGCGCAGGCGGCCGATCCGCGCATGTCGATCCGGGCGGCGGGCAACCCTTCGGCCAAGGTCCATGTCGAGGAATGGTTCTCCCTCACCTGCACGCATTGCGCGCGCTTCGCCGCCGAGGTCTTTCCCGAAATCCGCAGCAAACTGATCGACACCGGCAAGGTGTACTATATTTTCCGTGATTTCCCGCTGGATCAGGACGCGCTCACCGCCGCCATGGTGGCCCGCAGCCTGCCGCCCGAACGCTACGAGGCCTTCGTGCTCGCCCTGCTGTCCAGCCAGGACCGCTGGGCATTCGAGCAGGGCGTGGACCATATCGCGGAAATCGGGAAAATGGCGGCCCTTGCCGGCATGTCGCCCGACCAGTTCCAGCAGACCATCCATGACGAGACCCTGCGCCACGCCATCATGGAGCAGGAGGACCGGGCCCAGATGCAGTACAAGATCGACGGCACCCCCACCTTCCGCTTCAATGACAGGGAGCAGGTCTCGCAGGAACTGAGCTACGAGGAGTTTGCCAAAAAGGTCGAGGCGGCGGCCCGTTGATCCCCTCCCCACTGATCACGACCATAATGTCATGACCGCCCGTTTCGTCCGGCTGCGCATTGCCGGGTTCAAGAGTTTTGCCGACCCGGTCGCCGTGGACATCCTGCCCGGCCTGACCGGCATTGTCGGGCCGAATGGCTGCGGCAAGTCCAATGTGGTCGAAGCCCTGCGCTGGGTCATGGGGGAAACCAATGCCCGCTCCCTGCGCGGGGGCGAGATGGATGACCTGATCTTCGCGGGCACCACGGCGCGTGCGGCGCGCAACATGGCCGAAGTCACCCTGACGCTGGAGGGCGCGGCCACGGTCGCGCCCCCGCCCTTTCAGGGGCAGGACGAACTGCAGGTCTGCCGCCGGGCCGAACGCGGTGGCGGCAGCAACTACCGCATCAACAGCCGCACCATGCGCGGGCGCGACGTGCAGACCCTGTTTGCCGATCTGGCATCAGGCGCGCGGTCATCGGCCATGGTCAGCCAGGGGCGTGTCTCCGCGCTGGTCAATGCGCGGCCGGAGGAACGCCGCACCATTCTGGAAGAAGCCGCCGGCATTACCGGCCTGCATGGCCGCAGGCATGAAGCCGAGCTGAAACTGCGCGCGACCGAGGCCAATCTGGCCCGGGCGGAAGACCTGCGCCTCCAGCTTGAGGCCCGGCTGGGCGACCTGCACGAACAGGCGGAACAGGCGGGCCAGTACCGCGAACTCTCCCAGGGGCTGCGGGAGGCGGAAACCGCCCTGCTCGCGCTGCTGCACGCCCGCGCGCATAACGGGGTGGCGGAAAGCGAAACCGCCCTGCACACGGCCCGCACCGACCTCAGCACTGCCGAGGAGATGGCGGAAAGCGCCGTCATTGCGGATTATGAGGTCAACCAGACCCTGCCCCAGCTCCGCGCGCAACTGGACGGGCGGCGCACCGCGCTGGAGCGCTTCAAGGTCCGTGCGGAAACCATTGCCGATGAACTGGCCCACGCCGAATCCGCGCTGGCGCAGGCCAGCACCCGCCTTGCGGAATGCGAGGGCGCGCAGGCCGCCGCCCTGACCCGCCGGGACGACGCGCAGGCGATGCTCGCGGGTCTCGATGCCGAACAGGCCACCGTGGAGGAACGTCTGGCCGCCCTGCCCGCCCTCCGCGAAGCCGAACAGGCCCGATACGCGGCGCTGGCGCAGGCGGGTGCGGACCTGTCCGCCCGGGTGGAGCAGGCCACCACCACCCTGCGCGAAGCCCAGCTCCAGACCGCGCAGGCCCGCGACGTGCTGGAGACCGCCACCGCCGCGCATGGGCGCCTTGCCACCCAGCATGATGCGCTGGCGGAAGAAATCGCGGCGCTTGAGGCCGACATGCCCGGCGAAGCCACGATTGCCGAGCATGACGAACGTATCCGCCTGGGCGAACAGCAGGCCAGCGAAACCCGCGCCCTGCGCGAGGAAGCGACCCGCACCCATTCGGAGGCCGTCCTTCACGCCGGGCTGGCCCGCAACGCCGCCGTGGAAAGCCAGCGCCTGTACCAGCAGGCCACGCAGGACATCGCCGCGACACAGCACCGGCTGGAGGCGCTGGAGCGTGACGTGGCCACCCTGCGGGGCCATGTGGAAAAAGCGCGCGCCAGTCTGGTGCCCGAAGCCGAGCGCCAGCGCCTGGGCGCGGTGGTGGCGGAAACCGGGGACCGCCTGACCCATATCCGCGCCGAACTGGCCACGGCGGAAAAGGCCCGTGCCCAGACCACGCAGGCCGAGATACAGGCCAATGCCCGCCTGAAGGAAGCCCGTTCCACCCGACAGGCGGCCGAGGAAGCCCTGCGCGGCGCACGGGCCGCGCACACCCGCGCCAGCCAGGCGGCGGACACCCTGGCCACCAGCCTGGCGCAGTTGCGCGCGCAGGCCGTGCCCGATGCCGTCGTGCAACAGGCCATGACCCGGCGCAAGGATGCCGAACGCGCGCTTGAAACCGCGCGGGCGGCCATGACGGCGGCGGAAGCAGCCCTTGTAACCGCCACGGGCGCGGAAGAGGCCGGTTCGGCGCGGCTGGCGCAGGCACGCGCCAGCCTGTCCGGCCTGGAAGCGGAAGCCGATGGGCTGGCCCGCGCGCTGCAAAGCGATACGGAGCAGGCCCCCGCCCCCGGCCTGACGCTGGCCGAAAGCCTGCATGTGCCCGTCGGGCTGGAAACCGCTCTGGCCGTGGTGCTGGCGGACGGGCTGGACGCCACGGTTGGTGGCGCGGCCCCACGCGCATGGCACGACCTGCCGCCCGGAAGCCTGCCGCCCTTCCCCGCCGGCGCGATCACCCCGCTTGCCGCCCTGCTGGATGCCCCCCCGGCCCTGTCCCGCGCGCTTGGCGTGGCGGGCCTGCTGGAAGAGGGAATGGAGGGCGCGTCCCTTCAGCCCGCCCTTGCGCCGGGGCAGTGTCTGGTCACGCGCGATGGCGCGCTCTGGCGGTGGGACGGTTATACGCAGGCCCCCAACCTGCCCGGACGCGCCGCCCTGCGCCTGAAGCAACTGGGCCGCCTGCGCGAATTGTGGGCGGAACTGGAACGGGTGCGCGCCGGAATCCCCGCGCTGGAACACGACAGCGAAGCCACGGCCCATGCCCGCCAGCAGGCGGCGCGGGCGCTCGCACAATGTCGCGACGCGCGTGTTCAGGCGGAAAATACCCTTGAAACCTGCCGGGGCGAGGAAGCCACCCTTTCGCGCCAGCACGCCACCGTTGCCGCGCAGGTCAGCACCCTTGCCGTGCAGCACGACACCGCCCGCGCCGCCCTGACGGAAGCCGAAGCCGCCCTGACCCGCGCAACGGCGCACGAAGCCGCCCTGCCGGATCTGGCGCAACTGGCCCATGCCCAGCAGGTCGCGGTACAGGCGGCGGCACAGGAACAGAAACGCGAAAATCACCTGCGCGCCAGCCGCCAGCAGGCCGAAACCGCCACGGAGCAGGCCCGTCAGGCCATGCAGGCCACCCTGTCCAGCCATGGCGAGGCGGAAACCCGCCTGCAATCCATGCAGCCCGAACTGGCCCGGCTGGAAAACGACCGCGACACCCTGCGCGCGGAACTGGACACACGGCGCGACCACCTGGCCACGCTACCCCCACCCGATATTGCCGAAGCCGCGGCCCGTCAGGCCGACGGGGAAGCCAGCGCGGCCGAACAGGCCCTGAAGCACGCGCGCGCCGCCGCGGAAAAAGCCGTGGCGGATCTGGATCAGGCCCGCACGGCCCGCGCGGCGCTGGAACGGAAATCACGTGATACGGCCGCGCGGCTCGACGCCCGGCGCGCACGGATGGCCGACCTGTCCCACGCCGTGGAGCAGGCGCGCGAAGCGGTACGGGCCGCGCAGGCGCGCCTTGAGGCCCTGCCCGACGGCGCGGAACTGGAACAGGCGCTGGCTGCCCTGCGTGAACAGGCCGGGACGCTGCGCGAACAGGAACAGGAAGCGCGGGACAAACTCGCCCGCCTGCAGGCGGAAGACGCTGGCCTGCGCCAGCGCCAGACCACCGCCACGCAGGACCGGGCGCAATGGGCCGCCCGCGTGGAAGCCGCGACACTGGAAGCCGAGGCCGCGCAGGCCCGCCTGCACGGCGCGCGGACGGAGCATGAGCGGCTCGCGCCGCAGCCCGTGGCCGTACGCGCCCGGCGCGACGCCATCACCACGGAACTCGAACGCCACGCGGCGGATCACGATCTGGCCGCGCAGGCGCTGCAACAGGCGGAAACACGGCTGGGCGAACTGCAACAGGGCCGCCAGATGGCGGAAGAGACCCTGATCGCGGCGCGGGAGGCACTGGTCCGGGCCGAAGGCAGGCGCGAACAGGCGCAGCAGCTTCTGGCGCAGCTACAGGCGGAATCCACCCCGCCCGCGGGCATTGTGGCGTCCGACCTGAGCGTCGCCGCCGAGACCAGCCTGCGCCGCAAGGTCTCGCGCCTGACCCGCCAGCGCGACGAACTTGGCCCGGTCAACCTGCGGGCCGAGATCGAGGCGCAGGACGCGGCGGGCCGGATCGACACCATTTTGCATGAGCGCGATGAACTGCAATCCGCCATCGCCCGCCTGCGTGGCATGATCGGGCAGCTCAACCGCGAAGGGCGCGAGCGGCTCACGGCCACGTTTTCCCAGATCGACCAGCATTTCCAGTCGCTGTTCGCCCGCATGTTCAATGGCGGCCGTGCGCATCTGGGCATGATCGGCAATGATGACCCGCTACAGGCGGGGCTTGAAATCTATGCGCAGCCACCGGGCAAGAAGCTGGCCACGCTGTCGCTGCTGTCCGGCGGGGAACAGGCGCTGACGGCGCTTTCGCTCATTTTCGCGGTGTTCCGCTGCAATCCCGCGCCCGTATGCGTACTCGATGAGGTGGACGCCCCGCTGGATGACGCCAATGTAGGGCGGTTCTGTTCCCTGCTGGCCGACATGGTGGCCGAGGCGGGAACGCGCTTTCTGGTCGTCACCCACCACCAGTTGACCATGGCGCATATGGACCGGCTGTATGGCGTGACCATGCAGGAACGCGGGGTAAGCCGCGTACTCTCCGTCGATCTGGAACGCGCCACAGAAATGGTGGACCACGACCGCCCCGCCACGCCGTGAACCGCCATGCCCGTGCGGGCCGAAGCACGCACGGGCAACGTGGTATCAGGGCAGCATGCTGCCGGTTTCGATGAAGCGCTGGTGCCAGGACAGGGCCTCGGTCAGCAGGTGCGGAGACTGCTGGCCGAACGAACCCGCGCGGGCGCGCTTGAAATAATCCTGCAGCATCGGGCGGTAGTCCGGATGCGCACAGTTGGCGATGATGACTTCGGCGCGCTGCTTGGGGGACAGGCCACGCAGGTCGGCCAGGCCCTGCTCGGTCACGAGCACCTGCGAATCCTGCGTGATGTGATCGACATGCGACGCCATGGGCACGATGGCGGAAATCTTGCCGCCCTTGGCCGTGGAGGGCGTCATGAACACGGAAATATAGGCATTGCGGGCGAAATCACCCGAACCGCCGATCCCGTTCTGGATTTTGGAGCCCATGATCTGGGTCGAGTTCACATTGCCGTAAATATCCGATTCGATCAGGCCGTTCATGGCGATACAGCCCAGACGACGGATCAGGCCGGGGTGGTTGCTGATGTCCTGCGGGCGCAGGATGATCTTCTTCTGGAACTCCCGCATGCGGGAATTGAGCGACTCCGCCGCCTCGGGGCTGAGGGAGAACGCCGTGGCCGAGGCCACACGCATCTTGCCCGTTTCCAGCATGCCCAGCATGCCGTCCTGAATGACCTCGGTATAGGCAGTCAGGTCATTGAACGGACCTTCCTCGAGCCCGCCCATCACGGCGTTGGCCACGTTGCCCACGCCGGACTGGAGCGGCAGGAGCGAAGGCGGCAGGCGGCCCTTCTTCACTTCATGCTCGAAGAACTCCATGAGATGGCCCGCAATGCCGCGCGCGGTCTGGTCCGGGGGCGAGAACGGGGCGTTGCGGTCGGGGGCGTTGGTCTCGACAATGGCCACGATCTTGGCCGGATCGACCTTCAGCGACGTGCCGCCGATCCGGTCGTCGGGCCGCAGCAGCGGAATGGGCTGGCGGTGCGGCGGCAGGGCCGCGCCGTACCAGATGTCGTGCATGCCTTCGAGAGCCGGATCCTGCCAGCTATTGACCTCGATGATGACCTGCCTGGCGGTGTCCAGCCATGTCTTGCTGTTCCCCACGGAGGAGGACGGGACGATGCTGCCGTCCTCGCGGATGGCGGTGGCCTCGATGATGGCGGTGTCCATCTCGCCAAAGAAGCCGGCCCAGGCCATGGGGGCGACGTGGCTGAGATGCATGTCCAGATATTCGGTCTCGCCCGCGTTGATGCGCGCGCGCAGGCCGGGGTCGGAATTATAGGGCATGCGGAAGGAGACGCCGTTGGCCTTGGCCAGTGCGCCATCAAGCTCCGGCCCGGTGGAGGCCCCCGTCAGAAGCCGGATGCGGTAGTCGTTACCCTTGGCGTGCTCGCGCTCCATCAGCGCCGCCAGCGCCTGCGGCACGGCCTTGGGGTAACCGGCGCCCGTGAAGCCGCTGGTGCCGACCGTACTGCCGGGGCGGACAAGGGAGGCCGCCTGCTCGGCAGTAGTGATCTTGGCCCGGAGCGCCGCATTCCGGATTCGGGTGTGGTCGATCATGAACTTTCCCTCAAACTCTTATCGTTATGTCCGGACGGCCTGACCGCGCCGGATATGTCTTATGCCTCAGCCACGGTTCGGGGCGGGCGCCCACATGGTCGCCCCCTGATGCCCCGGTCCTGTCCGGCCAGCCCGGCCGCCACATACGGTGTGGGTATTCCCTTTGCACCTTATGCCCCGGCGCTGCGTTTCACTTCGGCATGACGCAAACATCTGTTCTCCGTCCTGTGGGCCACGTCACAACAAAAAAGTGTGACACCCCCCGCCCGGACTCCGGTCCACGCCTGCGCGTTGGCCCCGTCTGGGGGGCGGAAGATGTGAACGGTGTATTTTTGGTCTGTATTTTTGGCAATATGCTCCCTGCTCCCCCGGCGCCGTTACCCGGATGCAACCGTTTTGTGTCACTGACGACACATTATTGCCCGTCCCCTAGTGCATGGCGGCCAATCTTGTGAATAATAGGAGAGCAGACCCAGCAGGGGGCACCCACACGCGGCATCGCCATCAGGACAGGAGGGTTTTTTCGTTTGAGACGTCGATTTCCCTCTCACCGGCCTGTCATGGCGCGGGACGACAACCTCCCGCCGCCTGCGGAAAGGGAACCCGCCGTCACGCCCGGCCCCGTGCCGCCGCCACCTCCGCGCCATCCCCTCATGGACCTTCTGGCGGGCAGGCCATTGCGGGTGGTGGGCGATGTGCATGGGGATCTGCGCGCCTTCCGGCACGCCGCCGCGACCGACCGCTTTGTCATACAGCTTGGTGACCTGGTGGATTACGGGCCGGACAGCGCCGGGGCCTTCCGCCTCATGCAGCAACTGATCGACGAAGGGCGCGGCCTGTTCCTGCTGGGCAATCACGACCGCAAGCTGGCCCGCGCCCTGCAGGGCCGCAAGATGCGCCGCGACCCCCCGCTTATGGAAACGCTGGACCAGTTCATGGCCGAGGAGAACAGCGACGTGCGCCAGCGCGCGCTGGCCGACCTGGCGCACGCGCCCGCATGGATCGTGCTGGGGCAGTCCATATTCGTCCACGGGGGCTTTCATGTGCGCATGCTGGGTGAACTGCCGCCGCCGGGGCTGGGCACCGTAACCCCCCTGCTGTCGCGCGCCCTGTTCGGGGAAACGACGGGCCACATGCAAAAGGATGGCTACCCCGAACGGCGGCTGAACTGGGTCGATCACATTCCGATGGGATACACGGTCTATTGCGGGCATGACCGCCGCTCGACCGATGGGCGGCCATGGGTCAGGCCCGGCCGGATGGGCGGCAAGGCCATTTTTACCGATACCGGCGCGGGCAAGGGCGGCCATCTGGCATGGATCGACCTGCCGCCCGTCATATAAAGCCCGCCTTCCCTTACCCGCCCTTTCAGGAGAACCGACCCAGATGAACACCACCCCGGCCCCGTGTGACGCAGCGCAGCAGAAACTGGAGGAACTGCGCCGCAGTATCGACAATATCGACGCGGCCCTGATCTATATGCTGGCTGAACGCTTCCGCCACACCCAGGCGGTGGGAAAGCTCAAGGCCGCCCATGACATGCCGCCCGCCGACCCGGCGCGCGAGGCCCGGCAGGTCACGCGCCTGCGGCAACTGGCCGGGGCCGCGCAGCTTGACCCGGATTTCGCGGAAAAGTTCCTCGCCTTCATCATTCGCGAGGTCATCCGCCATCATGAAGCCTTCGCACGCGAAGGGCGCTGAGCCTGCCCATGTCCGCCATACCCGCAGGCTCCTATCCGCCCCGGCGGCTCGTACTGATGCGCCACGCGCAGGCGGCCCCCGCCCCGTTTGGGGAAATGGGGGCGCAGGCCGACCTTGCGCGCCCCCTTACCGCGCACGGGCGCGAACTGGCGGTACGGCAGGGCGCATGGCTGCGCGCGCGATGCTTCGCGCCGGAACTGGTCCTGGTCAGCCCCGCCGTGCGCACGCGCCAGACGCTGGCGGCCATCGGATCATTTTATGGCGATCACACGCCTGATATCCGATATGTGAACGCCCTGTACGACGCCACGGCGGAGACCATCCGCAACGAACTCCATGCGGTGCCGGATAAAATCCACAACATCATGATACTGGCCCATAACCCCGGCCTGCAGGCGCTGGTGGCCCACTGGGGGGCGCGCGCCTGCCCGCCCGCGCTGGAATCCGGCCTGATCCGGGGGTTTGCCCCGGCCTCGATCGCCTGTTTCACGACGGAGCAGCCGTGGAACGTGGCGACGGATGGTGAAATCCGCCTGCTGGACCTGTCTTGCCAATAATGTCATTGCCGCGATGCGGGTGGATGGATTGCCACGAGGGGGCTTCGTTCCTATCGTCACACGCGAGACCCGGGGGACAGCCGCGCAGGCGGAACCGGGTATATAAATTTTGGGCAGACTTACAAACTGTCGGTTGAACGACAGAGTGCCCGGAGGTTGGAGACATGTGCCACCCCGCCCCGACGCGCGGCGGGGATGGCACCCAGGAGGAGTGTTGTAGATGAGCGAGTCCGGAAAAACCGCCACAGTCTCGCTGGACGGCAAGGACATTTCATTGCCCATGCTGTCCGGCACGATGGGGCCGGATGTGATCGATATCCGCAAACTGCCGGCGCAGGCTGGCGTATTCACCTACGATCCCGGTTATGGCGAAACGGCGTCATGTTCCAGCAAGATCACCTTCATTGACGGTGAAAAGGGTGTCCTGCTGCATCGTGGCTACCCCATCGCGCAATTGGCCGAACAGGCCACCTTCATGGAAGTGGCCTATCTGCTGCTCAACGGTGAACTGCCGGACAAGGCGCAGTATGACGGGTTTGTAAACTCCATCAAGCACCACACCATGCTGCATGAGCAGATCCGTAATTTCTTCAACGGTTTCCGCCGCGATGCGCACCCCATGGCCATCCTGTGCGGCACGGTCGGCGCGCTGTCCTCCTTCTATCACGAAGGGCTGGACATCTCGAACGCGACAAGCCGCTACCAGTCGGCCATGCGCATCATCGCCAAGATCCCGACCATCGCGGCATGGGCCTACAAATACACGCAGGGCGAGCCCTTCATCTATCCGCGTAACGACCTGTCCTATGCGGAAAACTTCCTGTCCATGATGTTCGCGGTACCCAGCGAGCCGTACAAGATCAACCCGGTTCTGGCCCGTGCGATGGACCGCATCCTGATCCTGCATGCGGATCATGAGCAGAATGCCTCCACCTCCACCGTGCGCCTTGCCGGGTCCACCGGGGCCAATCCGTTTGCATGCATCTCCGCCGGTATCGCCGCGCTGTGGGGGCCCGCGCATGGCGGGGCCAACGAAGCGGTGCTGAAGATGCTGGCCGAAATCGGCCACAAGGACAACATCCCCGAGTTCATCGCCAAGGTGAAGGACAAGACCAGCGGCGTGCGCCTGATGGGCTTTGGTCACCGCGTGTACAAGAACTTCGACCCGCGCGCGAAGATCATGCAGGCTACCTGCCATGAGGTACTGGGCGAACTGGGCATCAAGGATGACCCGCTGCTGGATCTGGCGATCGAGCTGGAAAAGATCGCCATTAATGACGAATATTTCGTCAAGCGCAGCCTCTACCCGAATGTCGATTTCTATTCCGGCATCATCCTCAAGGCCATGGGCATTCCCACCAGCATGTTCACCGTGCTGTTCGCCGTGGCCCGCACCACGGGCTGGATCAGCCAGTGGAAGGAAATGATCGAGGAACCGGGCCAGCGTATCGGCCGTCCCCGCCAGCTTTATGTCGGCTCACCCGAACGCAACTTCACCCCGTTCGACAAGCGTGGCTGAGTAACCTGATGCCAGGCGGGGAATAAGTCCCCCGCCTGCACGGGTATATGACCCCGCTGGTGGAGCGGGCCTTACGCACCGCTCCATTACTTTCAGGGTATCTGGTTTTTTTCCGTAAAAGCCTTCAGTCAGTACGAAGGCAAGCGAACGGGAAAGCCCGTGTATTTACCGTGACATGAAAAATGGAAGCCATTGGGGCGACAATTATATGCCCCTTAATGCTGTTCCTCGCACTCGCACCCGTTCGTGGGGCCGGAGCGCCGCTGGATCACATGATGATCGATCCATTCCGATACCAGACGCCGGGCCTCGTTAAGCGAGGATTCGGGGTGGTGGATACGGTATAGGGTCGTGCAGGCGTGAAATGCCGACACATCACTGCTCCCGACGCCACGCAGTTCCTGGTAGGCTGTGATTACGGCGCGCTCACATTTGCGAGCGATGCGACTGTTTTCAGCAGACACGATGCGATGATCCATCAGTGAGAATGATTATCAATATTGTGATGTTAAAACGAATAACCCGTTTGGGCAAGGTAAACGTAACCTTACACGGCATTAACCCTGTCACGTTATATTTCCCTGCCTGCTTTTTTTCGCGTTTTTGGGTGCGGGGCGCGCAGACCGATGGATTTTCCCCTCCGTTGCGGTTAATCGTCTCTCCTGTCATTCGTAATATTGAATATCATTTGGCCGGAGATAGGGTATGCACGACGCCACGGGAAACGGGGCTGGACTTTCAACGGGTTCAACAGCGTGGGACCGCGATGCCGCATTGATGACGGCGCGCCTGCTGCTGGAAATCAAGGCCGTCAACTTCCGCCCCGATGATCCCTATACCCTGACATCCGGCTGGAAATCCCCGGTTTACATCGACTGCCGCCGTATCATCTTCTTCCCGCGCGCGCGGCAGAAGATCATGGAACTGGCGGTTGAGAAGATCGGTCGCCATGTCGGTTACGAAAGCATCGACGCCGTGGTGGGGGGGGAGACGGCGGGGATTCCCTTCGCCGCCTGGATTGCCGACCGCATGATGGCGCCCATGGCCTATGTGCGCAAAAAGCCCAAGGGTTTCGGCCGTAATGCCCAGATCGAAGGTGACGTGCCCGAAGGCATGCGCACCCTTCTGGTGGAAGACCTGACCACGGATGGTTCATCCAAGGTGCAGTTCGCCAAGGCCCTGCGCGCGGCCGGCGCGCTGGTGGACCATACATTCGTGGTCTTCTTCTATGGCGTGTTCCCCGGTGCGTACCGCACGCTGGCGGACATGAACATAAGCCTGCACGCCCTGTGCACATGGTGGGACGTGCTGGAAGCCTGCGCGGGCAAGCCCTATTTCTCGGAAAAGGATGCCGCCGAAGTCCGTCGCTTCCTTGAAGATCCCTGCGCATGGTCCGCGAAGCATGGCGGTGTCGGCAGCGCGGAAGAGGCGCTGGCGCTCAAGGCCAAGCGCGACGCGGGCGCCTGATCAGCCTGCCGGTTGATGCCGCGTATCCTTACTTTTGATTCCGGCATTGGCGGGCTGGGCGTGGTGGCACAGCTTCGCACGCTCCTGCCCGGCATGCCGGTTGACTACCTGGCGGACACCGCCGTCTTCCCCTATGGGGAGCAGCCCGATGCGCCGCTGCGTGCGCGGATTGTCCATCTGCTGGGCCGCGCCATTGACCGCCTGCGGCCCAGCGTGGTGGTCATTGGCTGCAATACGGCCAGCACCCTTGCGCTGGACAGCCTGCGCGCGGCCTATGATGTGCCTTTTGTCGGTTGCGTGCCGCCCATAAAATGGGCAGCGGACCATACCCGCACCGGCACGATCGGCCTGCTGGCCACCCGCGCGACAGTGCGCCGCCCCTACCTGAAAGATCTGCGCGCGCGTTTTGCGCCCGACTGCACGCTTCTGGCCTATGGCGCGCGCGGGCTGGCCGATATGGCGGAGGCCGCTTTCCGTGGCGTGCCGCCTGACCACAAACAATTAAGGGCGGAACTCGACGGCCTGTTTGGCCAGCCACGGGGTGGGGAAATCGACGTGGTGGGCATTGGCTGCACCCACTACACCTTCCTGCTCAACGCCATGCGTGAAATCGGGCCGCCAGACGTAACCTGGCTGGACCCGGCCCCGGCCGTTGCAAAACAGACCGCGCGCATTGTGGCTGAACTGAACGGGCCGGACGGCCCAGGCAGCCCGGACCAGCCGGAACGGGTATTTTTTACTGCCCTGCCGGATGATCCGGCCACCCTGCAACCCGGGCTGCACAGGCTGGGATATACCCAGAACGCCCCATGTCTGTTTGAACCGGACAGGACCAGCAGCCCCACATCGGTCACGACCGGCGCGGTTGAATAACCCGCAAAAGCGGACGCGGCTTCAGCGCAGCCGGTTGACCGTATAGCTGGCCGTATCCTGCAAAAGCTGACGCAGGCGGCTGGGCGGGAAGATGGACAGGGCCTCACACGCGGCCTGCGCGTAGTCCATGGCCCGGTCCAGGGTGATACGGATGGCGTCGGTTTTCTCGATCAGGCTCAGGGCATGGTCGAGATCGTCGGGTTCCTGTTCGCTTTTTTCGATCACGCGCTGCCAGAAGGCACGATCCTCGTCCGAACCGGCGGCATAGGCAGCCAGTACGGGCAGGGTGATCTTGCCTTCGCGGAAGTCATCGCCCACCGTCTTGCCCAGACGGGCCTGATCCGCCGCGTAATCCAGCGCGTCATCCACCAGTTGGAAAGCCATGCCCAGATTGGTGCCATAGGTCTCGAGCGCGTGTTCCACACGGGCATCACGCTCGGCCACGACGGCGCCCACACGGCACGCGGCGGCGAACAGGGCGGCGGTCTTGCCATGAATGACTTCGAGATACTGCTCGATCCGGGTGGACAGGTCATTCTGCGTGGACATCTGCAGCACCTCCCCTTCCGCGATCGTGGCGGAAGCGGAGGACAGGATGTTCATGACCTTGAGCGAACCGTCATCGGTCATGAGCTGGAACGACCGGGCGAACAGGAAGTCCCCCACCAGCACCGACGCCTTGTTCCCGAACACCGCGTTCGCGCTGGCCATGCCCCGGCGCAGGGAACTTTCGTCCACCACGTCATCATGCAGCAGCGTGGCCGTATGGATGAACTCCACGCACGCGGCCAGCGCCACATGGCGCTGGTGCGTGGCGTCGGGGCGGTAACCGCACAGCCGCGCGGAAGCCAGCGTCAGCAGCGGGCGCAGCCGTTTGCCGCCAGCCGCGACCAGGTGGGCCGCAAGCTGTGGAATGAGTGCGACCGGGCTGTCCATCCGCTCGACAATGGCGCGGTTACACGCGGCCATGTCATCAGCAAGATATTCCGCCAGATCGCGCAGGGCGACTTCTGATCCATCTGCCATCGGGCGGCGAGCCCCTTCGTCTTTCTGACTTGCCGTTTCGTCGGATTCCGGCAGACTAACTGCTAGGGCCAAAAGGTTACTCTCCCGGTTCCGAAAATATGAACATGGATACGAGTATATGGGCGGCGCTGGAATAACGGTCAAGCCAGAGCACACAGAGATACGACGCGGGGCAGACACGACATTACCGCCTGTGCCCGCGGGCCTGCCCCCGGTCACGACGGGCACCCTGCTGGGTGGAAAGGTGCTGTACCGGCAGTTTCGCACCGGAAACAGGACCGGACTGGAACCTGTTCTCATGGCTGCGTTCGTGCCCGCACGGTCCGGACAGACGGTAGTGGAAGGCGGATGTGGCGCCGGGGCCGGGCTGCTGTGCCTTGCGAATCGGGTGCCGGGACTTGCCGGAATCGGGGTGGAGCATGACCCCGCCAGCACGGCGCTCGCGCAGCATAATTTCGTGCTGAACGGGCGGCACAACCTGCGCGCGTGCACCAGCGCCATCCCTACCCTGCCCGATGACCCGGTGCTGTCCGGCCCGGGCATACGCCGGGTCGATCATGCCTTCGCCAACCCGCCATGGCATGGGCATGAGTCCTCGGCCTCCACCCACGCACGCCGTGATCTGGCCCGACGCCTGCCGCCAGGCGCGCTGGCGCAATGGATCCACGCCCTTGCCGCCCAGCTCCGCCACCACGGCACGCTGACACTGGCGCTGCCCGCCAGCCTGCTGGCCGCCGGGATCAAGGCCATGGAGGACGTTCCGCTTGGCCGGATCCGGATCTTCCCCTTCTGGCCCGCGCGCGACCGACCCGCGCGCATCGTGCTGCTACAGGGCTGCGCGAATGCACGGGCGGGCAGTGAACTGCTGCCCGGCCTTGTCCTGCATGAAGCCGATGGCCGCTTTACCCCCGCCGCCCGGCTGGTGCTGGAAAAGGGCGCGCCGCTCCTGCCCTGAAGCGGCACGCGCGGCGGACCTCAATCCGCAAAGGCTTCGTCCCACGTGCCGGTGGTGGAGGCGCGGCTGTATTCCGTCGCACGGTTTTCAAAGAAATTGGCATGCTCGACCGCATTGACCATTTCATCCACCCACGGCAGCGGATTGACCGCGATGTCATAGATGCCATCAAGCCCAAGCTGGCCAAGACGGCGGTTGGCGACAAAGCGGATGTATTCCTTGACCTGCATGGCGTTGAGTCCCTCGACCGGCCCCATCTCGAAAGACAGGTCGATGAAGGCGTCTTCATGTTCGACAATATCACGGCAGATCTGGGCAATGTCGTCGCGCAGCGCGTCGGTCCAGATTTCGGGGTTTTCATGCACGAACACCCGGAACAGCCGCGCCATCGAATCACAGTGCAGGGATTCGTCACGCACGGACCATGACACGATCTGCCCCATGCCCTTGAGCTTGTTGTGCCGGGGGAAGTTGAGCAGGATGGCGAAGGAGGCGAAAAGCTGGAGCCCTTCGGTAAACGCGCCAAACGCCGCCAGCGTGCGGGCGATCTGGTACTTATCTTTTACCGAGAACTGCTGCATGTAGTCATATTTATCCTTCATTTCCTTGTATTTAAGGAAAGCGGAATACTCGGTCTCCGGCATGCCGATGGTATCGAGCAGATGGCTGTACGCAGCGATGTGGATGGTCTCGATATTGGAAAAGGCCGAGAGCATCATCAGCACTTCGGTCGGTTTGAACACCTGGCTGTACTGCTTCATGTAGCAGTTGTTCACTTCCACATCCGCCTGGGTGAAGAAGCGGAAGATCTGCGTGACCAGATGCTGTTCGCCCTCGTTCAGGGTGCGGTGCCAGTCCTTCACGTCATCGGCCAGCGGCACTTCCTCGGGCAGCCAGTGGACGCGCTGCTGCGTCAGCCACGCATCATACGCCCATGGATAGCGGAACGGCTTGTAAACGGGGTTGGCGGTCAGCAGGCTGGAAGCCTGTTCGGTCTGGGCATCTGCGCCGGGGGCTTTATCGGTCATGGCCGTGCCTGTCCTGTACATTGCTATGCACTGTCCACCCCGAACGGGGCGGACAGCACAGAAAATAATACGTCAGAAGGAAAATGCCCTGCCTTACTGGCAGGCAAGGCATTCCTCGTAATCGGAAGAAGAAGTCGGGGCCGCGGGGGCCGCCGTGGCGGGCAGGTTGCCCTCATTGCGTGTCATGTCGCGCTTTTCTTGTCCGTCGCTGACCGCATCGGCACGCTGGATAGAAAGCGAACGGCAGTAATAGAGCGACTTCACCCCCCGCTTCCACGCCATGTAGTGAATCTGGTGCAGGTCACGCTTGTGCACGTCGGCGGGCAGGAAGATGTTGATCGACTGCGCCTGGCAGACGAAGGGCGCACGGTCGGCCGCATGTTCGATCACCCAGCGCTGGTCGAGTTCGAAGGCGGTCTTGAACACGTCCTTTTCCTGCTGGGTCAGGAAGTCCAGATGCTGGACGCTCCCCTTGTTCAGCGTGATGGAAGACCATATCTCGCTCGTATTCTGCCCCTTTTCGGTCAGCAGGCGGTCGAGATGGCGGTTGCGCACGGTGAACGAGCCGGACAGGGTCTTCTGCAGGAACACATTGGCGGCGATCGGCTCGATCCCGGGGCTGGCATTGCCCGCGATAATGGAAATCGACGCCGTGGGCGCGATGGCCATCTTGTTCGAGAACCGTTCCATCACGCCATAATCGGCGGCGTCGGGGCATGGGCCGCGCTCTTCCGCCAGCTTGCGTGACGCCGCATCCGCCTGTTCGCGGATATGCTTGAAAATCTTGCGGTTCCAGACCTTGGCCACCACACTTTCAAACGGCACGTTATTGGCCTGAAGGAAGGTATGGAAGCCCATCACCCCCAGCCCGACCGAACGTTCGCGCATGGCGGCGTAGCGCGCGCGCTCCATGTCGTCGGGCGCGCGGTCGATGAAGTCCTGCAGCACGTTGTCGAGGAACAGCATCACGTCCTCGATGAACTGCGGATTGTCCTTCCACTCGTCCCATGTCTCAAGGTTGAGCGACGACAGGCAGCACACCGCCGTGCGCTCGCGCCCGTGCTGGTCCATCCCGGTCGGCAGCGTGATTTCCGCGCACAGGTTGGAAGTCTTGACCTCCAGCCCCGCCAGCTTGTGGTGTTCGGGGCGCGCGTTGTTCACATGGTCGGAATAGATGATGTACGGCTCACCCTGCTCCATGCGTGCGGTCAGGATCCGGATCCACAGCGCGCGGGCCGAGATCTTGCGGATGACCGTCTTGTCCTTGGGTGAAAGCAGCGCCCATTCCGCATCATCCGCCACGGCGCGCATGAAGGCGTCGGGCACCAGCACGCCATGGTGCAGGTTGAGCGCCTTGCGGTTGGGGTCGCCGCCGGTGGGGCGGCGCAGTTCGATGAATTCCTCGATCTCGGGGTGCCAGACCGGCAGGTACACCGCCGCCGAGCCGCGACGCAGCGACCCCTGGCTTATGGCCAGCGTCAGGCTGTCCATGACCCGGATGAACGGGATCACGCCCGAGGTCTTGCCATTGCGGCCCACGTTCTCGCCAATCGAGCGCAGGTTGCCCCAGTAGGAGCCGATGCCGCCGCCCTTCGAGGCCAGCCAGACATTCTCGTTCCACAGATCCACGATGCCGCGCAGGCTGTCATTGGCTTCGTTCAGGAAGCACGAAATGGGCAGGCCGCGCGTCGTGCCGCCATTGGACAGCACGGGTGTCGCGGGCATGAACCAGTGACGGGAAATGTAGTCATACAGCCGCTGGGCATGGGCGGGGTTCGCCCCGTAATAGGAAGCCACACGACCGAACAGGTCCTGATAACTCTCCCCCGGCAGCAGATAGCGGTTATCAAGCGTGGCCTTGCCAAATGCCGTCAGCAGCGAATCGCGGGAATGGTCCACGCGTACAGGATGATGACCGGGCAACTGGACCACGTTATCCAGCATGTCAGACATTGTGGTACTGTCCTTTCCCTGGACGGTATCGTCCCCGCTGGCAGAACAATCAGACATGCCGCCGGATACGTCATCCAGGACCATATACTTTCTCCGTACTCGACTCATGCCAACCCGCAGGGTTTGTCGCGACCCTGGGAGGTTGGGGGAAGGTTTTACGATATGCCCCTATATATGGGCCATCCGACCCTGAAATGCACTACATAATGTGGTGGATAAAAATGTGGAGCGTTCTTCCGACTCAGCGGCCGACCTTGGTCAAGCAATGATTGCGGCAGATTATTTTTTAATTTCCGCCCCCGGCGGCGCCATGATTTCATCCCATCGCGCGGCGGCGGCATCGTCGTCCGCACGGGCCTCGACCCATGCGCTGCGCCCGGTGGCGAACACCTCACGCTTCCAGAACGGGGCACGCGTCTTGAGCCAGTCCATAACGAATTCAGTCGCATCGAAGGCCGCCCCCCGATGCGCCGACGCGCACAGCACCAGCACGATGGGCGTGCCCACCTCCAGCCGTCCCACCCGATGGATGACCGTGCAGCCCACCAGCCCGAATCGCTCACATGCCGATTCGGCGATCCGCCGCATCTGGGACTCGGTCATGCCGGGATAATGTTCCAGTTCCAGCGCCACCAGATCATTCCCCCCACGGACAATGCCGGTAAACGCCGCGACACCCCCCACCGTATCCTGCCCGCGCAGCAGCAGCGCGGTCTCGTGGGTGATGTCGAAAGGGTCGGGCTGAACGCGGATGGTGACGGGGGGCATATGTCTCAGCCCCCCGTAACCGGGGGGAAGAAGGCAATTTCATCATTGGCGGCGATGGGATCCGTAACCGTGGCGAAGCGCTGGTTGACGGCCACGCGAATCTGCTCCGGCCGGGCGAAGACCGCCCCGTATTCCCCGCCACGGGCGCGGAGCTGCGTAATCAGATCCTGTACGGAACGCGCGTTTTCCGGCAGGGCCACGCTCTCGTCAGAGCGACCCAGCCGGTCGCGCAACCATGCAAAATAGAGAATGTGCAGCATTCCGGTTCCCTCTCCCCTGTGGCCGACCATGACCGGCGGATACGCGCCATCAGTCGGCCCGCTGTTCCCGAACCGTGCCGTCCGGGCCGACCACGGTATTGGTGCCATCGCCATTGGGAACGACGATGGCCGCATCCGACACGCTCTTATGCGTCGCGGGCGCTGGTGAAGACAATGTGGAAACATGGGAATCCCGCCCAGGCAGGACAAGCTGCACGCCATCGTTGCCGATCTGCATCTCCCCCCCTGCCGGCAGGTCCGGCGCATCCAGGGGCGTGGGCGACCGGAAGGTGCCGGCATCCATGGCCAGCATCGCCTGCCCCGTGGCGGGAATGACCGGCCAGATGTTGCGCTCCTGCGGCATGATCGGCAGCACCTGCGGGGCCTGCCCCACCACGCGGCGCATGTTCTCCCCCTCCGCGCGCGGGGTGTTGGGCAGGCTGCCGGGCAGTTCGGTATTGTCAGACAGGATTTTGCCGAATCCCCCGCATCCGGCCAGCCCCGCCAGCAATAACAGCACCATCACGTTGCGCACCATGGCCCCCCTTACCGATCCGGTAATCGCGGGCATCATTCCCGCCACAGAGAGCAACCATGGCGGGCGTTAATTTTTCATGTAGGTCAGGAAGATAATTTCGTGGCGCCGGGATCGGTCGCGTTGACATGCCGCAGCCCGGTGGAAAGATAGTCCCACCCGGTGATGAGCGTCAGCGCCGCCGCGACCCACATCATCACCGCCCCCAGCGCATCAACCGGCAGCCAGCCCATGTGCAGCAGGACCGCCGTGCTGTCCCCCGCCAGCAGGAAGCCGATGGCCGTCATCTGGAATCCGGTTTTCCACTTCGCCAGTTTCGTGACCGGCAGCCCCACCCGTGTCGCGGCCAGATATTCCCGCAGGCCGCTGACCAGAATCTCACGCGAGAGAATGATGATGGCCGGATACAGGCAACCATAGGGCAGCCGCCCCAGCCCCGCCATGACCATGAGCGACGCGCCCACCAGCAGCTTGTCCGCGATCGGGTCGAGCATGCGCCCGAGATCCGAATTCTGGTTCCACGCCCGGGCGAGCTTTCCGTCCAGATAATCGGTAATTCCGGCCAGGATGAACAGCACGCAGGCCGCGCAGTCGGTCTGGGGCGTATGCAGGACAACCAGCCCCACGACAATGGGAACCACGACAATGCGGGACAGGGTCAGAAGATTGGGCAGGTCGGTAAGCATGTCTGTACAGCTATAACCAAGGATGGAGGAAAGTCGAAATACCGATAACGCCTGTCAGGCAGGTTCTGCGCTCACATCTGCATGACAGCCGTTCAGTCTCCTGTCCAGTCGGGGTGGAAATATCCGTATATGGCCCGCGCCATGTCGCGGTTGATGCCCGGCGCGCTTTCCAGTTCCCCCAGGCCCGCCTGCCGCACGCTGCGCGCCGAACCGAAATGGTTGAGCAGCGCGCGCTTGCGTGCCGGACCAACGCCGGGAATATCGTCCAGTTCCGAGCGCACCAGCGTTTTGGACCGCCCCGCGCGGTGCGTCGTGATGGCGAAGCGGTGAGCCTCGTCGCGCAGGCGCTGGAGATAGTACAGCACCGGATCACGCGGCGGGAGCTGGAAGGGCGGGCGATCAGCGGTATGAAACCACTCCCGCCCCGCGTCACGATCCGGCCCCTTGGCAATGGCCACCAGCGTCACGCCGGTCACGCCCAGATCGTCCAGCACCGCCCGCACGGCGGAATACTGCCCGGCCCCGCCGTCGATCAGCAGGATGTCGGGCCAGTCACCGGGACGGTTGCCTTCCTCGCGGTCACGCAGTGCGCGGCGAAAGCGCCGTTCCAGCACTTCGCGCATCATGGCGAAGTCATCGCCCGGCGTAACCGGCCCCTTGATGGCAAATTTGCGGTAGGCGCGTTTCTCGAACCCCTCCGGCCCGGCCACCACCATCACGCCATAGGCGTTGGCACCCATGATGTGACTGTTGTCATAGGTTTCGATTCGCGCGGGCGGCGCATCCAGCCCGAACAGGTCGGCCACCCCCTGGAGCAGGCGGGCCTGCCCCGCGCTTTCGGCCAGCCGGCGCTCCAGTGCTTCGCGCGCGTTGATTTCGGCATGGTCGATCACGCCGCGTTTTTCCCCGCGCCGTGGGTGGATGATCTCCACCTTGCGCCCCCGGCGCAGGCCCAGCGCCGCTGCCAGCACGTCGTGCTCGGGCAGGTCCTGATTGACCAGAACCTGCGGCGGGGGGGGCTTGTCGTCATAAAACTGGGCGATGAAGGCGGCGAGCACATCGGGGGCGTTCTCGTCGCGCGCATGACTGGGAAAAAAGGCGCGGTTGCCGTTGTTGCGTCCCGCGCGGACAAAAAAGACCTGGATGCACGACTGACCGGCAATCTGCCAGATGGCGATGATGTCCGCATCCGTCACGGTGGACGGATTGACCACGCTCGAATCCTGCTGCAACGCGGACAGCCCGCGTATGCGGTCACGGATGGCGGCGGCGCGCTCGAATTCCAGCGCCTCGGCCGCCTGTTCCATCTCACTGACCAGTTGCTCGCGCATATGCGGGTTCCTGCCCGCCAGAAAACCGCGCGCCTGATCGGCCAGCGCGGCATAGTCCTCGCGGCTGATCCGGTCCGCGCAGGGGGCCGAGCAGCGATGGATCTGGTGCAGCAGGCACGGACGCGCGCGACCGTGCATCTCGCTATCCGAACATGACCGCAGCAGGAAGGTGCGCTGGAGCAGGTTGAGCGTCTGGTTGACCGACCAGGCGGAAGCGAACGGCCCCCAGTAGGACGCGCCCTTGACCGGCTTGCCCCGGTGTTTGCTGATCTGGGGAAAATCATGCTTGTCCGTCAGCATGATCCATGGATAACTCTTATCGTCACGCAGCAGGATATTGTACCGCGGCTGCATGCGCTTGATATAGTTGGCCTCCAGCAGCAGGGCTTCGGCCTCGGTATGGGTGGTGACGATTTCCATGCCGCCGGTTTCGGACACCATCCGGCGCAGGCGTTCGGTCAGGCGGCTGACATGGGTGTAGGAGGTCACGCGCTTTTTCAGGTTCAGCGCCTTGCCCACATACAGCACGTCGCCCTTCGCCCCCAGCATCCGGTACACACCGGGGGACTGCGGCATGGTCTGGAGGGCATGGTGAATCGCCTCCACCCCCACGGGGCGAAGCGGAGGGGCTGAAATGGCGGTTGTCATGGATGGTAGCCGTTCATCCACCGATGATGTGGATAAGTCTGTGGAGCAGCAGCAGAAAAAAACGTGCGGATGGCGGTTTTCCTTTCCTCGACTTGGATTGCCCAAAAAAACATCATTAATGCTAACTTATTGATTTATAAAAATTATATCGGACAACCCACGGACCGAACCGGAAATCCTGTGCTCCCTTGGGCAAAACCGGCCCTGTCAACCCCACAAGTGGACAAATTGCGGCATTTCCGTGTTTCGGATGTCCGGTTTCCTTTTCACACGAAATATCAGACGCCTTTTACAATTCGTTCCTGTTTTTGTCTCGTACGCTCTGGCGGCGGCATAAAAAGAGTCTTGTCAGCCCGCGCCGGATCGGCAATGCACCCGATATGCGTATCATCACCTGGAATATCAATTCCCTTCGCCTGCGGATGCCCCTGCTCGACCGGCTGTGCCAGGATACGGCGCCCGACATGGTATGCCTGCAGGAAACCAAGGTGCCCGACGCCCTGTTTCCCATGGAATCGGTCCGGGCGCTGGGATTTGATCACGTCGTGTTCCGGGGCATGAAGGGGTATAACGGGGTCGCCATCCTGTCACGCCAGCCCGTAAGCATGCTGGAGGACGCACCCGACTGGTGCCAGCGTGGTGACTGCCGCCATATCGCCGTACGCCATGGCGCCGGGGCGGATGCGATTGATGTGCATGATTTCTACGTACCTGCTGGCGGCGATATTCCCGACCCGGTGGAAAACCCCAAATTCGCGCACAAGCTGGCCTTTATCGAGGAAGCGCGCCAGTGGTTCTCGGCCCGCGACATGCGGCGCACGGTGCTGGTGGGCGACCTGAACATCGCCCCGCTGGAACATGATGTGTGGAGTCACAAACAGCTCCTCAAGATCGTGAGCCACACCCCGCCGGAAACCGAGGGACTGCTGAAATGGCAGGACACCGGCTTTGTCGACGCCATGCGCCACTTCGTGCCCGCCAGTGAGAAGCTCTACACATGGTGGTCCTATCGCAACCGCGACTGGCGGGCGTCCGACCGTGGGCGGCGTCTGGACCATGTGTGGATCACGCCCGACCTGCAGCCCGCCCTGCGCGGCCTGAACGTGCTGCGGGACGCGCGTGACTGGGACAAGCCATCCGACCATGTGCCGGTCATAATTGATCTGGACGTGTAGGAAGCTGTTTCCAGACACCCCGGAAACAGACCGGGCCGCCCGTAAGCCGGGCGGCCCGTCAGATAACAGCCTGTAATCCGCAAGCGTCAGACCGGAAGCGTCTTGCCGCCTTCCGGGTCCAGGCGGTAGCCGCCCCCTTCCGTCACCAGCAGGGTCGCATTGGTGGGGTCGGGCTCGATCTTCTGGCGCAGGCGATAGATATGCGTCTCCAGCGTATGGGTGGTGACAGCCGCGTTGTAGCCCCAGACCTCGTTCAGCAGCACCTGGCGGGGCACGGGGCGGGTGCCGGCCCGGTACAGGAATTTCAGGATGGCGGCTTCCTTCTCCGTCAGGCGGATACGGCGGTTCTTGGCCGTTTCCTGTAACAGCTTGGCGGACGGGCGGAAGATATACGGCCCGATTGCGAAGACCGCATCCTCGCTGTTTTCAAAAATACGCATCTGCGCGCGCAGGCGGGCCAGAAGCTCCGCAATACGGAACGGCTTGGCGACATAATCATTCGCCCCGGCGTCCAGCCCACGCACCACATCGGTCTCATCGTCGGAGCCGGTCAGGATGATGATGGGAATCCGCTTGCCCTTGCGGCGCAGCTCGGCGCAGAAATCGCGCCCATCCCCGTCGGGCAGGGAAACATCCAGAATGATCGCGTCGAACCGGGCGCCCGGTGCCTGCAGTTTTTCCCAGGCCTCGGCGACGGAGCCGGCCTCGATCGCTTCAAATTCACCATCAACCTGTAGCTGTTCAACGAGCATTTGACGTAAAGTCTGATCGTCGTCCGCTATCAGTATGGGACGTGCTCCTGCCATCGAACCCTCTTTATCACTTTAATCCCGGCCCCTTATCGGACCAGTCTCTGTCTTGCCTGTTCATGTCCGGTTCCACAACCCGTGGCATGGCACCGTACATGGCCAGATCGGGCCGGAGATAACATAAATACGGCCCAACCCAGAGGAATTCATGATACGCGCAATTTTGCAAACGAATACAGGGCTGGATGCACAACTGCATTGCATGCGCGCAATTGTTCCGGTCATGATCGGAGCGGGCGGCATCAGAAATCAGAAAAACGAGGGCGATCATGCGACCCCCGCCGGTATTCTGCCCCTGCGGCGGGTTTTCTACCGTGCGGACCGCGTGGCATCACCAGTTTGTCAACTGCCGGTGGAACCCCTCTGCCCGCTGGATGGATGGTGCGACGACCCCACCCATCGCGACTACAACCGCCATGTCACCCTGCCCCATCCCGCGCGGCATGAGCGGTTATGGCGCGACGATCACGTTTATGACATTATCGTCGTGCTTGGCTATAATGATGGCCCTGTTCGCCCCGGCGCGGGGTCCGCCATATTCATGCACCTGCCCCCCACGGGTGGCGGCCCGACGGAAGGCTGCATCGCCATGGCCGAGCCCGAACTGCGCCGCCTGCTTGCGGCGGGGCTGGGGGAAATCGAGGTCAGGCCGGTATAGGGCTGTCCGCCACGGGGTGGGAAGCGCCTGCGGGCTGGGGCGGCATGAAGGTGACGATGATGTCGCCCGCCACCGGCTCGGTCTGCATCACGTCCTCGGCCGAGAAAATCCAGATCGCGGTGCCCTTGCGGATGGTCATGAACTGCATGCCCTGCCCCCCGTCCGGCCCCGCCTCGCCTTCCGGCTCCTCCACGATGGAACTGCCAAAGCGCCAGCCCCGTGCGTAGAGGGAGTCGATCAGTGAAAAATTCCAGCCCGGCTCCCCCAGCACCTTGCCGCGCGAATCCCGGCTCAGCCCATGGTACAGATCCAGCCGGGCCACGCCGGGGCTGACCTGGAACACGCGCTGACGCCCCAGATCGGGCGCCATGCGCGCGCAGACAAGACCGTTATAGATGGCGTCGGGCGTTGCGGCGATGAGATAGTCCGCCGGGCGTTCCTCAAGGCTTTCCTGCCCTTCGACCGACAGCAGCTCCGCATTCAGCACCGGCACGCCAAAACGCGCGGCCTTGTCCAGCGCCGGGGCGTAGGTGTCCACCAGCAGGACGGGTATGCCCCGGTCATGCAGCACGCGGGCAAGGTTGGTGGACCATGCGTTGGCCCCCATTATGGCCAAGGCCGGTTCATCGGACAGCGTCAGTCGCAGGGCGCGCGCCAGCGGGCGCAGTGAAAATCCATGCAGGATCATGGTCGATGCGATCAGGGCGAACACGGCGGGCGTGATCAGGTTGGCCCCAGGGTAGCCCGCTTCGTGCAACTGCAGGCCGACCACGCCCGACACGGCGGCGGCTACGATGCCACGCGGCGCGATCCAGCCCACGAACAGCCGCTCCTGCCACGACATGTTGGCCCCGATGGTGGACAGGAAAATGCCCAGCGGCCGCACGATGAACATGACCGTGAACGTAAGCGCCATGATGGACAGGGAAAGCTGCGACAGGACGGTGCGCTGCAAATCCGCCGTCAGCACCACGAACAGGCAGGACACCACGATCACCCCAAGGGATTCCTTGATGCGTTGCAGCTCCGCCATGCCGGTCACATGCAGGTTGGCCAGCGCCATGCCGAACACCGTGGCCGCCATCAGCCCCGCCCCCTGCATGACGAGGTTGCACACCGCCGCCACCCCCATGGCGAAGGCCAGGATCATGGGAATGCGCAGGATTTCGGGCAGCAGATCGCGTGAGGAGAGGAATTTGATCAGCACGGCGGGAAAGATGCCGCAGCCAATCGCGAACATGGTCGCGAACAGCAGGTGCGGCCCGATTTCCACCGCCGCGAGCGACAGGCCCGGACTGTGCGAGGGCTTGATGAGGAGACATTCCAGCACCAGCGTCGCCAGAATGGCGGCAATGGGATCGTTGACGATGGCTTCCCACCGCAGGAAAGCCGCGACCCGTGGCTGCAGCTTGGTATGGCGCAACAGCGGCAGCACCACCGTCGGCCCCGTCACGACCACGATCGCCCCGAACAGCCACGCCGTGCCCCAGCCCAGATGCCCGACATAATGCGCCGCGGCAGAACCCAGCACCCAGTTGATGGGCAGGGCCGCCGCCGTAAGCCGCAGCACCCCTTCGCCCGATTCACGCCATTGCCGCAGGTCGAGCGCAAGCCCGCCCTCGAACACGATAAAGGCCACGGCCATGGATACGAGCGGATGGAAATAAGGCCCGATCGCCGCCGCCGGATGGAACAGCCCCAGCCCCGGACCGTAAAACAGCCCGAGCGCGAACAGCAGCACGATGGCCGGAATCTGAAACCGCCACGCCACCCATTGGGCGGCAATGCCGCCCCCCAGTACACACAGAATTCCGATCGCAAGGTTTGTGGCCTGCATGCCCATGTCCCGCGTTGTTGCAAACACCCCCGCCGCCCTGCCAGCCTTGGCCATGCAGGTATGCGATATGATCGGGGCTGTTATTTTATATCAGGATTTCCGCTGCATGATGGCAGCAAAAAAACCATCCGTATGGTGTTGCCGGGGCGTGAGGCTGACCTGTCCATCGGCACTCAGGCCCGGTGGCAGGTCATCATGCACCGAATCGGGCGCAACCAGTGAAAAATCGGGATTGCGCGCCAGGAAGGCCGCGATCTGGTCCGTGTTTTCCTCCCGCAGGACGGAACAGGTGGCATAGACCATGCGCCCGCCGGGACGGACCAGTGTCGCGGCGCGATCCATGATGTCGGCCTGTTTCGCGCTCAGTTCCAGCAGGTCCTGCTCACGCAGGCGCAGGCGGGCGTCGGGGTTGCGCCGCCACGTGCCCGTGCCCGTGCAGGGCGCATCGACCAGCACACGGTCGAAACTGCCCGCGCGCCGCCGCGCCCAGCGGTCGCCCGTGACCAGCAGGTGGCGTTCGGCGTTATGGACACCAGCGCGGCGCAGGCGGCGCACCGCGCCCTCCAGCCGGGGTTCGGAAACATCACAGGCCACGATATGGCCCCGGTTTTCCATGGTCATGGCCATGCCCAGCGTCTTGCCCGCCGCCCCCGCGCAGTAGTCCAGAACCCGCATGCCCGGTCGCGCGCCCACGGCGGCGACGACAAGCTGGCTGCCTTCATCCTGTATCTCGATCAGCCCGCCACGAAACGCCGCGCTGGATGTGATGGGCTGGCGGCCCGCGACACGCAGGCCCCAGGGTGACAGGGTGGTATCGGTGGCATGGATGCCTTCCGCCTCCAGCGCCGCGCGCGCCATGGCGCGGTCCGACTTGAGCAGGTTGACACGCAGGTCGAGCGTGGCCTCGCCATCCATGGCGGCAAGCTCGGCTTCCACCGCATCCCCGAACGTGCGCTCCAGCCGGGGCAGCAGCCAGTCCGGCACTTCCAGCCGAACGGCGCGCGGCATGTCCGCACTGGTCACGGGCTGGCCCCGGAGCTGGTTGTACAGGCCCTGTTCGGGGCCGGTCAGGCCCAGCGGGGCATACCGCTCCCCTGTAAACAGGGTCTGCGGGTTTTCCTTTCCGTCCGGCTCCAGCGCCATCATGGCCAGCGCCAGCATGCGCGGCGTGACCGGCACGCCGGCGCGCGTGATCCACCACTCCAGCCGCCGCCAGTGGCGCAAAATGCGCCAGACCCGCGCCGATATGGCGCGGCGGTCGCCCCCGCCGATATAGCGCCGCTCCCTGAAAAAGGCGTTGGCCAGCGCATCGGCCGGACGCTGCGGCGTCGCCTCCATTGCGGCAAGCAGGTCAATGGCGGCGGAAAGCCGTGCGCTGGGTGTCATGGATTATGGAACCGTTACTGTCATGAAACCGGTAGGATCAGTCCTGCCGGTAGTTCGGGGCTTCGCGCGTGATGGAGACATCATGCACATGGCTTTCACGCAGGCCCGCGCCGGTAATACGGCGGAAGCGCGCGCGCTTTTGCAGGTCCGCCACCGTGGCGGAGCCGGTATAGCCCATACCGGCGCGCAGGCCGCCCACAAGCTGGTGGACCACCGCGCCCATGGCTCCCTTGTACGCCACGCGGCCCTCGATCCCTTCGGGGACCATCTTGTGGGTGTCCTTGATTTCCTGCTGGAAATAGCGGTCGGCCGATCCGCGCGCCATCGCGCCAAGGCTGCCCATGCCGCGATAGGACTTGTAGGTGCGGCCCTGATACAGGAACACCTCGCCCGGCGCTTCCTCGGTGCCGGCCAGCAGCGAGCCGATCATCACCACATCCGCCCCCGCGCCAATGGCCTTGACGATATCACCCGAGGTACGGATGCCGCCATCGGCAATGGCGGGCACATCGAGTTCATGGCACGCGGCGGAGGTTTCCATCACGGCGGAGAACTGCGGCACGCCCACCCCCGCCACCACGCGCGTGGTGCAGATGGAGCCGGGGCCGATCCCCACCTTCACGCAGTCCGCCCCGGCGTTGATCAGCGCATGGGCGGCTTCGGGTGTAGCAACGTTACCGGCGACGATCTGGATGTCGTTCTCGATCGCGCGCAGGCGTTCGATGGTTTTCAGCACGCCCGCCGAATGGCCATGCGCGGTATCGACCACCAGCACATCCACGCCCGCGGCCATGAGTTCGCGCGCACGCGCCACGCCGTCATCCCCCACGCCGGTCGCGGCGGCGCAGAGCAGGCGGCCGAGACTGTCCTTGTTGGCCTGCGGATACTGGACGGCGCGGTCCATGTCCTTGACGGTGATGAGGCCGATGCAGCGATCCTCGTCATCAATGACCAGCAGCTTCTCGATCCGGTGGCGGTGCAGGAGCTGGCGGGCCTGATCGCGGTCGGCGTTGTTGCGCACGGTCACGAGGTTCTCGCGCGTCATGAGTTCATAGACACGCTGCCCCGGATCGGTGGCGAAGCGGACATCGCGGTTGGTCAGGATGCCAACCAGCCGGTTGGTCTCGCGCTCCACGACCGGCAGGCCGCTTATGCCGTGGCGGGACATGATCGCGTTGACTTCGGCCAGCGTCTGGTCGGGATAGACCGTAACGGGATTGACCACCATGCCGGATTCGAAGCGCTTGACGCGACGGACCTGTTCGGCCTGCTGTTCGATCGTCAGGTTCTTGTGGATCACGCCCAGCCCGCCATTCTGGGCCATGGCGATGGCCATGCTGTCCTCGGTCACGGTATCCATGGCCGAGGAGACCAGCGGGATGTTCAGGGTGATCTTGCGGGTCAGCCGCGTCCGGGTCGATGTCTGCGACGGCAGGACGTTCGATTCGTCGGGCACGACCAGAACGTCGTCGAACGCCAGGGCTTCGCGGATTCGATCCTCGATGCGGGGGGTGGATGTATTTTTCGGGGTGGAAGACATGATGCAGGGGCCTCGTCAACAGATGGCGGCTTCCCCGCGCCTCGGGTCACCGACCGTTGGCGCACCCTCTTAGGGTGCGAACGGTGCGCTGGCAAGCATTACGCGCATGCTTCGCGTTTTATATGCCGGATTGGCCGTAATCCGGCCTGACAGGCGGTCAGGCATGAAGCCGCAATCCGTCATACGCGGGCTCGACCCCTTCGGGCAGGTTGGCCTGCATCCAGTCCCAGTCCATGTCCGGCCCCATATGGGTCAGCACGGTGCGGCGGGGTTTTATGATGTCGCGCCAGTAGAGTACCCGCTCCAGCCACCCGTGGGAGGAATGTTCCACGCGCTGGAAGCAGTCCACCAGCCATGTATCGACTCCACGCAGCGTATCGAGCGCCACATCGTCCAGCTCCACCACGTCGGTGCAGTACGCCATCGGGCCTATGCGCAGGCCCAGCGTCTCGGTCCAGCCATGGTGCTGGCTGAACAGGTCCACCGCCATGCCCGCCATGACCTGCCTGACCGGCAGGGTAACGGGATGGGCCTGAAGGATGGGGCGGATGATGCGTGGCGGGGTCCATGGGCGGAAGGCGTAGTCGAAGCGGACCGTGATCTCATCGAGCACCTCCGCCGTGCCATAGACCGGCAATGGCCCGTTGATGACGCGGTTGACCCCCCGCAGTTCATCAAGCCCTGCGATATGGTCGGCATGGGCGTGGGTGTACAGCACCGCGTCCACCCGGCTTATGCGCTGCGCCAAAAGTTGGGCACGCAGGTCCGGCCCCGTATCGACCAGCAGCATCCGCCCCGGCCCGTCATTTATGATGATGGACGAACGCGTGCGGCGGTTGCGGGGCTGGGCCGGATCGCACTCCCCCCAGTCTCCCGCCCCATCAGGGCCGCCGAGCATGGGCACGCCAGCGGATCCCCCGCAGCCAAGGACGATCATTTCCATGCCGTCAGGCCGCGTGGCTGAACAGGCGGGTGAAATTGCGCGTGGTCATCTCGGCAAAGGCCGCGTCTTCCATCCCGCGCAGTTCCGCCAGCACGCGGGCGGTATAGGCCACGTAACCGGGTTCATTACGCTTGCCACGCCGGGGCACGGGGGCAAGATAGGGCGAATCGGTTTCCACCAGCAGGCGGTCATCGGGCACGTCGCGGGCCACGTCCCGCACCGACTGCGCGCGGTTGAACGTCGCGATACCGGAAAAGCTGATATACCCCCCCAGTTCCAGCGCCCCGCGGGCCAGTTCCTGCCCGGAGGAAAAGCAGTGGATCAGGAACGGAAAAGCCCCGTTGCGTTCGCTCTCGTCACGCAGGATCGCCAGCATGTCGTCATCCGCCTCACGGGTGTGGATCACCAGCGGCAGGCCGGTCTGGCGCGCGGCGTCGATATGCACGCGAAAACTTTCCTGCTGTAGCGGGCGGACATCCTCCTGCCCATGGAAGTAATCCAGCCCGCTTTCACCCAGCCCCACCACGCGCGGGTCATCCGCCATGGCGACAAGCGTTGCGGCGTCGGGCAGGGTTTCCTCCGCCACATGGTCGGGATGGGTGCCGATGGTGCACCATACCCGCAGGTCGGGCCGGTCCAGTTCCGCCAGCCTTTTCTGCCGCGCCGCGCATGACAGCCGGGTTCCGACCGTGACCATGCCATCCACCCCGGCCTGCCGCGCGCGGTCCAGGATTTCGGGCAGTTCCTCATCGGAAAAATGGTCGAGATGACAGTGGGAATCAGTCAGTCCCGTACGGGTCATGTCGCCTCCGGTTCAACATAACGGGGGAAGACGCCCTGCGGGGCGGGCAGCACGCGGCCCGCCGGCAGGGGCGTGTCGAGGGCGGCGAGATCACGCTCATCGCTTTCCACGCCAAGCTGGGTCAGCATCCGGTCCATGCTGCCGGGCATGTAGGGCTGGAGCACGGTCGCGATGATGCGCAGGGCGTCGGCCAGCACGCGCAGCACGTCGCTCATGCGCGCGCTATCGGTCTTCTTCAGCTTCCACGGGGCCTGATGGTCGATATAAGCGTTGCACGCACGGATCACCTTCCACACTTCCTCCAGCGCGTCGGTCAGGGCCTGGCGGTCGATCTGCTCGTGCATGATCCCGGGCAGCAGGCTGGCCGGGGCCAGCAGGGCGGTGTCCTCCGCCGTGTGGGCGCCCTGCGCGGGCAGCACGCTGTCGCAGTTGCGCGCGATCTGCGACAGCGTGCGCTGGGCCAGATTGCCCAGGTCGTTCGCCAGTTCGACATTCATGCGCGAGACGATGGCCCGGCGGCTGAGGTCGCTGTCACCGCCAAAGGGCATTTCACGCATCAGGAAAAACCGGATCGGGTCCAGGCCGAAGGTATCCACAAGGTCACGCGGGTCCACCACATTGCCCAGCGACTTGCTCATCTTCTGGCCTTCGATGGTCCACCACCCGTGCGAAAACACGCGCTCGGGCAGTTCAAGCCCCGCCCCCATCAGCAGCGCGGGCCAGTAGATGGCATGGAAGCGCAGGATGTCCTTGCCGACCAGATGCAGGCTGGCGGGCCAGAAATCCCACCGCGCCGCCTTTTCATCCGGGTAGCCCACGGCAGAGAGGTAATTGGCCAGCGCATCAACCCAGACATACATCACATGCTTCGGGTCGCCCGGCACGGGAATGCCCCAGTTGAAGCTGGTGCGGCTGATGGACAGATCCCGCAGCCCCTGCCGCACGAAGCTTGCGACCTCGTTACGGCGGCTGGCGGGTTCGATAAAGCCGGGGCGGGTCTCATACAGTTCCAGCAGCCTGTCGCCAAAGGCGGAGAGACGGAAGAAATAGGACGGCTCCTTCACCCATTCCACGGCCGCCCCCGTGGGGGCCACCTTCTTGCCATCGGAGCCGGTGACCAGTTCATCCTCACCGTAGAAACATTCATCGCGCAGCGCGTACCAGCCTTCGTACGCGCCAAGGTAGATATGGCCGTTTTCCTCCAGCTTCTTCCACAGGGCGGATGCGCCCGCCGCGTGGCGGGGTTCGGTCGTGCGGATGAAATCATCGTACGAAACGGCCATCTTGTCGTACATGTCGCGAAAATCGGCGGCCACCCGGTCGGCAAAGGCGATGGGCTCCATGCCCGCCGCCTGGGCGGCCTGTTCCACCTTCTGGCCGTGTTCGTCCGTGCCAGTCAGGAAAAAGACATCGAACCCCGCCAGCCGCTTGAAGCGCGCAATCACGTCGGCTGCGACGGACGTATAGGCGTGGCCGATATGTGGCGCCCCGTTCACGTAATAGATTGGTGTGGTGACGTAGTAGCGCCGTGTCATGTTTCACTCACCCGCGCAAGCGCCGTTAAAACCGCCTGCTGCCTGTCCAGATTGAATTGTTCGGTTTCCGCGCGCAGCCGTACCATGTCCTGCCACAGCAGGGCCAGGCGGGCCGGGCGGAGATCACTCCCACGCGTCCGGGCCGCGTCGCGGGCCAGGTTACGTGTTTTTTCAGATATGGCATTACACAGCAGATCGAAAAAGACGGAAAAACCATTTTCCCGTTTCGTGACCTGCTCGGCAATGTCGTAGCCCGCGCCCGCATCCGCCTCGCCATTCATGACCTGGGCCACAAGGCGCGCGACCCCGGCCCCGTCACCATCAAGCAGCTCCAGCGCCTTGCCCGGCGCGCCACGGGCCAGCGGCAGGATGCTGTCCAGCCCCTGCGCATCCGGCGGCTGCGGCATGCGCGAGAGCATGGCGCGCATGGCCGTATCGTCCAGCGCGCCCAGCCCCAGCACCCGGCAGCGGCTGCGGATGGTGGGCAGCAGGCGCCCCGGTACGGAGGTGGTCAGGATCAGGATGGCGCGTTCGGGTGGTTCCTCAAGGATTTTGAGGATGGCGTTGGCCGCCGTGCGGTTCATGTATTCCGCGCCATCCACGATCACCACGCGCCAGCCGCCCTCGGCCGCCGTGCGGCGCAGGAAGGCGGAAATGGGGCGTATGTCGTCCCCCACGATCTCGCGCCGCAGGCGGTGGCGTTTTTCATCCACCCCACGCGCGATCACAAGCAGATCGGCATGCGTGCCCGCGCTGACCCGGCGGCCAACGGGGCTGTCATGGTCTTCCGCGCCCAGCAGCACGCGCGCCATCATGAAGGCCATGCTGGCCTTGCCAATCCCTTCCGGCCCCGTCAGCAGCCAGGCATGGTGCAGCCTGCCGGTGCGGATGACGGACAGGAATTCCCGCCACGCCACGTCATGGCCAGACAGGTGGCGGCAGGTGCGCGGATCAGGCATCAGCCCCCCTGCCCGCCATGGTCAGGTACGGAGCCAGCGCCGTGCGGATGGCCTGCTGCACGCTGTCCATCGGGCCGCTGGCATCCACGCGGTGGCAGCGGGCGGCGTCGCGGCGGGCGATGATATCAAACCCTTCGGCCACGCGGGCGTGGAAGGCCGGGTCCAGCGCCTCGTACCTGTCGGTGCGGGCACTGGCGCGCTGGTCCATGCGGGCCTGCGCGATAGCGGGGGGCACCTGCAGCACGAAGGTCAGGTCCGGTGCCACCGGGATCAGCGCGCGCAGGCGCTCGATCATGTCCAGCAGCGCCCAGTCCCCATGGCTCAGCCCATAACCCTGATAGGCTTCGGTCGAATCGATGAAGCGGTCACAGATCACGATTCGGCCCTGCGTGCGCGCGGGCAGGATACGCCGCTCCACATGGTCCGCGCGCGCGGCGAAATGCGCCAGCACCTCCGCCCGGGCCGACAGGTCATGACCGCCGAACAGCAGGAAATCCCGTAGCGCCTCGGCCCCCGGCGTACCGCCGGGTTCACGCGTCAGGTCCACGTCATGGCCCTGCGCGGCCAGGAACTGCGCCAGCAGGCGGGCCTGCGTGGACTTGCCCGCTCCCTCGCCCCCTTCAAACGTAATGAACAGGCCGGCCATGGCCTATCCGTGCCCCAGCTTCTGGCCCAGAACCGCCACCGCCCGGCCCATGACCCCAAGCCGGGACACGCTTGCGCCCGCCACGAGGGGAATGCGGATTTCAGCCAGTCCCGTATTGGAAATGACCACCTCCCCCAACTGCTGGCCCAGGGCCACGGGGGCGGGAACGGGACTGTCATACGCCATGCTTACGTGCACCCGGTTCTGCCAGCCATGCGGCAGGGTAAGGGTCACGTCACGGGTCGCCACCAGCGGCACGCTATGGGCCTGCCCCAGCCATACGGGCGCGTTGTCCATGACCGTACCCTTGTGGATGAGGGTCGCATTCTCGAAATTGACGAACGACCACTCGAACAGCCTTTCCCCCTCATTCGCGCGGACATTGCTGCTGGGCAGGCCGTTCAGCGCCATGACCACGCGGTTGCCACCGCGCTCGGCGCTGGCGCACAGGCCGAAGCCGCCCGCATCCGTGTGGCCGGTCTTGAGGCCGTCGGCAATGCCCTTCACCACCAGCGCATTGCGGTTTTCCTGAGATATCTTGTTGAACGTAAAACTCTTTTCCGAGAAGAAATGATAATATTCCGGGAAGTCATGGATCAGGTGCATGGCGATCGTCGCCACATCCCGCGCGGACATGTAATGCCCGTCCATCGGCCAGCCCGTAACATTCATGAAATGGCTGTTGGTCATGCCCATCTGGGCGGCCTGCGTGTTCATGAGGGTGACGAACTGGTCCTCGGACCCCGCCACCCCTTCCGCCAGCACGATGCACGCATCATTGCCCGACTGGATCACCATGCCCTGGATCAGTTCGGCCACGCTGACGGAACCATGCACCGGCACGAACATTTTCGACCCCTGCATCCGCCATGCCTTTTCACTGACGGGCAGCGTCTGCTCCAGCGTCAGCCTGCCCGCGCGCAGCATGCCGAACACGACATAGGCCGTCATCATCTTGGTCAGCGAGGATGGCGGCATCCGCTCATCCGCCGCTTTTTCCAGTATCACCTCGCCCGTGGTGTAATCGATGATGCAGGCCCAGCGCGCGACCGTGTCGATCGGGCCGATCAGGCTGTTCGCCGGGGTGGCGGCGACGGGCGGCGGCGCGCCCGCATCCGCATCGGCCGCCGGGGCGGGATGGCGACGGCGCGCGGCGGGGGCCGCCAGCGCCGTGGCGGATACAAGAAAGCTGGTGGCCCCAGCCAGAAGGAAACGTCGGGTGTACATTGTATCCTTGGTCCGGTAGTTACCGGCCGGGCGCGTGCCACGGGCCGGGTGACGGGGCCGTCACGCGATTTCGTTTCCCAGCAGGCCGACGGCCAGCGCATAGAAATCAGAGGGATTGTAGCGGCGGATCGCGGCAAAATTGCGATAGACCATGAAGGATTCCCCCCCCGGCCCATCCGGCCGCAGCACCGCGCCGGTCATGTCGGGCCGGGCGAACGGCGCGCCGCCCACCTGCTGCACGCCCATCTTCATCCACGCCCCCAGCGTACGGGTGCGGGCATGCCCCAGTTCGGATTGCGCCACGCTGTCCGGCACGCTGACCTGCTGGCCCCAGCTTTCGCCCCCCACCCAGCCCGAACCGGCCAGATAGGCGGCAATGGAGCCGAATATGTCGGGTATGGAATGCCAGATGTCGCGCCGTCCGTCGCCATCGATATCCACGGCGTATTTCAGGTAGGCGCTGGGCATGAACTGCGGCTGCCCCATGGCCCCGGCGTAGCTGCCGGTCATGCTTTCGGGGGAAATGTCGCCCGCGTTGAGGATGGCCAGCGCATGGAACAGTTCGCCCCGGAAGAACCTGGCCCGCCGCCCCTCATAGGCAAGGGTGCACAGCGCATCGACCACGCCGAAATTGCCGGTCAGCGTGCCATAGGCCGATTCCAGCCCCCATATGCCCATGACCGCGCCGGGAGAGACATCATAACGGGTCAGGACCTGCTGCTCCAGCACCGCGCGCTGGCGGGCGAAGGCGGCGCGCCCGTCATCCACCTTGCGCTGCGTCAGCACGCGCGCGCGGTACTGCGCCCATGTCAGGTGGAATTCCGGCTGGTTGCGGTCACGCTCGATCACCTTCTGGTTCGGCGCGGACAGCGCCAGCGCGCGCGTGACCCCGTCCGCCGTCAGGCCCTGCCGAATCGCCTCGCGCCGGACATTGGCGACAAAACCGGCGTAATCCCCGGCCGCATCCTGACCCCGCGCCGCAGGCGCGGGCAGCAGCCACGACGCGCCCGCCCCCGCAAAGGCGGTGGCGGCGGAGTGAAGGAGACGGCGACGGTCGAGCATATCCGATGCTGTGCCACGCCCTCCCGGTTCTTTCAATCACTGATCAGCGCATCCGGACGGACATGATACAATACGCGACATAATTTCCCGTTTGTGGCCATGGGCGAAGCATGTCACAAGGACGCCACCAGCAGTTCCCGCATCGGCCCGGTGGCCGATGTTTCCCCTGCCCGCCTGCCGGGCCGACCGAAGGGCTTGTACTTATCGTGGTTGCGGTTTTTCCTTCCCATCCCCAGCGGATGCGCTGAAACAGTCCGTATGCCCGTATCCCTGACGTCCGCACTGACCGCCGCCGGCGCCTCCCCCTTCGTGCAGGCCGTCGCGATCATCGTCGGCACCTTCATCCTGGAAGATGCCGCGACCATCATGACCGCCATGCAGGTGCGCACCGGCCATGTTGATATCATGGTCGCGCTGGTCGCGCTCTATATCGGCATCATCGTGGGGGACATGGGGCTGTACGGCATGGGCCGGCTGGGCGCGCTGTGGCCGCCCGCGCGGCGGTGGATCACCCTGCCCGGCGGCGCGCGGGAAGGGAAATGGTTCGATCGCAACGTGTTCCGCATCGTGTTCATCAGCCGGTTCGTGCCGGGCGCGCGCTTGCCGCTTTATACGGCATGTGGTTTCTTCCATGCCCGGTTCGGGCTGTTCTGCATCGCCGCGGTCCTGGCCACGCTGATCTGGACATCCCTGCTGTTTGTGGCATCCCTACAGGTGGGGCAGTTCCTGATCGACCATCTGGGAACATGGAAATGGGCGGGCATGGCCGGTTTCGTCCTGACCATTTTCCTGATCAGCCGCATGATCGCCCGTTTGCATGATAATGAGACCCGATGACCGACATGACCACCGCCGTTGACCGCAGGTCAGACACACGCACCGACACCCCCACGGTCTCGGCTTTCGAATTCTGGCCGGGCTGGATCTTCTATACCCCCATCGTGCTGTACTGGATCATCCTGGGGCTGCGGTACCGTGATTTCAGCCTGCCCACCGCCGCCAACCCGCGTATCGAGACCGGGGGACTGTGCGGCGAGAGCAAAAGCTCGATTCTGGACATGGCGGGCGATGTGGCGCGGGAATGGATCGCGCCCTATGCCGTGATCACCACCGGAAGCGACGACCTGCCGCGCGCCATGGCCGCGATGAAGGAGGCGGGGCTGTCCTTTCCCATCGTGCTCAAGCCCGATATCGGCTGCAACGGCACGGGCGTGCGCATCATGCGCGATGCCGAAAGCCTGCGCGCGGGGCTGGCCGCCTTTGGCCGCGATGTGGCCGTGATGCTCCAGCACCTGATCCCCTACGGGCATGAAGTGGGGCTGTTCTACATCCGCCACCCCGATGAGGCGGTGGGCCGCATCACCTCCCTGACCTACAAGGAAGTCCCCTGCCTTACGGGTGATGGCCATTCCACGGTGGAGGAACTGCTCCATGCCGACAGCCGCACCCGGCTTGTCCCGCACATCTACCTGCCCCGCCTGAAGCCGCGCCTGCATGAGGTCCCGGCGGCGGGCCAGTCGCTGCCGCTGGTCTTTGCGGGAAATCACTGCAAGGGCTCGATCTTCCATGACCGCGCCATCGACATAACCCCGGCACTTGAAGCGCGCGTCAACACGATCATGCGCGACATTCCCGATTTTCACTTCGGGCGGATCGACGCCAAGGCCCGCAGCCTCGCCGCCCTGCGCGAAGGCGAGGATTTCCAGATTATCGAGATCAACGGCGTCGGCTCCGAGGCCACCCATATATGGGATGCCCGCACCACGCTGCGCGCGGCCTACGCCACGCAGTTCATGCACTACCGCGAGACCTTCCGCATCGGGGCGAAAAAGCGGCGTGAAGGCTGGAAAAGCAGTGGGGCCATGGCCATGCTGCGAAGCTGGCTGCGCCAGCGCAGGCTCATGGCCAGCTACCCGCTGAATGACTGAGCGGACCGCCGCCCCACGGACAGCTCAGTTCGTGGGCAGGCCGCCATTGCCAAAGATATAGTTACTGATCTGCTGCTCAAGGCTGAGCGGTTCGCGCGTGTTGGTCACAACCGCGCCGGGGCCGAGCATGGCGGTGGCCCTGCCCGGCTGCACCAGCAGGGCGGTATCGGCCGTAAGCGTCGGGCTACCGATTGAAATACTTGTATCTTCAGGCAACGACAATGTACGGTCGAGCGTAAAGCCCACATTGGCCATATAGGTCACGGGGTCGAGCGTAATGGAGGTAACCCGGCCCACAGGCACGCCATCCATGGCGACATCCGCCCCGACATTCAGCCCATTGGCCGAAACGAAACGCGCCACGACAGGATAGCGGTCGTGACCGCCGCCGGTTTGCGATGCGCGGGCGTAAATACAGAACCCACCCGCAACCAGAAGGACAAGTCCGCTGGATATGATCGCGCCGCTTCTTTCCCTTGCCATACTGGCTCCCTGCCCGATACGGCTCCATACCATCCCGAAATCCGCCACAATGCGGAACAGGGTGGATCCGGCGCTATGCCGTGCCATATCCTTTCATCCTACTGCGTCATGGACAGGCGGACAATGACACTCCTTCAGGCTATCCTCATCGCCATCATTCAGGGCGCCACCGAACAGTTTCCCATAAGCAGCCTTGGCCACGCGGCCATCGTGCCCGCCATCCTGCACTGGTCCGTGGACCTGCATGGGGAAATGTTCCTGCCCCTGCTGGTCATGCTGCATCTGGGCACATGCGTGGCCCTGCTCATTTTTTTCTGGCGTGACTGGGTGGCGCTGTTCACCGGCGCCACGGGACGCTACGGCGCCACCTGCCAGATGGACAGCATCCGTATCCTCGCGCTGCTGATCGTGGCGACCATTCCGGCGGTGCTGGTTGGCGGACTATTCGAACACGCCATCCGCAACCTGTTCGGCACGGCCCGTTATGCCGCGGTCTTTCTGGCGCTGAACGGGGTCATGCTGCTGGTTGTGGACCAGATGCGCGACAGGCTGCTGCATGAAAGCGACCGTCCCCTCGCCTCGCTGGGCTTCGGGGAGGCGCTGGTGATCGGGCTGTTCCAGTGCCTGGCCTTCTTTCCCGGCCTGTCACGTTCGGGCGCGTGCATTGCCGGGGGCCTGCTGCACGGCCTGTCGCATGAAAATTCGGCACGGTTCGCCTTTCTCATGGCGCAGCCGGTCATTCTGGCGGCCACGGCGCTGGAAGCCCTCAAGCTGCGGCATGCCCCGCCACTTCCGGGGCAGATGCACGTCGCGGTCATCGCCGCTGTGGTGGCGGCCGTTGTGGCGCTGGTGTGCACCGGCCTGCTCATGCGCTATTTCCACGACCATGAAGACTGGGCGCTACGGCCATTCGGCTGGTACTGCATCGGCGCCGGAAGCCTTGCGTTCCTGTACCTGGCCTGAATTACCTGACCTGACACCGGCGGGCCATCAGGGGTCAGCCATGGCCCTGCCCGCCATCGGTGGCGGCCATGCCGCCCCCGCCCCCACCTGTTCGCGGCCCCGTATAGGCCCCCGGCGGTGGCCGCATGACGGGTGGCGACAGCATGCCCGGATCCCCCATCACATCCAGCCCGGACAGGGAGCCGACATGGGTCAGCCGGTCGCGCGGCAGGGCTTCGGGGCATTCATCGCGCAGGAAGGCGATGATCTGTTCACGTATCTCGCAGCGCAGATCCCAGCTCTGCATGGCCGAGCGTGCGCTTGCGATGACGCGGATGGTCATGACATGGGCATTGCAGTCGGCCACCTGCACGGCGAATTCCTTGCCGTCCCATAACGGCGCGGAATGCACGATCTCGCGCAGCCGTTCGCGGATCCGGTCCATGGGGGCCTGAAAATCCACATGAATGAAGACCACCCCGATCAGGGCGGCGGAATTATGCGTCCAGTTCTGGAACGGATTTTCCAGAAAATAGGAAATGGGCACGATATGCCGCCGCCAGTCCCACACCCGCAGCACGACGTAGGTGGAGGTGATTTCCTCCACCCAGGCCCAGTCACCATTGATGATGATCAGGTCTTCCATGCGGATCGGCTGCGTCATCGCGATCTGCACGCCCGCGAACAGGTTGGTCAGCAGCGGACGCGCCGCCAGACCGACAACCAGTGACGCCGCACCGGCGGAAGCGAACAGACTGAGCCCATACTGCCGCACGGGTTCGAATGTCATGAGTGAGGCCCCCACCGTGACCAACCCGATCAGCAGGTCCGTCGTGCGGCGCAGCACGCGCACCTGCGTCATATGCGTGCGCAGCAGGATATCGTCCTTGTCATCCTTGCCATTGATCCGGTTGAGGTAGGCGTCGGACAGGATGCGCGTGGCGACCAGCGCCGCATAACCCAGCATAAGAACGAACAGCACCACCACCGCATGGGTCGCGTCCTGCATGATGTCGCCCGGCAGGCCCGAGACCGGAAGGGCGGTACCCACGAACACGAGCACGAGCATGATGCGCGCCGGGCGCTGCATGGCCAGGGTGAACGAACGCACGAAGGCGCCGCGCCGGCTGCCCGGGATGCGAAGGATCAGTTTGGTGATGAACCGGCTGCACATTTCCGCCACCAGCCCCGCCACACAGAGCATGAGGACCGAGGACAGCAGGCCGGGTAACCAGCCGAACATATGCCGAAGGGTAGTCAAAAAGGTAAGGAATTCAGTTTTCACAAAGGATGCGCAGCCTTTTCCGGTTGTTTGCGGATTGTGTGGTGAGACCCCAGTAGTACCCCCTATCGGGAGGAAATGACAAATCCGGCACCTTTGCCGGACCTTTTGCGCCACATCCCCAAAACACGGGTTGACTTCCCGCCAGAGCACGGGTATCTCGCACACATCCTAACGCGATGGCGGTGTAGCTCAGCGGTAGAGCAGGGGAATCATAATCCCTTGGTCGGCGGTTCAAATCCGTCCACCGCTACCATCAGCGTTAGGATTGATTTTCCCACATAAATCAGATGCCTTCACGGCTCGTTGCGGTCCTTGTGCCGCTTCGGTTTGGCGCATCGTTTTCCCCTGCCTGGCAATCCTGTGTTCCAAACGGTATCGGGCGCCCTTCGTTGCGGTGCTGCGCGCCTGCCGGTTTCGAACGTCGCCATTTGCGAAGCGGGTATGGAAACTTATGCAGGAACTTCTGAAGTATGTTCTTCCGTTCCCCCGATGGAAGCAAAAGCCACATTCCATGTGGGGCTGCTCATCGCGTCGTGCCGTGATATGAAAACATATCGGCCCCCTCCCGCATCTGTGCGGTGAGTCGCTGTCAGGCCGGGGCAGTCCGGCGCATGATCCGGCGCAACCAGCTTCCGGCATGGGGGTTGCCGTAATGGAACAGGGCGGTGGCCCGGATTTTATCACGATCGCATGGTTCATTGGCGTGAATAATCCGATACCCCCAGAAGAAATATATATTCCCCGGCACCATGGATACTTTTGTATGTTTTATTTTTCCTGACAATATAAGTTTCTTCATAACCAACTGCGTTATTTTATTGTCGAGAAGGAGCTTGTCCATCAGGTTCCCGATATACGTTTTTCGTATTCTTCGCATCCTGGGCAGCATGATCAGGTCACCCTTTTGGCCCTCCGTGGGCATGATGACGGGCATCAGGGCCGTCAGCACAAAGGAATCGTAGTGAAACAGGAAAGCATGCTGCGCCCCGCTCCGACCGCTCAGGCAGCGTAAAACCTGATAAAATGACGATTCCGCAGCCACACGCCCTGTCCCCGCCTCGTACAGCTTCCGGCAGACCGCCTGAAATGCCGGTGCTTTCGACAGGGATTCCATGAACGTGCCCCGTGTATCGTCACGCCCGGAAAAAACGACGTATTCCCCGCCGGAATCAGCGACCTTACGTTCAATAAAACCACGTAGAAGCGCCAGATCCTCGGGATCAATACATTCGGTGGCGACACCATATCCCCGCCGGTTCATATCACTGATGATACGCGCCAATACAGTATCGGACAGGACCGGAAAAACAGGACGCACCACGCCGGATACGTCATTTGGCACATTCGACAGCATCGCGGTCACCTGATTACATCAAAATGTTGGATATCAGTCGAAAAATCATATCTGGATATGATAGTGGAAATCCACGGACGATGAGTATTTCAGGAAGCCAGTATACGACCAGTAGAGCGCAAACGCCGCCTGACTGATTTCGTTCCGTTTATGAAAGCGAATACAGAATTATCTTTTCCCCGACAGGGACAAACCAAAAACGCCCCGAATTCCAGATACGCGGCAGATCCGATGGCATAAAAAAGTAAACCCCCGGCATGGATATACCGGGGGTTTGCCACTTCAGGTCCCGTAGCCGGGCTGGAAACCGCTTCCGGCTACGGCTTCGTGTCCGTTACAGGCCCAATGTCCGCTTCAGGCCCGCGCAGTAATTATCCATGAACCGGCGTGACAGTTCAGCGTCGGGCACGAACATGTCGAACACATGATAGGCTCCCGGCACGACGGAAACCTCGGTGGGAACGCCGGACGCCATCAGGCGGCGGGCATAGTCCAGGTCCTCGCACAGGAACAGATCCATCGACCCCACCCCGATAAAGGTGGGAGGCAGGCCCGACAGATCCTTCGCCCGCGCGGCGGAGGCATAGGCAGGCGTATCGGGACCACCCGCCGATGCACCGAGATAGGCTTCCCATGCGAATTTGTTGGCCGAACGGGTCCAGACATATTCCCCGAAATCCGGCGCGGGATCGACCTTCGTCGCGGTCCGGTCATCCAGCATCGGGTAGATCAGCAACTGGTACGCAAGATGGTATTCCTTACGGTCCCGCGCCAGCAGCGACAGGGCGGCGCTCAGCCCGCCCCCCGCGCTTTCACCCGCGACCACAACCTTCTCCCGGTTGATCCCCAGCGGCTGTGCGTTTTCATGCACCCATTTCAGCACGGCGTAACAATCCTCGATCGCACCGGGATACCTGACCTCCGGCGCCAGGCGGTAATCGACCGAGACAATGACAAAGCCCATCCTGCGGGCCAGGACCTGACATTTGGGGTCATCGACTTCCGGATGGCCGGAAACAAGGCCGCCCCCATGAATATAGACCATGGCCGGGGCATTGGGGCGGCGTTCGCGCGGCCGGTAAATCATCACCCGCACATCCGGCGCGCCCGGGGGGCCGGGTATATATTCCTCCTGCGTTTCAACGTCGGGCAGCGGCCGCCCCTCGATCAGGCGCACGGACGTCAGGAAGATTTCACGCACTTCGGGCAGGGAACGCTCCGACAGTCCGTCAAATGAAGGCATCTTTTCCAGAATCGGCAGGAATTCAGGATTTACGACGTTTTTGGGCATGATGAATACGGTCCTCTTATATCAGAACGGACCCGTGGGCCGTTTCGATACACGGGAGCGTCCTGCACGCAGGCCCATACAACCATGATGGAAATCAAGTACATCCCACCATAAATGAATATAAAATATAAGCGCATACTATTTGTTTATCTATTATATTTGAAATATGCCTGAGTTTATAACATTTATAACAAATAAACATAAGAATATAAGCGGAATATTCGCCCCATTCACACCCAGGCCAACCTGATGCATCCCACCAGCGCGGAAAACCACACGGCCATGACAGCCCGCCCCCATAACGATCCGGGAGCGTATTAACTGTTGCGTTTCACCATGCATTATGCTGCTGTCTGACATGCACAGGAAGACGTGTTCCTTCTCATCCTTTCAGGGAATGTGACATGGATCGTTTCAAGATACTGCTTCGTGGTCGCACCAACGTGGTACTGGGCCAGCTTAAACAGGAAATCGGCCAGGCCACCGGCCTGCGTCGGCTGGAGCGCCGGGGTATCGTGCAGGAAATGCGCGGTTTTTCCCAAACGGCGCGCCTGCATCGCATGGCCGCGATGGAACAGGCGGAACAGGACTAGCCCCCCACGGACCACCCGTAATGCCCGATGCATAACCGCATCGCGCGCAGGGTGGTTGCCCCGATACCCGCAGCCCGTACGATGGCCTATCACCATCCAAGCGGGAATACGGCCATGACCATAGACCAGATTATCGACCTGCCCTTCACCACCGACGCCATGAAGGCCGCCGTGGAGCGGCGCATCATCCAGGCACCCGAACTCTCCGATCAGGAAAAACATGACCTGAGCGTGACGCTGGCGGGTCTCGACGCCCCTCGCCTCGCCACGCTGGTCGAGACCGTTCTGGGCCACGCCATTGAATCCGGGCCTGAAATCCTGCCCTATCTGAAGCGGATCGGCCAGCAGGGCTGAGACGCCGCTATGACGCGGCGGCCAGCACCGGGCGTGCTGCCTGCCGCGCCTTCCACAATACCGCCAGGCGGGCCCGCAGCCTGGCATCGCTGGCGTAGATATACAGCCCCCGGACGCCACGGGTCATGAGAACATTGATGGAATTGAGGATAATCCGCGCCATCACCGCCGGCGGGTTGTCCACACCGTCACGCCCGGTGAAGGCGGCCCGGTCCTCATACCGCGCGGGATCAATCACGATACGGTCCGTAGCGGGGTCATAGGTGACGGATGGCCCCAGGATGACACCGGCATAATTCAGGTCGAACCCCTGAATGGTGTAAACCGATCCCACCTCATCAATCGTATCCGCCCGCTCGGCCCACGGCAGCCGCGCCTGTGGCATGGCGCGATCCCAGCGCAGGTGAAAGCGCCCCTCCGTAATGAAGTGGTCCTGCCCGTTCAGGGTATAGGGATAGTCATAGGTCGCCAGCATCCGGCACATGCCGTATTGCGCATCACGCTGCCTTATGGCGTCGTACATAGTCCGCGCATCATCATAAATGCGGAAATCGAAGGACTGCGGCGCGGGTAGCGGGCGCAGGCATCCATCGCGCAGGGCGCGTATCCACGCCATGACATCCGCATGGGCGTGCATGCGGAACTGCTGGTCCAGCCTGCGGGTCACGACCGGATACCCCGCGACCAGCCGGGCCAGTGTCGCGTCATCCCACAGGCTTTTGAATTTGAGTACCTGCCGGGCATCGAACACGATCACGACCACATGGGCATGGCGGATGATTTCCGCCAGCTGGTTGTCCTGCCGGAAGCGGTTATAGGGGTCGCTGCGGGTCAGCAGCAGGTGCGCCTCATCCACCAGCACGATATCGGCGCGCCGGCCCGTGCCAGCCATCTGGTTGATGAAGGTTGTCGGGCGTTCAAAATCCTTCTTGCGCAGGCCGGGCTGGTCCTGGGCAATGTTGCGATACAGCTTGATCATTTCAGGGTGGTTCACCAGCACCCGGTTCTGGCTGCCATGCAGGGGATCATGCGGATCGTCCCCGCGCGCGGCGTGCTGGATGGCGGTGAACAGCGTATTGAGCAGCAGGCTTTTGCCGGTGCCCGCATCACCTTCGATAATGAACAGGGCATGCCCGTCGGCCCGATGGGCACGGCAGAATGCCAGCACCTCGTCCTTCAGCCGTGATTGCGCGGCTGTCAGCGCCATGGTGGGGGCAAGCCGGACCTGGGCGCTATCGGGACTGGACTGGGTGGGGTCGTGCATGTCTTTTTTTCCGTAAACCTGTCCGTAATACGGGATGGGACCGGAGCAGATATGTGAAATATGCCCTGGCGCCGTGCATCCCTATCGGTTTTCGTGCGCTCCTATACGTTATAACACGATGGCGCGCATTTTGCGTTCCACCAAGGACAGGATTGCCCCACCATGACCGACAAACCCACCGCCGCCGCCCGCGAACACCTGCACAGGCTGGCCGACAAGGGGCTGAAAGAGCCCAAGCTCCTGCAAAAGGAAGAAGTCATTGCGCTGGCCGTGCACGTGGCTGGCGAACATGGCCATGCATCCGAGCGCGAGCATGAGATTGCCAAAAAGGCCCAGCACAACCCCGAAGGTGTCACCGCCGCCGAAATCCAGGCCCTGTGCGCCCATGTAAAGGGCGAACGCACGGCCCGCTGATCCCCAAGGGCCGTGGGACAGGGGGCAACCCCCGTTCCGGGTGGAAAGACACGCGCCCATTACCCGGCCGGGGCCATGGGCGCGGTCTTACCACCGCATCTTGCTACCCGTGCGTTCCAGCAGGCCGCCAATAAAGGCCAGCAGCATGACGCCGCCCAGAAACACGCCCCATGCGGCCAGGAACCCGGCAATTCCGGCCAGCCCCAGGCCGATGACATGCCATGGCGCAAGGCTCACGCCCAGCAGGAAATGCCCCCCTGCCACCGCAGCCAGAACCCATATACACGGCCAGACCCCCCGCATGTTCCCCCCGTTTCCATTCGCGACGCAGCGTTTGCGGTCCCGATGTCATAACGGACTGCGGGCCGCATGGACAGGGGCCGGGGAAACGGGGCTTTTTTACATATAAGGAAACAGACTTATTCATGATACAGGACCGGACCGAAGGAAAAATAAGGGGTATTCCGGTCGGCATGACTATCCGCACACGTTTCCCCATCTACTCCGTGCCCGAACGGGCGACCGACCTGCTGGTGCATGTGGTGGGGGTTGTGGGGCTGGGGTACGGAATGCTCTGGCTGCTCCATACGGCCATGCGGTCGCATTCCGCGCTGGAAGCGGGGGTAACGGCGCTGTACTGCGGCGGTATCCTGGCGACATGCCTGTCCTCGGCCGCCTATAATTTCTGCCCGCCTTCCCGGCTCAAGGGCGGGTTGCAGCGGATCGACCAGTCCGTCATCTTCATCGCCATTGCCGCCACCTATACCCCGTTCATCCTGCTGGGGGGACACGGCGTGGCCAGCCTGTGGTTCTGCGGCCTGCTCTGGGCCATGGCGCTGATCGGGGTCACGGCCAAGATGTGCTTTTTCACATGGTCGCGCCGGTTCCATGTGGTGCCCTATCTGTGCGTGGCGTGGGTGTTCTTCCTCTGCCCCGATCCACGGGTCTGGATGCTGCCTTCCCCGGCCTTTTTCCTGCTGGTGCTGGGGCTGGTCTTCTACTGCATCGGGGTGGTGTTCTACATGCGTGAGAACATGCCCTTTTCCAACGCATTATGGCACGTCATGGTGGTGCTGGGCGCGGGCACGCACATGGCGGCCGTAGGCAGCATGCTGCTGCATTGCGGCCCCGGCCTGTCCGGCCGGGGCTGAGTCAGTCAGCGGCCGATTTCACGCAGCGGGCGTCCGGCCTCAAGATGCTGTTCGATCACTTCGAGCGGGACATTACGCGTCTCGGGCACCAGCAGCACGGTAAACAGCATGAACAGGATATTGAGCGCGCTGAACCCCGCGAATGTCCAGCCCGCGCCAGCCACCGCCACGATACTGAGGAATGTGTTGCTCACCCCCCAGTCCATGCCCCAGTTGGCCAGCGTGGAGCAGGCAACGCCAAAATCACGGCCCTCGATCGGCTGTATTTCCGAACACAGCGTCCATACCAGCGGGCCCGCGCCAATGCCGAACCCCGCCACGAACACCAGCAGCGCCACCATAAGGGAAGATGTAGCCCCCAGCCCCTGAAGGTGCATGCCCTCGATCACCGCCGCCACGGCCAGCGCCGCCGCCATGATGATGCAGCTTGCCGCCAGCAGCGGCCTGCGCCCCCAGCGTGAGACCATGTAAACGGCGACAACACCGATCACGGCATTGATAACCCCCACCAGCACGGTCGCCCACGCGGCGGCGGAGGTGCCGAAATGCGCCCCCTCCAGGATCTTTGGCGCGTAATACAGGACCACATTGATGCCGGTAAGCTGCTGCATGACCTGCAGCCCGATACCCAGCGCGACGGAGCGGCGGAAATACGGCTTACGCCGCAGCAGGGCAAACCCGCCGACAGGATGCCCCTCCCCCAGTTCGTGACGGATATTGTCCAGTTCCCTGTCCGCCACCGCCTCATCGCCACGCAGGCTGCGCAGCACCCGGCGCGCCTCCTCAAACCGGCCGCGCGCCGCCAGCCATGACGGGCTGGCGGGCAGGAACAGGCACCCCACGCATAGCAGCGCCGCCGGAATGACCGGCAACCCCACCATAAGCCGCCAGTGCCCGCCACCCGAAAAAATTCCCCCTGCCAGATAACCAAGCAGGATCCCGGCGGACTGGAGCATGGAGAAGGTGGACACCATGGTGCCCCGCATCATGCCCGTGGTCAGTTCGGAAATGTAAAGCGGGGCGGTGAAGGTGCAGATGCCAATGGCCATGCCGATCAGGAACCGCCCCAGCAGGATCTGTTCGATCAACCCGGCGGTGGCGCATAGCAGCGCCCCCACCGCGATCAGCAACGTCGCGGTGCCCAGTGTCAGCTTGCGCCCGAAACGGCGCGAGAACACCCCCGCCCCCAGCGAACCGAGCAGCGCGCCGATCATCAGCACCGACACGATCCATTCCTGCATGCGTGGCGAGGCATGGAAATCACGGCCGATAAAGCCCAGGGCCTCGGCGATCAGGCCCGTATCCAGCCCGACCAGCAGGCCGGCGGCGGCTGTGGTCAGGGCCGCACGGACCACCTGGGCGTTCCGGCCGGCCGGGGCGGTCGCGCTGGCGGGGGCATCCTTAAGGGAGGCGGATGAAGTCGCAGGCTGTAACACGTTACTCTAATCCCCTGGTCTGCGGCGCCATGTCGGGCCGGTCCGTCCGGTCAGGCTTATGCCATAGACGATGCTACAACCTCCCATCCATGACACAACCCCGCCACCGGACGGATGGGGACGCATTATTTTCCGTAGGGGCGCGGGCATGGTATGGCGTGAACCGGACCGGAAGGGGCTTGTGCATTCCATGAAACCACCCGCGCGTATCATCCCCCGCTTCATGCCGGGAGAATGGCCGGGCCTGGCGCTGTGTTCGGTTTTCCTGCTGTGGGCCAACCTGATCACCCCGCTCTGGGCGGATGATTACTGCCGGACCATGCCGCCCCATATCGGCACCATCGTGCGCATCGTATGGGGCAATTATAATTTCTGGACCGGGCGGTGGTTCACCACGCTCATCACCTTCCTGTTTCTCGACCTGCATCATTACGGCTCCCTGATCGCCTTCGCTGTGGTGAACACGGCGGTCTTCGTCTTCATGGTGCATGTGGTGGTGCATATGTGCCGCGACGCCGTGGGCGGCGCCCCGGCCCCCAGGGCAGGCGATGGGCTGGCGCAGTGCCTGCTGGTGTTTCTCATGCTGTGGTGGCTGCCGCGCACGATTGGCGAGGTCGCACTATGGAAAACCGGCGCCATTGGCTATCTGTGGCCCATGGCGGGGGAGATGTGGATACTGGCGCGCATCCTCGCACAGCGCACGCGTATGAATGCGGCGCAATATACCGCTGTTTTCCTGATCGCCACGTTTCTTGAGCCGCTTTCCGCGCTGCTCACGCTGGTACTGCTGGGAAACTGCGTACTAGCATGGAAGCACGCCCGCCCGGTTCCATGGGCGCTGCTGTGCAGCCATGGCGCGGGCACGCTGGTACTGGGGCTGGCGCCGGGCAATTATGTACGCATGCGCACCCTGCCCCCCAGCCCCCTGCCCGACCGGCTGGATGGCCTGCTGGGCAATATGGGCAGCCTGTTCGACCCGTTCTGGATTCCCTTCGTGCTGGTGATCGGAACGGGCCTGTTCATGGGCAGGCGGCAGCTTTCCCTACCGCGCCGCCTGCGGGCGGGCCATGGCTGGGTGTTCGCGGCCCTGGCCCTGGTTTACATGACATTCCTGCTCATGTTCCCCCGCGCGGCAATGGCGGCGCGGGTTTCCTATCCGGCCAGCGTGCTGCTTGCCTGCTATCTGACCTGCCTGCTGTTCATGTGCCCGCTGAACCCGGCCTTCCGGGCGGTGCTGGGCGTTTCCTGCGTGGGGCTGACCGCCATGCATCTGGCTATTGTCATTCCCGACCTGACCCGCCTGGCCCGCATAAGCCATGACTGGGTGGCCAGCACGCGCGCGCAGGTGGCGCGGGACCAGCCCGTGGTGCTGCCGCGCGTGACCATGGGACCACGGCACAAGCTGCTTTATGTGCGCAAGGACATCATATTCGTCGGGATCAACCCGGACCCGCACAGCATGCTGACCGCGTGCTTCGCACGGGCCATGGGGGCGTCCTCCGTCCGGTCGGTGCCCTGAGGCGGCGGGCACCCCGTACCACGCCGGTCCAAAATCAAGGGCGATGAGGGAGCGGCAGGCATGCAGGCCACCCGGTTGTCATGACAGGGTGCATCTTCCATCGTGGCGCACGGACGCAATCAGGAGATCATGACATGAGCCGCGAACCCAACGACACCATCCACGCCGCCCTCATCCACGCCGCGGCGATCCTGACCGCCGCGAAAAAGGATGTCATGGAAAAGGCCTCCCCCGATGAGGTGAAGAAGCATTTCAAGACCTTCCTGCACGCGATCGAAGGTGGCTGGCGCGAACATGAATCAGCGGATCACCATCATTCCTGACCCACTTCGGGAATGACATGAAAAAAGGGAGGCACATGTCGTGCCTCCCTTTTTTCATATGTGAACCTGTGCAAATTAAAGGCCGTTTGTTGGAAAAGCTTTTTCCAAAAATTTTTATTGGCTTTTATCAATCAGTTATCTTCAAAAAGCATCTTAGCGGTGGCCGGTAAAGAACTGGCTCATGTCGCCTTTTGTCTCGTGGCCCCATTTATCCAGCTTCCTGCCGGTTTTATTGCCCCAGTTCTTGGCGCTTCCGGCGGCCTGATCGGTCTTTTCGCCGGCCTCATGGGCTTTTTCACTGGTGGCGCGCCCGGTTTCATGGGCCTTGAGGCGTACCTCGCATTCCGCATGGTCGGTTACACCGTCACATGTATCGGCCATAACCGGTGTCAGCATCGCCATGTTCAGACCGACCGCACATAGCCCCGCCAGAATCACCGTTTTTTTCATGATATCCGTACCCGTCCTTCGTTCATGACACCGGCATGGCGGACAGGCCGCCATGCCATACCTGTAAAACAGAACGCCATAAAGGGGTTAGGGTTGCCTCAGGCCCCGTTGCGGAAGTCGAGAACGACACGCCCCTGCACGCGGCCATGCTCAAGATTGTCGAAAATGGTGTTGATGTTTTCCAGCCTGTCGGTGCTGACCACGGTCGAGACCTTGCCATCGGTGAAAAAGGACAGCGCCTCGATCATGTCGAGCCGGGTGCCGACAATCGACCCGCGCACGGTGGTGCCGTTCATCACCATATCAAAGATCGACAGCGGGAAGTCACCCGGCGGCAGGCCGTTGAGCACCACGGTCCCGCCACGGCGCGCATAGCCGATGGCCTGGCTGAACGCCTTGTCGGAAACAGCGGTGACCAGCACGCCATGCGTGCCGCCGGTCTGCTTCTGGATGTAGGCGACGGGATCGTCCTTCAGCGCATTCACGGTCACGCGCGCGCCCAGCTTGCGGGCTTCGGCCAGTTTTTCCTCACTGATGTCAACGGCGGCCACGTTCAGCCCCATGGCCACGGCATACTGGATGGCCATCTGCCCCAGCCCGCCCGCGCCCGAAATGGCGACCCATTCCCCCGCGCGCGTATCGGTCATCTTGAGGCCCTTGTACACCGTAAGCCCCGCGCACAGCACCGGGGCCGTGCGGATGGGGTCGATATCCTTGGGCAGGTGCGCGACATAGTTCGGGTCGGCCACCACATATTCGGCAAAGCAGCCGTTCACGGAATAGCCGGTATCCTCCTGCTCTGCGCAGAGCGTCTCCCACCCACCCAGGCAGTGTTCGCAATGCCCGCAGGCGGAATACAGCCACGGCACGCCCACCACATCGCCCGTCTTGACCCAACTGACATTGGAACCGACCTCGACCACGTGGCCGATCCCCTCATGCCCTGGGATAAAGGGCGGGTTGGGCTTGGTGGGCCAGTCACCGCGCGCGGCGTGCAGGTCGGTATGGCATACGCCGCAGGCATCGACCTTGACCAGAATCTGGTTCGGCCTGATCTGCGGAATATCGAGTTCCTCAATCGTCAGCGGCTTGCCGAATTCCCGCACCACCGCCGCCTTCATCTTTCCAGCCATCTTGCACCTTCAGTTCCAATATCATGGCCCTGCAACAGGGCCATCGTCCCCCGCCCGCCCGGGCGCCCCGCCATGGGGAACCGGGGGCCGGGTATCTCTTCAACATAACGTGTCCCATTCCCGCCCATGGGCGGCCTTGATCTACGTCAGGTTCCGGCACGCCCGCCACGGGCGGCAGCCATACGCCCAAGCCCGCGCTCCAGGTCGGCCACCAGGCTTTCGCCCGATTCCAGCCCGATGTGAAAGCGGCAGGCAGGCCCGCCCTGCGTGACCGAGGCGCATGAGCGCGAGATACTGCCCGTTGTGGGCAGCACAAGGCTTTCATACCCCCCCCACGACGCCCCGATACCGAACAGGGTCAGGCTGTCGATCATCGCGGCCATGTCCGTCTCGTCAAAGGCGGGATCGAACACGACCCCGAACAGTGACGACGCGCCGCGGAAATCACGCTTCCAGTTTTCATGCCCCGGGCAGGACGGAAGTGCGGGATGCAGCACGCGGCGCACCTCGGGCCGGTCGCGCAGCCACATCGCCACGGCGATGGCCGTCGCCGCCTGCCGCTCCTGCCGCACGCCCATGGTGTGCAGACCGCGCAGGGTCAGCCAGCAGTCATCCGGCCCGGCCGTCTGGCCCGTCTGGATGGCGGTGTCACGCAGCAGCCGCCAGTCCTGTTCCGACGCGACGCTCACCGCGCCGATAATCGTATCCGAATGGCCGGCCGGGTATTTCGTCAGCGCTTGCACCGATACATGCGCCCCCGCGGCAAAGGGATCGAACAGGCCGATCCCCCATGTATTGTCCACGATCAGGCGCGCGCCGATGCTGGCGGCAAGGCGGCCCAGCATGGGGATGTCCTGCACCTCGAACGAATGGCTGCCGGGGCTTTCGGCATAAATGACGCGGGTCGTGGGGCGGACCAGCGTACGCAGGTCATCTTCATCCGCCAGCGGGGGGAAATAGGTCACCTCCACCCCGAAACGGCGCAGCACCCTGTCCGCGAAGCGGCGGGTGGGGCCGTACACGGAATCGGACAGCAGGCAGTGATCGCCCGCGCTGACATAGGCCAGGAACGGCAACGCGCAACCCGCCAGCCCCGATGGCACGATCTGCGCGTATCTGCCGCCATCGATTTCGGCAATGGCCTGTTCCAGCCGGTGCTGCACCGGCGTGCCCATGGCGCCATAGATCAGTTCATCATCATACCGGCGCTGGCCGGCGGCATCCATCGCCTCAAGGCTGGAAAACAGCACGGTGGAGCCACGGGTAACCGGCGGGTTGACGAAAATGCCCGCCCCGCCTTCCGGCCTGTCGCGTCCGATCTGGACAAGCCGGGTGGACAGGTCGCGCCAGCCGCGCACCACGCTTTCCATCAGGGCCTCGGGCACTTCCGCCACGGGATTGGTCATGTCTGTCGTCCGTTCCTATGCGCCGGTCACGATGGGCGAACCCGGCGTGGACGCCCATTCAGCCCATGAACCGTCATAAACGGCGGCGGCCCCGGCTCCCATACCCACACTCGCCAGCCCCAGCGCGATCACGCAGGCTGTCATGCCGCTGCCGCATGAGCAGGTGACGGCGGTGGTGCCATTCACCCCAAGGGCGGTGAACATATCCTTCAGCGTATCGGCGGGCAGGAAGCGGCCGTTGTCATCAAGCAGTTCGGTATAGGGCAGGCTGCGCGCGCCCGGCATGTGACCCGAGCGCAGGCCCGGGCGGGGTTCGGGATCGCGGCCTTCAAAGCGGTTGCGGCTGCGCGCATCCAGGATCAGCCCCGCCATGTGCCCCTGCACGATGGCCAGCACGTCACCCTGCCCCCGCAGGCGGCTGTAGCTCGGGCGGCTGACGAAAGGCGCCGGGGCGGGCAGGTCCGGCCCGGTTTCCAGCGGCAGGCCCGCGCGTTTCCATGCGGGCAGGCCGCCATCGAGCACCTGCACCTGCCCGTGACCGAACAGGCTGGTGAGCCACCACCCGCGCGCCGCACAGGCCATGCCGTCCTGATCGTAGAACACAATGCGCCGGTCATTGGCCATGCCGCGCTCGCTGGCCAGCCGTGCGAAGCGGGCCTGCCCCGGTATCGTGTGGGGCAGAAGCGAGTCCGGGTCGGAAAACGTGTCGATGTCAAAGCGCACCGCATTCGCGATATGCGCGTTGGCGAAGCGCTGCTGCGGGTCGAAGCTCTGGCCGGGCAGCGCCATGCTGGCATCCAGCACGAGGATGTTATCGTGTTGCATGGCGCGGGCCAGATCACTGGCTGAGATCAGCGGATGCATACCTTCTCCCGGTCTGTAGGAACTGTCTGTGCGCCATAGGGTGCAGCATAGCGCGCGGGAACAAAAGTCCTGAACATTTGTCTTTTGTTTCCGCGTGGGAGGGGGTACGTCAGCCATATGGTCGAACGTATCATGATGGGCTTGATGCTGGGGGGGATCGCATTCGGCTGCGTCCTGATCCTGTATCCCTTTATCAGCGCGCTGTTATGGGCCGCGATCCTGACCTTTTCCACATGGCCGGTCTTCGTGCGGCTGCGCGCCAGCATGTCCCTGCTGCCCGCCGCGCTGGTCATGACGCTGCTGTGCGCGCTGGTGCTCGTGGTGCCGCTGGTCATCGTGGTGTCGAGCAGCATTGCCGATGTGCCGGCCACCTTGCAGTATGTTGTCGATACGGTGGGCGCGCTGCACCTGCCGCCCCTGCCCGCGCGGGTTGCGCATATTCCGCATTTTGGCCCCGAAATCGTGGATAAATGGCAGAAATGGTCGGCCGATGTGGGCAGCATAGACGAGGCGATCCGCCCCTATGCCGGGCGGATCGGGCAATCCGCGCTCAGCGCGATGATGCAGATGGCAAGCGGCATGGCGCATCTGGCCATGGCGCTGTTCATCTCCTTCTTTTTCTGGCTGGGCGGTGACGCGCTGGGCAATACCTTCGTGGCCGTGGTGCGCCGCATTGCCGGAGTCTATGCCGACCGGATACTGGGCATTGTGGGCCGCACCATCCGTGGCACGGTGTACGGCATTCTGGGCACCGCCATCATACAGGGGATCCTGACCGGCATCGGCTTCGCCATCGCGGGGATTTCAAGCCCCGTGCTGCTGGGGGCGATCACGGCGTTCATCGCGGTGCTGCCCATCGGCGCGCCGCTGATCTGGATTCCCGCCGCCGTGTTCCTGCTGCTGACCCACCACCCCGGCTGGGGCATCTTCCTGCTGCTTTATGGCACGATCATCATTTCCGGCGCGGACCATGTGATCCGCCCCATGTTCATCGCCCGCGGGGCCCAGATGCCCTACCTGCTGACGGTGCTGGGCGTGCTGGGCGGGGTGCTGACATTCGGGGGGCTGGGCATTTTCCTTGGTCCCGTCCTGATCGGGGTGGGCTATACGCTTACGGCCGAATTCGCGGCGGGTGACCCCCATGCCCTCGCCCCCTTGCCTGACGAAATGCGCGAGCCATTTATCGAACCATGACCCTGCCCCGCCCCTATCTCCGCTTGCCCTCCATCCACCCCCGGCAGGGCATGCCGCCGCAGATGGATCTCGCCCCGCCCGAACGCGACGGGGGGGCTCTCAAGGTCGTAAGCTGGAACCTGCTGCGCCGTATCGGGGCTACGGTGCGCGATGTCATCGACCTGATCCGCACCGAACGGCCCGACCTGCTGCTGATGCAGGAAGCAACGGTGGATATCGACACCCTGCCCACGCTGATCGGCGGTCATTACGCGCGTTCCCCCCTGCCCGGCCGCATCCATGGGCTGGCATGCTGGAGCCCGTGGCCCTATCACCGCCCCCCGCTGACCTGTACCCTGCCCGCGGGCACGCTGATCCGCCGGGTGGCGCAGATTGTGGAATGCCGGTCCCTTGTGGTGGCGAATGTCCATCTCTCGCACGGGCAGTTGCTCAACCGCCGGCAGTTGCGCCGCGTGGTCCAGATCCTGCCGCAGCAGGCCGCGATACTGGGGGATTTCAACCAGGTCGGTCCCGCCCTGATCCGGCATTTTCACGATGTGGGACCACGCGCGCCCACCCACCGCATGGCCGACATGCTGCCCATCCGCCTTGATCGCTGTCTGGTGCGGGGCCTGACATGCCTTGAGCGCCGTGTGATCGAGAACTATGCTTCCGACCACCGCCCCATATCGGTGCTGCTCAAGCCCTCTGGCGGCCGGGCCTACAGGTAAGGCAGCAGAAGCCGGGCGGCGGCATCACGCAGCTTGCGTGGGAAGGACCGCCGGTCCAGATCATGATGCGTCAGGCGCACATGGCGGTGCATGGCGATGAAGGCGTCAATCGAGGTGGCCAGCGTATCGTCATAGGATTCGAGATTGATCTCGAAATTCAGGCGCAGGCTGCGCACGTCCAGATTCGAACTGCCCACGAAGGACCAGTGCCGGTCCACCACCATGAGCTTGGAATGGTTGAACGGCGGTCGCGCCAGCCATATCCGGCACCCGGAGTCCAGAAAGCGCGGCAGGTTGGCCGCACGCGCCCAGTCCAGCAGCGTGTGGTTGCTATGCCATGGCACCACGATATCCACCTCGATCCCCCGCAGCGACGCCAGCGCCAGTTCGGTCAGGAACCTGTCATCAGGCAGGAAATATGGCGTCATGATCCGGATGCTGTGGCGCGCCAGCGTAAAGGCCTGGAGCATCGTATATTCGATCTTTTCCAGATCCAGATCCGGCCCCGCCGTCACGATACGGCTCAGGATCGACCCGTTGCCGACCTGGGAGGGGAAGAAAATGTCGGCCTTCAGTTCCTCACCGCGTGTGAAGGCCCAGTCCCGTGCGAAAGCCTCGCTCAACTGGTGGACGACCGGCCCCTGAAGTTCGAAATGCGTGTCCGACACCAGATGCCGGGGGTGGGAGGCCGCGATATTCTCCTCCCCTATGTTCAGGCCGCCCATGAAGCCGATGCGCCCGTCCACCACCAGTATTTTCTTGTGGTCGCGCATGTTGATGAACGGCATGCGCCACGGCAGCATGGAATGCATGAACCGCCCGATCGGCACACCGGCGCGACGGAGGATGCGCCCTACCCCGCAGTTGAAATAGCCCGACCCCACGCCATCCACCAGCACGCGCACCTGCGCGCCACGTTTATGCGCGGCGATAAGGGCGGCACAGAACTGCTGGCCGATACTGTCGGCGCGGAAGATGTAGGAACACATCAATACGCTGTGCTGCGCGCCGTTTATGGCGTCGAGCATGCGGGGATAGACCGTATCGCCATCATGCATGGGAATGACGGAATTGCCGCTGAGCAGGGGCCGGCTGGTCAGCTTGCTCACCATGGAGGCCAGCGGGGCGAAATCCCCTTCCTCCTCCCTGCGCCAGTGGGACGACATGGTGCGGCTGCGCCATGGGTGCTGCCCCACCATACGCCGCGCGCGCCGGTGCACGCGGTTGATGCCGAACATGGAATACAGGATGCCCCCGGTCAGCGGCATCAGCACGGTCACGCCGATCCACCCGATCGAGGCCCCGACATCGCGCTTGGTCAGCAGGACACGCACCATGACGACAGCAATGATGCACAGCCGCACCAGCAGCAGGGAAAAATCCCATATGGTGAAGGTATGGAAGATCATGCCACATATCCTACCCGGGACAGGCGCCGTTTACCCGGCCAGGAAATCATTTCTCCGCCTTTCTATATTCCAGCAGGCGTATTTTACACAGCAACATCCCGCCAGGGGAGGCACCTTGACCAAAGATGACGTGAGGATTCCATCGCGCCGGCAACGGCGTGGCAGGCGGGCCTTCAGTGACGGGCTGGCCGCCGAACACGCCGCGATTGCCCATCTGCGGGCACGGGGCTGGCAGGTCCTGCTGCACCGCGCCCGCACGCGCTGGGGGGAAGTAGATCTGGTGGCGCTGCACGGGGGCTGTCTGGTGTTCGTGGAGGTCAAGGCCCGCCCCTCGCTTCTGGGGGTGGGCGAGGCGATCCGTCCATCACAGATCAGCCGCATCATGAATGCCGCGCGGCACCTGTGCGCGACCAACCCGGACTGGGTTTATGACAGCATCCGCTTTGATGTCTGCGCCGTGCTGCCCGGCAATGCCATCGAATGGATACCCGACGCCTTCAGGCAGTTCTGAACCTCAGGTACGATGCCGGACGGGCGCGGTATGCGTATGGTGGGTAGCCGCGCCATGCGGGTGATAGACGATGGTGTGCACCATCGTCCGTCGCGTATGGGCGGGGGTTCCATGATGGGCCGCCAGCACGACGGGCGCGTGGCCGCTGCCGTGGTGATAGGCCACATGGCGCACCGGCGGCGGTGGCGCGATCAGCGCGCCCAGGGTCAGGCGGTCGGCCTCGCTCTCGGTCACGGGATGGGTCCGGGCATGGGCCGGGGTTGAGATGCTTCCGATCAGACCTGCGCCAAGCAGCAGCATTGTAGCAAAACGCAAGTCACCGTATCGCATCCGCATCCCCCCCATGATTCCTGAACCATGAGGAAGCTAGGCGAAAGAACGGCAACCGCGCAAGGGATGTTGTGCCCAAAATGCAAGCGGGCGGGACATTCCTGCCCCGCCCGCCCGTTAACCTGCCCTGCGGCGCCGCCCGATCAGGCGGCGGCGGTGGCGATGCCCTTTTCGGTCAGCAGCTTTTCCAGCTCACCGGTCTGGTACATTTCCGTCACGATATCGCAGCCGCCAATGAACTCGCCCTTGATGTAAAGCTGCGGCACGGTCGGCCAGTTGGAGAAATCCTTGATCCCCTGACGGAGTTCGGCATCTTCCAGCACGTTCGCGGTCTTGAACGGCACGCCCATGTGCTTGAGCACTTCCACCACGCGCGCGGAGAAACCGCACTGCGGGAAGTTGGCGTCACCCTTCATGTAAAGCATGACGGGGGTGGTATCGATCTGCGTCTGGATGCGCTGTGCGATTGTTTCAGCCATGAGTGTGTTTCCTGCGTTGGAAATAAGGGAAAATCCGTTCAGACCTGCTCGGGGGTCTGCGTCTGTAGCGCCAGTGCATGGAGCTTGCCGCCCATGTGCCCCTGTAGCGCATCATAAACCATCTGATGCTGCCGCACGCGCGACAGGCCACGAAAAGCCTCGCTCACCACGCTGCATGCGTAATGATCCCCGTCACCTGCCAGATCCTCGATCGTGATCTTCGCATCCGGCAGAGATTCGCGGATGTAGGTTTCGATTTCCTGTGCCGTCATTGCCATCTGGCTTCAAGCTCCTGCCTATCGGTCCATCAGTCGCGGAAAGAATTCGGAATGCACTGCGACCAGACGTTCCTTGGATATTGTAGACCCGTTGGGCAATGTCAAACCCTGCCCCCCTGACCGGCCCAGCCTGCGACAGGGTACACCGGCCCGTTCAGCCATGCCCGCAAGGGCCGTGCCATCACGCACCGCCACGATGTAGCGGGACTGGTCCTCACCAAACCAGAACGCCTCGGGCCGCATGCCTGACTGCGGGCTGTCCAGCACGCAGCCCGCCTGTCCCGCCATGACCATTTCGGCCACCGCGACCAGAACCCCGCCATCGGCCACGTCATGACACGCGACAATGGTGCCGCTGCCGATCAGCTCGCGTACGAAATCGCCATTGCGCCGCTCCGCCGCAAGGTCGAGCGTGGGCGGATCGCCATCCTGGCTGCCCAGGATTTCACGCAGCCAGATGGACTGGCCAAGCTGGCCCTTCGTCTCGCCCAGCAGCATGATGTCGCAGCCATCGGGCATTTCCAGACCGACCGCCAGACGCACATCCTCCAGCACGCCCAGGCCGCCAATGGCGGGGGTGGGCAGGATGGACTGCGAGGTGCCATCGGGCATGCGCGTCTCGTTATAAAGCGAGACATTCCCGCTCACGACCGGGAAGTCGAGCGCGCGGCAGGCTTCGCCCATCCCCGCGATGGCATCGACGAACTGGCCCATCACCTCGGGCTTTTCGGGGGAGCCGAAGTTGAGGTTATCCGTCACCGCCAGCGGGCGCGCGCCGGTTGCGGTAATGTTGCGCCAGGCTTCCGCCACGGCCTGGGCGCCGCCCAGCTTCGCATTGGCGCGGCAGTAGCGCGGCGTGCAGTCCGTGGTCAGCGCGAGGCCGAGATCCGTATCCTCCACCTTGACGATGGCGGCATCGGCGGCGCCGGGGCGGCGGACCGTCTGGCCACCGACCGTGCTGTCATACTGGTTGTACACCCATGCGCGTGAGGCGAGATCCGGGCAACCGATCAGCCGCATAAGCGCCTGCTCGGTGCCCACCGGGTCGATGATCGGCTCCAGCGGCAATGGTGGCTGCGCGGGTGCGGTCGGGCGGTGATAGACCGGGGCCTGGTCGGCCAGCGGGGCGAGCGGGATCTCCGCCTCGACCGCGCCCTTGTGGCGGATCACGATATTGCCGGTATCGGTCAGGTGGCCGATGACGGCAAAATCCAGTTCCCATTTGTCAAAAATGGCGCGCGCCTGTTCCGTGCGGTCCGGGCGCAGCACGATCAGCATGCGTTCCTGACTTTCGGACAGCATCATCTCATACGCGCTCATGCCGCGTTCGCGCTGGGGCACGTTGTCAAGATCGAGGTCGATGCCCACCCCGCCCTTGCCCGCCATTTCAACGGCGGATGAGGTCAGGCCCGCAGCACCCATGTCCTGAATGGCCACGATCGCATCGGTCGCCATCAGTTCGAGGCACGCCTCGATCAGCAGTTTCTCGACAAAGGGGTCGCCCACCTGCACGGTCGGGCGCTTGGCCAGCGCGTCTTCATCAAATTCCGATGAGGACATGGTGGCCCCATGGATTCCGTCACGCCCGGTCTTCGACCCCACGTAAATGACCGGGTTGCCAACTCCCGCCGCCGCCGAAAGGAAGATGCGGTCCTGCCGCGCGACGCCCACGGTCATGGCGTTGACCAGCGGGTTGCCGTCATAGGCGGGGTGGAAGTTGATCTCGCCGCCCACGGTCGGCACGCCCACGCAGTTGCCGTAGCCCCCCACGCCGCGCACCACGCCATCGACAATGCGGCGGGTCTGCGGGTTGTTGGGGTCGCCAAAGCGCAGCGCGTTCAGGTTGGCGACGGGGCGCGCGCCCATGGTGAACACATCGCGCAGGATGCCGCCCACGCCCGTCGCCGCACCCTGATAGGGCTCGATGAAGGAGGGGTGATTATGGCTTTCCATCTTGAAGATGGCGGCCAGCCCCTGCCCGATATCGACCACGCCCGCGTTCTCGCCGGGGCCATGGATCACCCATGGGGCGGTGGTGGGCAGCGTGCGCAGAAAGGCGCGGGATGATTTGTACGAGCAGTGTTCCGACCACATGACCGAAAAGATGCCCAGTTCCGTGAACGAGGGCGTGCGGCCCATGATCGACAGGACGTTGCCGTATTCTTCCGCTGTCAGGCCGAATTCGCGCGCCAGTGCCTCGTCAACGGGGCGCGGTAACTTTGCACTCATCCGACCAGAGCCTCCACAAGTCCCGTAAACAGGGGTTTACCATCCTCGCCCCCCATCAGCGGATCCACCAGATCCTCCGGGTGGGGCATCATGCCGCAGATGCGCAGGTTCTCGCTGAACACACCGGCAATGGCGTTCATGCTGCCATTGGGGTTGAGCGCGGGATCGCCCGCATCCATCCGCCCGTTCTCCGCCACGTAGCGGAAGGCGACGCGCCCGGTATCCTCCAGCGCGCGGATGGTCTCGGCCTCGGCGATGTAATTGCCATCACCATGCGCCATGGGGGTGCGGAAGACATCGCCGCGCGCCCAGTGGCGGGTAAAGGGCGTGTCATTGCGTTCGACCCGCAGGAAGCAGTCCTGCGACAGGAAGCGCAACGCCGCGTTACGCAGCAGCGCGCCGGGCAGAAGCTGGGCTTCCGTCAGGATCTGGAAGCCGTTGCACACACCCAGGATATGGCCGCCCTTATGCGCGAAATCGCGAATGGCGGCCATGATCGGCGCGTGCGCGGCCATGGCGCCACAGCGCAGGTAATCGCCATAGCTGAAACCACCGGGCAGCACCACCAGATCAAGCCCGGCGGGCAGCGCCGTATCCCGATGCCAGACCATGGCCGGGGCCTGTCCGGTCACGCCCCGCAGCGCGATCGCCATGTCGCGTTCGCGGTTGGTGCCGGGAAAAACTACGATCGCCGCCTTCATTTGCCGCCGCCACAGGGGTAGGAGTCATGCAGCGCGGTAAAGACGACCTCGCCTGCGGGGCGGTTCAGCCCGTCGCGATGCGCCTTCATCCAGCTTACCACCTTGCCGCGCATATCCGCCGTATCGACGGACGGCGCGATGCAGAAGGCGGCGACATCCCTGCTGTCCTTTTCCGCATTGCGTTCGAACAGGTGGGCAAGGGTCACGGAATCCGCGATGCCGGAAATATAGGCATCGCACAGCCCGGTGGAACCGGCCTTGGTGCACATGGCCCCAAGCCTGTTGCCATCAAGGCGCGAGACACGCTGCGCGGCGGCCTGGGCCACCGGCAGGGCCACGGCCATGGCGCCGGCCAGGGCGAGAAGGCGGGCAGCGCGGTTCATCCAACGACCTCCGTCACGAAATCCTCGATCACGAGGTTGGCCAGCAGCGCGCGCGCCATGGCGTCGGCCTGCGCGCGGGCGCGGGCGGGGTCGGTCTCGTCCACTTCCAGCTCGATCACGCGGCCAATGCGCACTTCGCCCACATTGCCGAAATCCAGCACATGCAGGGCATGTTCCACCGCCTTGCCCTGCGGGTCGAGCACGCCTTCCTTCAGCATGACGGTCACGCGCACCTTCATTGCATTACCTCCGGTCCCTTCATGTCGGAATTCGTGGCCTCGGGCAGGATACCCAGGCGCATCGCCACTTCCTGATATGCTTCCTCAACCTTGCCCATGTCCCTGCGGAAGCGGTCCTTGTCCATCTTCTCGCTGGTCTTGGCGTCCCACAGGCGGCAGTTATCGGGCGAGATTTCATCGGCCAGGACGATGCGCATGTTGTCGCCCTCGAACAGGCGCCCGAATTCCAGCTTGAAATCGACAAGGATGATGCCGACGCCCATGAACAGGCCGCACAGGAAATCGTTCACGCGCATGCTCAGCGCCACGATGTCTTCCATGTCATGCGGGCAGGCCCAGCCGAAGGCGGTGATGTGTTCCTCGCTCACCATCGGGTCGTTCAGGGCGTCGTTCTTGTAATAGAATTCGATGATCGGGCGCGGCAGGCGCGTGCCTTCCTGAATGCCCAGCCGCTTGGACAGGGAGCCCGCGGCCACGTTACGCACCACGACCTCAAGCGGGATGATCTCGACTTCCCGGATCAGCTGCTCGCGCATGTTGAGGCGGCGGATGAAATGGGTCGGAATCCCGATATCGTGCAGGCGCAGCATCAGGTGTTCGCTGATGCGGTTGTTCAGCACTCCCTTGCCGGTGATGATGCCCTTTTTCGCGCCGTTCCCGGCGCTGGCGTCATCCTTGAAATACTGCACGAGAGTACCGGGTTCTGGCCCCTCGAAAAGGATTTTGGCTTTTCCTTCGTAAAGCTGGCGGCGGCGGCCCATACTCATCCTTCACATAACGCTGTGGGGACGGGCCGGGAGCGGCCCCTCCCCTGATCTATGGGATCCGTTGTCGGCATGATCCCGAATAATGCGCATGCCATAGCAGCGTTCCGGCCGGGAAGATACCATTTACCTCGCCTGCCCGCTTCAGGCGTCCAGATTGACCGGATGGTAGCCCACGCGGTCGGGCGCGCCGGGGGCGAAAAACCATGACCGGCGGCCATCCCCCGCCCGCGCGACACCAATGGCCGACGAACTGCATGTACCAAAGCCGGAGCGCGGCGGGATGTTGATCTCGCTGCCCGCGGGCAGCGAACGGTCGGCCAGCAGGGTGGTCCACGCCGTCCATTCCGGCGGCACGGGGCGGATCGCCGCGCGGAATCGGGGCAGGTGCCGGTGGATGCGCGGCATGGCCATGTCATCGGGGTCGGTGGTGGCGACCATGTGCACGCCCGGCGCGAGACGTTCCACCTGTGGCTGGCCGTAGCCGGGACCGCGGATGAAGAAGGCGTCCGTCCGGTCCGCCACGATCATGTTGAACGAACGCCATGCGCCTGCGTCGATCGTGCCGATATGGCCGGCCGCCTCATTCGCGGTGGCGAAGCCTCCGGCCAGCAGCGGCAGCGCCCCGCGTGAGTTCTTGCCCGGCGCGGGGCCAAGGCTGCCCACCCGGTTCATGATCCCGGCCACCACGCCCGCGTCGTTCAGGGTCAGCCACGACCCGCCCGCCACACGGTCCTGCCCGCCGATGACCTGGGGCTGCCCGGCCCAGTGCCGCCCCGGCGGCAGCCAGGGGCGGTCGAGGCGTTCATCACGGTTGGCCGCCAGCAGCAGCGGCCATTCCTGATCCGGATCGTGAGAGATGACGACAGTACACACGCGCCAGTATCCTGCTGTTGTTTCCGTCAGGCCACGGGCCGGTTCAGCTCCGTGCGGGGCCCGTCTCGCCAAAGACGCGGATGAAGGTATGGTCAAGAGAGCGCAGATGCGATGCGCTGTCCATCGCCGCATCCAGCACCTCGGGGGGCACGCGGCCCGCCACTTCGGGGTCGGCCTCCAGATTTTCGCGGAAGGTCTTCGCATCCTTGTGGCCCAGCCGGGTCCATGTCGCCATCGCGTTGCGCTGGACGATGCGATAGGCGTCTTCACGCAGGATTCCGGCGCGCGCCAGCGCCAGCAGCACTTCGCCCGAATGCACGACGCCGCCCAGGCTGTCGATATTGGCCTGCATCTGGTCGGGATAGACAACCAGCTTTTCCATCATGCCCGCCAGGCGCATGAGCGCGAAGTCGAGACCGATCGTGCCATCGGGGCAGATGTTGCGCTCGACCGAGGAATGGCTGATGTCGCGCTCGTGCCACAGGGCCACGTTTTCCAGCGCGGGAATGACGTGCGAGCGCACAAGCCGCGCAAGGCCGGTCAGGTTTTCCGACAGGACCGGGTTGCGCTTGTGCGGCATGGCGGAGGAGCCCTTCTGCCCCTTGTGGAAGAACTCTTCCGCCTCACGTACTTCCGAACGCTGGAGATGGCGCACTTCAGTCGCGAGCCGTTCGATCCCGCTGGCGATGACCGCCAGCGCGCAGAAATAGGCCGCGTGCCGGTCACGCGGGATCACCTGGGTGGAGACATCCTCCGGCTTCAGGCCCAGCCTGCCGGCCACGTATTCCTCCACGCGCGGGTCGATATGCGCGTAGGTGCCGACCGCGCCCGAAATGGCGCAGACGGCCACCTCCTCACGCGCGCGGAGCAGGCGGGCGCGGTTGCGCGCGAATTCGGCATAATGCCCCGCCAGCTTCAGCCCGAAGGATGTCGGCTCGGCATGGATGGCGTGGCTGCGGCCGATGGTCAGGGTATATTTATGCTCGAACGCCCGGCGCTTCAGCGCCGCCAGCACGGCGTCCAGATCTTCCAAAAGCAGGTCGGTCGCCTGCACCATCTGCACCGACAGGCAGGTATCCAGCACATCGGACGACGTCATGCCCAGATGGACGAAGCGGCTGTCGGGGCCGATCTTCTCGGCCAGCCAGGTCAGGAAGGCGATGACGTCATGCCGGGTTTCGGCCTCGATCTCGTCAATACGGTCAAGGTCGGCCTGGGAGAACGCGGCCATCGCGGCATCGCCCTTTTCACGGATGGTCCGGGCGGATTCAGCGGGAATCGCGCCGTATTCCGCCATGGCCTCGCAGGCCAGGGCCTCGATCTCGAACCAGATGCGGTAGCGGTTCTCGGGCGACCAGATGGCGGCCATGACGGGGCGGGTATAGCGCGGTACCATGTTCTCGGGCTTCCTTAACTCAGCGACACAATCGGGATCAGGCCGCCTTCCTAACCAATTCTGTCGCGTGCGTCTTCCTTAATTCACGCCCGTTTCATCACGGGGCCGCCATCATCTGTCATCACGGGCGCGATTGCATGATGTGGGCAGAGAACGGCATAAAGAAGTCGTGAAGCCCCGGCCCGTTCACACTGCCCCACCAGTCAGGATCATACCCGCCCATGTCCGCCATTTTTTCACCCTCCGCCCTTTACGCGCTGGTTCAGGTCATCCTGATTGACGTCACACTCGCGGGGGATAACGCCGTCGTGGTGGGACTGGCGGTGCGCAACCTGCCCCACCGTTCGCGCCGAATCGCCATCCTGTGGGGGGTGCTGGGGGCGGCGCTGATCCGTATCTGCCTGGCGCTGGTCGCGGTCCGGCTGCTGGCCATTGTCGGGCTGACGCTGGCGGGGGGGCTGCTGCTGCTGTGGGTATGCTGGCGCATGTACCGCGAAATGCATGGCCCGGCCCATGCCGAAGATGGTACACAGGCCCCCGGATCGCTGCGCAGCGCCATTATCCGCATTATCGTGGCCGACCTGTCCATGAGCCTTGATAATGTCCTGGCGGTCGCGGGGGCGGCGGGGGAACATATGGGCGTGCTGGTAGCGGGGCTGGTCTTTTCGGTGGCGCTGATGGCCGTGGCGGCGGCGCTGATCGCACGGCTGCTGGAGCGGTACCGCTGGATTTCATGGATCGGGCTGCTGGTGGTGCTGTTCGTGGCGATTGAACTGATCGTAAAGGGTGGTGGCGAGGTCTGGACACATATGGGTGGCGCGTAATGATCCCGCGCGCCTGCCGGTGGCTGGGCAAGGCGGCGGGGCTGGCGCTGGCGGGGCAACTCGCCCTGCATGGCGCCCGCGCCACACCCGCGCCCCCTGCCCCGCCACCCGGGGCGCAGGGTGAGTGGCCCACACCGGCGCAGGCCGCCACCGGCAATGCCGATGACGACCCCATCGCGGCGAAACTGCTGGTGTACCTGCGCCTGCTCTCCCCCGTGGGTGGCAGTGCCGATGAATACGCGACCTTCCTGCACGAAAATCCGTCATGGCCGCAGCGCCCCATCCTGCTGGCCCGTTTCCAGCAGGCCCTTACGGCGGAACCGGATGACGCCACCGTCGCGCGGTTATGCCCGCTTCTGACGCTCAATGACGTGCCTGCGCTGCTACGGTGCAACAGCGTTACCCCCCGCCCGCCCCGGCTCAATGACTGGGCGCGCGATGTCTGGGTCCGCCGTGCCGACAACGCCACCGATGCGCAGGCGCTGCTTGCCGGTTTTGGCCCGGCGCTGGGGCGTGAGGATAACTGGCAGCGCTTCGACCGGCAGGAACGCGCGGGCATGGTGGAGGCGGCCAGCCGGCAGATCGCGCTGCTTGACCCCACGCAGCAGCCCATTGCCCGCGCCCGTCTGGCCTTGCGCCGCTATGACCCGCAGGCGGAAGGGACACTTGCCGCCGTGCCACCGGAACAGCAGGCCGATGCGGCGCTGCTGCTCGATCACCTGCGCTGGCTGCGCCATGCCCAGCAACCCGATGCGGCGCTGGCCCTGTGGCGCGAACGCGGGGTCGAGACCGAAAAACACCTCCCCCCCGCCACCGCCGCCCTGTTCTGGCGCGAACGCGACGGGCTGGCCCGTGACCTGCTTCAGGCCCGGCGGGCGGATGACGCGCTGTTCATGGCCGATGACACCGCCGACATCGGTTCGGCCAACCAGTATGACGCCCGCTTCCTGACCGGCTGGATCAGGGCTGAATACCTGAATGACGCGGAGCGCGCACAGGCCGATTTTGCCCCACTGGCGCAGGCGGTGCCCGTCCTTACACGCAGCCGGGGCCTGTTCTGGATGGGGCGCGCGCTGTGGGCGCGGGGGCGGCATGACGCGGCGCGGGCGCAATGGCGGCAGGCGGCACAACTGGCCAATACGTTTTACGGGCAGATGGCCATCGCGTGGCTGGCGGGCAACCGCGTGAACCAGTTGCTGGTGCCTGACCAGGCGGGCCGGCAGATCCGCGCCTTCCTGCTGCAACAGAAGGAACCTACCCCCACCGTAGCCGACGCCGTGCGCTTCGATACGGCGGAACTGGCCCGCGCCGCCGAAATCCTGGTGGCCTGGGGCGACCGGCATCACGCGCGTGATTTCATTCTGGCGCTGGACGCGCAGGATACCGGCGCGATGAAGCATGTGCTGGCCGCCCGCATGGCCACCCGGCTGGACATACCCGACGCCGCCGTGATGGTGGCCCGCCTGGCCGGGCGTGACGGGCTGACACTGGTGCGCGAAGGCTGGCCCCGCCCCTATACGCCGCCGCCCGGAATCCTGCCCGCCGACATGCAGCTGGCCGTGGCGCGGCAGGAAAGCGGATTTGACGCCAGCGTGGTCAGCCCGGCGCATGCCGTGGGCCTTATGCAGATGATGGTGCCCACGGCGCGCGAGGTGGCGCGCAAACTCGGGCTTACGGATGTGCATGTCAGCGCCACCACCCTGACCGACCCGCAACTGAACATGCGGCTTGGCGCGGCCTATCTGGCGGATATCGCGCAGCGTCTGGGCAGTGTCATCCCGTATGTGGCCGCCGCCTATAACGCCGGGCCGCACCGGGCCGACAACTGGCTGCTGACACTGGGTAACCCCGCGCGCGACACCCCGGCGCCCGACGCCATGCTGGACTGGATCGAGAGCATTCCCTTTGGGGAGACACGCAACTACGTTGAAAGGGTGGAGGAGAACATGGCCATTTATCAGGCGACTGATCCGGCGCTGGAGCAGAACTGATGGCGATGTCCCCTGCCCGTCTCATCGCCAGCTTCTGCGGCGCGGGCTTTGCGCCCCGCGCCCCCGGCACCGTGGGGTCGCTGAGCGCGCTGGTGGTGGGCCTGCCGCTGCTGGCGCATGGATCATGGATGGCGCTGGCCATTATCGTCTGCACGGTCGTGGGCTGGCGGGCGACGGATCTCGTCTCCCATGGCGAGGACCATGGCTGGATCGTGATTGACGAGGTGGCGGGCATGTGGCTGGCCATGTGCCCGCTCGCACCCCTGCCGCTGTCAGCACTCCGTTGGGCGGATATGCTGTGGCTGCTGCTTGCCTTCGCGCTGTTCCGCCTGTTCGACATTACCAAGCCCGGCCCGGTGGGCTGGTTCGACCGGCGGCATGACGCGCTGGGGATCATGGGCGACGACATTGTGGCGGGGCTCATGGCCGCGGCCATCCTGACCGGCATCCGTTTCCTTGCCTGAAGCGTTACCGCGCCAGAAATGGAGAACGTAGCAGATGTTGCCTGACACTTTTCTTGCCCACATGCCCGAGGCCCTGAAACGCCTGCACGCGGCGGGCTGTCGTATCGTCACGGCGGAGAGCTGTACCGGCGGACTACTGGCGGCGGCGCTGACCCATGCGGCCGGGTCGTCCGATGTGGTTGCCGGGGGCTTCGTCACCTATTCCAACAGCATGAAGCATCATACGCTGGGTATTTCCGGCACATTGCTGGAACGGCATGGCGCCGTCAGCCGCGAGGTCGCGGCCGCCATGGCCCAGGGGGCGCTGACACATACTCCCGACGCCACCCTGTCCATCGCCATTACCGGCATTGCCGGGCCGGGCGGGGGCACGCCGGACAAGCCGGTGGGGCTGGTATGGTTTGGCGTGGCGGGCGGTGGACAGGTTGACACCATATCCCATGTCTTTCCCGGCAAACGGGGGGAAGTGCGGGCACAGGCGGTGCGAACCGCCATGGCGCTGCTGCTGGACCATGCCGGACGGCTGGCGGCCGAATAGGCGGCTGCCTGATTGAAAAAAAGGCGACGCCCGGAAAGGTTTATTTTTTATCCATCACCTGTATTCGCCCGGCACCAGATGTGCTGCCTAATACCCCGCGACGGTGCTGCCTGTCATCGGCACACGGATCGGGCTGGATGTCTCGCCCGTGCCAGCCGCCTGCACGGCCTGGGGAGCCTGCTGCGGCGCAGCCTTTTGCGCCGCCGGCCGGGGTTTGAGCGAGGCTCGCGCATCTTGCAGGCTGCGGGCGTTCAGTTCCGCCGTTTCCGCATCACTGCCGGGGGCAGGCTGTGGCGCGGGAGCGGCGGAGGCATGCAGCATCGTCAATAGCACAAGGCCACCGGCAAAGGCGGGGATGAGTTTTTTCATGATGATGGTCTCGATCCGGTCTGGCGGGGGTGGGCTCAGGCGTTGCCTGCTTCAGCCGGACCGATCGGCTGGGGGACCGGCGTTCGCGGCTGCCCGTAAATATCGCGTGCGCGACGGATGAAGGCGGAAACCATAAGGCGCACGGCTTCGTTAAAGACCACGCCGATCGCGGCCTGCAACAGGCGCGAACGGAATTCGAAGTCCACGAAAAAATCCACCAGGCATCCACGCGCATCCGGCGTAAACGTCCATACATTGTTCAGATAGCGAAATGGCCCCTTTTCGTACGTGACGCGGATGGTGCCGGGGGCCTCGAGCTGAACGCGGCTGGTAAATGTCTCGCGGAAGGGACCGAACCCGATGGTCAGATCCGCGACAAGTTCGTTAGCCGTGCGCGTGCGCACGCGCGCGCTGGTACACCATGGCAGAAACTGGGGATATTTCCCCACGTCGGCCACCAGATCAAAAAGCTGATCGGGGGAATAGGCAATAAGCCGACGTTCGGCATGGGTAGGCATCACATACTCTCCATAGCGCCACGCTCCGTCCGCAGACGCTGTTCACGGGCGGCGCGCAGTTCCGCAAAATCAGAATCCGCATGATACGAAGACCGGGTAAGCGGGGAGGAACTGACCTGAAGAAAGCCCTTTACACGGGCCATGGCCGCGTAATCGGCAAATTCATCAGGCGTTACAAACCGGGCTACCGCAGCATGCTTGACCGTAGGCTGGAGATATTGCCCCAGCGTGATGAAATCAACGTCCGCTATCCGCAGGTCATCCATGACCTGAAGGATTTCGGCCCGTTCTTCCCCCAAACCAAGCATCAGTCCCGATTTCGTGAAGATGGACGGGTCCAGCCGCTTCGCATCATCAAGCAGGCGCAGCGACTGGTAATAGCGCGCACCGGGGCGGATGCCCGGATAGAGCCGGGGCACGGTCTCCAGATTATGGTTGAACACATCGGGCCGCGCACGGACCACCACCTCCAGCGCGCCGGGCTTGCGCAGGAAGTCAGGGGTCAGGATCTCGATGGTGGTGTCGGGCGCGCTGGCGCGTATGGCCCCGATCACCCGGGCGAAATGCTGCGCGCCCCCATCGGCCAGATCGTCACGATCCACCGAGGTAATGACCACATGGCGCAGCCCGAGCCGGGCCACCGCATCGGCCACCCGTTCCGGTTCATCGGGATCGAGCGCATGGGGCAGGCCGGTCGTGACATTGCAGAACGCGCAGGCGCGGGTGCAGATTTCGCCCATGATCATCATGGTCGCATGGCGCTGGGACCAACATTCCCCGATATTGGGGCAGGCCGCCTCCTCACACACCGTGACCAGCTTGTTGTCACGCATGAGCTTGCGTGTTTCATGGTAGGTCGGGTGACTGGGCGCGCGCACGCGGATCCAGTCAGGCTTGCGCGCGATCGGGTTATCGGGCCGGTGCGCCTTTTCCGGATGGCGCAGGGCGGGGTCCCCGTTTTTTCGGTGGTCGATCATCACACGCACAGACATGACATAAAATCCCTGCAAACAGGTCGATAGCCAGAAGTGTAACGCCTGCCGCACCGCGTCAAGCGTTCATACCCCCTTCCCCACGGGAACGGATCACAACCGCACGATCAGATATGCAACGCGCCGTCATACGCCGCCAGAACGGCCTCATGCATGGTTTCGGAGATGGTGGGATGGGGGAAGACCGTTTCCTTCAGTTCGGCCTCCGTCAGTTCGCCCGTGCGGGCAATGACATAGCCCTGGATCATTTCCGTCACTTCCGGCCCGACCATGTGCGCGCCCAGCAGTTCGCCGGTCGCCGCGTCGAATATGGTCTTCACCAGCCCTTCCGGCTCACCCATGGCGATGGCCTTGCCATTGCCGATGAAGGGGAAACGCCCGACACGGAGCTTGTAGCCCGCTTCCTTCGCGCGGGCTTCCGTCATCCCGACGGAGGCCACCTGCGGGCGGCAGTAGGTGCAGCCGGGAATATTGAGCGGATTGATCGGGTGGACCGTGCGCCCCGCGATCAGTTCGGCTACCAGCACGCCCTCATGGCTGGCCTTGTGGGCAAGCCAGGGCGCGCCCGCGATATCGCCGATGGCGTAAACCCCCTTCTCCCCCGTGCGGCAGTAGGGATCGACCTTGATGTGGGTGCCCGCCACCTCGATCGCGGTGCCTTCCAGCCCGATATTCTCGACATTGCCGACAATACCCACGGCGGAGATGACCCGCTCCACCGTGACCGGCTGCGTCTTCCCGCCTGCCGTGACATCGATGGTAACGTCGTTGTCGCCCTTCCTGATCGCACCCAGCTTCGCGCCGGTCAGGATCTTCATGCCCTGTTTTTCAAGGGCCTTGCGGACAAAGGTGCTGATCTCGACATCTTCCACCGGCAGGATGCGGTCGGCCACCTCCACAATCGTCACCTCGGCGCCCATGTTGCGGTAGAACGAGGCGAATTCCACCCCGATCGCGCCAGACCCGATCACCAGCAGGCTGCGCGGCAGGGCGGTCGGTGTCATGGCCTCGCGATAGGACCAGATCAGCCTGCCATCGGGCTCCAGGCCCGGCAGCACGCGCGCCCGCGCGCCCGTGGCCACGATAACGTCGGGCGCGGTCAGCACGGCGGTTTCCGCGCCATCGCGGCTGACCGAGACCTTGCGCTGCCCGCCCTGAACCCCCGCCAGCCTGCCAAAGCCGTTGATGACCGTGACCTTGTGCTTTTTGAGCAGGTGGCTCACCCCGGCGGAAAGCTGGGCCGAGACATCACGCGAGCGTTTGACGACCTTTGCAAAGTCGAAACGGACGTTATCCGCCGCGAACCCGAAGGCGTCGAGATCGTGCAGCAGGTGGTTGATTTCGGACGCGCGCAGCAGTGCCTTGGTCGGGATACAGCCCCAGTTGAGGCAGATGCCGCCAAGCTGGGCGGCCTCCACCACGGCGGTGCTCAGCCCGAGCTGGGCGGCGCGGATGGCCGCGACATAGCCACCCGGCCCCCCGCCGATAATGATGACATCAAATTGCGTGGTGCTCATCTGGACCATTTCCTCAGACCACAAGGCTCATCGGGTTTTCCACAACGGTGCGGAAGGCCGAAACCCATTCCGCCGCCAGCGCGCCATCCACCACGCGATGATCGACCGACAGGGTTACGGTCAGGACGGTGGCGATGGTGATCCCGTCATCCCTGACCACCGGCCTGCGCTCAGCCGCGGCAATGGCCAGGATCGCGGCCTGTGGCGGGTTGATGATGGCGGAGAAGGATTTCACCCCGTACATCCCCATATTGGAGATGGAGAAGGTGCCGCCCTGGAATTCCTCCGGCTTGAGCTTGCCCGCGCGCGCGCGCGCCACGAGATCGCGTGTTTCCAGGCTGATCTGGCGCAGGCTCTTGGTATCGGCCTGCCGCACGATGGGTGTGATCAGCCCATCGGGAATGGAGACGGCAACGGAAATATCCACGTCGTTGTAAACCAGCACCGCGTCTTCCGTGTAGGACACGTTGACTTTCGGCACCCGGCGCAGCGTGACCGCCACCGCCTTGATCAGCATGTCATTGACGGAAATCTTGTACGATCCCGGCCCATCCGCGGGTGAGGCCGCGTTCATCTGGCTGCGCAACGCCAGCAGCGCGTCCAGTTGCACATCCATTTCCACATAGAAATGCGGAATGGTGGACTTCGCTTCCGTCAGGCGGCGGGCAATGACCTTGCGCATGCTGGAATGGGGCACGCTTTCGTACCCGCCTGCCGCGACTGCCGCAACCGGGGCGGCCCGGGGCGCAGGCGCGGCGGCGGCGGCGGCGGGCGGAGCCTGCACCGCCTGTTCCACATCCCGGCGCACGATACGCCCGTTGGGGCCGCTGCCCTTCAGCGTGGCGAGATCAATCCCCTTCTGCGCTGCGATCCGGCGCGCCAGCGGGGATGCGAAAATCCGGCTTCCGCCCGGCGTGGCGGCAACCGGCGCGGCCGGGCTGGCCGCAACCGCCGGAGCGGGACTGGCAGACGCGGGGCTGGCTGTAGCTGCCGCGGCCTGGGCCGCCGGTGCAGCGGCTGGCGTGGGCGCATCGGGCACGCTTTCGCCCTGCGCCACCAGTATGGCGATCGGCGCGTTGACGGCCACGCCCTCCGTCCCCTCCGGGATCAGGATACGGCCCATGACGCCTTCGTCCACGGCCTCGACTTCCATCGTGGCCTTGTCCGTCTCGATTTCCGCGATCACGTCACCAGACGCGATGCTGTCGCCTTCCGCCTTCAGCCAGCGGGCCAGCTTGCCTTCCTTCATGGTGGGGGAAAGCGCCGGCATCAGGATGTTGATCGACATCGTGCGTTCCCTCACACAACCTGCCGGACGGCATTGATGATCCAGTCCGCATTGGGCAGGGCAAGTTTTTCAAGATTGGCGGCGAACGGCATCGGCACATCGGCGCCCGCCACGCGTACCGGCGGCGCGTCGAGGTAGTCGAAGGCATGTTCGATCACCTGCATGGCGACCTCCGCGCCGATACCGGCGAATGGCCAGCCTTCCTCCACACAGACAAGGCGGCTGGTCTTTTTCACGCTGTCCACCACGGTCCGGGTGTCAAGCGGGCGGATGGTGCGCAGGTTGATGACTTCCGCCTCGATCCCCTGCGCGGCCAGCTTTTCCGCCGCCTCAAGGGCGACGCCAACCATGATGGAGAAAGCCACGATGGTCACATCCCGGCCTTCACGCTCCACCTTGGCCGTGCCGATGGGCAGGATGAAATCCTCATCCACCGGGCAGGGGAAACGCTGGCCGTACAGAATTTCGTTTTCAAGGAAGATGACCGGGTTGGGGTCACGGATCGCGGCCCGCAGCAGGCCCTTCGCATCCGCCGCCGACCACGGCGCGACCACCTTCAGCCCCGGCACATGCCCGTACCAGCTTGCATAGCACTGCGAATGCTGCGCGCCCACGCGGGCGGCCGCGCCGTTGGGGCCACGGAACACGATGGGGCACGACATCTGCCCCCCCGACATATAGCGTGTCTTGGCCGCGGAATTGATGATCTGGTCAATGGCCTGCATGGCGAAGTTCATGGTCATGAACTCCACGATCGGTTTCAGCCCGGTCAGCGCCGCGCCGATGGCCATGCCGGTAAAGCCCTGTTCGGTAATGGGGGTGTCGATCACCCGCTTTTCCCCGAACTCGTCCAGCAACCCCTGCGAGATTTTATAGGCGCCCTGGTACTGCGCCACTTCCTCGCCAATCAGGAACACGTCTTCATCACGGCGCAGTTCGGCGGCCATGGCGTCGCGCAGGGCTTCACGCACCGTGATCTCCGTGCACTCGCCCCAGTCCCGTTCCGGCGGGGCGACGGCCGTGGTCCCGGTCGGGGCCGGCGCCGTGGGCGCGGCGGCGGCGGGGGGAGCGGAAGCGGTCTGCGCCTGCGCCGCCGGTGCGGCGGGCTGGGCGTCGGCGTCCTCATCCTGCGCCAGCAGGATGGCGATGGGGGTGTTGACGGCCACGTTCTCCGTCCCCTCGGGGATCAGGATACGGCCCATGACGCCTTCGTCCACGGCCTCGACTTCCATCGTGGCCTTGTCCGTCTCGATTTCCGCGATCACGTCGCCCGCGGCGACCGCATCCCCCGTCCTGCGCAGCCAGCGCGACATCTTGCCCTCCGTCATCGTGGGGGACAGGGCGGGCATAAGTATTTCTGTTGCCATCTTCAATCAGCTTTCCACCAGCACATCTGTCCACAGCTCCGACGGATCCGGCTCGGGGCTGGTCTGGGCGAAGGTCGCCGCGTCGGTCACGATGTCACGCACCTTGTCATCCATGGACTTCAATTCGCTCTCGGCCACGCCCAGTTCCAGCAGTTCGCGGCGCACGCGGTCGATCGGGTCATGGTTCTTGCGCATTTCGTCCACTTCGGCGCGCTGGCGGTACTTTGCCGGGTCCGACATGGAGTGACCGCGATACCGATAGGTCGCGACCTCCATCAGCACCGGCCCCTTGCCCGCGCGGCAATGGGCTATGGCCTCATGCGCCGCCGCGCGCACCGCGTTCACGTCCATGCCATCGACATGCATGCCGGGAATGCCCCACGGTTCGCCATTGCGCCACAGTTCCTTTGACGCGGAGGCCCGCTCCACGCTGGTGCCCATGCCGTAGCGGTTGTTTTCCAGCACGAACAGGCAGGGCAGCTTGTGAAGGGCGGCGAGGTTGAAGCTCTCGTAAACCTGCCCCTGATTGGACGCGCCTTCACCATAATAGGTGACCGAAACTTCGTCCGTGCCACGGTACTTGTTGGCGAAGGCCAGCCCGATCCCGAGCGAGACCTGCGCGCCGACAATGCCGTGCCCGCCATAGAAATGCTTCTCGGAGGAGAACATGTGCATGGAGCCGCCCTTGCCATGGGAATAGCCCCCCGCGCGCCCGGTCAGTTCCGCCATCACCCCGCGCGGGTCCATGCCGGCCGCCAGCATCTGCCCATGGTCACGATAGGAGGTGATGATCTTGTCCCCCTGCTTAAGCTCCGCCTGGATCCCGACCACAACCGCTTCCTGACCGATATAGAGGTGACAGAACCCCCCGATCAGCCCCATGCCGTACAACTGGCCCGCGCGTTCCTCGAACCGGCGGATCAGCACCATCTCGTAATAGGCCTGCTTCAGGTCGGCTTCGGTCATGGTCCGGCTGTTGTGGCCACCTGACAGGCCGGGATCTGTCTCGTTACTCATCGAAGGTCCTTGCTTCTTGTTGCCAGCACTGCGGCCGTTACGGGGTCGGAATATAGTCGCGTTCCGTCATGGCGGCGCCGCACGGTTATAAGTACCGGAAGCCCCGCCGGATTTGTGGATCACGTGTATCTGACAGATCTCCATGTCCCGCTCGACGGCCTTGCACATGTCATACAGCGTCAGGGCGGCGACGGAGGCGGCTGTCAGGGCTTCCATTTCCACGCCGGTCGGCCCGGTGGTACGGACCCGCGCCGTGATCTCCACCCCCAGCCCCGCCGCATCGGGCGCAAGATCCACCCGGACGGAGGAAATGGCCAGCGGATGGCACAGCGGGATCAGGTCCGATGTTTTCTTGGCCGCCATGATGCCCGCGATGCGCGCGGTGGCCAGCACATCCCCCTTGGGCATCTGGCCGGACAGGATCATGGCCAGCGTTTCGGGGCGCATCCTTACCAGCCCGTGCGCCACCGCCTCGCGCCGCGTATCGGGCTTGGCCGAGACATCGACCATGACCGCGTGCCCCGCCGCGTCCAGATGTGACAGGCGGGGCGATGTCATGACGCGGTTCCGGTGGCCACCGTGCCAAGCAGGGCATGCACGGCGGCGCCCACGTCTTCGTGCCGCAGCAGGCTCTCACCCACCAGGAAGCCCGACGCCCCCACCGCGTTGAGCCTGAGCACGTCCGCATGCGTGCGGATGCCGCTTTCGGACACGATGATCCGGTCCGGCGGCACCAGCGGGGCCAGATCCAGCGTGGTCTGGATATCGGTCTGCAATGTCTTGAGATTGCGGTTGTTGATCCCGATCAGCGAGGTATCGAGCGCCAGCGCGCGGTTCAGTTCCTGCTCGTCATGCACCTCGACCAGCACGTCCATGTCCAGCCCGCGCGCGATGTCGAGCAGTTCGGCCGCTTCCGCATCGGTCAGGATCGCCATGATGAGCAGGATGCAGTCCGCCCCGATCAGGCGGCTTTCATGCACCTGCCACGGGTCGATGATGAAATCCTTGCGCAGCAGCGGCAGCTTGCACGCCTCGCGCACACGGGTCAGGTCTTCCGCGCTGCCATGGAAACACGAGCCTTCGGTCAGGACCGAAATGCAGGCCGCCCCCGCCTTTTCGTATTCGGCGGCGATGACCGTGGGTTCGTAATCCGGACGCAGGATACCGGCGGAAGGCGAGGCCTTCTTGATTTCCGCGATCAGGCCGATCTGGTGGTCGGCGGTTTTCTGCTTGAGCGCCTGGCCAAAGCCGCGCGGGGGCGTGTTCACTTCCCGCGCGCGGGACGTGATTTCCTTCAGCGTCATGACTTTCGCGCGCTGCGCCACGTCCACCCGGGTCCGTGCACAGATGCGTTCCAGAACATCGGGGATGCCGTCGTCATCCACGGGCTGGACACTACCTGTCTGGGGGGAGGTCATTGGCGTGTCGTTCATTTTCTACCCTGTTACTCTGTTAGGCTCATCCGCCCGGAACTTCCGGACAGCCTCCAGCACGGCAAGCACCGCGCCACGATCGAGAACTTCAGCCGCGACGGCGATGTTCCCGCGCAGGGCGGCATAATCGATCCCGCCGCCCCGGATGATGGTGTCGCCCCGCCCCGCCACATGCAACGCGACCGCCACGTTGAGCAGCACGGTATCGCGGTAGGCGCCCCGCGCGCCTTCGGCCAGATGGCGCAGCGCGCGGGCGTTATGCGCGGGCGTGCCCCCGGCAATGGCGCTGATCGGCGCGCAGGCCAGTCCCGTCGCCGCCGGGTCGAGGGCCAGGGTGCGTATCTCCCCGCCCTCCAGCGCGCGGATATGGGTGGGACCGGCGAGGGTCACTTCATCGATGAACCGCCCCTCCCCGCACGCGCCGCTGACCGCCCAGACGCAACGCGACCCGGCTTCGCGCAGCGTCGTGGCCATGACCTCCAGCCACCGGGGCGAGAACACGCCCACAAGCTGCCGCGTGACCCCGGCGGGATTGCACAGCGGGCCGACAAGATTGAAAATGGTGCGAAACCCCAGCCCCCGCCGCACCGCGCCGACATGCCGCATGGCGGGGTGATGGTTGGTCGCGGCGAGGAACGTCACGCCATGGCTGTCCATCATCCGGTGGATGTGGGGGGTGTCCACCGGCAGCGGCACGTCGAGTTCCAGCAGGACATCCGTCGCCCCGGAGCGCGAAGACAGCGCCCTGTTGCCATGCTTGACCACCGGCACCCCAAGCGCCGCCAGCACGAAGGCCACGGCAGTGGAGACGTTGAGCGTGCCCAGCCCGTCACCGCCGGTGCCGCATACATCCACCGCATCCGCCGGCATGCCGGGCACCGCGACCATGCGCGCGCGCATGGCGCGTACGGCGGCATGCAGTTCGGTTACGCTCTCGCCACGCATATGCAGCGCGGTCAGGAACGCGGCCAGCAGTATTTCCCCCACCGCGCCATCCATGATCGACCCGAACGCCGCCCCCGCCATGGCGGGCGACAGGGGCTGCCGCGCCAGCAATGCCGCAAGGATTTCCCTGAACTCTGCCTGGCGGGCCGGGGCGGGGTCCGTACTGCTGTTCATGGCCGCTCAGGCAGCCTTGCACGGTGTGTTCCGGCCCCGCGCAAGGGACAGAAAATTGGCCATGATTTCATGACCGTATTCGGATGCGATGCTCTCGGGATGGAACTGTACGCCAAATATCGGCAGGCTGGCATGGCGCAGCCCCATGATCACCCCATCGGACGAACGGGCGGTGACGGCCAGCGTATCGGGCAGGGTGTCGGGATCAACGGTCAGGCTGTGGTAGCGGGTGGCGTTGAACGGGTCGGGCACACCGGCGAAAATGCCGGAGCCGTCATGATAGACCGGCGAGACCTTGCCATGCATGGGCACCGGCGCGCGCACCACCCGCCCCCCGAAAACCTGCCCGATGGCCTGATGGCCCAGACAGACGCCAAAGACCGGCACCCGGCCCGCCGCCTCGGCAATCAGGTCGCAGCAGATCCCGGCCTCATTGGGGGAACAGGGCCCCGGGGAGATGACAATGGCCTCGGGCCGCAGCGCAAGCGCGTCGGCTACGCTGATCGCATCATTGCGATAGACGTCGCACTTCTCCCCCAGATCCCCCAGGTAATGGACGAGGTTGAAGGTGAAGCTGTCATAATTATCGATCAGAAGGATCATGGTCGTATCATGGCTTTTCCGCTGGGCCGGGTCAAACCTTCAGGTCCGGCCCGGCATGTCGGACCGGACCTTATCATGTCCCCGCCCGCTATAAAATCGCCTTATCCGCCCTCACCCGTTGCAAATCGCACCGCTTCCTCCGCCGCGCGGAACAGGGCGCGGGCTTTCTGGCGGGTTTCCTCATATTCCGCATCGGGAATGCTGTCGGCCACCACGCCGCAGCCCGCCTGCACGTACATCCGGCCATCCTTCACCACCGCCATGCGCAGGCCGATGCAGGTGTCCATGTCCCCATCGGGGCCGAAATAGCCGATGCACCCGGCATAGGTGGCGCGCCGGGTCGGTTCCACCTCATCAATGATTTCCATGGCGCGAATCTTGGGCGCGCCGGTCAGCGTGCCGGCGGGGAAGCCGGACATCAGCGCATCGAGCGCCTCCAGCCCGGGGCGCAGCCGCCCCTCCACGTTCGAGGAAATGTGCATGACATGGCTGAACCGCTCGATCACGAACTGCTCAGTCACCCGGACCGACCCCATCTCGCACACCCGGCCCACATCGTTACGGCCAAGGTCGATCAGCATCAGGTGCTCGGCGCGTTCCTTGGGGTCGGCTAGCAGTTCAGCCTCCAGCGCCAGATCCTCGGCCACCGTGCCGCCGCGCGGGCGGGTGCCCGCCAACGGGCGGACCGTCATGGCGCCTTCGCGCAGCCGCACCAGTATCTCGGGGGACGAGCCGACAAGGCTGAACCCGTCAAGGTCCAGATAGAACAGGAACGGCGCGGGATTGATGCGCCGCAGCGCGCGGTACAGCGCGAAGGGCGGCAGGCTGAACGCGGCGCTGAAGCGCTGGCTCGGCACGATCTGGAACGCATCGCCCGCCGCGATATAGTCCTGCAGCCTGCGTACGATCGCACAGAATTCCTCACGCGACAGGTTGGACTGCGGTACGGGTGGCGCGATCTCCCCCCCCGTGCCGTCCGGCAGTTCCACGGGCGTGGACAGCGCCGCGCGGGCCTGTTGCAGGCGGTCCTGCGCCTCGTCCCACACCGTCTCGGGCGCGACACCGGCCCTGGGCCGCAGGGGGGCCGCCAGCAGCAGTTCGTCGCGCACCGTGTCGAATATGGCGAACAGGCCGGGACGGATCAGGATGCCTTCGGGCAGGTTCAGGTCATCGGCGGGCATGTCCGGCAGGCATTCGACCTGCCGGACCATGTCGTAACCCAGATAGCCGAACACGCCCCCCGTCATGGGCGGCATGCCGTCGGGCAGGGTCATGCGGCTTTCATGCAGGATGCGCCGCAGGGAAGTCAGTGGCGCATCGTCTTCCGCCACGAATTCATGCACCGCCGCGGCGGGGTCATGGCAGACGCTGGCGCTTCCGTTATGGCAGCGCCAGATCAGGTCTGGCAGCAGGCCGATCACGGAATAGCGCCCGCGTGAGGTGCCGCCTTCCACGCTTTCCAGCAGGAACGCGTTATGCCCGCCATTGCCACCCCCATGGCTGCGCGCCAGCCGCGACAGCCGCAGGAAAGCGGCCACGGGCGTCAGCAGGTCAGCGGGTTCGACGCGCCATGCGAGCGCGGCATCCCCCGCGCGCAGGGCGGCAAGGGCCTCCATGCGCTGGGCAGCATCAGGCTGCCGGAAGGAGGGGCGTATGCGCGATGCGTCTGCTGTCACTGTCCTGTTCCCGTGTTTTCTCTGCCCGCAACCTCGGCCATGACCGCGCGAATGGCGGAATTGTTCGGCCTGGGTTTGACAATGCCTTCCAGCGCATTGCCGTAACTCATTTCAATGTCATCACCCATCGACTGGGTCAGCCCGGCGCGGATCCGGTCATAAAGCGGCTGCTGTGACGCGCGGTCGGGGTGGGTGATCGCGGTCAGCGTCGCGACCACGTATCCGCCATCCGTCTCGACCATCACGCTCTGCGCCGGATGGTCGAGGCGGAAGATCAGGGCCGCGACCTCACGCGGGATTTCCGGCGCGGGCTGGACGGGCGAGATCGGCTGGCTGTGTTCCAGCCCGGAAATGGCCGGGCTGACCTGCGCGAGACCGCCCCGCTCCTTCGCCTGCGTATAGAAGCCGGTGGCCTGCTGGTCGGCCATATGGCGGCGTGCATCGGCCTGCCACGCGGCGGTGACGCGCGCCCCGGCCTCGGCCATGTCCAGGCCATGCGCCGCCGTCACGCCATCGACCGAGACGGCGTACCAGACCCCGTCGGGCCCCTGAAGCAGTTCGGGGCTTGCGCCCTTGGGCTGGGAAAAGATACGCCCGATGATCGCCTGCCGCGCCGCATCGCCACCCGGAATGGGGGCGGGCGTGCCGTCATGCGTCAGGCCGCCCTGATCCAGTTCACCCGATACCGCGACGGCCCCCAGATCGGCCGGGATGGACTCCAGCCCGCCCCCCGCGATCGCGTCCTGCAGTTTCTGCACCCGATCGCCCATCAGCGCCTGCGCGCGGGCATGGGCGACCTGATCGTGCAGGGCCTGTTTCACATCGTCGAAAGCCGTGCTGTGGGCGGGCGTGATGGCGGTGACGCGGAAGGTGACCCAGCCGCCCTCGCTCCGGACCGGTCCCTGCGTCACATCGGCGGGGGCCGCGAATATCTGCCGCGCCAGGTCAGCGGACGGCACGTCGCTCTGCCGGATCGCGGGCAGTTCCACGGCGGCGGCGTCCCTGCCTGCCGCCTTCTGCACCTGCGCCCAGCTTCCGCCATCCACCCACTGGGCGCGCAGGGCGGCCGCACGGTCCTGCGTCGGCACGGTCACGATCTGCACGGTACGCCGCTCGGGCGTATTGAACGTGCGGGACTGGGCCTGATAGGCGTCGCGCAACGCGGCGTCGGGGATGTCGAGCTGATGGCCGATCGTGTCCGCCGACAGCACGACAATGCGGGCATGGCGGTATTCAGGGGTCTGGAATTCCCACGGGTGGTTGGCGTAGTAGCGCGCAAGCTGCGCCCCGGTCGGGGTGGCGGTGACCGGCTGGCTTTCAAAGGGCACGCGCACCAGGTCGATGGTGCGGGTCTGGGCTTCGAAATCAAACAGGCGGCGGGTCATCACATCGGGCACGCCCACCCCATCACGAATCGGCTGGAGCAGCATGCGCGACGCCTGTTCCTGCCGGACGAGATCGACCAGCCTCCCTTCCGACATGCCGGTACGACGCAGGCGGTCGTTGAACAGGGCGCGATCGAAATGTCCGTCACGCCCCTTGAACGCGGGGATGGAGAATATCTCCTCCCGCACCGAGGAATCGGGCACGATCAGGCCATGCCGGTCGGCCGCCAGCGCGATTTCGGCCTGAAGCACCAGACGCTGGAGCACCTGCTGGGCCACCTGCTCACGCGTGGCGGGGGGGATCTGGGACGGATCGGGCAGATGCATGGACTGCGCGACCTGCGGCATCTCGGACTGCAGCGCGTTCTGGTAGGTCTGCAACAGGATGGTCTGGCTGCCCACACGGGCCACCACATCGGCGCGTTCCGTGCCGATGCCCATCAGCACATCGCCCACGCCCCAGCCGATGAAGGCGAGGAAAAACAGCCCGGCGACGATGCGTCCCACCCATGAATCGATAAACACGCGACACAGAAAAGATAGCATGAAAAACCTGCACCAGGACCAAGATAAAGGCGGACGGAAAATGGCATGCACGCAGCGCGCCCCTGCGGGGCTCCTGTTTTCCGGTCGCGCACCATACGGTCACGCTGGCGGTTTGACCAGCACTACCGTGCTTGCGCACCCGTTGTGCGCGTGGGCGGGTTGCAACGCCGGGGGCGGCATGGTGTAGGCTGCGCGCCCTGACAGCCATGCCCTGCATAACGCGACAACGCGGACAGACAGGGGCGGGAGTGGAAACATGAAGCAGATAATTGTTGGCAACTGGAAAATGAACGGCCTGAGCGCGGAGGCCGACGCCCTGGTGAACGGACTGGCCACGGCGCTGGGCGCCCTGCCCACACGGGCCGATGTGGTGGTCTGCCCCCCCTTCACGCAGCTTGCCCGGCTGGCCCCCGCCATAAAGCAGGCCGGGATCGCCCTGGGCGCGCAGGACTGCCATCAGGACAGGGCCGGCCCCCATACGGGTGACATTTCAGCCCCGATGCTGGTCGATCTGGGGGTGGAGTATGTCATCCTCGGCCATTCCGAACGCCGTGGCGAACATCATGAACTGGACGAGACGGTGCGTGAAAAGGCCGTCGCCGCCATGGCGGCGGGGCTGACGCCCATCGTCTGCGTGGGAGAGAACGCCGACCAGCGCGCCGCCGGCGAATCAGAGGAGACGGTGGGCTGGCAGATACAGGGCTCGCTGCCGCAGGGGTTCCGGGGCATCGTGGCCTATGAGCCGATATGGGCCATCGGCTCCGGCACGGCGGCGTCGCAGCAGGATATTGCCGATATGTCACGCTTCATCCGCGAGGAACTGGTGCGCCAGTTCGGGGAAGCTGGCAAAACGATCCGAATCCTTTATGGTGGGTCCGTCAACGAACGCAATGTCACCGATATCCTGCCTGTCGAACACGTGGACGGGGCGCTGGTGGGCAATGCCAGCCTGAAGGCCGAAACCTTCGCGCCGCTTGTCCGCGCCGCCCGACCGTCGTGATTGCCGCGCGGCCAGCGGGGATCAACTGGAAAGACGCATGATCACAGTTCTTCTTTTACTGCACCTGTTTGTCACCATCGCGCTGATCGGCACCATCCTGATCCAGCGCAGCGAGGGTGGCGGCCTTGGAATCGGTGGCTCGCAGGGCATGGGCTCCTTCATGTCCGGGCGCGGCACGGCAACGCTGCTCACGCGCTCCACCGCCGTGCTGGGCACGGCCTTCATGGTGCTGTCGCTCACGCTGGCGGTCATGAACCGCGGGGCCTCCACCGGCACCGGGCATGACATCCTGGCCCAGCCGCCCGCCCCCTCCAGCCCCGCTGGCGGCAACTGACCCGGCACCACCGCCGGGTCCAGGGTCAATGCCCCCGCACGTGGTGCCGGGGCATTTTTTATTTTTTCTATCACGCCGCATCGTAGCCTTTGCAGCGTGGGCGCAAGCAGTGTAGGAAGGCCATCCATGACGCGGTTTGTATTCATCACCGGCGGCGTGGTGTCCTCCCTCGGCAAAGGCATCGCTTCGGCTGCCCTTGCTGCCCTGCTTCAGGCCCGTGGTTATCGGGTCCGGATGCGCAAGCTTGATCCCTATCTGAATGTCGATCCGGGGACGATGAGCCCCTATCAGCACGGCGAGGTTTTCGTAACCGACGACGGCGCGGAAACGGATCTCGACCTTGGCCATTACGAGCGTTTTACCGGCGTGCACGCCACGCGGGCCGATAACGCCACCACGGGCCAGATCTATTCCGGCGTGATCGCGCGCGAACGGCGTGGCGACTATCTGGGCGCGACCGTGCAGGTCATTCCCCACATTACCGATTCGATCAAGGAAACGATCGTCGCGGATACCGACGAGGTGGATTTCGTGCTGGTCGAGATCGGCGGCACGGTGGGCGATATCGAGAGCCTTCCCTTCCTTGAATCCATCCGGCAGTTGCGTAACGACCTCGCACCCGGCCAGACCATGTTCATCCACCTTACCCTGCTGCCATGGATCGCGGCGGCGGGAGAGCTGAAGACCAAGCCAACGCAGCATTCCGTCAAGGAACTGCAGAATGTCGGCATCCAGCCGCAGATGCTCGTCTGCCGGTCGGACCGGGAAATTCCCGAGACCGAACGCCGCAAGATCGCAAGCTTCTGCAACGTGCGCCCCGAAGCCGTCATCGCCGCGCGCGACGTGGACACGATCTATGCCTGCCCCATCTCCTACCACCGCGAGGGCATGGACACCGAAGTGCTGCGCCATTTCGGCCTGCCCACCACGCCCGATCCCGACCTTTCGCGGTGGGAGAAGATCGTGGACGCCGTGCGCCGCCCGGACCGGGAAGTGCTGGTGACGGTGGTGGGCAAATACACCGCCCTGCTCGACAGCTACAAATCCCTGATCGAGGCGCTCCAGCACGGAGGCATCGCCAACCGCGCCCGCGTCCGGCTGAACTGGGTCGAGGCGGAAAGTTTCGAGAAATCGGACGACGCCGTGCAGTCGCTGGCCCATAGCGATGCGATCCTGGTGCCCGGCGGTTTTGGCGAACGTGGCTCGGAAGGCAAGATCCGCGCCGTGAAGTTCGCGCGTGAAAACAATATCCCGTTCATGGGCATCTGCTTTGGCATGCAGATGGCGGTTATCGAATGCGCGCGCAACCTTGCGGGCATTGCCGATGCGTCCTCGACCGAATTCGGGCCGACGGAACAGCCGCTGGTCGGTCTCATGACCGAATGGGCGCGGGGCAATGAACTGCTGCGCCGGCGCGAAGGCGGCGAAATGGGCGGCACCATGCGCCTTGGCGCCTACCCCGCCAAACTGGCGGAAGGGTCGCGCGCGGCGGAAGCCTATGGCCGCACCGAAATACGCGAACGCCACCGCCACCGTTATGAGGTCAATGTCCATTACCGCGAGCAGCTCGAAAAGACGGGCATGCGCTTTTCGGGCATGTCACCGGACGGCATCCTGCCCGAAGTCGTGGAATATCCCGATCACCCGTGGTTCATCGCGGTGCAGTATCATCCCGAACTGCTGTCCAAGCCATTCGATCCGCACCCGCTGTTCTCCGGTTTTATCGGGGCGGCCGTAGCCAAGGCGACCAAAAAGTAAATGGCGACCCACCGTGCTGTAACCATCGGCCCGCTTCAGGTTGGCAACCTCGCCCCTTTCGTACTGATCGCGGGGCCATGCCAGATTGAATCCGCCGCCCATGCCCTGGAAGTTGCTGATGCGCTGCATGGCATGGCAACCCGGCTTGGCATCGGGCTGATCTATAAAAGCTCGTTCGACAAGGCGAACCGCACCAGCGTCACGGGCGCGCGTGGCGTGGGCATGGCGCAGGGGCTGGATATTCTGGGCCAGGTGCGTGAACGCTTTGGCGTTCCCGTGCTGACGGATGTGCATCTGCCCGACCAATGCGCCGCCGTGGCCGAGACGGTGGATGTATTGCAGATCCCGGCCTTCCTGTGTCGCCAGACCGACCTGCTTCTGGCGGCGGGTGAGACGGGGGCCGCCATCAACATCAAGAAAGGGCAGTTCCTGGCCCCCTGGGACATGACGAATGTCGCAGCCAAGGTGGCGTCCACCGGCAATGAGCGGATCATGCTGTGCGAACGGGGCACGTCATTTGGCTACAACACACTGGTCAATGACATGCGCGCCCTGCCCATCATGGCGGGAACGGGGTACCCCGTGATCTATGACGCCACCCATTCCGTGCAGCAGCCCGGGGGGCTGGGTTCGGCATCGGGCGGGCAGCGGGTATTTGCCCCCATCCTGGCGCGCGCGGCGCTGGCGATCGGGGTTGCGGGCCTGTTCATCGAGACCCATCCCGACCCGGATCACGCCCCCAGCGACGGGGCGACCATGCTGCCGCTGGCCTGCATGGAAGACCTGCTGCGCAGCCTGGTCCGATACGATACCCTGACCAAACAGACCCCGCCGGACGAGATTATCTGACACACCTGCCGGCGGGGGCGATCATTCTACGGCTGGATGTCCGTCATGCGCCGCAGGATATCTCCCCCCGCCTGGGAAAAGGCATGCGGGCTGAAACGCCGCATGACCAGATCGCGCGCGGCGCGGCCCATATCCGCCAGCCGTTCCGGATGGCGCAGGATCATTTCCAGTGTGGTGGCCAGTTCCTGCGGGTGGTCGGGGTGTATTTTCCATCCTGTCACGCCCTGTTCAATGGAATGGTTCATCTCACCTACCGTGCTGCCCAGCACGGGTAGCCCCATGTTCATGGCCTCATGCGCGGCAATACAGAACCCTTCCCCGCGTGAAGGCTGGACATACAGATGGCAGGCCCGCAGAAACGCCGCCGTGTCATTCACGTAACCCGCGAAACGCACGTTCGTCAGGCCATGAAGCTGGCAGAATGCGTGCAGCCTTGCGTATTCACGCCCCTCCCCGGCTATTGTGACCTGATACTCCGGCAGTCCCTTCACCGCCCGGAGCAGGATAAGGGCCCGAAAGAGCGTATCGTACCCCTTGGTGGGATCGAGACGCCCCAGCGAGCCGATCCGCACGACCTCTCCCGGTTTCCATGCCGGGGCGGGCTGGATATCGGAGTGGGTACGGAAAATGGGCCAGCAGGCCAGTTGGCTGGATGGCAGGTCAAGCCGTTCGCCCGTAAGGTTGGTCACGTAATCGGAATCACCCACCCATAGCCGGGTCAGCTTTTTTGTCAGGCGTAGCAGGGTCAGGTTCGCCGGTTTCAAAAACGCGTTATGCTGCCAGCTTACAACCGGAATATCCTGCCATGCGCCGACAAGCTGCCCCAGCAGGGTCGCGCGTGTCAGGGATGTCCAGATATGGGTCGGCCGCACGGAGCGCACCCACCTGTCAAGTTCGTGCAGGACATGGCGGGAGGACGCTTTTTCCCCCGCCAGCACCACGCCGTCGATACCCGCCTTGCGCATCGCCTCCATGGCGCGGCCGTTGCGCCGGATCAGGGCGGCGACATGGACCTCATGCCCGTGCTGACGACAGACCTCAACAATAGCCGGAATAGGTAACGCGGCCCCTCCGCCCTCAAATGTATTGATAACATACGCAATACGCATACCTGTCTCCACCCGATCCCTTCAGGCCGTAGCGATCAAGCGCCATACCCCAACCCGCATTCAGGCCGCGAGCGCTTTATTGTGTGACAAAAAATGGACGATTTCCCGCGCGGCGCGACTGGCGGCACTTTGTGTGGGGACCGTATGGAACGTAGCCTGAAACGCCTCCTTCTGTCGCTGTGCATAGAACTGCTGCTGTTCCTGCGCCACGGCCAGCGCATGCGGCAGGGCGCTGACCCGGTCGATCACCTGCCCCATGTTCCAATGGGTATAATTGGGATTGCCCTGCCAGTCAGCCCCATGGGAATTGAGCAGAATGCATGGGCGCGGCTGATATATCCATTCATAGATCTGGCTGCTGGCATCCCCCAGATAGATATCGGCGGCGAGGGTATAGGACATATCCACGGAATACTGGCTTCCCGTATCAATGCGGATATGGGGCAGGTTACGCAGCCGTTCGGGGATCATCCGGCGCAGACGGATGCGGCGATGTTCGACCGACACATGCATTTTGCGACGGAACAGCATGACATGCGGGGCGAAAATAAGGTTGTAGTCGTCCTGCCCCGCGAACCATTCCAGCACATCCAGCCCCATGTCCCACCATGAAGACAGGATGGGATCGAAATGCGGGTTGTACAGAACGGTTGGCCGGTCATTATCGAAAAAGCGCCTGCGTACCGAAAAATCCACGGTATCGAATTTGGGATAACCGACAACCGCATGGCCTTCCGGCCGGATCAACCGTTTTTCCAGCATGCGGTCGCGCGTCTTGGCACCCGGTAGCAGAACCAGATCAAAAAACCGTGTCACGTTACGAAACCCGATGGACCGGTCACCCGCGCCATGGGGGAAATAGATCAGCTTGATATCCAGTCCGAAATGGCTTTTCAGCAGGGCCGAAGTCGTTTCCGGCACGACAAGCGCATCCAGCCCGGCGAACAGCCCCACATTTTCATGCAGGTTGGCGATCCGCTGGAATGGCAGGAAAGATCTGGCCACAACATTGATGGCCCGGGCCAGACGACCAATGCCGATATGCACAAAGCGTACGCGATCCGAACAGGACGCGATCGTCTTGCGCACATGGGCCTCCTGTTCCGCCGAGGAAGTCATGACCGTCACATCCTGCTCCAGCGCGACAAGTTCACAGATAATTGGTGCGGTATGTGAAATCTGGTGGATACAGTCGTGATTGAAAAGAAAGCCAATCTTCATACAGGAAACCTCACATCTCGAATTGTAACATGTTTTTTCCGAAAAATAATAGATGTGGGTTTATCCGCCCCCGCCCGGTTCCTTTCCTCTGTCGCCCGGTGAATTCTATCACCGTGGGTCACCGGGGACATGACAATTTCGCCCCAAGGCGTACACTACTGTTTATGCGGCAACGCGTGCATGGGCCAGAGGGTACTTTCCCTGCCCTGCCTTCCCGGCATTGGGGCGGGCTGGCCGCATGTCGGGTTCAGGTGTGGGGAATGGGGCCTCGGGTTAGCCTGCCATTATTGCGATCTTTTCTTAATTGCGACAGGATATCAGGGAGAACCATGCGCCATTTCCGGTGTTCATGACCTGAACCCGCGTCGAAAAAGGAAAATCCTTATGCCCTCGCCTCGCCTTAACCTGTTTGCCGCCCTGGTGCTCAGCCTTGCCCCTTTCTCCTCCATGGCGCATGCGGCCGATACTGCGGTGGGCAACCTGTTGGGCAGCGATGGGACCGCACGCGGAACCATTCATGTCACGGAAGCCCCGAAGGGCGTTCTGCTGCGCGTTGAGGCCAAAGGGCTGATCCCCGGCTGGCATGGCATCCATTTCCATGAAAAAGGGGATTGCGGGGCACCGAAGTTCACCAGCGCCGGTGCGCATGTGCATGCGACATCTCCCGTGGTGCATGGCCTGCTGAACCCGAATGCGAATGATGCCGGTGACCTGCCCAATATTTTTGTCGGAACGGATGGAGCGGCCACGGTGGAATTTTATTCCACACTGGTTTCCCTGAACGGAAAGGACGGTCGCCCGGCGCTGCTCGATGCCGATGGTTCGGCCCTTGTCATTCATGCCAATCCCGATGACTACCAGACCCAGCCCATCGGTGGCGCGGGGGACCGGGTTGCCTGCGCGGTGATCCGGTAAGGAGCTGGTTTAATAGAACTCATTTATAAGAAGTAATAAAAGTTTTTGGGTGCCGCCTTTTTTCAAAAAGGCGGCGTTTCCTGAAGCTTTTTGAAAAAAGCTTCACCAAAAACTTTCTTGATGATTCGCGCGATGTTTTAAGGGCAGGAAACCATCAGGTGCCTGCGCATGATCTTTCCGGATACGGTTGTGGGCAGGTGCCTGACGAAGCGGACCTCCCTGAGTCCGATCCATCGGCCAAGCGCCTGATTGACCCGCCCGATGATGTCTTCAGAAGAAAGTGTGCATTCCGCCCCGGAATCAGTCACCACATAGGCGACAGGCCGCTGCCCTCTCAGTTCGTCCGGAATTGCGACCACAGCACAGGCATGAACGGCCGGATGGGTGGCGATGATCCTTTCGATCTGCACGCCCGAAATCCGCCGTCCCGCAACCTTGATGACATCATCGGAGCGCCCGAGCATATGCACGGCGCGGCTGGCCTTGATCATGCCTTCGTCGAAGGTGCGATAATACTGTTTCGTTTCATCAAGATAGGCGGCAGGAACACGGATCGCTCCATCCTTCCATACGCCAGCCAGACAGCCGGGCGGCAGCGGCAGGGACAGGACAATCTCGCCGCACGGTTCACCCGGCGTGGACGGCACGATGGCCGGGCGGAATCCCGGCGCGGGCCGCCCGATATCGTTCATGAGCGGGACCGGCTCACGCTCGGGCAGGCCGAAGAAATGGGCGGTGATGCTCCACCCGGTTTCCGTCTGCCACCAGTGATTGACTACAGGTTTGCGGAAAAAGGATCGCGCCCAGTCCAGCAATGTCGGGTCCGCATACTCTCCGGCCACGAAAATGCGAGCCAGCGCAGGCAGGATCGCCCCTGACAGATGACGGCTTTCCTGCCGCATGAGGCGCATCTGGGTGGGCGTGGTGAACAGGCAGGTCACGGCGTGTTCGTGACAGAGCATGCGGATGGCGGAAGCGGATGCGCCCCCTTCCACAATCACGCTGGTGCACCCGCTGATCAGTGGCGCATAGACGCCGTAGGAATGACCGACAACCCAGCCCAGATCCGATGTCGTGAAAAAGGTATCACCGGGTTTGCAGCCATAGATCAGTTCCATGGACAGGGCGAGTGCTACGGCATGCCCGCCATTGTCGCGCACGATGCCTTTCGCATTGCCCGTCGTGCCGGAGGTATGAAGGATATAGAGGGGATCTTCGGAGCGGAGCATGATTGGCTCTGCCGGTGCGGACTGTTCCAGCATGCGAAAATCATGATCCCGTACCGGCTGAAGCGATGCCGGACAGGCTTCACGCTGCACGATCACGCAGGCCTGTGGCCTGTGCGTGACTCTGGCCAGTGCCTCATTCAGGGCAGGTGCGGATGGAATGGGCGTCTGCCCCTGAAAGCTGCAACTGGCAATGATGATGACTTTCGGGGCCACATCATCAATCCGGCGCGCCAGTTCGGGCCCGGCGTAGCCCGCAAAGACCACCACATGCACGGCCCCGATCCGCGCGCAGGCCAGCATGGCAATGGCCGTCTCGATCATGGTTGGCATGGCGATCAGGACCCGGTCGCCTTTCTCCACCCCCAGCGAGCGCAGGCCACCGGCAAACCCGGCCACCCTGCCCTGCAACTCCCTGTAGGTTACAACCTGACGTTCCTTGGTCGCGCAGGAATGCCAGATCAATGCCGCCTGCCCGCCGCGACCATTTTCAACATGCCGGTCGACGGCGTTATGGCAGGTGTTGAGCGTGGCGTCGGGAAACCAGTCATGCCAGCCATCCGCCCGCGTTTGGCACGCTGTCACAGGTGCCTGCTTCCATGTGACGCGCTGCGCCGCAGCCAGCCAGAACTGCTCTGGCTGATTCAACGCCGCATCGTACATCGCCTCGTATGTCATCCATGGAAGCATGGCGCTTACTCCGATCAGGCTACGGGCACATCTTTGCCGGTGATCTGGCTGGCCAGCCACGCGGCATCGCGCGAAACGCCTGAGAACCGTCCCGATCCCCAAGTGTGCAGCCATGGCAGACCGAGGAAGTAGAAGCCCGGCGCATCGGTCACGCCGCGATGCCAGACCGGCTTGCCCGCTCCGTTAAAGACGGGCACATCAATCCAGCGATAGCTCGGGCGGAAACCGATGCACCAGACGATCGACGTGATCCCGGCAGCCTTCAGATCCAGCGGCGTGTTGCTGCTATCGGGCTCCCACACAGGCACATAAGGAGCTTCGGTTGGAGCCGTGATCCCTTCACGGGCGATGTAGGCGTCGATGGATTTCTTGATGTCGGCATTTGTCCTGTCCGCATCATCAAGGTTTTCCGCAAGATCCGGCGCGAAGTGCGCCACTTCATCGCGGATTGTCTCCAGCGTGCCGTGCAGGCCCACGCCTTCCCTTGCAAACAGGCGCAGGTCAAGGTCATGGCCGCCATTTCGGCCCGTGACATAATGATTGGTCTTGTCGCGCGCACCGTCACGCAGGGGGTGATGATCCACCGTCAGGTCATAGAAGTGCATGTCCGCAAGCCAGTCCACAATGTCACGCCCACGGTAGAAGCGCGAGACGCGCGGGGCGGAGCCGACGCAGAGATGGACCCGGCGTTTTTCAAGGAACAGATCCTCGACAATCTGCGCACCGGACTGGCCGCTGCCCACGACCAGCACCGCACCCTCCGGCAACTGGGCCGCATTACGGTAATCCTGCGAGTGGACCTGATGGATGGCGGGGTCGATTGCACTGGCGTAACCGGGGATGACCGCGTCCTGATACGCACCTGATGCGATGACCACATGTTTCGCGTGCCAGACGTCACCACCCGCCACCACGCGGTAACCACCAGCTTCATGGCGCGTAATCGAGGTAACAGCCGTGTGCTCGCGCAGCGGCGGGCTGAAGGAGTCCACAAAACCCTTCACGTAATCGATGATTTCCTGCTTCACCATGAAGCCGTGCGGGTCTTTCCCTTTGTAGGGATGACCGGGGAGTTCGCACTGCCAGTTCGGTGTGACCAGGCAGAAATTGTCCCAGCGTTCATCGTCCCACGAATGGCAGGCGGTCTTTGCCTCAAAGACAATGTGCTCCACCTTCTCGCGGCAGAGGTACCAGCTCATGGACAGGCCGGCCTGCCCGCCGCCCACGATGATGACGGGGATGGTTTTTTCATTCTGTGTCATGGTTATTCTTTTCGTCTCAATAACTGAAAGACAGGATGCGCACCTGCGCATCGGACTGGTTCAGAAAAGGCGCACCGGCCTGCCTTATGGCCTGAAGCTGGCCAAGGGCGCGGCTGCACGGGAAGCCATAGCGCGCGCGAACCCGCTCACTGGCTGCCGTCAGGGCCGTGTCTGCTTTTTCAAGGAATTCCCGGATCCGGTACTCCTGACCGGGCATGAAGTGGTCCCGTATGACCAGCGAGGGGGAGTAACAGTCGGTCTCCTGCCCATCGGGCCAGCGCACGCGAAAGGTCATTTCGGGCATGATGACAAAACTCCAGAAACAGGGGCATCGGCGCGCGACAGGGCGGCCAGACGCCGATATGCGGGAAGGTGTCGAGCGGCGACGCTGCTCCAGTCGAAACGGCGGGCCGTTGCGGGGCCGCTGATGCGGAAACGGTCGCGATTTTTGACGCTCAGCGCGTCCCGCAAGGCCAGAAACAGGGTGTCGGGGCGCGTCAGGTCGCACCACAGCGCATCCGCCCGCGAAAGGTGCCCGGTAAAGGGGGCGATTTCCGGCACGATGACTGGCGTGCCACAAGCCAGCGCCTCCAGCGGGCACAGGCCAAACCCTTCGGTTATGGACGGATAGGCGAGCACATCCGCCTGCCGGTAGAAGGCAGGCATGTCCTCATCCGCAACCGGCCCGGTTATGGTGACATGACCGGCTGCACCGCTTTCGCGCAGGCGTGCCGCGAACAGGGTGCGGTAGGACGAATGATCCAGCAGCGAGGCCCCGCCCGCCACAACCAGATGCGCATCAGGCCGTTCGCGGCGCAGGGCCACAAACGCTTCCAGCAGGTGCAGCGTATTCTTGCGCCGCTCGATCCCGCCTACGGACAGGATCAGGCACTGGCCCGCAGGCAGGTGATACCGCGCCCGCAACGCGGCATCCCGCGCGCCTGGCATGGGCGAAAAGCGCACGGGATCGACCCCGTTGCCAACAACCGGGGCTTCACGGCCATGCTCGTTGCGCAGGATGCCTTCCCACAGCGTGCTGACGGTAAACAGTTCCGTCGCTGCCCTGATCCCCCGTTCCTGCCGCGCGGCAAGGACCGGGTGGGAGAAATGGTCGAGATGGTGGACCGTGCGGGCAAAGCCCGGTATTCGCCCTTCTTCCACCAGTTCGGCCAGTGCATTGGCGCTGATGGGGTCCTGTGCGTGCAGCACGTCAAATTGCTGCCCACGCAGTGCATCCCTGATCTCGGCAATGCGTCGTTCCACCAGTGTTGGCAGATCGGGCTCGGGCACGGCCGGGATGCAGTAGGTCGTACAACGGGGCGTGCGGAAGAAACCGGCCCCGGTCACATCCGGGGCGATCAGCGTCGCGTCGTGGCCTGCGTCACACAGGGCTTCCGCCAGCGCCATGCCATGCACCACGCCGCCGCGCGGATTGGTGGAGTGGGTCAGGATGCCGATGGACAGGCTCATGGCGCACACCCCATGAGCGGGACCTGCGCGAGATCCCAGAAGGTCTCTTTCGCGCCGTTCCACATAACGTCCAGCCGCTGCGTGCTGTCACACTGACCGATGACAGAAGCCGCAATGTCACGTCCATGAAACCGGGCCATGACCGCCTCAGCATCCTCGGGCCGGGCCGTCAGCAGGTAGCCGTAGCTGGGGAACGCGGACAGCCAGCGCTCCATCGGTGCATCGTCGGGGCGGGGAATGTCATCGAGCGTGATGGTCATGCCGATGCCCGAACATTCAGCCAGCATGAGGGCGGTGCCCAGCAGGCCAGCCATGCTGATGTCCTTGGCGGCGCGGCTCAGCCCGGCCTCGGCTATGCCGGGCAGCAGGTCGAGATCGCCCCGCAGGCGTGTCGCCTCCCCGGTGCCACACAGGGCTGAACTGGCGTCCCAGAACGGATGCGGGTCATGCCAGCGCCCGCGCAGGTCGATGGCGGCGATCAGGATCTCACCGGGACGGGCATCGAAACTGGTCAGCAGATGACGGGCACGGCCAAGGATCGCGACCGACAGCGAATTATGGGTACTGCGCCTGTTGGTATGGCCACCCACGACAGGCACGCCATAGGTGCGCGCACCGTCATGAAGGCCGGTCAGGATCATTGCCGCCGCTTCGGACGTATCGCTCCACAACGCATCGACCACGGCTACGGGACGACCGCCCATGGCTGCAATGTCGCTGACATTGACCATCACGCCGCAATACCCGGCGAACCACGGCATGGACCGCACGAAGCTGTCCTGAAACCCCTCGCTGGCCAGCAGGAGATAGCCATCGCCATCCGGGATCGCCGCGCAGTCATCGCCGAGGCGAATGGCCCCTCCCGCGTCATGGCCAAGGATAGCGGCTACCTGCGCAATATCCTGCTTGCCGGCCAGCGCGCGACCGTTGCGCAGGTGGTCAAGCATGTTGCTCAATGCGTGTGCCATCATGCCACCTGCCGGTTGCGGGGCTGTGGGCGCAGCAGCCATGTCTGGTCATGACCATGCGGCGGATAGCGCGACAGGTCAGCCTGCATGTCGTGATGCGGCAGGCCGTGCAGGGTTATGGTCCCAAGGCTTTTCCAGTGCAGGCGACGGAAGAACAGCACGTTCTGTTCCTGCACCTGCGCCAGGAACCGCGTGGCCCCAAGCCCGTGCGCCGTGCTGACCGCCATGCGGATGAGTTCCGCCCCGATCCGCCCCAGTTTGCGGTGGTCTTCATGGACGGCCAGACGGGAGCCACGCCAGACACCGGGTTCGGCTTCATGGATACGTACGGCACCGACGATCCGGTCCGGCATGCCCGCCATGCAACACGCGGTAATGATGGGAATGGCGGTCGCGTCGATCGCATCGCGGTCATCATCGGCGAACACCTGCTGTTCGGTGCAGAACACGTCGCGGCGCAGCGCGTGATAGCCCGCGCGTTCCCACGGCGTGCGGGCCAGACGCACGACATATTCCGTAGGGATGAACGGCCTGTCCTCCACGCCTTCGAGCATCGTGCTCATTGTTCGTAGGCCGAAAGCGAGGAACACGCACCGCACCGGCCGCACCCGGCCCGGATGTCGGTGGACTTCATGTTTGCCTCGCGCAACATCCGCCCAAGTGGTGCGAGCACGGACTTCATGAAATCACCAGAGGGTGGCGCATGATTTTCCAGCGGTGTGCCCGAGATAGGCACGAACGGCACCACGAAGGGATAGACCCCGAGCACAATCAGGCGTTCGGCCAGCGCCAGAATATCGCCCGCACTGTCACCAAGCCCCGCCAGAATATAGGTATTGACCTGCCCGCGCCCGAAGATCGGGGCGGCGGAGGCAAAAGCCTCCATGTAACGATCGACGCTGACCGTGGCCTTGCCGGGCATGATCTTCTCGCGCACCGCCTGAGTTGCGGCTTCGAGATGCATACCCAGGCTGTCGGCCCCGGCGTCGCGCAGGCGCTGGAACCAGCCGTGATCGCGCGGCGGCTCGCACTGGACCTGAAGCGGCAGATCCACTGCGGCCCGGATGGCACGGGCTGACTCGGCCAGCACGGCAGCACCCCGGTCCACCACATTGGGCGTGCCGGTGGTCAGCACCATGTCGCGCACGCCGTCCAGTTCAACGGCGGCTTTGGCGACCTCGGCCAGTAGTGCTGGCGTCTTGTAGGCAATGGTGCGATCGGCCTCCAGCGACTGGCCAATGGCGCAGAACTGGCAGGACGTGCGCCGGTCGGCATAGCGGATGCAGGTCTGGTGCACCGTGGTCGCCAACGTGTCGCGCCCGTGCAGCAGGGCGATTTTCCAGTACGGAATGCCCTCCGCCGTGCTCAGGCCATAAAAGCGCGGGGCGGCCGGGAAATGGATCGTGCCCAGTGTCTGCCCATCGCGTAGCAGCTTGCTCGCCCCGTTCCGGTCCGGCGGGCTGGCCTGAAACGGAGACCGCCGTGCGCCGGATGTATGGACCGGCACCATTACGGTCTGGCCCGCGATGGTGATCGTCTTGTGATCCGAAGGGCCGGCCCCGCCCTTGCGGGTCATGCCGCCGGTCTGTGCGCCGATCTGAAGCCCGAAGGATTGCAGGTCGGTAACAAGCTTGCGGTCGGAAAGCGTGCCGAGTGTCGGAACGGTCATGACGCGGCCTCATCTATGGATGTGGGAAACGGATCGGCTTCATCAACGTAATGAACGGTGCGGGCGGGCCGCCGGTCCTGAAGCAGGCTGAGCAGTTCGGGGCGTGCGTAATGCCCCACGGAATCCATCATCCGCTTGCGCTTGGTGATGAGCGCGAAGTCAAGATCGGCAATCACCATCCCCTCGCCTTCCGTCAGCGGTTCCCCCAGCAGCTTGCCTTCGGGTGAGACGATGGTCGTGAAGCACCCACCCCGCAGCGGCCCCTCCAGTGCAGGATCACCTGCTATTTCCTTGATCTGCTCTTCCGTCAGCAAACCCGTGGCGTTCACGACAAAGCAGCCGGATTCCAGCGCGTGATGCCGGATGGTGACTTCCATCTGGTCGGCGAATATCTGGCCGACCAGTGAGCCGGGGAACTGGGCGCAGTGGATTTCCTCATGCTGGGTCATCAGCGCGTAGCGGGCGAGCGGATTGTAATGCTCCCAGCAGGCCAGCGCCCCGATGCGCCCAGCAGCACTGTCCACCACTTTCAGCCCCGCGCCATCCCCCTGCCCCCAGACCATGCGTTCATGATAGGTGGGCGTGATCTTGCGGCGCTTGAGCAGGATTTCTCCCGTGGCGTCGAAAATGATCTGGGTGTTGTAGAGCGTGCCGAAATCCCGTTCATTCACGCCCAGCACCACGACCATGCCGGTGTCGCGCGCGGCCTCGGCCACCATGTCGGTAACCGGGCCGGGTATGACGACGGCGCGTTCGTAGAGCGCCAGATGTTCGCCACCAAAGCGGAAGGCGGGCTGGATGAACGAGAAATAGGGGTAGTACGGCACGAAGGTTTCGGGAAAGACTGCCAGTTTCACGCCTTTTCCGGCGGCGTCGCGGATGGCCTGACAGACTTTCCGGGCAGTACCCAGACCGTCGTCACCAAGGACGGGACTGATCTGGATGGCTGCGGCACGAACGATACGGGACATGGCTTGCGGTCCTTCCCGATAGTTCTCAGACGGTCCAGGTATCGAGGATGAAGGCATTGTCCCGGCGGGCAAGCAGGATCAGGTCCAGCACGTCCTGCGGATTGATGGGCGTGATACCGGGGATCAGGGACTGCTCGCCATGGCCGTAGAGCGCCTGTAGCGCGAAGCGGCAGGCATAGACCTTGCCGCCTTCCTCAAGGATCTTCGTGATCTGCCTGTTGCAGTTCATGTGCCCCGGAAAGGCTTCGTCACCCAGACGGGGAAAGCCACGCTGCACGCCAAGGGTGACGCCGGGACCATAGAGCAGGACGGAGGTCTCGAAGCCCTTGCGGATCAGGCGGGTTGCCTGCAGCAGATTGACGAAGCCGATCGAGCCCTCAAAGGCGACCGTATGGAAGGTGATGAGGGCTTTTTCGCCGGGTCTGGCTTTGACGTCCTCAAAAACCTTGTTTTCATAATCGACGAAGCAGTCGCCATCCCTGTGGGGGGCGTGTTCGACTTTCGGCATGGTCTTTCTCCCGTGTGGTGCGGTGTCCGGCGGGATGCCGGGGTGACCGCTCTGGCGGGAGGAAACGTGGCATGGGATATGTCGGCGGTAAAATTTTGTATGGAACTAACATGTGGTACAAACAGGGCAAATTAAGGAATACAAACCCTGTCGGCAGTGACATGGGCATACAATAAATCATGCCGCCCCACACAATCTACCCGTTTTTATATAAACATCTGTTTTTAAAAGGATTTGTTATCACGTATTCGTGAAAACATCCGTATCCTGTTTCCTGAAAAAAGGCATACGGACCTGTGAAATCAGTCTGGCGCACCGATTCCGGGCGTAACGGCAGGGTCAGACAATATCGGCAAACCCGGGGGAGCGTCTGTGTTGCAGGACCGACAGGACCCCGTGCAGGGATTCCTCAAGGCCCGTCGCATCCGGCGCGCTGCCCAGTGCGATGCGCGCACGCTGCGGCGGCTCGCCACTGATGGTGAACACATTGCTGGGCACCAGCGCCAGCCCCCGCCTGCGCGCATAGGCCACAAAATCCGTACTGCCCCACCAGTCCGGCAGTTTCAGCCAGACATGCGGGCCATCGGGGTTCATGCAGTGCCCTTCCCCCAGCACCCTGCGGGCAATGGACTGGCGCAGGCGCAGTTCCTTGCGGATGGCATGCAGGATCGTATGGGCCTGTTCCGTCTGCATCCACCGCGCCGTCAGCGCACTGAGAAGACCGGCATTGGTAAGCGCTATGGCCCGGATGGCCGCCGTCACCCGCCGGGTCATGTCGGCATTGGGCAGGGCGACATAGGCGGTACGCAGGCCCGGGCTCAGCGTCTTGGCGAGTGTGGCCACATAGCTGACACGACTGTGGTCAAGTGCTGCCAGCGCCGGCAGCGGGGTGTCCATAAGCAGGCTATAGGGATCATCTTCCGCAATATGCAGGTGATGCCGCTGGGCAACGGCAAGGATATCCTTGCGCCTTTGCAGCGACATCGTGGCCGTGGTGGGATTGTGAATGGTCGGGATGCAGTAAAGCAGCCGGGGATGGTGTTCGGCGCAGACCCGATCAAGCTGGTCAGGCATCATGCCTTCCATATCGCTATCCACGCCGACCAGAATAAGGTCGAACTGTGCCGCTATGGTCCGGATGCCGGGATAGGCGATGCGGTCGGTCACAATCACATCACCCGGCTGGGTATGTGTGCTGACAATGGCGGCCAGTGCGCTCTGGGCGCCGGGAGACACCAGAATTTCGTCCGTTCGCCGCTGGCCGATGACGGGTGCGATCCATTTCGCGCCAAGCTGGCGTTCCTCAACGGTGCCACCTGTCACGCGATAGGACATGAGACTGTTGAGATCCTGCTGTTTCAGGATGGCCGCAATATCGTTCTGGATGATGCGTTGCAGGGATGGCTCCTGCGGAATGGGCGGCAGGTTCATGGTCAGGTCAACCACGGCCGGACCGGTATGACGCCAGTGGCTCTGCCCCGCGCCGACACGGATAAAGGTGCCCCGGCCTACCGTCGCGTCGATCAGGCCACGCCGCCGGGCCTCGCTGAACGCACGCGTCACGGTCGTCAGATTGGTGCCCAGGTGCTCCGCGATCGTTCGCTGTGGAGGCAGCCTGTCGCCTTCCCGCAGGTCTCCCTTGCGGATGGAGTGCGCCAGGGCATCGGCCAGCGTCAGGTAAATCGCATTCGGGCTCCGGCTGATCTCTTCCTTCCAGTGAACCAGATAGGGATATGCGGACATGACAGAAGGATTCCATATATTCGACAAGAATCCATTCGATCATATCCCATACAATCAGTGCAATGATCCACGGCACGGATTATGAATGGAGTGAGGCAGCCCACCAGATGGAACCGGACAATGGGTAAGTCCATCATTCACCCTGCAAGCGGGAGCAACTGCCTGACCTGCTCCAGCAGGGTTTTCATGCGGAAGGGTTTTTCCAGCAGGGGCAGAGGAGCGTAACCCGCCAGCCGGTCCGGATCGCCGCTCATGACAATAACATGGCTCCCGTGCGCGCGGGCGGCGGCGATAAAGGCATCCGGCTCACCATCGGGCAGCGTCAGGTCCACCAGCACCAGCGAAAACGCCTGGCCGTCAATCTGTCGCATGGCATCCGTCACGCCCCCGCTTATGGTGGCGCGGACGCCGTGCGCTTCAAGCATGGTGGCGACCAGTTCCGCTATTGTCGCTTCATCCTCGACAATCAGGGCAGAAAACTGGGTCATGACAGCATGCTTTCGGTCCGGGGTTCGGGGGTGCTGCCGGGTGTGCGGGTCCGGGGCGCCGCCGGCCATGGGGCAATGCCCCGGTCGGACAGGGCCAGCGTGCCGAGTTCCAGCAGCCCGGGGCTGAAGGCGGAAGGGCTGGCACGTACCGCCGCCAAATCGAACCAGCCGACATCACAGGCGTCATCTCCCGCCGCAATCCGGGTCCAGCCATTGTCGTGGCATTTAACGGCGACGATCAGGTAATGGAAACGGATATCTCCGCCCTTATCCCGCTCGATCAGGTCAAAGGCGGTCAGCGTGCCTTCGGCATGGGTTTCAAAGCCGGTTTCCTCACGCAGTTCGCGCGCCGCCGCATCCAGGTAGCTTTCGCCATATTCGATGCGACCGCCGGGAAAACCCCATAAACCCTGATCGGGTGGATTGCGCCTGCAAACCAGCAGCATGCGTCCATCACGGACAATAATGGACAGAACGGCGCCTGCAAGTGTCATGTTACCAGACATGTAGCGACTATATCGGATCGTCGTCGCGCATCCATGCCTGTATCGGACGGAGGTGTTCCCGATTGCGTGAACACCGGCGCGACGGATGTTCCGGTTCTAGCGTTTCAGCACGATATGCGCCCGACAGCGCGGGGTGCCATAGGTGCCGACAATCGTCTCGCCATCCGGGTGGGCTTCGAACACCATGGGAAAGGGCGCGCCCGATGGCTGCTGGAGCAGGGCCTCGGCATGGTAGTGGGCATGATCCTTTTCCGGCACGCCACGCAGGGCGATCGAACCATCCGCCGGGGTGAAGGCGATGCGTTTCGACCCGATCTGGAAGGTGGAGGTATCACGCGTTTCGTCACATGTGCCCTGATCGGTCACGAGCCTGCCAGTCCACAGCCCGGTGGGATCATGCAGGGCGTCCGCCATGGCCGCGCAGGAAAAAAAACCGGCGAGACAGGCGGCAATCAGTGGTGGAAGGTGGCGTACGGTCATGAAGCAACCCTATAATCCGGCTGGAAGGTATTTTCAAAAGGTTCCGTCCGCGGGCGCGAACACCCCTTCCGGCCACGGCCTGCGGGTGTTTCCCGCACTTGGTGCGCAGCGGGTGCCGAGCCGGCACGGGCAGGAAATACCCTCCTGCCTCAAGGCTTATATTGTGCTATCCGGGTGCGAAAGACTATCCCACGCTTGCACCATGTTCCCGGCTCATGCAGGAAACCTGGTTTATCGATAATGCCGCGACCGAAAGACACATGATGAACGATACCGTGAATACAGCCTCCCCCCCGGCAGGGCTTGATGAAACCCTGCACGAGGATCGTATTCTGATCCTGGATTTCGGCAGCCAGGTTACCCAGTTGATTGCCCGGCGTGTGCGCGAAAGCGGGGTGTATTGCGAGATCTGGCCCTATTCCACCAACCCGGAAAAGATTCGCGCCTTCGCGCCAAAGGGGATCATCCTGTCCGGCAGCCCGGCCAGCGTGCTTGACGAGAACGCACCGGCCATACCGGAGGTGGTCTTCGCCCTGAATGTGCCCGTGCTGGGGATCTGCTACGGGCAGCAGGCCATGTGCCGCCAGCTTGGCGGCACGGTCGAGACGCATGAGCATCGTGAATTCGGGCGCGCGCATATCGATATCATCAAGGACTGCGCCCTGTTCCGCGGCACCTGGGCGCGGGGTGGGCGCGAACAGGTGTGGATGAGCCATGGCGACCGCGTGACGAAGCTGCCCCCCGGCTTTCAGGCCGTGGCGGTAAGCGAGGGCGCGCCCTTCGCCATCATCGCCGATGAAGGCCGCCGCCTGTATGGCGTGCAGTTCCACCCCGAGGTGGTGCATACCCCGCATGGCGCGACGCTGCTGCGCAACTTTACCCATGATGTGGCCGGTTGCCGGGGCACGTGGACCATGGCCGGTTTCCGCGACATGGAAATTGCCCGTATCCGCCAGCAGGTCGGCAAGGGGCGTGTGATCTGCGGGCTTTCCGGCGGGGTTGATTCCTCGGTCGCGGCTGTCCTGATCCATCAGGCCATCGGGGAGCAACTGACCTGTATTTTTGTCGATCCGGGTATCCTGCGCGCGGGTGAGGCTGACGAGGTCATTCGCACCTTCCGCGACCGTTTCAATATTCACCTGATCCATCGCGATGCCTCGGAACTGTTCCTGACGGCGCTGGAGGGGGTCAGCGACCCCGAAATCAAGCGCAAGACCATCGGCCGCCTGTTTATCGAGGTGTTCGAGGAAGAGGCCGCGAAGCTGGGCGGCGCCGAATTCCTGGCGCAGGGCACGCTGTATCCGGACGTGATCGAGAGCGTCAGCTTTACGGGCGGTCCCTCGGTCACCATCAAGTCGCACCACAATGTCGGCGGCCTGCCCGAGCGGATGAAGATGCAACTGGTCGAACCGCTGCGCGAACTGTTCAAGGACGAGGTCCGCGAACTTGGCCGTGAAATGGACATACCGGAGGCCATTGTCGGTCGCCACCCCTTCCCCGGTCCGGGGCTGGCCATCCGCATCCCCGGTGCGATCACGCGCGAAAAGCTGGATCTGCTGCGGCGGGTTGACTCCATCTTCCTTGAAGAAATCCGTACGGCCGGATTGTACGACGCCATCTGGCAGGCCTTCGCGGTCCTGCTGCCCGTACGCACGGTGGGCGTGATGGGGGATGGCCGCACATATGATTACGCCTGCGCCCTGCGCGCCGTCACCAGCACGGATGGCATGACGGCGGATATCTACCCGTTCGACATGTCCTTCCTTAACCGCGTGGCCGGTCGCATCGTCAACGAAGTGCGTGGCGTGAACCGTGTAACCTACGACATCACATCCAAGCCGCCGGGAACGATTGAGTGGGAATAGTTTTAAGTAAATAACGTAATTGGTTTTCTTCTTCGGGATGCATGTGCATGGCGCATGCATCCCGAAGGTTTTTTTAACCTGCCGGAATAGAATGTGCCGAAATCCGGGTCTTCAGGCGGCATGCGGAAGAATTCATTACATTCTTCACTCCATCAATTACTGCCCGCAATATTGCGCCCCCTGCATATTGTAAGGACGTTTCTGGTAAAGCTTTTTCCAAAAAGCTTCAGAAGAACCGCCCCCACCATCTGGTCCTGTTTCCTGCCTACCGTTCACCCGGCACGGGCAGACGGGCGATGGCAAGGCGCTGGGGTGTGGACAGGTCATCGCGCATATGCACGCGGTACAGATCGACAGTCTCCGCCGCCCGGCCATGTCGCCCGCGCACAAGCGTTCCGATCCGTTCGACTGATGTGAATACATCAGGCGCGAATGTGCGCCGGGGGTTACACACCATAATCCCATCGCCCGACACGCCATGGGGCAGGTCAAACACTGCCCAGCGCGGTTCCATTCCCACAACCACGTGCCGGGGCAGGACGGTGGCCAGTTCCGCTGCCGTGCCGTAATCACATGCCGCGACGAATTCCCCTGGCCGCGCTGTCGCGGCAATATGCGTGGCAAGTGCGCGCCACCCCGCCATCTGTCGCAGGGCCACATCCGTATGGGCGGATAAGGGAAGCGGGGCGAACAGCGCCTGTGCGTACACCAGCACGCCCACCGCCAGCCCGCCACCAACGGCCCACCGCCACCACCGCCATGCCACCAGCGCCGTGCCCGCCGCCAGCATGGGATAGATCACGACCGGCCAGTTCGCCTGCACCCGGTCGCCCACGGCATGCTGCACGAAAACGCATGCCGGCAGCACGATCATGCACACCAGCAGCGCCGCGCCGGGCACATGGCGCGCGCGCCGCAGCAGGCAGACCAGTCCCGCCATGAAAAAGGCGGCGATACCCGGCGTCATCAGGCCAAGCTGGCCCAGCAGCAGTTCGCTCAGAAACTGGATGGCGCGACCGGGGTGCCAATCCGCTGTGCGCCCGCCCTGCCGTACGAAACTGGCCCAGCCATGTGCCGCGTTCCACCACACCACTGGCGTTACACATAATGCCGCCAGACAGACGCCACCACCAAGAGCCGCCCACTGCCCGCGCATCCATCCACGCTGCCTGTACAGTTGCAGCCCAAGCCAGAGCGCGATACCGGCAACGGGAAGAACGGCGGTATATTTACTGTCACAGGCCAGTCCCGCAACCAGCCCGGCGACCAGCCACCACTGCCATCCCGCCCCCGCCACGATCCGTCCCATGGCCCATGACAGGGCGCATATGAAGAACAGTACCGGCGTATCCGGTGTTATCACAACAGACTGGATTGCCAGCGCCAGGGTCGCCTGCAGCAGCACACCGGCCCGCCACGCCTGACGCGGCGCGACACCGGGCAGGAGGTCACGCACCGCCCGTATCAGGAAAAAGGTCTGGCCAACCCCGCCCAGTACCCCGAACAGCCTGACGCCAAGCGCGTTATCGCCCGCGCACAGCATGCCCAGCCGGATCCACACCGCCACCATGGGCGGATGGTCGAGATAACCCGCGGCGGGTGCGAACGCCCACAGGCGATAATATGCCTCATCTGGCGAAAGTGGCAGGAAAGCCGCCACGGCCAGCCGCAGGCAGGCCAGCAGCGCAAGCAGATACAGCCACCCGCGTGGACTGTACCCATTACTCACACAGGCACGCCCGGGCGGTTGAGGCTGGTGCGGATGGTCTGCAATGTCTGCACGCGCACCACATGCGGGGCTTCCGTCAGTTGGCGGGTCAGCAGGTTCTCGTGCGTCGCATCCCGCGCCACGAGCCGGACAAGGAAATCCCCCCCGCCCCGGATCATGTGGCATTCACGCACTTCCGGCCAGGTCGAGACCTGGGCTTCGAACGCGGCAAGGATGGCCTCCTTCTGGCTGTCCAGCCCGATCAGGGCGAACAGCGTGATGGACCAGCCAAGCCGCGCGCCGTCCGTATCGGCATGGTAGCCACGGATGACATGGTCTTCCTCCAGACGCCGCATGCGGCGCAGGCAGGGCGGCGCGGATATGCCCACACGGCGGGCAAGCTCCACATTCGTCATGCGTCCGTCCAGCTGAAGTTCGGCCACAATACGACGATCAATCGCATCCAGATCAGCCATCCGCTCCGCCATGCACGTTCCATCTCTTGAAAACAGGCATCTGTCGCGCCTGTATGCCGCAATAATGATGCACTTCCTACTCCAACCCTTGCACGGACGCCAGTGGACGATCATACCAAAGGCAATTCTGACAATAGGGTTTTTCTGATCTCATGCCCCAGACCTGTTCTACCGATCTGCTTGTCATTGGCGCGGGCCCCGCCGGTTATACCGCCGCCATCTATGCGGCGCGCGCGGATCTTTCCCCCGTTCTCGTGGCCGGGCTCCAGCCCGGCGGCCAGCTCATGATCACGACCGATGTCGAGAACTATCCCGGCTTCGCCACCGGAATACAGGGGCCGGAACTGATGGAGCAGATGGCCGAACAGGCCCGCAATGTCGGCACGCGGCTCATGGATGACATAATCGTATCGTGTGACTTCACCCGAACGGACGGAACCGGGCGCTTCTACGCCACGGGCGATTCCGGCATGGTGTACGAAGCGCGCAGTGTCGTCATCGCAACCGGCGCGCAGGCGAAATGGCTTGGCATACCGGGCGAGGAGGAATTCCGCGGCTCCGGCGTCTCGGCCTGCGCCACGTGCGACGGCTTTTTCTACCGTGGCAAGCGCGTGGCCGTGATCGGCGGCGGCAACACCGCCGTGGAGGAGGCGCTGTACCTCACCCACCATGCCGCCCATGTAACCCTGATCCATCGCCGGGACACATTGCGCGCGGAACGGATCCTGCAGGACCGGCTGCATGCCAACCCCAAGGTCTCGGTCATCTGGAACAGTGAGGTCACGCGCATAACGGGCAGCGGCACGCCGCCTGTGGTGACGGGTGCTGACCTGCGTGACCGCGTAACGGGGGCTGAACGGCATATCGATGTGGACGGGGTGTTCGTTGCCATCGGCCACGCCCCCAACACCGCAATTTTCCGTGATGTGGTGGAGATCGACACGGATGGCTACATCGTCACGACACCGGGTAGCACACGCACCTCAGTGCCGGGAGTTTTCGCGGCGGGCGACGTGCAGGACAAGATCTATCGCCAGGCCGTAACCGCCGCCGGAACCGGCTGCATGGCCGCCCTGGAGGCCGAACGCTTCCTGGGTGCGTGCGTGTGAGGGACTGGAAGAGTCCTTGACCTGCATCAACATTTCCTTCACCACAACGGAAGTAGTGTCATAACATTTGGCGCGCCCTATCAGATAGCAAAGCGGAGTCAACGCGTGGACTGGGATAAACTCCGGATATTTCATGCCGTAGCCGAGGCGGGGTCCTTCACCCATGCCGGTGACGTGCTTAACCTGAGCCAGTCTGCAGTGTCGCGGCAGATCTCGGCGCTGGAAGAGGCCCTGCAGGTTCCCCTCTTCCACCGGCACGCCCGGGGGCTGATCCTGACGGAACAGGGTGAAACCCTGAACCAGACGGTTCGGGAAGTTTTCTCCAAGCTGGCCATGACGCAGTCCCTGCTGACGGAAAGCAAGGAAAAGGCGGCCGGGCGGCTACGGGTCACGACAACAACGGGCTTTGGCACCTGCTGGCTCACGCCACGGCTGCACCGGTTCATGGAAACCAACCCGGATATTTCGATCACCCTGATCCTGGAAGATAACGACCTCGATCTGGGCATGCGTGAAGCCGATGTCGCCGTACGCATGCATCCGCCGCGCCAGCCGGACCTGATCCAGCGGCACCTGGCCGACTTCCCGCTGCCTATCTATGCCTCCCAGTCATATCTGAACGACCACGGCACCCCCCGCACGCTTGAGGAGCTGAATGCCCACAAGCTGGTCCTGTTCGGGGGCTATCACCCGCCCGTGCCGCATATCAACTGGCTGGCCGAGACTGGCGTGCCTTCCGATGAGCGCCGCCCGGCCCGGCTGGAAGTCAACAGCCTCGCCGCCATGGCGGGTGCGATCGCGGCGGGCATCGGCATCGGGTCGATTCCGCTTTATGCGGCGTCGCAATACCCGAATCTGGTCAAGATCCTGCCGGAAGTGCCGCTGCCCACGGTCGATGCCTATTTCGTCTATCCCGAAGAGCTGCGCACATCCAAGCGCGTGGCCGTGTTCCGCGACTTCCTGCTGTCGGAAATCAACGCCCGGCACTGAGACAGGCGACAACTTCAACCACGCTGGTAAAAGCCAGCGTGGCGCCTGCCTGCCATTTTCTGCTTGGTGAAGCCGAAGGCGGTCAGTCCGTCCTGTCGGGCGACTGATTGACCCGTTCGCGCAATTCCTTGCCCGCCTTGAAAAACGGCACCACTTTTTCATCGACCGAGACGGTTTCCCCCGTCCTGGGGTTACGACCGGTACGGGCCTCGCGCTTCTTTACGGTAAAAGCCCCAAAGCCGCGCAGTTCCACCCGGTCCCCGCGCATCAGGGCATCGCTGATTTCAGCAAAGATGACCTGAACGATACGCTCCACCTCCCGAATGGGAAGATGGGGGCGGGCGGCGGCAAGCTCGGCGATCAGTTCCGATCTGGTCATCCTGTTCCCCTTGTTTATACAAGAAAATTAAAGTTTCCAGATCGCAACAGCCCCGTCAAGCGCACTGCTTTCCTTAATCAGAATTTCTGCACCTGGCACGGCGGATAACAGGCCGGTGATCCAGCGCCGCCAGTTCAGGCGCGTGGCTGTCGGGCCGATATCGGTCACCGGCGCATCTTCGGGCAAAAGGGCGGTTTTCAGCAGCCATCCGCGGGCATCCGCCAGGGAACCAAGCTGATCCACCAGTCCCAGCCCCAATGCCTGCTGCCCGGTATAGGGCCGACCATCGGCCAACTGGCGCACACGCTCCACCGGCATGTGTCGCCCATCGGCCACAACAGTGACAAAAAATCCATAAAGATCGGTTATGACGCCCTGCAACATCTCCCGCCCCTCGGGTGAAAGTGGCTGGACGACGGAAGGTTGCCCCTTCATCGGCCCGGAAACGAGTTCGTCAACATGCACCCCGACCCGGTCCAGCAGCCGCGAAACATCGGGGGACTGTAAAATCACGCCGATCGAGCCGGTCAGGGTGGAGCGATTGGCAAAAATACGGTTGGCCGGTACCGACACCATATACCCGGCCGAAGCCGCGACACTGCCCATGGACACGGCCACGGGCTTGCGCCGCGCGAAAGCGGCCACCGCGTCATGCAGCACCTCGCCACCCGTTACCGCGCCACCGGGGCTGTTCACTTCCAGCAGCAGGCCTTTGACCGTCCTGTCATCGGCGGCCTTGCGGATGGCATCGACATTATCCTGCTCATTGGCGGAAATTATTCCCGCCAGCCTGAGATGCACGAGATGCGGCTTCTGGCCCGTCCACCCCCCGCCATGGCTGCGGGCAATGGCGACGATGCAGGCCAGAACAAAAAATGCCACGGCACCTCCCCGCCAGAGCAGAAGCCGGCGGCGAAGTGATGCGGCATGCAGAACCATATCGGGGTCAGTATCCATAATAACGCAATATCATGAATACCCCCCACGACGAAGGCGCGACGGACGGCGCGCAGCCTCCGCCTTCATCCCCCCTTGCGGCGGCGACCCGGCCTGCCCGATGCGGGTTCGCCCGCGGAAGCGGCCGTGATCTTGCGCCCCAGCCCGATTTCCCGCGCCAGGCTGGAACGGCGCTCGGCATAATTGGGGGCAACCATGGGGTATTCGGCGGGCAGGCCCCAGCGTTCGCGGTACTGGTCGGGTGTCAGGCCATAAGCACTCTGCAGGTGGCGCTTGAGCATTTTCAGCTTTTTGCCATCTTCCAGGCAGACGATATAGTCGGGAAATACGGACCGTTTGACGGGCACGGCAGGCTGGAGCTTCTGCGGCGCTTCCGCTGGCTGCCCGACGGTGGTCAGCGCCTGATAGACATGACGTATCAGATCCGCGAGCGCATCGGCGGCGACAGTGTTATTTGAAACATGCGCCGACACGATCTGCGTCGTCAGTTCCAGACATGTAAAATCCTGCTCGGTATCAGACATACGTTGTTCCGTGTCTCTCTATCAACTGAAAGCCGCGACATATTCACGAACTGGCGGCACAGGACATATACGATAGCTTAAATAGACACAACACATGGGGCATGGATATTCCATGTCTATACGCCCATGACAGCCATTTTTATTATATAGAACGTTTAGTATTAAATACTCCCGCCCTGCAACGTCCTTCAGGCCTCCACGCGAATACGGGCGAAGCAGGCCGCCGCGACATTCCGCCCCGCCTGCGCGGGTGCGGCCACGGGTTTTTCACACAGCAGCGCGTTCAGATCCTCCACCCCGAAATCCGGGTTGCAGGCGGAACAGATCAGGCGGATTTTCATTTCCTCCATACTATCCCTGATGCTGTAAATGACCTGTCGCGCCTCCTTGCGGGTGGTAACAATCTCCGCCCGCCGCAGTTCCGCAAGCTGCTGGCTAAGCGTCGGTTGCCCGATGCCGGTCTCGGCCTCGATCTGGCCCACGCTCTTTTCGCCATCCAGCAGGCAGGCCAGCACCATAAGCCGCTGCGGCTGCGCCAGCAGGCGTAGCCGCAGCACGAGATTATCCGCGCTTTCGCGTGTTCTGGGCAGATTGGCCATGTATGCTCCCCCTTTGGTCCCTTGCCGGTGCCTGCGTACCATATCCCTGCCCCACGGGACAGCAGGACAGGACTTGATAAAATACATACATAATATATTAAATAGATAAACAATTAACTGCCCCAGACCTTGTTGCGCACAGGAACAGCCCCTTGATACACCCGCCCCCTGCCCCGGCCCGCCTGTTCATGACCCCGCATGCCTGACCTGGCTTCCATCCTGTCCGGCCTGTGCTGCGGGGGCGTTATCGGCTTTACGCTGGGACTGATCGGTGGGGGCGGCTCGATCCTGGCGGTGCCGCTCCTGCTTTACGGGGTGGGCCTGACCGACCCGCACCAGGCCATCGGCACCAGCGCCCTGGCCGTGACCATCAATGCGTTCTTCAGCCTTGCAAGCCATGCCCGGGCGGGGCGCGTGCGGTGGAAATGCGCCGCGCTGTTCGCCTGTTCGGGCATACTGGGCGCGGGGCTGGGCGCGAGCATGGGCAAGATCATCGACGGGCAGCGGCTCCTGTTCCTGTTCGCCCTGATCATGCTCGTGGTCGGCGCCCTCATGCTGCGGAGCAGCCGCCACTGTAACGACGCGGCGCATGGCCCCGAGCGCACGGCCCCGCTGCCCATTATCCTGTATGGGGTCGTGACCGGATTCTGTTCCGGTTTTTTCGGCATCGGCGGCGGGTTCCTGATCGTCCCGGCCCTGCTGGCGGCCACCGGCATGCCCATGCTCAACGCCGTGGGCACATCGCTGGTGGCGGTCTGCGCCTTCGGGCTGACCACCTCCGTCAGCTACGCCATGGCGGGCATGGTCGACCTGCCCATGGTGGGCCTGCTGGTCGCGGGCGGCGTGGCGGGCAGCATGGGCGGCACCACCGTGGCGCGGCATATGGGCAGGCGGCCCGAACGCCTGCGCATGTTTTTTGCCTGCCTGGTTTTTATTGTGGCATTCTACATGATGTGGCGCAGCATGCGGGCGATGGGCCTTGCCTGACTGGTGCTGGCCGCCAGCCATCACTGCCGGAATGACCACCCATGCCCCGAACCGTCATCACGCTCGCCCACCCCTTCGACTTCGCGGGATGGCGGATCGCCACGCGTGATCTTGCAGGCCGCCACGTGCCGCCGGATACGATCACATGGCAGGTCGCGCCCCCCGGCTCCACCCCACCCGCCCCCACACCGGACGAAAACCGCCAGCCGTTCTCCATCCCGCGCGATACGATGCAACTGGCCGCCGATGTGCTGCAATCCACGCTGCCGGACCGCTTCACCCTCGCCTACGGGCTGATCTACGCCCACGTTACCGGCACGCCACTCGACGCGGCCGACCTTGGCCGGATCAATGAAGCCGCCGAGACGGTCAGCGCGGAAACGCAGCATCTGCGCCAGAACCTGCCCACCTTCATGAAGCGTGAGGGCGAAGACAGCGAATGGCGCGGCACGCTGGACAGCCGGACCTACGCGCCCGAAAGCAATGCGCGCTTCATCACCTACCAGCTTTCGCTCGCCCCCTGGCGGCTTGTCCTGCCGGAGCGCGAGATATGCTGGAACGGCACGAGCCTGTTGCATGGCCCCCATGGCGCGCCCGCACCGCTGAGCTTTGGCAGCCTGCCGCCCCCCGCCCTGCCGCTGGTGACGGATCTGGACATCGAACGGATCACGTCCCTGCGCGCGGTGGCGCTGGCGGCCAGGACGTGCCTGATCTGCCCCATGGCCCGGCAGGCGACACAAACGGTCTTTGGCGAAGGGCGGCCCGGCGCGCGCATGATGTTCGTGGGGGAACAGCCCGGCGACCGGGAAGATCTGGCCGGTCGGCCCTTCGTCGGCCCGGCGGGCCAGCTTTTTGATCGCGCGCTGGAGGAAGCGGGCATCCGACGTGAGGATACGTATGTCACCAACACGGTCAAACATTTCAAATTCCAGCGCCGTGGCACGCGCCGCATCCATGAAAAGGCCGGTCGGGACGAAATCCGGGCCTGCGCCCCATGGCTCGCGGCCGAGCGGCGGATCCTGCGCCCGCAGGTGCTGGTCATGCTGGGGGCGACCGCCGCGTCCGCCCTGCTGGGCCGGACCGTCACGATCGGGCGGGAACGCTCGCGCGCCATCGAACTGGATGACGGCGCGACCGGGCTCGTCACCGTTCACCCGTCCTTTCTGCTGCGCCTGCCCGATGAGGCCGGACGGGCGCGGGAATATGCCCGTTTCGTCGCGGATCTGCGCCTTGCCGCAAGCCATGTCATGCCCGTAGGTACATGATCCGCCACGAGGAAAGCCGATGCCAGATATGCGCTCGCGACACCGTTACGTGATGCCAAGATGCGTTATTGATTAAGGTGCCCCTTGTCGCCGAAAGCCGTATATCGTGCCCGCAGACCTGCATCTTCTGCCTTCTTTCCTGAATCGAATTTTTAGTGGGAAGCATTTTCCCACCATCCGCGCCCCCGGCTATGGACGGATGAGTGGCCTGAAATGGCTTTACGCCCCCACGCCCGAAGCCCTGGGCTTCGCCATACGCACCACGGTGGCAGCCCTCATGGCGCTGACCATCGCAATGTGGATGGAACTTGATGACCCGCCATGGGCCGCCATGACCGTGTGGATCGTGGCGCAGGGCTCGCGTGGCGAAAGCCTGTCCAAGGCGCGATGGCGCCTGGTCGGCACCGCCATCGGCGCGATCAGCGCGGTCATTATCGTCTGTTCCTTTCCACAGGCGCCGTGGCTGTTCTTTCCCGCCATCAGCATGTGGATCGGGCTGTGCTGCATGTGCGCGACGCTGGTGCGCAACTTCCGCTCCTACGCGCTGGTGCTGTCGGGTTACACCTGCGCCATCATCGCCATGGCCGCCACGCGCCAGCCCGACAACATCTTCATGATCACCATGTCCCGCACATCCTATATCGTGCTGGGAATCACATGCGAGACACTGGTGGCGGTGCTGTTCGCCCATAACCTCGCCGCCTCCGCGCGCCGGAACATGCGCCAGAAAATCCAGCTGGCGCTAAGCAGCGCCACCGATGCCGTGGCCAACCTGCTGGCGGGGGACGACCAGGCCTTCATACGCTCGCGCGCGCTGTTCGGCACGATCCTGAGCATCAACGACCAGATCGAGTTCAGCGAAGTCGAGATGGGCCCCCACGGGCATGAAGGCGACCATGCGCGCGCGGCACTTGCCTCCGTCTCGGTCCTGCTGTCGCGCGGGCTGGGCATGATGGCGCGCATCAAGGCGCTGGAAACGCGCAACGAGCAGTTTACCGAAACTTCGCTCCTGACGCGCACCTTCCTGCTGGGCGTGCCGCCCCGGCTGGAAAACGACAGCGACATCGCGCACATCCTGCACGACCTTCAGGATCTGCGCGGGGTCTGCCGCCAGCGCATCATCGACGCCCTGACGCAGGAAATCGGCGCCACCCCGGGCGACACGGCGGAAATTGACGACCTGCTGAACTGCCGCATCCTGCATAACGCGCTGGATGAACTGCTGGGCGAACTCGAACTCGCCGTAAAGGAATTCGACGCCAGCCAGCACGAGATCCGGGGCGATCACTTCCATTTCCGCATAGAGGCGCACCGCGACTTCAAGGAAGCGGCCTATAACGGCATCCGCGCCGCCATCGCGATCGGCATGTCCGCGCTGATATGGGAAATAACGGCCTGGCCCAACGGTGTCGGCTTCATCACCATGGTCGCGGTCACATGCGGCCTGTTCGCCACGCGGGAGAACCCGGTGGTCGGCACCATGAGCTTCCTGCGCGGGGCCTGCTGGGCGGTGCTGGTTTCCGGGTTCCTGGTGCTCCTGTTCCTGCCGCGCCCGGCGGAATTCGAGATGCTGGCCGCCTGCCTCGCCCTGCCCATGATCGCGGGTGGGCTTGCCGCGCGCAATCCGGCCACGGCGGGGGCCGCCGCGTCCTATTCCCTGTTCCTGCCCAACCTCGTGGGGCCGGGCAACCAGACGCGCCTGAACGAGATCGCCTATTTCAACACCTCGTTCGCGCTGCTGTGCAGCATCGGCTTCGCCGTGCTGATCTTTCGCGCCGTACTGCCCTTCAACAATGATGAAGAACGCTGGCGCATGCGCAACCGTACCCTGCATGACCTGCGCCACCTGGCCGCCGCCCATCCCATGCCCGCCACCCAGTCATGGATCGGTCGCAACACGGACCGCTTCTCGCGCCTGATCCGCCATGCCGGGCCTACCCCCACTCCCACCATCGAGGCCTACCTGCAGGGCACGCTGTCGGCCATGACCATCGGGCTGAACATCATCCGCCTGCGCACCGTGCTGGAGCGCGGGCAACTGCCCGCCGCGGCCGAGCGGGCCATCGAACTGTTCATGAGCCGGATGTCCGAATTCAGCGGCCGTTACGGGCGCTTTGGCCGCACGGCGCGGGTGGCGCGCGGGGCCACGCGCAGCCTGCGCCGGCTGGAAGCGCGCGAGGGCAATATCACCTCCCGTATCGAGATCACGCGCGCCATTGCCTATCTGCTGGTCATTTCCTATGAACTGGGCGCAAACGCAGCCTTTCTGGATGCCTCCCAGCCCTATCGCGTCAGCGACGCCTCATAGCGCCGTGGCCTGACACGCGCAGGCCGGGGGGACGGAGCCGATCATGACCCTTGCCCCCCCGCCCGCCAGCGCCGCCCTGCGCGGCCATATCGTAACCTTCAGCGGCAATCCCTTCCTCATGCCGCCACACGATGCGCTGCGGGAGGAACCGGACGGGCTGGTCCTGATCCATGAAGGGCGCATTACCCATGCCGGCCCCTATGACAGCACCATCGCCCACCTGCCCGCGGGCATGCCGGTCACGGACCATCGCGGCTGCCTGATTTCAGCGGGCTTTGTGGACACGCATGTCCATTACCCGCAACTGCCCATGATCGCGGCCTATGGCGAACAGTTGCTGGAATGGCTGGAACGCTACACCTTCCCCACCGAGCGCCATTTCGCCGATGCCGGATACGCCACCACCATCGCGCGCCAGTTCCTGCGCACGCTGTTAAGCTGCGGCACGACCACGGCGGCGGTGTACTGCACGGTCCACCCGCAATCCGTTGATGCGTTCTTTACGGAATCGACCCGCCTCGGCACGCTCATGATCGCGGGCAAGGTGCTCATGGACCGTAACGCGCCCGATTACCTGCGCGACACCGCCCGGCAGGGCTATGACGAATCGCGGCGGCTGATCGAACGCTGGCACGGGCGCAACCGCCAGCATTATGCCGTGACCCCGCGCTTCGCCCCCACCAGCACGCCGGAGCAGCTTGAACTGGCGGGCGCGCTGCTTGGAACCGACGACACCCTGTTCATGCAGACCCACCTGGCGGAAAACCGGGACGAGGTGGCGTGGGTGAGCGAACTGTTTCCCGACAGCCGTTCCTATCTGGATGTTTACGACCGCGCCGGGCTGGTGCGCCCGCGCAGCGTGCTGGGCCACGGCATTTATGTGGACGAGACGGATCTGTGCCGCTGCCACGAAAGCGGGTGCGCGCTGGCGCACTGCCCCACGTCCAACCTGTTCCTGGGCAGCGGCGCTTTCCGCCTGCATGATGTCACATCCCCCCGCCGCCCCGTCCGCACGGGGCTGGGCACCGATGTGGGCGCGGGCACCAGCCTGTCCCATCTGCAGACAATGAACGAGGCCTACAAGATCGCCCGGATGAACGGCAACCGCCTGCACCCGGTCCAGGCCTTCTGGCTGGCCACGGCCGGGGGGGCGCATGCCCTGCATCTGGATGACAGGATCGGTACGATCGCGGCGGGCATGGATGCGGATCTGTGCATTCTCGACCCGCGCGCGACACCGCTTCAGGCCCTGCGCGCCGAAATGTGCGACAGCACGGCGGACCTGCTGTTCACGCTCATGATGCTGGGCGATGACCGCAGCATCCGCGCCACCTACGTCAACGGGCGCCTTGCCCATGAACAGGCGCGCGAAACAGCGATTTAAAGGGGGGATATCACCCGCGATGCAGTGGCGGAGAGGGTGGGATTCGAACCCACGGTACGCTTGCACGCACAACGGTTTTCGAGACCGCCCCGTTCGACCGCTCCGGCACCTCTCCATCTGCACGCGGTGATGCAGCGGCTTATAGGGGGGAGCGATAAGGGGCGCAAGGGGCTTTTTTGGCGCCATGCGGGTGGGCATAAAAATGTTGACCTTGCCCGCGCCACCCAGTAAAAGCCCGCATTCACCCCGCGCGGACGGGGGCGCCGCCGTAAATGGCGGCCAATATAAAAAGCGACTGGGCCGTGTCGCCTGCACCACGCCACGTGGCGCCGCACACGCCAAGAGATCGGAAAGACAGAAGAGACATGTTTGCAGTTATCCGTACCGGCGGGAAGCAGTACCGCGTTTCCAAGGATGCCGTCCTGAAGGTTGAAAAGCTGGAAGCCGAAGCCGGCGCCACGATCACATTCGATCAGGTTCTGGCCGTTGGCGGCGAAGGTGGCACGACCATCGGCGCGCCCACCGTGGCGGGCGCCACCGTGACCGCGACCGTGATTGCCCAGGACCGCCTGGCCAAGGTCATCATCTTCAAGAAGCGCCGCCGGCAGAACAGCCGCCGCAAGAATGGCCACCGCCAGCCGGTGACCGTGGTGCGCATCTCCGCGATCAACGCCGCCTGATCCCTGCCCCGGCCCGGAGCCGGACAGGTTCGATCAGAAAGATTTCAGTTTTAAGGAGTTCAGGCAATGGCACAAAAAAAGGCGGGCGGTTCGTCCCGTAACGGACGCGATAGCGCGGGACGTCGGCTTGGCGTCAAGAAGTTCGGCGGCGAAAGCGTCGTGGCTGGCAACATCATCGTCCGCCAGCGCGGCACGAAGATGAAGGCCGGCGTGAATGTTGGCGTCGGTCGCGACCACACCCTGTTTTCCCTGGTGGACGGGCAGGTGAAGTTCGAACGCCGCGCGGAAGGCCGTGTGCACGTTTCGGTGCAGAGCCTGCCGCTGGCGGCGGAATAAGGCACGCGCCTTATCCCGACGGGATTTCCCGAATTGAAGGGGGCGGTCATTCTGGCCGCCCCTTTTTCGTATGATACCGCACCCTGTTCTCTGGTATCATGCACGCACATGGCGCGCGCGTGCGCGCGTTCCGCGCCCCTACCGGATCGCAGGCAATGAAGTTTCTTGACCAGGCCAAAATCTATGTAAAATCCGGCGATGGCGGTGACGGTGTCGTCGCCTTCCGCCGGGAAAAATATATTGAATTTGGCGGTCCGGACGGCGGCAATGGCGGCCGGGGCGGGGATATTGTCTTTGAGGCGGTCGATAACCTCAACACCCTGATCGACTTCCGCTACACCCAGCATTTCCGCGCGCGCAAGGGCGGCAACGGCGCGGGCTCCGACCGCACCGGCGCGGCGGCGGAAACGGTTGTGATCAAGGTGCCGATCGGCACCCAGATTTTCGATGAAGACCGCGAGACCATGCTGGGCGACCTCGATACGGCGGGCATGCGCCTGCTGCTGTGCCGTGGTGGCGATGGCGGGCGGGGCAACGCCCATTTCAAGACCAGCACCAACCGCGCGCCCCGCCGGGCGGACAAGGGCTGGCCGGGGGAGGAACGCTGGGTCTGGCTGCGCCTGAAGCTGATTGCCGATGTGGGGCTGGTTGGCCTGCCCAATGCGGGCAAATCCACCTTTCTGTCCACCGTATCGGCGGCGAAGCCCAAGATCGCGGACTATCCCTTCACCACGCTGCACCCGCAGCTCGGGGTTGTCCGGCTGTCCATGACGGAAGAATTCGTCATCGCGGATATTCCCGGCCTGATCGAAGGCGCGCATGAGGGCAGCGGGCTGGGCGACCGCTTTCTGGGTCATGTCGAACGCTGCGCGGTGCTGCTGCACCTGATCGACGGAACGGCGGAGGATGTGGTCGAATCCTGGCGCACCATCCGCCATGAACTGTCCGAATATGGCGGCGGACTGGCGGACAAGCCCGAAATCATCGTGCTGAACAAGATCGACGCCCTCCTGCCCGAGGAAATGGAGGAACGCCGCACCGCCCTTGAACAGGCCAGCGGGCAGAAGGTCATGTGCATGTCCTCCGTCGCGCATCTCAATGTGGACACGGTGCTGCGCCAGCTACAGGATTACGTAACCCGCGACCGCGCCGAAAAGGCCGGACGGGAAAAAGGGGAGATCCCCGCGACATGACGGACCTCCCCCTTCCCTCCCTACGGGCGGCGCGGCGTGTCGTCATCAAGATCGGGAGCGCGCTGATCGTCGATCCGGCCCTGGCCGCCCCCCGGCAGGCATGGCTGGACAGTGTTTCGCAGGATATCGCGGCATTGCGCCAGCAGGGCACCGAGGTCGTGGTGGTGTCATCCGGCGCGGTCGCGCTGGCGCGGCACCATCTGGGGCTGACACGGCCCGTGCTGCGGCTGGAGGAAAAGCAGGCCGCGGCCTCGGTCGGGCAGATCCGGCTGGCGCAGGCCTGGACCGATGCCCTGTCGCAACGCGGCCTGACCGCCGCGCAACTACTGCTCACCCCTGATGATACCGAACACCGCACCCGCTACCTGAACGCCCGCGCGTCGCTCAACACGCTGCTGGCGCTGGGCTGCGTGCCCATCATCAACGAAAACGACGCCATCGCCACGACCGAAATCCGCTTTGGCGACAATGACCGCCTGGCCGCCCGCGTGGCGGAAATGATCAACGCGGACCAGCTTGTGCTGCTCTCCGACATTGATGGTCTTTATACCGCCGACCCCCGGAACAATCCCGACGCCCGGCACCTGCCGGTCGTCACCGCGCTGACGGAAAGCATCGAGGCCATGGGCGGCGCGCCCCCGCCGGGTTATTCCTCGGGCGGCATGCGGACCAAGCTTATGGCCGCGCGCATCGCCACGCAGGCGGGCTGCGCCATGGCCATCGCGCTGGGCAAGGGGCTGCACCCCCTCGCCCGCCTGCGCGATGGCGGGCGATGCACATGGTTCCTGCCCACGGCGGATGCCCGCTCGGCCCGCAAGAACTGGATCGCGGGCAGCCTGACCCCGGCGGGCCATGCCGTGATTGACGATGGCGCGGTCAAGGCGCTGGTTATGGGGTCATCCCTGCTGCCCGCGGGTGTCACCGCCATTGCGGGGAACTTCGACCGGGGCGACCTGATTGCCGTGCTGGACCGCCACGGGCAGAAAATTGCCTGCGGGCTGGCGGCCTACGCGGCGGATGAGGCGCGCAGGATCGCGGGCCACCAGTCGGACGAGATTGAATCCCTTCTGGGCTGGCAGGGCACCGATGAACTGATCCACCGTGACGATCTCGTCCTGCTGGCCCGCACGGAGCCCGCCACGACCTGACGGCGGATGCCCCGCCTGGCTTAGTCCGCCCGGCTTAGTCCGCGCGGGGCGGCCAGCGCAGGGTCGGCTCGGTGCGCGACCCGCGCTCGGGTGGCCATACGGATGCACGTACCGGGCGGTGCATGGGAGCAGGCGGCGCGTCCGCCCCCCTGCGGCTCCATTCGGACAGGCTGGGGGATGGCGCATCGACCCCATCCTCATCCCCGGCGCGCGCCTGTCCAGCCGGGTCGGGCCGGGGCGCAACGGGGTTACGCACCACATTACGTGGCGATGGTGGGGTCAGGGGGCGTTCGTCCCGGCCACGCACGGGTTCCGTGGCCATGGGGCGCGCGGGTGGGACGCGGTTCGGACGGCGTTCATAGGCGGGAATATCGCTCTGCGCCGCATCCGCCCCATATTCGGGGGCCAGCGGTGCGGCCGGGCGGGCGGGCGGCTCCGGTTCCCACACGGGAACATCCGGTGGCGTGGCCATATCCACCGGGGCGGCTGGCGGCGCGCTGCCCGGTCCCATCGCCATGACCCGCAACTGGGCCTGAAGTTCATCAAGCTGCACGGCCAGGTTATCAAGCCGCCCCTTTACGCCAAATACCGCGAAAGGCACCAGCAGCCACACCAGCGCGAACAGCAGGCCACCCACCACGAGCGCGGCCTGCGCCCAGGGCGGCATCCATTGTGGAAATAGGGACGACAGCATATCGCGCCACCACCTGAACTGAAGTTGACCCGGCGGCGCGCGACCCGGTACGGCCGCGCCGCCAGGGCGTTACATGCCAAGCGCGCGGCGGTAGATGTCAAGCAGGGTTTCCTGCTCCTCCACTTCCGCGGGTTCCTGCTTGCGCAGGCGGATGATCTGGCGAATCACCTTTACATCAAAGCCCGCGGACTTGGCTTCGGTAAAAATGTCCTTTATGTCGCCCGCAAGCGCCTTGCGCTCTTCCTCAAGCCGTTCGACGCGTTCAATGATGCTGCGCAGGCGGTCGGCTGCGATACCGCCGACCGCAGCGGACTTGTCTTCCGCCTCGAAATTGTCAGCATTCATGGCAGTTGTCTCCAGATATCGTGATTGTGCCGTTCCGCGCCCGTCGGACATATGAAGGGAATGTCACTAGGCGACAGGGTGGAACGGCGGGATTATCGCGCCGTTGCCCGATGGTCAATGCCAACTTGACAGCGTGAAGAAGCGGGCCGTAATCGGGACGGCAACCGGTATGCCGCTTTCATGTCATACCCAATAGGCCGCGTGCCTTCACCGGCGCGCAGGCACCAGATACAGGCAGGAGGCCGAGTTCCATGGCACATCTTCCCCCCGTTGACGCCTTTGATTACATCGTTTTTGGCGGAACGGGGGATCTGACCATGCGCAAGCTCCTGCCTGCGCTCTATTATCGCTACCGCGATGGGCAGATCCCCGATGAATCGCGCATTGTCGGCACGGCGCGCTCCCCCCTTTCACGCGCGGACTACCAGCAGCGCGCCCACGCGGCGCTGAGCACGCACGTCCAGCCCGACGCGCTGGATGACGCCACGGTCCAGCGTTTCCTGAACATGGTTTACTATGTCAGCCTCAACGGGGCGGAGGCCGACAGCAACTGGCCAGCCATCCGCGAACTGCTGGGCTCCGCGCCCGCCTCGCGCATCCGGGTCTATTACCTTGCGACCTCGCCCGCGCTGTATGGCCAGATCTGCGAGAACCTGAGCAGGCAGGAACTGATTACCGAACAGTCGCGCGTGGTGCTGGAAAAGCCGATCGGCACCGACCTCGCCAGCGCGGAAGCGATCAATGACAGCGTTGGCCGCCACTTCCCGGAAAATCATATTTTCCGCATTGACCATTACCTGGGCAAGGAAACGGTCCAGAACCTGATCGCGCTGCGCTTCGCCAATCCGGTGTTCGAGCGGCTGTGGTCGTGCGATGCGATCGACTATGTGCAGATCACGGCGGCCGAAACCGTGGGCGTGGAGGGGCGCGGCGCGTATTACGACCGCTCCGGCGCGCTGCGCGACATGATCCAGAACCACCTGCTGCAGGTGCTGTGCCTTGTGGCGATGGACCCGCCCGTATCGCTGGAAGCCGACAGCGTGCGCAATGAAAAGCTCAAGGTGCTGCACGCGCTCAAGCCCATCGCGGCGGATGACGTGGCCATCTATACCTCGCGCGGGCAGTACACGCGCGGCACCATCGGGGGCAAAACGGTGGGCGGCTACCTGGAGGACCTGGGCGAAGGGGTGACCAGCGAGACGGAAACCTTCGTGGCGCTGAAGGCCGAGATCCTGACATGGCGCTGGGGCAACGTGCCGTTCTACCTGCGTTCGGGCAAGCGCATGGCGGAAAAGTGCAGCGAGATCGTGATCCAGTTCAAATCCGCGCCGTGGTCGATCTTCAGCAACCGGCCCGAACCCAACCGGCTGATCATCCGCATCCAGCCCGATGAGGGGGTGATGCTGTGCGTGTCCACCAAGGATCCGACACCAACCGACAGCCTGACCCTGCGTGCCGCCGACATCAACATCGAATTCGAAAAAGCCTTCAACATCCGCTACCCCGATGCCTATGAGCGGCTGCTGCTCGATGTGGTACGCGGCGATCCGATCCTGTTCATCCGCCGTGACGAGGTCGCCGCCGCATGGCGCTGGATCGACCCCATCCTGCAGGGCTGGAAGGAAAACAAGGCCCCGCTCGAACCCTATGCCGCTGGCACGTGGGGACCGGAGGGCGCGCGCAACCTGCTCTCGCAATCGGGCCATCTGTGGCACGAGGACATGAAAAAATAACCGCCCATATGACCACCCCCCCCAACCCGCCCGCCGCGCCGCGCCTGACCCGCAGGCGCGCGCCGCTTACGCTGCGGCGGCGCATCCTGCGCCGCGTGTTCATGATCGTGCCGATGGCGGCCCTTGTCTTTCTTGTCGGGCGGATGGGCTGGCTGGATCAGGCGGCGGACAAGCTGACGTTTTCGCGCATGAGCTGGTTCGACAATACCGCGCTGGTCGAACATTTCCGCACTATCGTCACCCATAACGGCATGACATCGGACGCCGGGGACTGCCTGCTGTTCGTCCTGAACGGCAACGACCCGCCGGACGCCACCCGCATCGACGTGATGGAAAAACACTCCGGCGCCTGCCCCGGTGACCGCAACACCCTGCCCCACCTGTTCACGTTGCAGATCGACCGCCTGGGCCAGACCGCGCAGACGGACTGGCAGTCCCCGGGGCTGTTCCACCCCCTGCCCCGTTAGGCTTGCGCCCTTGCGGGTTTTCCCCCCGCAGCACGCGGCGCAGGGCCTGCGCGCCATACCGGATCGCGTGCCGCCCCGCCGGGAGGAAGGAATAGAAGTTCAGGAATCCATGCACGGTGCCGCGCCATGTCCGGGTCTCGGCCTGGCTGCCGGCCTGCTGCATGGCGGCGGCGTAGCCCGTGCCCTCATCATGCAGGGGGTCGCATTGCGCCAGCGCGATCACCGCGGGCGGCAGCCCCGCCAGCGAGGGGGCGAATATGGGCGCGAGTCGGGGGTCGCGCAGATCGGCGGGCGTGCGGATGTACTGCTCGGCATACCATTCCATAAGCCGGGTCGAGAGCATGTAGCCGCTGGCATAGGTCTGGCGTGATGGAACCGCCCGCTCCCCGTACAGCGACGGGTAGAACAGCAACTGCATGGTCAGTGCCGGCCCACCCCGGTCGCGCGCCCGCTGGCTGAGCACCGCCGCCAGCGTGCCGCCGGCGCTGTCGCCCGCCACCGCGATGGGACCGCCCCAGCGATGGGCCTCTCCCGCCAGCCATTGCAGCGCCTGCCAGCAATCCTCCACCGCATGGGGAAAGCGGTTTTCCGGCGCAAGACTGTAGGACAGGGACAGCACCGCCGCCCCCGACTGCCGCGCCAGCCTGCAACATATGCCGTGGTGGGAATTCAGCCCGCAATGCACATAGCCACCCCCATGCATGAACAGCACCACGCCATGCACCCGGCCATGGGGCACGTACAGCCGGGCAGGCCGCAGGCCGTCATGCCCCGGCACCCGGCAGTCGATCACGCGACGGACCTGCAATGCCGACAGGCCCATGGGAAAACATGGGCGGTCAAGCTTGCGCCGCAGATCCGCCAGCGTGTGGGGCTCCCCGGCGCGGCGGCGGTTGCCCCATTTCAAGCTGCCCAGCAGCGCGCGCGTCAACAGGCCGACTCCGGTCGGTGGTGCTGAATCCGGCATCAGGCGCGAACCCTGGCGGGACGTTCGGATGGACCGGCACCACCACATTGCCATAAGCCGGGCTTTTGACCCGGTATGTGGGCAGGAAATCGGACCGGAAAGGACACAATGGGGACCATGGGCACCAATTATAGCTTGACGCCCCCCCCATGCACCGCCAGTTTCCGCATGCCAGACGGTCGGACGGTCGCTGTCGCATGGTTCACCATGTGATGGAGGAAAGTCCGGGCTCCACGGAAAAACGGTGCCGGCTAACGGCCGGCGGGGGCGACCCCAGGGACAGTGCCACAGAAAACAGACCGCCCTCACGGCGGTGCCGGTAGCAATACGGGCAGTGTTGGGGGCAAGGGTGAAACGGTGCGGCAAGAGCGCACCGCATCCATGGTAACATGGATGGCAGGGTAAACCCCACCGGGAGCAAGACCGAATAGGAACGGCGGATGGGCCGCAAGGCGCCATCAGGGGTTTTTCCGCCCCGTCGTTCGGGTTGGTCGCGCCAGATGCGCCGCAAGGCCCATCGCAGAGGAATGACCGTCCCGTCCCTTCGGGGGCGGACAGAACCCGGCTTACAGACCGTCTGGTATTTTACCCCTATCCGCCCGTGCGGCAGCTATTGGCGGTCTGCCGCCAAAAGTTGTTTACAAGTATTAACATAAAGAACAAACCATAAACAGTCCACATTGCCGCCATATTGTGTCGTGATCGTGCGCTTTACCTGAACACACCGGAAACTGTGCTGAATAATAGCAGTTTCCAGCCATCTTTTGCGCATCTTTAATTGACCGCCCATGAAATCCCATGTTATCCCATTTCCCTACCGGGCAGAGGGTGGACGCCAGAATTCAGGCGCGACACCACGCTCTGGATACGGGCGGCTTCTGAAATTCGTGCCAGAGGGAGGGCATCGCGCAGCGTGAGTGTATTCCTGGGCACACACCAGAACCGGCTGGACGCGAAAGGACGGGTTTCCATTCCCTCCGCATTCCGCACGGCGCTGCGTGCCAGGGCCAAATCGGGCGAACCGCTGGCTATCCTGCGTCCGTCCCATCTGCATCCCTGCCTGGAGGCATGGCCCGCCGATGCTTTTGCCGCACTGACCCGCCCGCTGGATGAGATGGATATTTTTTCAGAAGACCACGACGACCTCGCCACCGCGCTCTACGCCGATGCCTATCCATTCGAAACCGACAGGGAAGGCCGCATTCTGCTGCCCGAGACCCTGCGCGCCCATGCGGGACTGACCGAGCAGGTCACGTTCATGGGGCTGGGCCGCACCTTCCAGATCTGGGATCCGCAGGCGGCCGAACAGCGCCGCGCCGCCGCCCGCGCCAGCGCGCGCCGCCTGACCGCGGGCCGCGGCCCCGCCAATGCGGGAGCCACGCCATGAACGCCCATTTCCCCCCGCACGACCCCGGCCATGTTCCCGTCATGCTGGCCGAGGTGATGGACTACCTCGCCCCGCGCGACGGTGGCCGGTATGTGGATGGCACGTTTGGCGGCGGGGGATATGCCCGCGCCATCCTCGCCGCCGCCGACTGCCGGTTATGGGGAATCGACCGCGACCCCGCCGCCATCGCCCGTGGCGATGCGCTGGCCGCCACCTGCCCCGATGGGCGGGGGGGATCCCGGCTGCGCCTGCTCCATGGCGGCTTCGGGGACATGGCGGCCCTGCTGGCGGAAGACGGCGTTACGACCGTGGATGGAATCGTGCTGGATCTGGGCGTGTCCTCCTACCAGATCGACGAGGCCGATCGCGGCTTCTCCTTTCGCATGGATGGCCCGCTGGACATGCGCATGGCCGATACCGGCCCCACGGCGGCCGATGTGGTCAACACCCTGCCCGAGGACGAACTGGCCGACATCATCTACCATTATGGCGAGGAACGCCTGTCGCGCCGGGTCGCGCGCGCCATCGTGGCCGCCCGCGCCGAATCCCCCCTGCTGCGCACGACGCAACTGGCCGATGTGGTGCGTTCGGTCGTGCGGCCCGACCGCTCCGGCATCGACCCCGCGACCCGCACGTTCCAGGGCCTGCGCATCCACGTCAACGACGAACTGGGCCAGATCCGGCGGGTGCTGGAGCAGGCTCCCGCCCTGCTCGCGCCCGGGGGGCGGCTGGTCGTCGTGTCCTTCCACTCGCTGGAGGACAGGCTGGTCAAGCAGGCCATGTCCAGCGCCGCCGGGCGTATGCCCGCACCCTCGCGCCATGACCCGCGGGCCATGACCGCACGCGCGGCGCCCACGCGCTTTACGCTCCTGACCGGCCGCCCCATCCGGCCCGGCCCGGCGGAAACCAGCCGCAACCCACGCGCCCGCAGCGCCAGGCTGCGTGCGATGGAATGCATCACCCCCCCTCCAGCATCGGAACCTGCCGCATGAGTCGGTTTGTCACGTTATTCTGCGCCATTGTGGCGGCGGTGTCTGGCCTGTTCCTGTATAACAAGAAGCAGCAGACCACCGCGCTGGACCACCAGATTGCCCAGATCGTGGAGCAGACGGAGCGCACCCGCTCGCAAACCGCCATGCTACGCGCCGAATGGGCCATGCTGAACCAGCCCGACCGACTGAGCGCCCTTGCCAGCCGCTACGACAAACCCCTGCAATCCGTCATGCCCGCGCAGTTCGTGCAGATGTCGGCGCTCGTCACGCACCTGCCCGCCATCGGCAGCGCGCCGAGCCACCCCGCGCCCGCGCCCCGTGCCGCGATGGTGGCGACACTGGCCGCCGACCATGTGCCGGCACCGGCTCCTGACACCACGGCCACATCCCAGCCCACGCGCGTAGCCGCCGCACCGTTCGCCATTGCTCCCGCGCCCCGTGCCGAACATGCGGTAATGGCCGTTCACCATGAAGCGCCTCCCGCCCGCGCGCTGGCGCAGAACGAGAGCCGGGTGCCCCCCGTCCATGCCACTCCGGCCGAGCATGTCCGCCCGCCCGAACGGGTCGCCACCGCCGAACCGGCCCCGCCCGCGCCGCTGCGTGACACGATCGTCCCCCCCGCTGCCAGCTACCATGCCCGAACGCCGGGCATAGCCGAAGCGGCGTGGCGCCCGGCGGTATCGCATATGGGCACCACATCGCTGGGCACGCCGCATATCGGCGCCCTGCCCCCACCTGTGCCGGTCAGCAACTGACCTGATTTTCCTTCCTACCGGCTTCCCGGCCCGGAACACGCATGAGCAACCCGATCCATGACCGACGCGACGGAGGCGAACAGGCTTCCTTCCCTATGGGGGGCGGCCTGCGCGCGCTCATGGCGCAGGACCGGATGCATGCGCGGCTGCTGGCGCTGGCCGGGATATTCTGCGTTCTTTTTTCGGCCATCAGCCTCAAGCTGACCCTGGCCACCATCATCCGGCCCATGCCGCCCCAGCAGCAGCAGATCGCGCCGCAGGTCCCCCCCATACCCAAAAGCGACCCGAAGGGCATGATCGCGGGGGACATCGCGCTGCCACAGGTGCACCGGGCCTCGGTCATCGACCGGAACGGACAGGTGCTGGCCATGTCGCTGCCGGTGGCGCAGGTCTATGCCAACCCGCTTGAAATGATCGACACCGCCGATGCGGCCCACAAGCTGAAAAAGGTGCTGCCCACCCTGAACGAGGAGGAAACGAAGCGCCGCCTGTCGCTGAACAAGCAGTTCGTCTATCTGGCGCGTGACATTTCCCCCGCGCAGGAACTGGCCATCAACAACCTTGGCATCCCCGGTGTCTATTTCGAACCGGGTGAGCGGCGTCGCTACCCCATGGGGCGGGTGGCCGCCCATATCCTTGGCGGCGTGGACATTGACGACCATGGCGTGGCCGGAATCGAGCGGTATTTCGACAGGCGTCTGGACGATGACCGCGCGCCGCTGCGCCTGTCGCTGGATGTGCGCGTGCAGAACGTGGTGCATGACGAACTGCAGTCCGCCATGGACACATTCCAGGCCATCGGGGCCTGCGCCATTGTCATGGACGTACATTCCGGCGAGATCATCAGCATGGTCAGCCTGCCGGATTACGACGCCAACGACTTTGGCCGGGCCGCGCCCGATTCACGCTTCAACCGCGCCGTCACCGGCATGTACGAGCCGGGTTCGACCTTCAAGCTCCAGACCACCGCCATGGCGTTGCAAGATGGCGTCGCCCATATATGGGACCGTTTTTCCAGCACGCCCATCAAGATCGGCCGTTTCACCATTTCGGACATGAAATCCGACCATTTCGATCCGTGGCTGTCGCTGCCCGAAGTCATGGCCTATTCCTCCAACCCGGCGGCGGCGCATATCGCGCTGGATGCCGGGGCCGCGCGCCAGCAGGACTGGCTGCGGCGGATGGGTTTTTTCGCGCGCGTGCCGATCGAACTGCCCGAGGCGGGGCGGCCTATCGTGCCCTCCGTGCATAACTGGGGCGTTTCCACCACCATGACGGTCGCCTTTGGCCATGGCATGGCGGAGCCACCGCTCTCGATCGTGCGCGGCACGGCGGCCACCGCCAATGGCGGTTTCCTGCTCAGACCGACACTGATCGCCCATGAAAGCGCGCCCGCCGGCAACGGAACGACGCCCGATGCAAACGCCACCGTTCCCCCCGATGCGGAGCGCCTGATCTCGGCCGCGAACTCGGACATCCTGCGTCGCATCCTGCGGCTGGATGTGGTCAAGGGCACGGGGCAGAAGGCGGAGTCCGTCGGTTATTATGTAGGCGGCAAGACCGGAACGGCGGAAAAGATCGGCCCGCATGGCGGCTACCTCAAGCATGTCAACGTCTCCGCCTTTACCGGCATTTTCCCCATGAACGCGCCGCATTACGCCATCTATGTCATGCTCGACAGCCCCAGGCCCACCGCGCAGACCCATGGCTGGACCACGGCGGGATGGAACGCCGCGCCCACGGCGGCGCAGATGATTACGCGCATCGCCCCGCTGATGGGCCTGTTCCCCGACACGCAGCATGAAGCGACGATCGAGGCGGATCTCGCCATTCCCATGCGTCCCGCCGTGCCGCGCGGCTACCGCGCGCTGGGGCCGGGTTACGACCCCGGTACCGAACATCTGCACGAACATGAGCATGAGCCGCCCGCGCCGTCCGCACGCCGCGCCCATGCCCCACATGGCGCGACGGACACCGCGCAGGTTCCGGCCCATACCCTTCATGTCCGCAACGATGACAGCCACCCGCCCGCGCAGCAGCCAAGCAACAGGGGATAAACACCATGCGTCTGCCTGAACTCCTGCGCCGCGCGGGCACGGATATAGCGCCGCCCGCCGCGACGGACCGCCTGGACATAACCGGCATTTCAGCCGACAGCCGCGCCATCCGCCCCGGCATGATCTTCGCGGCGCTGCGCGGCACCCATACCGATGGCAGGGACTACATCACGCAGGCCATCGCCGCCGGGGCCGCCGCCGTGCTGCTGGAGGCTGATCCGGCCTTTTCCCCGCCCGCGGTGGGGCCGGTCCTGTTCACACATGATGCACGGCGCGCGCTCAGCCTGATCGCACGCGCCCTGACCCCCCGCCTGCCATCGCGCATCGCCGCCGTGACCGGCACCAACGGCAAGACCAGCACAGTGGAATTCCTGCGCCAGATCTGGACCTTGCAGGGGTTGAAGGCGGGCACGATCGGCACGCTGGGCGCTGTCGCGCCCTGCCCCCTGCCCGATTGCGGCCCCGTGCTGACCACGCCGGACAGTGTCGGGCTCATGCGGCTGCTGGGAACCATGGCGCGGGCGGGTGTCGACCATGTGGCGATGGAAGCCTCATCCCACGGGCTGGAGCAGCGCAGGCTGGACGGGCTTACGCCCTATGCGGCGGGATTCAGTAACCTGACCCGCGACCATCTGGATTACCATGGCAGCAGCGAAGCCTATCGCGCGGCCAAACTGCGCCTGTTCGACACCATCCTGCCCGAAGGCGGCATCGCCGCCATCAATGCGGACATGGATGAGACGACCGGCGCGGCGCTGCGTGAAATCGCGCGGCGTCGCAACCTTGTCATGCGCACCACCGGCACCCGTGGCGAGACCCTGCGCCTGCTGGCGGCACGGCCGACACCGACCGGGCAGATCCTTGAACTCGTCACCCCTTCGGGCCGACACGAGGTCGTGGTGCCGCTGGCGGGCCGTTTCCAGGTCGATAACCTGCTGCTGGCCGCCGCCATGGCGGGCGTGGAGGATGAAGCGCCCGACCGCGCGGTCGGGCAGTTCGAACACCTGCACGGCGTACGGGGGCGGCTGGAACAGGTGGCCGTACTGCCCAACGGGGCGGCGGCCTATGTCGATTACGCCCATACGCCCGATGCGATCGAGCGCCTGCTCCAGTCGCTGCGCCCGCATACACGCGGCAGGCTGGTAATCGTGATGGGCGCGGGCGGCGACCGTGACCGGGGCAAGCGCCCCGTGATGGGGGAAACGGCCACCCGCCTGGCCGACCGGGTGATCGTGACGGATGACAACCCCCGCACGGAAACCCCCGCCGCGATCCGCGCGGAAATACTGGCCGCCGCCCCCCATGCGCTGGAGGTCGGGGACCGCCGCCACGCCATCGCCACGGGGCTGGACATGCTGGAAGAGGGTGACGTGCTGGTCGTGGCGGGAAAGGGCCATGAACAGGGACAGATTATCGGCCGCGAGAGCCTGCCATTTGACGACGCCACGGTCATCCGTGGCCTGACGGGGACTGAATGACACTGTTATGGAGCCGCGCGGACCTTCTGGCCGCGACATCGGGGCGTTTTCCGTCATCCACATCACATAATATCGCGGGTACGGGTGTCTCGATCGACACCCGCACGCTCAATGCGGGGGATGTCTTCATCGCCCTGCGGGGTGAACGCAGCAATGGCCATGAACATGTCGCCGCCGCCCTGCATTCTGGCGCCGCCGCCGTGGTGGTGCATGAACCCTGCGGCATTGATGACCCGCGCATCCTGCACGTGGCCGATACGCTCGACGCCCTGCGTGACATGGCCCGTTTCGCACGCGCGCGCTTCGCCGGGCGCGTGGTGGGGGTGACGGGCAGCGTGGGCAAGACATCGGTCAAGGACATGCTGCGCCATGCACTGCAGGCCTGCGGGGCGACGCATTACGCCGTGGCGTCCTACAACAACCACTGGGGCGTGCCGCTCACCCTTGCCCGCCTGCCCGCCGATGCCGCCTATTGCGTGAGCGAGATCGGGATGAACCATGTAGGCGAGATCCTGCCGCTGGCGCGCATGGTGCGCCCCGATGTGGCGGTGGTGACGACGGTCGCCTCCTCCCATCTCGGGCTTATGGGCAGCATCGACGCCATTGCGCGCGAAAAGGCGGAAATCCTGCGCGCGCTGCCCGCGGGGGGGACCGGCATCATTCCCGATGGCATTACGGGTGAGGACCATTTCGCGCGCAACGCCGCGCAGGCGGGCGCCACGCTATGGCGCGCGGGTCATAACGCGGACTGTCCCGTTTACGCAGGCGACGCTACGCATGACGCGCGGGGCAGCCGTTTTGAACTGCGCCTTCCGGGCTGGCGGGGCGTGGCGCACATCAACGCGCCGGGGCGGCACATGGCTGATAACGCGATGCTGGCGCTGGCGGCGGCTTATGCCTGCGGCGCGGATATGGACCACGCCGTGGCGGGTCTGGCCACGTTCGCCCCCGGCGCGGGACGGGGCGCGATGGCGCGTGTGATGCAGGACAAGGTTGCACTGCTGGATGAAAGCTATAATGCCTCTCCAGCTTCCGTGCGTGCGGCCCTTGACCTGCTTGGGCTTGTCGCCACCGGGCGGCGAGTCGCCGTGCTGGGTGACATGCTTGAACTGGGCACGTTCGCACGGCATGAACACCAAGCCCTTCTCCCTGCCCTCCGCGCGAACGCGGATATCGTCTTCTGTTGCGGCCCGAATATGAAAACACTTTTCGACACCCTGCCTTCTTCCCTACAGGGGGGGTGGACACCCGATTCCGAACAGCTTGCCCCCCTGGTGCGCGCGGCCCTGCGCGCGGGTGACACGGTCATGGTCAAGGGCAGCCATGGCAGCCGCATGCGCCATGTCGTCACGGCGCTGCAAACGGACGCCGCCCGGGTGGGACCGGCCTGATGCTGTATGACCTGTTCCAGCACCACACCGCCGCCCATACCTCCGTGCTCAACCTGTTCCGCTACATCACGTTCCGCTCCGGGGCCGCGTGCCTGACCGCGCTGCTGATCAGCCTGTGCCTGGGCAACCCGCTGATCGCGGAACTGCGCCGCATCCAGCGCGAGGGCCAGCCGATCCGCAAGCTGGGGCCGGAGCGGCACCTGGTGGAAAAGGTCGGCACCCCCACCATGGGCGGCGTGCTGATCCTGCTCTCGCTTTTCGGTTCGACGCTGCTGTGGGCCGACCTGCATAACGGGTTTGTCTGGGCGGTTATGCTGACCACGCTGGCGTTCGGCGCGGTGGGCTTTGCCGATGATTACCTGAAACTGTCGCGCCGCAATACCGATGGCGTTTCAAAGCGCATGCGGCTGGGCTGCGAATTCGGGGCCTCGCTGATCGGCGGGATCTGGCTGGAAAGCCTGATGCCGCCCGATCTGGCCAATCACCTCGCCTTTCCCTTCGTCAAGGATCTGCTGCTGCCCCTTGGCTACGCCTTTCCACTTTTCGCCATGATCACGATCACCGGGTTCGGCAACGCCGTGAACTTCACCGACGGGCTGGACGGGCTGGCCATCGTGCCGGTCATTATCGCGGCCCTTGTCTTCGCGCTGATTTCCTATCTGGTGGGCAACCACATCTTTGCCGACTACCTGCAACTGCACGCGGTGCCCGGCACGGGGGAGCTGGGGGTGTTCTGTTCGGCGCTGGTGGGGGCGGGGCTTGGCTTCCTGTGGTTCAACGCCCCGCCGGCGGCCGTGTTCATGGGGGATACGGGGTCGCTTGCGCTGGGCGGCGCGCTGGGCGCCGTGGCGGTGGCGGTCAAGCATGAACTGGTGCTGTGCATTGTCGGCGGCCTGTTCGTGGTGGAAACGTTTTCCGTCATCATCCAGGTGTTCTGGTACAAGCGCACCGGGCGGCGCGTGTTCCTGATGGCGCCGCTGCACCACCATTTCGAGAAAAAGGGCTGGGCTGAATCCAAGATCGTGATCCGCTTCTGGATCGTGTCCATCGTGCTGGGGCTGTGTGGTCTGGCCACGCTGAAACTGCGTTGAACGGCGTCTTTCCCCCCACCCTTTTCACCGGTTTCCACTATGGCGTGGTGGGGCTGGGCCGTAACGGCAACGCCGCCGTGGCGGCCCTGCTGGCCATGGGCGCCACCGTGCAGGCATGGGATGACCGCGAGACCACGCGCGCGGCGCTACCGGCCCATCCCCGGCTGAAGGTTGCGCCATTCACCACCATGCTCGGGCTGGCCGGACTGATCCTTTCCCCCGGCATTCCGCACCACCTGCCCACGCCCCACCCGCTGGCGACGATGGCGCGCGACGCGGGCGTGCCGATCCTGTCGGATGCGGAAATCCTGTTCCGCGCCGTGCGGGCGGCGGGCAGCCGCGCGCGTTTCGCGGGGGTCACCGGCACCAACGGCAAATCGACCACTACCGTGCTGCTGGCCCATATGCTGGCGGCCAGTGGCGTGCCGGTGGCGGCGGGCGGCAATCTCGGCCCCGCCGCCCTGTCGCTGCCGCTGCTGCCCGATGATGGCGTGTACGTGCTGGAAATGTCGTCCTACATGCTGGAACGGCTGGACCAGTTGCATTTCGATGCCGCCTGCCTGCTCAACCTGAGCGCCGACCATCTGGACCGCCATGGCGACATGGCGGGCTATGCCGCGGCCAAGCTGCATGTATTCGACCACCAGCACGCGGGCGACCTGGCGGTGCTGGGTGCCACCCTGCCCGACCTTACGGTCCTGCGCCGGCGGCTTGCGGCGACGGGCGCGGATATTGCCTGCATTAGCGGGGCGGAAACCGTGCAATGCGACCTGTACTGCACGCCGCATGCGCTACGCGACCATCACGGCGTCATTGCCGATCTGGGCGCGGTCCATGACCTGCCCGGCACCCATAACCGTGAAAACGCAGCCGCCGCCACGGCCATGGCGCTCCATCTGGGCATGCCACGCGGGGCGGTGGAACCGGCGCTTGTCTCCTTTGCCGCCCTGGACCACCGGCAGAAGCTTGTGGCCAGCATCGGGGGCATCCGCTTCATCAACGACAGCAAGGCCACCAATACGGATGCGGCCGCGCGCGCGCTGGCCTGCCATGACCGGATGATCTGGATCGCGGGCGGCACGGCCAAGGCGGGCGGGATCGAGGCGCTGGCCCCCTGTTTCGGGCGGATTGTGCTTGCGCTGCTGATCGGGCGCGACGCCCCGGAACTGGCCCGCACGCTGGCCCATTACGGCATTCCCCACCGCATCGTCCACACACTTGACCGCGCGGTGCCCGAGGCGCTGGAGGCGGCGCGCGCACTGGAGGCGGATGTAGTGATGCTCTCGCCCGCCTGCGCCAGCTTCGACCAGTTCAGCGGGTTCGAGGAACGTGGCGCGCGCTTTGCCGCCCTGGTGCGCGACCTTGCGGCCGGTCCGGGGGGAAGCGCGCCCGGATGAGCGGCATGTCGCGCATAAACACATCGCAGGCGGCGCGATGGTGGCGGAGCATCGACCGGGTCACGCTGATCTGCGTGGGGATCCTGATCGGGTTCGGCTATATCCTGATGCTCGCGGCCAGCCCGGCGGTCGCGGTGCGTATCGGCGCGTCGCGCGACATGTTCATTTTCAAGCAGGTCTGCTTCCTGATCCTGGCGGCCCTCATCGTTATCGCCACCTCCCTCCTGTCGCTGCGCGGCGTCAGGCTGGTGGGGTGGATCGGGTTCGTGCTGGCGCTGGGGGCCACGTTCCTGACCCTTGTGCATGGCATCGAGATCAAGGGCGCGCGGCGCTGGATCGCGTTGCCCATGATGTCGGTCCAGCCCTCGGAATTCCTCAAGCCCTGCTTTGCCGTGGTCACCGCGTGGCTGCTGACCCGGCGCCGGGGGCGAAAATATTTTCCCGGCCTGCTGGTCGCGTTCGGGCTGTTCGGGCTTGTGCTGCTGCTGCTCAAGTCGCAGCCCGATATCGGGATGCTCAGCGTCATCACCACCGTGTTCCTGACCCAGTTGTTCATTGACGGGCTGAGCCTGTTCCTGGTGGGCGCGGGCGCGGCCAGCATGGTCGCGGCGTTTATCGGGGCCTATATGGTGTTCCCGCATGTGCGCTCACGCGTCGAGCGGTTCCTGCACCCGGCGGTGGGCGACCATTACCAGATCGACACGGCCCTGCGGGCGTTCGGCAATGGCGGCCTGCTGGGGCGTGGCCCCGGTGAGGGCCGGGTGAAGGATCTTCTGCCCGACGCCCATGCCGACTTCGTATTCGCCGTGGCGGGGGAGGAATTCGGCATGCTGGTCTGCCTGTTCATCATCGGCGTCTTCGCCACGATGGTGATCCGCACGCTGCTCAAGCTGTTGCATGAGAACGACCCCTTCATCGCGGTGGCGACGGCCGGGCTCATGACGGGCTTCGGCCTTCAGGCCTTCGTCAACATGGGGTCCACCCTGCACCTGATCCCGACCAAGGGCATGACGCTGCCATTCATTTCCTATGGCGGGTCGTCAGCCATGTCGGTTGCGCTTACAATCGGCATGGTGCTGGCCCTGACCCGCAACCGGCTGGGCGAAGGCCGGTTCGGATCCTTCGGCACGCCCCCTTCCCCAACGCGGAAAGCATCATTATGACCCGTCACTGCATTGCTGTCGCGGCCGGAGGAACCGGTGGCCATTTCTTCCCGGCCGAGGCGCTGGCCTGCGAACTGGTGCGCCGGGGGCATGACATCATCCTCATGACCGACCGCCGCGCGGGCGTGCGCGAAAACGGCATCTTTGCCGGGCGGCAGCAGTTTGTCCTGCCCGGCGCCGGCATTGCCGGGCGTGGCCCCGTGCGCGCGGCGCGCGCGGCCATGGCGCTGGCGCGCGGCGCGATGCAGGCGCGTCGTATCCTGGGGCGTATCCGGCCCTGCGCCATTATCGGGTTTGGCGGCTACCCCTCCGTGCCGCCACTGCTGGGCGGGAGCCTGCTGCCGCGCGGCACCCGGCCGCTCCTGTTCGTGCATGAGGGCAATGCGGTGCTGGGCAAGGCCAACGGCTTCCTCGCCCCGCGCATGGACGCGATCGCCACGTCCTTTCCCGTCGTGGCGGGCGTGCCCGCGGCCACCCCCACCACACTGACCGGCATGCCGGTGCGCCCCGACATCACGGCGCTGGCGGGCGAAGGGTACAGCCCCTCCAACGGTGTGATCAACCTGCTGGTATGGGGTGGTTCGTTGGGCGCGCGCGTGTTCAGTGACGTGGTGCCCGCGGCCCTTGCCGCGCTGGCCCCAGCCCTGCGCGCGCGGCTTCAGGTAACGCAGCAGGCCCGGGCGGAGGATGTGGAGCGTGTGGCGGCGGCGTACAGGGCCGCAGGCATTCCCGCACGAATCGCCCCGTTCCTGAATGACGTGCCCGAGCGCCTGCGCACGGCGCATCTGGTCATTGGCCGGGCGGGGGGATCCTCGGTCGCGGAACTGACGGTGGCGGGCCGCCCGTCGCTGCTGGTGCCGCTTCCCATCGCCGCGCGCGACGAACAGGGGGCGAATGCCCGCGCACTGGTGGAAGCCGGGGCGGCGTGGATGATCCGCCAGCCCGATTTCACGACACCCGCCCTGACCGAACGCCTGACCACCCTGCTGGCTGACCGCGACCTGCTGGCCCGCACGGCGCGGGCCGCCGCCAGCCTTGGCCGCCCCGATGCCGCCGCCCGTCTGGCGGACATGATAGAAGCACGCTTGCCTGACCGGCCCCACACCGCTTAATTCCGCCTGCGCGAACACGGAGATCCGATTGCATGAGAGCCCTGCCCCTTTCCATTGGCACCATCCATTTTGTCGGCATCGGCGGAATCGGCATGTCCGGCATCGCCGAAGTGCTGCATATGCTTGGCTATGTGGTGCAGGGTTCCGACATTGCTGAAAACGCCAATGTCGTGCGCCTGCGCGCCGCCGGAATTCCGGTCACCATAGGCCATGACGCGGCGAACCTGGGCAATGCGCAGGTCGTGGTGACCTCCACCGCCGTGCAGCGTGACAACCCCGAGGTCGTGGCCGCCCGCGCGCGGCTGATCCCGGTCGTGCGCCGGGCGGAGATGCTGGCCGAGCTCATGCGCCTGCGCTGGTCGATCGCTGTGGGCGGCACGCATGGCAAGACCACCACGACCAGCCTCGTCGCCGCCGTGCTGGAAGCGGCGAAGCTGGACCCCACGGTCATCAACGGTGGCATCATCGAAGCCTACGGCACCAATACCCGCATGGGTTCAGGTGACTGGATGGTGGTCGAGGCCGATGAGAGCGACGGCTCGTTCCTGCGCCTGCCCTCCGTCATTACGGTCGTGACCAACATGGACCCCGAGCACCTGGACCACTGGGGCACGGAAGAGGCCATGCAGGCGGCGTATGACCAGTTCGTGTCCAACATCCCGTTCTATGGCTTCGCGGTGCTGTGCATCGACCATCCCGCCGTGCAGCAGATGATCCCGCGCCTGTCGGACCACCGGATCATCACCTACGGCTTCTCGCCCCAGGCGGATGTGCGGGCCGAAAAGGTCATTACCGACAAGCTGGGCGCCACGTTCGAGGTCGTGATCACCAGCCGCAACCGCAACCGTTCGCGCCGGGCGGGGCCGTTCCGCCTGCCCATGCTGGGCCACCATAACGTGCAGAACGCGCTGGCCGCCATCGCCGTCGGCACCGAGATGGAGATAGACGACGCCACCATCCGCTCCGCCTTCGCGGCCTTCCGGGGCGTCAAGCGCCGCTTCACCCGCACGGGGGAGACCGGCGGCATCACCATCATCGACGATTACGGCCACCACCCGGTGGAAATCGCCGCCGTGCTGAAGGCGGCGCGTCAGGCCGGGGCGGGCAACGTGATCGCGGTGGTGCAGCCGCACCGCTATTCGCGCCTCCAGACCCTGTTCAATGAATTCTGCACCTGCATGAACGATGCGGGCACGGTCATCATTGCCGATGTCTATGCCGCCGGTGAACAGCCGATCGACGGGATCGACCGCGACGCGCTGGTCGAGGGGCTGCGCGAACGCGGGCACCGTTCCGTCGTGCCGCTGCCGGGGCCGGAGCATCTGGCCGAAATGATCAACGCCATTGCCCGGCCGGGCGATTTTGTCGTCTGCCTTGGCGCGGGCAGCATCACCAACTGGGCGCAGGCGCTGCCCGCGCAACTGGCGGAGCTTCAGCCCGGCGCGCGCCCCGTGGCCACGCAGAAGGCGGATGCCCAGTAAATGAGCGAAACTGCCCCCGCACCTGCCCTGCCCCAATGGGCCGGGGTTCTGGATACGGATCCCTGCCGTCCCCGTGGCCGCCTGACCGCGCAGGCCCCGCTGGGCGCGCGCACGTGGTTCCGCGTGGGGGGGCCGGCGGAACTCCTGTTCCAGCCGGCCAGCGCGGAAGATCTGGCCCGCGTGCTGCGCTGCCTCCCGCTGGAGGTGCCGGTACTCGCACTCGGGGCCTGTTCGAACGTAATCGTGCGCGATGGCGGCATTGACGGGCTGGTCATCCGCCTTGCCCGTGGTTTTTCCACCATCACGCGCGACGGGAACGGGCTGATCGTGGGGGCGGCCTGCCTGGACGTGACCGTTGCCGAACATGCGGCCCAGGCCGGGCTGGGTGGGCTGGAATTCCTGGCGGGCATACCCGGCTCGATCGGGGGCGCGGTGGCCATGAACGCCGGGGCCTACGGGTCGGACATGGCCACGGTCATGGACTGGGTGGAGGTGGTGACGCGCGACGGCAGGCTGCTGCGCCTGCCCGCCGCGTCGCTGGATTTCAGCTACCGCCACGCCACCCTGCCCGCGCAGGCAGTGGTGGTGCGGGCGCGGCTGAACGCGAACGAAGCCCTGCCCGCCGCCATCCGCCAGCGTATCGAGGACATCCGCGCCGCGCGCGAGGCAGCCCAGCCCGTCCGCGCCCGCACCGGGGGGTCCACCTTCCGCAATCCCGCACCCGACGAATCCGAACGCAAGGCATGGGAACTGATCGACGCCGCCGGGTGCCGTGGCCTGAAGATCGGCGGCGCGCAGATGAGCGAGAAGCATTGCAATTTCATGCTCAACACGGGCAATGCCACCGCAGGCGACCTGGAACGGCTGGGGGAGACGGTGCGCCAGCGCGTGCATGACCATACCGCCGTCACACTGCGCTGGGAAATCCGGCGGATCGGTCGCCCGGCGGCTACTGGCAGGGAAGAAGACGCATGACACGCCGCAAGATTTCCGTCCTGATGGGCGGCCTCTCAGCCGAGCGCACGGTCAGCCTGAACAGCGGGCGCAACGTGGCCGAGGCCCTGCGCGGCCGGGGGCATGACGTGCGCTGCATCGACGCGGGCGAGGACCTGCTTTCCATCGTGCGCGACCTGCGCGATCACGCGCCCGATGTCGTGTTCAACGCCCTGCATGGCCGCTTTGGGGAAGACGGATCCATTCAGGGCGTGCTGGACTGGATGGGCATCGCCTATACCCATTCCGGTGTCCGGGCTTCGGCCACGGCCATGGACAAGGATGCGGCGCGCCGGGTCTTCGCCGCCGCCGGGCTGCCGGTGGCGACCGGGCTGCTCGTGACCCCCACCGAACTGGAAATGGCGGATCCGCTGCCCGCGCCCTATGTCGTCAAGCCGCTGAACGAGGGATCATCGGTCGGCGTCGCGATCATCCACCCCGCCAGCAACCGCCGGGCGGAGGTCGCGCGTTCATGGTCCTTCGGCACGCATGTACTGGCGGAGGAATACGTGCCCGGCCGTGAACTGACCGTGGGCGTGCTGGAAGACCGCGCGCTGACCGTAACCGACATAACACCCGCGGGCGGCGTTGCGGATTTTTATGACTATGAGGCCAAATACAGCACGGGCGGTTCGTGCCACCAGCTTCCCGCGCGGATCCACCCCACGGCCTTTGAACAGGCGCGTGAACTGGCGCTGGCCACCCACCGCGCGCTGGGCTGCCGGGGGGCCAGCCGCACGGATTTCCGTTACGATGACACAGCGGCCCCGGACGGCCCCGGCCGCCTTGTCATTCTGGAAACCAATACCCAGCCGGGCATGACGCCGACCTCCCTCCTGCCCGAGCAGGCCGCCGCATGCGGCATGGACTATGCCACCCTGTGCGAGTGGATGATCGACCACGCGACCTGCCGTACATGAAGCGACCGGCCGACAGCAGCCACCGTCCCTCCCGGCTCTCGATCTTCGTGCGCCGGCAGCGGCGACTGCTGCGTCCGTTTCTCGTGCTGCTGGTGCTGGCCGGATTCGTGGCCGCCGGCGTCCTGACGTTCCGGCATTTCGGCTCCGACCCGCGTTTCGCGCCGCTGCGCAACCGGATCATCAACATGCTGCCGTTGCGGATAACCGAGATCGACGTGACCGGCTGCGTGCTGACCAGCGAAGCCGCGCTGCAGGAGGCGCTGGGCGTGCGGACGGGGGATTTCATCCTCGGCTTTTCCATGACCGCCGCGCGCCAGCGTATCGACGCGCTGCCCTTCGTCGATCATTCCGTGGTGGAGCGGCACCTGCCGCACACCATCATCATCCACCTGTTCGAGCGGCGTCCCTTCGCGGTATGGCAGAATCACGGCCATTTCATGCTGATCGACCGTGAAGGCAACCAGGTGCGCGACCAGGGCATGACCGGCAAGGATGCCGAGGCCTTCATGCAACTGCCGCTGGTGGTCGGCCCGGACGCCAATACGGCGGCGGCGGCACTGATAGACGAACTTTCGGCGCAGCCCGAGGTGCGTGCCCATGTGGTGGCGGCGGCGCGCGTGGGCCAGCGCCGGTGGAACCTGACCCTGCGCAACGGCACCACCATCTTGCTGCCCGAAGGCCAGGAAGTCGCGGCCCTGAAGCGGCTTGCACAGATGCAGCAAAGTATAAGAATACTGGACCGGCCGGTTATCGCCATAGACATGCGCCTGCCTGATCGCCTGATCATACGTGAAAATCCGCCTGCCCCGCCGAATGATAACGACGGGGACAGGGGCGACACACCGCCACAGGCGGCCCCCACGGGGGATCAGGCGCCTGCCGCGCCATGGCTTTCCCCCGATACCGGTCCGATACGGAGGCGGGCATGACATATCCAGTGCCGGGAACGGTCCAGCCGACCCTTCCCGCAACACGCGCAACCACACCCACCGCCCCGGTGCCCGCCATTCGCGGCTCCGGCCTGCCAGCGCCCGTGCCCCGTTCACGCACGGCGGGCGCGCTGGTACCCACGGATGAACGCCCCCCCGCGCGCAGGCTGCGCACGGGCCCGTTCAGCGTGCTGGATATCGGTTCGACCAAGATCGTGTGCCTGATCGGGCGGGGGGAGCCGGATAACACGATCCGCATCCTCGGCCATGGCTGGCGGCGCTCGCACGGGGTGCGCTCGGGCGGGATCGTGGACCTGCGCGAGGCGGAAAGCGCCATCCGCGCCGCCGTGGCGCAGGCGGAGGACATGGCGACGGAACGCCGGGACTCGATTTTCGTCAACCTGTCATGCGGCCATCCGGAAAGCCGGCATATCAACGCGCGCTGGCCCATTGGCGGGCGCGAGATCACAAAGACCGATGTCAGCCGCATCATTGCCGAAGGCCGCCTGCGCGCCGTATCGGAAGGGCGGTCGGCCATCCATACCCTGCCGCTGGATTACGCGGTGGACGACACGCAGGAAGTGCTCGACCCGCGCGGGCATCTGTGTGACCTGCTATCCGCCCGGCTGCATGTGATTGACGCCAACACCACGGCCCTGCGCAACCTCGAGGCCGTCCTGTCGCGCGTGGAGCTCAAGATCGAGGGGATGGTCTCATCCCCTCTCGCCTCCGGCCTTGCGGTCATGAACGAGGACGAACGCAACCTTGGCGCCACGGTGGTGGACATGGGCGGCGGCACCACCTCGATCGGGGTGTTCGGGGAGGGGCGGCTGCTGCATACCTCCACGATTCCCGTGGGCGGCCTGCACATCACCCGCGACATCGCCCATGGGCTGTCCACGTCCATCGACAATGCCGAGCGGCTGAAGACCATGCATGGATCGGCCGAACTGCTGGGGGGGGACGACCATGATTCCATCCTGGTGCAGCTGATCGGTGACAACGACCATCATTATGTCAGAATTCCCCGTGCAAGAATTGTCTCGATCATACATCCGCGCGTGGAGGAAACATTGGAAATGGTAAGGGACAGGCTGGAAATGGCCGCCGTCGGCCCCGCGTCCGACGGCCGCGTGATCCTGACCGGCGGCGGCTCGCTACTGGAAGGGATCGGGCCGATGGCCGCGCGCATCCTGAACCGCCAGGTCCGGCTGGGCCGCCCGCGCCGCATTGTCGGCCTGCCCGAAAACGCGGCGACGTGGCCCATGTTCTCGACTTCCGCCGGGCTGCTGGCCTGGGCCGCCGGGGCCGCCGATGAAATGGGCGAACCCGACACGCGCGACGCCCGCCCCGCCGGTCTCGTGCGACGTTTTATGGATTTCATACGCGAAAGGGTATGACATTGTGCAGAAACCCTTTATTGTAATTTAGCCATTCGTATGCCAGCCCGCCTACCCCAATCCATCGGGAGCCAAGCATGACCCTCAACCTGACCATCCCGCAACAGAATCATTCCGATTTCACCCCCCGCATTACGGTGATCGGCGTTGGCGGTGGTGGGACCAATGCGGTGGACAACATGATCCATTCGCAGTTGCAGGGGGTGGAATTCGTTGTCGCCAACACCGATGCCCAGCAGCTCTCCCACAGCAGCGCCGACCGCCGCATCCAGCTTGGCCCGCACCTGACGCAGGGCCTTGGCGCGGGCGCGAAGCCGGAAATCGGCCGCGCCGCGGCGGAAGAGGCTTGCGACGAGCTGTCGCGCCATCTGGATGGCGCGCATATGGTGTTCATCACCGCGGGCATGGGCGGCGGCACCGGCACGGGGGCCGCGCCGGTCATCGCGCGCATGGCGCGTGAACGTGGCATCCTGACCGTGGGCGTCGTGACCAAGCCCTTCACGTTCGAAGGGGGGCGGCGCGCCAAATCGGCGGATGCGGGCATTGCCGAACTCCAGCAGTTCGTCGATACGCTGATCGTGATCCCGAACCAGAACCTGTTCCGGCTGGCCAATGAGCGCACAAGCTGGAAAGACGCGTTCAAGATGGCGGACAACGTGCTGTACATGGGTGTGCGCGGTGTCACCGACCTCATGATGGCGCCCGGCCTGGTCAATCTCGACTTTGCCGATATCCGCACCATCATGGCGGAAATGGGCAAGGCGATGATGGGCACGGGCGAGGCCGAGGGCGAAAACCGCGCCATCGCTGCCGCCGAGGACGCGATTTCCAACCCGCTGCTTGAAGATACGTCGATGGCGGGCGCGCAGGGCTTGCTCATCAACATCACGGGTGGCGAGGATCTGACCCTGTTCGAGGTGGATCAGGCCGCCAACCGCATCCGGGAGGAAGTGGCCGAAGACGCCAACATCATCTTCGGTTCCGCCATCGACACGGCGCTGAACGGGCGCATCCGCGTCTCCGTGGTGGCGACGGGCATCGACAACCCGCCCTCACGCGCCACGGCGCAGCCGCCCCAGCAGCCTGCCGAGGCCGTCGCCCCCGCCGCGACTCCGGCTGCCGCCCCGCAGGCCACGCCCCCCATGCCCGGCGCCACGGCAGCGGCCCAGCCCGCCACCGCCGCGACTCCGGCGGGACAGCCCGCTGCCACCGCCACGCCGCCGCAGCCGGCGCGCCCGGCGGCACCGCAGGCTCCCTCCCCCGATGCCGTGCCGCCGCAGGTGGCCCAGGCGCAGCGTGGATCGCCACGCTCCCCCCTGTTTACCGAAAGCGCGAAGGCCCCGGCACCCGAGCCACAGCAGCCCGCGCCGCGCAGCCTGTTCGGAATCGTGACCGGCGCGCTGCGCCGCCATTCCACCCCGCCACAGCCGGAAGCGGCGCCGCGCACCGAACCCTCCGTGCAGCAGCAGGCGCCGCAGCAGCCCCAGCCGGAACAGCCGGCGGGTGGCGCCCCCGCGGCCGATGACGGGGGGCTGGACATTCCGGCCTTCCTGCGTCGGCGCTCATCGTAACGAATGCGGGCGCGACCTGCTTTGGTGCGGGTCGCGGATCGTGGTATCCAATAGGTAACAATAGGCAATAATCCTTGACTGTCCGAATGGGCGACAACGCAGTAGCATTCACCATGCCACTTACTGCGCGTTCTCCCACTCTTCCGCCAAGGATACAGGCAATGGACGGCATGTTGCCGCAGACAGGCGCCCCCTACATGCCACAATCCCCCGATAGCGGGCAGATGCAGCATACCCTGCGCCAGCCGATCAGCAGCGTGGGCACGGGCCTTCATACGGGCGCACGCATTACCCTGCGCCTTTCACCCGCGCCGGAGAACACCGGAATCGTGTTCCGGCGCGAGGACAGGGGGGATCTGCCCCCCCTCGCCGCCCATTATGATACGGTGGTCGATACCCGGTTGAGTACGGTGCTGGCCCATGACCCGCAGGCCGACGCCAGCGCCCGGATCGCCACGGTGGAACACCTGATGGCGGCGCTGGCGGGATGCGGCATCGACAATGTCTTCATTGACGTCAATGGCCCCGAAATCCCGGTTTTTGATGGTTCCGCCGCTGAATTCGTCTTCCTGATCGAATGCGCGGGCATCCGGCCGCAGGCGGCCCCGCGCCGGAACATCTACATCAACCGGACCGTGCGGGTGGAAGATGGCGATGCCTATGCCGAACTCTCCCCCAGCAGGGAACCGGGGCTGCTGATCGATATTTCCATTGATTTCCCGGCCGCGGCCATTGGTCGGCAGCGCTACACCGCACGGATGGATAGCCGCCACTTCCACAAGCAGCTCAGCGCGGCCCGCACCTTCGTGCTGCAACCTGAAATCGAACACCTGCACGCCATCGGGCTGGCCCGTGGGGGGTCGCTGGACAACGCCATCGTCGTCAGTGGCGATCATGTCCTCAACCCGACGGGACTGCGCCACCCCGATGAGTTCGTGCGCCACAAGGTTCTCGACGCGATTGGCGACCTCCACCTGGCTGGCGGCATGATCCATGGCTATTTCCGGGGCCATAAATCGGGGCATACGCTCAATAACCGCCTGCTGCGCAAGCTGTTCTCCGATCAGGCGAACTGGCGCGAGATCCCGTCCGCCACACCGGCGCGCCTGCCGCACATCAAGGCCGCGTGATGGGAAGGGGCGAAATCCGCACGCGAAGACTTCACCCTCCCCCGGCACATGATATAAAGCTTCCGTAACTGGAAGAGCCGGCATGTTCGTACGCAGATCACGATATACCCCGCAGTCACTGCGCAATGCCCGCCATGCGGCCCGCTGGCTGGCGTTTGTGCCCGTCGCCTCCCTTCTGGCGGCATGTGGCAACAGCGCCAGCAGCATCAACGAACGCGCGCCCCGCGTCGGTTCGGCGGAAACACTGTACAATAACGGCGTGGATGCCCTGCGTTCCGACCGTTACCTGCTTTCGGTCAACCAGTTCGACACCCTGCAACGCAACTATCCCTATTCCCCTTACACGGCCAATGCGCAGCTTATGGAAGGCTACGCCAACTACCTGCTGAACAAATATCCCGAAGCCGTGCAGCAGCTTGACCGTTTTCTGGAACTGCACCCCACCAGCGGGGACGCCGCCTATGCCTTCTATCTGCGCGCGCTGTGCTATTACGAACAGGTCGCTGACGTGCAGCGCGACCAGCAGGGCACGGTGGAGGCCATGGACGCGCTGGAGGAAGTCATTACCCGCTTCCCCCAAAGCCCCTATTCACGCGATGCGCAGTTGAAGATCGACCTGTGCCGCGACCATCTGGCGGGCAAGGAAATGCTGGTGGGGCGCTACTACCAGCAGCAGAACGACTTTCCCGCCGCCGCCGGCCGCTACCAGCGCGTGGTGCAGGATTTCCAGACCACGAACCATGTGCCCGAGGCGCTGGAACGGCTGGTGGAGGTCTATCTGGACATGGGCCTGCTGGAACAGGCCCGCAAGACCGGCGCGGTGCTGGCCTATAACTACCCCAGCAGCAAATGGTACCACGATGCGTACGATCACCTGCGCGCGCACCATCTGCTCAAGGGGGTGGACGCCCCGGACCACAAGCAGGGCCGCAACATCTTCTCGCGGGCATGGCATTCGATTTTCTGATTTCCGCCAACGGCTTGTGCTGAACAGGAAACCTGCATGCTGACACAGCTCTCGATACGGGATGTGGTCCTGATCGAAAAACTGGATCTGGCCTTCCCCCCCGGCCTGACCGTGCTGACGGGGGAAACCGGGGCCGGAAAATCCATCCTGCTGGACAGTCTCGGCCTGGCGCTGGGGGAACGCGCCAGCGCGTCACTGGTGCGTGCGGGATGCGAGCAGGCCAGTGTCAGCGCCTGTTTCGAGATCAGCCCCACCCACCCGCTGCACCTGCTGTTAAGCGAACAGGGCATTGCGCTGGATGATGCGCACGAACCCATCCTGCTGCGCCGGGTCGTGACGGTCGATGGCCGTTCACGCGCCTATATCAATGACCAGCCGGTTGCCATCAGCCTGTTGCGGCGGGCGGCCACGCTGCTGGTGGAAATTCAGGGCCAGCACGAACAGATGGGGCTGGCCGATCAGGCCACGCATCTGGATCTGCTCGATGCCTTTGGCACCCCGCCCGACCTGCGCGGCCGCACGGCGGGGGCCTACCGCCAGTGGATCGAGGCCACGGCGGAACTGGCCGCCGCCCGCGCGGAAATGGAAAATGCCGCGCGGGAGGAAGACTGGCTGCGCCAGGCGGTGGATGACCTGGGCACGCTCGCCCCGCAGGAAGATGAGGAAGCCCAGCTTGCCGGGCTGCGTCAGGCCCTGCAGCAGGGGGAACGCCGGGCGGAGGCCATAGCCGCGGCACTGGCTGACCTGTCGCCGCGCGACCGGCGCTCCCCCGGGCCCGCATCCGCGCTGCGCAATGCCAGCCGCGCGCTGCAACGCCTGCTGCCCGCCCCCACCGACCTGAACCCCGAGGCCGTGGGCGCCACCGAACAGGCGGCGGCGCAGGAAGCGCTCAATGCGCTGGAACGGGCGGAAGAGGCGCTGGCCGAGGCTGAAAACCTGCTTTCCCGCCTCGCTTCGGACGCGCAGGCCGACCCGCGCCTGCTGGAACAGACGGAAGAGCGCCTGTTCGCCCTGCGCGCGGAAGCCCGCAAGCATGGCGTCTCCGTGCCGGAACTGCCGGGGCTGCTCGCCGCGTTCGCGGAACGGCTGGGCGCGCTCGATTCAGGCAATGCCCGCATCGATGCGCTGGAAAGGCGGGTGGCCGAAACCCGTGCCGGTTTCGAGGCCGTCGCCCTTGAACTGACCGCCGCGCGCGAAAAGGCGGCCCGCAGGCTGGAACAGGCCGTGATGGCGGAACTGAAGCCGCTCCGGCTGGAACGCGCCCGCTTTATCGTCGAGCTTGTCCCGCTGGAGGCGGAAGCGTGGAACGCGCGCGGCAAGGAGCAGGCCTCTTTCTTGATCGCGGCCAACCCCGGCCAGCCGCCGGGCCCGCTGGCCAAGGTGGCGTCGGGGGGGGAGCTATCGCGTCTCATGCTGGCGCTCAAGGTCGTGCTGGCGGGGCGTTCGGCCATTCCCACGCTGGTCTTTGATGAAGTGGATTCCGGCGTGGGCGGGGCCACCGCCAGCGCCATCGGGGAGCGGCTCTATACCGTGGGCCGCAGCGTGCAGGTACTGGTCGTCACCCACAGCCCGCAGGTCGCGGCGCGGGGGGACGCACATCTGCGCATAAGCAAGAGTGTCAGCCGTGGCCGGACGGAAACCCATGCCGCCCCGCTGGACACGCAGGCCCGGCGCGAGGAAATCGCCCGCATGCTCTCTGGTGACACCATTACCTCCGCCGCCCGTGCCGCGGCTGACAGCCTGCTGAAAGGGGACTGACATTGCCCCCCCGCCCGACGACTCCCCCCCCCGCCGAAGAAGAAGCCCGCCGCCTGCTGGCCGAACAGACTGCCGAGGAGACCGATGAAGCACAGGCCGCCCGCACGCTGGAGCAGCTTGCCCGGCTGCTGCGCCAACTGGATGCGGCCTACCATCAGGCGGATGCGCCGCTTGTCGATGATGCGACATATGACCGGCTGCGCACGCTCAATACCCTGCTGGAAAAGCGTTTCCCCGGCCTGCGCCGCGCCGACAGCCCGGCGCAGGACATTGGCGCGCCCGCTTCCGGCCCGTTCCGCCGCCACCGGCACATGGTGCCGATGCTCTCGCTCGACAACGTTTTCGGGCGGGAGGAATTCGATGCCTTCATCAACCGTATCGCCCGTTTCCTGGGCCTGACGGAGGCGCAGGCGCACGAACTGGCCTTTGTCGCGGAACCCAAGATCGATGGCCTGTCCATCAGCCTCACCTATGAACACGGCCGGTTCATCCGCGGCACCACGCGCGGTGACGGCACCGAAGGCGAGGACGTGACCGCCAACCTGCGCACGATGGACGACATTCCCGACCATCTGCCCGCCCCCTACCCTGATGTGATTGAAATACGCGGGGAGGTCTTCCTGTCCAAACAGGCGTTTCTGGAACTCAACGCGGCGCAGGAACGCGCGGGGGAAAAACCCTTCGCCAACCCGCGCAACGCCGCCGCCGGTTCCCTGCGCCAGCTTGACCCGGCCATTACCGCGAAACGCCCGCTCTCCCTGTTCGCCTATGCCGCCGGTTTTTGCAGCGCGCCACTGGCGGCGACCCATCATGACTATCTCAAACAGCTTGAGGCCTGGGGTCTGCGCGTCAATCCGCTAAGCCTGCGGGTGGGCAACGCGGCTGAAGCCGAAGCCTTCATGGCGCGGCTCGCACGCGGACGCTCGGCGCTGGATTACGACATTGACGGTGTGGTGTACAAGCTTGACGACCGCGCCCTGCAGGAACGTCTGGGCTTTGCCGGCCGCGCGCCGCGCTGGGCGGTGGCGTGGAAATTCCCCGCCGAACAGGCCATCACGCGGCTTGAAAAAATCGAGATCCAGGTCGGGCGCACCGGCGCGCTGACGCCGGTGGCACTTTTGCAGGCCGTCAATGTGGGCGGCGTGATCGTAACCCGCGCCAGCCTGCATAATGAAGACGAGATCACCCGCAAGGACATACGCGAGGGCGACCTTGTCCATGTCCAGCGCGCGGGCGACGTGATCCCGCAGGTGACGGGCGTGGTGCTGCCGCGCGATGTGGAACGCTCCCCGTATGTTTTCGAACATGTCTGTCCCATATGCGGGGCGCATGCCGAACGCCCGGAGGGCGAGGTGGTATGGCGCTGCTCCGGCGGGCTGACCTGCCCCGCGCAGGTGGTGGAGCGGCTGACCCATTTCGTCTCACGCGATGCATTCGACATCGACGGGCTGGGTGAGCGCACGATCGTGGAGTTCCACGAACTGGGCTGGCTGCGCACGCCTGCCGATATTTTCCGCCTTCATGTGCATGAAGCCGAAATCGCCGGACGGGATGGCTGGGGCAAGCTCTCGGCCCATAATCTGGTCACCGCCATCGAGGCGCGACGGACGATCGAACTGTCACGGCTGATCTACGCGCTGGGCATCCGCCGCATCGGCATCAACAACGCCCGCCTTCTGGCGCGGCATTACGGATCCCTGGCCAACTGGCGCCAGCAGATGGAGAAGGCCGCCATCATCGGCTCGGACGAGAGGCTGGAACTCGGCTCGATCACCGGCATCGGCACCGCCATTGCCGATGAACTGGTGGCCTTCTTCGCCGAGGAACATAACCGCGCAACGCTGGATGACCTGGACAGCGTGCTGGCGCGGGTCACGGATGAGGAAATGGTGGCCGAGGGCGCGCTGTCGGGCAAGACCATCGTCTTCACCGGCACGCTCGTCACCATGACCCGCCCCGAAGCCCGCGCGGTGGCCGAACGGCTGGGCGCGCGGGTGTCCGATAGCGTATCGAAAAAGACGGACATCGTGGTGCTGGGCGAAAAAGCCGGCTCCAAGGTCCGCAAGGCGGCCGAACTGGGCGTGACCACCATGGATGAAGCCGGCTGGCGCCTACTGGCGGGCATGCCGCCCATAACACCACGGCATGAATAACACTTCCATGCCGGGCCATGCCGCATGAGTGTGGCCTTGCATGTCCTTGTCGCGTAACGTTTACTACCATAACGAACCCATCACGAAGTAGCAGGAGCATCCGCACGGGACCGACACGTCATGTTGCCGCAACGGGGTGCGGCATGGATTATCAGGGGGATCATAGCTTATGACAGTTTCAGGGCCGCGGGGGCGGCTGCTGACAACACGCCGGAACATGCTGGGCATGGCCGGGGCGGCGGGTAGTGGCCTGCTGCTGCCACGCACCGGCAGGGCCGCGACCGGCCAGCCCGCATGGCGCAGGCCACTGGCGGAATCGGAGGCAGTCATCGCATTCGGCCATCCGGGGCCGATTACCGATGGCGGCTGGTCCATGGTGCATGACCGGGGCATGCGGGCCATACGCCGGACCTTTCCGCAGGTGCGCACCATTTATGTGGAAAGCGTGCCCTATTCCGCCGACGCCACGCGAATCTTCCGCCAGTTCGTGGCGGAAGGCGCGCAGATGGTCTTCTCCACATCAGAATATGGTGACTTCATGAAGGATGTCTCGGACCGTGCGCCCGATGTCGCCTTCATGGAATGTGACGGATCCACCCTGACCGGCAACCTGGGCTGGTATTACGTCGCGCACTGGTACGCCAGCTATGTCATCGGCATCGCGGCGGGGCTCATGACCCGCACCGGCAAGCTCGGCTTTCTGGGCTCCTTTCCCATCCCGTCCGTCTATGCCAGCGCCAACGCCACCCTGCTGGGCGCGCAGTCGATCAACCCGTCCATCACGATGCAGGCCATCACCACCAATTCATGGTTCGACCCGCAGGCCGCGACGCAGGGCGCAACCGCCCTGGCCGATAACGGGTGTGATTTCCTGTGCGGGATCATGGATGAACCGGCCTATCTGCGTGTGGCCACGCAGCGCGGGATCAAGGCGGCGATGTGGAATACCGGCATGCTCAGCTACGGGCCGCAGGCCTATGTCAGTTCCGTCACGCTGGATTTCGACGAATTCTACATCGCGCAGGTCCGCAGCCTGCTGGCGGGCGAATGGCAGCCCGAAGGCCGCTTCCTGACACTGGGCAGGGGCGTGGACCGCGATGCCTGGGGTCCGACCGTGCCGCAGGCCGTGGCCCGGCAGGCCGATGACATGCGCGCGCGCATGCTGGCGGGGTACACCCCGTTCAGCGGCCCCATTCACGACAATCACGGTCGCCTGCGCGTGCCTGCGGGCGTCACGCTGAGCGATGTGGACATCTATCACAGCGACTGGGCTGTGGCGGGAGTATCCGGTCTTGAATAAACCCACCAACCCGCCCGGCATGGCGCCGGGCACGCCGCCCATCCTGCAGTTGCGCGGCATCGCCAAGCTCTTTCCCGGCGTCGTGGCCAACAAGGACGTGGATCTGGATGTCTGGCCGGGCGAAATCCATGCCCTGCTGGGTGAAAACGGGGCGGGCAAGTCCACGCTGATGAATGTCGTAACCGGCATCTACCAGCCGGAGGAAGGCGAGATCATCCTGGATGGCTATGGCCAGACCTTCGCCTCCCCGCAGGATGCGATCCGCGCGGGCATCGGCATGGTGCATCAGCACTTCAAGCTGGTGGAAGCCTTTAGCGTGGCCGAAAACATCCATCTGGGCTGGGATGAGGCGCCCCGCATCGCGTCTCCCGCCGTCATGGAGGCCCGCACGCGCGAGATTTCGGAACGCTTCGGCTTTCCCGTCCGGCCCGATGCGCGCGTATGCGACCTGTCGGCCGGGGAGCAGCAGCGTGTCGAGATCCTGCGCGTTCTGGCGCGCAAGGCCCGCCTGCTGATCATGGATGAACCCACGGCCGTCCTGACACCGGAGGAGACGCAGGAACTCTTCCGCGCGCTGCGGGCCTTCCGGGCGCAGGGCAATGCCGTCATCATCATCAGCCATAAACTCGACGAGGTGATGGAGATTTCCGATCGGGTGAGCATCCTGCGGCGCGGGCGCAAGGTCGGCACGTTCAACACGGCGGAGTGCACGCCCTCCATGCTGGCCGCGACCATGGTGGGCCGTGACATTGTCCGGTGCAACATGCGCACCCGCCCCGACGGGGCGGCCCCGATCGCCCCCACCCCGATCATGCAGTTGCGCAATGTCACCGTGCGCGACGACCGGGGCGTGGATACATTGCGCGATGTCAGCCTTGACCTGCATGGCGGCGAGATTCTGGGCATCGCGGGTGTGGCCGGTAACGGACAGCGCGAACTGACGCATGTGCTGACCGGCCTCATGGCCCGCACATCGGGCGAGATCGTGCTTGATGGCAGCCTGGTCACCCGCGCGGATCCCGCCCTATTCGCCGCAGCGGGCGTGGGCCACATACCCGAGGACCGGCTGCGCAGCGCGCTGGCGCCCTCGCTGTCAATCACGACCAACATGGCGCTGCGCGAATATGCCCATCCCCCCATCGGGCGGCACGGGCTGTACGACGCCACCGCCGCCAGCGCGCTGGCGGGCGAGATCGCGGAGCTGGCGCAGGTCACCATTCCCGATTTCGCCATGCCGGTGCGCAACCTGTCGGGCGGTAACCAGCAGAGGCTGGTCGCCCGGCGGGAAATCCGCATCGCCAGCCGGGTTCTGGTCGCGGCCTATCCCGCGCGCGGGCTGGATATCGGGGCCATCGCCACCATGCTGGGCTACCTGACCGACCTGCGTGACCAGGGGGTGGCCGTCGTCTTCATTTCGGAGGATCTGGAAGACCTGCTGAATGTATCGGACCGGATCGGGGTCATGTTCCATGGCCGTCTCATGTCCGTCATCGAGGCCGAGGGGGCCGACATCGCCACAATCGGTATGCTTATGGGCGGGCGCGAACCGACCGACATGCAACCAGGAGCAGCACATTAATGGCCACACGTGCATTCCAGCGCCTGCCAACGGCGCCCGCGGGACGGATTCTCGCCCTCCGGCTGGTGGCGATCATCGTGTCACTGTTCATCATCGCCGGGGTGCTGGCGCTGGCCGGGCACAGCCCGCTCATGCTGGCGCAACTGATCGTGCGTTCCACACTGGGGTCGCGCTTCGGGCTGGAGGATCTGGCCCTGTTCATGTGCCCGCTGCTGCTGACCGGCGCCGCGGTAACCGTATGCGGCACGATCGGGCTATGGAATATCGGGGCGGAGGGCCAGTTCTATGCCGGCGCCATCGCCGCGACCGGCGTGGCGCTGGGGCTGCATGGCCCAGCGTCTGTCCTCCTGCCGCTCATGACCATCGCGGGGATTGTGGGGGGCATGGCGTGGATCGCGGTGCCGACGCTGGCGCGCGCCTATGCCGGGGTGAATGAGATCATCACCACCCTGCTGCTCAACTTCATTGCATCGCTCCTGACCTATTACCTGACCACCGGCCCGTGGCGGGACAGGATCAGCGGGGCGCAGGTCTCCACCCAGCGGCTGCCGGTTTCCATTCCCGAAATGTGGGGCATCGTGCACTGGGGCTTCCCGGTGGCCATTGTCATCGTGATCGGGCTGGCGCTGGTGCTGTCGCATACCCGGTGGGGCTATGAAATCCGTATTGGCGGGGCGAACCCGGAAGCCGCGCGCTATGCCGGGATTCCGGTGCAGTTGCGCATTATTTCGGTCATGCTGCTTTCGGGTGGTCTGGCGGGACTGGCCGGCATGTTTGAAGTCGCGGGCACGGTCCACCGCCTGCAGGGCGGAATGGCCAATAATTTCGGTTATCTGGGCATTGTGGTGGCGGTGCTGGCGCGGGGGTCGTGCCTGAACGTGATCCCGGCCGCCCTGCTTATGGCGCTCATCCTTGATTCCGGCATTGTCATGCAGACGCAGCAGCTTTCGGCCTCGGTCATTCTGGCCATTACCGGGCTGATCCTGTTCATGATCGCGATCGGGGATGAACTGGCCCATTACCGGCCGGTGGCCAAGGTGGCGGCGGAGGGAAAACTATCATGATCACATTGCTGACGGGCATGCTGGCCACCGCCGTACTGGCCGGTGGCGTACTCGCCCTTGCCGCGCTGGGGGAAGTCCTGGCCGAACGTGTGGGCGTGACCAACCTGGGCGTGGAAGGGCTTATGGCGCTGGGCGCGGTCACGGCGGTCATTACCGTGTTTTCCGTTCACTCCCCCTGGGTCGGGCTGCTGGCCGCCATCATGGTGGGGGCGCTGGGGGGGATGGTATTCGCCTTTGGCGCCGTGGTCATGCGGGCCAACCAGGTGCTGTGCGGGCTGGCGACCACCTTCATGGGGCTGGGTCTGTCCACCGCGCTGGGGCATAATTATGCGGGGCAGCCGGTGGATGCGATCTTCGGGCATGTCAATATCCCGCTGCTTTCCGCCATTCCGGTCATCGGTCCGGCGCTGTTCGGTCAGAACATCCTGATCGTACCGATATACGTGCTGCTGCCGCTGCTGGTACATTTCGTGATGTTCCGCACGCGCCACGGTCTGAACATGCGCGCGGTGGGGGAAAACCCGGCGGCGGCGGATGCGGCGGGCATACCCGTCATGGCCATGCGGTTCTGGTACGTCACCCTTGGCGGGGCTTTCGCGGGCATGGCGGGCGGCTACCTGACGCTGACCTATGTGCCGGTATGGTCCGAAGGCATGGTGGCGGGACGTGGCTGGATTGCGCTGGCGCTGGTTATCTTTGCGGGCTACCGGCCGGTTATCGTTACACTTTCAGCACTCCTGTTCGGGCTGGTCACGGCGCTGTCCTTTGTCGGGCAGGCACATAACTGGCCGATTGATCCCGCATTCCTGAACATGCTGCCCTATCTGGGCACGATGGCCTTCATAATCGTGCCCGTGGTCGTCTGGCACCGCATGCGGCGCATCATGGCGGCCCCGGCCGCGCTGGCGCAGCCCTATTATCGCGACGTGCGCTGACGCCCCGCCAAGCCCTGCATCACGGGCGGGCTCCCGGCCCGTGATGCAGGATATCGGCCGAGATATGGCGTGCGTAGCCCGCGGAATCGAGGCTGTCAGGGAACAGGCCCAGCAGTTTCAGTTCATCCACATAACGCGCGATCTGGATTTTCAGGTCGTTGCCGACGGGGCTTATGCCCAGTACCTCGTGGCGCATCATCTGCAGGATCGCATCCTGCCGCATGCCCGCCACCCGGCCGTCAAGCAGGGTCGCGGCCTCGGGCATATGCGCGGGTAGCCAGCGGGCGGCACTGGACAACGCCAGCACCAGCGCCACGGCGGCGGATGGCGTCTGTTGCAGTACGTCGGCCGAGATCCCCAGGGCAAGGTTGGTGCGGCGCGCATACAGGCCGTTCACGCTATTGACCAGCTCAACCAGATCCAGCGCCGGGTTGCCCAGCAACTGCCACGCCAGCGGATCGTGCAGCGCCACGGCATCGACACTTCCGGCCAGCAGGGCGTCATCGATCTGGTCAGGCGGCAGAATGACCCAGTTCGGGGCGGTATCGGGATTGAGGCCCTTGCACCGCAGGATGACGGAAAAGAACAGGCGATCGGCCATATCGGCATTCAGCACGGCAATCCGGTGCCCGACGAGATCCTCGATCTTGGCGATTCTGAGCCGGCGGCGCACCAGCAGGCGGAACGTGCCCGCCTGCAACCCCATGACAAGCCGGGCCGGCAGAACCACGTCCGCCTGAAAGGCCTGCAGCCATGACAGCAGGGGCGCCACCGCCGCCATGCACCGCCCGGCCTGAAGGTCGGCAATGGCGTCACGCCCTGTCAGCACCCCTTCGCGCAGGTGCACATCCAGCCGGTACTGCGAAAAGAAGTCCTGCCTGAGCGCCACATTATATAGGGTTGACGTCCCGGCATAAGGCCATGACAGGGTCAGGTCATGGGGTTCGCCATCCAGCAGGGCATCATCACGCCGGACGATACGGGCCTGCTGGCGGCTTTGCAGCCACTGCGCGCCCACCATGGCGCATCCTGCCGCCGCCAGCAGCGGCATAACCACGCGACGGCGCGGCAATAGCCGCTTTCCGCCCCTGTTCTCTTCTACCATCAGTTACGGTTTCTCCTGCCATGCGAAGGTGTTACCGTTCTTTTGCCCGGTATGGCCCCCCTTATTTCCCTTTTTGAAAAAAAGTTCAAAAGGGGGGTTTACGCCTCCCCATCCCTATGGCTATAAGCTGCTCAACGCTGATCCCGAATAGCTCAGTTGGTAGAGCAAGCGACTGTTAATCGCTGGGTCGTAGGTTCGAGTCCTACTTCGGGAGCCACCTTTCCTTAAAATAGAATACGGCACGACAAAGCCGATCGTTCAGGCTCCAATGCGATGCCCGCGATATGGGTACGGCAGCAGCCGGGCTGCCGTATATGATTTTCCATCTGATGGATTTATCCACGGCCATTGCCCGTTAGAGTAACGGGCATGGAAGCTTCTTGAAAAAAAGCTTCACCAAAAACGCCCTTATGATTTCCGGCATATTCCCCGGGCAGGCGTTTCACACCGCTTCTAATGGAAATCCGCCCTGAATTTCGTGACGGCGGCCTGTGCGCAGGCTTCGTCCTTTTCACCGCCCGGCGCGCCCGAGACACCAATACCGCCCAGCACGACATTATCGGATACGCGACGTAACGTGACCCCTCCCGGCACGAACAGTACCTCCGGAATGGTATTGAGCGCGCCATTGGCCGGGCCGGTCACCTTGGCCGCGATCAGTTCGCTGGTCGTATTCATGTTGAAGGCCAGACCGTAGGAATAGGCCGTATAAGCCTTGCGATAGGACACCGAGAGCGATTGCAGCGGCACGCTGTCTCCCTTGATCACGGCCTGCTGGTGGCCGGTCGTATCCACAACCGTAGCGGTAACGGAATAACCCTGCGCGGCACAGGCCCGCACGGCTTCTGAAGCCAGATGCCCGGCCGTGGACCAGTCCAGTTTCGCCATCGTGACGATGTGGCTCTGGGCGTGCGCATGGCTTCCCGCCACAAGCCCCGCAAGGACGATGGCATGACGTAATAACCGATGTGAGGACATCCCGGGCCATTCCCTGTTGTGGCGGTACATGATGCGGAACAGCCCTGAGCCTACGCAACCACAAAAGCCGTCTTTCCCGCCCTCCGCCGGTCACAATAAGGCGTGAACCTTCCCCTGTTCCATGAGATGTCGGGGACAGGAGGCAGAAATAACCGCGCGGCCTTGCAGCATAGGCCCGGAATCATGCGGGCGCGGGAATAAGCCCGGCCATGGCGCAAAACCCGGCCAGAAAACCCGCGTTACAGACCTTTCCCCACTGCGGGAACATCCATTCCGGGCCGATAAGACAGCAGCGCGGGAACAGCGACGAAGCAAGCGTAGCCTGCCATATATTGCATATATTATACAACTTAACAAAAATAAAATTTTGCTTCCAGATTTTTATATATCATATGTGCGGTATAAATAAGGAAGAATGCAATTTGTCAGACATTACGGCACTTGTTCTTGACATTGGCCTGTTTGTTATTTTCCCGTGGGGATTATGGCGGCTGTTGCGCCGGGCAATACCTATTGTCGTCCTGCCGATCCTGTTGGGGATCATACTGGCTGTCATGCATGCGCCGGTGCAGCAGTTCGGCATCCCGTCCGTTCTGGGCAACAATATAGGCTGGCTGGCCGTGCTGGTGCTCGCGTTCACCGCCGGGCTGGAAATGTGGCAGGATCCGGATGTCCACCCATCCGCCCATACCATCCCCACCCCGCCGCTGGGGCGGCTGCTGGGCGGCGCGCTGGTCGCCCTGGGGGGGCCGTTCCTGCTCGGGTCGGTCTGCGTCTATTATTTCCTCCTGCCGCTGCATGGGTGGCAGCCACCGCATGTCGGCCCCCTGATCGGGGCCATGTCCATCGGGCTGTGCATCGCCGTCAGCGCGCTGCCCGTGCTGATCGGGATCGTACGCGAACTGGACCCGGTCCAGCGTTCCATCGGACAGCTTGCGCTCAAGCTGGCCGTGGTGGATGACGCGGCCCTGTGGATCGGGCTGGTTGCGCTCCAGTTCATGGCGCGTGGCTCCGCCGCCCTGCATGGCTGGACCGGGCTGGAATTCGTGGCGGTCGCACTGCTGGTCGCGCTGGCCATAGCCAGCAACTGGGCAACCCGCCATATGCCCAATCCCCCCGCCTGCGGCATATGGGCGGCGGTGCCGATCTATCTGGCTGCGGGATCATGGGCGAGCATGCAGCTTGGGCTGCATGAACTGATCGGAGCCTATTTCGCCGGTGCGCTCATGCCGCCGCGCTGGGTGGCGCGCCTGCCGGTGGAACGGGTCGGGACGTTCTCGCTTATCTGGCTGGCGCCGATGTTTTTTGGCCATAGCGGCCTGCATATCAATGGCGATGCGCTGACATGGCCCTCGGTCACGGCCTCGCTGCTGCTGGTTGTCATTTCCGTACTGGCCAAGATGGGATCGGTCTATATCTTCCCGCCCGCGCCGAACCTGACACGGCGGCAGGCGCTTGGCATGGGCGCGCTCCTGCAATGCAAGGGACTGATGGAAATCGTGGCGGCCACCATCCTGCACGCGCAGGGCATGCTGTCGGATTTCGCCTTTGCCTCGCTCATGGTCCTGGCGGTGATCTCCACGGCGCTGACCGGCCCGCTGTTCCGCCTGCTGGCCCCCCGGACGGACGCAGGCCACGTCACCCCCTGAAGGAAAACAGGGGGTATGCCCGCTGCACGGCGGCTTTCACCCGTTCATGAATTTCCAGCCCCGCCGTTATTCCGGGGTAATGTCATCCAGCCGGTCCAGCTTCCATAAAGCGGGAAACATCCGTATCCACAGGGCAGTGACAACCAGCGTGCCGACACCGCCCAGCGCCACGGAGCCGACCGGCCCGACCAGGCTGGCGAGCATTCCGCTCTCGAACTCGCCAAGCTGGTTGGAGGAGCCAAGGAACAGCATGTTCACGGCGGAAACCCGCCCCCGCATACTGTCGGGCGTGCGCAGTTGCACCAGCGCCCCGCGCACCACCACACTGACCACGTCCGCACCGCCCAGAACAGCAAGCGCCACGATGGAAACCGCCATGGAGCGCGACAGGGCAAAAATAACGGTCGCCACCCCGAACAGGGCCACCGCCGCGAACATGCGCGACCCCGCGCGGTGGTTGAGCGGCCGCCACACCAGCAGGAGCGAGCACAGCACCGCCCCCACGGCCGGCGCGGCCCGGAGCAGGCCAAGCCCCAGCGGACCGGCATGCAGGATATCACTGGCATAGACCGGCAGCATGGCGGTCGCCCCGCCCAGCAGTACCGCGAACAGATCCAGGGAGATCGCGCCAAGCATATCGGGCCGGGCGCGCATGAAATGCATGACCTCCACAAAGGCCGCGCGTGAAAGCGGTGCGCGCGCACGCGGCGTGAAGGCCAGCCTGATGCGCAGCGTACCGATGCACGCACATGCGAAACCGGCAGCGCAGACAAGGTAACACACCCCCGCCCCCGCCCCGTACAGCAGCCCGCCCACCGATGGGCCGGTCACTGCCGCGGCCTGGAACAGGGAGGACGAGACCGCCGCCGCGCGCGGGAACACATGGGCGGGCACAAGCGCGGGCAGGAAGGTCTGCTGGCACGGCATCTCGAACGCACGCGCCGCGCCGAATATGATGACCAGGACATAGATCATCCACGGCGTTGTCCAGCCCCCCAGCGCGCCGATAGCCATGAACAGCGCCGCAACCGCCTCGATACACTGGCACGTCACCACAATGGCCTGCCGGTTGAAATGATCCGCCGCATGGCCCGCGGGCAGCAGCAGCCCGACCATGGGCAGGAACTGCGCCAGCCCCACCAGCGCCAGCGCCGTCGTGCTATGGGTCAGCGCATAGATTTGCCACCCCACGGCCACCGCCTGCACGCACGCCGAAAAGGACGAAGCCGTGCGCGCGGCCAGAAACGCCACAAGGCCCGGATTATGACGAAGGGAATCGGGCCGGACGGGTGGTTCGGTCCCGTTGGTGGCGGGCGAGAGGGGGGCGGAAGACATGATGTTCCCATCCTAGCAGCAGCCATGGCGGATTTCCTACGCTTCCCCGCCTGAAAATTACGTTCCCGCGTTTGCAAATCCGCCCCAACACGGGCAAAAGCTGTTCCATGACAGACCCCGCCCCGCATGCCACCGCCGCCACCCCGCAGGGGGACGCGCGTGACTGGCTCGATATCCGTGCCGGTACGGTCGTGGCGGCCCTGCCCGTGCCCGAGGGGCGAGCGCACGCCTTCTGGCTGACCATTGATTTCGGCCCCCATATCGGGACACGACATTCGGTGGCGCAGGTCAGTCGTCGGTATGGCCCCGCCCGGCTGATCGGGCGGCAGGTCTGCGCGGTCATCAACATCCCGCCCCGGCAGGTCGGAACCTTCCGCAGTGAAGTGCTGACGCTGGGCATGCCCGACAGTAATGGAGAAGCCATCCTGATCCGCCCGGATGGCCGTGTTCCCGATGGAGGAAAACTTTTCTGATGGCTACAAGCTACGCAACCGTAACATGGGACCAGCTGCACCGCGATGCCCGCCAACTGGCCAGCACGCTGATTACCCGTGGCCCCTTCAGGGGAATCGTGGCCATCACGCGCGGTGGCATGATCCCCGCCGCGATCATCGCCCGTGAACTGGACTGCCGCCTGATCGAGACCGTGTCCGTCGTAACCTACGATGAAGAGAAAATGGGCGAGCCCAACATGATCAAGAAGCCCGAGGTCGCCGGCAATGGCGAAGGCTTCGTGATCATTGATGACCTGGTGGATTCCGGCGTCACGGCGCAGCTTGTGCGCCAGATGCTGCCCAAGGCGGTATTCGCGTGCCTGTACGCCAAGCCCGCGGGCCGTCCCATCACGGATCTTTTCGTGGTTGAGGTGCCGCAGGACACATGGGTACTCTTCCCGTGGGACACCGCGCCGCTGTTCATTCCGCCGCTGGCCAGCAAATCGGCCGGGGAAGAGTGATCCACCCCTCAACACGAGGTGTTGTTTACCGCGCCCGCCAGCACGACTTGCCGCGGGCATGACGGGCGCGGTATTTTTTTGCAAGAATGTGCTTGCCAGCGCGGCAGTTGCCACATAGGTTCCCGCTCGTGGTCGCGGGGCGTGGCGCAGCCTGGTAGCGCGCGTGTTTTGGGTACACGAGGCCCCCGGTTCGAGTCCGGGCGCCCCGACCATATCCAGGGAGACGGAATGTTCATGCGAGCCCGGATTTACAGGAAAGCAAAGCCCTCCACCCAGTCAGGGCAGGCAGGCACCCACACATGGGTGCTGGAATATGGGCAGAACCGCCCCCGCCATGTCGATTCCCTCATGGGGTGGACCGGCAGCGCGGATACGCCCTCACAGGTGCGGCTCCAGTTCCCCGATCAGGACAGCGCGGTAGCCTACGCCACGGAGCAGGGCATCGCCTTCGATATCGAGATCCCTGCCCCCCGCATTCGCCGCGCCAAGGCCTATGCCGATAATTTCCGTTATGATCGTATCCAGAACTGGACGCATTAGGCCCCGTCTGGCACAACGACATGTCCCGCGCCCTTAGCTCAGTCGGATAGAGCAACAGCCTTCTAAGCTGTGGGTCGCTGGTTCGAATCCAGCAGGGCGCGCCAGTTTCCAATGGTTTAGCAGCTAAAAAGTTTGCACGGTCCGCCCCAACGGGCCCGTGCGGGCTGCGATGGAGACCACCTTCCCGGCCTCTATCGCGCCTACGGTCGTTCCCTTCAGGTTGCTTTCTGGACTTTTCCTTTTGAAAAGCCTGTTCAGGGAATATTCCGAAAATCATTGGAAAGTTTTTGGTCGCGATGCTCCCGTGAAGCCCCCTTATGCAAGGGTGGCGTTCGCCCTGCTGATCGCAGCATCCACCAAAGGAATTCCCGTCAACCAGATCAGTGGCATAGTCGCGCCACGCATCGCCCCACTCAGTCCACCCGTTTATAAACCACCCAGTTCCTCTGCCTCTGGACCGTGCTGAAGGTGGGCTGATAATGCGCGTGGATTTCCTGGTACACCATCTGCCGTATCCGCATGTTCTCCGCATCATCCGCGGGTTCATGTGTAAGGATATAGGCAGGTTTGCCTGAAAGGATTTTCCTGATTTCGTCCGCCTGATTCATGCCCGTTGCGTGCTCCTCCACCGTGCTGCTCAGATGATCGGGAAAAGGATGGGTCGTAAGCGGGCAGTATTTCGTAAAGTCATATACGATAGACGAACCACCATACACGAAAACACATCCGGCCGGATTGGAAACCGCAGCCACGACAGAGCGAAACCTGTGGGCGTTTCCTTGTGTATGGAGATGTTTCACAAGCAGGTTCTGCCCACGTATGGTGCCATAAACGACCAGAAGACAGAGCCAGATCTTACCCGCCCGCTGGTTCCATAATGTCGAGGCCGCGACCGCAAGCGGCGGGAGCATAGGCAGGGCGTAATGAAGATAACGCGTGCCCATAATGCACACGCCCCCGACGGCGGCGGCGGCCCACAGGTTCAGAAACAATGCGCAGCTTTTCTGCCTGTCATCGGCCATGGGAACACCCATGACGGCGCGCAGGGGAAAGCTCAGCAGCAGTGGCGCGGTCAGCCAGAACATCGTGATACCCGCCCGCGTGGCTGAAGGCAGGGGATTACGATGGAAAATCGAAAGAATATTTGCATACCACCAGTCATATCCGTGGCCCATGACCAGATAGGCCAGCCCGATGGCCGCTGTTGGCGCAATCGCTATGGCCACCCATGCCAGCGCGTGCAAGTACATGGCGCGCAGGGATGCGCCGGTTTTGTAAAGACAGTAAAGCAGAAAAAAACCAGCGAAAGCGCCCTCGAATATAACTGTATATTTTATCTGTATTGCAATGCCGAACAGGCACATGACCCTGCGCGCTGTTCGCGCAACGTCCTGCGGGCTGGAAAATCGATGGACAAGACCATCCACGACAAGCGCCATCGCCATGGCTACAAGGAGATTGTAAAAAACGGGAGACTGTCCCCCCTCTCCCCCTTCGAGCACTGTCCAGGCAATGTACAGCAAGGCGGCGACAAACGCCCCCGAAGCCGAGGCAATGGTTCTGGCCATGCCCATCAACACAACGCCTGTCAGCCAGACGCTAATGAGCGCGCCAATCCCGAACACCCAGACCCGGTACGGGCCAAACAGGTGAAAAAAAGCGTAAAGGACAAAAAGACCCAGTGGTTTCCTGTCCCATATATCGACAAAGGGAAGATCACCATGCAGCAGTCGGCCGCCTGCAAACAGGTAAAACCCCTCATCAGCGCCGATAAGTGGATTACCCAGGGCAACAAACCGCGTGACAATGGAGAAAAAAAGCAGCGCTATAATATATTTTTTTCGTGCATTTTCCGCGATAAGTAATTTAATCATTACACACATTCATTTAATCAAAAATTTCCGTATATATGCTGCACTTCGCATGCTCCCCGCAATACCGGGACCACAGCACCCTGACAGCCCGACGCAAAAGAACGCCATGGGTTCCGTTGAGGGATTCAATTCCGTCAAAAACAGTGGCCGGACACCACCCTGACCCCGGATTACCGTCCATCAGGGCCACCTGCCGCGATGGGGCTGCTGGCGCAAGAAGCCATATGCCCTATGGGCAGCCCTGCCCCGCCCCTTCCTTCACCCCTGTCGCAACTGGGCTCGATGCCGGGGCGAGCGGCTCGACCGGCCTGCGGCCAGGTGCCACGCGGCGAAACCAGGCGAAGACGGGACGCAGGCAGACACACAGCATGATCAGCGCCGCCACATCGGCCGCCGCCGCCGCCCCTTCCAGATGCCAGGCCCTTGTCATGCCATAGACCAGGGGCAGATAGGTCAGGGTGACGATAATCCGGCCCTTCAGCACCTGCGAAATTTGCCCCATCACCGTCAGCAACGGCTCCAGTGGCACCACACCCAGCCCCAGGATGGCGCTTCCCAGCATCAGCATGATCAGGTGGCGCCCCCCATGCCAGTGTACATGCAGCATCCATGTCAGCAGGATATTGCCCACCGCCACCGCCACCCCCATGAGCACGACCGAAAACCCGGCGATCATGCAGAACAGCTTGATCGTCACGCGCTTGATGCCATACCAGTCCTGCTTTTCACGCAGGCGGATGAATTCGGGGTAAAGTGCGGGCATCATAAGCTGCGCGGGTTTGGCGATCCCTTCGCCAATCTGGCGTGAAACGCGATAGACAGCCGCATCCGCCGGACCCAGAATACCACCCACAAGCAGGGTACCGAACTGGTTGAAGACCGAGCCGAGCACATTGTTGAAACTGGTGGAAAGCGTGAACCGCCAGATGCCTGGCGCATCCTCGGGCTTCAGCCGGGTAAACAGGCTGAACCGCAGGGAACCCCCGGCATGGCGCAGTTGCAGCAGGCCCAGCGTGGTGCCGCTTATGAACATCGTCACCTGCGTCGCGCTCCATACCAGCAGGTAGTAATCCAGCCCCATATGCCACATGAACCCGATGCCCGAGCCTATGGTACGGACCATGATGCCGGTCAGGTCGGTCAGCATTGTCAGCCAGAAGCAGTTACACAGGCGGAACACCCCCGCCGACCAGCTTATGTTCATGAACCACAGGGTCAGCATATAGGCGAAGGCCGCCCCCTGATCCGCCGCCGGCCACCCCATATAGGTGCCGAACAGCGCCACCCCCACCGTGCCGACAAGCCACCCGACCCCGCCGCTGATGTAATCCGCCCGTATGCAGAACGCCAGCACGCGGGAAAACTGCGCCCGCCTGCCATTGGTGAACGGGTCGGTGCCATAATGCAGCAGGGGTTGCCACGATTGCAGGTGCGTCGCGGCCGATACCGCCGTGCCGAAGGTGGTCACAAGCATGAGCACACCGAACTGCTGCAACCCCAATGCGCGCACCGCCCATGCGACATACACGAAACTGCAGATCGCATTCGTCGCCCGCCCGGCGATCAGGAAGCCGGTATTACCGAATATGCGCCTGAGCGCATCCCGTTCCTCAGTGGACATGGGTCATCACACGCGCAAAAACCCGTGCACGGGACAGAACCGGACACGTTCCTTTCAGGCAACAGGCGAAAACGATGGCGCAGGCTCCTCTTGCTAAAGCCGGATACGGTCATGACCGGCGGAGGGTGAACCGCTTCATCCGTCACGTCTTCCGCGCGGGCACTCTAATGCGGCGGTCCCCCCACGACTAGCCCCCTGCATCCCGTATTGCAACCGGCTGGCAACTGGTGAAGCCGCCAGCGCCCAGCCGATCACCATGAACATCCAGCCCGCACTCGGCTGGGTCAGGAATGAACTGCTGGACTGGACGGGCCAGAATATGACGCCACATGTCACCGCCAGCATCAGCCGCTGCGGGTCGCGCGCGGGCACGATCCCCGCGCATATCGGTCGCAGCCAGCACAGGGCCAGGGCCATAAACAGGATAAGTGCGGGCAGGCCCCCCATGGTTCCCACCAGCAGGTAATAGTTGTGCGGGTGCAGGTTACATCCACCTGCACCGCCATACGGCCCCTCCGCCACACCCAGCCATGGCAGGCCATGGAAATAGGCCGGATCCGGACAAGCGTGGCGAAAACCGTCAAAACCCAGCCCCAGCCATGGGTGGTGCTGGATCATGACACCCGCGCGGATGAACAGCATACCGTAAGGGCTCTGGGCGAACCCGCGCATGTGCATGATAAAATTCACGACCAGCTTGTGATAGGCCTGGGGCGCCAGAACCGGGGACAGCCCGATACCGATGGCCCCGAATATACCGACCACCACCAGCCCCCCCCGCAGGCGCGGCACCAGAATCCCGACAATCCCCATACCCGCCAGCAGGCAGAGCAGCGGCATGCGCTGGGCCACCAGCCCCATTGTCAGGACCAGCCCCAGCAACATGGCCGCCGCCATGACCCGCCCCCGCGCACCTTCACGCAGGGCAAGCCGTATGGCCTGGGGGAAAATTGCCGGCAGCGCGGTCATGACCAGCGCATGCCCGGCGCGGGGCGCCCATAACGGCCCCAGCAGCGCGCCATCCACCCAGCGGCCATACCCCATGAAATTACGGCCACACAGATACTGCTGCCAGCATCCGGCCACCAGCCACAGCGCGACCGCCCCGTAAACCCGGACCAGAACGCCACGCGTGCGCGGATCTGGCAGTACCCATATCTGAAGTGCGGCGACAAACAGGAAATACCGTACCAGACATAACGCCTGTACCAGCGCATGCCCGCTGCCCACCACCGCGGAAGACAGTACAAGATCCCCCCACAACAGGCCTGCCACGACAACCCATGCCTGATGCAGCCAGTTCCAGTCGCGGCACGCCACACAATGGGCGACAAACAGTACGGCCACCGCCGTCATGATGATTTCCGCCGGGGCCAGCGCGTACAGCAACAGCAGCGGCATCGGAATCACAAGCCCGGTCACAACCCGCCGCATCCATACTTCCGCCTGCCGCATCCCCTCCCCTTTCCAGTCCTGCCTGTCGCGTCTTGTCGTTGCGGTGGATATATCGCAGGCGGCCGCAAAACAAAACAGAAGGGAAACCGCCTTTCACAAGGCGCCGCAAGCCGCATGGCTGTGCACTCACCGGCCGGATCATCCATGCCGCTTCATGCCTGCCGTCCCCTTGACAGGACGCACCGCCACACGACAGGTCAACAGGGTTCGCCCCCATCATCCACCCATCGCGGAAATCATCCATGCCGACACTGTCCTACCACGCCGAATGGCGCCCGCATGCCCCGGCGGAGTTACCATCCTGCCATACCACCTCCTACCCGGCGCGGCTGAAGGATGGCTCCGCGCTGATCCTTCCCCTGCGCCCCCTTCCCGATGGAGACAGGGCGATCGCCCTTCTCATGTCCAACCAGACGGATTTTGCCGTTGAACGTGAAATCATCCGGCTGCTGACGGACACGGCGCGGGAACTGGCCCCGGAAGTGATTGTGGGGGTTCCGACCATGGGGCTGGCTTATGCGCGCCCCGTGGCGGAAAACCTGGGGTTCGACAGCTATGTCGCATTGGGGCATTCACGCAAATTCTGGTACGATGAAGAGCTTTCGGAACCACTGACGTCCTCCACCAGCCCGGACCGGAGCAAGCGGCTATATCTGGACCCCGCACTTGTGGAACGTGTGCGGGGCAAGCGTGTCCTGATCGTGGATGACGTGCTGAACACAGGCCGGACCGCGGCGGTCGCAACCCGGCTCATGCACAAGGTGCAGGCCGAGGTCACCGGCATCATGGCCGTCTTGACGGAAGGCTGGGCCTGGCAGGCCGAGTTGGGCAAAGTCGGACAGGACACGCCCGGCCTGGTTCACGCCCTGGGTCATATTCCCCTGTTTGAACGCGGCGCGGGGGGCTGGTATCCTGTCGCGGGCAGTTGATACGCTTTTCCCCCTGACCGGCTGAACGGATCCGGGGGCTGCATGATGCGGCCATGGGGGCACCTGTTCCCACAAGTATTCGGAAATTATCCCGGAATATTCCTTACCGGCATGTCAACAAGCTGTAATTGCATTGTCATGCCGTCCTGCCATGCATTCGCGCCCGCCACGACATGGGGTGTCGGTATATCCGCCCGGTTCTTTTGTTCGCTTGCGGTGGAAATACCGAAACGCCTGTCCCGGTCATCCAGAAGGGACTGCCGGACCTGACCATCTTTTGTAAAGCCCATCATGAGCTGGGGAATACCGAAGGGAAAATCATGGTCCCGGTCGATCTGCCAGGTGTGCCATGTTTTCCCGTAAGTGGTGACAAGGTCCGTCATGAATGCATGCTCACCGATATCGGGCACGCCGGGTGCTACAAGCATACCTGACTTCACCTCGTAATGATGGCTATGCCATAACTTCTTTTCATCTTCTGGAAGTGTTTTGAATATTCGTTCACTTACAATATATTCGATGCCAATCAGCTTGGCGTTTTTCTGGTTGGCTTCATAAATCACGCATTGATGGAAGTCTTCCGTAAGATGCGTGCAGAAATGATTGGCCTCGACCTGACGGCCCATGTCGTCCGCATAGAAATGAAATCCATTCAGATACTCACTCATGGCATCAATGGGTTTCTTTACCTGCAGGGTATCGGCGGCTGTGTCGAGTACATTGCTGCGCATTGATTTCGGGCGGCCGGGCACGGGCGTCAGGGGCTTGTCCGCCGCACGGGCGTTACGCCCGCCCATGGCCGCAAACGGGGCCGCGACAAGGCTTGCCGCGAATGTACGGTTGAAACAGCGGCGGCAGGTTAAGTTATGAAGGAATGACATCGTCCATCCTTTCAGACCATTTGAACCGTGCTTCGTGCCGTCTCCTGCCGCCAGATACACGCGACACCCCGCGCATGAATGTGCGGGACAAACGCGAGCGGGCTGAAAACGAGATGTGGACAGCATGCGCCAGAAGCGACAGGCCCGGGGCAACCGGGACTGGATCCCGGCGCCCCTGCCCCTCCTGACGTCACATGACCGGCTCACAGCGATGCCAGAACTCTCTCGTGCCCCCCGCGATATCGGCAAGTCGCATCGGGCTGAGTTCCGTCCGTCGCGTGCGCCTTACCTTTCCAGCGGGTGAGCCGTCCTGCGCGCCTCGAAGAACGCTCCGCCGTCAGGCGGCATGCTGGTTCACGCACCCTTCGGCAATGCGCGTCAGTTTCTGGTCGGCAGATTTTTCTTCCTCAAGCGTCTGCCTCAGCAAAGACGCGCAGTCGGCACGACCAAGCTGTGTGGCATAGGCGATAAGGCTGCCATAACGGGTTATTTCATAATGTTCGACAGCCTGGGCGGCCGAGAGCATGGCAGCGTCACAGACCTCGGGATCATCGCAGTCGCTGATGATGTCCTTCGCCTCGGCGAGAATTCCATCCATTGCCTGGCATGTTGCCCCTTTGACGGGTTGACCATGCATCTGGAATACCTGCTCCAGCCTGCGCACCTGCCCCTCCGTTTCCGTCAGATGCTGCTGGAAGGCAGCCTTCAGTTCCGGTTCAGACGCCTTTTCCGCCATGGTGGGCAGATTCTTGACGATCTGGTTTTCGGCATAATAGATGTCCTGAAGGGTATGCACGAACAGGTCATCCAGCGTCTTGATAGGTTTCGTGAACAAGCCCATTGGTTTTCTCCATTATTGAAGGAATATCTGTTACCTGACTGGCGTGGGGCATGCGGCAAACCGATCGCGGCACCCGGTATCCGGGATACGAAGTCAGGTATTTCGTGGCCCTGCGCGCCAGCCTTGGCGTGCTGCCCACAGCTACCGCCCCGGTTTGCCATTTTTCCATTCTTCTTTATTGATATTGGGACGGTCGTTCATCCAACCGACCTGTGACAAACTGCCCGGCATGAACGGGGTTTCAAGGTTTCAGGAAAAAAATACAGTCTTTCTGGAAATAGAAAACGCGACGGGAGCGAGCGGCATTTTATTCGCGTTTCCACATTAAAATCTTCCCGGTCATAATAACGGCAATATATTTGACTATGTAATTCAGGAAAATTGTGACGCAGGCAAACCATCCTGACTGTCCACACGGAACCATCGGGACAACCATGGCCAGACCGGGCCATCGGTGCCTATCCGTGCGACCCGATCCTCTGCCATCTTCCGTCACCTGAAAGAAAAAGGGTGCCTCGCGCATCCATTTTCGAACATGACGCGCAACCGGCAGTCTCCCAACTCTTTAATCCTGCGTTGGCCGCCGAGAGCCTGAAGCCAGCAGGAGTGATGTCTCATGAACAGTGCGTCCATGGTGGCTCCCTGTCGCCTCCGGATTAATGGACAGGATTATGCCGCTGACCTGCCGCCATCCGTCACGTTGCTGGACCTGCTACGCGAACGGCTCGACCTTACCGGCACAAAAAAGGGATGCGACCACGGACAATGCGGTGCGTGCACCGTGCTGGTCGGGGGAAAACGCGTCAAAAGCTGCCTCGTACTGGCGGTCTCGATACCCGACACCGCCGTCACGACCATTGAGGGCATCAGTCAGGATGGCCAGTTGCACCCGATGCAGCAGGCCTTCATCGACGCCGATGCCTTCCAGTGTGGTTACTGCACGCCAGGACAGATCATGTCCGCAATCGCGCTGCTGGAAGAAGGCCATGTCCGTTCCCGCGAAGAGATCCGCGAATTCATGAGCGGCAATCTCTGCCGCTGCGGTGCCTATAACGGCATTATCGACGCCATTGAGCAGGTCGCCGCGCAGCGGCATCGGGACAGTGCGGGAGAGGCCGCATGAGGAACTTTTCATATGCGCGGCCCGGCACGATCGATGAGGCATACCACGTTGCCGAGCGCACGCGCTTCCTTGCCGGCGGCACGAACCTGATCGACCTCATGAAATCGGATGTCGAGCGCCCCGCTCATGTAATCGACCTCAAATCCCTCGGCATGAACCGGATTGAAGAACAGCCCGGTGGCGGCCTGCGTCTTGGCGCGCTGGCGACCAACGCCGATACGGCCATGCATCCCCTGGTGACGGAACGCCATCCCCTTCTGGCCTCGGCCATTCTCGCGGGTGCCAGTGCGCAGATCCGGAACGTGGCGACCAATGGTGGCAATCTGAACCAGAGAACACGGTGCCATTACTTTTATGATCCCGACATGCCCTGCAACAAGCGCGCCCCCGGCGTCGGATGCGCCGCGCGCGGCGGTCGCAACCGGATCATGGCCGTGCTGGGAACGAGTGACGCATGTATCGCCACATTCCCGTCGGACATGTGCATCGCCCTCGCGGCGCTGCATGCGACGGTCAATCTGCACGGCCCGGAAGGCGCACGGTCGGTGCCCGTACGTGACTATCATTGCCTGCCCGGGAAGACACCGTGGATCGAGAACGTCCTGCAGTCCGGCGAAATCGTGACATCCATTGATCTGCCCGCCATTTCTTTCGAGGGGCATTACACATATCTCAAGATCCGCGACCGGCTTTCCTTCGCCTTCGCAATCGTTTCTGTTGCGGTTGGGCTGGAAATGGAAAGCGACGGCACCATTCGCTGCGGTCATGTTGCACTGGGCGGCGTGGGAACAAAGCCCTGGTGCGTGCCGGAGGCAGAGGCGCTGATGAAACACAGGCCGCCCTCGCATTCGCTTTTCCGGGACGTGGCCGAGCGTATCATGGAGGGCGCCGTCATGGATCGCGACAACGCCGCCAAGCTGAAGCTCGCGCCACGTGTGATCGAACGGGCGCTATGGCAGGCCGCCGAAGGCACGCCCCAGTCCCAGACCTGCAAGATTATCCGCTGAAGGAGGCGCACCGTGAACGTCGCGTCAACGAATATCGGGCAACCCGTCTCACGGATCGACGGGTTTGCCAAGGTGACCGGGCAGGCGAAATATGCCGCGGAACCTCATCCGCCAGGACTGGTGTACGGTGTTATCGTCAACAGTCAGATCACACGCGGCCGCATCGAAAACATCCACGACCATGCGGCACGCGCGGTTCCCGGCGTGATCGAGGTCATGACGCACCGCAATCGCCCGCATACGGCATTATTCGAAAAATCCTATGTGGATGATCTGGGCATACCGGGATCGCCCTACAAACCCCTGCATGACAGCAAAATTCGCTTCAACGGACAGCCCGTCGCCGTCGTCTTCGCGGAGACGTTCGAGGCGGCGCGTGAAGCGGCGATGCTGGTTCAGGTTGATTATGAACAGTGGCCCCATAACGCCGATTTCGAAGCCGCCCTGCAACAGAAATACATGCCCACGAAAACGCGCAGCAATTATGTTCCCCCCAGGTCAAGGGGAAACGCCTCCGAAGCCTATGCGCTGAGTGCGGTAAAGGCCGGGGGGCGCTTTCATCTTGCATCGGAACATCACAATCCGATGGAAATGCACGCCACGACCGTTATTGTCGAAAACGATGGCGCACTGACGGTCTGGGACAAGACACAGGGCTCCCAGGCGGTCCAGAGTTACCTGACGAAGGCCCTGTCCCTGCCCAGGGATCAGGTACGCGTTCGCAATCCCTACGTCGGGGGGGCGTTCGGCTCCGGTTTGCGGCCCCTGTACAATGTCTTCCTCGCCACCCTTGGCGCGAAAATGCTCAGACGCTCGTTACGCGTGAGCCTGACACGATCGCAGATGTTCACGCATGTTTTCAGGCCGGAAGCGGTCATGGACATAGCACTCGGCGCCAGTGCGGACGGAACGCTGCAGGCGATGATCGTCAAAGGTGTTACCGACACTTCACGCTTCGAACACAACATGGAAAATATCGTCATCTGGGGGCTGATCAATTACAAATGTCCCAATGCCGCAGCAGACTATGAAATAGCGCCACGGGACACTTACACCTCCAGCGATATGCGCGCGCCAGGTGCTGCAACCGGCGTTAATCTTTTTGAGATGGCAATAGATGAAATGGCCTGGGCCTGCAGGATGGACCCGCTGGCATTCCGGCTGCGCAATTACTCGGAAATCGACGCCATGCATGACATGCCGCTCACCAGCAAGGCTTTACGGGAGGCACTGTTGCTGGGCGCCGGGCATTTCGGCTGGCACGGGCGCCATCCCGTTCCCGGCACCATGCGCGACGGCAGGGAACTTATCGGCTGGGGAATGGCGACCGGCCTTTGGGACGCCATGTTCTCCCCTACCTCCGCCCGTGCCCGCCTGAGTTCCGACGGACGGCTCCATATCGCCACCGCCGCCGCGGATATCGGGACCGGCACTTACACCATTCTGGCCCAGACGGCTTCAGAAGCGTTCGGGATCCCGATCGACGGGATCGATATTGAACTGGGAGATTCCACTCTGCCGGAATGCCCGACCGAAGGCGGTTCATGGACGGCAGCCTCTGCGGGGGCCGCCGTCTGGCGTGCCTGCCGGAGCCTGCGTGAAAAATTCTTAAAGGCGCTTGCCAGAAATGAAAATATTCCGGACTGGGCAAAGCAGGATACCGTAACGCTGGAGGCTGGCGTCGTGCAGGGCATGCAGGGCAATGAAAGGCGCGTCCTTTCCCTTTCCGACGCCCTCTCCCTTATGGGACAGGACAGCCTCGAAGCCGAAGAAACCGCAAAACCGGGACTGTGGGGAAAGATCAGCCAGATGCGCAAAGCCCGTTTTACGCATAGCGCGGTCTTTTGCGAAGTACGCGTGGATCAGGAACTGGGCACCGTGCGCGTGACCCGCCTTGTCAATGCCGTGGCGGCGGGGCGCATCATGAACCCGAAAACCGCCGCCAGCCAGATACGCGGCGCCATGGTGATGGCGACGGGAATGGCGTTGCATGAGGACTCATTGATGGATGAGCGTGTCGGCCGTTTCATGAATCACAGTTTCGCGGAATATCATATTCCGACCCATGCCGACATTCCGGACATCGATGTTCTTTTTGTGGATGAACACGATGAGGAAGTCAGCCCGCTGGGGATCAAGGGCGTGGGTGAGATCGGTATGTGTGGCACGGCCGCCGCCATTGCCAACGCCATTTTCCACGCCACCGGAAAGCGGTATCGCAACATGCCAATAATGCCGGGCGCCTGAATAAAACCCGTTTCCGACTGGTGGAGAATCCCGGATGGATCTGGATAGCTTCCTTCAACATGGTCGGTGGCTTCACGTTTGCGTTGATATGCAAAGGATGTTTCGTGAAAAGACCCCATGGCAGGCCGCATGGATGCCCAGTATCCTTCCGAATATTGTCGATATTGTAACGCGGCATGCTGAAAATACTGTCTTTACCCGCTTTATTCCCCCCCAGCGCGCCGACGACGCATGCGGGGCATGGCGGGAGTATTACGAACACTGGCACCAGATGACACGAGCGGAAATTGACCCCGACCTTCTTGAACTCGTGCCTGAGTTGAAGGTGTTTTCTTTCCCGGACAAAGTATTTGATAAAAATAATTATTCCGCGTGGCGCGCAACGAAGTTCCGGGATTATGTCAGAAACCATGATCCCGCGGCGATTGTACTAACAGGTGGTGAAACAGATATCTGCGTTCTGTTCACCGCCCTGGAGGCCATAGACCGAGGGTACAGGACCATCATCATTTCTGATGCTGTTTACAGTTCCGTAGATGAAACGCATGATTCAACAATCAATTTTTATACAAAGCGTTTTACAAATCAGATTTTGACCATATCGACAAAGGAATTTAACCGTCAGGCACCGACCTCCGGCAGGTAGGGATCCTGTTCCTTTCCTGCTTTGGGTCTGATCCGCTCAAAAAAGTGCAGCCTCATCGTGTCCACACCCTTCGGAAGATTATGACGACATTTTCTTGAAGTATTGAGGAATGTATCGTGACGGTGATCAATATTGTGCTGATGCGCCACGCGGAAAAACCGGACGAAAAATTTCATGAAACCGGCATCGACGCTCATGGCCGGGACGATCCCTATTCATTGAGCAGACGGGGGTGGCGCCGCGCAAGGGAACTGGCCGGTTTCTTTGCCTTCCCGGGCAGCAGGACGCTACGGCTACCGATACCTGATCGCATTTTCGCCTCGGCTTTCCGGCCCGGTGGCGGCCATAGCCGGCGGCCGGAACAGACCGTGCAGCCACTTTCCGAACAACTGAACTGCCCCGTGGATCTGACCTGGGCGCTGCATCAGGAACAGGAATTCGGTGCCGTTCTTTCCACTATGGAAGGCACATCGCTGGTCTGCTGGCAGCATCAGGGCCTCGCCCCCCTGACGAGGGCGATTGTCGCACCGCAACAGTTCCCCGGGCTTCATGAATGGCCTTCTGGTTGTTACGACAGGATATGGTGGCTCCACCGAAGCCGCCGCACCATGGCATGGCGCATCACATCGTATCGCATGACCGGACCACCGGACTTCCTGCTACAGCCCGATGAAACCAACCGACTGCCCCCATAACACCCCCACACACCATGGTATTGCGCCAGTTCGGAAAGGATGCCGAACCGAAAGCCAACAGCATGATCGAGCGGTTTAACGGACGTATCGCGACCGAAGTGCCCCCAATATTACGTCTCCAGTCATACAGCGCCTGAGAACCGGCTCAGGGCTGCTTCGTGGGAACCGCCCACCACGTTCCCGTCTGAATTCCACCGCTATTCTTCATTACCTGATGAACGGAAGAATTCGTAAAAACTGATGGAGGTGTAGCCAACAGTACCTGATTGGCCGCGGTAGATGACGAAGAACATGCGCTCTTCCCCAAAGCGGTATAAATGCCGTTTTCGGTTGATCTGCCAAAATCTTCCGCCAGGCTGGCAATCCGGACATTACTGCATCCTCCGCCAAGGCTATATTTGGCGTTGAATGTAAATGCCGCGTTGAAGAGCATTCGTCCTTCAACCTGCCCCAGATATGCGGATACGGCCCCCCCTGAATCCACCATCATGACGGACGCTCCTGAGGCAGGCGTTCCGGATGATGCCCCGTTCTGGCCAAAGGTGCGTAGCGAGTTGACCGTAACCACAACGCCGGAAGCCGCTACTTCCAGACAGTTTACGGTGCTGTCACACGACAGCTTGCCGACCTGCACCCCTGTTGCTACGCCACTGGCGAAGCTGTTCGTGCCTGCGTAAAAATAGATCCCCGCTCTAGCCGGCAGAACAAATATGTTATCCAGAAACGGGCTGTCCACACGCCCGAGTTTTACGGCTTGGCTGTGAGCTTCCTGATAGGACATAACCGCATTCGCGCCGGACCAGTATGGCCATGCGTGAATGTTGTTGATGCGTGAGACATCCGCGTCGGCATCAATATTGACCGAATAATCAAAAAACTGCCCGTACAGCCCTTCAATAATTGTACGGCCTCCATTTACGGAATTCACGCCAGCAAGAACCCCGTCCATGAACAGGTTCCGCAGAAGCGTGTATCCTTCCACATTATGCAGATAGATAACGGGGGGATAGATAACGGGCGTCCAGGACGTTGCGTTGGCCGCTGGCGCTGTCTGGCCCGGCTGCCAGAATGCGATATCTCGTATCTGCGTGCCACGGGACTGTATATCGTGGACATACACCGGCGGGACGGTTGTTTCGTCAATATCGAACCATGTACCCAATGCGGCTGCTGGGCTCTGCGCGGAATAATTTTCCAGCCAACCCGCGCCCTGAAGAGTGACCGGGCATCCAATACTGATCTCGCTGTCGATCACATAATGACGCGGCAGGAAACGGACCGTACCGCCACCTGCTGCGCAGACGGTGGCCACGGCTTTCTGTATCCATGGCGCATCATCAGCACCATTGTTTCCTGCTCCCTTGAGATAGTCCGGCACAACCTCGTACAGCGTGGACAGGTATCCTGAAACATTGAAATTCCCGGATGTATCCATCGTAGCGATCCGGGCACCGCTACTGTTCCTGAACGGCAGCGTCGTGGAGGACAGGGAAATAGTCGCCGCCCCCACTGTCGCGTTGGTCAGGATCGGGGTTGTCAGGTTCTGGTTCGTAGACGTGTCGCCGCTTCTGTTGAGCTTGAGACCCTCTGCCCCTGTGGCGCGCGAGATTTCCTCTCCCATCGCGATACTGAGCGGTGAACCGTTATAGAGGAGCGCGGCCTGCCAGTCCTCAAGCGTCGGAACGTAACTTGTCGTCCATCTGGACGGCGGCACCGGTGAACGCGCCTGCGCGCTCATTGGCAGAAACAGGAGGAATGCCATGATGATACGTTTCATTTCTTCGGTCTCTCCGTCATCAGGCATGCCACGCGACGTAAGTCCTGCGGCCTGCACGTCATTCAGTGTATCCACAGGGCACGAAATGCGCGAGGACCGGGCCGACAGCCGCACCATCACCTACGATAAACCGGCCGGGGAGCATATCCTTGACCTGCCTGCCATCCCATTCCAGCATTCACAGCAGTATATTGGTCCTGTTGAGCGCCTGCAGGACCAACGCCGTGCGGAACGCGCGGTTTACGTCAATGGCCGGACGCCCCCAAGAAAGCAGCTGGTCGCCTGCATTGCGGTCCGCACGTTGGTCACGCCGCGCGGCGGTGACCTGCATGGAAATCAGGTTGGCAGCGGGATCGCCCGTCAGCCTGTCCACATCGATATTGGCAATGTGGACGATGCAACACCAGTCGCGCATGCGCAGAATTGCAGCATATTATGAAGCCTCGGGCCTATCCCTCACCCGCTTGCGCATTCATGACCGCCGCCATGCCTTCACCATCCGGGCTACACATCGGTCAAGACGACCGAGAGCTATTTGTCCGCCCCGAGGGCGGATGAGCTTGAGCAGGTGCTGCATGGCGGCACAAATTGGGGCACAGAGCCCGTATGAATGCAGTGGTTTTTGTGCGCGGTAACATCTAGACGGCGGCGGAATACCTAGCTAAACAGACGATATGGAGAGGTGGCCGAGCGGTTGAAGGCAGCGGTCTTGAAAATCTCCGCCACTCTCCGATAAAACCCATAATTTGTTTATTATCAATAAAATAGCGCGCGCCTTCGTTTCGCATGTGACGCCCTGTTTCTGCCTTTCCGCACAGCAGGTCGGCACAAAAAGCGGCACAGTCATCGACCATGATCACCTGCTAGATCACGGACGATTTCCGCATGCTGCACGACATGGTTTTTATTGAATATGATACCATATTACGGTATCAGTTATAGATGAAAGCCAAGCACCGTCGAACCCTCGAACTGATCTTCAAGCGACCTGTCTCTGGCAACGTTGCATGGAGCGACATTGAAGCCCTGTTCATCTCGCTGGGGGCCGAGGTGTCGGAACGGGAAGGCTCGCGCATTGGCGTAGTCCTGTTCGGGGAGATCAGAGTCTTTCATCGGCCCCACCCCAAGCCAGAGACGGATAAGGGGGCGGTGGCATCTGTACGGAAATGGCTGGAGCAGAACGGAGTAACGCCATGAATAACATGATGGAGATTGGCAGCCACCGGGCCGTCATCCAGTTTGACCCGGAAATCGGCATGTTCCGGGGCGAGTTCCTTGGCCTGAACGGCGGGGCGGACTTCTACGCGGACAGCGTGGAAGGACTACGCAAGGAAGGCGAGACCTCGCTGCGCGTGTTTCTGGAGATGTGCGAGGAAAAGGGAATCGAGCCCACAAAACGCTACTCAGGCAAATTTCAGGTCCGCCTGTCCCCGGATGTTCATGCCCGCGCTGCTGAGATCGCAGCCGCCCGTGGCGTAAGCCTGAATCGGCTTGTCCAAGATGCGTTGGAGCTTGTGGAGCAGTAAGTTCGCCTGACCAAGATCAGGGCTCTTTTCCAGTATTTTTGTGGGGAACAACAGAACGACAGGGCCTCAACGGGTTCCTGCCGTTTCTATTTCCGGCACCCTTTCCGCAAACAGAACAGCCGGTGAATCCAGCGCCAGATCATGGTGCAGGCGGCCCGAGGTTATCGAGTATGTAACGGCGATGATCTGCACGCTCTACGAAGTAGATCACCCATGCCAGAACGGACTGGGCTGCGATGATACCAAGCGCCACCCAGATCATTCCATCCGCCCCTGCCGCCAACAGTCACGCGCGAACGCGATGAGCAGATAACCCACCGCGCAGGCTGCCCCCAGCACAAAGCCGAGGGCCAATCCGGAATAGAAGTTCACGATGCCTGAATGGCCGCATTATCGGCCTTGCACTTGGCATAAATGGCCTCGATATCTGCGGCGGTCGGGCCGCCGGATGACGCGGTATCTTCCACCGCCGTCTTGATCGTGGTCCAGGCATCGGGACCGTATTTCTCGATCAGGCTGATAACGGTGCTCGCGCCGCTTACGATGGCGCTCAGTTCTGCTGCTTCCATGTCAATTGCTCCCCGTGGTTGTGGTGGTCTGCGCGGTGGACAGGGCCGATTGCAGCCCGGCCAGAGCGCTTTCGGCCGTGGCCAGTTCAGATGCCGTGACCGTATCGCCATTGGATACGGTGGTATCCAGCGTGGTCAGGGGCACCAGCGCGGCCGCCGAAGCCGTCTTGATGTCGGCCTTGACCGTGGCGTTCACACTGCCGGAGGCCAGATAGGCTTCCGCACCGGTAGCGGCCACATGATAGGCGCTCATGGTATCGAACGCGGCCTTGCGCAGATTGGTCTGGCCGGAGCAGGCCCCAAGGGCGGCCAACGAAAGAAGGGCCGCGCATGCCGTGATGCGGGATCGGTTGATCATGTCGGTTTTCCTCATGGAGTCGGCCACGCGCCGGGTACGAAGCACACCCAGCTATTCGTGGCGGTGCAGAGATAGATGCCGGACGCGGCGAAAATGATCTGGCCTGGCGCGCCGGTTGCCGTTGCCGAGTCTGGCGGGGTGCCGATCTGGACAGTTCCCTCGAACACGCCGGTCAGGGTTCCTGACGACTTTCCGGAATACTCGCTGCCGTCGCTGGAAAGTTTGGATGCGAAGGCATCCAGCGCCTCGGTAATCGGATCCGTTGCGTTCGAAATCGCCACAGCAGTCGCGCGTCGGGTCAGGTATTTCCCAGCGTCGAAGCGGTCTGGCCGCCGGATGGGGTCAGGCGTTCCCATTGGCCCCCTGCTCCGGCTGGCCCTTCTTGTTCAGGACCGGGATACCTGCAGAGGCTACAGCCTGTTTCGCTGCAGGCTTGTCAGCCACCGGCACGCGCACGGCGCTCTGCCCCGGCTTGAAGTGGTTCTCCGCCCAGCCGATATTCAGGCCGATGGTGGTCATGACCTGATAGACAACGGCCCACCGGCTGCCTGCATGCGGCGGCGGGACCATCGCGGCGGCGGCGCCACAGGCAATGATGAAGAGAGCCACGTACAGGTCATACTGTGCAGGCACATATTCCAGCATCATGGCGATGACAGCCCCGAGGCCGCCGAATTTCGCGGCTGTATTCATTTGCCGTCTCCATGCAGGCCGATCCGGTAGAAATCGTGATGGCCGATTGTCTTGATGAAAAACCGGGGGCTGGCCCACATCGGCCCCGTCCGTCAGGTCCACCAGTGTTCCCGCAACCAGCGACAGGGCCAGCTCATGCGCCACGCGGTATTGCGGGTCGGACTGGTTCAGGCAGGCCAGCCTGGCGGCATTGGGATCGCCGGGGTTCCAGCAGGAGAACTGCCACGGCGCGCGGCATACGGATATAATGTCCGTGCCCCACCAGCCGGGCCGTGCGGCCCGGTTGCCGATCACGTTCAGGACCGCCTGCATGCCGTGCGGGCCTTCCCCCCTCGCCTCGCCCCATGCGGTCATGGCGGACGTATCTATGGCGGTGGCGTCCAGCATCAGCCGAACACCCCGTGCCAGAGGTGGCAGACGCCACGCCATGCAGCATCCCCGATCTGCCCCCAGCCCAGCAGGCCGGTAATCAGGACAGCCCAGAACATCATCCGTTTGTCGCGGGCGGCCTCCCGTTCCTCGATGCGCCCCAGACGGGATGAAAGATCGTTGTCCCGATTGTCCTGCTTTTCCTGCAGGGCGCTGAACCGGTCGTTCATCTCCCGGCGTGTCTCGGCCGCGTTATCGTTGACCGCCTGCATCAGAAGCGCGTTCTGGTGCTTCATGTCGTCGCGCAGGTTGTCCTGCACGCCCTCCACACGGGCCACGCGCTCACGCACCACGGCGACCTCCTCGACCGTGGCATATCGGGGATCGGACATCAGTGGGATACCGCCTCACCGGACACGCCTGTCCACGCGCTGCCGTTCCACAGCACCAGCACGCCCTTGCTGCCGCTGCCGATATAGCAATCCGTGCAGCGGATCACCTGATCGCTGGATGCGGGCAGTTCGGCATAGGTGAAAGATGGTGGCGCATAAGCGGCCAGATCGGCCTGGGTGGCGATGCCACCGGCCTCGGGCGGGAAGTTCCCACCATCAAACAGCCCATGCTGTTCGGGCGATGTGGGCGCGGCATGCGCCTGCACCGTGGCAAGAAGGCTGGCGGCTGCCAGAAGGTGAAAAAAGCGCATGCCGTCCCCGAAACTGAATGGTCAGGATTTCGGGGTATGGGTGGTTTGTTAGTACGGTGTGGAGAGATGGAGAACTATCATGGCACTTGATATGCACCCGTCCCTCGCCGTAAGCGTCGGCGGCTGGATCAGGACGGAACTGGTTGAGCCCCACAGCCTGAAGATCAAGGATCTGGCCGAACATTTCAGGGTATCGCGGCAGGCACTGAGCGCCCTGCTGAACGGCCGCACCCACCTGTCCGCCGATATGGCGATCCGGTTTGAAAAGGCATTCGGCGTGAAGGCCGATACCCTGATGCGCATGCAGATGGCATGGAACATGACACATGGCCACACCCTTGATGATGGATTTTGTTCCATCACGGGCGATGGTAAATAGATCACCCAGCCCACTGATTTTAGCGAGTCATGCCCCTCAATTACCCTCCGCGCGTGGGAGATATTCTCCGATGCAATTATAATACCGGATTTGTCCCTCCAGAAATGGTCAAAGAGCGGTTGGTAGTCGTGGTCAATTCCCGATTGCCAAAAAGGGACAGACTTTGCTCAGTTGTGCCCTTAAGCACCACGCCCGCATGCTCGGGCGTGACCTATCAGGTAAAAATAGATATCGGACAAAGCCCTCCGGAGCCATTCCCTGGCCAGATCAAATGGGCGAAGGCTGACATGATGAGCGTTGTCAGTTACGACCGCCTGAACCTTCCCTATGACGGACGCTGCATCAAAACCGGCAGGCGTAAATACGTCCAGATTCGCATGCCTTTGGACCAGATGAAATTAATCAGAGAAGCGATTCTCGTGTCGCTCGATCTCGCCTACTTGATACCCGCGCTGAAGTGACCTACATTCTGTGTGCTTGCGGTAGCTTTCGGCGGTTACGTCATGGCTATGCGCCTCAAGTCCACCTTCGGGTGGCGGATGTGATAGCGATTCCAAGCTAGACCATTGACGGCCCCACCTTCCGAGGTGGGGCCTTTTTGATTCTAGCGATCAATCCTCAGGCTCGGCCTAACTGCCGGGCCCGCTCCAGCTTGATCCGCTGCACGTCATTCCACATCTGCATGATGCCATGCGCGGCAGACCGCAGGCTGCGTTCGCAGTTATCGGTATTAGCCCGGTCAGGCTCATGATAGATGCGGGTGCAGACGGCCAGCGCCTTACCCAACTCACCGGCGACTTCATTGGCAGACAGGGGCTGCGCATCTTCAAAGAAATCGGGCTTCTGCTGTTGGAAATCTGTAGCCTGTGCAATATCCTGCTTCATGTCGGTGTCACTCCCGAGCGATGCGCGAAAGGGCACGGGGTAGCCTTCTGGGCTAGTTCGGCCGCCAGCGTGGTGTCATCTTCCGGCACATCACCGATGATCGTCCTGATCTTCGCCAGCCCCTTCTGCGTAATCATCGGCTGGCCCACGCCTTCGACATAGCCGCTCCGCTTGACCTCGACGTTCTTGGACTCCATCAGCCCGGCCTTGATCTTGTCGGCATAGGCGCACTTGCGGCCCGTGACGCTGTGGGTATAGAGCCAGCCGAGTTCGATCAGGCGGTTGATGAACTTCCGCTCCGGCCACCCGCACTGCTGGGCCGCGGAACGCAGGTTATGGACACCTTCGAGGGATGCCAGTTTCTGCAGCGCCCCGGCCTGCGGAGCCAGTTTCGCAATTTCCTGATCCTTAGCCTCAAGCGCCTTCTGCTGTTCAAGCGCCAGTGTCAGGGCTTCGACCATGTTGGCCGGGGCTTTGATGGCTCCATAACCGCCAGTCTTGCGGATGGAAGGCAGAACCTCTTCAAACACCCAGCGCTCAAACTCTTCCGCCTCCGGCAGCTTGCTCTTGATGATGAGGCGAAGCACGTCGGGTTCGAAGAGGATGCGAACATTCTGCGTTCCGCCGGCCGTTTGAAGGGGGTGGCGTTTTACCACCCCCTTACAATGCAGTTTCATAGCATTGTTCGAATCGGCATATCCGAGGCGATCGCATACGTCCTTGCCGACGAACGCGGGTTCACTATCGACCAGAACAGTGCGGATTTCGTGGCCCTTGAATGCGAAGGGAATGATGCTGGATTTGTTGGTATCGAGTGTGTTATGTGTCGTCATAGCTGTTTTCCTTATTCAGCATGAGAGGCATCAGGGGAAGTCGCCAAACCGGACCCTGATGCCTTTTCTGTTTCCGCGATATTGCGGAGAATGCTTACGAATTCCTTGTTGATGCTCCGGTCATTATGAGCTGCTCGCACGCGCAAATAGCGCAACAGCGAACGGTCCATTCGGAATGTGATGCTTGCTGTTTCTGCCATATCTCCCTCTACACTCTGTGAGTGCAAGAATAATATACATTGCACTCACAGAATGCGCAAGTGGCGCTTTATGATAAAATCGGGTATTGGTCGAGAATGAACGATCAGCGCCGCTCATCCATTACCGTGAGGCTGGGAGAAGACCTGTTGCAAAGCATGCGGGAGGCAGCTGCTCGCAATGCCCACTCTACAAATGCAGAGATTGTGCAGCGTCTAGAAAACTCATTGGCATCTGGAAGATTTGACCTTCAGGGCATCTATTCGCAAGATTATGACGGTTTGCTCAAACCGGGGGAAAGGTCGCTGATTAACATCTGGCGTTCGTTGACCGATCCAGAAAAACAAGCTCTGGCAATTTTGTTATCCAAACTTGCACCAGAAAAATCTGATGATGATTTGCTTAATTTAAGTGAGACGCTTGGAAATGGTCCGAAAGTGAAGCGCAAACGCAGAAAGCTTTCAGAGTAGCGAAAAGGGGCCATCATGCAAGAAAAGACCCTGACTGGCCAAAGCGGCAAAGAATATCGCTTCGTTGCGATAGACCCCAAAGATGCTCCAGACAGGGCATGTCTGTTTCTGGTTCAGGACACGCAATCCAATTCTTCATCTGACCAGATGTATATTGCCCATGCCCGGCATGGCAGAGGATGGATAAAGTTTTACGGGGAAGTTCCGAATGGGCTAACCCCGTTCAATCGCCTCTTTTTATATGCTGGCACGAGTGGCGATCTGACTATTCCGTTCGGAGATATTCTTGGTGGAGGAACCGAATGGGTGCTGGGATATGAAATGCCACACGGGAGAAAGTGCCCTTGAGGAACTGATGGTCGGTGATCCGTTTCCTTCGCAATCAACTCCGCACTTTGTTCATCCGGCCTATCCCCTTCGCCTCAATGCCTGCCTCATTTCGCGCTATAATCGCCCAATCGAACAACTCGTGAGGGCAAGACTGAACGATAAGTTGCCGTCTTTAATCGACGCGCGGAGCGTCTGAAACCTCACGCTGTGATCGTGGGGTTGCAACTGATATCTCGCCACCCCATATGCATGCTCCAATGAGAATGTGGGAATAATTTCCTATTTTCTTGTGCACCTTGGTTCTTAGATGCAAAATTCACACGTAGGGGATATCCTTGGGTGTCTGAATGACGTTGTATGCACAGCATACCATGTGCTTGCGCATGCAGCGAATGAACACCGCCAACCTGAAACGCAGTTCTGCGGTTCGGGATTTTGGCGTCTAACATCGGGAGGGTAATATGTCTGGACCTTACCCCATAAAGGGGGTCGCTAACACAATCTTAGACCTCAGTTTCAACTGGGACACCCCTATTTCTCCGATGAAATTACAAAAACTGGTTTATCTATGTCACGGGTATTTTTTAGCTAGCACGGACAGGCCACTCATTCGAGAACGTTTTGAGGCATGGCAGTATGGGCCCGTTTCTCCAACACTGTATCAAGAATTCAAGAATTTTGGCGGTGATCCTATCACATGCATGGCAACAGAATTTTGTTTTGAAGACGGAGATGATTTCAATGACTTCGAATTTGTAACAGTACCTCCTGTAACAAACGATATACGAGCTGAAAAAATAATTAGTTTTGTTTGGAAGACATACAATAAATGGAGCGCACGAGAATTATCTGCATTAACGCATCAATCAGGTTGGGCATGGGATAAGGTTACCAGAAAACACCCTGATGAAAGACACATTGAAATATCGGATAGGCTTATAAAGAGAGATTTCGAAAGTTTAGTTACAAAGAATAATTGACTAGGGTTCTGTACAATGGCTGATGAAGAAGATGAAGGTGTTACATTGCATGCCGCAAAAAAACCAGAAACATCTTCAGCTGACCGTAAAGAACAACGTCAATTTCAAACAGAAGAAGATTCGCGCAGACATCGCAACCACCCAAACTCAGTCATGCTACCTTTTGGTAGGTCTTTTATTTCTTGGCATAGCGACAGCGGTGTAGCAATACTTGCTCTCATTATATTGTGCGTTTTGGTTGCCTTGTCAGGGGCAATAATATTATTGAGATCATTAACTGAAATAATATACGTATTTAGTGCAACATCATTAAACGAAACTTGGGTCTCCGATTTTCTAAAAATATTAGGGCAGGGAATAGTGGCGACAGCGGGCGCTGTTGTCGGAGCAGGAGGTGCGACGATTGCTAATCGCCTTCCTGAAAAAAAGGACAAATAGACACAATTTTACATCAGAAATTTGATATAGTTTTATTTGCATTGTGCCTTACTCCGAAGCCTTAGAACACCTGGCAGAAAAGATCTTCAAGCTGCACCACCCGTACCGACCATGGAGCGGTCAGACGATTGCGACAAAGCGTCAATTCGGAGCTGATTCCGTCATATCAGAAGATTACGCAACGCCCGCTGAGCAGGCGCATTTTCGTGCGCTGGCGCGGGAGCAGTTGGAAAGGCCGCTGTAAAATTTGACAGCGGAAGACCATTCGAATCGAACATACAAATTGTATCTACAATTAAATTGATCTCGCACCTTTTATCGTATATACAATCTGAATGAGATACGATTGGGACGAAGCCAAGCGCCTGAGCAATATCGAAAAGCATGGCGTGGACTTTGTCGCCGCTGAGGATTTCGCATGGGATGAGGCGCTCGTCACAGCCAGCCGCTCCTCGGATGAACCCCGCCTTGTCGCGCTGGCTCCAATCGGTCACCGCCCGCACGTTCTGGTATTCAGCATTGAAACCCGGATCGTACGCATCATCAGCCTGCGGAAAGCGAACAAAAGGGAGGTAGCATTCTATGTCTCGCAAAACTGACATCATTATGCCAACCGATGCGGAAGATGCCGTCATCAATCGGGGTATTGCCAAGGATGCGGATAATCCCGAACTGACGGATATGGACTTTGTCGCCATGTGTGCGTCAGCAGATTCTGTTCCCGACCTGGCCCGCACCCGACGCGTTCGTGGCCCCCAGAAAACCGCAACCAAAAAGCTGGTCTCCATGCGTCTGGACCCGGATCTTGTCGAGCGTCTGAAAGCTGACGGTCCCGGATGGCAGCGGCGTGCGAACGACATGCTCCGGCAGGCCGTGGGGTTATAAGCAATGGCAAGGATGACACTAAAGGAAATCCTGTCCCGGCCCGGCACAATTGACTGGGACAAGGTGAACGCCACCACAGAGGCCGACATTGACCGTCAGGCAAGGGAAGACGGCACGGATGACACAAGTCACCTGCTCCCGCTTACCGAGGCGCCATCTTCCCCTTAAAAAATTCCTTATTCCCCTGATACAAAATGAGATTGTCTAGACACGCATCGGATACGTGTGCCAGTTAAGACTCCCTCTCATCTGAAGGGAGGTCAGCATGATTAAGAAAATCGTCTTTCTGGCGCTGGCGATGCTGGCGGCCACAGTGACCAGCTATCCGACGATCAGCCACGCCTATCGGACATCTGACCCGGCTTCCCTTTTTGACCAGCGGTGAGGTGCGTTCTTGAAAAGGGTGGGTCACCACCCGCAATTCATATTGCAGATTTCATCTACATTGATGGCGCGCCCTATGCCGTCATCGAATGGAGGCCTGTGCCTGGTGGTAAACATCCAGAGATTCTTGTTCCCTTGGATGCTTCACAACTGACCGCCATTCCTGATCTTTTCATCAGTTCGCCCCCATCGCCTGATAGGGACTCCAGCTAGGCGACAGCCAGAACGACTGGTTATTCTCCCGCTGCACCCTGTCCTGATACCGTTGCAGATAGCCGGGGTTCATCATGTCCTGTAGTCGGTAATAGACCAGATACTGCATGGCGGCCTTGGCATAGAAGGTATTCAGGACTGCGGCCCGGGGGGTGACCATGGCCCACGGCACATCGTTCATGGCGAAGCGCAGGGCCTCGCTGGCAGCTTCCTGATTGCCGCCGGCAAAGCCCCGGTTCACGTATCCGTCACGGATGGATTTGAACATGTTGGCGGCATCATTCAGGTTGCCCATGGTCGGTCCTGCTGCTGTGGACAGCATTCCGCCGCCCATACGGTTGGCATCACCGAACAGGAAGTCCCCGAAAATTCCTGCGCCGCCACCCTGCGCCGCCGCTGCCATGACCAGCTTGGTATAGTCTGCCGGATTGTCCGCCGTGCGTGGCTCGCGCCCCTTGGCCAGTTCCTTCAGGGTCATTGCAAAATACCCGAGTGTCGTAGTGGTGGCAATCAGCCACGCCAGACCGGGAACGTCCGCGCCCTGCCTTACGCCCTGTAGAAATCCCCTCATATCACCCGTCACGTTGCCCGGCCCCATACGCATCAGTTCGCGCTTCATGCTGCGGGCCATGAAATTCAGGGTGTAAGCCTTGAACTGCATGATTGTCCGGGCAATCTCACCCGCAGCCGTGCCGCGCTGGGTGCCCCACGTGGCCATTGCCTGCGTACCTGCCGTGCCTTCCGACATGCCTTCGCGGATCTGGTCATTAATATAGGTACGCAGCTTGCGTTGCAGTTCTTCCTTAACCCACTCCGGCCTGGCATCAATGTGCGCAACCGCTTCATCGGACAGGTCGCCCATGTGGGCTGGCAGCACGTAGCTGCGACCATCTGCCGCGACCAGACTGCTTTTACGGATGGCCTGCCATTCAGCATTCTCGATCCCGTAACGACGCAGGGCGATCTGCATATGTCCCGGCAATCCCGAGAAATCACGATCCACCATCCGGGCAAGGTTGTTGCTGAGCATGAGCGCAGCCCCGCGCCTGATGGCGTCTGTCCAGTACTGCAGCCCGGTCAGGCGATGAAAACGGGCCACTGCGTCAGACAGCTTGCCCATATGCCCATCCTCCGCCTGAAAGCGGGACGCGATATCCCCCATCAGGGCGTCGTGACCCACGCCAAGCAGTTCGGCCACATGCTGGCTTTCTTTACCTTCGGGTAGAAGGCCGCGCACCAGCCTGCTGAAGCTCTCCATGATACCGATACCATTATGCCGGAGCATGCCCATCATTACCCCCACATCTGGCAAGGATGACATAAGGGTGCCGCCGAGCATCTGGACCTGATTAGCCATGCGCGTCATCTGCGATATCTTGGCCAGCGTGGTGTTGGATGGATGGTTGGCCATGCCGGTAATGGTATCGAATATCCGTTCATTCCAGTCCGTGCGCAGGGCCTTTACTGTTCTGTGGTCACCCCGTTCCTTCGCGCGGGCAATGGCGCGGTCGATCCAGTTCTTGCACATGACTTCGGGGTTCGTGCCAAAGCGGTTCATCAGTTCCGCGTTTTCCACTCCGCGCGCAATATCCGCCAAGACGGTATGCATGAGATTGGCCTGGCCAAAGCGATCCTGATAAGCCATCCATGACGTGGCATCCCTGAAATGCAGGATACGTTCCTGGCTGACCCTCTTGGCCATGTTTCCGGGGCCACGGAAGCCATCCGCTACACCCAGCCCGTTTCTGGTATCATGCACGCCTGTTGCAAGGTTCTCGTAAACCCCACGCAGCCATTCATCCACATTACCGGTCACGTCCGCAAAGGTATCCGGATCCAGCAACGGTTTGATGAAGGATGTCCATTCATCGGCCGTCGCGGCAGAAATCTTGTAGATATCATGGCTCTGGCGCGCGATGTAATTCTTGACCTTCCCGATCCATGCCCCGACCTTGTTCTGTCGCAGGCGCGCCTCTTCCTGATACCGGCGGAAGATGCGGGCCACCTTCTGCGCGGCGGGATTACGGGTATCAGGCGCACTGGCCGGGTCTTCAATCCGGTAGAGTTCGGTTGCCACGTCCTGATCGAATGCGTGATCCCCTCGCGTCGCGGCCTCAAGCACGCCAGCTTTTTTCAGGTCCGCCTCGATCCGGCCAAGTATTTCAGCCGATGCGCCCTTCATCGCTGCATCAACGGAATAGGCCAGACCGCGGGCATTCCCTTCCACCCCGGTCAGGGTCGCGCGGATATCCTGCACCTCATGCCCTGCCCGCACGGCATTATCCAGACCACGCGCGGCAGCGATATTGAAGGCAGCGGCACGCTTTTCGTTTATGTGAGCCAGACGCGCTTCATCCGCCAGATCCTTCCCGGCCTGCATGGCGGCATCACGTGGGGACATGCCTTCCCGCACAAGCCGTCTGATGCGGCCCTGCGCCCGTGAGAACAGATTGTACAGTTCGTCTTCGGACAAGGCGCGTCCGGCGGCGCGCGCTGCGGTTTCGAAACAGTGCCGGTATGCACCTTCAGCCATTGGTCATTTTTCCAATCATGCATGTGGCGGCGGCCTGCACGGCGCGTGCCATGCTTTCTATTTCCGCGTCGTTTTTATCGAGACCAGCCAATTCCGGGCTATGCTTGGCGTCGTCGCCAAGTTGTTCACGGATACGGGCAAGGTCGGCCTGCGCCTCGGAAAGCTGTTTCCCGGCTTCGGTTTCTGCTATAGTCGGCGCATCTTGCACTGTCTTGGCGGCAGCCCGGCGGGAAGCGGTGATTTCAGGGCTTTCCTCAATCTTGTTGCGACGGGCGGCATCCGAGAGTATATTCAGATTGCTCTGGCCTCGAGCGCTTGACAGGTCTGCCGAACCGGACGCCTCCTGCGGCGGATCACCAGATGAGGCCCCCGGTCCGGACGGGGGTGTGGCGGCGGGGTGCTCCGCCTGCCAGAGCAATTCCCTTTTGTTGAGATAGGCTCCCTTGAACCTGCCGGATGTTATGACCGTGTAGTGTCCATCAGGGTGCGGGCGCAACGAAGTGATAAGCGTGCCATGCGATTTGCGATTTAACGTGTTCGGCATCCGCTTGATGACGAACAGTTGCCCATCCTCGTTGCGGCGGATTTCGTTGGTGCCCTTCGCAATATCCTTTACGGCCGAAATAACATCAGGATACCCGGCGGCATGCAGTTCCGCCCCATGCTCGGCAGCAATATGCGCGCGGCCCATGCCTTTATGCGGGCCGGTATGAAACCCTTCCTCCAGGCGGATGGGAAGTGGTTCCACGCCCGGAATACCCTCGGGCACATGACCAACCGTAACCGGTTCGGAGATGGGTGTGTTGTCGAATTCACCCGCTGGGTCTTGCTGCCCTGCCCACCCATCCTGAATTGAAGGGGGCGGTTCTTCTGTCGGCTCCGCGCTTCGGGGATCAATCGCATCTGCAATCTGGCCAGCTTCGTTCGGCGTGCGTTCCACATGAGATGCAATGGCATCCCGCAGCATGGCGTCCGCCACATCCGGACCACCCGCCTCAACCCTATCGGCCACCGGGTTCGCCATTTCGTCCAGCGTCGGCGGCGCATTCAGATCTGGTATCGGATCGCCCGGCCTCCACCCAGACAACCTTGCCCCGGTAAGATGAAAGCCACCGCCAAGCAGCCCACCAAACGCAATGTTGGTCAGCATTTCCGCCATGGTCTGGTCATTATGCTCATCACGGCTGAGGTAATATTCGGGCACAGCGGCGGCGGCCGATCCGGCAGTAGCGGAAATTACCCCCTGCGCCGCCTTTCCCGACCAGCTCTGTTCAAATGCCGAACCAGCCCCACGCCATGCGGCACCGGCTGCCGTATCTCCCAGAGCGGCCCCAATGCGGGCTGCCCCCATTCCGGGGACATAGAATGACGCGGTGCTGAGGGGATCGATAAACTGAGGCAGGGAGCCTGCGGCCCATCGGCCCACGCTTCCCGGCGCACCACCCTCACCTCCATCAATCACGGCCTGCCGCACGGTCTGGATATGATGGGCGTCGTGCAGGTCCGCCGCGACGGTATCAGCTATGGGCCGGTCAAACTTCAGGCCGTCCATTCCATAACGGTCATTGGCTTCATCCGCGCTGAGCATCCGGGCGGATGGCGACCATGCTTCAGCCCTGTGCCGCACGAAATCCGCAAATTCGTTGACAGGTGCCTGGTCGATACCCTGAAGAAAGGCATTCCCAATGCTGTTCCCCATGCTGGATGGCAGGATATCCGTGCCAGCATTCTGGATCGCGTCATTCTGTAGCGGGCCACCGAAAGGGGCATCAACCATTACTTCGCTCCCTTCCGGCTGGCTTCCATCCGATCAAGGACGGTATCGCTATATGGATTGAGGCTGGAATAGTCCCCGCGCCGTATCCCTTCCATAGAGACGGATACAGGCTTACCGTCCTTCCTTATGACAGTGTACGGGATAGCTCCGTTGCGCGAAGGGATCTGGAGATACAGGTTTTGGGTCGCGTAATCCGGAACCCATTGTCCAAGGGATTTCGCCCCATACAGGGTGTATCGCTCCCGATCTTCGGTTGTCAGGTTCGCGTTGCCCGGAACGGGCGCCAGATCGCCCAGTTTCAGGTTGTCCAGCGCGGCCCGCGTCTCGGTCAGAACCTGAGACTTGGAGACCTGCCCCTTGGGGAAGCGTATCGTGCCGGATGTATCGTATTTGTTGTAAATCAGACCATTGACTGCATTGCTGATGGCGGTATGGGCAGTCTGACCATGCATGACGTAGAATGTGGCCAGCCGCTGAACTGCCTGATATGTGGCGCGATACTGCTGGTCACCCCCTGCCGTGTTCAGGGTGGTCAGATGATAGGCATTCAACCTATCCGCTATGGGGTCAGCATTCGCACCGGCCTGTAATTTTTTACCCTCCATCCCGGCTGATTTCTGCATGTCCTCCAGCTTCATTCCCATGGCTGCATGCATATCGGCTGATGCCTGAACCTGAGACGGTTCGGTCATATCTCCCATGACGCCATAGACCGGATCAAGCTTTCCATGCTGCACGGCTTCAGCCATGGCCTGTGGATAATAGTTCCCGTACTGCTGGCGGAGTTGAGCAAAGCGCGGGCGCAGATCCTCTCCGGATGGGACGCGGCTCAGCCCATCCGTAATGGTGGAGATCTGGCCGTTGGTCAGGATGCGCGGCTGCGCCACCCCCATGCGGGACTGGACTGTGCTGCTGGCACGGAACAGGTTCTGCTGTGCCTGCGCGATCTGGGCTGCATCACCCGACTGCTGCGCCTGTTGAGCCTGCTGCGTGGCTGCCTGAACTTCCGGGCTATTGGCCACATAGGTCACGGGATCATCATGCAGGGCTTTTTCATTGGCCTGCGCCATTGCCATATAGCGTGTCGCGATCTGCTGCCGGTGTTTATAATCCTGGGCATCAGTACCGGTCAGGTCAGTCACTTGACGCAATGTCTGGGCACGCTCGGCCGGGCTGGCATAGCGTGTGCCATTGTAGGCTAAGGATGCCTGCCGCGATGCGCTCAGGCTTTCCTTCATCTGCTGGGCCTGTTCTGGCGGAAACCACTGGTCTATTTCCTGATCGGTTGGGGCATCAGGAACATCGTTCCCATGCAGATAGGCATCATTCGCCCCGGCAAAGCGGTCCTTGATGTCGGCCATATGGGATGACGCGGTTGTCGCCCATATGGATTTGCCCTGCCGCATAAGTTCATAGCCATACGCCTTGGCTTCGTCATCATAGGGCGATGCGGCGATGCCCTGCGCCACCTTATCCCAGTCAGGAGGGGTGCGGGACGTTGGGCCGCTGGGTTCGGCCTGTGCCGCGCCCGCGCGGGAGACATAGTTTTTTGTTTCCATAAACGGGATCTGCGAAACGAAGTCGGCATCACTGAGAGCGCCCGAACGTGGGTCTCCGTATTGCTGTATCCACTTATCCACATTACCCGGACCGGCATTGTAGGCCGCACAGGCCAGTGTCTGGTTGCCGCCATACTTCTGGCATAGCTGGCCGAAATATATACGTCCGAGAGTGCGGTTGTAGCTGGGATCGTTCCGGAACCTGTTTTCATCCCATCCGAGGGAAGATTGCTGGGCCACCTGCCGGGCGGTATCGGGCATGAGCTGCGCTATACCAACTGCCCCTTTGCTGGACGTGAGCGGCTTGCCGTCCGTCCCCATCTGGTGGCCGCCACTTTCGTTGTGGACCATGCCCGAAAACGTATCATCCGGATTATTCCCTTTTGGAATGGCGTAGACGTTTCCGGATGACTGCCCCATAGCCGTGTAGTAGGCCATCTTGCCCTGCTGATGCCAGACGTGTGGCTGCAGGCTTTCGGTCAGTGCTGCATAGTCCTGCTGCTGCATGTTGGCGCGATTGGCATTTACGAAGTCCTGCGCGCCGATCGCATCGTTATCGGCCAGATGGGCCTGCGCGATTGTCTTGACGAATTTGGAATGGGCAGACAGCACGGCGGTGTGAGTAGCCACATCGTTCGGGTTAAAGCCTTGCTCCACCATCCGGTTGACCGTTGCGCGCTGCGCCTGCCCCCATCCCAGACTGAGCGCGCTCGGGTTTTTGTAGTCGCCTGCCGCAATCTGGATGCCATTATCAGCCTGTGCCTGCGCCTCCCTGTCAGACCATGCATCTTTTTGCTGGCCAACATGCGATAGCACCTGAGCATTGATCATCTGCTGGTAGCGCGTGCTATCCATCGTGAACTGACGGGACTGCGCCTCATTTGTCAGGGTGCCGGCGGCATCTTTCTGCGCCTGATCCAGTTGCTGCTGGACCTGCGGATAAGCCGAGACCGCCTGCTGCCCTTTCAGGTTCAGGAAGCCCGGATAATTCTCCTGATCGTCCGGATCGCCATACATGATCTTCTGCACAGCTGCCTGATGGATATTGTTGGCGGAATTGAGCGCGAGCATGTTGGTCTGCTGCGCCCGACGCTGGGCAATCTGCTGCAGATTGTCGGATGCCTGACCCATCCCCTCGCCAATGCGGGAGAACCCTTCGGCAATGTTGCTGCCGAACGCGCCGGGCCGGGCTTTGGCCTCAAGGTATCCATTGGGGATTTCGCCGGGCAGTTCGCCGCCCGGCGTGAAAACCGGCTCCGCCATCAGCCAACGCCCCCGGCATAGTTGGAATACCGCTGTGCCCAGTTATTCCACGACTGTCCGGCACTGCTGGTGCCGCTTCCCTCAAGCGCGCCCATGTCCTTCATGTCGTCCCACCTGTCCGCGAACTGGCTGGCGCCACCGATCAGGCTTCCGGCCGCTCCCATCGCGCCGCCAAATATGGCGGAACTGGCGGCCTTCCTGTCCGCCGCCGCCTCATTGTCGAAATTGACCACCTGATTGCGGTAATCGAGCGCGCGGGCGTTGGCGTTATACTGGATGCCAGCCACGTTCTGGCCCGTGGTCATGGCCGTGGCGTTCTGCACATCAAGAGCCGAGCCATTGTTCAGGGTGACGCCATTGGCCGCCATCTGCGCGCGTTGTGCGCCAAGCTGCTGCGCGCCTTGCTGGTAGGCCCTCTGGGCCGCCACATCGCCCTGATCCAGCGCGACATTGGCGTTATTCCCCGCCATGTTGGCGTTCTGCTGGGCAATGCGGGCTTCGTATCTGTCCTGACTGGCTTCGGATATGCCGCCAAGGATCGAACCTACACCGCCAAAGAGTGACCCGGCTGCACCCAGCCCGGCCGATGCGACCCCCATGTCATTCCCTTATCTCGGCACGGCAGAACAGTGCACCGCCAACGCCAACCGGCTCCGGGTCATGGATGGTGAACCCGAGCCAGCGCAGCCAGCGGATGGCCTGCACGTATTGGGCATCCACCCGGTTTGTTAGTACGGTGTGGGTGCGCCGCCATTCCTCCATCCAGCGCCGGGTTTCGCGCAGGAACAGTTTGCGGTGGTGGCCAAGGTGCATGGTGCCGATCATCCACGGGCAACCAATGGACGGGTCCAGCATCACCGGTTCGACCAGGCCGAACACGCCCAGCGGCCTGACATCATCCAGCATGACCGCGGCCATTGTGGAATGCGCGATGCTGTGGCGGATGGACATGGCGACCGGAAGGGGTGACGTACGCGCCACCTCCAGCCGGTCCGCAGGGCGCAGGATGGGCGCGATCAGGTCCGCGTCATCCGGCACGGCGGCGCGGACGGTAATCAGTTCCCGACCTCGACATCCACATCCAGACCCGTCACCGTGCAGGGCAACGGGTAATTCTGGAACACATCGATCTTGCCATACTGGTCCCAGTTCGCCGCAGGAATGACGAACTGCACGTCCGACGACAGGGTTCCGGATGTGGCCGCGCTCCCGACCGGTCGCGTGCGCGTGCCGCCGTCAGTCGAGACCTCGATGCCTGCCGTATTATAGAGCGTGGTGTAGATCTTGCTCACGCGCTTGCGGCGGCTGAACTGCGGCGGCTGACCAAGATCGAGCGGTAGAGATTGCAGGTGCGCCCTGATCGGCAGGCCCACCGTGATCGTGCTACCCGCCACCGGCAGGGCAACGGACCCGTTTGTCACGGTCAGTCCGGTATAGCCCTTGCCATCAATGCAGGCGGAAACGGTATCGCCCTCCAGATGGGACAGCCCCGACACCGTGCTGACGGGTGCGCCGGCATATTGCAGCCCGGCATCCACGAACCATGATTTCGTTATGTCGCTGTTGGCCGTGCCAAGCTGGCGCGTATGCAGCCGCTCGACATAGGCGACGGCGTTGCCGTTGATCGTGCGTTCAACCACGAAATAGGCGGTATCCTCGACAACCCCGTTCTCGGTTTCTTCAGGAACAACCGTAATGGCCCTGAACTTTCCGTTGGTCGTCGTGTGCTGGTGCCATGCCCATATCTGCTGTTCCTTCAGGTAGGTCAGGCCCAGCAGCGTCCCGTCCGAGCGGACGGCCCACACGATATTGAATGGGAACTGCGCGAACCGCCAATCGTCTATGGTGTATCCATAGAAAAGATGGTCAGCCAGAACCGAAAGGTCGGTGCCATTATAGACGGCGGCATAATAATCATACTGCAGGTCGCGGACATGACTGCCCTTGCTTTCAACGAACAGCACGTCCTGGTCGATGGGCAGCGGCAGGGTATCGGCCGCCCCCACGAACATCTGCGGCGTAACTGTCACATTCCCGGGCGTGATGACCTTGCCCGCATCGCCGCCACTTACTTTCCATACACTCCCCGCCGTGAAGATGATCAGATCCGCCATCGGCACGATATGCCTGATCTGGTTGACCTGCTGCGATGCGATGGTCGCCGTGATGGCGTCGTCATCCTTGACGGGATTGGCCACGTCCATGTTGGTATAGTTGCCCGAGCGCGTCATCCAGATGGTCTGCGGGTCGGATGCCGATCCCCCAAATACCCGACGCTGCTGGAAATAGGACACACAGGCCGGGTTATTGCCGCTGAACGGGTCTTCATGCGTGGGGGGACCGATCGCCGTATCCGGCTCATAATCGGCATCCTGAAAGGTCAGGTCGGTTGTCGAGCCGATCAGTCCATAGGAACCAGCATATTTGCGGTAGATGTTGTAATAATCCGCACCGGAAACAGCCGCCCAGTCAACGGTATTGTAGTTCCCGTACTCGGTGTAATAGCCGATATTGTAGTTCGTGACCGAGGCTGTGGCCGAGACATTGCTTTCACTGTTCAGCGCGATGGAGACCGCCGTCACCACATAATCATAGGTGACGGACGCAATGCCCGGCGTCGTGCCGGTATTCCCTGCGTTCCCGTTCGTGGCCACGGCGCTGACACCGGTAGGCGCCGCTATGCCCGCGGCGAACGAGATTTCGGAAAGCGTCCAGTCCGTCTCCCCGCCGCGCGAGAGATTATAGAGCGGATAGGAAGGATGGGCGATGGTCAGCACGTCCGCCGACTGCACCCAGCGGATGTTCCATACGTCAGCCGCCGCATAAGGTGTTGCAACTTCATATACGCTGCCATCGGTATTGGTCAGATACGCGCCATTGGAAATGAAGCGGATGTAGCCGCCCCCCATCTCCAGCACATAGGACTGCGTGTTATTGTAGATGAAGGGCACAAGCCGGGGCGGATTGGCCACATCCTTCACCGCGCCGATGAACTGCGTTCCGGACCGGTTGCTCGCCCCGCCCTGCACATGCACAAAGAAGTTGGTCAGTTCGCACGCGCCTGTCTGCCACTTTTCCATGTCGGATCGGAAGCGCAGCATGGGTGAAATGATGCCTGCCGCAAAAGCCGGTCGATAGAAAATTGCGGGCCTTGGTGCATTTGGAAGTGTCATGACGCCTTAACCCATCAGATTATTGCTTCGTGGGGGCAGCCCAGAAGGTATCCGTCTGAATTCCGCCGCTATGGGTCATAGTCTGTGATACAGACGAATTGGTAAGGAGAGAGGGCTCAGTCCCAAGAATAACTTCATTATATGGTGTCGTCTCTGCGGAACACGCTGAATTTCCATATGAAGTGTACAGGGAAGTTTGCGTAGAGCTACCGTAATCCTCTGTTAATGATGCTATCCTTACATTGCTGCATCCCCCCCCGGAAGCGGGGCTTCCGCTAAAAATAAAGGCCGCGTTGAAAAGCATTCGCCCTTCAACCTGCCCCATATACGCAGAAACGCTTCCTGATGGGTCCACCGTTAATATTGACGCGCCGTAAGCCGGAGATCCTGATGTCAAACCCTCCTGGCCAAAAGTGCGTAGCGAGTTGACCGTAACCACAACGCCGGAAGCCGCTACTTCCAGGCAATTTACGGTGCTGTCACACGACAGTTTCCCAACCTGCACCCCTGTTGCTACGCCACTGGCGATGCTGTTCGTTCCTGTGTAAAAATAAATCCCTGCGGCAGAGGGTAGAACAAATATGTTATCCAGAAACGGGCTGTCCACACGGCCGAGTTTCACGGTATGGCTGCTTGCCTCCTGATAGGACATAACCGCATTCGCGCCGGACCAGTATGGCCATGCGTGAATGTTGTTGATGCGTGAGACATCCTCATCCGCATCAATATTCACCGCATAGTCGAAAAACTGTCCATACAGCCCTTCGATGATGGTGCGGCCGCCATTGACGGAACTGATGCCTTCATAGACGCCATCCATGAACAGGTTTTCAAGGCGCGTGTATCCCTCGACATTGGACAGATAGACAACAGGAGGGTATGCGGCGGGCGTCCATGACGTTGCGCCGGATGCAGGCACGATCTGGCCCGGTTGCCAGAATGCGATATCGCGTATCTGCGCGCCGCGTGACTGGATATCGTGGACATACACAGGGCTGCTTGTCGTCTCATCAATATCGAACCATGTCCCGGTTGCCGAACTGATTGGACTGGAAGAATAATTTTCCATCCACCCGGAGCCCTGAAGTATGACAGGACACCCAATATTGATCTGGCTATCGATTACATAATGGCGTGGAAGCAGCCGCACCCTGCCACCGCCCGTTGCGCAGACGGCTGTGACAGCCTTCTGGATCCACGGCGCGTCATCAGTGCCATTGTTCCCTGCTCCCTTGAGGTAATCCGGCACGACCTCATAGAGGGTGGACAGATATCCGGAAATATTGAAGTTCCCAACGGCATCCATAACGCCAAGCTGCGTTCCAGTGCTGCTCAGAAAAGGCAGGGACGTGCCGGATTGTGTGATTTTGATAGCACCCACGGATGCATCCGTGAGAGTCTGTGCCGCTGTCGTGCCCCCGGTAATCGTGGGAGCATTCAGTGCCTGGTTGCTGGACGTTCCGCCACTGATCGCTGGTGTCGTCAGTGTCTGGTTGATGGATGTATCGCCTGACTTGTTGAGCTTGAGCCCCTCTATTGCTGTCGCTCGTGAAATTTCTTCCCCAAGCGCGGCACTGACTGATGCTCCATTGTAGAGCAGCGCAGCCTGCCAGTCCTGCAGTGACGGGACATAATTCTGCGTCCACCGGGCCGGAGAGACCGGTTCGCGGGCCTGCGCGACCATAGGTAGTAGCAGGACCACTGCCATCGCAATGCGTTTCATTGTTCGGTCTCTCCTTCGCCAGGGTCGTCACCCAGGGCGATTGCGGCATGGTATGGCCTGCGCCACCCGACAGGTGTTGCCCCGATGGACAGAATGCCGATGCGGCTGTCGGGCGTGGCCGCAGGGATGTACTGGCTGTCGCGATTTGCAATATCGCGCGGCATGAGGCCAGCGGCAGGAACGCCATTGAGCGTATCCGCAGGGGTCAGGTAAGCTGGCGCAGGGCTGGGCATAGCGCTATTGCCGACGATGAAACCGCCGGGGAATGTCTCGTTAACCTGCCGGATCGGATGCCATTCGTCGCGCAGCGCGGGCATTCCTCGCACCCTGATCCAATCTGGCACGTATTCGGCACTCTGCTGCTCAAGCACCTGATCGGCCTGCATGGCCTGCTGCAATGCCGCTGCTGCCATGCTGCGCATCTGGGCTGCTATCTCGCCACTTCCGGTTACGGCAATGGCGATTTCCGCCGCCAGCGCCCACGTGAATGCCTCGCGGAACTGCTGGCGCCAGTTGTCGATTGGCTGGGCGTTGGAGACGTACTGCACCTGCACGCTCGCATGATTGGTGCGGATGACGGGCCCGGTCGTATCCGTTCCGGCCGTCCCTACCCCTTCGCCAAACGGCAGACCGGTGCGGAATAGCGCATGTTGCGCCTCGCGGTCCATCGGGGGGCGGCGCGGTGCTATCGCGGGCAGCATCTTGTGCACCGTCACGCAGTCGGCTGGCCGCTGGAACTCGAACTGCCATTGCGGATCCGTGCTGGCCGCGCCGGTTCCGGTGGCAGTGACGCGACAGAAGCGCCACTGATAGGCCGAGAACAGCGTATCAAGGCACATCTGCCAGAATGCACCGCAGGCGGTTGCCTCAGCCGATCCATCCGTCAGGGACGTGATCGTGCTGCGCGTTCCCGCCCGCAACAGTGCCGCGTTGCACAGGTCGATCTGCGTGGTCACAGGCTGCGCCTTACTGGCCCTGCTTGTCGATCATCGCAGCGATGAAGCGGGGATCGGACGCGCTGATGCGCTGGCCGACCTGCTTCTGGTATTCTGCCATCTTCTTTTCGGCAGCCGCATCCAGCGGTTCCAGGTTGGAACTGGGGTTGCCGTCATACGCAATGATGGCCCCTGCTTCCTCGACCTTGCCGCCGATGTAGCTACGGATAAGAACCTTGTATTTCGCCATGGTGCGCCTCACGCCACGTAGTTGCGGGGATACGGGACGTTCGCGGGAACATCCAGGTTGATGCCGGCCGTGACTGTGCCCGCGTCAAGCGCTACGGACGCCGTGTAGGTCAGCCGCATGTAGCGGTACAGCGTGTTGGAGAACGCTGGCTTGGCACGCACGAGAAACGGCGTACGCTGGGTCAGCCCCGTCAGGTCGATGCTGGGGAACTCCTCAAGCGTGTCCCAGTCCACCCCGTCCTGCGAAATCTGTACGGCCACGTCCATCGTGGGTTCGGCGGGCGCTGCAATCGTGACCGTGGGCGCGGATGTGTATCCCGAACCACCGGCGGTGACCGTAATTCCGGTGACAACGCCGTTTTCCACCGTGGCCGTCGCTGTGGCCCCCGTCCCGCCGCCACCGGACAGGGTGACCGCTGGGGCGGTGGCATATCCCGAACCACCACTCGAAACGGCAATGGCGGTCACGGCTCCGGCGGTCTCGGTCGCGGTGGCAGTCGCTCCCGCGCTGTCCGCCACCGGCAGCGTGCCGCATTCGGCAAACACCTTGAACGGCCCAGTCGGGCCGAAATCGCGGTTCTGCGAGAAGTCGATAATGTTGGTCGAGGGCGTGGCGACACCTGCCGCAAGGGCGGTCAGGTCCTGCGCGTTGCTGAACAGCAGCAGTCCGTCAATAATCATCTGGGCGGTTTCCTTACTGGACCGTTTCTTCGGTGTTCAGGATCTGGTCGCAGGTGCGGATGGGGATGCCACGGAAGGCCGTGACCGGCTTGCCGTCCCATTCCAGCATCTGCAGCAGCACGTTGGTCTTGTTGAGCGCCTGCAGGTCCAGCGCCGTGCCGAGCGTTCGGTTGACGTAGATGGCCGGACGCCCCCATGACAGCGGCTGTCCGCCCGTCGCCTGCGTGGCCGTCTGCACGTTGGTGACGCCGCGCGGCATGGTGGGGATCTTGTGCACGGCGGCCACCAGCATCGAAATCAGGTTGGCCGCGCTGTCGCCGGTCAGGCTATCCACGTCGATGTTGGCGATGCGGACCACGTAACGCCAGTCACGCACGGTCAGGCCGCAATCCCATTTGTAGTGGGACTGGTATGCCTGATACGGGTTGCCGTTGGCGTCCAGAACCGGCGCATCGGTCGTCACGTCATTGCGCTGCAGTCCGGCAATGCGCCCCTTGGGGAAAATGCCAAACGCTGTGGTCGGGCCCCAGCAGGTCAGCCACATCGAGGTGTTGCTGGTTCCCCGTCCACCCGCGTCAATCACATTGACGGCGTTTGCGGCCTTTTCCGCGTCCACCGTGCTGTAGCGCGGCGCAAGCCCGGTGAAGGCCGGCAGGTCGCTCTGCTCGGTGCCGTAGAACAGCGTGCCCGCCATCTGCTGGTTCATGCCCTCGATGAAGGCCATGTCCTCAGACAGGCGGAAGGCGGCCACGTCACCCTCAAGGTTCGCCAGATCCTTATCGACCAGCGAGTAGGTTTCCAGCATACCGCAGCTATCAGTGATCTGCGCGGTCGTGCTCTTGGCGCGCGGCACACCGTAGTTGAGCATACGCCATGTGGCGGCCGGCAGGCCTGTGCGCACGGTCGTCTTGTTGCCCGTGGCGAGGTTGCCCTCCTTCCACAGCATGTCATCAAGGATTTCGTTGGTCTGGGACAGCAGGTTCACGATATCCGCGATCTCGCCGTCCTCGCGCCGCGCGGCCCAGTCGGCCAGCGTCAGGCAGGTGGTGCTGGAAATGGTTGCCACCGGTTATGCTCCTGCTTTTGCCGACTGGCCGTAAAGGCGCTGGGCAATGTCATCAAAACTGCTGCCACTGCGCTTTTCCGGCGCGGGCTTTCCTTTGTCGGGCGGTTCGGCCAGGCCCATCGCCTTGCCGATCTGCACGAAGGCACGGATGACGGTGGGGTTGTTGCCCGCGCCCGTCTCGGTCAGCGCCTGCACAAGATCCTTGCCGCCATAGGACTGGATCACGCGATCGGCCGCTGCCTTGGCTTCCGGGTTCAGGCCGGTGCCATCGGACAGCGTGCGGTCGGACAGGACTTCCTGCCGCCACTTCATCGCCTGTTCGTGCTGGGCCTGACCGGCCTGTTCAAGCTGCTGCTGGACGAACTGCAGGCCATGCTGCGTGATGGCGCTGAACTGCTCCTGCGTCAGCCCGGCTTCACGTGCTGCGGCCTCGTAGTCGCCCATCGCCTTTTCATCGACGCTGAAACCCTCGGGCGGCGTGAATTCGTATTTCTCCGGGACAGCATGCTTTTCAGGCGGCTTTTCCTGTTCGCCGCTTTCCGGCGCGCCCTCACTGTTCGGGGCTGCACCTTCGGTCGCCGCTGCGCCGGCAGGAGGCTGCGCCTCGGTCGTCGTACTTTCCGCGCCGCCACCCAGAATGGTATCGGTTGCGCCACCAGTAGGGGCATCAGCAGGCGCAGCAGCGCTTGTGGGTTCATCACTCATCCGCGTTCAGGCTCTCCATGAGGATCTTGCTCAGGATGCCTTCACCTGCGTTTGTTAGTACCGTGTGCAGCTTGATGCCGATATCGCGCTGGCCTTCGCGAAATGCCGTTGCCATCGGGTCGCCCGGCACGAATGAGCCGCCCATGAACTGCGTCTCGTTCAGGATACGCAGCAGCACGCGCCGGCCGCGCGGGTCGGATGCCACCCATGCAAGGTCAAACTGGTCAGTCGCGGCCCGGGCCTTGCGCCGCGTGCGCCGTTCGCGAACCTGTTCGGGATCGTGTGGGTCATACATCAGCCCCCTCCCCCGATGCCGGACATGATCGCCTGCAATGCGTTCTGGCCACCGCCCACGTCCGTGTCGGACAGGTTCTTCGCACCTGCCGCCATCTGCTGGGCCTGTTCGGCTGCGGCCTGCTGCTGCTGGGCATATTCGCGCTGCTGGCGCATCTGGGCCACGGCCTGCGGGTCACGCATGATCGCCTGATTGATGCTGAGCAGGTTGCCGTAGATGTCTACCGCCTGATCAAGATCCACGTTGTCCATCACACTCGGGTCCGCGCTGACCAGTCCGCCACAGAAGCGCACGAACTGTTCAATGCCCGTGGTCTCGGTCGCGCGCTGGGCCTGCGCCAGCACCGAGATGTAATTGACCTTGAGCGGCCCGGTGCCCATCTGCTGCGGTCGCACGGGCAACAGCCCGCCACGCTCCATGATGCCCAGCGTCACGTTGATGATCGGGTTCAGGGCCTCGTTGTGGAACCGCTCCAGCACCGGGCCGAGGGCCAGCAGCTTTTCCTGCTGGCGCACGTTGATCTCGGCCGCCGTGGGTGGCTGTGCCTGATCCATCTGGCTGACCATCAGGATCAGGTCATTCTTCAACGTGACGCGGATGGCCTCCTGAAATGCCTGGATGCGCTCGACCAGCGGCGCGATGTTGGGGCTGGTCTGGTACACCGGTCGCAGGCCAGCGCCATTTCCCATGGCGTTCAGCCCGGGAATGAAGTTGATACCGTTGGGGATAAGGCTGACCAGCCCGTTCTGCATCGCGGCATCGGCCTGCATCGGGGGGCGTGCGAACTTGTCCACCACTTCCGCGCATCGAAGCTGGGCAAGCTGCAGCGATTTCACATCGCCCAGCGCGTCCTCGGCAGGACCATGGCCATACGCGTCGTTGGATACGGCATGCCAGCGCGGGCAGATGAACGGCTTGTCGGGATAGCCCTCGACGCGCAGCACCGGTACGCTGGGATTGCCGTATTCGTAATACACACCGATATAGGGCGCGCCCCGCCAGCCGATCGCGCCGGGAACGCGGTCGAGGTTGGGCATTATGGCATGCACGACCGGGATTTCGCGTGTCAGCATGCGGCTGTCATACAGGCCCTGCACCGTGGGAGAGCAGTTCTCGTATCCGAACTTGCTGACCACCTGCCTGACGTTCTGCACATACTCGCGCACAAGCGTGTCGATCTCCATCCGCGCGTTCTGCATGATGAAGTATTCGCCAGCCGTGAGCGGGTAGAACCGCACCACATCCTCGTAATCCTGCTGGATGATGACAGCGCCCGTGCCGAAGCCTGCTATTTCCTCGTAAAGCTGGGCCATGGCGTTGTAGAAATTTCCGGTGGCGAACACGCGCTGCAGCCGCTTCTGTACGATGGCCAGCCACAGCTTTACGTCCGGGTCATCATTCAACTGGTCATTGTTGGTGGAAAGCTGGAACCAGTCACGCGCCGGGCTGGTGATGCCGGCCATCAGGAACGCTGCCAGATCCCCCACGCACTTGGTGGCCGTGCGGTCCACTATCTGCGTGCCCTTGGGCAGGCCGCGTGATCCCTGGTTGGGAAGCAGGTTGTTATACCGCCCCCGCGTGGGCATGATGTACCAAGTAATCTCACGCCATGTTTCCCGCCACGATGAGCGGTCCATGCGCATGAGAACGATCAGGCGGTCTATCTCATCACGGGTTTTCTGCTCGGGACTGGTATCGTCAGACGGTGCCGCGCGCGCCATGTCAGCCACCTAGCAATGTCTTGGGGGCGTTGGTGGCGGTCTGGCTCAGGCCGGAGGGCCCGGTCAGCATGGTTGACCCCATACCGCCCGCCATGCGCGCGGCCTGCGTGGTCGAGTTCTGCAGCCCTTGGACAGTATTGTTCACCGTCTGGCCCGCCATCGGTGCGGGCGTCGGGGTTACCACCTTCGGAGATTTGAAAATGCCCATGACAGCCCTGTGCGGGCCGTTTGTTAGTACCGTGTGGTATCAGGCGTATGGATCGTAGTCGCCCTGCACCGATGACCTGAAACCACCCTTCTCCAGATAGTTCGGCATGACCATCTCGATGCTGGGCAGCATCACGACCAGGTAGCGCGTGGCATCCATGAGATGGTCGTTCTTCTTGACGATCTTACCATGGTCATCGCGCCGGTAGATGCGATATTCAGCCAGCCATGACTGCTGCGTGCTGAACACCTTGAGCCGACCGGACGACATTCGGTCCAGCACTTCCATGATCCCGGCTTCCACACCGTTCTTCGCCGGGACCAATGTCAGTCCAAGGTCGATATAGTTCTGAAAAATCTGCTGACCATCCTTCTGGCCACGCCCGCGTGATGCCGGGTCTATGGTGCCATTCATCCACGCACCACGCGCCTTGATGGCCTCGGCATGCACGGCAGGCTCTGCCTGCCCGCGGTAATGTTCGCTGTAGAGGTATAGGGTATCACTGTCCCGATCATGCGCACCCCATATGGCTGCCGTCCGGTTCCAACCTACATCCAGTGCATAGGCGCGCGGCCAGAACGTGGGGATATCGAACGGAGCGCATACGATGTCGCTTTCCGGAACTGGATAGATGGCACCTGACCCGAGTTGTGGCACTCCCTTGGACCGCGCATCGCGCTGATACGGTGGCAGATCGCGCAGCAGGTCCGCCTTCTGTTCCGCACTCAGATGCGGCACGTCATCCCACGTGCAGGTGCCTACCCAACGGCTCAATCTTCACTCTCCGGCATCTTGCCATCCTCAAGGAACGACATGACCACATCAGACATGCCTTCCAACGGTGTAAAGGTCATGATCACCATGCCATCCGTGGTCATGGTCCGGATCAGGGCCTCGGTATAGACATCCATCGGCGGTTCTTCATCGAGCCACACAAGATCCTGTTCGGTACCCTCAAAACTTCCGCGCCCCTGCTGGTACGCCTTCATGCCCAGCACGGACCATCCGCCTGACTGGTGCCGGACCTGGATGGTATCGGCAAGATCGGCAACGCCCTGTTTCCACGTCACGCTGCCTATGTCATCGCCCGGCACCAATCCGGTCCCACTGAACTGCTTGGACTGCCCATTGCGCGACACACTTCCGAACAGCTTGGCCTGAATAATGTCGCGCGTCGTCTCGTTGGTCTTGCCCGCCGCCCACGCACGTATGGGGCGGTCAAACCGCCTGCCCTCCCACCAGTGCGGGTAACGTCCGGTCAGGTGTAGGGCAGTTTCATAGCCGCCCATCCCTTCCGTCTTGCCAACACGGTTGGCGGCCAGCATCAGCCGCTCGCGGTCCTTGAGCCCTGCACGGAAAAAGGCCATATGCTTCGGGTAGAGTTCCCGCCGCAATGGCCCATGATCCGGATAATAGGTAAACAGCTTGCGGCGCGACTGGCGATACCGCTTCTCCTCAAGGATCGCCAGCATCTCACGCTTTTCGTCCGCGCTGAGCAGGTCAAGATTGATCGCCACCACCCGCCTGCGCCATCAGCGCCTTGAGGCGCTTATCAAGCTGGTCATCCGGAACATCCGTCATGGCGACCTCACCAGAATGCTCAAGGTTGATTTTGTCACCATACTGTTTGGGCAGCAGTTTGGACAGGATCCATTTGCGCGCATCCACACGAACGCGGGCGGCTGACGCACTGTCGCTGTCGCGTGCCGTATCTGCAATCTCGATGATCTCATCCGCGTGTTTCTCAAGGCCACGTTCGCGCGCGCGCGCGTATCTCGCTGCAAAGCCATCGTGGTCAGTCTGGACCCAATGCCTCACCGCGCCTTGAGAAGGCATGCCTTCCAACGCACAGATTGCAGACAGACCTTCACCGTCTTCCAGACGCTCAAGGATTTCCTCAGCAATCTCCGGCGTATAAAGGCGATGCTTCGGCGCCATGACAGATCACCCCATCCCCACACGCTTGACCGCAGCCATATGTCCGATCCTGACGATCCGCTCGCGCATCTGCCCCACATTGGTGGCGATCTGCATGAACATCGGATCGCTGCGATGCATGGCCAGTTCCGCCGCTGCTTCCTCGGCATGCCGCAACCCGGCTACCATCTTCTCGTATGCGTCGTTCTCGCTATTGGTAACGCTGCGCCTCATCCCTGCTTCCTCACTGAAACGTAATACCCACATTCCCGCTCATTGCGGATTTCCACACGCCCCCGGCCATCCATGCCGATCATGCAGATGACCCCGCGCAATTTGCTGATCTTCTCGCGGATCACGCGGCCCGGATCGTCCGGCTCATCATCCGGGTCAGGCCACACCGCCTGCGTGATTGCATCCTGAGACTGGATCACTCCCTCCCGCCGCATCAGCTTTTCCATGATGCGGAACGGCACCCGCGCCAGCAGGACTTCACCACGCGGGCCGGACAGCACATGGCGACCAAGATCGAGCGAAAGTTTGCCGACATGGTAGATTTCGTCCTGCATTACTGACATGCCTGCGCTCCGAACAATATCTGGAAATGGCCACCTGCATTATTCTGTTCGTTCAACAGGTCAGCTTAAATAAACTTCTGCAGGCTGATTTTATTATATGGATACAGAAGTTGGTACGATTTTCTTCTTACCATGCCTCTGATCGCTCACCCGCACTCACATCACGGAACCACGTTGTGGGACCATCAAACAGCATGTCCACAATGCCTGTACGGCCACCCCGGTTTTTCAGCACGATGATCTCGGCTTTCCCGCGTGAGCGATCTAGCGCGTCACGAAACGCAACCCGGCGTTTTTCGTACACCGCATCCGTCTCGTTCGTGTTGCGCACCGGTTGCCCATCCGAGCCCATCCGCGTTTGCAGGACGTGTTCCTCACGGTAGAGCGCCATAACGCACCGGGCATCCTGTTCAATGGCGCCGGAATCCCGCAGATCGGACAGGACAGGCCGCCTGTCCTCCCTGTTTTCGGACTGTCGGTTGAGCTGTGACAAAGCGATAACGGGCACCTTCAGTTCCCGCGCCATGCGGGCGAGGTCTCCGCTGATCTCGGTCATTTCCAGCGTGCGATTGCCAGACCGGCGCGCCACCGTGGAACCGCGCAACAGACCCATGTAATCCACCACGATGAACTTCAACCCCCGCTTTGAACGCTTCAACTGCCGCGCACGGGCAAGCAACTGGGCCACGGTGATGCCTTCCCGGTCATCAATCGAAAGCGGAATGTCCTTTAACGCCATGGAGGCCTCAACCATCCGGCTCATGTCATGCTGACTGATCCGCTCCGGCGTTGCCACCCGGTCGTTCATGCCGGTCAGCACCATATCCAGCGGCATGCGGACCCTGGCCGCGATGACACGCCCCATCAACTCCTCGGCTGACATCTCGCCCGACCAGAAAAGACCCCGCCCGTTCAGTTGGGCCATCCGCACCGCCAGCGACAGCGCAAGCCCTGATTTGCCAATGCCGGGCCGAGCGGCAACAACATACATCGCGCCCGGACGAAAGCCGCGAATCCGGTTGTTCAGTTCCGCAAAGCCGGTATCCAGCCCGGACAGGAACTGTCCCGCCTGCCAATGGCTGTTCGTTTCTTCCATCAATGCCTGCCCGGCTGCAAACGCCGTGACGGTCGGCCTGCTGGCGTCAGTGCCCTTGGACAGGGCTTCCAGATGTTCCAATGCCTCGGTCAGGATGTCATCGGCCGTAGCTTCGGAATTGGCAGCCCGTGCCCGCATTTCGTCGGCATAGGACTGGATCGACCGCTTGACCCAGCAGGCGGCGACCGAACGCGCAGCCTCGCGGGCCATCCGCACGTCACCAGCGGAGAGGATACGAGGCAGGTTTTTCGCCTGCCACTCCGCACCCAGATATTCGTTCGACCGGATTTGCGGCGCGATGGTAACCGGCGAGACCTGCCGACCAGCCTTGATTTCACCCTGCACCAACCGGAACATCTCGGCCATGTCGGTGTGAAAGAAATGCTCCGGCTTCACCACGTCCGCCACGCTGTCATAGGCCGCGTTGTTCAGCAGGATTGACCCGATCACACAGGCTTCCGCCAGGGCGTTGGTCGGGGTTTCCTGCACCTTCGGCTCGAAATGCAGCACCTCAGCCATCGACCAGCGCCTTCAACGGGAAATGCTCCGGTCGGGGTGACAGGCCCTCGTAGCCATTTTTCGCCCATTGCCGGGCCGCGTCGTCGTAGGCTGCCCTGTCGTATTTCACCTCATCCGCCGCCGGTTCGGAAAGCACGCCATCATCCGCCCAGCGCTCGTTGTTGAGCCAGGTTGCGGGATGGGGGATGTAAGTCGGATCGGCCGACCACGGCGTTGCGGCGATGGCAGCCAGCAGCGTTTCGAGGCTGGTGCTGCCAAGGGCTTTGGCAAATGCCCGGCGCGCCTTGGGCTTGCCACCTTCCGCGGATAGGCTGCCCAGAACTGCTCGAATGCAGCCTCGTCCGGCTGGGGTTTGCTGGCATGGCGGGTTTTGGGTTTGGGGGCGGATGGCCGTTCAGCCTCGTCGAAAAATTCGTCCCCTGGCAAGGGGACTATAGGGGTATTTCTAGCTTCTAGCTTCTTGAGTTTATCCCCCGGCTTATCCTGACCCTTAACCGGGGGGTTAACCCCCTCCCCGTCATTTTCGGCATCATTATGGACCAGTGCGGGATTACCCCCCTTACGCCCATGTTCAGCCGAAATGTCAGAGTTTTCCTTGTCCCGCACCATGCGACGGGAGAAAATGAAGCCATCTTCATCGACGCTGAACACGCCATTTTCTTCGAGTTCGGCAAGCAGTTTTCTGACTTCCCGATCGCTTCCGTTTGTCAGTCCTGCAAGCTGTTTTTCACTGACTTTCCTACCGGAAATCTCGAAAAAACCGATGCGATCCGCAGCGTGCATGATGGCCAGCATCTCCATCCACAGGCCACGCGCGGCGTAGGAACACGACTTCAGGGCAAGATCATTCTGCCAGTCCTTCCACCAGAACTTGGACCAGCCATAACGCTTTTTGCGGGTGGGGCGGCTCATCGCTCATCCTCCGCAAAATCACAGAAATAACCCAGCACCTTGCCGGTCATGGCTGCTTCCTCACGCATCATCTGAAGATCCGGGGCTGATCGCGCCGCTGCGATAAAGGCGCGGGAAAGTTCCTGCCGCGCCATGAACATGCGGGCGAGATCGGCCTTGTGGCCGCCCTGCATGAGCATATCGCGCATGACGGGATCTTCGGGAGAATGGCGGCTATTATGGCCGCGTCGGGGCATGGGAATGACGTTCATGCGTGTATTCCGCGCTGGGCCCGGGAGATGTTGACCGCCCGGGAAACTTTATTGGGGATGATGGCGTCGTGTGCGTGGCCCCTCATCGGCGCGAGCGCCGGTGCCACAACTCGGCCCGCCATTTGGCAATTTCGGCATTGTGAATGTTGATGTGACAGATGGACCGCCAGCGAGCGGCCATCTTCAGGCAAAACCATTCCCAGATCATGCAGCCTCTTTCTTGAGCGCATCGAGACGTGCGCTTAGCAATTCGGCCTCAGCGATATGTCGTCGCTGTTCGGCCTCCAGGTGGGCCGCGAACCGGGCGCGCACGCGCAGCCATTCGCCTGCGGTGACACTCCTGATTTCGCGATAGATACAAGCGCGGACCCGCCGTTCCGTTAGGCCAAGAAGCCGCGCGGTATCGTGGATGGCCGCCTTCAGCCCGCACTTGGTCCTGCGGGCTTTCACGGCTTCCGTAACGATACTGGCGAATTCATTGACTGCGATTTCGGCTGTCATTTTTGCCCCTTGGACAAAATGCTCCACGCGCTTGGACGAAGTACTCCACGCCATTGGACAACTCCTGATGCAGAATTCCGGTTGTCGAGGCCGGAAGCAGCAACAGGACGAAGGAGCGTATGGAGGAAACTGAAAAACGGAACGATGCCGCGACGGGGCTGGATGCCCTGTCGCGCATCGATATGGCCCTGCTGGGACTGGCGCAACTGCGCGCCTAGGCCGGTGCGTATGAGTACGTGCAGGCCGCGAAGCTGTGTACGGCGCTGAGTGCTGCGATCCTGTCGCCCACCCTGCTGCCGGTCACCACCATTCCCATGGCGCCGGTCGTGAGCCAGCCGCTGAACCGGCTGATCCACGGGCTGCAGCATGTCGGGGTGGTTTAGGGAAGGTTGAGCGCAGGACATCAACGGAAACTCATCTGCGCGGGGCAGCCAGCCAGAATGACTCTGCCGCCCCGCTGTGCCACCATGTGGTTGCTCAAGCCCACCATGGAGGAACCTGTGGAAAAACGAATTGCTGACCTCGAAGCTAAGGTCGAAGCACTGATGGCGCGCAAAGAAACATACGACGCCGCCATAGAAATGGAGGTTGAGATTATCAATCGGCTGGTAGACATGGTTGCTTTGCTCATTTTCCATCAACCGCCTTCTGTGAAACGAGATGTGTTGAACGCATGGCGCATGACAGACGAAGCAAAAGGAGCAGAAAAGCCAGAAGAAGAAAAACCAGAATGGTACGATGCTTCTCTTGAGCATGTCCGGAAGACAATTCTGGATGCAGCAGCCCATTCGAAGTTAGCACTTCTGTCAGAGGCAGCGTCACGCGCGTTTTCGCCGCATCGGTTTCTGAGATAAAAATACCCCTGCCGCCTCTGATCGCGTCCGCATTTATTTCGGACCACATTTTGGGACGGCTCACCGCCCACTCTCCCCCTGCACAAGCTGCCCAGTGGCCCGCACAACCGTCACGCCATCGAACAGGTCCGGGCGGAGTTCTTCGCGGGGGATGCCGGTGGCCGCGTGAACACAATCTATCCGCGCCTCTGGTATCTTAGCTCGATACCTCCACCCAATGATGGACGGCGGGGCAATCCCAATGGCTTTCGCCAAAGCAGAGAGGCCGCCCGCTCTTGAAATCGCCTTATCGATTATATCAGTCATAATATTAGCCAATACCGCCTGAAAATCAGGGGATCAAGAAAATAAGTTAGCTAATTTTATTTTTTGGATTTCTGCTACGATATGCTCATCAAGGAGAGTTGGAAAAATGTCGATTGGCAGTCGTATGCGCGAAGCCAGATTAAAGCTTGGATTAGGACAAGCTGCCGTAGCGGCAGAGATAGGTGTCTCCATCCCTACGGTTAGCGAGTGGGAACGAGGGAAGAAATTGCCATCCGAGGATAAGTGGGAATCTATTGCAGCTTTTTTAAGAGCCCCCATGGAAGAAATATTTATTCTTGATGATGAGGAAAAATACAATAAGATAAAATACAGGAAAAAGAAACGAACGCGCCTGTATCCTTCCGATTCTATATCTAATGATTATTCATTCATTGCTAAAATGTTAGCAAATGCATGCGGCATACAACGAGATTTAGAGAATGAGCTTTTTGAAGAGCTTGAAAAAGAATATGGGGATAGCCTCAGCCCCCACATCAAGAAAATTATCAGTTTAATGAAAAACATTCAGGAATTCGGCAAAACCTTTACCGAAGAAGTCGCGATCAACGAAGCTCAAGAGAACGGGGAAGAAGACAAATTTGCATAATTTAACCATTGATTTTTATTAGCCTAATATGTTAGCTAATTCCATCACCTGCTGACGGAGCGGCTGAACCCACGGAAATCCCGTGGCCGATATACCTCCTGACGCTGGTGAGACACTCATTCTGAGTCGGGAGAGGCTTATATGTCAGGACGACACGGACGGATCGAGGGTGCGCGATTTCACTTTCGCCTACCGCCAGACCTCAAGCGGTGGCTTGAGGACCGCGCGGCAGGTCGGGTCCGGACCATGACCACTGAGCTGGTCGATATTCTTGAAAAGACACGCAGCGCCGAAAAGGATCTCACAAGTATTGAGACCCTTGGCAGGAAACAAACCTATCCTGCCGACGCGTCCCTTGCCCTCTGCCATGAAGGAGGTGCGGCATGAGCAACGTCACGATCAATGGGCGGCCGGTATCCATTCTGGAATATCGTGGGCAGCGCGTTATCACCTTCGCCATGGTTGATGCCCTGCACCAGCGGGCCGAGGACACGGCAGGACGTAATTTCCGCGCCAACCGAAAACGCTTCATCGAAGGCACGGATTTCTTCTCCGTTTGCGCCGACGAAATTCGTCGGGACAAAATTATGGAGATTTCCGCCAAAGCGCGCGGCGAAATCATCCTGCTGACCGAAAGCGGTTACCTGATGCTGGTGAAGTCCTTCACGGATGACCTGGCATGGACGGTGCAGCGCGAACTGGTCACCGGCTACTTTCGCGCGCCCCGGCAGCCGGAGCTGCCACGCAATACGCTGGCCACCATGGAACCGACCGAACTGAACGCCCGCATCGGCGCATGTCGGCAGGCTTCCCGCCAGTGGGGCAAGTCAGCCGGGGCGTGGGCATGGATGAAAGCGGGGCTGCCCCGAGACCGCCGCGGGAACTGCTCAGCATGGCCGAGAACGCGGTGCTGGATGCCGTGGACGGCATCAGGCCCGTACCGCCGGTGCAGCGCCGGATCATGATTATCGAGGATATGCAGGGCAGATCGGTCCCTACCCCGTTCCCCTGAGCCGTCCACCCTGAACAAGTAATAAATCCTGATTGGCTACCATTACCAGCCTGACACAAGTATTCAAGGAAATCGAAAAATGTCCGAAACCCTCTCACGCCCGAAGTGCGTCCAGACGCCTGCGCCTGCCGTTGTTGTGGAGGACCAGATTGACCGGGTTCTGGATCAGGCTGCACGCCCGGCTCCGGTTCAGCCCCCGGTTGACCTGCTTGCTTTTGCCACGCCGACACAGGTCGGGCGGCGGTTGGCATTGCTACAGAAAAAACTGGAAGAGCTCGAAAAAAACAAGCGTTTATGTTCACCTATCTATGATCGACACTATGAAGAGCGCGAGCATTTCTGGGCCTCATCCTCACAATGAAGCCTGAGAATCTGCATGATGTAACAGCAGTTCTCTGCGCGACGATCGATCCGCTCACCATGCTCGGAGATCACGAACTGGACCGAGAAAACGTAGCGAAATACACCCTTCAGGTGCAGCGCGGCGTTTACAATACAATCAGGTTCCTATGCGGTTTAGGCATCGATGCAGATGCGCTGGCACCAATGGATGTCCCTCATGAACTTGAACGCATTCTCGGCACGGAAGCCGAAGTCACGCCATCGGCCCTGCGCGATCTGGCCGATACGATGGAGCGGCAGTTTGTCGAGATCGGAAATGTCCCCGATGACGAGTGGCCTTTCGACAACGGCCCGCAGGTTCTCATAGACTATTGGGGCAATGTGACTGCCACACAGAAGCAGACCGTCCATTCGGCTGAAGATGTGGTCAGTCTGGCACGTATTGCCCGCACGATCGAAAATTCCACTGCTGAAGGCGACGAATGCCCCGCTTTGGACAACATCCACCGCATGCTGGTTTCGGCCATTCTGGATGGGCACCTGCCCTCCCCGGCTGGCCGGGATGCGTCGATCATAGCGAAGGCGACGGCGGCCACGGCATTCGGACGACATGTCGATGATGTGGCCCACCGTATCCCCGGCGATGATGCCGGCGACGCAGCCATGGCACAACTGGTGAACAGGCGGGAGGACATGCTGGATGACCTGATACGCTGCAAGCCGACTTCCCTGCAGGGCTTTTCTGCCGTGGCACAGGCCATCGTGGAGTCCGATCCCGGCGTGAAGGAAGGTGGTGAGCCGATATCCGACTCCAAACATCTGGCAGCTTTCGCACGCCATCTGGCCTCCATCGCTCCACAATCAGGCGTCAGCCCGGACATTGCCTTGATCAATGACTGCAATCGCGCCTGTGCGATTGTCGCGCAGCAAAACAGGCGGATTGAAGCAGCTCATACCACTGCTGAAGAAGCCGCCGCCGAAGCAGAAAACGAACAGTTTGAGGATGAGCGCTGCGCGCTGATGGAGCGGATCACGACACAGAAAGCCCATACACTGACGGGTAACGTCGCCCGGGCCCGTGCCATCCAGCTTTTTGCGGATGAACTTGTCACCCTTTGCGAACATAAGGACCACGCCAGAAACATGCTGGCCGCCCTCGCCCGCGACACGCTGGCTATGGGAGCCTCGGCATGAGCGATGATCTCGACAACATCTCGATCACGCCCCGCGGCATGGGGGTGCTGATTGCGGAACTGGGGGCAGCAGATAACGAAGCCGCATTCTGCCTGCGCCTGCAGGGCCACCTGCTAAGCATGGTCCGCAGCTACACACAGCAGGGCTACTCGGATAAAGAAATCGTCGGGTTCGTGCGGCAGATCGCCGATGACGCCACCTTCCGCCGCGATGAACTGCGGTCGATTGCCAACATCCATCACACGCCGGGCCATGCGTAATGTCTGCCCGCAAGCTCAACCGTCGCTACATGCCGCAGGACGATGCCCTGATCCGCTCCATGCGGGCGGAAGGCCGGACCTGGACGGATATCGGCAGGGTGTTCGGCGTGCATGGCACCTCCATTCACCAGCGCCTGATCCGCGTGTTGCAGGAAGACGACCCGCACCCCGATGCCGAAGGCCTGCGCGAGGCAGCACGCCGCAGGCAGGCAGCACAGCGGGAAGCCACCCCGCCCCGGCAGCCCCTCACCCTCCGCACGCGTGATGGCGCGTTCAGTATAGCAGCCCTGCAGATGCTCCACCACCAGCAGGCGGCAACAGCAGGCCATATCCGCGCCACCATGCAGGAAATCACGACATGGGCCCGCACCAACAGGTTGCCGCCCGCCTGCCGGGGCACGCTGACCCATATCAACGCATGGCGTGTGCGGGAAGGACTGCCGCCCTTCATGCTCCAGCAGGAGAAAATATCGTGACTGACCTTAGCATGGGCGATGAAGTGCCCCGCCCCGAATTCGAACCCGAGCCACATGCCTATGATCGCAAGGCACGCAACATCCCCATGACCAAACCCACGATCGCACAATCACTCCGCATGCTGGCCCGGTGCTGGGCCACATTGCACCCAAGCGCCACCATTGAGGAACGGCAATACCTCGCAGCACTCGTGGCTACGGAAATAGCGGGGCGATAGCGGCATGGACACCATCCCCCAGATCACGCAGCGGGTGCGTCTGGCCGATGTCGCGCGGATCACCACCCTTTCCACCCGTCAGGTCCAGAAACTGGCTGCAGCCGGACAGATACCGGGCGCGGCCAAGTTCGGCCGGATCTGGACGTTCGACCCCATCAAGATCCACGCATGGATCAATAATCAGGAGGCCAGCGTTTGTCAGGCCGCACCAACGCCAACATCTACCTTCGGAGTAAAACATATTGGGGGCGGGTCCAGATTGCCGGCCGCGAGCATAGAAGCAGCCTACGCACGACTGACCCGCGGGAAGCGCGCCGAAGGCTCAGGCAATGGAAGACGGAACTCGAACGCGAGGCGGTAACGGGCGACAGCGACCAGCTTTTTGAGGAAGCCGTCATCCGCTGGATTACCGAAGTGCTGGAAACCTCGGTCAAGGCCCAGACCATGCGACGTTACACCATCTCCATCCGTAGTCTGGAAGGAACATTCAAGGGCGTCCGTGTACGCGACATTACCACCCGCCTGATCTCCAATTTCGTATCGGGCCGGTCGGGCAGCGTGACCAACGCCACGATTCGCCGGGACCTGACCGCCCTGTCCCGCCTACTGTCGGCCTGCGTGGCGTGGGGCTGGATCACCAGCAATCCCGCCCTGTCCTTTGACCGTACGATCATCCGCGAACGGCGCGACCCGATTACACCGCCCTGCCCCGATTCGGTGGCGCGCATCAAAGCCGCCTGCCCGCCGGGAATGGCCGCGATTCTCAACCTGCTGGAACAGACCGGCATGCGGGAGAATGAAGCCGTGAACCTGACGGCTGACAATGTTGATCATGGCCGCCAGCAAATCCGACTGCTTCGCACCAAGACGAGTCGGCCCCGCACGATCGCATGGGTCACGCCTGGCGGAAACGCCACAGCACTACTGGAACAGACACCTCGCAGCGGCTTCCTGTTCCCGAACCGTGACGGCCAGCCTTACCGCAACGCGGCCTCGAACTACGGGCAGGTCATGCGCCGGGTCGCGGCACGCTGTGAGGTCAAGGGGATTCCCTTCACCCGCTTCCGCATCCATGACCTCCGCCACGCCTTTGCCATCCGCTGGCTCAAGACAGGTGGAGACATCTACCGTCTGAGCCGCCATCTGGGCCACACATCGGTCAAGACGACTGAAATCTATCTGTTCGCCCTGACGGCGGATGAACTGGACCGGGTACTGCATGTCGGCACAAAAGACGGCACAGAAGCCCCATGAATGTAGCGGTTTTTGTGCGGAGTAACATCTAGACGGCGGCGGAATACCTAGCTAAACAGACGATATGGAGAGGTGGCCGAGCGGTTGAAGGCAGCGGTCTTGAAAACCGCCGTGCGTGTGAGCGTACCGTGGGTTCGAATCCCACCCTCTCCGCCAAACTGACTCCCCCCATCCGGCATCAGTCTGTTTCAGAAGGCGTGGCTGTCTCCCCTTCTGTCGGCATTGCCTGCATCTGTCGTTCCTATTTTGTTTTATGGCGTTCCATCCCTTTGCGGGCACGCGACGATCAGGACATATCGGCCTGCAGATACTGGGGGATTGCCCTGCTGCCACACTGGCGGTCTGGATAAGGTATTGCCGTTTCGGCTTTTTCACCTACCACAGCCTTGATGCTATTTATAAAACAAAATGGCAACAGTTTGTACGGTATTAAATAACAAACAAATACAGAAAAAGTAAAAAAGCATCCGACCTGTATGGCCGGATGCTTTTCCAGTAAACCATCTCCGGGCTTCTTTCCGGCAATGCGAAAAGAAGCGTCATGGATCAGACCGCGCGGCGGTTACCCCCGCCCGAACGGCTGCCACCACCGGGGCGACCACCACCGGGTCGGCCACCGCGTGCGCCCGCGGGCGGGCGACCGCCACCTGCCGGACGGCCACCACCACCGGGGCGTCCGCCGCCGGGGCGACCTCCACCCCCGCCACCACGGCCACGACCACCGCCCAGAACCGGGGGCCGCATGGTTGAATTCTCAGCCGCTTCCGAATGGTAGGGATGCTCGGACACGACGGGGATGTTCTTGCCGATATTCTTTTCGATATCGCGCAGCCATGCCCGCTGTTCCGCATCGCATAGCGAGACGGCCCAGCCCTCACGCCCCGCACGCGCCGTACGGCCAATGCGGTGCACATAGCTTTCCGGCACGTTGGGCAGGTCGTAGTTGAACACGTGGGTCACGTCATCGACATCAATGCCACGGGCCGCGATGTCGGTCGCTACCAGCACCTTCACATTGCCCGAACGGAAGCCGGACATGGCCCGCTCACGCGCGCCCTGCGACTTGTTGCCGTGAATGGCCTCCGCCGTAATGCCGTGTTCGCTCAGGAAGGCCGCGACCTTGTTGGCCTCATGCTTCATCAGCGTGAACACCACGGCGCGTTCAACCTTGGGTGAATCGACCAGCAGCTTCAACGCCTCGCGCTTGTTGCCCGTATCGACAAACATCACGGCCTGACGGATACGGTCCACCGTGCTGGACGGCGGTGTCACCTGCACGGTGGCCGGGTCACGCAGCAGGCCATGCGCCAGGTCGGCGATGCTCTTGGGCATGGTGGCCGAGAACAGCAGGGTCTGCCGGTCGGTCGGAAGGGCGGCCACAATCTTGCGGATGTCGCGCACGAAACCCATGTCCAGCATGCGGTCCGCTTCATCAAGCACCAGCACTTCAAGCCCGGACAGGTCAACATGGCCCTGACCCATCAGGTCAAGCAGGCGGCCGGGGGCGGCCACGAGCACGTCCACGCCACGGCGCAGGGCCTCGATCTGGCGCCCCTGCCCCACGCCACCGAATACGACAGCGTAAGTGAAGCGCATGTGGCGGGCGTAGGATGCGAAGCTCTCCCCGATCTGGGATGCGAGTTCGCGCGTGGGCGCCAGCACCAGGGCGCGTGCGCCCTTCGGGTTGGCGCGTCCCTTCTCACGCAGCAGGCGGTCAAGGATGGGCAGCGCGAAAGCCGCGGTCTTGCCCGTGCCGGTCTGTGCCAGACCAAGCAGATCACGCCCTTCCAGCAGGTAAGGGATAGCCCCGGCCTGAATGGGGGTCGGGGTGGCGTAGCCTTCCTCGTCCAGAGCGCGCAGCAGCGGCTCCGCAAGATGAAGATCGGCAAACGTTGTCATGAATGGCGCCTCCTGGCGCGAAAAAACGGGGCCGCAGGCCGTGCGGCAGGCAGCATGCCCGGATAGCGAACCAACAGACATACCCGGCCCCGGACCCGTATTGGCCGGGGGCGCACAGTCTGCCGTCGCAAGGATATCATGTGAGAAATAAAGGCCGGTCCAGTCTGCGTTTCTGCGTGTTCCCCGCGTCAAGAACACGTGCAATCAAACCAGCAACAGGAACAGGCGCGGTCCGTTCCCAAGCGCGATGCTGTACTGCGTTGCGTGGGCAACCGCAAGCATTTTCACGCAGGCCACGCCATATTCCGTGTTTTCACCCCGTTCAGGCGGCAGGGAAACGGTCGGTCAGGATCACTTCACTCTCGGCCAGCTTGCCCACGCGCGGCAGGGCCGCCTCCGTCCCCTTGCCAATGACGACGAACATCGCCACCACATGGTTTTCGGGCAGGTTGATCAGCTTGCCCACGGCTTCATAATCAAAACCGTCCATCGGGCAGGACTGGTAGCCCATGTCCGTGGCCGCCAGCATCAGGGTCTGGGCCGCCAGGCCGCAACTGCGCATGGTCTCGTCCTGCTGGACCCATTCACGGCCTTCGTAATAGTTTCGTATCATCCCGGCCATGTGCTGTTTCACATCCTCGGGCGCGCCTTCGAAATAGCGCGCGGGATTGTCCTTCCACGCATCACGGTCGGCACAGATCACGACCAGAGCGGAGGCATCGGTCACATGGGGCTGATCCCACGCCACCTTGCGCAGTTCACGCCGCAGTTCCGCATCCCTGACCACCACGAAACGGCAATGCTGGATATTGAACGCGGATGGCGCCAGCCGCGCGGCCGAGAGCATGGCGTGCAGTTCGGCATCGCTGATCCGGTGGTCCGGGTCATAGGCGCGTATGGCGCGCCGGTTCCGGATCGCCTCAAGAGTATCCATTATCGCATCTCCCCGCCGTGGCGTTTTTTATGTCCGTCGGGTGTCCTTGCGCCGCAACAGAAACAGCGCCTGTTCACCAAACAGGTTGGCCAGCCGGATCGAGCGCCGCCACGGTGCGCGTTCGCCGTCTTCATCCACAGCCATCCATTGCTGGACAACATAACCCTCATCCCGGCACAGCGTCAAAAAGTCGAGGATCGTGCAGGGGTGGATGTTGGGCGTATCGTACCACGGCGTATTCCACACCGTGGTCATGGGCATGCGCCCGCGCAGGAGCATCTGCACGCGCAGCCGCCAGTGCCCGAAATTGGGAAAGGACACGATGGCGTAGCGCCCGATACGCAGCATCTGGCGCAGCACCTCACGCGGGCGCTCCACGGCCTGGAGCGTGCGCTGCAGCACCACGTAATCGAATGCGTTGTCGGGATAATGCGCAAGGTCATGGTCCGCGTCGCCATGCATGACCGGCAGGCCATGGGCGACCGCGCGCGTCACTTCCTTCATGTCGATCTCGATGCCACGGGCGTCGCACCCGCTGTTGCGGAACAGGTAGTCCAGCAGCGCGCCGTCGCCACTGCCCACATCCAGCACGCGTGTCCGGGGCCGGATCATTCCGGCGATCAGCCTTTGGTCAAGGCGCATGGTCAGGCAATCCCGGCATGTTCGGCGGCTCCGGCCAGGAAGCCACGGATGGTGCGGTCAAAATCCGGCTCGTCAAGCAGGAAGGCGTCATGGCCCTTGTCACTGTCGATCTCGACAAAGGACACATTCGCCGCCACCCGGTTGAGCGCACGCGCCACCAGCCGCGCCTGCGACGTGGGGAACAGCCAGTCGGAGGAAAAGGAGATGATGCAGAACCGCGTGCGCGTACCGGCAAACGGACGCGACATGTCGCCATCATGCTCCGCGCCCAGATCGAAATAATCCATGGCGCGTGTGATGGTCAGGTAGGAATTGGCGTCAAAGCGCCGCACGAAGGAGGAGCCCTGATGGCGCAGGTAGCTTTCCACCTCGAACATCTCGCCAAACAGGGCGCCCGGCACCCCGCCCCGCCCCGGTTCCTGACGCACGCGGCGACCGAATTTGCGCGTAAGGGCCGCTTCGGACATGTAGGTGATGTGCGCCATCATGCGCGCGACCGCGAGCCCACGGGCCGGCACCTCGTTACATTCCCAGTAACGGCCGCCATGCCATTGCGGGTCGGCGAAGATGGCCTGGCGGCTGACCTCGTTGAATGCGATATTCTGGGCCGAGTGGAAGGGAGAGGTCGCGATCGGCATGGCCGCGAACACGCAGCCGGGATACGTCGCGGTCCATTCCAGCACCTGCATGCCCCCCATGGAGCCGCCCACCACGGCCAGAAGCCGGTCAATGCCCATATGGTCGATCAGCAGTTTCTGGGCGCGCACCATGTCGCGGATGGTGATGGCGGGGAAAGCGGTGCCCCATGGCTCCTCCGTCCCGTCCTCGCGCCGGTGCAGGCTGCGCGGGCCGGTTGACCCCATGCACCCGCCCAGCACGTTGACGCAGATGACAAAAAACCTGTCCGTGTCGATGGGCAGCCCGGGGCCGACCATGCGGTTCCACCAGCCGGGCTTGCCTGTCAGCGGATGGGGGTCGGCCACGTACTGGTCACCCGTCAGCGCGTGGCAGACAAGGATGGCGTTGTCCCGCCTGTCGGATAGCGTGCCGTAGGTGCGATAGGCCACATCCACCGGCGCCAGATGGAATCCACAATCCAGACGTAATCCGTCCGGAAAGGTCACATGCTGGTGCGACAGGTTATTGACTGAAACGGTCTGGTCCATTCTGTATCCGGCATTGCGTCGACAGGGACGATGAAAACGACAGGCCCGTGACCGGCCCGCTGCGCGGACCGCCTGCCGGTACAGCGTATGACATTACAGGCTTATACATGCAAGGTTCATGGCCATATCATCCAGTTCCACCGCCTCAGAACTGCTCTACCCTACCCACGCCCTCGATCGCCTTGATCATCTGCGCCACGCGCGGGGTTACGCGGTACCGCTCGGCCAGGGTCAGTTCCACATCGCGTGTCTCGGCCACGGATGGCAGCAGGATAACCCGCCCGCGCCCGCCGCCATTGCCGTGCAGCACATCGCGGATCGGCTCAAGGGCCGCCGCCTGATCGAACCAGATGCGCAGTTCCGCCGCCGCCTCCGCCGCCGCCTGTTCCAGCTCCATCACATCGGACGCGGTAATGCGCAGGGCCTCGCCTTCCAGCTTCAGGTCCGCACTCACCACCACGGCGTTGCCTGCCGCGAGGATTTCACGCGAGCGGGACAGCACCTCCGAAAAGAAGGTGACTTCACACCCGCCACTGGCGTCGGACAGGCGCACCCATGCCATCTTGTTGCCGGTGCGTGTGGGGCGCTCCTTGCGGTCCACCACGCAGCCCGCGATCTTGACCCGGCCGATCCCGGCCTGCGCCGCCGCTTCCAGCCCCGTGGCGCGCACAACGCCCAGCCTGCGCATGAGCGGGCCATAGGAATCGAGCGGGTGGCCGGTCAGGTGGAAGCCTATGGCGTCGGCTTCCATGTTCAGCCGCTCGAATTCAGGCCAGTCCGCCGTGCGGGGCAGGCGTAGCGGTTCACGCTGTGCCGGTCCGCCCCCCCCACCGCCAAACAGGCCGATCTGGCCGCTGGCGGCTTCCTGTGCATTGGCCTGCGCGCGGCGCATCACGGTTTCCGCCGCGCCGCAGGCCTGCGCCCGGTTGGGCAGGATCGTGTCGAACGCGCCCGCGCGGGCAAGGTTTTCAAGCTGCATCTTGTTGACCTGCCGCGAGTCAAGCCGGGCGGCCAGATCCTCAAGGTCGGTAAACGGCCTGTCGCCGCGCCGGGCGACAAGGCTTTCCATCGCGCCCAAACCCACCTTCTTGACCGCGGCCAGTGCGTAGCGGATGCCGTAGGTTACGCCATCGGGCAGTTTTTCAACTGTGAAATCAGGTCCGGAGGCATTGATGTCGGGCGGCAGCACGCGAATGCCCAGCCGCTCGGCCTCCTGCCGCAGGGCGGCCAGCTTGTCCGTTTTTTCCCGTGCCAGCGACATGCACGCGGCAAGGAAGGCGACGGGGTGGTTCGCCTTCATCCACGCGGTCTGGTACGACACCAGCGCGTAGGCGGCGGCATGGGATTTGTTGAACCCGTAATCCGCGAACTTGGCCATGAGGTCGAACACCTCGGCCGCCTTCTCGCTCCCGATCCCGCGCTTCGTCGCCCCTTCGGTAAAGATTTCGCGCTGGCGGTCCATCTCGGCGCGGATTTTCTTGCCCATGGCGCGCCGCAGCAGGTCCGCCCCGCCCAGGCTGTAGCCCGCCATTTTCTGGGCGATCTGCATCACCTGTTCCTGATAGACCATGATGCCATAGGTCTCTTCGAGGATATCGCGGATTTCCTCGTGCGGGGGCTCCCATGCCTCGCCATGCTTGCGGCGGCAGTAATCGGGAATATTGGCCATGGGGCCGGGGCGGTACAGCGCCACGGCGGCGATCAGGTCCTCCAGCCGGGTCGGGCGCATCTGCTTGAGGACATCGCGCATCCCCGCCCCTTCGAACTGGAACACGCCGCCGGTATCGCCACGCGCCAGCATGTCGTATGTCAGGGCATCATCCAGCGGCAGGGCCGACAGATCCACCTCTATGCCCATGCCATGCAGGAATTTCACGGCGCGTTGCAAGATGGTAAGCGTGGTAAGGCCAAGGAAGTCGAATTTGACCAGTCCCGCCTGCTCCACGAACTTCATGTTGTACTGCGTGACCAGCATCTCGCTTTTCGGGTCACGGTACAGCGGCACCAGTTCCACCAGTTCGCGGTCACCGATCACCACGCCCGCGGCATGCGTGCTGGCGTGGCGGAACAGGCCCTCAAGCTGCTGGCCGATTTCCAGCAGGCGGCGGATGGCTTCGTCCTCGTCGCGCATTTCCTGCAGGCGCGGCTCCCCCTCGATCGCGGCCTTGAGCGTGACCGGCTGCGCGGGGTTGTTGGGGATCAGTTCCGCCACGCGGTTGACCATGCCATAGGGCAGGCCCAGCACGCGCCCCACGTCGCGCACGGCGGCGCGGGCCTGCAGCTTACCGAACGTGATAATCTGGGCCACGCGGTCCGGCCCGTATTCCTGCCGGACATAGCGGATCACCTCATCACGCCGGTCCTGACAGAAATCAATATCGAAATCCGGCATCGACACGCGTTCGGGGTTCAGGAACCGTTCGAACAGCAGGTTGAAGGGAATGGGGTCGATATCGGTAATGGTCAGCGCCCACGCGGCCAGCGAACCCGCGCCCGAGCCACGCCCCGGCCCCACGGGAATGTCATGCGCCTTGGCCCACTGGATGAAGTCGGCCACGATCATGAAATAACCGGGGAAGCCCATCTGCGCGATGATGTCGAGTTCAAAGGCCAGGCGTTCCTCGTACTTTTTACGGGTCTCCTCATCCACCTTCATGCGTGACAGGCGGTGGCCAAGGCCGGTGATGGCCATGTTCCGCAGGGTTTCGTCCTCGGTCCTGCCTTTCTGCACCTTGGGGCACATGGGCAGCAGCGGCTTGCGCGTTTCCACCTGCACGGCGCAGCGCCGCGCGATTTCCAGCGTATTGTCACAGGCTTCGGGCAGGTCGGCGAAGAGTTCGCGCATCACCTCCGGCGGCTTGAACCAGTGTTCGGGGGTGACGCGCCAGCGATCGCGCTCGGCCATGGTACGGCCCTGCGCGATGCACAGCAGCGCGTCATGCGCCTCGTACATATCCGGCCGGGGGAAGAAACATTCATTCGTGGCCACCAGCGGCAGGCCCATGCGGTCGGCCATGGCGATCATGCCCGGCTCCACCGCCTGCTCGGCCGCGCGGCCGTGGCGGTGCAGTTCAACCGCCATGTTGGTCCCATATGCCTCATGCAGCCGGGCCATCAGGCGGGTGGCTTCCGGCTCCTGCCCTTCGGCCAGCATGTTGAACAGTGGGCCCCGGCTGCCGCCCGTCAGCAAAAACAGGCCGCCCGCATGTTGGCACAGCAGGTCGAGGCTTACCGTCGGCTCATCCGTCTCATGCTGCAGAAAGCCCGCGGAGGACAGGATCTGGAGATTGGCCAGCCCCTGCGCGTCGCGCGCCAGCAGCACGACCGGCTCGGCCGGGGTGCCGGGCTTGTCGCTACGCGCCGGCAGGGCGACCTGGCAGCCGATGATGGGCTGCACGCCCTTCTTGCCGCAATATTGCGAGAATTCCAGCGCCCCGAACATGTTGCCCGTATCGGTGATCGCGACGGCGGGCATGTGCATGTCATGCGCCAGCGCCACCAGTTCGGGCACGCGGATGGCGCCCTGGCTGAGGGAATAGGCGGAATGGACGCGCAGGTGAATGAAATCGGCATGGGACATGTCGGCACTCTACCCTACTGACAGCCCGATTTACACCATCCCCGACATGTTCCGGCGGGGCATCCGATGCCACGGGATATGGCCTGGCGAAGGATTCCATGATACGTACAGCCCATGTTGCGGCCTTTGTGCGGGAAGCCTTACAATAGTGCTGGCTTCAGCTTTAGATACCCGTGATGAATCGGCAATACATACCTGTTTTTGCAATGACAGCACTGATATTGTGTGGTAAAGCTCGTTCACATATAGATCTTATGCAATATTATTTCATAGTGTATAATTGAACTAAACAACAATGAATAACAAAAAAAACTATAAGGAATATACTTTCCCACCAATTATTATTATCAGCCTGCCGCGCGCTGTAGAACGCCGACGGACATTAACGCTACAACTTACCTGCCTTGGGCTGGATTTTGAATTCTGGGACGCGGTTGATGCCCTTGACCTGACCGACCGCGATTACGAGATCTATAATAGCCGTAGACGCCGGATTTTCATGGGCAAGGATCTCTATTCGGGGGAAATAGCCTGCCTGCTGTCGCATAAAAAAGCCATACAGCGGATCGCGACCGAGGACACGCCGTGTATCGTGCTGGAAGACGACGTCCTTCTTTCCCCTGACTGGCCCCATGTCGTACGCGCCCTGATGGCCCGGCGCGACAAATGGGAATTCGTGCGTTTTTTTGGTGATGAGAAACACGCCACCCGCCGGCAGCGCAAACTTGTCCCGCTGGGGCGCGATTACTGGCTGACCCGGATTTCCACAACACCCGGCGGGGCCCATGCCTATCTGATCAGCCCGTCTGGTGCGCGCAAAATCCTGCGTTGCCTGCATTACACGGCCACCCCGATCGACACATTGATGGGACAGCCTTGGAAAACCGGCCTTGGCGCCCTGAGCGTCTGGCCCGGAGTGGCGCGGGAGAACGACAAATTCCCCTCCTATATCGGTAATGCCCGTTTTGCCAGCACGCCCACCACCACGGGACTGGAACGCGCGCTGTATTTCGCGGCCAATCCTGGCCTGCGGCTGGTGGAAAACATACTCAAGCGCGGGTTTTATTACGGCCACGCATTACCCGACCTGTGGCGCAGACCCGAACCGGAGGCTGAAGCCTCCCACGCACCGGCACGCCCCTGATTCGCCTGAACCGAACGTCCCTCTCCCGTCCTGCCCGCAGCGATCGGATGATGGAGGCAACACCGTAGACCGCGGGTGATCAGGCCGTCACCCCGCGCCCCGTGCGTCTTCCAACGGTACGACCTGCCCATCGCGCAGGGTCACAACACGGTCCATCCGTCGCGCAAGGTCCATGTTATGGGTCGCGATCAGGGCTGCGACGCCATGCGCCCGCACGGTGCCCAGCAGCGCGTCGAACACAGCATCGGACGTATGGACATCCAGATTGCCCGTCGGCTCATCGGCCAGCAGCACATGGGGCTGGTTGGCCAGCGCGCGCGCAATGGCCACGCGCTGCTTCTCGCCGCCGGACAGCTTGCCGGGCAGGTGCTCCAGCCTGTGCTCCAGCCCGAACGCGCCCAGCAGCTCATCCGCCCGCGCACGGGCGTTGCGCCGCGCGACGCCCGCGATCATCTGCGGCAGCATGACGTTTTCCCGCGCGCTGAATTCCGCCAGCAGGTGATGGAACTGGTACACGAACCCGATCCGGTCACGCCGGAGCTGTGTGCGCTCCCGATCCGCCAGCGCGCCCGCGTCCTGTCCCGCCAGCAGGACGCACCCGGCATCCGGTTTTTCCAACAGCCCGGCCAGATGCAGGAGCGTGGACTTGCCCGTGCCCGAAGGGGCGACCAGCGCCACGATCTCACCCGGATGGAGGGTAAGGTCCGCCCCGCGCAGCACATCGAGCGTTTCCTCGCCGCTGATATAGCGCCGCGCCACGCCATCAAGGCGCAGCGGGGGCGCGTTGACCACCTCATTCATGGCGCAGGGCCTCCACCGGGTCGGTTCTGGCGGCCCGCCATGATGGGTAGAGCGTGGCCAGCAGCGAGAGCGCAAGCGCCATCGCGATCACCTCCGCCACCTGCGACCAGATCAGCTTGGCGGGCAGGTGTTCAAGATAATACACCTCGGCATTGAACAGGTCCGTGCCGGTGATGCGCTGCAGGACCTGACGGATATGCTCGATATTCAGGCAGAACACGATTCCCAGCCCCGTGCCCACCACGGTGCCCGTCACCCCGACCGACGCCCCGCACATGAGGAAGATGCGCATGATCGCGCCCCGCGTGGCCCCCAGCGTGCGCAGCACGGCGATATCGGCGCTCTTGTCCTTGACCATCATGATCAGCGAGGAAATCACATTGAACGCGGCGACAAGGATGATCAGCGTCAGGATCAGGAACATCACGTTCTGTTCCACCTGCACCGCGCCGAAAAAGGCGTTGTTGCTCTGCGTCCAGTCCATGACGCGGACATCGCCGTTCATGGCCTTTTCAATGGCCTGACGGACCGGGATGACATTTTCCGCATCCCGGGTCATGACCTGCACCTGCGTGACCTGTCCGGGCAACTGGAAATAGACCTGTGCGGCATGCAGGGGCAGGAAGACGTAACCGGCATTGTAGTCGTTCACCCCGGCATCAAAAATCCCCACCACACGGTAGGCGCGCACGCGCGGCATGGTGCCAAAGGCCGTCGCCGCCCCCTGGGGCGAAACAAGGGTCAGCCTGCCGCCCACGGTCAGCCCCGCGCGTTCGGCCAGCGTGGTGCCGACGATGATGGTGTCGTCATCGCCAAAATCATCCATGGAGCCCGCGACAAGGTTGTCACTAACCTCATGCAGGCCGATCAGGTCATGACGGGTCATGCCCCGCACCAGCCCGCCCGCGTTGTAATTGCCCGAATTGAGCAGCACCTGCGATTCCACCAGGGGCGCCGCCGAGACCACGCCGGGCACGCCGCGCACGCGGGCCGCCACATCATCATAATCGCTGATGGTGCGGGAAATGCCGTACACGCTCAGATCCCCGTTCAGGCCAAGGATACGCCCCAGCAGATCGGCCTTGAACCCGTTCATGACCGACATGACGATGATGAGTGTTGCGACGCCAAGCGCGATCCCCACAAGCGAGAAGATCGCGATGACGGAAACGAAGCGTTCCCCGCGCCGGGCATGCAGGTAGCGCCCGGCGACCATCCGCTCAAAGGGGCCGAACATCAGCCCGGTGTTTTCATGACAAGGGCCAGGGCGCCTTCGGGCGTATCCTCGGTGCGCTCACCCGTGCGGCGGTTCTTGATCTCGACCTTGCCATCCTTCGCCCCGCGCGGGCCGACAATCAACTGCCACGGGTGCCCCATCAGGTCCGCATCGGCAAACTTCGCGCCGGCGCGTTCCGCGCGGTCATCGTATAGGAAATGCTCCGGGGCGGCGGCGTACAGCTTCTCGCACATGGCGTCACATACGCTGTCGCCACTCTTGAGGTTGATGATCACAGCGCGGAAGGGGGCGACGGATTCGGGCCAGATGATGCCGTTTTCATCATGGCTGGCCTCGATAATGGCGGCGACGAGACGCGAGACGCCAATGCCGTAAGACCCCATTTCCGGGAATAGCGGCGCGCCATCCGGCCCGCTGACCGTGATGTCCATGGACTCGGTATATTTGCGCCCGAAATGGAAGATGTGCCCGACCTCGATGCCCCGTCCCTCGCGCTGGCGCGCGGCGGGAACCTGCGCCCATGCGGCGGTGTCGTGCTTTTCATCGGTGGCGGCGTAGAACGAGGTCATGCGCGTGAAGAACTGCTCCAGCGACTGGCGGTCGGCAATATCCACATCCTGCCCCAGCCAGTCCTGCTCCTCCAGCGCGCTGTCAAAGAACACGCCACTTTCCCCCGTGGGGGCGAGGATCAGGAATTCATGGCTCAGCTCGCCCCCGATCGGCCCCGTATCGGCCAGCATCGGGATGGCGCGCACGCCCAGACGCTGGAACGTGCGCAGATAGGCCAGCATCATCCGCCGGTAGGTATCGACCGAGGAGTCATAGTCCAGATCGAAACTGTAGGCGTCCTTCATGTAGAATTCGCGCCCGCGCATCACGCCAAAACGGGGGCGCACCTCGTCACGGAACTTCCACTGGATGTGATAGAGAACCTGCGGCAGTTCCTTGTAGGACTTGATGACCTGGCCGAACAGGTCGGTAATCATTTCCTCATTGGTCGGTCCATACAGCATGTCACGCTCATGGCGGTCACGGATGCGCAGCATTTCCGGGCCATAGGCGTCATAACGCCCCGACCGCTTCCACAGCTCGGCGGACTGGAGGGTGGGCATCAGCAGTTCCTGCGCGCCCACGGCGTTCTGTTCCTGGCGCACGATTTCCGCGATATTCTGCAAGACCCGCCATCCGGCCGGCAGCCAGGCGTAGATGCCCGCGGCAGTCTGGCGGATCAGGCCCGCACGCAGCATGAGCCGGTGCGAGGTAATCTGGGCCTCGGCCGGATTTTCCTTGAGGGTAGGCAGAAAACTGCGGGACAGACGCATATCCGTATGAACCTTGAAGTAGGGGAACCAGTGATGCGACGGACCCTAGACCAATCGGAACCCGCGTGGAATGGGGCATGTGCGCCCCCCACATTCCCGCCACACCAAAGCGTGATGGCTTCCCGCCCCCATGGTGTAAACATCCGCGTGAGGGGGAGTAGCCGCCCCACCGTGGCAGGGCTAATGTGCGCGGGCAAATCTGGTTGCGTAAAAGACGCCGGGTTTAGGGAAAACGTACCAAATAAAAATGGCAGGAAACGGTCAGCCGCTTCCTGCCATAATCATTTCCGGCCCCTGTGCGCCGTGGTCAGACGCGCAGCAGGTGCACATCCACCAGCGGGCGCTTTTGCAGCTTGCGGCCCAGCGCCCGGCGCAGGGCGGTTTTCGCGGCCTCGCGGAAGGTCGCGTCGTTCGCGCGCAGTTCATCGGGAATTTCATCCAGCGCATTGCCGAATTCTTCCGTGATGCGCAGGGTTTCGGGGTCTTCCATATCCAGCAGGCCGGGCGCGCTGACCTTCGGGTCACCGATCAGGTAACCTTCATCGTCCACGGCAAAACTGCCCAGCACCATGCCATTGAACAGCATGCGCCGCCGGGCCGACAGCACACCCCCGTTCATGGGCAGGATACGGCCGCCATCCAGCACCAGCCGCCCGGTCGGCGCGGTATCGCCCACCTCCACGCCATTGGCGCGGATATCAAGGATGTCACCATCCTCCAGCAGGACCGGCTCGATATCGAGTTCCTGCGCAATGGCGGCATTGGCGGTCAGGTGACGCCACTCACCATGCACGGGAATGAGAAAGCGCGGACGCACAAGGTCATACAGCATGCGCACATCGCCACCCGTGGCGTGGCCCGATACATGCACCAGATGATCCTTGTCCGTAATCACCTGCACGCCACGACGGGTCAGGTTGTCCTGCACCTGGATCACCGCCTGCTCGTTGCCGGGGATCATGCGGCTGCTGTAGATGACCGTATCGTTTTCACCCAGCGAGATGTTGGGGTGGGTGTCGGACGCAATGCGCGACAGGGCGGAACGCGGTTCACCCTGGCTACCCGTCACGATCAGGAGGATCTGGTCCTCATGAACGGAATTCGCCTCCTGTTCGGACAGGAAGGGCGGCACGTCGGACAGATAACCGCATTCGCGCGCCGCGACCTCCAGGTTGCGCAGGCTGCGCCCCACCACGGCCACCTTGCGACCCGCCGCATGCGCGGCCTTGGCCAGCGTTTCCACACGCGCCACGTTACTGGCGAAGCACGTCACCGCGATCCGCCCCTCAAGCGAGGCGATCAGGCGGGTCATTTCGCGCCGCACATCCGCTTCCGACGCGGAAGGCCCCTCGGTCCGGACATTGGTGCTGTCACACACCATGGCCAGCACACCCTCGCGCCCCAGCGCGGCGAAGGTTTCAAGGTCGGTTGGCGGCCCCACCTGCGGGTTGGGGTCGATCTTCCAGTCGCCTGTATGGATGATGATACCCTGCGGCGTGCGCAGCACCAGCGACTGCGACTCGGGCACCGAATGGGTCACGGAAATGAAGCGCAGGTCGAACGGACCAACGGTAAACGCACTGCCCGGCGCCACGACATGGATCGGCACCTGCTGGAGCAACTGCGCCTCGCCCAGCTTGCGCCGCAGCACGGCGGCGGCGAACGGCGTCACGTAAACCGGACAGCCCAGTTGCGGCCACAGATGGGCGATGGCGCCCAGATGGTCCTCATGCGCATGGGTGACGACAAGCCCGGCCAGCGCCTTTTTGCGTTCGGCGATGAAGACCGGATCCGGCAGGAGAATCTCCGCCTCCGGCGTGTCGTTGCCGCTGAAGCCGATACCGCAGTCAACCGCAAGCCATGCCTCTCCCTGCCGGTAGAGGTTGAGGTTCATGCCAATTTCGCCTGTTCCGCCCAGCGGAAGGAATGAAACGCCTGTTATATCATTCATCAAGAAGTCCTGTTTCTATTGAGATGCTTTGAGATGGATTCGAAAAAATGGACGCGGAACGCCTGCTCCGTGTCGAATGGCATGCCCTGTTGTCAGCCCATTCAGGCCAGTAATCCCGTTCGTCGCCAGCCCGTTGCCGACATGTGGCCTGACCTGCACGGTGGACCCGGCTCACTTCCCCATGCCCCACCGGATGGATCGGATGGCTGGAAATGGCGTTCAACACCACGCAGGCTTTCAGGCCGACGCTACTAATTCTTGCACGGGATTATCATGTAATCCCGCGAACTTAAATCTCTTTCCTCGGTCCGCCCCGATTATTCTTGTCCCACAGGGGACAGCAGCACTTCCCCCGTTACGACACGCCGCAGGCCGGATGGCGTTTGCAGCAGCAGGATGCCATCGTCGGCCAGACCATAAAAATGACCACTGAACTGCTGGTTTCCCGCCCTTACGCCAATAGGTGTGCCAACCGGATGCGCGCGTTCCAGCCATGCGGTACGGATCGCGTCAAATCCACTGGTAGCGTAACGAAGCAGCCATGTATCCAGTTCCTGCAGCAAAGCCCGGGCCATCACGGGCGCAGCCGGAACGTCAGGCCCATAATCCGCCAGGCAGGCCAGTTCACGGCCCGCGATCAGCGGGGCCTGCCGCAGGTTGGCGCCAATCCCGATCACCTGCCACGCCACATCCGCCGTGGTCCCGGTCTCGATCAGGATACCCGCCATCTTGCGGCCCGCCAGCAGCAGGTCATTAGGCCATTTGAGTTCCAGCATTTCATCCGTGGGCAGGAAACGGGCCACGGAGTCATACAGCGCCAGTCCGGCAATGAAGGGCCACAGCCCCACGGGCACGCTCGTCCCCTGCCCTGTCAGCATGATGGACAGGGCGAGATTGCCCCCCGGGTCGGCCCATTCACGCCCCCGGCTGCCGCGTCCGGCTGTCTGTTCCAGTGCGAGGATCGCGACACCATTCGCGCCCTCCCCCGCTTCCAGCCGGGTCTTGCACAGGTCGGAAGTTGATCCCAGCCGGTCATGCACTTCCAGCCGCCATGCATCCCCGCATGCGCGGGGAAGCAGGATGGCGGAGGAAGCGGCCGGGATATCTGGCATATGTTACCTGAACAGGGCGGCGGCCGCAGCCTGCGCCGCCGTGGAGACGGGGCCAAGCCCGACCATGAAGAACACGGTCACCAGCCCCATCCCGACCGATACGAACGAAACGGAAACAGGCGAACGGTCCAGCGCGGGAGCCGCCGCATCAAAGAACATGACCTTGACGATACGGATATAATAATACGCCCCGATCACGCTGCTGATGATACCGATCGCCGCCAGCCCGTAAAGCTGCGCATTGATCGCGGAATAGAACACCATGAGCTTGCCGAAGAAGCCCGCCAGCGGCGGCGCGCCCGCCATGCTGAACATGAACACCGCCATGGCCAGCGCCATGCCGGGGTCCGTACGCCCCAGCCCCGCCAGGTCGCTGATGCGCGAGACCTCGCGCCCCTTGCGGCGCATGGCGACAATACCGGCAAAGGCGCCGACATTCATGAACAGGTAGGTCACAAGATAGACCAGCGTGCCCCGCGTGCCCTCAGCCGTACCCGCGGCCATGCCGATCATGGCGTACCCCATATGCCCGATGGAGGAATAGGCCATGAGCCGCTTGATGTTCACCTGAGGAATGGCGGCCAGCGAACCGAACACCATGGACGCGGCGGACACCACCTCGATCAGCAGCTGCCATTGCGGCGTCATGCTGCCAAACGGTCCGGCCATGACCCGCAGCAGCACGGCGAAGGCCGCGATCTTGGGCGCACCGGCCATGTAGGAGGTAACCGGTGTCGGCGCCCCCTGGTAGACATCGGGCGTCCACATATGGAACGGCACCATGGACAGCTTGAAGCACAGCCCCACCAGCACGAACACGATGCCAACCATCAGCCCGGCGGGCAGCACGGCGCTACCGCGCACGGCCTGCTGCAACCCGGCATATTCCAGCGTTCCGGCAAAGCCGTAAGCCAGCGAAATACCATAAAGCAGGATGCCCGACGCCAGCGACCCAAGCACGAAATACTTGAGCCCCGCCTCCGCCGCCGTAACCCGGTCCCGTGCGAAGGCGCACAGGATGTAGATGGACAGCGAGGAAAGTTCCAGCCCGACAAACAGCGTCATGAGGTTGCCGGAGGAGGCCATGATCATGGTCCCCAGCGTGGAGAACAGGATCAGGATCGGGAATTCGAACTTGTCGATCTCCATTTCCCGCGCATAGCCCACGCTCAGCACCAGTGACAGCGCCGCACCGCTCAGGCTCAGCACCTTCATGAAGCGGGCAAAACCGTCATTGACAAAAACATGGCCGTAGCCGGTGCCATCAGGCGACATGACGACAAGGATGCCCGTGACGACAAAGGCCAGCAGCGTCATCATCGCACAGGAGAAGAAAGCCTGCCCGCGCTTTTGCATCACCCCGGCAAGCAGGATGGCCAGCCCGGACAGGGCCAGCACGATTTCGGGCAGAGCAAGTGTCCAGTTCATTGGTAGTGGCCCTGACATCCTTGGGGTTAGCGGGAAAACAGCATGGTGGACAGCAGAACCACCAGGCCGATCAACATGGAAAAGGCATAAACCGCGATGGAGCCCGTCTGGATCCGCACGGCCTGCCCGGCCGTACCGGACGTAAGGCGGGCCAGCCCTTCGGGTATGCCCTCGACCACACCTTCATCCGCGCCTTTCCACAGCACACGCGCCAGCGCGCGGTAGGGGCGCACGATCACGGCGTCATACAGCTCATCGAAATACCACTTGTTCAACAGGAACAGGTACACCGGGCGCAGGCTGCGGGCCATTGCCGCCGGGATACCGGGGCTTGCGATGTAGCATACATAAGCCACCCCGATGCCCAGAACGGCGGCAATGGTCGGCACCAGCGCGATAAGCCCCGGTGTCTGTTCAAGCCGGGCAATCACGTCGTGACCGGGAATGCTGGCGATCGCCCCATTCCAGAACGCGGCCTGATGCGCACCGATATACAGCGGCTCCAGCGCCACACCCGCCACAACCGCGCCAAAGGACAGCAGGACGACCGGCAGCATCATGGATGGCGGGCTTTCATGCGCGCCCTCATACAGATGTTCATCACGGGGTTTGCCATGGAAGACCAGGAAGATCAGCCGCCAGCTATACAGCGCGGTCAGGAAGGCGGTAAGGCACCCCATGACCCAGCCGTAATGCCCCATGGCGCTATCGGACATCCACGCGGCTTCCAGGATCGCATCCTTCGACCAGTAACCCGCAAACGGGAAGATACCGGCCAGGGCAAGACTGCCGATCCACATGCCCGCATAGGTCAGCGGGATCTTGCGCCACAGCCCGCCCATGCGGAACATGTTCTGCTCGTCATGCACGGCATGGATCACACAGCCCGCCCCCAGGAACAGCAGCGCCTTGAAAAAGGCATGCGTGGTCAGGTGGAACATGGAAGCCTGATAGGCCCCGACCCCGACCGCCACGAACATGTAGCCAAGCTGCGAACAGGTGGAATAGGCGATGCTGCGCTTGATGTCCGGCTGTACCAGCCCGACAGTGGCGGCGAAGAAGCTGGTGGTGCCACCGATCAGCACGATCAGGTCGCGCGTGACGGGCGCCAGTTCCACCAGCGGCGACATCCGCACCATAAGGAAGACACCGGCCGTGACCATCGTGGCCGCATGGATCAGGGCGGAAACCGGGGTAGGCCCTTCCATCGCATCCGGCAGCCAGGTGTGCAGGAACAGCTGGGCCGACTTACCCATCGCGCCGATAAACAGCAGTGTCGCGATCACCTCCAGCAGCGGATGCGTACCGAACAGATGGAACGTATCATTCACATGCGCGGGGATGTCGGCAAAAATGTCATCGTAGGACACGCTGCCGAAACGGATGAAGATGAGCGAAATGCCGACAAGGAAAAACAGGTCCGCCACGCGGTTGACGACAAACGCCTTGATTGCCGCCTGCGCTGCGGAAGGACGGTCATACCAGTAGCCGATCAGCAGGTAACTGGCGAGACCAACCCCTTCCCACCCGAAAAAGAGCTGGAGCAGGTTGTCCGACGTCACCAGCATGAGCATCGCGAACGTGAACAGCGACAGGTAGGAGAAGAACCGGTACACCGGCGCGCTCTCATGCGCCATGTAGCCAACGCTGTACACATGGACCAGCAGCGAGACCACGGTCACCATGGCCACCAGACTGACCGACAGCGCATCCATGCGCAGTTGCCAGTCCGCCGTAAAGCCCGCCGCGTGGATCCACTCGGCCACGGGCACGATGACCGTGTTCATGCCGCCACCCATCTCGAAGCCCAGCACACCGATCGCCGACAGCGCCGCACAGGTCATGAGCCCGATGGTGGTCAGTCGTGCCGCGCCGTCACCCATCAGGTGGCCAAAGCCACCGGCGACGAGGAACCCGATAAGGGGCGCGAACACCGCCACCTCGAACAGGAGGGATGCCATCTGCATTTTCCCTTACCCCTTCATCATCGTAATGTCGTCGACTTCGATCGAGCCGCGATTACGGAAATAGACCGTGACAATAGCCAGCCCGATGGCGGATTCCGCCGCCGCGATGGTCAGCACGAACAGGGTCATCACCTGCCCCGACAGATCGCCGGTCGCCGCTGAAAACGCCACGAAATTGATATTGGCCGAAAGCAGGATCAGCTCGATCGACATCAGGATGATGATGACGTTCTTGCGGTTCAGGAAAATGCCGAACACCCCCAGAACCAGCAGGATCGCGCCCACACTCAGGTATGGCGCAAGGCCAATCCCCTCAATCGCGTTATCCATTGTCCTGTCCTTTCGTCCCGTCCACCGGCGCCACAACCACCAGGGCGGTCTGTCTTTCTTCCGCCGCCTCGCACTGGCGCCAGGCCTCGGTCCCGTAGGTTCCGGGCACGGCCGCCACATCGTAGGAGTCACGTGGGCGCAGGAAGCCACCCTGGGCCGCGACCCCGGCACCCAGCGGCACCTGCAACATTTCAAGGGAATCCTGCGGCACACGATCGTGCTGGCGGTCGATGTTCTGCCTGCGTCCCGTGGGCCGGTCGCGCAGGGTCAGCACGATCGCACCGATCATGGCCACCAGCAGGACAAGGGCACATGCCTGGAACAGGAAAATATAGTGGGTATAGATCACGTCACCCAGGGCAGCGGTATTGGTCCGCGTGGGGGATGAGGGCACAAGATGCCTGATCTGCCCGATATTGCCCGCGACCCGCCAGTGAGCGAACGCCATGAGCAGTTCCACCAGCAGCACGCCACCAACCGCCGCCCCGATGGGGGCGTAACGCTGCATGCCCTCGCGCATCTGCGCGAAGCGGACATCCAGCATCATGACGACGAACAGGAAAAGAACCGCGACCGCGCCGACATAGACGATGATCAGCGTCATGGCCAGGAATTCGGCCCCCGCGATCAGGAACAGTCCCGCCGCATTGAAAAACGCCAGTATGAGGAACAGCACCGAATGCACCGGGTTACGGGCACACACCACCATGGTGGCGGACAGAACCAGAACCGCCGCGAAAACATAAAAGACGATTTGGGTCATCATGGGTGAGCTTCCTGCCGCATGGATGTTTCCTCCTGCTGGCATGGCGGCCACGGCCTGCGCCGGGGCGGCCGTGCAATGTCAGCGGTATGGGGCATCAAGCTCGAGCCTGCGGGCGAGAACGCTTTCCCAGCGGTCGCCATTGGCCAGGAGCTTGTCCTTGTTGTACATAAGTTCTTCGCGGGTTTCGGTCGCGAATTCATAATTCGGCCCTTCGACAATCGCATCGACCGGGCAGGCTTCCTCGCACAGGCCGCAATAGATGCACTTGGTCATATCAATGTCGTAGCGCGTGGTGCGGCGTGAGCCGTCATCGCGCGGTTCGGCCTCGATGGTTATGGCTTCCGCCGGGCACGTCGCCTCGCACAGCTTGCACGCAATGCAGCGTTCTTCCCCGTTGGGGTAGCGCCGCAGCGCATGCTCCCCACGGAAGCGGGGCGAAAGCACACCCTTTTCATACGGGTAGTTGATCGTGACCTTTGGCTTGAACATCGCCCGAAATGTCACGCTCATGCCCGCCACCAGTTCGGACAGGAGCATGGAGCGGGCGGTTTTGCTTAACTTTCCCATTAACCTGCTCCTCCGGGCAGAAGGCCCGTAACCATCAGGAATCCCGCGCTCAGCACCATCCACGCCAGCGAGAAAGGCAGGAACACCTTCCAGCCCAGCCGCATGAGCTGGTCATAACGGAAGCGGGGGAATGTCGCGCGGACCCAGATGAACACAAACAGGCAGAACAGGATCTTGGCGATCAGCCACAGCGGCCCCGGTATCCACGTCAGGGGTGCGATCCCCAGCGGCGGCAGCCACCCCCCGAGGAACAGGATGCTGACCATGCCCGACATAAGGAACATGTTCGCGTATTCACCCAGAAAGAACAGGCCGAACGCAAGTGCCGAATATTCGACGAAAAAGCCCGCGACCAGTTCACTCTCACCTTCGGGCAGATCGAACGGAGCACGGTTCGTCTCGGCCAGCGCGGAGATGAAAAACACGATGAACATGGGGAACATGGGCAGACAGAACCAGACGTGGCGCTGCGCCAGCACAATGTCGTTCAGGTTCAGGCTTCCCACCGCCAGCAGGACCGACACGATCACCAGACCGATCGAGACCTCGTAGGACACCATCTGCGCGGCTGAACGCAGCCCGCCCAGAAAGGCGTATTTGGAATTGGACGCCCAGCCCGCGATCAGCATGCCGTAAACACCCAGCGACGAAATCGCCAGCAGGTACAGGATACCCACATTGATATTGGCGATCGCCAGCCCGTTACCCGTCGGGATGACCGCCCAGGCGATCATGGCCAGCGAGAAGGTCAGGAACGGTGCGAACAGGAACAGCATCCGGTTCGCGCCCGATGGGATGACCGTCTCCTTCGTCAGCATCTTGATCGCGTCGGCAAAGGCCTGCAGCACGCCGAACGGGCCGTTCACATTCGGCCCCTTGCGCAACTGCATGGCGGCCATCACCTTGCGTTCCGCCAGTGTAAGATACGCCACGCCCAGCAACAGGGGCGCGAGCACCGCCAGTGATTCAAGCACGATCAGCAGGAGCTGGCCGATAAGGGTGTGAAAAAAGAAATAAGCCATCTACCTACTCCGCAGCCTCAATGGCGGGGTGCACGTAAACCCCCGAACAGGTTTCCATGGTCGGGCTTGCACGGCACACGGCATGGGTCAGGTAATAATCGGCAATGACCGGCCGGAACGGCGCGTTCGATACCGGAACCTTGCCCGCCTGCGGGGAAGCGGTATCCGACGTGCCATGGCGGTTCCACTCCGCCTGCCCGAATACGGGATTGGCCTGCACCAGGCGCGCGCGCAGGGCCTCCAGCGTGTCATAAGGCAGCTTGCGGCCCGCGACTTCGGAAAAGGCCCGCAGGATACGCCAGTCTTCCCGGGCGTCTCCCGGGGGCATGACGGCGCGGAACGCCTGCTGCACCCGGCCCTCGGTATTGGTGTAAGTGCCGGGCTTTTCGGCATAAAGCGTGCCCGGCAGGATCACATCCGCCCGCGCCGCACCCGCATCGCCATGATGGCCCTGATAGACCACAAAGGTCTTCGGCCCGATCTGGTCGGTCGGGAACTCATCCGCGCCCAGCAGCCACAGCACATCCACCCCGCCCTTGAGCATGCCCGCCACGTCGCGACCCTTCGGGCCGGGCAGGAAACCAAGGTCCAGCCCCGCCACGCGGCTGGCGGCCACATGCAGGACATTGAAACCGTGCCAGTCCGGGGTGATTGCGCCCACCTGCGCCGCCAGCTCCCAGCACGCGCGCGCTATGGCCTGTCCGTCGGGACGGGTCAGCGCGCCATGCCCCACGATGATCATCGGCTTTTTCGCCTTGGCCAGCACATCGGCGAACGGCAGCTTGCCAGCGGCCAGGGCCGCCAGCGTGTCCGGCCCGTTCCCCAGCACCTCGGCCGCATAGGTCGGGTCGGCATTGGGCGCGCCGATCATGGCGATGGGAAAGCCGCCGCGCCCGGCCGCCAGATAACGCTTGCGGATGCGGGCATTGAGCACGGGCGCTTCCTGCCGGGGGATCGACCCCACGATCAGCAGGGCATCCGCCTCCTCAATCCCGGTGATGCCGGTATTGAAGGTGTAGAAATCGCGGCGGGACGTATCGTATTTCGCCCCGTCCTGCCGGCAGTCGATGTTGCCGGACCCCAATGTCTCCATGAGATCCTTCAGCGCCATCATGCTCTCGGCATCGCACATGTCGCCCGCGATCGCACCGATACGCTGGCCCGGCACATCCTTCAGCCGGGTTGCGATGGTGGCGAAGGCGTCCTGCCAGCTTGCGGGCTGGAGCTTGCCATCCACCCGCACCCATGGGCGGTCAAGGCGGCGACGGCGGAAACCGTCAACGACAAAGCGCCCCTTGTCGGCCAGCCATTCCTCATTCACCTCGTCATTGATGCGCGGCACGATACGCAGCACGCTTGCGCCGCGCGCATGCATGACGATGTTTGTGCCGACCGCATCGCATACGTCGATGGAGTCCGTACGCTTCAGTTCCCATGACCGCGCCGTGAACGCATAAGGCTGCGAGGTCAGCGCCCCGACGGGACAGACATCGATCAGGTTGCCCGACAGTTCGGAGGTCAGCGCCTTTTCGACATAGTTGGTGATTTCAAGGTTTTCACCCCGCGAGACACCACCCAGCTCCGGCACGCCCGCGATCTCGGTCGAAAAACGGATGCAGCGCGTGCACTGGATGCAGCGCGTCATCACGGTCTTTACCAGCGGACCAAGATACTTATCCGTGACCGCGCGTTTGTTCTCACGGTAGCGGGAATGGTCGGCGCCATACCCGAAGGCCTGGTCCTGCAGATCGCATTCACCACCCTGATCGCAGATCGGGCAATCGAGCGGATGGTTGATCAGCAGGAACTCCATCACCGCGCGGCGGGCGCGACGCACCACCTCGGTATCGGTGAAGATCTGCATGCCATCATTTACCGGGAACCCGCACGACGCGACCGGCTTGCGCCCGCCCGCGACCTCTACCAGGCACATCCGGCAGTTACCCGCCACCGAGAGGCGCTCATGATAGCAGAAACGCGGGATTTCCTTGCCTGCGGCCTCACATGCCTGCAGGGCGCTGGAACCTGGGGGAACCTCTACCGAGATACCGTCAACGGTTACTTTCACCACTGTTCCTACTCCGCAGCTTCAACCATGCCAGCCGGCACCTGCACGCTCCGGCCACTGCCATGCGCCACCTTGTAGGCGCGGATGCGCTCTTCCATCACCGGGCGGAAACGACGGATCAGCCCCTGGATCGGCCAGGCCGCCGCATCACCCAGCGCGCAGATGGTGTGCCCCTCCACCTGACGGGTCACCTGCTCGAGCATGTCGATTTCCTCGATCTCGGCGCGGCCTTCGACCATGCGGTCCATAATCCGCATCATCCAGCCGGTACCTTCGCGGCACGGGGTGCACTGCCCGCAGCTTTCATGCTTGAAGAACTTGGAGAACCGCGCGATGGCCGCGATGATGTCCGTGGACTTGTCCATCACGATCATGCATCCGGTGCCAAGGCCGGAACCTTCGGCGCGCAGGCTGTCATAATCCATCAGCACCGTATCGCAGACCGAACGCGGCAACATGGGCACCGAACAGCCACCGGGGATGACCGCCAGCAGGTTATCCCACCCGCCGCGCACGCCACCGCCATGCTTTTCGATGATTTCCTTCATCGGAACGCCAAGTTCTTCTTCAAACACGCAGGGCGTGTTCACATGGCCCGATATGGCCATGAGCTTGCTGCCCGCATTGTTGGGGCGCCCCAGCCCGGCGAACCATGCCGCGCCGCGACGCAGGATGGTGGCGGCAACCGCGATGCTTTCCACATTGTTGACCGTAGTGGGACAACCATACAGGCCCATCGCCGCGGGAAAGGGCGGCTTCATGCGCGGCTGGCCCTTCTTGCCCTCAAGGCTTTCCAGCAGGGCCGTTTCCTCGCCGCAGATATACGCACCCGCGCCGCGATGGATGTAGAAATCGAAATCCCACCCCGAACCGCAGGCGTTCTTGCCGATCAGGCCCGCGGCATAGGCTTCGTCAATCGCGACCTGGAGATGTTCGGCCTCGTTATAGAACTCACCGCGGATATAGACATAGGCCGCATGCGCGCCCATGGCGAAGGAAGCGATCAGCGCGCTTTCCACCAGCTTGTGCGGGTCATGGCGCAGGATTTCGCGGTCCTTGCAGGTACCCGGCTCCGACTCATCACCATTGATGACGAGGTAATGCGGCCGACCATCGTTCTTTTTGGGCATGAACGACCATTTGACGCCGGTGGGAAAGCCTGCCCCGCCACGCCCACGCAACCCGGAAGCCTTCATCTCGTTAATGATGGCATCAGGCCCACGGGCCAGAATGGCGGCCGTATTGTCCCAGTCGCCGCGTGCGCGCGCACCCGCCAGTTTCCAGTCGTTCTGACCATACAGGTTGGTAAAGATGCGGTCCTTGTCCTGAAGCATGATCCTACCCCTGCCCCTGCGGCTTCTGCGCCGCGTCACCGACCAGCACCTTGCGCCCACCCGCCGGGGCCGACGTCATGCGTCCGGTGGTGGAGCCGGCCGGGGGCCGTTCACCGCGACGCAGCGCCTCGATCAGTTCGTGGGTGCGCGGACCGTCGAGATCCTCGTAATAATCATTGTCAACCTGCAGGACCGGCGCATTGGCGCAGGCGCCAAGGCATTCGACCTCGGTCAGGGTGAACAGGCCGTCCTTGCTGGTTTCACCAAAATTGCTGATGCCCGTGGCGGCCTTGCAGGCGGCGGTGACATCATCGGAGCCACGCAGCCAGCATGACGTGGTGGTGCATACCTGCAGATGGTAGCGGCCAATCGGCTGGGTATTGAACATGAAATAGAAGGTCGCGACCTCATAAACACGGATCGGCGCCACCTCAAGCCGCGCCGCCACGACATCCATGGCAATACGGGGCACCCACGCACTTCCCGTGGTACGCCCCATCTGGTTCTGCACCACATAGAGCAGCGGCAGCGTGCCGCTCGCCTTGCGCTCGGGCGGATACTTGGCAAGGATCGTAGCGATCTGCCGTTCGCTTTCCTCGTCAAATGCGAAATGGGTCGGTTCCACGCCCTGGGGCGCGTCGGACTGGACGGACATTTTGGTCACCTGTCAATCTCGCCAAACACCAGATCAAGTGATCCGATAATGGCTACGGCATCAGCCAGCATGTGCCGACGCGACATTTCGTCGATTGCCTGGAGATGGGCAAAACCCGTGGGCCGGATCTTGCAGCGGTACGGCCGGTTACTGCCATCGGCCACCAGATACACGCCAAACTCCCCCTTGGGGGTTTCGACCGTGGTGTAAGTGGCGCCCGGCGGCACGTGATAGCCTTCGGTAAAGAGCTTGAAGTGATGGATCAGCGCTTCCATGGAGCGTTTCATCTCACGGCGTGGCGGTGGCGAGATCTTGTGATCCTGCACCTTCACCGGGCCGGGGCGAATCTGCTCCAGGCACTGGTTGATGATGCGCACGCTCTCACGCAGTTCCGCCACACGGATCAGGTAACGGTCATAGCAGTCGCCCTGCCGCCCCACCGGTACGTTGAACTGCACCTTGTCGTAATTGTCATATGGCTGGCTGCGCCGCAGGTCCCATGGCACGCCCGATGCGCGCAGGCAGGGACCGCTGAAGCCCCAGGCCAGCGCCTGTTCGGTGGTGAACACGCCGATACCGACTGTGCGCTGTTTCCAGATGCGATTGCCCGTCAGCAGCGATTCCAGATCGTCGATCCACTGGGGGAAAGTGCGCGCCCAGTCGGCAATACGCTCCTCCAGCCCGGCGGGCAGATCGCGTGCGACACCACCGGGACGGAAGTAGTTGGCATGAAAGCGCGCGCCGCATACGGCCTCGTAAAACTCCATCAGTTTTTCGCGCTCTTCATATCCCCACAGCGCCGGTGTCAGCGCACCGCAATCCAGCCCCAGCGCCGTCACGTTAAGGATATGGTTCAGGATGCGGGTGATCTCGGCGAACATGACCCGGATCCAGCGGGCGCGATCCGGGGCCTCGATACCCAGCAGCTTTTCAACCGCCAGCGCGAAGGCATGCTCCTCACACATCGGGGAGACATAATCGAGCCGGTCAAAATACGGCAGCGCCTTCGGGTACGTCTTGTACTCGATCAGCTTTTCCGTGCCGCGATGCAACAGGCCGACATGCGGAATGGCGCGGGCGACGACTTCGCCCTCCATTTCCAGCACCAGCCGGAGCACACCATGCGCGGATGGGTGCTGCGGGCCGAAATTGACCGCGTGGGAGTCGATCTCCACCACATGCCGCTTTACTTCGCCCTTGTCGTCCTCCGGCAGGAGTGAATCCGGAACAGCCACATCGCTGCGAAGGGTTACGTCGCTATCGCTCATCTGTCGCCTATCCCTGCCGTTTCAAATTCTGGCGGTCCGCATGCGCCTTTTCGTCGCCGGGCAGCGTCAGGATACCTTCCCAGGGCGATTCAAAATCGAAATTACGGAAATCCTGCACCAGATCGACCGGCTCATAGACAACCTGCCGCCGCTCCTCGTCATAACGCATTTCGACATACCCGGTCAGGGGGAAGTCCTTGCGCAGCGGGTACCCCTCGAACCCGTAATCCGTCAGGATGCGGCGCAGGTCGGGCTGGTCGGTGAACAGGATGCCGAACATGTCGTAGCATTCCCGCTCCCACCACGTGGCGGCGGGCCAGAGCCGGTGCATGGACGGCACGGGGCTGGTCTCATCCGTTGTCACGATCACGCGGATGCGGTGGTTATGGGTGACGGACAGCAGGTTGTAGACCACGTCGAACCGTTCGGCACGGTCGGGAAAGTCCACGCCGCATACATCCATGACCTGTTCACAGGCGTAACGCGGGTCGTCACGCAGCATGAGCATGAGCGCCGCAAGCCGGTCGCGCGTGGTCTGCACCACCAGTTCGCCCTTTTCAATACCGGCGGAAATGATGCCCGGAACCGTGGTGGACAGACGGAAGGCGATAACCCCCAGCCCACCGGACACCACGCCCGGCATGGCCGCCGCCGCTACGGGAGCATTTTGTGGATCAGCCACGGCGTATTGTCCCTGTCCTGCGAATTTTCTTCTGCAATTGCAGAATTCCATAAATCAGCGCCTCGGCCGTCGGGGGGCAGCCGGGCACGTACACATCAACCGGCACGATCCGGTCGCAGCCGCGCACCACGGAATAGGAATAATGATAATACCCGCCGCCATTGGCGCAGGATCCCATGGAAATAACCCAGCGCGGTTCGGCCATCTGATCGTAAACCCGGCGCAGGGCGGGTGCCATCTTGTTGGTCAGCGTACCCGCCACGATCATGACATCCGACTGGCGGGGCGACCCGCGCGGGATGATCCCCATGCGGTCCAGATCGTAGCGCGGCATGTAGGCGTGAATCATTTCCACCGCGCAGCACGCCAGCCCGAAGGACATGGGCCACAGGCTTCCGGTGCGCCCCCAGTTCACCAATTTATCAAGATTGGCGACCACAAAGCCCTTTTCGGTAATTTCCCCGGTAATGCCCTTGATTACCGCATCCTGTTCCGCCCCCGGCGGCAGCATTTCGCGGTTCCAGGCAATGCTGTCAGCGGGCCGGTCCGGCCCGGATATGTCATGGCCCATTGGTGCGCCTCCCCTTGTCATGTTCAATCCCAGTCCAGCGCGCCCTTGCTCCATTCATAGATGAAGCCAACCACCAGAACACCCAGAAAGCCCATCATGGACAGGAATCCGAACCACCCGATCCGTGACAGACTGAGCGCCCATGGAAAAAGGAATGCAACCTCGAGATCGAAAATGATGAAAAGAATTGCAACCAGATAGAACCGCACGTCAAACTGATGACGTGCGTCGTCAAATGCCTCGAAACCACATTCATATGCGGACGTTTTCTCGGCATAGGGCTTCTGATGGCCGAACAGCAGCGAACTGCCCAGCATCGCGCCTGCGATCACCACTGCGATGCACCCGAATATCAGCACGGGTAAATAATCAGCGATAACGGAATGCATGTTCCGTGTTCCCAACCTGTTAATGCGCCACTCAGTGTCTTTATCGACTCAATGTCTGGCACGGGAGATGCTAGACCCTACACCCCGCAGGGAACAGTTGGTTAGGCATGTTATTTTAGGAACATTACTGTGAGGTAAGGTACAGGACCAAAACGGTCAATATTTGATAAACAAGAGTTTACCGCCATTTTTTACTTCATTTTTTCGTGTATAGTGCACAAAAAAAAGCACCAGACCTGCGTATCAGGAATGGCGCGAAAGAAAATGAATTCGGAATATGGCGCGAGTGACGGGGCTCGAACCCGCGACCTCCGGCGTGACAGGCCGGCGCTCTAACCAACTGAGCTACACCCGCATGGTGCTGTCCCCTACCCCCATGAAGGGAGCGGGAAGAATATGGTGGGCGATGACGGGATCGAACCGCCGACCCTCTCGGTGTAAACGAGACGCTCTACCGCTGAGCTAATCGCCCGCGACCCTACTAGGCGATTGTAAAAAAAGGGGCAACCCATAAAATGGATTACCCCCTTTTTTTGGAAAGAAGCAGTCTTACTTGCTGACGGCTTCTTTCAGGTTCTTGCCGGGCTTGAAGCGCACGGATGTGGAAGCCGGAATGTCCAGCGGCTCGCCAGTGCGGGGGTTACGCCCCTTGGCCGCCTTGCGGGTCGCCGTCACGAAGGTACCGAAACCGACCAGACGGACTTCCTGCTTGCTTGCCAGCGCCTTTTCAATCGCACCGAAAACCGCATCAACCACTTCGCTGGCCTTTGCCTTGGCCAGATCGGCTTCCTCGGCTACCGCAGCGACGAGTTCCTGCTTGTTAAGTGGCTTCTCCATTTTACGCCTTTCTTTGTACTGTGCGCCCACGCAATCGTTTAAAAGTCGCGCCGCATTTCTGCACGCACTATGCCGCTGTTTTTTCTCACGTCAACCAACAGAATTAGAGGAATGACAGAGATATCTGTCATTCCTCTCCTTCATGTCACATTTGCGACGCTACCCCGTGCCCCATTATCGCCTAATGCGTCAATGCGGGCGTTGCCGTGCTTTCGGTGCCGGTGGGGGTGACGGGTTCCGTCCACTCGATCGGTTCGGGCTTTTCCACCAGCGCCTGGCCGATCACCTCATCCACATGTGAAACCGGCAGGATGGTCAGCGCCCCCTTCACCGCGTCGGGAATGTCGATCAGGTCCTTCTCGTTATCCTTGGGGATGAAGATGGTGGTCAGCCCCGCACGATGGGCCGCCAGCAGCTTTTCCTTCAGCCCGCCAATCGGCAGGACACGGCCACGCAGCGTAATCTCGCCCGTCATGCCCACATCCCTGCGCACGGGAATGCCCGTCATCACGCTGACCAGCGATGTCGCCATGGCGATACCGGCGGACGGCCCATCCTTGGGCGTGGCACCTTCGGGCACATGCACGTGCAGGTCGCGCTTTTCAAACAGGTCGGGGCTGATGCCGAATGTCACCGCGCGGCTGCGCACGTAGGACAGGGCGGCCGCGACACTCTCCTTCATCACGTCCCCGAGCTTGCCCGTCAGCTTGATGTTCCCCTTGCCGGGCACCATCACACTTTCGATGGTCAGGATTTCACCGCCGACCTCGGTCCAGGCCAGCCCGGTCACGACTCCGACCATGTCTTCCGACTCGGTCTCGCCATGGCGGAAGCGTTTCACCCCTGCGTATTTCTCAAGGTTCTCGGCCGTGATTTCCACGGTCTTGGCCTTGCCGGTCACGATTTCGGTCACGGCCTTGCGGGCCAGCGTCGCGATTTCGCGCTCCAGGTTACGCACGCCCGCCTCACGCGTGTAGCTGCGTATCAGCTCGCGCAGGGCATCGTCCGTGACGGACCACTCACCGGGCTTGAGATTGTTCGCCGCCGTCTGCTTGGACAGCAGGTGCCGCTTCGCGATCTCGACCTTCTCATCTTCCGTGTAGCCGGACAGGCGGATGATCTCCATGCGGTCCAGCAGTGGCTGGGGCATGTTCAGGCTGTTGGCCGTGGTGATGAACATCACATCCGACAGGTCGTAATCCACCTCCAGATAGTGATCCCCGAACGTGGCGTTCTGCTCGGGATCCAGCACTTCCAGCAGCGCGGATGACGGATCGCCACGCCAGTCGGCGCCGAGCTTGTCGATCTCATCGAGCAGGAACAGCGGATTCGATGTTTTCGCCTTCTTCATGCCCTGGATGATCTTGCCCGGCATGGAGCCGATATAGGTGCGGCGATGCCCCCTGATCTCGGCCTCGTCACGCATGCCACCAAGCGACATGCGGACATACTGCCGTCCCGTCGCCTTGGCGATGGAGCGCGCCAGCGAGGTCTTGCCCACGCCCGGCGGCCCCACGAGGCACAGGATCGGGCCCTTGAGTTTCTGCGCGCGACTCTGCACGGCCAGATACTCGATAATCCGCTCCTTGACCTTCTCCAGCCCGTAATGATCCTTGTCCAGCACCTCCTGCGCCTCGGACAGGTCATGACGCACCTTGGAGCGCTTCTTCCACGGAATGGCCAGAATCCAGTCGAGATAGTTGCGCACCACCGTCGACTCCGCCGACATCGGGCTCATGCTCCGCAGCTTCTTCAGCTCGGCCACCGCCTTCTCGCGCGCTTCCTTGCTCAGCTTGGTCTTGGCGATCTTTTCCTCAAGCTCGGCGGTCTCGTCCTTGCCTTCCTCGCCTTCGCCCAGTTCCTTCTGGATCGCCTTGAGCTGCTCGTTCAGGTAGTACTCGCGCTGCGTCTTTTCCATCTGCCGCTTGACGCGGTTGCGGATGCGCTTTTCGACCTGAAGCACGCCGATCTCGGCTTCCATATGCGCGAAAACGCGCTCCAGCCGGGCATTCACATCCTGAATTTCAAGGATTTCCTGCTTTTCCGGAATCTTCAGGTTCAGGTGGCTGGCAATGGTGTCGGCCAGCTTGGACAGATCATCGATCTGGTTGAGCGAGACCAGCACCTCCGGCGCGATCTTCTTGTTCAGCTTGATATACTGCTCGAACTGCCCGATCAGTGTGCGGCCGATCGCCTCGGCTTCCTTGCCGTCGGTTTCCTGCTCCGGCACGTCCGCGATCTCGGCCTCGAAATGGCCATCGACCTCGTGCAGCGCGGTGATATGGGCGCGCCTGCCACCTTCGACCAGAACCTTGACCGTCCCGTCCGGCAGCTTGAGGAGCTGCAGAATGGTGGAGACCGTACCGTAGCGATAGATATCGTCCGGCGTGGGGTCATCCTGGGCGGCGTTTTTCTGGGCGACGAGCAGGATCTGCTTGTCGCTGCGCGTTACGGCTTCCAGCGCGCGCACCGATTTTTCCCGCCCGACGAACAGCGGCACGATCATGTGGGGGAACACGACGATATCCCGCAGGGGCAGCACGGCGATCGTGTCATGCCCGCTAGTGACATCTTCGGGTTCACGGGTCGCGGGAACCGGAGTCCCCGCCGTATTTTCGAGAGATTCCGTCCCTTCGGGAACGGGTGTCAGTCTGTCAGTGTCAGACATTTTTTTGACCTCCTGATGGACGATCCCGGATGGACACCCGCTCTGCGGCCTGCCCATCCGTTGCGCCGCATATGCGACAACCTACAGCTTCATGTTGTCACGACGCCCCGCCACCACAACCCCGGTGATGGCAGTTTGCGCGAACCGGAACTGCCGACCTAGGCGGACTGCTCGGTCGGCTGGTTCTTGCCATAGACGTAAACGGGCTGCGCCTTGCCTTCCGCCACTTCTTTGTTGACCACCACTTCCTCGACATTCTTCAGGCCCGGCAGGTCGAACATGGTCAGGAGCAGGATGCTTTCCAGAATGGCGCGCAGGCCGCGCGCGCCGGTACGCCGCGCAATCGCGCGCTGGGCGACCTGGCGCAATGCATCCTCGGTAAAGGTAAGCTGCACGTCTTCCATCTGGAACAGGCGCGCGTACTGCTTGACCAGCGCGTTCTTGGGCTTGGTAAGGATCTCGATCAGGGCCGCCTCATCCAGATCCTCAAGCGTGGCGACAACCGGCAGGCGCCCGATGAATTCCGGGATCAGGCCGAATTTCAGCAGATCCTCGGGCTCCACGTCCCGCAGCACCGCACCCGTGCGGCGTTCATCGGGGGACTGGACATCCGCCCCGAAGCCAATGCCCGACCCCTTGCCGCGCGCACTGATGATCTTGTCGAGTCCGGCAAAGGCGCCACCGCAGATGAACAGCATATTGGTGGTGTCCACCTGCAGGAATTCCTGCTGCGGATGCTTGCGCCCGCCCTGCGGCGGCACGGACGCGACGGTGCCTTCCATGATCTTCAGCAGCGCCTGCTGCACACCCTCCCCACTCACGTCGCGCGTGATGGAGGGGTTGTCCGACTTGCGGGAGATCTTGTCGATCTCATCGATGTAGACAATGCCGCGCTGGGCTTTTTCCACATTGTAATCAGCGGCCTGAAGCAGCTTGAGGATGATGTTCTCGACATCCTCGCCCACGTAGCCCGCCTCTGTCAGCGTGGTGGCGTCAGCCATGGTGAAGGGCACATCGAGGATGCGCGCAAGGGTCTGGGCCAGCAGGGTCTTGCCCGAACCCGTCGGCCCGATCAGCATGATGTTGGATTTCGCAATCTCGACATCGTTGTTCTTCTGCGCATGCGCGAGGCGCTTGTAGTGGTTATGCACCGCCACCGACAGCACCTTTTTCGCATGGCTCTGCCCGATGACGTAATCATCCAGAATCTTGCAGATTTCCCGCGGCGTAGGCACCCCATCGCGCGATTTGACCAGATGCGTCTTGTGCTCCTCACGGATGATATCCATGCACAGCTCGACGCATTCATCGCAAATGAACACGGTGGGACCGGCGATCAGTTTGCGGACCTCGTGCTGCGACTTGCCGCAGAACGAGCAGTAAAGCGTATTTTTGGAATCGCCGGATTTGTTGTTCATAACCGCTCCTATTCCCGCAGGGGGAACTTCTCCATACCTTGCAGCCGGACTGCACCATCCCGGCACGCCGCAGGTGACCTGACCCATACGGGCGGGGAGCGCGCCTGCGCACGCCCTCCCCTGTTATCGGCTATTCCGCCGGTTTGGATGCCGTGTTGCGGCGGACGACTTCATCCACAATGCCGAACGCCTGCGCTTCTTCCGCCGACATATAGCTGTCACGTTCCAGCTTCTGCTCGATTTCCTCAAGCGTGCGGCCGGTATGCTCCTTGTAGATCTCGTTCAGGCGCTGGCGGATCGTCAGGATTTCCTGCGCCTGAATCTCGATATCGCTGGCCTGCCCCTGCGCCCCGCCCGAAGGCTGGTGCACCATCACGCGCGCGTTCGGCAGGGCGAAGCGCCGCCCCTTTTCACCGCCAGCCAGCAGCAGCGACCCCATGGAGGCCGCCTGCCCGATACACACCGTGCTGACGGGGCAGCGGATGTACTGCATGGTATCGTAAATCGCGAGTCCAGCCGACACCACGCCACCGGGGCTGTTGATGTAGAACGATATTTCCTTGCTGGGGTTGACGCTTTCCAGATAAAGCAACTGGGCCGACACCACAGCGGACACCTGGTCATAGACCGGCCCGGTCAGAAAGATGATCCGTTCCTGCAGAAGGCGGGAATAGATGTCGAATGCCCGTTCCCCGCGGGAGGTCTGTTCAACCACCATCGGTACCAGAGCGTTATTGAAGATCTCTACGGGATCCCGATCCCTCATAGCCATATTCCCGATCCTGAAAAGCAAGGGGCCGTTCCGCCTCCCTTACCCGGCGCGCACACGCACGGGCAGTTATGGATGCGGCCGGTCCCTTCCCGGTTACTTATGACAAAATAGAGACAAACACGCCAGATACCACCCCATTCCTGTCTTTTTACCGGAAACGGGCTCCACAATCTGCGTGTCGCTGCCCTGCCCGCAAACACATACGGCGCACGGAAGTCCCCTTCCGTGCGCCGTATGGGCCATCCATACCGTGTGAACGGATCAGACGTCGGCTTCCGGCATTTCCGCCAGTTCTTCAGGTGTCACGGTCTTGTCATCGACCTTGGCCAGCTCGACAATGTAGTCGATGACCTTGTTTTCGAAGATCGGACCGCGCAGGCCATCAGCCGCCTGCGGATTCTTGCTGAAGAATTCGAACACGGCCTGTTCCTGGCCGGGGTAGCGCATCGCCTCGGCGCGGACGGCCTGCATCATCTCGTCGGGCGTGACGGTGATGGTGTTGGCGCGACCGATCTCGGCCAGCAGCAGGCCCAGCTTCACACGACGGTCGGCAATGCGGCGATAGTCGGCGCGCAGCGTGTCGTCGTCCTTTTCCTTGTCTTCCACATCAAGGCGCCCGGCCTTGCGGTCTTCCTCAATGCGGTTCCAGATCTGCTCGAACTCGGACTCGACCATGCCCGGAGGGGCCTGGAAATCCGTCTTTTCAGCCAGCTTGTCCAGCAGTTCGCGCTTCAGGCGCAGGCGGGAAAGCTGGTCGTATTCCTGCGTCACCTGCTTGGTGATCAGTTCACGTACCTGCTCCAGCCCCTCGAATCCGAGCTTCTTGGCCAGGTCATCGTCAATCTTGGCGTCGATCGGGCGCTTGAGTTCCTTCACCTTGATGTCGAAGGTCGCTTCCTTGCCCGCCAGATGCTCCGCGCCGTAATCGGCGGGGAAGGTGACGGTGATCATTTTTTCGTCACCGGCCTTCATGCCCTCGATCTGCTCGGCGAAACCGGGGATGAATCCGGCGCCGCCCAGCTCGACATTCACATCGTCGGCCGAACCACCCTCGAACGCGGTGCCATCCACCTTGCCCACGAAGTCCACCACCACGACATCGCCATTGGCGGCGGGGCGGTCTTCCTCGATCTTCTCGAACTCACGCTGGCGGCTGGCGATTTCCTGCAGCGCCTTGTCCACGGTCTCGGCGTTCACTTCGGCCTTGAGGCGCTCAAGCGACAGGGTGGACAGGTCCGGAATCGTGATTTCGGGCAGAACCTCGAATTCGACGGTGAACTTCAGGTCGTCCTTGCTGTCCGGCTCACCGCCGGACACGACATCGACCTTGGGCTGCATGGCGGGACGCAGGCCGCGTTCGTCCAGCAGGCCACGGGTCGCCTCGCTGACAACCTGCTCCATGACCTCGCCCTGAACGGCTTCGCCATAACGCTGCTGCAGGATGCTCATGGGCACCTTGCCGGGGCGGAAACCCGGCAGCTTCATGGTCTGTCCAACTTCTTTCAGGCGCGCGGTGCGCTTGCTCTCGATTCCCGCCGCCGGCACCGTAACGGTAAACCCGCGCTTCAGGCCCTCGGAAAGCGTTTCAGTAACCTGCATCTGCCAGGCCATCCTCTCGGTCAGTAACGTGTCAAAGAACGCAAGAGGCCGCTCGGGCCACCGCGCCTGCTCGCATAACGCGACTTGCCGGGATCTTGGTACGGGCGGAGGGACTTGAACCCCCACGACTTGCGTCACCAGAACCTAAATCTGGCGTGTCTGCCAATTCCACCACGCCCGCACTGTGCCCAGGCTGTAAGCGCGCGGCTTTAGCGCACGATGGGCCACGGGGCAAGATCCCACGGGAAACGAATGCCGTTTTCAGGCGAAAACTTTTTGCGCCATCGCCTCCGCCCGCGCCCGCGCGGCCCCCACATGCAGGTCGAACGCTTCGGCCACAGGCCAGTCCCCGGCATGAAGGGCGGCGTCCCCATGCAGCCACACCCCCGCGCAGGCGGCGTCCCACCGGGGCATGCCCGCCGCCAGCAGCGCCGCGATGATGCCCGTCAGCGTATCGCCCGAACCCGCGGTTCCCAGCATGGGGGTCGCATGGTCGTTAATGGCCACGCGCCCATCGGGGGCGGCGATGATGGTATCGGGGCCCTTCAGCACCGTCACCGCGCCGGTTCGGGCCGCCGCCTGCCGGGCGGCCGCGAGCCGGTCCACCCCCGGTTTGCCGAACACGCGCGAGAACTCCCCTATATGCGGTGTGATGATGGCGGCCCCGCGCAGCCGCTCCGGCTGGTCCGCCGCCAGGGTGAAGGCCCCCGCATCCGCGATCACGTCGCGCCCCGCGCGCACCAGCACCGGCAGGCTCGCCGCGACTTCCTCCACCGACAGGCCGGGACCGCACACCCATACATGGCGGCGCGAATCCTTCAGCAGTTCATCAAGCGGCCCGGAATCCACGATCAGGCCCGGCGGCGCGGTCATGCGGTAATCCGGCGCGCTGTCGCCCGCCGCCAGCCGCACCAGCCCCGCGCCCGCCGCCCGCGCGCCCGCGGCGGACAGGCGCGCCGCCCCCGGCATCTCGCGCCCGCCGCATATGCTCACGATCCCACGGCTGTATTTATAGCTGTCCACCCCGCAGGCCGGCGTGCGCCACAGGCCCGGCTCGTTACGCCATGTCCGAATCGGCTGGGACTCCACCACGCCTTCCGGAATGCCGATATCCGCCAGCACGGTACGCCCGCACAGGGTGCGTCCGGGCAGGAGCAGGTGCCCCGGCTTGAGGCGGCAGAACGTTACCGTCAGTTCCGCCTGCGGCGCGTACCCACGCACCGCACCCGTCGCCCCGTCCACGCCGGTGGGCATGTCGATGGCGACCACACGGCGCGCGGCCCCCAGCACGCTGGCCACGTCCGGCCCGATGTCCCGGCTCAGCCCCGCGCCGAACAGCGCATCCACCACCAGATCGAATCGGGCGACGCTCTGGGGCGTGAAGGGCACGACGGGGCCGCGCCACAGCGCCGCCGCCCGCGCGGCATCCCCGCCGGGATGCGGGGCGGCCAGGGCGGCGATGGAAACCGGCCAGCCTTCTTCCGCCAGCCTTCGGGCGGTCACGTAGCCATCACCGCCGTTATTGCCGGGGCCGCACAGCACCAGCACCCGGCAGGGGCGCGTATGCCGCCGGATGGCGCGGGCGACGGCGCGGCCCGCGTTTTCCATCAGGACCGTGACGCTGATGCCGCGCGCCGCCGCCGCGTCGATCCGCCCCATCTCCGCCGGGTCGGGCAGCATGAAGCGCGCGTGGATGGTGGCCTGTTCTGGTTCGGCTATGGACATTTCCCTCCCCTTTCCAACAACTTTGACTGCGAAAACCGCCTTGCGCATGATAGAGGAAACAGGAAAACGGGCATGGCGCGCCTGCCAGCGTCCCCTGTCCCTGATTTATCCATACCCCGGCAAGGAGGCCTCGTGTCCCACCCCATAGTCTGGAGCCTTGTGCTCGCACTCCACATTACCGGCATGACGGCATGGGTCGGCGGCATGATCTATGCGGCCTTCGTACTCAAGCCCAGCCTCGGGCTGCTTGACGCGACACAGCGCGCCTCGATCCACCTGCAGACGCTGAGCCGCTTCTTCCGCATCGTATGGCATACCATGCCTACGGTGCTGGTTACGGGCTGGCTCCTGATTTTTCATTATGGCGGGTTTGCGGTCATGCCATGGCAGATCAACGTCATGCAGCTTTTCGGGCTGATCATGGCGGGGATTTTCGCGCGCATCTATTTCGGCCCCTACCAGAAGGCCCGCCGCGCCATCCGCCCGCAGCCCGGCGTGTTCGACTCGATCCGTTCGCTGATCGTGCTCAATACCGGGCTGGGCGTCCTGACCATTATCGCGGCCTGCCTGGCCCATCCTTTCTGAATTTCTGGCCCCCGCCCGGAATTACGGGACTGAACGCTCACGCCCCCTTGATTTCCATTGCAAAGGTGGATAGGCACAGGGAATGTGGCGCATGAGGGGTCTGTCCCCGTCATGTCACATTCCCCTTCCCTGCATTGCTGCAGGTACATCAGGGACGGCAGCCTGATACAGCGCGACACGGTGGCAATCGGACGGGGCCATATCCATCTGCTGATATGTTCGAGAGTAATTTGAGCGCCAAAAAAACTTCCTCCGCCCCCGCACGTTCCGCAAAGACGGCGGCAGCCGCAGTTCCCGCCGCCAGCATCGACGGGGCCGCCTCCAGTGACACGCCAGCAGAAACAGCCAGCCCGGAACAGGCCCAGCCCCTGTTTTCCGAACTCGGCCTGTCCCAACCCATCCAGCAGGCCATAGATGAGATGGGATACCGTCATCCCACCCCCATCCAGGCCCAGGCCATTCCCTATGTGCTGATGGGGCGCGACGTTCTGGGCGTGGCCCAGACGGGCACCGGCAAGACCGCGTCCTTCACCCTGCCCATGCTTGAGATTCTGTCCGGCTCCCGCGCCCGCGCGCGCATGCCGCGTTCGCTGATTCTGGAGCCGACGCGTGAACTCGCCCTGCAGGTGGCGGAGAATTTTGTCGATTACGGCAAATACCTCAAGCTGACGCACGCGCTGCTGATCGGCGGCGAAAGCATGGCCGAGCAGAAGGAAGTGCTCAACCGGGGCGTTGACGTGCTGATCGCCACCCCCGGCCGCCTGATCGACCTGTTCGAACGCGGCGGGCTGCTGCTGACACAGACGCGCCTGCTGGTGATCGATGAGGCGGACCGCATGCTCGATATGGGATTCATTCCCGATATCGAGAAGATCGTGAGCATGCTCTCCCCGCTACGCCAGACCATGTTCTTCTCGGCCACGATGGCGCCGGAAATCCGGCGGCTGGCCGATATGTTCCTGAGCAACCCGAAGGAAATCACGGTCAGCCGCCCTTCCTCCGTCGCCACCACCATCGAGACCGGCCTTGCGATCGTGGATGCCCATGACAAGCGCCGCGCCCTGCGCAAGATGCTGCGTGGGGCCGACATGCAGAACGCCATCGTGTTCTGCAACCGCAAGCGCGATGTGGATGTTCTGTGCAAATCACTGATCAAGCATGGTTTTTCCGCAGGCGCCCTGCATGGTGACCTGCCGCAGTCCACACGGTTCGCCACCCTTGAGGCGTTCAAGACCGGAAGCCTGCAGATCCTGGTCTGTTCGGACATCGCGGCGCGTGGCATCGACATTGGCGGCCTGTCGCATGTCTTCAATTTCGACCTGCCCTTCCATGCCGAGGATTATGTCCACCGCATCGGCCGCACCGGCCGTGCGGGCCGCACCGGGCATGCCTACAGCCTGGCCACCCCCGATGAGGAAGGTCTGGCGCAGGCGATCGAGAAGCTGACTGGCAAGCCCATCCCCCGAATCGAGGTCAATGGCGTGGATAATCAGGACTGGTCCGCTGAACCGCGCGCCGCTGGCGGCCGGCGCAAGTCCCGTCATGACAGCGCGGCACAGCGTGGCGCGGCTCCGGCGGCACCGCAGGCAACACCTGCCACCCCTGCCGCGCCTGCCGAAAAGCCACCCCGCAAAAGCCGCAAGTCCGATACGGCGGCTGCGCCCTCACGGCGCGATTCCGGGCTGCTGCCAGCCGCGCCCGAACATGGCATCGTCGGGTTTGGCGAGGATATTCCGGCCTTCATGCAGCTTCCGCGCCGTGAGAAGACCGTCATCCCGGCGGATGAATAAGCCGTCCGTCCTTCAAGCGATCGTATAATGGAAAACGCAGTGGCCGAGGCCATCCGGGTGGTGGCGCTCGGCAATGATGGGGATGGCGTGGCCCAGACCCCACAGGGGCGGGTGTTCATACCGGGCACCTTACCGGGGGATGAAGTCCTACTAGCTGGCGGAAATGGCGTTCATGCCGCGCTGGAGCAGGTTGTCTCCCCCGGTCCCGACCGGGTGGCGCCGCCGTGCCACCTGTCCGGTACCTGTGGCGGATGCCGCCTTCAGCACATGGCCCTGCCCGCGATCGCGGCATGGAAAACCGCCCGCGTGGTCGAGGCGCTGCAACGCACCGGATTCGCGACCATTCCCGCCCCGGCAACCCACCAGGTCGCACCCTATGGCAGGCGGCGCGTTGACCTGGCCTTTCGCCGTGTGGACAGGCGGATTGTCCTTGGCCTCCACCGCCGTCGCGGCGATGTGGTGGACATGACCCAGTGCACGGTGCTGGACCCCGCACTCTTCGCGCTGCTTGCACCACTACGGCAGATGCTGCATTCGCTGCCAGCGGTGCATGCGGGGGGTGACCTCCAGATCAACCTGCTCGATAGCGGGCCTGACCTGCTGATTACGCTGGATGGCACGCCAGACGCCAATGACCGGCGGATTCTGGCCCAGTTCGGCAAAAATCACGGCATACCGCGCATTTCCCTGCGCGCCCAGCCGCCGGAAACGCTGGCACTGACCGGGCCGGTCTTTCATCATTTTGACACTGCGCGCGTTGTTCCCCCGCCCGGCGCCTTCCTTCAGGTGGCGCGTGATGGGGAAGCCGCGATCAAGACCGCGGTTCTGGCTGGCCTGCCGCGCAAGGGGCTGAAGGCTGGCATCATCGAATTATACGCAGGCTGCGGCACCCTGTCCTTCGCACTGGCGGAACATGCCAAGGTCAATGCCTATGAAGGGGATCGCGCGGCTTTCGCATGCCTGAAGCAGGCCAGCGGGGGCACCCGGGTCCTGCCCGCGCTGCGGGATCTCAACCGCCAGCCTGTCATGGCGGCCGACCTGGCCAAGGCGGCTACGGTCGTACTGGACCCACCCCATGCCGGCGCGGGGGCGCAGATGGCGCAGATCGTGGCGGGCAGGCCCCGGCATGTCATTTATATCAGTTGCAACCCCGTGGCACTCCAGCGCGATCTCACCCCACTCCGGCAGGCAGGCTACCGGCTGGAGAGCCTGACGGTCATTGACCAGTTCCTGTGGTCGGCGGAGGTGGAGTCCGTATGCGTGCTGACCCTGCCCGGCACGACACGGCACGCCAGACGCTAGGTTGCGCTGGTGCTTCCATGCTCAGACATGGAAGCTCTCACCGCAACCACAGCGGCCTTTTTCATTGGGGTTGGTGAAGGTAAAGCCCGCCTCAAGCTCCTTGACCTCATAATCCATGACCGAGCCGATCAGGAACAGGGTCGCCTTGCGGTCGACAAGCAGGGTTACCCCCTTGTCCGTCACCACCTCATCACCGGGGCCGGAGTGTTCGACAAAGGTCATGTCATAGGCATTGCCGGAGCACCCCTTGGTCGAAACACCAATGCGCAGCAGGTGCCCCGCATGGTTGGTCCGGTACAGGGTCTCCAGCCGTTGCGCCGCGCGGTCGGTCAGTGACAGGAGCGGCGGCAGCGCACGGCGGGCGGGGGCCTTGGTGGTCACGGTATTCTGTTCGGTCATGGCACGTTCCCCTTGCTGGGTTCAGAACATGTTCAGGGCGAGGCGCGCGTCTTCACTCATGCGCGACATATCCCATGGCGGTTCCCACACGATTTCCACCGTCGCGCTGGTGACCGTATCGAGCTTTTCCACGGCCTCCTTCACCTGCAGGGGCAGTTCCTGCGCGCTGGGGCAATTGGGGGCCGTCAGGGTCATTTCAACCTTGACCGACCCGTCATCATGCAGGTCAATGGCGTAAATCAGCCCAAGTTCATAAATATTGACCGGAATTTCAGGGTCATACACGGTCGCGATCGCCTCGATGACGGCATCTTCATCCGGCGCGGTGGCCTGTGTACTGCCTTCCGGCGGCTTTTCGCCATCGGGCGTCCAGGTCGATACGGGTTCGGTCCGGGCCACGGGCGTATCCTCGGCCTCAAGGGAGAAAGGTCCGGCTCCCTGTGCCATGCCGATGGCGGGCTCTACCTGATTTTTCTCTTCCATGAGGCTTTCACCTGTCCCTGTCATCATTGAGCATCTCAATCAGTGCCGTCCATGGCAGCATGGCGCAGCGGATACGGGAACGGTGCCGGTGCAGGGGGGCGAACGCCGAAAGTTCGCCCAGTCCCTCCGGGGCCGTGCCCGTTTCCACCGCCGCCGCGAGATCGGCATGGATCTGCCTGATCCGTGCCGGTTCCTGCCCCGTCACCCCCTCCGCCATCAGATCGGCGGAGGCGGCACAAATGGCGCAGCCCCGGGTTTCATGCCGTATCCGGTCGATACGTCCCTGCGCATCAACTACCGCATGAAGGTGAACCCGGTCCCCGCATAGCGGATTCGTCCCCTGCCCCTGCGCGTTCGCTTCCGCCAGCGCGCCTGCGAAATGGGGGGCTTTGGCGCGCTGCAGTACAACGGTGCGGTACAGATCGTCCTGAGTCATCACACCGTCAGACAAAGAAACCGCGTATCTGCACCAGTGTCGCGGCCAGCATGTCTATTTCCTCTGGCGTGGTGTAGATGCCAAAGCTGGCCCGCGCGGTGGCCGAGACCCCCAGCCTGCGCATGAGCGGCTCGGCGCAGTGATGCCCCGCCCGTACCGCAATGCCGTTACGGTCCAGAAGCGTCGCGATGTCATGCGGATGAACATCCGCCATGGTGAACGAAATGACCCCGCCACGTTCCGGCGCGGTTCCGATCACCTTCAGCCCGTTCACCTGCCCCAGCGCATCGAGCGCGTGGGCGGTCAGGGCCTCCTCATGCGCGCCGATCCGGTCGAAGCCGATGGATTCGATATAGCTGATGGCCGCACCCAGCCCGATGGTCTCGATAATGGCGGGCGTCCCGGCTTCGAACTTGTGCGGCACGGGCGCCCAGGTCGACTGCGCGAAGGACACGGTGGAAATCATGTCCCCGCCCCCCAGGAAGGGCGGCATCTCATCCAGTATCTCGCGCCGTGCCCACAGCACGCCAATACCGGTCGGGCCATACAGCTTGTGGCCGGTCAGCACATAGAAATCCGCATCCAGTTCGCGCACGTTCACCCGACGGTGGACGGCAAGCTGGCTGCCATCGAACAGGACCTTGGCGCCAGCGGCATGCGCCATGTCGGCAATGGCCCGCGCATCCGTGATCGTGCCCAGCACGTTGGACATATGCGTGATCGCGACCAGCGCCACCTTGCCATCGGACAGGTTGCGCCCAAGGGCTTCCATGTCCAGCGCGCCATCATCGGTAACGGGGGTCACGCGCAGTTCGATCCCCGCGCGGTCACGCAGCATCTGCCAGGGCACGATATTGGCGTGATGCTCCATTTCCGAGATCAGTACCACCTGCCCCGGCCGGAGCAGCGCGCCATAGGAATGCGCGACCAGGTTGATGGCTTCGGTGCTGTTACGGGTGAAAATGATTTCTTCGCGCGCCGACGCCCCCAGAAAACCCGCGACCTGATCGCGCACACCCTCATACGCCTCGGTCGTGCGCTCGCTCATCCAGTACAGGCCACGGTGGATATTGGCGTACTGGGTGCGCATGGTGTCGGCCATGCAGTCAATGACCTGCCGGGGTTTCTGCGCGGAGGCCGCGCTGTCCAGAAACACCAGATCCCTGCCATGCACCTTCTGCGACAGGATCGGAAAATCCGCCCGGACGTGCCGGAGGCTTCCGGCGGCATCGGCGGCCCGTGTCACGATCTGGTCCATCATGCCGCCCCCCGCTTCCACCATGCTTCCACGGCAAGGTTGAGGCTGTCCTTCAGCCGCTGGTCATCGATCTCGTCCACCACATCATGCAGGAATGCGCGGATCAGCATGGAGCGCGCGACATCATCCGGGATGCCACGGCTGCGCAGGTAGAAAAGCTGGTCATCATCCAGCGCGCCCACAGTGGCGCCGTGGCTGCATTTCACGTCATCGGCGTAGATTTCAAGCTCGGGCTTGGCGTCGATTTCCGCGCCATCCGACAGGAGCAGCGCCTGGTTCATCTGGTAGCCATCGGTCTTCTGGGCAATCCGTTCCACAAGGATCTTGCCCTGAAACACCCCGCGCGCCTGATCGGACAGGACATTCTTGACCGTCTGGCGCGAGACGCAACCGGGTGCGGCATGGGTGATCACGCTGGTCAGATCCCCGTGCTGGCGGCCCGCCAGAAGCTGCGCGCCATTGACATGCACATGCGCGCCCGGCCGCGATAGCGCGGCATGCACTTCATGCCGCGACAGGCTCCCCCCCAGCGTAAGCGTGAAGCTGTCGTACACGCCCTCCGCCGCGACGGTTACGTGGCTTACGGCAAGATGCACCGCCAGCCCGCCTTCCGCCTGGATACGGGCATGGGACAGATAGCCCTTATCCGCCACCGCAATGTCATGGAGCGGATTATGCAGGTAATACCCCTGCCCGACGGCGGCATCCAGCACGGCCAGCCTGCCACCCTTTTCCACCACGATGCGATGGCGCGGATGAAACGAGACCGGCGCGTCATCCGCCGTAAGCCCGATGCTGACCAGCAGCAGGCAACCGGCATCCACCCCCGCGGGTACGACCAGTTCCAGCCCGTCATGCGCCATGAGGGTGTTCAGCGCGGTCGTGACATCGCCCGCCGGGTCGATCCCGTCTTCCCCTGCCCCGCCAGCAAAGCCCGAAACCCGTATATCGGCAGGCAGGCGCGACCGGGTGGCATCGAAATGGCCGTTGACGAACACGGCGCGGTTCGCCCCCGCGCCCAGACCGGAAATGGTCTCGACCTCGGCCAGGAGCGTATCGATCCTGTGCCCGTCCACATCCCGTGGGGCGGGGGCGAAAGGCACATCGGCCAGCATGCGCAGGGTCGTGTATTTCCACGCCTCCACCCCGGCGCGCGGCAGGCCCGCGCGGCGCAGGAAGTCCGCGGCCTTGCGCTGCCCCGCGCCCGCTTTTGCATCACCCCGGTCGAGAAAGGCGCCGGCATTGACCCCGACCGGTGTCAGCGCGTTCACGCGGCTTCCGCCAGGAAGCGCGCGTAACCCTGCGCTTCAAGCTGCTTGGCCAGTTCGGGGCCACCGCTGTGGATGATGCGCCCCTTCGCCATGACGTGAATGCGGTCGGGCACGATATAGTCCAGCAGGCGCTGGTGGTGCGTGATGACCAGCGCCGAGAAATCCGGCCCGCGCAGGGAATTGACGCCTTCGGCCACGATGCGCAGCGCGTCGATGTCCAGCCCGCTATCCGTCTCGTCCAGAATGGCGAAGGATGGCTGGAGCATGCGCATTTGCAGCACTTCGTTGCGCTTCTTCTCACCACCGGAGAAGCCGACATTCACGTTGCGCTTGAGCATCTCGTCCGACATGGAAAGATGCTTGGTCTCCTTGCGCACGGCCTTGAGAAAGGCCACGGCATCCAGTTCTTCCTGCCCGCGCGCGCGCCGCACGGCGTTGACCGCGGTGCGCAGGAAGTTGGCGTTGTTCACGCCCGGCAGTTCAACCGGGGCCTGAAAGGCAAGGAACAGGCCCAGCGCCGCGCGTTCCTCGGGCTCCAGCGCCAGCAGGTCCTGCCCCTTGAAAGTGGCGCCCCCACCCGTGACCTCATAATCCTCCCGCCCGGCAAGGACGTAGGACAGGGTCGATTTGCCCGACCCGTTCGGCCCCATGATCGCGTGGACTTCGCCCGCCGGGATCTGAAGATCGACGCCGCGCAGGATTTCCTTGTGTGTCCCACCGTCCGAAATACGGGCGCACAGGCCATCAATGCTTACGAATTGCTTGCTCACGTTTCCCAATCCCTGTTAGCCCACGCTGCCTTCAAGGCTGATCTGCAGGAGCTTCTGCGCCTCGACGGCGAATTCCATCGGCAATTCCTTGAGAACGTCCTTGCAGAAGCCATTCACGATCAGGCCCACCGCGTCTTCTTCCGACAGGCCGCGCTGGCGGCAATAGAACAGCTGGTCTTCCGATATCTTGGAGGTCGTCGCCTCATGCTCCACACGCGCGGACATGTTGCGGCTTTCGATATACGGCACCGTATGCGCCCCGCACTGGTCGCCTATCAGCAGGCTGTCGCACTGCGTGAAGTTGCGGCTGCCCGACGCCTTGGGCATCATCCGCACCAGCCCGCGATAGGTACTGTCGGAATGACCGGCGCTGATGGTCTTGGCGATGATGGTCGAGCGCGTGTTGCGCCCGATATGGATCATCTTGGTACCCGTATCGGCCTGCTGGTGGTTGTTGGTCACGGCGACGGAATAGAACTCACCCACCGACCCTTCGCCCTGAAGGATGCATGACGGGTATTTCCATGTAATGGCCGAGCCGGTTTCCACCTGCGTCCATGAAATCTTGGAGCGCGCGCCGCGGCAGGCGCCGCGCTTGGTCACGAAGTTATAGATGCCGCCGCGCCCGTTCTCATCGCCGGGGTACCAGTTCTGCACCGTGGAATACTTGATGGAGGCGTCATCCATCGCCACCAGTTCGACCACGGCGGCATGAAGCTGGTTTTCATCGCGCATCGGCGCGGTGCAGCCCTCCAGATAGGAGACGGAGGCCCCGTCCTCCACCACGATCAGCGTGCGCTCGAACTGCCCGGTATTGCGGGCGTTGATGCGGAAATAGGTGGACAGTTCCATCGGGCAGCGCACGCCCCTGGGCACGTAAACGAACGAACCGTCGGTAAAGACCGCCGCGTTCAGGGCGGCGTAGAAATTATCCGTGACCGGCACCACGCTGCCCAGGTATTTGCGCACCAGATCGGGGTGGTCGCGCACCGCCTCCGAAATCGGGCAGAAGATCACGCCCGCTTCCTGCAATGTCTTGCGGAAGGTGGTGGCGACCGAAACGCTGTCGAACACCGCGTCAACGGCGACGGGCGGCCGGGCTTCCTGCCCCTCCGGCAGTTCCACGCCCGCCAGCATCGCCTGTTCGTGCAGGGGGATGCCCAGCTTCTCGTACGTACGCAGCAGTTCGGGATCGACCTCGTCCAGCGACTTGGGGCCGGGCTTGCTGCGTGGCGCGGCGTAGTAATGCACGTCCTGATAGTCAATGGGGGGGTAATGGACCTTGGCCCATGTCGGCTCGCGCATTTCCAGCCATGAACGATAGGCCTTGAGCCGCCATTCCAGCAGCCACTGGGGTTCGTTCTTGCGGCTGGAAATCAGACGGATCGTATCTTCGTTCAGGCCCTTGGGCGCGATATCCATCTCGATATCGGTCTCGAATCCCCATTTATAGGTATTCTGACCCAGGGTTTCGACCGTCTTGCGGGTTTCAGCTACTGCCGGCATGGCTCTCTCCTCAACTCCGTGTTCAGGCCGTGACTTCGCGGGCGATGAACATGGATGGCGTGCTCATGGTTTCCAGCCTGTCGGTAACGGTATGGTTCTTCATATCCGCCAGCGTGATGGTGGACAGGGCGTTGCGGATGGCGGAATTGACCACATCCCACTGCTCCCCCAGTCCGCAGGTGGAGCGGGCGTCGCAATCCCCGCCATCCACGCAGGTGGTGAGCGAGATCGGGCCGTCTATGGCCTGGATCACGGTCGCGATCGAGATCTCCTCCAGCGGGGAGGCCAGCCTGTAGCCGCCACGCGCACCGCGCTGGGAGATCACGACACCCTGCGTTGCCAGAATCTTGAGCACCTTGGCCACCGTCGGTTCAGGAATGCCCGTCGAACGGGAGAGGACAGGCGAGGTCGTGACCCCTTCCTTCTGTCCCAGCCGGACCAGAGCCACCACGGCATAATCGGTCAGTTTCGACAGTTTCAGCATTCCGTTCTCCCGTACGTCCGGCCCGGTTTTTTAATTGGACCGAAACAGTACTGTTTCCTGAAGTCTCCAGATGGGCTACCTGCGCTTCGTCGTCAAGTCCTATCGTACGATACCGGCATACCCTACCCGATCCCGGTTCCGAATATGAGCTGTAATAGCACGGACAGGCCGCACCCGGCCAGAAAACCAACCAGTGTTCCATTAAGCCGGATATACTGGAGATCCTTGCCTACCCTCAGTTCCAGCCTGTTGCTCAGGCTGTCCGCGTCCCACCCATTCACCACCGAGTAAATAAAACGCGACATCCGCTCGCGCAGGAAGGGCAGGCTCCCCATGATCATGCCGCGCGCGCCGTCATTGATGCGCTTGCGCATGGTGGCGTCGTGATACATCTGCTCGGACAGGCGGTGCAGCGCGTCGCGCACGATGGAGGCGGCCCAGCTCGTCTCCCCCTTGCGCATGTCTTCCTCGATCATGCGGCGCAGGCGGCGCCAGACCTCGCCGCTCCATCCACGCACGCTGTCATGCGTGAGCACGCCCATCACCGCGTCGGTAATCTCGCGCCTGCGCTCACTGTCCTGTTCGATACGGTCGATCTCGGAGCGGACCCAGGTGGTGAACCCCTCGCGCAGTTCCGAATTTTCCGGGTCGATGCGGTCGAGTTCCTGACTGGCCGCCAGCAGCACCTTGGTGGCGATCGAACCGCCAATGGCCCAGCCCAGCATGCGGCCGCCCTGTTCGCGCACGCGGTCCTCGATCATCGCGCGCAGGGCCGGTTCCTTGGCCTTGAGCCCTTCCTTCAGCCGGACGAGCAGGAAGGACAGCACCTCCTGGTGGCAGTCCCCCTCCACCATCGCGCGCAGGCTGCGGGTCACGACCGGCGCGATCTCTTCCCCCCCCAGCAGGACGGGCAGTATCCGGGCGATGGCGAGACTCGCGCGCCCGTCCTCCAGCCGGTCCAGCACGTGCGGCACGGAGCCCAGCACCGCGCGGTTGACCATCTCCGCCGTTTCCGGTTCCTGGAGGATGTTGCCGAAGATGGAGGGCAGGTCGATGCGGGTGAAGGCGGCCACCACCTCCTTTTCCGTGAAGACATTGGTGGAGACGAACCGCCCCAGCGCCTGCGCCAGCCGTTCCTTCTGCGCGGGCAGGATGGCGGTATGCGGAATCGGCAGGCCCATCGGCCTGCGGAACAGGGCGGTGACGGCGAACCAGTCCGCGAGCCCGCCCACGACGCCCGCCTTCGTGCCCGAACGCAGGATTTCCAGCCAGGGCCGGTCCGCCAGCCAGCCCATCTGCGGCAGGGCGTAGCCCGCCACCGTCAGCACCGCCATGCCGCCCAGCAGCCCGGTCGCGGAGCGTTTGTAACGCAGCAGTACCCGCCGCGCATCCTGATCCGACTGTGCAATCCCGTTCATGACATCAGTGATACCATTGTCTTGCCTCCAGCCCAAGCAGCACGCGCCGCCCACCCCAAATAGCCGTGAATATGATACACGAGACATTGCGGCCCGCACCTGAACATGTGATTTGGGAGGGGCCATGACGAATTTTTACAACAGGACTACACGATGACCGAAGCCGCCGCGCGGAATGTGTCCGATCTGCTCCAGCAGGCCGAGCGACTGATAGCCAGCCACGACGAGACTGCATCCGGCAGCCCCGTCATGACGCTGGCGCGCCAGATCGGCCGGCAGATGGGCTGCGGCGCCCTGCCGATGGATCAGGTCGAGGATATCGTACGCCTGCTGCGTGACAGGGCGTTTGCCGGGCGTGCGCACCATATCGCCACCTATCTCGATGGCCCGGACGAAAAAACCGTGGCCACGCGCATGGGCACGGTCGCGCGCCGGATCGTGCAGCCCGACCCTGATGACAGCCCGGTGCCGATCGCCCGTTTCCGCGCCGCCATCGAGCGCAGCCGCTTCGCCGCCGTCTTTACCGCGCACCCCACCTTCGCGCTGGCCAACCCGGTCTATGACGCGCTGGCCGAACTGGCCTCGGCCAATCCCGCCGAACCGCCCGCCCATGTGCCCAGCTTCCTGACGCATCGCCGCGCGGGACCGCCGACGCTGGATGAGGAATTCAGCCTGGCCACCCAGGCCATCCTGCGCGGCCGCACGGCGCTGGACAAGCTGAACACCATCCTCCTGTCGGAAGCGCGCACGCATTGGCCCCAGCTCTGGTTCACGCTGGCCCCGCGCCCCATCATCATGACAAGCTGGGTCGGTTACGACACCGATGGCCGCACCGACATCGGCTGGTGGGACACGCTGCGCCTGCGCCTGCGCATGAAGCAGCTCCAGCTTTCCCGCCTGCATGACCAGATCGAGCCGGTCACGGCCTGCTGCAACGACCTGCACAACCGCGTCCGGACCGCGCTGGACGCCGTGGGCGAACAGATTGCCGCCTGTCCCTCCGGTCCCGACCCCGAAGCGGTATCGCGCTTTGCCGATGTGCTGATCAACCGCAGCGCCGAAGCGCTGACCAGCACCAACGACCTGAGCGCCACATTCGGTGAGGCTATCGACGCCGCATCGGCGGAGGACAAGATGACCCTGGCGGTCGCGCGCGCGGGTTTCATGGCGCATGGCCTGTCCGCCGCGCATACGCATACGCGGCTCAATGCGACGCAGCTTCACAACATCGCGCGCCAGCGGCTCAACATTACCGACAGCCCGGACGTGCCGGCCCAGCGCCGCGCCCTGATCAGCCGCATGAACGAGGCGCTGGATACGGTCGAACCGATCGAGATCGACTTCGGCTCCCTGCTCATGGAACAGGCCAGCGCCGGGCGGCTCATGATGACGGTGCGCCAGATCCTGCGCCATATCGACCGCACCAGCCCCATCCGCTTCCTGATCGCCGAGACCGAGACCGGCTACACGCTGCTGACCGCGCTGTGGCTGGCGCGCCTGTACGGCATTGACGACATGATCGAGATCTCGCCGCTGTTCGAGACGCAGGACGCGCTGGAAAATGGCGAACAGATCATCGAGGAAGCCCTGCGCTCCCCCCACTGGCGCGCCTACCTGCAGCGCACGCGCAAGCTCAGCCTCCAGTTCGGCTTTTCCGATTCCGGGCGTTATGTCGGGCAGCTTGCCGCCACCTATCTGATCGAACGGCTGCGCATCAAGGTATGCGACCTGCTGCGCAAGTGGGATCTCGCCTTCGTCGAGGTGATCCTGTTCGATACGCATGGCGAGAGCATCGGCCGCGGGGCCCACCCCTACCGGCTGGCCGACCGTTTCGACTATCTCTCCCCGCCGCATGCCCGCGCCCGCTTCGCGCGCGCCGGTATCCAGATGCGGGAGGAAACCGCCTTCCAGGGCGGGGATGGCTACCTCCTGTTCGGGACGCAGACGCTGGCGGACGCAACGGTCAGCATCATTGCCGAACACGCCTTCGCCGCGACATCGCTCGACCGCGACCCGGTTTATGACGAACCGGATTTCTCGGCCGATTTCTTCTCCACCATCGCCAACGGCATGACCGGGCTGGTGGAAGACCCCGGCTACGCGGCGCTGCTCGGCGCATTCGGGCCGTCGCTTATCGACAAGACCGGCTCACGCCCGTCGGCGCGGCAGAGCGACGCCGGCTCCACCGTTACCCGCATCAAGCATCCCAGCCAGTTGCGGGCCATCCCCAACAACGCCATCCTGCAACAGCTTGCATGGTGTGCGAACACCCTGCAGGGGCTGGGCACCGCGGCCGCCCGGCACCCCGAGACGTTCGAGAGGTACCTGGCCGAAAGCCCGCGCTTCCGCCGGGCGATGGATTTCGCCGCCCACGGACTGTCCCATTCCGACCACGGGGTGCTGCGCGGCGTGATCCACCTGCTGGATCCCGACCTGTGGCTTGAACGCGCCACCGCGCAGAAGGACCCGGCCCGGCAGGAATCGTGCCTGCTGCTCATGCACGGGCTGGAAAACCTGGATTTCTGGGCCAGCACGCAGGCCATGTTCCGCCGCATCCAGTCGGACCACCTGGCCCTGCGCCGCGCCTGGCCCGAAGCCCCGCGCATGCAACCCGACGAATTGCTGCTGCATGCCATCCGCATCGCGATCATCGAGCATATCTGGCTGCTTTCCACCCGCATCCCGTATTTCTCGCCCCGCCATGCCTTCTCGCGCGATGTGCTGACGCTGAAGGTCCTGTGCCTTGACATCCCCGCAGTGCTGACCGAACTGGAGCAGATATTCCCCTACCGCTCGGATGGCGGTTTCGACCTCGACTTCCACGAACCGCATGGCCCCCGTCAGGAAGGGACATACAGCCGTGAATACACCGATATTTTCGAGCCGATGCAGCGCCTGTTCCAGACCGTGCGTGAAATCAGCACGGGTGTGATGCACCATGTCGGCGCCTTTGGCTGAGGTCGCGCAGCCCACACGCAACGGGTGGCGGGTCAGTGAGCCGCCACCGCCCTATGACGTGCCCCTGCCGGAAACGCCCACCATAAGGCGGGTCGTGGCGAACAACCCCGGCCCGATGACCGGCAATGGCACCAATAGCTGGGTGGTCGAGCATGCCGATGGATGCGTGATCATCGACCCCGGCAGCGAGGCGCCCGAACATCTTGACGCACTGGTCCATGCAACGGGGGGCCGTCCCGTCACGCATATCATCCTGACGCATACCCACCGTGATCACCTTGAGGGCGCGCGGCCACTCGGGGCACGGCTGGGCGTGCCCGTATGCGGGTTTTACCAGAGCGAGGAACCCGCATTCACGCCCGATATCGGCCTGCGCGATGGCGATATGATCGCAGGGCTGCGCGTGCTGTACACGCCCGGCCATGCCAGCGACCATATCTGCCTCGAGACGCCGGAAGGGATCATTTTCACCGGCGACCATATCATGGGCTGGTCCACGACCATGGTGCCTCCCGCCCCCTACGGGTCGGTCCGGCAGTTTCTGGACAGCATGGATTACCTGCGGGCTCGCGACAGCCACCTGCTGCTTTCCGCCCATGGCCCGGCCATCACCCGGGTGACGGAGTGCATTGACGGGCTGGTCGCCCATCGCCATGCGCGTGAAAAGAGCATCATGGCCCTCCTTCCCGCCCATCCGTGCACGCTGGACGAAATCCTGGACAGCATGTACCACAAGCTCCGCCCCGACCTGCGGCGCGCGGCGCGGCTGAACCTGCATGCCCATCTGGAAAAACTGCACGAGGATGGACGGGTCAGCCTGCGCGACGACAGGTGGATGAAGATCGCGCCCTGATCCCCCTGCCCAGGCTGGTGGAGTGTTCATGAAGTCCGTGCGCGAACGGGCAACTGACTGATAAAAATAAAAGTTTCCGGGCGCCGCCTTTTTTCGAAAAAAGGCGGCGTTTTCCTGCGAGAACGCCACCGCCCCGCCATCCACCAATCCACGCCCGCCATAAAAAAACCGGCCCCTCACAGGGCCGGTTTTCTTCAGGCGCTCTCTTTCGAGAAAGATCAGGCGGACTTCGCCATGATCTCTTCCGCAACGTTGCGGGGCACCGGATCGTAGTGATGGAACTGCATCGTGAAGGAGGCGCGGCCCTTCGTCATCGAACGCAGGTGCGAGATGTAGCCGAACATTTCCTTCAGCGGCACCTGCGCACGCACCATAACGGTCGAACCCGAGCTTTCCTGGCTCTGGATCATGCCACGGCGGCGGTTCAGGTCACCCACCACGTCACCCACGTGATCGTTCGGGGTGGTGACTTCCACGTCCATGATCGGCTCAAGAATGACCGGACCGGCCTTCTTCATGCCTTCACGGAAGCAGGCCTTCGCCGCGATTTCAAACGCCAGGGCCGAGGAGTCGACATCATGGTACTTGCCGTCCTGCAGCGTGAACTTGAAGTCCACCGTGGGGAAGCCCGCCAGCACGCCGGTCGTGGCCTGCGCGATGATGCCCTTTTCCACCGCCGGGATGTATTCCTTCGGCACCGTGCCGCCGACGACCTTGTTCTCGAAGGAGATTCCTTCGTTACGCTCGACCGGCGTGAACTCGATCTTCACTTCCGCGAACTGGCCCGACCCACCGGACTGCTTCTTGTGGGTGTAGGTTTCCACATGCGTCTGGGTGATCGTTTCACGATATGCGACCTGCGGGGCGCCGATATTCGCGTCCACGCCATATTCACGGCGCAGGCGGTCGATGATGATGTCGAGATGCAGCTCGCCCATGCCCGACAGGATGGTCTGGCCGGTTTCCTGATCGGTCTTCAGGCGCAGGGAGGGATCTTCACCCGACAGCTTCTGCAGCGCCAGCGTCATCTTCTCGACGCCGTCCTTGGTCTTCGGCTCGACCGAGATGTCGATGACCGGGATCGGGAAGGTCATGCGTTCCAGGACCACCGGATCGGCCGGATCGGCCAGCGTGTCACCCGTCTGGCTGTCCTTCAGGCCGACGAAGGCCGCGATGTCACCGGCATGGACTTCGGACAGTTCCTCGCGCTTGTCGGCGTGCATCTGGTAGATGCGGCCGATGCGCTCCTTGTGGCCCTTGGTCGTGTTCAGCACGGTGTCGCCCGTCTTCAGCACGCCGCGATAGACGCGCACGAAGGTCAGGGTGCCGTATTTGTCGTTGATGATCTTGAAGGCGAGACCAGCGAACTTGCCATCCGGGTCAACCGGGATGATCGGCAGCTTCTTCTCGTCGACTTCCTCGTCTTCCGGCGGGGCGATGCGGATGCCTTCCACGTCGTTCGGCGCGGGCAGGAAGTCGATGACGGCGTCGAGCAGCGGCTGCACGCCCTTGTTCTTGAACGCCGTGCCGCACAGGACGGGACGGAACTCACCGGAGATGGTGCCCTTCTTGATGCAGCGCTTCAGGGTCGCGACATCGACATCACCCTTGTCGAAGTATTCTTCCATCGCCGCGTCATCCACCGCCAGCGCGGTGTCGAGCAGGTTCTGGCGGGCTTCCTGCGCCTTTTCCAGCAGGTCGGCGGGAATTTCCTCATCATGGAACTTCGCGCCCAGCTCGCCGCCTTCCCAGACGATGGCCTTCATCTCGATCAGGTCCACCACGCCGACGAAGTTTTCCTCGGCGCCGATGGGAAGCTGCAGCGGGATGGCGATGATGTCCAGCTTCTCCTTCAGCGTGTCGAACGCGCGGTAGAAGTCGGCGCCGGTGCGGTCCAGCTTGTTGATGAAGATGATGCGCGGCACGTTGTACCGGTCCGCCAGACGCCAGTTGGTCTCGGACTGCGGCTGCACGCCGGCCACGCCTTCGATGATGAAGACCGCGCCATCAAGCACGCGCAGCGAGCGGTTGACTTCGATGTTGAAGTCGATGTGGCCCGGGGTGTCGATGATGTTGATGCGGTGCCCGGCCCATTCGCACGTCACGGCGGCGGACGTGATGGTGATGCCGCGCTCGCGCTCCTGCGCCATGTAATCGGTGGTGGTGTTGCCTTCGTGCACCTCCCCGATCTTGTGCGACACACCCGTGTAATACAGGATGCGCTCGGTCGTGGTGGTCTTGCCGGCATCAATATGCGCGGTAATACCGATATTGCGAATCAGGGACAGATCAGACTTGGCGGACACGGGATTACCTCCACAAGACAACACGGGCGCGAAGGGGGAACTGCCCCTTTCGCGCCTGCCGGAACCGTAAGCTGCTTCCGCCCTCAGTCTTTTTCAACCCGGACGACGCAGACCGGCACAGCGGAACAATGCGCCAGACATCAGTCAGGCTTTTACAGCGCCGGGCCACCGGCCCGCCCGGATGGGGCGGGGCGGCACGGCCCGTGGCGCATCAGGCTACGGCGGCCTTCTTTTCCTGAACGCGCAGGATGCGACGCTTCACCGTCAGGGCTTCGGGCGGCAGCTTGCGGTTCGGGGTGGACAGCAGGAACGCGTCCAGCCCGCCATTGTGCTCAACCGTGCGGATGCCGTTGGTGGTCATGCGCAGGGGCACCGCCGTACCAAGGATATCGGACAGCAGCGAAGTTTCCTGCAGGTTGGGCAGGAAGCGGCGGCGGGACTTGTTGTTGGCGTGGCTGACGTTGTTTCCGGTCAGCACGCCCTTGCCTGTGATCTGGCAGCGGCGAGACATTCTATCATCCTCGGATATAACTGTGGCCGAGGCATAAATGCCCGGCAAGGATCGTCTTGATTAGGCGCGGCTTATCGCCAAACCGCCGCCAACAGTCAAGGTGCATAAGCGTGATTCGGCATTTTTTGTCCCGGAAAGGGCGGGAACCACCCTATTTTATCCCCTTCCCGTCCCCGCGTCAGCCCGCCTTGCGGTCCTGATCGGGGTGCAGTTCACCGGCCTGCACGCTGTGCAGCGCATTTTCCAGCATGGCCTGCATCGTCTCGCGGCCCATGGTGCGCGACAGCAGGCCAAGCGAGCCGCCCAGCAGCGCGGATGCGATGGCCACGGGGGGCAGGTTCTCCCCGATCATGTATTCGATGGCCTTGTCCACCACCGCGCCGCAATGGCTCAGTTCGGGTGGGATGCCTTCGGCTTCGGGGGGCTGGTTGTTCGTTTCCGTCATCTTACGGCTCCTTGTGGTCGTCTGGCTGATATGGGCCTGCCTGCTGTCCCTTACCAGTACGGCGCGGATATGAAACCGGTAACAAGTGCTCGTGAACCCTACAGGGCGGCGTCCTCCTCCGCCTGGGCGGCCCACATCCGCGCATAGTGGCCGCCGCGTTCCAGCAGGGCGCGATGGGAACCGCGCTCCAGTATGCGGCCCTGTCCCATCACGAGGATTTCATCGACATCCACGATGGTGGACAGCCGGTGCGCGATGATGAGGGTGGTGCGGTTGGCCGCGACCGTGTGCAGCGCGGACTGGATTTCCTGCTCGGTGCGGGTGTCGAGCGCGCTTGTCGCCTCATCGAGCAGCAGCACGCGGGGGTTTTTCAGGATGGTGCGCGCGATGGCCACGCGCTGCTTCTCCCCGCCGGACAGCTTCAGGCCGCGTTCGCCCACGCGGGTGGCGTAGCCTTCGGGCAGGGAGATGATGAAGTCATGGATGCAGGCCAGTCGCGCCGCCTGCTCGATCTCGGCCTGCGTGGCGCCCAGGCGGCCATAGGCGATGTTGTAGCCGATCGTGTCATTGAACAGGATGGTGTCCTGCGGCACCACGCCCACCGCCCCGCGCAGCGATGCCTGCGCGCAGTCACGGATATCGTGCCCGTCGATCAGGATGCGGCCCGATGTCACATCATAGAACCGGAACAGAAGGCGGCTGATGGTGGACTTGCCCGCGCCGGTGGGGCCGACAATGGCCATCCGGCGCCCGGCGGGCGCATGGAAGCTGATCCCGCGCAGGATCTCACGGTCGGGATGATAGCTGAAATGCACGTTCTCGAAGCGGATATCGGCGGCGGGCGCCTCATCCAGCCGTGCGGGAAGGGAAATGGCCCCCGGGGCGTCGGTAATATCCGCCTGTTCGTCCATCAGGGCGAACATATGCTCCAGATCCACCAGCGAATTGCGCAGCGAGGAATACACGCTGCCCAGGAAATTCAGCGGCAGGTAAAGCTGCATGAGATAGGTGTTGACCAGCACGAAGCGGCCCATCGTCATATGCCCGACCTCGACATCGCGCCCGGCCATGAGCATGACGGCGATCAGGGCCACGGCGATGATCGCGGCCTGCCCGAAATTCAGCCCGTTGAGTGAGATCTGGGTGCGTACGGCGGCGCGTTCGTAGCGGCGCTGGGCGTCCTCGTAACGCTGGCGCTCGTGTTCCTCGTTATTGAAGTATTTCACGGTCTCGTAGTTGAGCAGGCTGTCCAGCGCCTTCCAGCTCGCCTCGCTGTTGATGTCGTTCATCCGCCGCCGCAACCCGATCCGCCACGACGTGAACCCGATGGTGAACACCACATAGGCGACCACCGCCACCAGCATCACGATGGCGTAGCGCCAGTCGAACAGCCGCCAGATCACCCCGATGACCATCAGCGCCTCGATCATGGTGGGTACCACGTTGAACACGCCCACGCGCAACACGGTCTCGATCGCTTCCGTGCCGCGCGCGATCGCCTGGGTCACGCTGCCGGACTGGCGGTTGAGGTGAAAGCGCAGGGAAAGCTGGTGCATGTGCGTGAAGCTGCGCATGGCCGCGATCCGGCTGATACGGTAGCGCAGCGGGGCGAACAGGGCGTCACGCAGTTCCCCCAGGGCGGCCGCGGCCATGCGCAGCAGCCCGTATCCCACGATCAGCATGAGCGGCGTCATCACGGCCTTGCCAACTGCCGGCTGCAGGGCGTCGATCACCCGGCTGTAGGCATAGGGCACGCCAATCGTGGCGACCTTGGCCAGGATCAGCAGCACGCATGCCGCAACCACCCGCAGGCGCGCGCGTGGGTCATTATGGGGCCAGAGATAGGGTAACAGGCCACGCAGGGTCGCGGCGGCGGAACGCTCCGGCCTGTCGTGCCGGGCCTTTTCGGTAACTGCCATGTGCATGCCATGCGGCATCAGCCCCGCGTTTTGCAACCCATATTCCCCTGCCCCCGCATGCCCTGCGCAGGATTGTCAGCATCCGGGACAGCCGGTATGCCACCCATGGCCCGAAGGACAGGGATGGATCATGTCACACAGCCTTGAAGGTTTCTTTCGTCATATCACCGCCTGCAACACGGCGGTCCTGCCCGGTGGGCGGCTGGAATTCCGCCTGGGCCAGCAGGCGGCGGGCTGGGTGCAGCCCGCCCTGCTGCCGGTCCTGCTACGCCATGGCATGAGCGTGGCGGGCACGACCGTCACCCTGTCCGACCCCGCGCGGCTGGAGCGGATCGGGGCGGACATGGCGGCGGAAGGGGTCTATCGCTCCCACTACGAACTGTTCGATGTCCGGACCGACATGGCCGCGCCGCCGGTCGCCCGGATAGACCGTGGCGCGCTGCCGCTGTTCGGTCTCATGGCGGCGGGCGTGCATCTGAACGGGGTGGTCCGCCGCCCGGACGGGCTGCACCTGTGGGTGGCCCGCCGCGCCATGACCAAGCGCCTCGACCCCGGCAAGCTGGACCACCTGGTGGCCGGCGGCATTCCGGCGGGGCATACCGTCCTCCAGACGCTGGCCAAGGAAGCGGCGGAAGAAGCCAGCCTGCCCGGGGAACTGGTGCGCAGGGCCCGCCCCACGGCGGATATATGTTACGCGCTTGACAGGCCGGAGGGATTGCGCCGGGATGTGCTGCACTGTTTCGAACTGGACCTGCCGCCCGATTTCGTGCCCGTGCCCGCCGATGGGGAGGTGGAGGAATTCCGCCTGATCCCCCTGCGGGACGCCTACAGGCTGGTGCGCGAGACCGATGAGTTCAAATTCAACGTCAACCTTGTCCTGATCGACCTGTTCCTGCGCACCGGCATGATTGACGCCGCCAGCCCCGACGGCCAGCGCCTGCGCCGTGGCCTGACCGGCTGGCACATACCCCACCCCACCTGACCCGACCCCATCCGGCGGGCACGCAGCCCCCGCCAAGCCCGCCCCACCGCGGAAGGACCATGCGATGACGCTCCCCCCCATCCCCCGCAAGATACCCCGCACCATCACGCAGTTCGGCCGCACGCGGCAGGACGAATATGCGTGGATGAAGGACGACAACTGGCAGAACGTGCTGCGCGACCCGTCCGTGCTCCAGCCCGATATCGCCGCGCATCTGCGGGCGGAAAACGCCTATACCGCCGCCATCCTGTCCGGCACCGAGGAAACGCAGGCCCGCCTTGTGGCGGAAATGAAGGGCCGCATACAGCCCGATGAAACCTACCCCGCCGTGCCGCACGGGCCGTTCCTGTACCAGACCGGCTACACCGCCGGCGCGCAGTATCCGGTCTATGCACGCTATCGGGCCACCAGCCCGCAGGCCATGCAGGTGCTGCTGGATGTGAACGCGGCGGCACGGGGACATGACTATTACGCCGTCGCCACCGCCAGCCACAGCCCGGACCACACGCTCTTCGCCCATGCGGAGGATACGCAGGGTTCGGAAATCTACCGTATCCGCATCCGCCGCATCGAGGAGAAGGCCGGGACGCTGCCGCCGGTTGAAAACTGTAGCGGCGCTTTCGTCTTCTCGCCCGACAGCCAGTACCTGTTCTGGGTCTGGCGCGACGAACATGGCCGCCCGGCGCGCGTCTATCGCCGCCGTATCGGGGAGGAAGCGGATACGCTGGTCTATGAGGAAGCGGATCCTGGCTTTTTCGTCAGTGTCGAGGCCACGCGCTCGGGCGGCTGGATCATCATTTCCAGCGGCAATCATGACACGTCCGAATCCTGGCTGATCCCCGGGCACGACCCGCAGGCCCCGGCGGTCTGCGCCGCCGGGCGGCAGACGGGGCTGATATATGGCCTCCACCATCAGGGCGATTATTTCATCATCCTGACCAATGCCGACGGCGCGCGGGACTTCAAGCTCATGACCACGCCCGATACGGCCCCCGCCCGCGCCAACTGGCGCGATCTGGTGGGCCATGAGCCGGGGCGTTACATGACCGACTGCGTGGTGTGGTCGGGCCATCTGGCATGGCGGGAGCGTCGCAACGCCAATACGCGCATCGTCATCCGTGACCTGCACGGCGCCACCCATGCACTGGAACCCGATGAAGCCGCCTATGACCTGACCTTCGCCAGCGGCTACGAATACGACACGACCGAACTGCGCTATATCTACCAGTCCCCTACCACCCCGCGCGAATGGCATGCCTATGACATGGCCACGCGGGCGGACCGACTGCTCATGCAGCAGACCGTGCCATCGGGCCATGACCCGGCGCAGTACCGCTGCTGGCGGCTTATGGCGCAGGCCCCCGATGGGGAACAGGTGCCCGTGACCGTGCTGGGCCGGAAGGATACCCCCATTGATGGCTCCGCCCCGCTGCTGCTGTATGGCTACGGCGCGTATGGCCATGCTATCGACCCGGTATTTTCCACCCGTGTGCTCAGCCTGGTGGACCGGGGCTGGTTTTACGCCATTGCCCATGTGCGCGGCGGATCGGAAAAGGGGTGGGACTGGTTCCTGGGCGGGCGGGGACGCAACAAGCCCAATACGTTCAGTGATTTCATCGCCTGCGCCGTATCGCTGACCGACGCGGGCTTCGGCGCCCCCGGTCGCATCGTGGCGGATGGGCGCTCCGCTGGCGGCATGGTGATGGGTGCGATCGCCAACATGCGGCCCGAGCTGTTCGCCGGTATCGTGGCGGTCGTGCCGTTCGTGGATGAACTGAACACCATGTCCGACGCCTCCCTGCCGCTGACGCCGCCGGAATGGCCCGAATGGGGCAACCCGCTGGAAGATGCGCAGGCCTATGACCTGATTGCCAGCTATGCCGCCTATGAACAGGTGGGGCCGCGCGCCTATCCGGCCATCCTGGCCATGGGCGGCCTGACGGACCCGCGCGTGACCTATTGGGAACCGGCGAAATGGGTGGCCCGCCTGCGCGAGCACACCCGCTCGGACCGACCCGTCATGCTGCGCACGAACATGGAAGCCGGACACCGGGGGGCCACGGGGCGCTTCGATTCCCTGAAGGAAGCGGCCCTGATTCATGCTTTCGCCCTATGGGCCATTGAAACCGCAACGCCAACACGGGATTAATGGCCTTGCAGGCACGTTCCCGTTACCGTCCGCACAGAGTTGAGCCCGTTTCCAGAGGAATGATCATGACGGATCCCCACAACGCGGATCAGGATCGTCCGTACCCGCCCCTGGGGGGGGAGAAGGTCGATCCCTTATCCACGATGCGTACTTTCCGTTCATTCCAGGAAACCCGGCGCACCCAGCGGATGGCGCGCGCGGCGCTGGCGCTGTTTTTTGTCCTGCTGGCGCTGTACACGGTCCGGGGCTTCCTGCCATCGCTGATCTGGGGCTGTATTTTCGCCATCGCCTCATGGCCGCTTTATGTCCGCGCGCGGCTGCGGTGGCATTCGCGCACGCAGCAGGCCCTGCTGCCGCTGCTGTTCACGCTTGTCATCGCCCTTATCTTCCTCGGGCCGCTGGCGCTTTTCGCCCTTGAGGCCGGGCGTGAGGCCGAAGGCGTGCTCAGGCTGCTCAACGACGCCCGCCATTCCGGCATTCCCCTCCCGCAATGGACCGCCCGCCTGCCCTATGGCCGCGTGGCCATCCAGACATGGTGGGACGAACACCTGAGGGATCCGGCCGATGTCTCCGCCCTGCTCGGCACCCTCAACATCGGGCGCGGGGTGCAGGTCACGCAGCAGGTGGGCACGCAGGTGCTGCATCGGGTGCTGCTGTTCGCCTTTGCCATCCTGACCCTGTTTTTCCTGCTCAAGGATGGTGATTCCGTCATCCGCCAGTCGCTTAATGTCTCCCGCCGTGCCTTTGGCAAACGTGGTGAACGGATCGCGCTGCAGATCATCGCCTCGGTCCACGGGTCGGTATCGGGGCTGGTTCTGGTGGGAATCGGTGAAGGGATGCTGATGGGCGTGACCTACCTGCTGGCGGGCGCGCCGCATCCCTTCCTGTTCGGGGTGGTGACCGCCATTGCCGCGATGATCCCTTTCTGCGCCATTATCGCCATTACCGCCGTCGCCCTGCTGGTGCTGATCAATACCGGCGCGATGCTGACGGCCATGGCCATCATATTGCTGGGGATTGCCGTGATCCTGCTGGCGGACCATCTGGTGCGTCCCGCCGTGATCGGGGGCTCGACGCAGCTTCCCTTCCTGTGGGTGCTGACGGGCATACTGGGGGGCGCTGAAAGCTGGAGCCTGCTGGGGCTGTTCATGGGCCCGGCCATCATGGCGGTGCTGCACATGCTGTGGCTGAACTGGAGCCGGGCGCGCGAATAGCAGGCATAAAAAAAGCATCCCGGACAGGATGCTTTGCTAAACTCTGATTGAAAAAGGCTTTTATCGCAGACAGGGATATCGGGCAGGCGGGATTCGAACCCACGACCCCCAGTCCCCCAGACTGATGCGCTACCAGGCTGCGCTACTGCCCGCCTGTCTGCGATGGGCAGGGTGTAGCAGCCTCACGGGGGGACCGCAAGGCATGTTCTGAACCAAACCCGAAAAAAAACTGATGAATCAGACCGGCACCATGGCGCGCAGGGCCTGCAGCTCCACCAGCACGCCGCGCAGGTTGTCGCGCAACGCCGCATTTTCCGCCTGAAGGCGCTCAAGCTCGATCATCACGACCTGCTCCAGCGGCTGTTCCGCCTCATCGTCGCTGGCCTGTCCTTCCCCCTTTTCATCCAGCGCCGCCTGTATGGCCGACGCGGCGGTCGCGGCGAAGGATTCGATCTCATCCTCCACCTGTGTATGGACAACCACGTCCTCCACCACGACATCCGGCCCGGCCACGGATTCGATCCGTTCGGGTTGCGGGGCTTCCGGCGGGGGAGAAGTCTCATGAGACCGCACGGGGGCGGCTTCGGCTGGCAGGGCGTCGGCACCGCCGCCCAGCACCGCCTGCGCTTCCGCCACGGACAGTTTGCGGACATAGAGCAGGTCCGCGATCCGCCGCAGCACGGCAACATCATGCGGCCGGTAATAACGCCGCCCCCCCTGCCCGCGCAGCGGGGCAAGCTGGGGGAAACGTGTCTCCCACATGCGCATGACATGCTGGGCCAGACCGAGTTCACGCGCCACATCGTAAATGGGCAGGCCATCCATGCCCGTTACGCCGTAACCGTCCTGCCGGTCGGCATCAGCCGGATCGTACTGCGCGTTCATTCCCCATCATCTCCTTCCGGCTGGTCCGCATCGGCGGCCTGCCCGTTGACATGGGCACGAAGTAGCTGGCTGGGGCGAAAGACCAGAACGGAACGCGGCAGAATCGGCACTTCCACGCCCGTTTTCGGATTACGGCCCGTACGCTGCCCCTTCTGCCGGACGGAGAACGTGCCGAATCCACTGATTTTCAGGGTATCGCCGGCCTCAAGCGTCCGTGCCATCCGCTCCAGAATATCTTCCAGAATATCGGCGGATTCATGGCGGGACAGGCCGACCTGATCATATATCTGTTCTGCCAGAGTGGCGCGCGTCACTGTGCTCATACGTAAACGTTATGCATCAGTGTGTTCATCGTCAATTGAATGTCGTGGATGAAAAGCCGGTTTCATCCACCATTCATTGCAATGTTGCACCGAAACGACATTAGAGCCGGACCAGCGCGGCCCCCCATGTCAGCCCGCCACCCAGTGCTTCGAGCAGGACAAGGTCACCCTTGCGGATGCGCCCGTCCCGCACGGCCTCGTTCATGGCCAGCGGGATGGAGGCCGCCGAGGTATTGGCATGCCGGTCCACCGTAATCACCACGCGTTCCGGCGGCAGGGACAGCTTGCGGGCCACACCGTCAATAATGCGCAGGTTGGCCTGGTGCGGCACCAGCCAGTTCACATCGGCATGGGTCAGGTTGTTGGCGGCCAGCGCCTCATCAACCGAAGAAGACAGCTTGCCCACCGCATGGCGGAATACTTCGCGCCCCAGCATGCGCAGGTGCGCGGGCCTGTCGTGCCGGCCGGTCGCGCCATCCACATAAAGCAGGTCGCCATACTGGCCATCGGAATGCAGATGCGTTGACAGGATCCCCGCCGCACCATCCGCGGGCTCCGCCGCGGTCAGGAACACCGCCCCCGCGCCATCGCCAAACAGCACGCAGGTGCCCCGGTCGGACCAGTCAAGAATGCGTGAATAGACTTCGCTGCCGATGACCAGCGCGGATCGGGCCTGCCCGCAGCGAATCAGCGAATCGGCCATGGACAGGGCATAGATGAACCCCGAACACGCGGCCGCCAGGTCGAACCCGAAGCCCGATGTCACGCCAAGCTCCGCCTGCACCCGCACCGCCGTGGAGGGAAAGGCCTGGTCCGGCGTGCTGGTGGCGACGATGATGGCATCCACATCGGCGGGCGTGGCCCCCGCGTAGTCCAGCGCCTGGCGTGCGGCCCGCGTGGCCATGGAGACGGCGGTGTCGTTTTCCCCCGCTATATGCCGCTGGGCGATGCCGGTGCGGCCACGAATCCATTCATCCGATGTATCGAGCCGGGAGGCGAGTTCATCATTTGTAACGATCCGCTCAGGCAGATAACCGCCAAACCCGGACAGAAGCGAGCGTTTCGCCATCATGCCTGTTTTTCCACCACTCTCATCTCACATACACAGGTGGAGGCATGCACCGCGGCCTGCCCGCCCTACCGGATGTCACTGGGTCAGGATGCAGGAACCGTCTGCGGCTGATCCGGGTTCGCCTTGACGGATGTCAGGCTTTCCATGCGGGCCAGACGCTCACGAATCCCGTCGTTGAAGCGGTGCGTGACCATATCCATCGCCACATCGACCGCCGCCGCGAACCCTTCCGCATCGGTCCCGCCATGCGACTTGACTACGACCCCGTTCAGTCCGACGAACACCGCGCCGTTATAGCGGCGTGGATCGAGCCATTCCTTCATGCGCTCCAGACCGGGGCGGACAAGCAGATAGCCGATCCGGCCCAGAAGGCTGGAAGTAAAGACCTGCCGCAGGAGGGTGAACGCCATTTTCAGCGCGCCCTCCCCGGTTTTCAGGGCCACATTGCCGGTAAACCCGTCGGTCACCACCACATCGGTGGTGCCCGCCGTGATGTCGTGCCCTTCCACGAAACCGTGGAACTGCCTGCCCAGCGAACTGCCCCGCAGCACTTCCGCCGCCTGCCGGAGCCGGTCGTCGCCCTTCAGCTCCTCCGACCCGACATTGAGCAGCCCGATGGTGGGCGCGGGCAGTCCCAGCACCGCCTTGGCGAAGGCTTCGCCCATTACGGCGAATTCGACAAGGTTGCGCCAGTCGCACGCCACGTTGGCCCCGAGGTCAAGCATGACCACATCCCCCCGCGTGGTGGGGCTGATGGCCGCCATGGCGGGGCGGGTGATGCCGGGCAGCGTCTTGACCACGATCTTGGCCAGCGCCAGCATCGCCCCGCTGTTGCCAGCGGACACGACGCCCTGCGCCTCGCCCTGCGCCACGGCATCCATGGCCAGCCGCATGGACGAGTCGCGCACCCGCAACGCGGCGGTCGGCTTCATGTCCATGGAAATGGCCGAACGGGCCGGACGGATTGTACAGATGGCGGCCGCGCGCGGATGGCGGCTCAGGAGACCGGACAATTTCGCCTCGTCCCCGACCAGAAGGATTCTGGCCGAAGGATGTCGGTCCGCCGCAATCGCCAGTCCGGCCACCACAACTTCCGGACCGCCATCTCCCCCCATGCCATCAATGGCAAGGGTGTAAGACCCAGTCTCGGAAAAGGAGGAACCTGTCTCGCTCATGCTCGTCTTGTGCCGGGTAAGAAAGAAACGCGCAAGATCAGGATATACACTTTGAAATGACCATATCCCCGCGCATCCCGGGCTGGACGCCCCTGGGGGCGCCCGCCGGCGCGACCCCTGTGGATCGCGCCGTTACCGGGTCATGACGCCATTGGCGTGCTGTTATCAGGCGCGGACCGCCGTCTTCAGCGCCTTGCCGGCGGACGCGACTTCGCGCCCGTCATAATGTCCGCAGTGGCTGCAGACGTGGTGCGGGCGCTTGAGCTCACCGCAGTTGGAGCATTCCGCGTGCGCCTGGACAGGCAGCGCAGCGTGGCTGCGACGCATGCCACGACGGGACGGCGAGGTTTTTCTCTTGGGTACAGCCATGGGCCCGGGCCCCTCCGATCTGGATCACAACCGGCAGGCACACCCTCGTGGCGATACACCGGTCAGTTATCAATAATTGAGGGGGGCGCTCTAGCAGACCATTTACACTTGCGCAAGGGATGATGCGCATGATGTCTGGTGAGTTTCCCCCTCCTCGGCCTCTTCCTTGCGTCAGTTCCGCTTTTTTTTCAACTCGGCCAGGGCGGAAAAAGGCTGCCTGCGTCCGGTTTCCTCGGGCGCGGTTTCTTCCGGCGCCATCAGTTCCGGCGGAATCCTGCTGCCCGGCTTGTGCGGATACGGATCCAGGGCGAGGGAAAGTTCTTCCGTCGCCAGTTCGCCCAGGTCGATGCTGTCGCGTTCATACGGCACCTCATCAACGGTGAAGGGGTCGATTTCGTCTTCCTCGCGGAAGCGTTCAGCGGGGATGCAGCGCACGGTGAACGATTCCGCCAGCACATCCTCGAACGCCTCAAGGCTTATGACACATTCCTGCGTCACATGCGCGGTCAGCCACCCTTCGGCCAGCACTTCCCCCCCGCGCCCCGGCTTGAGCCGGTAGCGGCAGGACAGGTTGCGCAGCCCCACGATCCCAAGCCGCTTCACCAGCTTGCGGCATTCCGCCTCCGATGCCTCGACCACGGTTTCCAAGCCCTTGGCCGGGATGCGCCCCACGGCCATGGGACGGGAAAATTCTGCATCCATGCGTCATACTCCTGCGCGTGTATTCGGGGCCATGCCCGTTGGGGCCTGATGGCGATATTGCGCTGCCCTGCGTGTTTTTCCACCGGCGGGGCGATCTGCGATTGACTTCATTTACCCAATCGGGCACCGGAAAGACGAACCGCGTCATGCGCCATGCCCTTATTGCAGGATATTTTCCGGACCATGAGGTCACCCCAGGTCAAGCAGCCCCGCTCCCGTTCATTACGCCTGTTTTCATGCGCTGTCATCGGGGCGGCGGTCGGGCTGTCGGGCTGCGCGCTGTTCAAGCCGTCCGTCGTGCAACGCGGCTCGCTGGTGGAACCGGATGATTACAACAAGCTCAAGACCGGGCAGAGCACACGCACGGATGTGATGGACGCCCTGGGCTCCCCCACCGCGCACGCCACGTTTGACGACAATACGTGGGTCTATGTCTCCATGACCCAGGTGCTGGCCCCCATAAGCTTCCCGCGCATACGCAAGCAGGAATCGGTGGTGCTGACATTCGATCAGGACGGCATCCTGCGCAACATGCGCGTCCTGCACAAGAACGACGCCCGCTATGTCAGCATGGCGTCGGGCAGCACGCCCACGCCGGGCACCAAGATCAACGTCATGCAGCAGATTCTGGGCAATGTGGGCCGCTACAACCCGCTCAGCCAGATGAGCAGCACCTATGGCGGCAGCACCGGCCCGATGAACAGCATGAACGGCGGGCCGGGCCATGGGGGACAGGGTAACTCCCTGCCCTGATCCACGGGCCGCCTGAGCGCCTATTCCGGCAGGATAATCCTTACCCGCGCGCCCCCCAGTGGCCCCGTCTCCAGCGCGATGTGGCCACCATGGGCGTGAATGATGTCACGCGCGATGGCGAGACCAAGGCCGGTGCCCCCTTCCTTTCCGCTTTCGAACGGGCGGAACACGCTTTCACGCCGGGATTCCTCCACCCCGCACCCGTTGTCATCCACGTACAGGATGACCTGCCCGCGTGCGCGTTCGGCTGAAAGTTCCACGCGGCCGGCATGGTTGCGCGCGTTTTCCACCACATTGTTCAAAACGCGGCGCAGCGCGTTGCTGCGGCCGGTAATGGCCAGACCGGGCGGCACGACCATGCCGATGGTGACATCCGCGCCCATACGGCGCTGGGTGGCCCCGATCTCCTCGAACATCTCCTCCACCCGGATCGCCACGGGAACCTCGGCCCCTTCGCCACGGGCGAAGGACAGATACGCCTCGATCATGCGTTCCATTTCCGCGATATCCCCGATCATGTCGGCAATATCGGGCTGAAGGCTGGCGGCCTCGATCATGCCCGCGCGCGGGAACATGGCCAGTGAGAGCCGCAGCCGGGTCAGCGGCGTGCGCAGGTCGTGCGACACACCGGCCAGAACGGTGGTGCGCTGCTCCACGAAACGGTTGATCCGGTCGCGCATGCGGTTGAAGGCGACGGCGGCCTTGCGTATTTCCTGCGCGCCTTCGGGCACGATGGGTACCGTGTCGCGCCCCAGCCCGAACAGTTCCGCCGCCCGCGCCAGCCGCCTTATGGCGCGCACCTGATTGCGCATGACCAGCGCCGCGATCACGAACAGCACCAGCGCGCTGCCCGACGCCCATGCCACGAACAGCCAGACCGGCGCCACGTCCAGCCGCTTGCGCAGCGCCACGACCTGGAGAATGCCGCCGGGCACCTGCACCAGGATCACCATGTGCCGGTGCGGCCGCTTCCAGTCCACAAGGGTAGGCCACGGCACGTTATCGCGCAGGTCGCGCACCAGATAATCGTCGATGGGGCCAAGCACATGGTTGGTGCCGCTTTTCTGCAGGCTGGCCCCTTCGCGCCATGTCATGACCAGATCCGCGCGCCTGCCCATGTCGTCGAGTATCCATTGCCGGTCCATGGGCGAAGGGTAGCGTTCGAGCATGTCCAGCGTCATGGAAATGGTGGTGACCATGTTGCCCGACAGGCGCCGGGAGACGATCTGGAGATAATTGCCGTAAAACAGTTCCAGGCAGATGGCCTGTGTCACCAGCAGGGGAATGAACCCGATCAGCAGCATCCGCCCCAGCAGGGAACGCGGCAGGATGCGCCGGACCAGACGCTCACGTATCCTGCGCCACCCCTGCGGGGCGGGTGGCGTCTTTTCGGCACCATGGGGGGCGTTCATGCTTTCCCTTTCGGACGCAAAAAAACCGGCTCCCTTGCAGAAGCCGGTTCTTTGCGGGTCAGACCCATATTCCGATAGCGCGCGGGCTTAGAAGCCTTCACGCTCCAGGCGCTTGCGCTCCATCTTGCGGGCGCGGCGCACGGCTTCAGCGGCCTCGCGCGCCTTGCGCTCGGACGGCTTTTCGTAATGACGGCGCAGCTTCATTTCGCGGAAGATGCCTTCACGCTGCATTTTTTTCTTGAGGGCCTTGAGGGCCTGATCAACATTGTTGTCACGAACGAGAACCTGCACTGGGTCATCAACTCCTGGTCGGCCATCCGGTATGGGCGGCGCATGAAACTGAAACTTGGGGAACATCCGCCCGAGGCTATTCCCTTCGTGCGATTCCCAAACGGGCCGCAGCTATATCACACTCCCCCGCGGCAACACAAATCATTCCCGCATATCGGCGCAAAGGAATTTTCATGCGCCTTTCGCCCCCCGGCTGGCATGGACCGCGCCCGTAACAGAGATAAAGGTTTTTCCCGCATGACGCTGCTCAAGATCGCCCGGATGGGCCACCCGGTCCTGCTCCAGCCCGCACAGCCGGTGGCGGACCCGCTGACCCCGTCCATCCGGACCCTGGTGGCCGACATGATCGAAACCATGCTGGATGCCGGTGGCGTCGGACTGGCCGCGCCACAGGTGCACCAGGGCCTGCGGCTGTTCGTGTACCATATCCCCGCGGCCCGCCGTACGGATGCGGAGTCTCCCGCCTGCCCGCCATCCGCCCTGATCAACCCGGTCGTGGAACCCGTTGATGATGAAATGGTGGATAGGATGGAAGGCTGCCTGTCCATTCCGGGCCTGCGCGGCTGGGTGCCCCGGTACGAGCGTGTCGCCTATAAGGGGATGAATGAGCACGGTCAGGAAATCCATGGCATTGCATCGGGCTTTCTGGCCAATGTATTCCAGCATGAATACGACCACCTGAACGGGATCCTGTACCCCATGCGGATGACGGATCTGGCCCGGATGGGATTTGATACGGAAATGGCACGTTACGGAGAACCCGCATGAATCTTTCAGTTCTGGTCGCCGCCGCAACGTCCGCGCTCCAGCCCCCCGCCCTTGCGCATTCACCGCAAAGTGATGCGCTGCTGCGCCGGTTCCTGGCCGATCCGCGCGCGGGGCAACAGCCCTGGACGCTTGCGCTGCTGAAGCAGTGCGTGAGCGCGGATGCGGACATCCTGTTCCCCGGCGGGATGGCCCAGGTGGCGGAAGCCTGCTTCGACCTTATGGACCGGGAGATGCTGGCCGCGACGGACCAGTTCCGCAGCCGCAAGATCAGCCGCCGCGTCCGGGCCGCCATCGTGTTCCGGCTGGACCATGCCGCCCCCCATCGGGGCGCCATACGGCAGGCGCTTGCCGTCCTGCTGGTGCCGACCCATGGCCGGGTCCTCGCCCGCGCGCTGGGCCGGAGCGTGAACGCGATATGGCAGGCGGCGGGCGACACCTCCACCGGCTTTACCTACGTGACCAAGCGCATCACGCTGAGCGGGGTCTATATCTCCACCCTCCTGTTCTGGCTGACGCGTGGCGGCAACCCGGCATCGGTTGAGGAATTCCTGGATCGCCGCCTGGCCGAAGTCGGGCGCGTCACCCGCCTGCGCAACCGCCTGACCGGCCGCATCGCCTGAACACCAAAGTGACCGTTCCCACCCGCCCGTCCCCCACCCGCCACACGCCCGCAGGCGCGGGGGTTGAACTGCTGTTCCTGCGCGATGAGGACATGCGGCAGGCGCAGGAACTGCTCATGCTGGCCTGCCGGGCCTTTACGGGGATGATTGACGACAGCCTGCACGAATACGGCCTGGGGCACGCGCATCACCGCATCATGCAGGTGGTGGCCCTTCAGCCCGGCATCGCCGTGGGTGCGCTGCTGGAGACGCTGGGCATCACCAAGCAGAGCATGAGCCGCGTGCTGGGCGAACTGCTGGCCATGGGCCTCATACGGCACGAAACCGCGCCCGAAGACAGGCGGCGGCGGCGGCTTTACCTCAGCCCACGCGGGGCGGAGATTGAAAACCGGCTGTTTTCCCTGCAACGTGAGGTCCTGCTGCGGGTCTATCGCAAGGCGGGCGGCAAGGCGGTTGATGGTTTCCGCCGGGTCATGCGGGGGCTGATAGACGAATCGGATGCCGCCGGCATATCCACCGAAGCCCACCATTCTCCAGACCGGAGCTCCACATGATCCAGACAGCCTGCGACACATCCCTGCCCCATGACAGCATGATCGTGGACGCGCATGTGGTGGTGGTGGATGACGACCCCCGGCTGCGTCGCCTGCTGCAACGTTACCTGAGCGAACAGGGCTTTCGCGTCAGCGCCGCGTCTTCCGCGCAGGAGGCGCGTCAGGTGCTGGGCTTCATGCAACCCGATGCGCTGGTCCTCGACATTACCATGCCGGGGGAAAACGGGCTGGAACTGACACGCGAATTACGGCGTGAGAAACTGCATTTCCCCATCCTGCTACTGACCGCGCGGGGCGAGCCGGAAGACCGGATCATCGGGCTCGAGGCCGGGGCGGACGATTATCTGGCCAAGCCGTTCGAACCACGCGAACTGCTGCTGCGGCTCAAGGCCCACCTGCGCCACTTCGTCCCGCCCGCGCCCAGCAACAACCTGCGCATCGTGCGGATGGGCGATCTGGAATTCGACCCGGTGCGGGGCCTCCTGTCCAATGCGGAGGGAGTCGTACACCTGACAGGGGGCGAGTCGGCCCTGCTTTCGGTTCTGGCGCGCCACCCAAACGAAATCCTCTCACGCACCGATATCGCCGCCACGCTGGATATGGAGGAAATCGGGGAACGCGCCGTAGATGTGCAGGTGACGCGCCTGCGCCGCCGGATCGAGCCGGACCCGCGCGAGCCGCGCTACCTGCAGACCGTGCGGGGCAAGGGCTACGTGCTCAAGCCCGGCCTTTGAGACATTTCTTCAAGCTAACTGGCTGACAAAAAAACTTCCTTACAGCGCCACGGACTGCCGGAACCGGCCTTCAGGAATCGGAACGGGCTGGCATGACGACCATACCAGCCCGTTTCCTGTCAGCCATATTCGCGCGCGGCGGTTCAGGCCGCGGTGTTCAGGCGCTCAAGTTCGGCCAGCACGGCGCTGCCCATACCATCGGTGTTCACTTCCGTCCGGCCCGCGCTCATGATGTCGGGCGTACGCAGGCCCTTGTCCAGCACATTGGAAACAGCCGTTTCAACCAGCGCCGCCTCCGCCTGCATATCGAAGGAATAGCGGAGCAGCATGGCGAAGGAGAGAATCTGCGCCAGCGGATTGGCCTTGCCCTGCCCGGCGATATCGGGCGCGCTGCCATGGATCGGCTCATACAGCGCGGGCAGGCGGCCGTCCTCGCCCCGCGCCCCCAGCGTGGCGGAAGGCAGCATGCCCAGACTGCCGGTCAGCATCGACGCCAGATCGGACAGCAGGTCGCCAAACAGGTTGCCGGTCACGATCACATCGAACTGGCGCGGGTTGCGCACCATCTGCATCGCGCAGTTATCGGCCAGCATGTGGGTCAGTTCGACATCCGCGTATTCACGCGCATGCAGGTCGGTCACGACCTCCTTCCACAACAGGCCGCTTTCCATCACGTTGCATTTTTCAACCGAACACACCCGGTTGTCACGCTTGCGGGCCAGATCAAAGGCGACGCGGGCCACGCGCTCGATTTCCGCCGTGGTATAGACTTCGGTATTGATGCCACGGCGCGAGCCATCGGGCAGGGTCTCGATACCGCGCGGCGTGCCGAAATAGATGCCGCCCACCGTCTCACGCACGATCATGATGTCCAGGCCGCGCACCACATCGGGCTTGAGCGTGCTGGCGTCCACCAGCGAATCGAACACCTTGGCCGGGCGCAGGTTGGCGAACAGGCCAAGTTCCTGCCGCAGCTTGAGAATCGCAATCTCCGGCCTGCGGTCAAACCCGGCGGATGCCCATTTCGGATCCCCGACCGAGCCGAACAGAACCGCATCCGCCGCCCGCGCCGCGTCGATCACTTCCTGCGTGATGGGTTGGCCATGCACCGCCAGCGACGCACCGCCCACAAGATCCTCGCTCACATCAAAGCGGATACCGCGCGCCTGCGCCATCCAGTCCATGATGCGCCGGACCTCGCGCATGATTTCAGGCCCGATGCCATCGCCTGGCAGGACAAGGAGCTTCTTGGGTGCGGACATGAGGTTTCCCATCCGGATAATCTGGTTGTTGAATGATCTGTCCCGTAATGCGGGCGGCGATCGCCGCCCGGTTCCCTAATCCAGAACGATACGGGGAATCCACGGCTGCGCCTGCGCGCGTTCCGTCTCAAAGGTCTCGATCGCGTTTTCATGCTGCAGGGTCTGGCCGATGTCATCCAGCCCTTCCAGCAGCAGTTTCCTGCGCAGGGGATCGACCGTGAAGGGCACTTCGCTGCCATCGGGCCGGATCACCACCTGCCGGGGCAGGTCGATCGTAAGGCGTGCGTTACTACCCAGACGGGAATCGGCCATCAGCTGTTCACACACCGCGCGTGGCAGCACGATGGGCAGGATACCGTTCTTGAAACAGTTGTTATGGAAAATATCGGCGAAGGAGGGCGCGATCACGCAACGGATCCCGAAATCCAGCAGCGCCCAGGGCGCATGTTCGCGCGATGAACCACACCCCAGATTATCGAATGTGATCAGGATTTCCGCCTTGCGGTACGGCTCCTGATTCAGCACGAAATCCGGGTTTTCCGAGCCATCGGGCCGATAGCGCATGCTGTCGAAGGCATTGACGCCAAGGCCCGAGCGCTTGGTGGTTTTCAGGAACCGCGCCGGGATGATCTTGTCGGTGTCAATATTCTCTTCGGGCAGGGCGGCCGCAATGCCGGTAAGAACGGTGAATTTATCCATCTCAGATCAGCTCCCGCACATCAGTCAGGGTTCCGGTCACGGCGGCGGCCGCCGCCATGGCGGGGGACAGCAGGTGCGTGCGCCCGCCGGGGCCCTGCCTGCCCTCGAAATTACGATTGGACGTCGATGCACAGCGCTGCCCCGGCGTCAGCCGGTCGGGGTTCATGCCAAGGCACATGGAACACCCGGCTTCACGCCACTCGAACCCGGCATCGAGGAACACCTTGTCCAGCCCTTCCTCTTCCGCCTGCGCCTTCACGATGCCCGATCCGGGCACGATCATCGCGCGCACGCCGTCCGCTACCTTCCGCCCGGCGGCGATTGCCGCGGCGGCGCGCAGATCCTCGATCCGGCTGTTGGTGCATGACCCGATGAACACGACATCAACCGGCGTGCCCGCGATCTTCTGCCCCGCTTCCAGCCCCATGTAGTCCAGCATGCGCTGCATCTGCTTGCGGCGCGAGGGATCGGTCTCCGCCGCCGGGTCGGGTACGTTGCCGGTCACGGGAATGACGGTTTCGGGGCTGGTGCCCCATGTCAGGACCGGGGAAATGTCTTCCGCGCGCAGTTCCACCACACGGTCGTAATGCGCGCCTTCATCGGCGGCCAGGGTGCGCCAGTAGGCGACGGCTTCGTCAAACGCAGCACCTTTCGGCGCGAACGGGCGGCCCCGGACATATTCGAACGTGGTTTCATCAGGGGCGACCAGCCCGGCGCGGGCACCGGCCTCAATCGACATGTTGCACACCGTCATGCGGCCCGCCATGTCCAGGTCGCGGATGGCCGAACCGGCGAATTCAATCACATGCCCGGTGCCGCCCGCCGTGCCGATATGGCCGATGATGGCCAGCATGATGTCCTTGGCCGTCACGCCGGGACCGACCTGGCCCTCGACCACCACCTTCATGTTCCTTGCCGGTTTTTGCAGGATGGTCTGGGTCGCCATCACATGCTCGACCTCGGACGTGCCGATGCCGAAGGCCAGCGCGCCCAGCGCGCCATGGGTGGAGGTATGGCTGTCACCGCACACGATGGTCATGCCCGGCAGGGAAATGCCCTGCTCCGGCCCGACCACGTGCACGATGCCCTGCCGCGCCGAAAGCAGGGGGAAATACGGCACGCCGAATTCCTTCACGTTCCGCTCCAGTGTTTCGATCTGGTTGCGGCTTTCGGCCTCCGCGATCGGCTGGGTGCGGTCGGATGTGGGAACGTTGTGGTCAACCACGGCGATTGTCGCATCGGGGTGACGCAGGCGGCGACCGCTCAGGCGCAGCCCCTCGAAGGCCTGCGGGCTTGTGACTTCATGCACAAGATGGCGGTCGATATAGAGAATGGCCGTCTTGTCCGGGAGTGTTTCGACTACATGGCTGTCCCATATCTTGTCGAACAATGTACGCGGGGCCATTCTATTTTCCTCTCCCGGACGGAAACAGGCCGCCATCACGCACGGGACAGGCACGCGACACGCAGCCATCAATTCTCAGGCAAAAACGCTTTGCCCGCCCCCGCCATGGGCGGGAAACGGGCAAAGGATGGGCATATTACTCGGCGGCGGCGACAGGTGCGGCCACCGTCTCGCGCTTGCGCTCGGCAATACGGGCGGACTTGCCGCGACGGCCACGCAGGTAATACAGCTTCGCACGGCGGACGACACCACGGCGCACGACCTTGATCTCGGCGATGGTGGGGGAATACAGCGGGAACACACGCTCCACGCCTTCACCGTTGGAAATCTTGCGCACGGTGAAGTTGCTGTTCAGGCCCTTGTTGGAGCGTGCGATCACCACGCCTTCATAGGCCTGCACGCGCTTGCGGGTGCCTTCGACCACCTCGACGCCGACGCGCACGGTGTCACCCGGTGCGAATTCCGGCACCGCGCGGATGGCTGTCAGGCGGGCAATTTCTTCCGCCTCGTACTTCTGGATGATGTTCATGATCCGGTCCTCGTTCGATAGGATTTCATGTTCAGTTCAGCCGGTCCGCATCGGCACACGGGCCTGCGGTCCGGGGAATGTCTTGACCTGCGCCCGCCCGGTAGGCAGCCCACAGATCCGGCCGACGCGCCTGCGTCACCGTCTCGGACGCCGCGCGTCGCCACCGGGCGATCGCGGCATGATGACCGGACAGCAGGACCTCGGGCACGTCGCGCCCGTCCCATTGTGCCGGCTTGGTATAAAGCGGATATTCAAGCAGGCCATCGGCAAAGCTTTCCTCCACCGCGCTTTCGCCCGATCCCATCACGCCCGGCAGCAGCCGCACGCAGGCATCGAGCAGCACGGTGGCCGCCACTTCCCCACCCGACAGGATGTAATCCCCGATCGAGACCTGTTCGGCGCCCGTGGCTTCGAGCACGCGCTCATCCACCCCTTCGTAACGCCCGCACAGCACCACCACGCCGGGACCGGCCGCATACCGGCGGACATCCGCCTGCGTCAGCCGCCGCCCGCGCGGGGTGGGATACACCAGCGGTCGCCCCGCAAGGCTGGTATCAGCCACCGCGGCGGCCACGACATCGGGGCGCATGACCATTCCGGCCCCGCCGCCAAATGGCGTGTCATCCACCACGCGGTGCCGCCCCAGCCCGTAGGCGCGCATGTCCCGCGCGTCGAGCGACCAGATGCCCCGTTCCAGCGCACGCCCGGCCAGCGACTGCCCCAGCGTGCCGGGGAACATGTCCGGAAACAGCGTCAGCGCCGTTGCCTGCCATGTCATGGTCCGTCCCCCTGCCCTGCGGCGCCGGGAAAGCATTCGACCGGAACCTCGATCTCATCGGGAACGCAGACCGTAATCCGCCCGCCCCGCACATCCACCACCGGCACGCAGGCCTGGGTGAACGGCAGCAGGAGATGCCCGCCCGCGCCTTCGATTTCGAGGCTGGTGCCCGCGCCGTAATCATGTACGGCGGCCACGCGGCCGATCACCCGCTCCATCCCCTGCTCGCGCGCTTCCAGCCCGACCAGATCGGCGAAGTAGAATTCGTCCTGATCCGGCTCGGGCAGGCTGGCGCGCGGCACGTACAGCTTGCGGTTGACCATCTGCTGCGCGGCCTCGCGGCTCTCAATGGCGTTGCCCCGCGCATCGCACAGCCGTGCGACGCCGTTGCCCTGCCAAGACAGCCGCCACGGGCGGCCCAGGTCATCGACCAGCCCGTCATAGGTGGCCAGATCTTCCGCCACGGCGGTATAGCTGTGCACATGCACGAGCCCCCGCACGCCATGCGGACGACCTACCACACCCATCAGGACATGATCGTGGTTCATGGGATGACGGCCCTGCCTTTCCTGCCTGTCTTACCGCGTCACTTACGCCGCGGCTGCGGCGGCAGCGGCAGCGGCACGTTCCTGCGCGCGCTTCTTGGGCGCGGACTTCTTGGGCTGCTCGTTCCAGGTCGGCTTGGGCGCCAGGCCCGCGTTGCCGAGGAAGCGGGCCACGCGGTCGGTCGGCTGCGCGCCGTTGGACAGCCAGTGGCTGATGCGCTCGGCAACCAGACGCACGCGGTCGGCGTGGTCGGAGGGCAGCATCGGGTTGTAGGAACCGACGCGCTCGATGAAGCGGCCATCACGCGGGGAGCGGCTGTCCGCCACGACAATGTGGTAGTAGGGACGCTTTTTCGCACCGGCGCGGGCGAGACGGATCTTGAGGCTCATTTAAGACTTCTCCAGACAGTAAAAAGACAAAGAAAAACGGGAACGACGTTCAGGCTCAGCCAAAAGGCGGACGCCCGCCGCCGCCGGGGGGGCGTCCCCCCTTTGGCATGAGTGCGGACAGACCCTGACGCATCAGCCCCTTCACTCCCAACTTGCTGAACCGCTTCATCATGGAGGCCATCGCGTCGTACTGCTTGAGCAGACGGTTGATCTCCTGCACGGTCGTACCGGACCCGGCGGCGATACGCTTCTTGCGCGACGCCTTGATGATGGAGGGCGTGCGCCGCTCCTTGCGGGTCATGGATGAAATGATGGCCTGATGGCGCTGCAGGACGGAGGTATCAAGCTCCTTGTCCCCCAGCGCGTCCTTGAGCTTGCCCATGCCGGGCAGCATGCCGAGGATGCCGGAAATGGAGCCCATCTTGTTGATCTGACGGATCTGCGCCGCGTAATCATCAAGATCGAACTTGCCCTGCATCATCTTGAGGGCGAGCTTCTCGCTTTCCTCATGATCCAGGGTGTCGGCGGCCTTCTCGACCAGCCCCGCGATGTCGCCCAGCCCGAGGATGCGGCCCGCCACGCGCTCGGGGTGGAATTCCTCCAGCGCGTCCAGCTTCTCACCCGAGCCGGTCAGCTTGATCGGCGCGCCGGTGATGGCCCGCATGGACAGGGCGGCGCCGCCACGGGCATCGCCATCCATACGGGTCATGACAACGCCGGTCACGCCCACGGCCTCGTTAAACGCCTTGGCGGTGTTGACCGCGTCCTGCCCGGTCATGGCGTCGACCACCAGCAGCGTTTCCGCCGGGCTGGTCTCGGCGCGGATGGCGCGCACTTCGTCCATCAGGGCTTCGTCGATCGACAGGCGGCCGGCGGTATCGAGGATGACGATGTCATACCCCTCGCGCCGTCCCGTCTCCATCGCGCGCTTCGCGATCTCGACCGGGGTCTGCCCCGCGATGATGGGCAGCGAGGCAACACCCGCGCGCTCGGCCAGCTGGGCAAGCTGCAACTGGGCCGCGGGGCGCTGCGTATCAAGGCTGGCCAGCAGCACCTTCTTGCGTTCACGCTGCGCCAGGCGGCGCGCGATCTTGCCCGAGGTGGTGGTCTTACCCGAACCCTGGAGCCCGACCATCAGGATCGGCACCGGCGGCACGGCGTTCAGGTTGAGCGGCACCGCACCCGCGCCGCCCAGCGCGTCGATCAGCGCGTCATTGACGATCTTGGCGACGGCCTGACCGGGGGAGATGCTTTCCAGCACCTCGTGCCCCACGGCGCGTTCGCGTACCTTGTTGACGAAATCCTTGACGACAGGCAGCGCCACGTCGGCGTCCAGCATGGCCAGACGCACTTCGCGCATGGCTTCCGTAACATCCGCTTCCGACAGGGCCCCGCGCTTGGCGAGGCCATCGAACACACCGGAAAGCTTGCCTGACAGCGTCTCGAACAACGTATTTCCCCAAAAGAGGACGCGCCACTGCGCGAACCCTCGCGAAGTGACGTGCCTGATTGTCGGGCGGATTTATCCCGCGCGCCGCGCGAAGTCAAGCATTGCACGCGCCCACATAAAAAAACGGCTGCCCGACACCGCCGGACAGCCGCCTTTCAGCCTGCGCCGCGCGTGGTGGCGGCGGTGGTGGCGTAATCTTACTTGTGGTCGTCGTCCGACGGCGGCGGCGGCGCGGTCAGCGCGCGAAGCTGCTCGTGCAGGCTGGCGACCTTGTCCTGCGTCTCACGGATCTGGTTGAGCTGGTCCGCGGTCAGGATGTCGTGGATGCGGATGGCCGTCTGCAGGTGGGCGGCCTCATGCTGCTGGTGCAGGGTCGCGATCTGCTGCTGGAGGCTGGTGATCTGGGCTTCATCCACCTTGCCCGGCGTCGCCAGCAGGTCCTGGATCTGCTTGTGAAGCTGGTGTTCCTGCTCCATGTCGGCATGGAAATCGGGATGGCTGTCGTTCAGGATGGCCTTGAGCTTCTTCTGCTGCGCAGTGGTCAGCTGGACATTCGTCAGGAACGGCATGCCGCCGTAGCCGCCCGGCCCACCGGGGAAGCAGCCCGGACCTTTCTGGGGGGCATGATGGGCGGCAAGAGCCTGTCCGGACAGGCCCGCCAAGCCACCAACGAGGGTGGCGGCCAGAATCATTTTCTTCATCATGGGAACCAAGTCTACTCCTGTTATAACTTATTCCATACCCTGCCTGCCCCCGGAAGGTCATGCAAGGCCTGCAAACATAACGCTATAACAGCCGATGCGTTCAATGTGGGCAAACTTGCTACAAAGTGTAAGGAGACCGGGCCGCCCCTATCCGAAACGGCCGGTGATATAATCCTGCGTGCGCTTTTCACGCGGGGCGGTGAACATGCGGTCGGCGCTGTCCACTTCCACCACCTCGCCCATATAGAAGAAGGCGACCTGATCGGCGCAGCGGGCGGCCTGTTGCAGGTTGTGGGTAACGATGGCGATGGTGAAATCGGCCTTCAGTTCATCCAGCAGTTCCTCGATCCGCGCGGTCGAGACGGGATCGAGCGCACTGGTCGGCTCATCGAGCAGCACAACTTCGGGGCGGGTTGCGATCGTGCGTGCGATGCATAGCCGCTGCTGCTGCCCGCCGGACAGGGCCGCGGCCGAATCGTGCAGCCTGTCGCGCACCTCCGGCCACAGGGCGACGCGCCGCAGCACGTCCTCCACCCGCGCATCCATCGCGCCACGGTCCAGACGTTCGTGCAGGCGCACGCCAAAGGCGATGTTGTCGTAAATCGACATGGGGAATGGCGTGGGTTTCTGGAACACCATGCCCACGCGTGAGCGCAGGACGTTCAGGTTCACCTTCGGCCCCAGGATGTTGCAGCCGTCAAAAATGACCTCTCCCGTCGCGCGCTGGCCGGGATAGAGGTCGTACATCCGGTTCAGCACACGCAGCAGGGTGGACTTGCCGCAGCCCGAAGGCCCGATCATGCCCGTGACCTGGCCCTGCGGAAAATCGATGGAGATGTTCCGCAGCGCGTGGTTCGCGCCGTAATAGAAATCCAGGTTACGCACGGCAATCGCCGCGGGCGCCGGGTTCTTTTCCGCGACTGTCATATTCATTTCCTGTTACGTCCCAGCCCCAGCCGCACGGTTATGTTAATCATCAGGATACCCGTCGTAATCAGCAGCGCACCCGTCCAGGCCAGCGCCGTCCAGTCCGCATAGGCCGCGCCGGCGTACTGGTAGATGGTGACCGGCAGGCTGGCCATGGGGGCCGTGGGCGAGACCGACCAGTTCATGTTCCCAAGCGAGGTGAACAGCAGCGGCGCCGTCTCCCCCGAGACGCGGGCAAGGGCGAGCAGGATGCCCGTCGCCACCCCATCGCGCGCCGCGCGCAGGCAGACGGACATGATGACCCGCCACCGGGGCGCGCCAAGGGCGAACGCCGCCTCCCGCATGGAAAGCGGCACGAGGCGAAGCATGTCCTCCGTGGTGCGCACCACAACCGGCACCACCAGAATGGACAGGGCCAGCGCCCCGGCCAGACCGGAAAAATGCCCTGTCGGCACCACCACGATCATGTAGATGAACAGCCCCACCAGAATGGATGGCGCCGACAGCAGCAGGTCGGACACGAACCGGACGGCATTGATCAGCCACCCGTCCGTGCTTGTGAATTCGGCAAGGTAGATACCGGTCAGCAGGCCCACGGGCGCGCCGATCAGCACGGCCAGCCCGGTCTGGATCAGGCTGCCCACAATGGCGTTGGCAAGCCCCCCATCCTGGCCCGGCGGCAGGGTGACATGCGCGAACGTGACCCAGCGCAGCCCCCCGATCCCGTTGCGCACCAGCACGAACAGGATGGAAAACAGCATGAGCAGCACCAGCGCGGTCGCGGCCCAGCACAGGCCTGTGGCGACCCGGTCCACCATGCGCCTGCGCATGTCGGACAGGCTGTTACCCTGCCAGCGCCCCGATGTGCAGCCCGTCTCCACCGGCGCGGCCGCGACCGTCACGTTCTCCGGACCCGTCATCTAGCGACCCGCCGCCTTGCTGCGCAGCAGCAGCCGCGAACAGACCAGCGTTCCAAGGGAGATCAGCATAAGCAGGAAGCCCACCGCCATCAGAGACGAGAATTTAAGGCTGCCCACCGCGCTTTCGGGAAATTCGAGCGCGATCAGCGAAGCGATCGTGTTGCCCGGCGAAAACAGCGACCAGCCGATATGGTTGGCGTTGCCGATGACGAAGGTGATGGCCATCGTCTCCCCCAGCGCGCGCCCAAGCCCGAGCATGACCCCGCCCACCACCGATGTCCGCGACCACGGCAGGATGATGCGGCGCACCACTTCCCACCGGGTCATGCCCAGGCCATAGGCGCTTTCCTTCAGCACGGCGGGCATGGACAGGAAGACATCGCGCATGACGGCGGAAATGAACGGCGTGATCATGACTGCCAGGATCATGCCCCCCGTCAGGAAACCGGTGCCATAGGGCGCGCCACGGAACAGCGTGCCAACACCCGGCAGCCGCCCCAGCGTATGGCCCGCCAGCGGTTCCACGTAATGGGCCATGAACGGCACCAGCACCGCGAATCCCCACATGCCGAAAATGATGGAGGGCACCGCCGCCAGAAGCTGGATCAGCGTGCCGATCACGCCCGCGATGCGCGAGGATGCTATTTCGGTCAGCCAGACCGCGATACCGAAGGCCAGCGGCACCGCCATGGCGATGGCCAGCAGGGACGTGACCAGCGTGCCGAACATGGGGGCGGCCGCGCCAAAGTGCTGGGTGACGGGATTCCAGGCCTTGTCGAACAGGAAACCCGGCCCGAACGTGCCGAACGCGCCGCGCGCGCCCCACGCCATGACCGCCACCATCCCGCCCAGCCCGAGCAGGATCAGGACCGCGCTGCAACGGACAATGGTGGCGAACACGGCATCACCGTTCCCCCTGACCGCCCCCGTCAGGGCTGAAGGGGATGTTGCAGACCGATCCATACAGAAGACCTCCGTGCCGCCACACGTCTCACAGTTTCCAACATTCGCGCCCGCAGGCACACCGGGTTGCCGGGACCAATACTGGACCGGGCGCCGGTTCCGCAACCGTCATGATCGCCCAAGGCCAAAGTTTGCACCAAATCGTTGTATTTTTATGCGGTTCCGCTGGTCCCGCCACTACGCCCGGCCAGCAGCAGTTCGCGCAGCACGCCGCGCCCGGCCTCGACCGACATGCGCTCCAGCACCAGTGCATTGGGCTGCACGCCCGGGGCGCCGAGATGCCGGGCCACCGTCATCCCGCGCGTGAACGTGCCACGGCATTCCACATCCACATGGGCCAGATGCCCGCTGAAGATGCCGGGGCTGAGCAGCGCCAGCAGGGGGGCTGCCGCGCGCAGCGAAATATCCACCCCGCTACCCCGCGCCCCCCCGGTGCGGGCGGCGGCCAGCAGGGCATGCACCCGCCCCGCGACGGAAGCGGGCATCGCGCCCATGGGGGCAAGCTGCTCCATCCATACGGCATCGGCGTTCAGGCGGGCGGTGCAGTCCAGCGGGATCAGGGTAACGGGCACGCCCATGGAAAGCACCGTGGCCGCCGCCTCCGGATCCGCCACCATGTTGCGCTCCGCCACCGTCGTCGCATCCCCGGGGGAAAGGAGCGCACCGCCACTTATGATCACGCCATGCAGGTGCGTGCGGATGTCCGGGGCCTGTATCAGCGCCAGCGCCAGCGTGGTGAGCGGGCCGGAACAGCATATGGTCACGCTGTCCGGCGGGCAGGCCCGAATCGCCTGCACCAGGTACTGCGCGCCCAGACCGTCCTCGCCCTGCGGCGCGGGGCCGGGCATGCCCGCCGGGACCAGCGCGCCGGGACAGCCCGCATGCACGCCCACCCCCGCCATGCCGTACTGGTGCAGCAGGTCGCGCGCCTGCCTGACCGCCCCTTCAACCCGTGACGCCCCGCCACTGAACAGCACCTGCACCGGACGCACATGATCGGGAACCTGCATGGCGGCGAACAGGGCCGCCATGTCCTGCGCATCAGGTGTCAGATCGAGAATGATGGGCCGAGTCATGGGCTTCCTGTCCTGCATGGTTGCGTGGTTCATGGGTGGTGGTGATCTGTTGCAACAGTTCAGTCAATATCCTCGTGCCGGGGCTGCCAGTACAGCGCGCGCACCAGCAGCCAGTCCACGCCCCACCACAGCAGCACCGTCATGGCCGCCAGCACGGCAAGGGCCGCGAACATGAGATCCGTCTGGAAGCGGGTATTCGCGGTTTGCATGAGAAAGCCCAGCCCGGAGGAAGCCCCGACCCACTCCCCCACCACCGCGCCAATGGGCGCGATGGCGGTGGCCATCCGCACCCCCGATGCAAAGGACGGCATGGCGGCGGGCAGGCGCACATGCGCCAGAACCCGCAGCCGGGTCGCCCCCATGGTGCGGGCCAGATCCATCCATCCGGCCTCGGTCTGGCGCAGGCCGTCGCCCAGGGCGGAGGTGACGGGGAAGAAGATGACCAGAACCGCCATGACCACCTTGGACGCCATGCCGAATCCGAACCACAGCACCAGCAGCGGCGCCAGCGCGAAGACCGGCACCGCCTGGCTGAACAGCACCACCGGCATGATCCAGCGCCGCAACGGCGTCCATAACGCCATGGCCACCGCCAGCGCGCTCCCCGCCCCGATCCCCAGCACGAGACCGAGCAGCGTTTCCTCCCCCGTGGTCAGTGCGGCGGGAAGCAGTTGCGCCCGCCCCGTCCACAGCGCGCGCGCCACGGCGGCGGGCGGGGGCAGCATGTAGGCCGGGATGCCACCCCACCGCCCCAGCCCCCACCACAGGGCCACCAGCCCCGCCAGCGTGATGAGCGGGCGCAGGATTTTCCCGGTTCGGGCAGCAGCCACGCCGGTCATTGCAGCATCCGCCGCAACAGGGCGGACTGCGTGGCCAGAACGGCGGGGTCGTCCACCGCGCGGGGCACGCGCCCCCCGGGCACGGTCATCGCGCTGATCATGGCCGGATGGCCCGCCATGAGCAGCATGCTATCCGCCAGGCGACAGGCCTCCAGCGGGTCATGGGTGATCAGCACGACGGTACGCCCCGCCAGCATGCGCCCGGCCAGATCCTGCATGCGGGCGCGGGTCACGCTATCAAGTGCGGAAAACGGTTCGTCCATCAGGATGACCGGGCGGTTCTCATACAGCACGCGGGCCAGCGCCGCGCGCTGGCGCATGCCGCCGGACAGGGTGGCGGGCAGGGCCGCGGCATGGGCCGCCAGCCCTACGCAGTCCAGCAGGTGAATCATGCGCGCGCGATCCGGCGGCTCACCGCGCAGGCGCGCGCCCAGCATGACGTTCTCGGCTATGCTGGCCCATGGCAGCAGCAGATCCTGTTGCCCCATCCATGCGATGCGCCCCGACAGCGGCAACCCGTCATCCGCGACGATACGCCCCCGGCCCGGCGCCACCAGCCCCCCCAGCATACGCAGCAGCGAGGTCTTGCCCACCCCGCTCGCGCCCAGCAGGACGGTCATGATCCCGCCCCCGATCCGCAGGTCCAGGTCCCGGAACAGGGGGGCGCCCCCGAAATCCAGCCCGACGCCTTCAAGATGGATGGCGGGCGCCGCCTGCATCATTTCCTGCGGGTGGGATAGGGAATGCCCAGCGCGTCGCGCGCGCTCGTGGCCAGACGGTCCACGCGTTCGTTGTTCTCATCGCCCGAATGGCCGCGCACCCATTTCCACTCGATCTCATGCTTCGCGCTTACATCAAGCAGGCGACGCCACAGATCCATGTTCGCCACCGGGTCGCCCGAGGCATTGCGCCAGTTGCGCCTGACCCAGCCCGTGCTCCAGCGCATGATGCCGTTACGTACATATTCGCTGTCGGTATGCAGCACCACGCGGCAGGGACGCTTGAGGGCTTCCAGCGCCTCCGCCGCGGCGGTGAGTTCCATGCGGTTGTTGGTGGTTTCCGCCTCGCCGCCGGACAGTTCGCGTTCCTGCCCGCGACAGCACAGCAGCGCGCCCCATCCACCGGGGCCGGGATTGGGCTTGCAGCCGCCATCGGTCCAGATCTCGACCACATCGCTCGTCGCGGCCGGGGTGTCCACCGTGGTCGTGTTCTCACTCATGGCAGAAACCTCTCGCCCATACGGGCGGCGCAGAATTCCATCCGCGCCAGATAGTCCAGTGGATCCTTGCGCGTCACCAGCGCATCGGGCGGGGTGTTGATCCAGTCGTACAGCCGCGTCATCGTGAAGCGCAGGGCCGCGCCGGTGGCAAGCGTGGCCAGGGCCGCTTCCTCCGCCACTTCCAGCGGGCGGACGCTGTTGTAGCCCGCCACCATGGCGGTCGCGCGCGCGGGCACGAAACGCTGCGCGTCGTCAAAGCACCATGCATTGAGGGCGATGGCCAGGTCATAGGCGTACCAGTCGGTACAGGCGAAATAGAAGTCGATCAGCCCCGACAGCCTGCCATCGCGGAAGAACACGTTATCGGGGAACAGGTCGGCATGGATCTGCCCGCGCGGCAGGGAGGGATTGTTCCCCGTGCCGGGCCATGCGGGCAGGACGCGCGCCAGTACATCGCCAATCTCGCGCACCAGGCCGGGGCGTACCTCATCCCCCCGCGCCCGGCAGGCTTCCAGCAGCCCGGTCCATGACTGCGGCCCCATGGAATTGGGACGTTCGGCCACGTAGCCTTCACCCAGCAGGTGCAGGCGCGCCATGGCCGCCCCCACCTGCGCGCACATATCCACATCCACCCGCCGCGACCATGCGCCGGGCAGGAAGGTGGTGATCGCCGCGGGCCGGCCCGACAGCATGCGCAGGGTCCGCCCCTGCCTGTCCGCCACCGGCAGCGGGCAGGACAGCCCGTGTTCGGCCAGATACTGCATGAGCCCGAGGAACCACGGCAGTTCATCGGGGTTCACGCGCCGTTCGTACAGCGTCAGGATAAAGGTGGCCTGGGTGGTCTTCAGCAGGAAATTGCTGTTTTCCACCCCTTCCGCAATGCCCTGGCAGGCGACGGGCCTGCCGATGTCATAGCCTTCCAGAAACGCAGCCAGCGCATCTTCCGGCACTTCGGTATAGACTGCCATGCCCTGATACGGTTCAGCCCAGCGGCGCCGGCAGGCGGAAGGCCACGTTTTCTTCCTTCACGGTGATTTCCTCGATCTCAAGCGTGAAACGCTTGGCAAGGGCGGCCACCATTTCCTGCACCAGCGATTCCGGCGCGGACGCCCCGGCGGTGATGCCCAGCGTGCCAACCCCGTCCAGCGCCGACCAGTCCAGCGCGTTGAGCCGGGGCACCAGCAGGGCGCGCGGCGCGCCGCTGCGCTCGGCCACTTCGCGCAGGCGCTGCGAATTGGAGGAGTTGGGCGAACCGATCACGATCACCAGGTCACAGCCGGGGGCGATGGCCTTGACCGCTTCCTGCCGGTTGGTCGTGGCGTAGCAGATGTCCTCCCGCCGGGGGCCCTCGATCTGGGGGAAGCGGTCACGCAGGATATCGACGATCTCGGCCGTATCATCGACCGACAGCGTCGTCTGGGTAATGAAGGCGAGCCGCGTGGGGTCGGCGGGCTGCACCGTGCGGGCTTCCTCCGCATCGTTGATGAGCGTGACGGCGCCGACGGGAAGCTGGCCCATCGTGCCCACCACCTCCGGATGGCCCGCATGGCCGATCATCAGGATATGGCGGCTTTCCGGCCCGCCATCGGCAAAGTGGCGTTCGGCCTCGCGGTGCACCTTCGACACCAGCGGGCAGGTCGCGTCCAGATAAAGCAGGTTGCGGCGCTCGGCTTCCGCCGGGACGGTCTTGGGCACGCCATGGGCGGAAAAGACGACGTGGCCATCGGCCGGCACTTCATCGAGTTCCTCGACAAAGATCGCGCCCTGCGCCTCAAGCGCCTCAACCACGGTGCGGTTGTGGACAATCTCGTGGCGGACATAGACCGGCGCGCCGTAGCGGCGGATCGCTTCCTCCACCACGCGGATGGCGCGGTCCACACCGGCGCAGAATCCGCGCGGACCGGCAAGCAGTACTTTCAGGACACGGGGCGGTGCCTCGGCGGGGGCAATGTTATCGGGTGTATGAATCATCTGGTCGGGCATGGTGTTCCCCAAACGTCCGGCGAGCGGTATAGGATACGGACCGCGATCTGCTAGAGTTCCGGCGCCGGTATCCCGTGCGATGGTCCGGCCCTACGCAAACCGTGGCAATGACGCAAGCCATTTTCCCGTTGACCCTAACGTATTCTGCCATGCCTGTCCTCCCCCGTTACCCGGCCATCTGCCTGTCGCCCCCCGCCGCATCTGGCCCGGCGGGATTCTGTCCACCCCTGAACGACCCGGAATAGCCGCATGAGTCCTGCCCTACCGCTGGCGCGCCTGCGCCGCATGGCCCTGAAATTCTGCATGGTGCCCACACTTGCCGCGGTTGGCGGGTGTTCCAGCGCAACCGATTCGATTGATTTCGCGCCAGCCTGCCCCGTTGTGGAAATTCCCAGCGAGGCAGCCGATTACTACCAGTATTCCGGCACGGACCACGACATCACCCACCTGATCGCGCGCGCCAGCCTGACACGCGTGGTCGGCTCGTGCGAGGCCGGGTCGCAACGTAATGTGATAACGGGGCTGAAAATCGGCCTGCATGTGGAGCGCGGCCCGGCCTCACGCGTCAATTTCGTCAATATTCCGTATTTCGTGGCGGTCGTGTTCAACGGGGACATCAAGAGCAAGAAGGAATTCGTGGCCCATGTCTCCTTCGAGGACGGGCGGATGCAGGACCTGACCCATACGGGCAACATCCCCATCGCCCTGCCCGTCTCGCGCCGCGTGCATAGCGACCAGTACCATATCGAGATCGGCTTCCAGTTGACCAAGGCGCAGCTTGACTTCAACCGCGCCCATCTGGTCATGCCCACCTTCCACAAGATGTAAGGGGGCGCGCGCTTTTGGCCCCGCACCCGCCCCCCCGGGAGCTGACATGGCGCGGCATGGTGATCGGCGCGCTGATCACGGTGGTCTTCACCGCGTCCAATGTCTATCTGGGCCTGCGGATCGGGCTGACGGTCGCGACATCCATTCCCGCCGCGGTCATTTCCATGGCCGCGCTGCGGCTGCTGGGCGGCGGCACGATACTGGAGAACAACCTGGTCCAGACCCAGGCATCGGCCGCGGGCACGCTGGCCTGCGTGTTCGCCAGCCTGCCCGCGCTGGTCATGGCCGGAGCCTGGCGGCACTTCCCCTACCTGCAGACCGCGGTCCTGACCGCTGCCGGTGGCATGACCGGCGTCCTGTTCACCATCCCGCTGCGCCGGGTCATGCTGGCGGATCCGGCCCTTCCGTTCCCCGAAGGGGTGGCGGCGGCGGAAATCCTGCGCGCGGGGGCGAACCGGGAAAATACGGGCAGCATCCGCGCCCTGCTCCATGGGGGGGGACTTGCCGCCCTTCTTACCTTCGCCTCAGCCGGGCTGCGGGTGCTGGGGGACGGTATCAGCGCCACCGCGACATGGGGGCTGTCCGCCTTCCGGCTGTCGCTCGGGTTCTCGCCCGCCCTGCTGGGGGCGGGGTATCTGGTCGGCCTGCCCGGCGGGATCGCCATGGTCGCAGGCGCGGTGCTGACATGGGAAGTGGCCATTCCCGTCATGGCGCAGATCGTGCCGCACCCCGCCGGGATGGAGGCGGGGGATTTCGCTACCCTTATCTGGAAGGACAAGGCCCGATTCATCGGTGCGGGGCTGATCGGGGTCGCGGCGATCTGGACCGTGCTGCGCATGGGCCGCCCCCTGCTGTACAGCGTGCGCGCCCTGCTGGCGCGCCCTGCGGCGCATCTGCGCCCCGAACGCACCGAAACCGATCTTTCACCACGCGCCATACGCACCGTCGCGGCCCTTGTGATGGTGGTGATCGGCGGCATGTTCTACCTGTTCGCGGCGGGCCGCGTCGCCCCCCTGCCCGCACTGGCCGCGACACTGGCGGGCCTTGCGTGGTGCGCGGTCCTCGGGCTGCCGATGGCGGCGGCGTGCGGCTACATGGCGGGACTGGTGGGGTCGTCATCCTCCCCCATTTCGGGGGTGACGATCCTTGCGGCCATCGGGCTGTCGTGCCTGTTCGTGCTGGTGCGGGCGACGGGGCTGTTCGCCGGGGCGCAGGGGCAGCATTTCGCCATCGCCTTCTGCCTTTACGCGCTGACGGCGGTCACCGCCTCCGCCGCGATCGCGAATGACAACCTTCAGGATCTCAAGACCGGCAGGCTGGTCGGCGCCACACCGTGGAAGCAGGAAGCCGCACTCCTGATCGGCTGCGTGAGCGGGGCCATGATCATCCCGCCCGTGCTGAACGTGCTGTACCAGACTTACGGCTTTGTCGGCACGATGCCGCGCGCGGGCATGGACGCGACACAGGCGCTGGCCGCGCCACAGCCAGCCCTCATGCTCATGATCACGTCTGGCATCTTCCTCCATCAGCTTGACTGGAGCATGCTGCTGCTGGGCGCGGGGGCGGGATGCGTACTGATCGGGCTGGACACCGCCCTGCGCCGCGCGGGACGGGGCGCGCTGCCGCCGCTGGCGGTGGGCATTGGCATCTACCTGCCCATGGGCATTTCCATGACACTGGCCACCGGCGCGATCCTGGGGCATGTCGTAACGCGCCTGAACCGGGGCGCGCCAGGCCATCGCGGCACCATGCTGGCGTCCGGCCTGATCGTGGGGGAGAGCCTGACGGGGGTGGTGCTGGCCTGCCTGTCCGCGCTGAGCGGGCGGGACGCGCCGCTTTCGCTCCTGCCGCCGGGCATGGGCGCCATGGTCCCCCAGCTTGCCGGGCTTGCCGCCTTTGGCGCGCTGTGCCTGTGGTTCTGCCGCGCCCAGTACCGCCCGCACGGCAGATAAGTGGCGCGGGGCATGGACGGGGGGCGGAGTCCCGTGGCACCCTGCTGGCATGCCCCGCCATTTTGACAGCCTTGTTTTTCCGCGCCCCGCGCAAGATGCCCTCGCCCTGCGTTTTGGCCAGGTCTCGACCCTGCTGGACCAGGGCAACGTGCCGGACGCGGCGCGCCTGTTCGATGCGATCCGCCGCGATTATGAAAGCTGGTCCGCGCTGGTCAACCTGCGCTTCGCGCAGGACACCACAAGTGTCGAAGCCAAAGCCGAACGTGACTACGCCGATGCCCTGACCCCGCATGTCACCGCCCATGAAGTCGCCCTGAAACGCAGGCTGCTGGAATATCCCGATCCCGTGGCGGTGGGGCAGGTCATCACGCCGCACACGCTTGAACTATGGCGCACCGACATCACCACATTCGACCCCCGCATTGCCGATGCGCTGGAGGAAGAAGCCCGGCTGAGCGGAACCTATACCGCGCTGCTGGCCAGCGCGCGGCTGGAGATCGGGGAGGAATGCGTCAACCTGTCCGGTCTCGCCCCCTATGCCGAAAGCACGGACCGCGCGGTGCGCAAGGAAGCTGAACGGGTCCGGTGGGCTTTTTTCGAACGCAATGCCGGACAGCTCGACGCGCTGTTTGACCAGATGGTCCACCTGCGCCACGGCATGGCCAGAACGCTGGGTTATGACTCTTACATCCCGCTGGCCTACCGCCGCATGCGGCGCTCCGATTACGGACCGGCGGATGTGGCGCGATTCCGGGATAATGTACGCACCCATGTCGTCCCGCTGGTGCATGACATCCTGCGCCAGCGGTGCGAAACCATGGGGTGGGACGTCCTGTATTCATGGGATGAACCGCTGATCGACCCCCACGGCAACCCGCGCCCCGCAGGCGGGCATGACCTGCTCATGACCCGGGCGCAGACCATGTTCGACCGCATGGGCGGGGATCTGGGCGCCTTCTTCGGGCTGATGCGCGATGGGGGGTATCTCGATCTGGTCAACCGGCCCGACAAGGCGGGGGGCGGGTTCTGCACCTCCTTCCCCACGGTGGGCATGCCGTTCATCTTCGCCAGTTTCAACGGCACGCAGCACGACATCAATGTCTTCACCCACGAAATGGGCCATGCCTACCAGAACTGGAAAAGCCGCGACCTGCCCGCCATCGACCTGTTATGGCCGACCATGGACGCGGCCGAGGTCAATTCCATGGCGCTGGAATTCCTTACATGGCCGCATATCGACCTTATGGTCGCACCCGGTCAGGGCGAACGCTTCCGGCGGATGCACCTGATCTCATCCCTCTCGTTCCTGCCCTATGGCGTGTGCGTCGATCACTTCCAGCACGAAATCTATGCCCGCCCCGACATGACCCCCGCCCAGCGGCATGAAACATGGCGCGAGATGGAGCGGCGCTACCTGCCATGGCGCGATTATGGCGGCCTGCCGCATCCCGCGCGGGGGGGCCGGTGGCAGGCGCAGGGGCATATCTACCGCTCCCCCTTCTATTATATCGACTACGCGCTGGCGCTGTGCTGCGCCATGCAGTTCTGGATCCGCAGCCGCAGCGACCCGCGCGGCGCGATGGACGCCTATGTCGCGCTGTGCGCAAGGGGCGGCGCGCAACCTTTCACGCGGCTGGTCCGTTCAGCGGGACTCAACTCCCCCTTCCAGCCGGGCGCGCTGGCCGATGTCGTGAGCACGGCGCGGGATATCCTGAACACCTGAGGCCGCGCCTCTCCCGCAACCCGCATCCATGGGCAAGAGCATGACCACACATCCCGCCCCGACACCTTCGGTCGCGCGCACGCTGTACAAGACGCTGGCCGTTGTCGTGCTGAGCGCGCTTTTCATGCTCAGCCTGCGCTTCAGCGCCACGGTCGCGGGGCTGGTGGACCGGATGGCGGGCACCGGCCTGTGGCTGGCGGTCTACCGCCTGGCCGGGGCCAACGACGCCACCGGACAGGAGCGGCTGATCGTGATGGCGGTCGCCCTTGTATGCTGCCTGCTGGCCGTTGGCGTGGTGGAAGTGGCGGACAGGCTGATCAGCCGCCGCAACACCCCGTCATGACGGGTCACGCTGCCAGAAGAAGGTCAGTTCATGCTTGTTGTGCCACAGATGCAGCACATGGCCGCCGGGAATGGCGGCGAAGGCATCCGCCGTATCGTGATCGGTCTCGCCCTGGAATTTGATGGTCATGACAATGCGCGCCGCCCGCCCCGATGCGATCCAGCGCCGCGCGAGCGCCAGCAGGCGCGCGGGATAGGCGATGATATCGGAAAAAAGCCAGTCCACCGGCGCGCAGCTTTCGGGATCAAGCCCGAAGGCGCTTTCATACCGGCAGGTGACATTGGGCAGGTCCGCGACATTCTGCGCCAGGGGTGAGCGGTCTATGGCCGTGACATGCGCCCCGCAGCCCGCCGCGACCCAGGTCCAGCCACCGGGACAGGCCCCGAGATCAAGACACGTCTCCCCCGCGACGGGCCACTGGCCAAGGCGCAGGAGCGCTTCCCACAATTTGAGATAGGCGCGTGAAGGGGGATCGGTACGGTTCTCGACAAACGGAACCTCCCCATTCACGAACGGCGAGGACTTGGTGCGTGAAAACAGCATCCGGTCCGGCGCAAGCAGCGTCCATGCCCCCAGATGCGCATCGGGGGCGGTATCGGGAAAGGTGAAGGATCTGGGCCGCAGCGGTGGCAGCGCCGCCGTTATCAGCGCACTGCGGCGGTGAAGCATGGGCACATACCCCGCCCAGTTGCGCTGCACCGCGCGCAGGATGCGCGCCGCCCCCTTGATGGATGGAACATCGTGCATTTCCGGCTCTTGCCACGTTTCAAGCGCCCACAGGCAGGGCACCGGCGGCTCGGCGGACAGGGCCAGACGCCCATGCCAGCACAGTTCCCCCGCATTCCTGCGCGCCAGTTCCTGCGCCATGACGGACTCGAAACCGGGGGCTGCCAGATAGGCCGCGCGCACCGTCCATGGGGGCAATATGACCTCCGCCTGCGTCATGAGCGGATCACGCCCACGGCCAGAAGCAGCCACGCCAGCATGAGCAGGCTGCCCCCGCTGGGCGCGATCGGGCCGGGATGGATGCCCCAGAAGGCGGTCAGCCCCACGCCCACGCTGAACAGCACGGTCCCCACCGCCATGAGACAGCCCGCGACGGAGATGCACGCCCGGCACCCCTGCTGGATCATGAGCACCGAGATCCCGATCAGGGCCAGCGCATGCCACATCTGCATCTGCACGGCCTGCCGCGCCATATCGCGGCCACCTTCGGCAAAGAACTGGTCGGGCAGATGGGCGGTCAGCGCGCCCCCCATGACGGCGGTGAACGCGGCCAGCGCCGCGAAAAACAGAAGAAACCTGACGACAGTGGGCATTCGGGGTATCCGCAAAACATGATGACGATCCGCACGGAACGCGGTCGGCCACCCTACCCCCACCACCGGCCCATCGTATAGGTCAATGAGACGCAATGCCGCCCTGACCCGGCCCCGCATGCCGGAACATTAAATGAATGTGATGACCGCGCACATGGCTGCGGCCTGCAAGCGTATGAATATTTTAGAAATATTGGTTTTATTGTTATTTTTAATAATATTACTTGGGAATATTGGTTATTTCCTTGAAAATAAGGCGGGAATTGTTAAATATTATACATGAAATGTGATGCAACGTTTTTATTTGGCGGATATGTATTCATATTTCACCGCTATGTGCCTGATATGCACCGAATTCGGGCGCTGTCAAAAAGTCCGGCCGGGCGTATCCGGCCCCGCGGATCGTCTTTGTATGGTTGTGCAAAACTGATAAACTGTCACCACGATCAGTAAAAAACCGCCCGGATTTCACCCGTTAGGAAGATGATGACATGAAAAATCGCGCAGCCTGGTTCCTTTTTGCGTCTGTTAGCCTTCTTCCTGCCCTGGGCATGGCCCGCCCCGCCACTCCGCCCGCCCCCGTCGCCGCCGAACCCACGCTTCCCCCGCTGACGGATTCCGATTCCACTTTCGCGGGAAACGTCTCGGCGCTGAACGGTTTTGAAATCACCATCTCCAAAATGGCGATCACGCAGGCCAAGCGCCGCAAGGTGCACGACCTGGCTGAAAACCTGCTCAAAACCCATACCGCCAACCAGAAGGCCCTCTCCGCCCTGACCCTGAAACACGGCCTTGAACTGCACGAGGAAATGAGTTCGGACGAACAGCAGATCGCGGAGCATCTCCAGACCGAAAGCGGTTCCAAATTCGAGCGCGACTTCCTCGACCTTCAGGCGCAGGCCTCAAGCGATGCGCTGGCCATGTTCCAGAACGAGGCGGAATCCGCCTCCGACCCGGAACTCAAGGCCTATGCCGCCGCCACGGCGGATACATTGCAGACCCACCTGACCGATACGATGAAGCTCGGCGCGAACAAACCAAGCCGCTGAAGCGGGGCAGGCACCTTACATGACCATTCGCATTGACCGGATCGTGACCCGTGGCGGCGATACGGGCCAGACATCGCTGGGGGATGGGGCGCGTGTGGCCAAGGACGCGACGCGTATCGAAGCCCTCGGCACGCTGGATGAGGCCAATGCCGTGATCGGCCTGCTGCGCGCCACCCTGCCCGAAGGCCACGACGCGACGTTCGTCGCCTGGGTGCAGGGGCTGCTGTTCGATATTGGCGGGTCCATCTGCATGCCCGCCACACCACCGCCCCCGCTTCCCCACGCGGCGGCGGCGGTGACGGCCATGGAAAACGAGATCACGCGCCTGCGCGCGTCCATTCCGCCGCTGCGCAGTTTCGTCCTGCCGGGCGGCACGCAGGCGGCGGCCCATGCGCATCTGGCGCGCACGGTGGTGCGCCGGGCCGAGCGGCGGCTTGCGACGCTGGCCCGGCAGGCGGAGATCGCCCCCGATATTTCCGCCTGCATGAACCGGCTGTCGGATTACCTGTTCGTGCTGGGCCGCCACCTTAATGACGACGGGGCGAAAGACCTGACATGGCGGCCCGCCTCACCCCCGCCCTGAGCGAAGGCGTCTCCCCGCCCCGCCTTACGTGGGCAGGCGGGACAGGTGGGAGCAGGCCAGATCGGCCAGATGTTCCTGCGGGGCGGTGACGTCGAGTTTCAGCACCACCTCATCATGCATGTCCGGCTCCTCCAGCGTTTCAAACTGGCTGTCGAGCATGGCCGGGGGCATGAAATGGCCGGTACGTTCACGCAGGCGCGGCGCGATATCGTCCTTGCTGCCCTTGAGATAGACAAAGCATACATCCGCGCTGCCGCCGGAAATACGCTCGCGATACTTCCGCTTGAGCGATGAACAGGTCACGATGCCGCACTGCCCCTGCTCACCCCATTCCCGGACCTGTTCCGCGATGCGGTCAAGCCAGGGCGCGCGGTCCGCATCGGTAAGGGGCGTGCCCTCGCTCATGCGGGCGATGTTATCCGCCGGGTGCAGGTCATCCCCCTCGATGACGGGCCAGCCAAGGCGATCACCGATAAGCCGGGCCACCGTACTCTTGCCGCACCCCGAAACGCCCATGACGATCAGGACGCAGGGCCTGCCTGCTTTCCTGAGCCGGTGCGAGAGGGAAACCGAATCCATATTCTGCTGGGTGTCACACATTCCGTATCTGCCGGATAATATCAGGGAAATTCATATCAGCCCCTATCTGGACCACGCGGCGGGCACAATGCAAGTGCGTGGCCCGGGCACAGGGGCAATGGGAAGAACGCAGGCCAGCATCTTCGGGAATATTAAAAAATATTTTCATCATGCCATCCAGCACGCCAGAAGAAATTCCCCGCCTTACGCCCACCAGATGCCCCGCCACCCGCGTACTTTATTTTAAAAAACATTATGTCACGATAATTGCGGCGGTTATTTACTGACAAGCGGGTTATGCCCTTGCTTTGCGCAAGGAAAGGGCGTTATATACGTAATTAATTACCAAAAAACAGCGCCATTAGAATATCGGGCATAGGAATAGATTCCTAAAATACGATTTTAGCCACATTCCTCTTGGCGCATTGAGTTATCGAGAGTTCTGCTGTGTCATCTTATAACGATTTTCTTTCCTTACCGAAGGAAGAAGACCAGACCTCCCATCGGGATGAAGTAAATGAATCAGCATTCCGGCAGGCCCTTGAACGGCTGGGCAAGGGTAAATCCGCGCCGCGCAATGCCGGGGGCGCCAAGTCCGGCCAACCCAAACAGCGCGCCCCGCGCCAGACCGATTCCACGCAACGCCGCCGCAAATTCGTGCAGGATGGCGACGTACGCGTCGAACACTAGTCCCTCGTCACCGGGCGCGCCACACCCCGGGTCATGCATGCCCAGCAGGAAGACCGGAGCGAGACCGAACACCTGCGCCACAAGGTACAGTTTGAACTGAAGCTGCGCGAACAGGCCGAACTGCGCCTGTCCGAAGCCCAGAACCAGATCCGCTCGCTGACCACCCGCATCGGCCATGCCGATGTCATCGCAGCCGAACACAAGGAAAAACTGGCCACCAGGGAAGCCGAAATGCTGGCCCTGCGCGCCGAACTGTTCAACGCGCGCGAGGAAAGCGCCCAGTTGCGTGAAGAACTGAACCGCCAGAAGGTGAAGCCCCGCACGTCCGAAACGCCCCGTGCGCGCCCCGCGGATATGGTGGCGGATACGGACGACACGGCGCAGGATGAGCCCGAACCGGTCAAGTGGTGGCTGCGCTGATCCTGACAGCGCCATCCCGCCGGCATCGCCGGTAAGGCAACCGCATGGATTCCAACGATCCCCGCCACAACCCGGCGGCGCGCCAGCGTCAGATCGGCCTTGTCATTGTTGCGACCTGCACCAGCGCCAGCCTGGCCCTGCAGGTCATGCTGCCGCTGGCAAGCGGGCTGATCAACCTGCTGCGCGATATACTCGGGGTCCTGATCCTGCCCTTTTCCTTCATGTTCGGGCTGGGCGGTGAAATGGGGCAGTCGCCCGCGCTGCTGCGCCTCCTGTCCGACATGGGCATGCAGACACAGATGCATCCGTGGCGGCTGGGTGTCGCCGCCGTTCTGGAACTGGGGGCGGTTTTCCTGTTCGTCATTGCCGAGCGGCTGGGCGGGCGCATCGGCTATATGGGCGCGTGCGTGGCATCGGCCGGGGCTATCGGCTTTTCGGGCCTGCCGCTGGGCATGATGCTGCTGCCCGCCATCGTGACGGAGGGGGTTTTCCTGCTCTGCCCCCCCACGCCCGACCCGGACTGAGCTTTTCCCCTCAGCTCAGCCCTTCGACAAACCTTGCGATACGTGCGCAGGATTCCTTCAGGATTTCATCACTGGTGGCATAGGACAGGCGCAGGTACGGCCCCTGCCCGAACGCGCTGCCATGCACCACGGCCACGTGCTGCTCCGCCAGCAGGGCGATGGCGAAATCCTCGTCCGTTTTCAGGAACTGCCCGCCAGCGGTCGTGCGCCCCATGCACCCGGCCACGCCCGGATAGGCATAAAACGCGCCATGCGGCATGGCACAGGTCAGACCCGGTATGCGCCGCAGGGTCGAAACCACCAGTTCGCGCCGCCGGGCATAGACCGCGCGCATCTGCGCGATAATATCCGCCGGGCCATCCAGCGCCGCCGCCGCCGCCGCCTGGCTTATGGAACAGATGCCCGAGGTCGCGCTGCCCTGGATGGCGGTCATGGCGCGGATCAGGGCTTTTGGCCCGCCCACATACCCCACGCGCCAGCCGGTCATGGCATAGGCTTTCGACACCCCGTTCAGTGTCAGGATACGGTCTTTCAGATCGGGCGCCGCCGCCGCGAACGAGACATGCCGCTGCCCGCCATAAATCAGATGTTCATATATTTCATCCGACAGGACATGCACCTGCGGGTGGCGGCGCAGTACCTCGGCCAGGGCTTCAAGATCGTCGCGCCCCATGGTGCCGCCGGTCGGGTTGTTGGGAAAATTGAGTACAAGCCACTTGGTGCGGGGCGTGATGGCCGCTTCCAGCGCGGCAGGTGTCAGGCGGAAGTCATCGGCCTCGAAACAGTCGGCATAAACCGGCGTGCCGCCAAATATCTGCACGATCAGCGGGTAGCTGACCCAGTACGGGCGCGGAATGACCACTTCGTCACCCGGCTGCACAGTGGCCATGAAGGCATTGAAAATGACCTGCTTGCCCCCGTTGGACACCATGATTTCGGCAGGCGCGTAGTCCAGCGCGTTTTCACGCGCGAATTTGCGGATGACGGCGTCCTTGAGCGCGGGCGTGCCATCGACGGGCGGATATTTGGTCTGCCCGTCCAGCGCGGCCCGATGCGCGGCCTCGATCACGGCGGGAGGGGTCGCGAAATCAGGCTCGCCCAGCGCCAGCGAGAGCACCTTTTCCCCCTGCGCGCGCAGGTTGCGCGCGCGCTGGGCCATGGCGATGGTGGCGGGAACGCCCAGGCGCTCCATCCGCTGCGCGAACAGCGGGTGCGCGCCCTCTCCTTCATTAGGCATGATCCTGCCCCTCAGCGCAGGGCCGCGCAGAAACGCTGGATGCGCCGGCACGCTTCCTTCAGGCTTTCCGTATCGGTGGCGTAGGAAATACGGAAATGCCCGGCGAACATGAACGCGCTGCCATGCACGGCGGCGACGCCTTCCTCATCCAGCAGGGCGGTCACGAAGGCTTCATCCGTATCGATCAGCGTGCCCCCCGGGCTGGTCTTGCCCAGACAGGCGACCAGCGAGGGGAAGACATAGAACGCCCCCTCCGGCACGGGGCAGTGCAGGCCCTTGGCTTCGTTGAGCATGGCCACCACAAGGTCACGCCGCGCCTGATAGGTGGCGACCATGGTGGCGATGAAGTCCTGCGGCCCTGTCAGCGCCTCGACCGCGGCGGCCTGGCTGATCGAACACGGGCCGGAGGTGGACTGGCTCTGCAACTTGTTCATCGCGCGCGTAAGCTGCACGGGGGCGGCGGAATACCCGATGCGCCAGCCGGTCATGGCATAGGCCTTGGATACGCCGTTCATCGTGACCGTGCGCGCGCGCAGGCGGGGTTCGACCTCGACCACCGTGGGGGCGCGAAAGCCGTCATAGACCAGTTTGTTATAGATATCGTCTGTCAGGATCCACACATCGGGGTGGCGGAGCAGCACATCGCACAGCGCACGCAGTTCCCCGGCGGAATAGGCGGCCCCCGTGGGGTTGTTGGGGGAGTTGAGCAGGAGCCATTTGGTGCGGGGCGTTATCGCCGCCTCCAGCGCCGCGGGCTGGAGCTTGAAGCCATGCTCCGCGCCGCACGGCACGATAACGGGCGTGCCTTCGGCCAGCGACACGATATCGGGATAGGACACCCAGCATGGCGCGGGAATGATCGCCTCGTCACCCGGATTGATGGTCGCGACCATGGCGTTATAGATGATCTGCTTGCCACCGTTGGAGACGATCACCTCATCCCACGTGTAATCCAGCCCGCTATCGGCATTGAAGCGTTCCGCGATCGCGCGGCGCAGGGCGGGCGTGCCCGCGACATCGGTGTACTTGGTCTCACCGGCGGCGATGGCGCGCATGGCGGCCTGCTTGATCGTGTCCGGTGTGTCGAAATCCGGCTCACCGGCGGAAAGGCTGATAATGTCCTTTCCCGCCGCCTTGAGCGCACGCGCCTTGGTTGAGATGGCGATCGTCTGGCTGGGGCTGATCCGGTCCAGCCGGGCGGCGGTGAGATCCATGGTATCAAGATCCATAAAACAGTGAATGACATCCGGCACGCTGCCGGGCGATGCGGCAGCAGCCTAGAGCGAACCCACGGCGGAGGAAACAGCGCAGATGTGATCGGACGCCCCGGCCGCATTACATACCTGCTGCGGTGTCATGCCTGCCATACGCATGGCACGTACGGAAACCGCGCCATCGCGCTTGGCCAGCCGCCGCCCCGTGGCGTCGCATAGCAGCGGATGGTGGCGGTAACGCGGCGCGGGCCAGCCCATGATGTGCTGCAACAGGCGATGCAGCGCCGTCGCGGCCCTGAGATCCTCCCCGCGCGTGACAAGGCTCACGCCCTGCATGGCGTCGTCATGGGTCACGCACAGGTGGTAGGAGGCGGGTACGTCCTTGCGCGCCAGCACGACATCGCCAAATTGTTCGGGCTGGCATGCCTGCGGGCCATGCCCCAGTTCATGCCATGTCAGGTCCCGCGCGCCGGGCAGGCGCAGGGCACGCGCCATGTCCAGCCGCAACGCATGGGGCGCGCCCGCCGCCAGCAGCGCCGCGCGGCGGCCCGGATCCATGTTACGGCAGGTGCCGGGATAGACCATGGCCCCATCGGGCGCGTGGTGGGGGGCGCCTGCGGCCTCCATGATATCACGCCGGGTGCAGAAGCACGGGTAAAGCAGGCCGCGCGCGTCCAGTGTGTCCAGCACGTGGCGGTACTGCGCCATGTGCCGGGACTGGCGGCGCACGGGCCGCGGCCACGACAGGCCCAGCCATTCCAGATCCGTGTAAAGGTCGGCGATGAATTCCGGCTTGCAGCGCACCGTGTCGATATCTTCCACCCGCAGGAGGAACGTGCCGCCCGACTCCATGGCCGCGCGCCACCCCGCCAGCGCCGACGCGACATGGCCGAGATGCAGATGCCCCGTCGGACTGGGGGCAAAACGGGTAATTTCTGTCATTCCCATGGCAAAACAGGTATATAGCGAAAAACCGCCCCTGTTTCCTCTTTTCGTGGGCGCGGAACCGGGTGGATGCGGCCTGGCCGCCACGGGTTGCCACACCCGGCGGGGTCTGCAATTAATTCGGAAGTTACCTGACGACGACGCACTTCACAGGCGTTCGCTTCGGAACAGAGTATGCCTGAGAACTGTGCGTCGGCATTCGGAAAGGAATGCGTCCGTGCCTTGTGACAGTCAATACCTGCCCGCCCTGGTCCTGAATGCCGATTTCAGGCCGCTCTCCTATTACCCGCTATCCCTGTGGTCATGGCAGGACAGCATCCGCGCCGTATGGCTCGACCGCGTATCGGTGCTGAGCGAATATGACACGGTTGTCCGCTCCCCCACCCAGAGCCTGCGCCTGCCCAGCGTGATCGCGCTGAAAGACTATATCCCCGCCGCCCGCAAGCCCGCCTTCACCCGCTTCAACGTCTTCCTGCGCGACAATTTTTCCTGCCAGTACTGCAATACCCGCTTCCCCACGCAGGAACTGACATTCGACCACGTCATTCCCCGCAGCAAGGGGGGGCGCACCAGTTGGGAAAACGTCGTGACCGCGTGCAGCCCGTGCAACCTGATCAAGGGATCGTACATGCCGCACCAGATCCGCATGTACCCCAACCGCACGCCCATCCGCCCGTCCAGCCGCAGGCTACAGGAAAACGGCCGCGCCTTCCCCCCCAACTACCTGCATGAAAGCTGGCGCGACTATCTGTACTGGGATACCGAACTGGAAAACTAGCCGACCGGCTATCTGGTGTAGCTGTAGTCGTACTGGTCCGCCAGCTTCTGCAGATCCGGGGCGCCACGCAGGTTGAGCGGCAGCGGATGCGTGTGCTTGTTTTCAGCGAAGATGATGTTGTGGTCGCTCATGCGCTGGCAGGTATTGGCCGCGATGGGGAAGCTGAGCTGCATGGCCGTGCCCATCTGCTCACGCAGGCATTTTACGTCGTTCTGGAACGGTTTGCGCCCGATTTCGGGTGTACATGCGCCCAGCACAACCAGACCGCATGCCAGCAGCCCGAGCCGGACGGGCAGTTTTTCCACAAGTTTCAGCTTCATCTCGACCCCGTCGCTTAAGCCGCGCCACACTGCCACGAAAGCGCCAGCGGCGATAGGGGACACAGCCCCGCCCCCGGCCCGCCGTGCCCGCAATGCATGGGTGCCTTACGTGAAATGCCGGGTACGGAAATCAGTCCCGCCACGCAGGGAATACCACAAATCGTGCATAGGTATTATCTGGATGCATAGGTGATATTACCGTGAACCGGATGACAGCGGGCGGTTATATTGCCACCCTCACTCGTTATTCTGATTTTTTGTAAATCATGCGTGATATATAAGAATTATAAATACAGGACTACCTGACTGTAAATTTGCTTCAGGATTGCGTATGCCTGTCACGCATTGTCACCGTCCCCCATCGATGCCTGAGGTAGAAGAATGAGATTACTGGCCGTCCATCCAAGCTCACTCATGTACACAAAGGTCTTCCTGCGTCTCGAACCGCTGGGGCTTGAACTGGTTGCCGGCGCCGCGCGCAACAAGGGACATGAGGTGGACATCATCGACCTGCAGGTCGAAAAACACGCGGATTACTGGGAGCGTATCGAAAAGTTCAGGCCACACGCGGTCTGCTTTTCGGGCAACTACCTGGCCAATGTTCCCGAAATCATTGACCTGTGCAAGGAAACGCGCCGGCGCCTGCCCAACGTGTTCCTGTTCCTGGGTGGGCATTCCATCTCGTTCATCGCGCGTGATGTGCTTTCCCTGTCCGACGGGGCGGTCAACTGCATCCTGAAGGGCGAAGGCGACGCCACCGTCGGCCCGCTGCTGGAAGCATGGGAACAGGGCCGCGACCTGACCACCGTGCCCGGCGTCGTGACCATGGATGGCGAAGGCCCGCCGCCCATCTTCGTTGAAAGCCTTGATGAAGTCCGCCCCGCGCGTGACCTGCTGCGCCATCGCCGCAAATACTTCATCGGCACGCTGGATCCGGCGGCGTCCATCGAATTCGCGCGTGGCTGCCCGTGGGACTGCACGTTCTGTAGTGCATGGACCTTCTATGGCCGCTCCTACCGCACCGCCAGCGCCGAGGTGATTGGCGAGGAACTGCAGGAAATCAAGGAGCCCGGCATCTTCATCGTGGATGACGTGGCCTTCGTGCATGCCGAACACGGCCTGGCCATCGCCAACGAGATCAAGCGCCGCAACATCCAGAAAGAATATTACCTTGAAACCCGCGCGGACGTCCTGCTGCGCAACAAGGAAGTGTTCCGCGTCTGGAAGGAAATCGGGCTGAGCTACATCTTCATCGGGCTGGAAGCGGTCGATGCGGAGGGGCTGAAGCGGTTCCGCAAGCGCGTGTCGATGGATCGTAACTTCGAGGCGCTGGATTACGCGCGCTCGCTGGACCTGATCGTGGCCATCAACCTGATCGCCGATCCGTCATGGGACCGCGAACGCTTTGAGGTGATCCGCCAGTGGTGCCTGGAAATCCCGGACATCGTGAACATTTCGGTCACCACCCCCTATCCCGGCACCGAGATATGGGAAAGCGAGTCCCGCAAGCTGACCACGCGCGACTACCGCCTGTTCGACATCCAGCACGCCGTGATGCCGACCACCCTGCCGCTGAACGAGTTCTATGAGGAACTGGTCAAGACCCAGCAGATCCTGAACAACAAGCATCTGGGCTGGAGCGCGATCAAGGACACGCTGGGCATTGCGCTGCGTCTGGCGCTGCGTGGGCAGACCAACTTCCTGACCATGATCTGGAAGTTCAATTCGGTCTTCAACCCGAAGCTGCAGATGGCCGACCACGCGCAGAAGCCGAAATATGAAATGCCGCTCAAGCCCGAAGGCACGGACCAGCAGGTCGATCGCACGACGCTGTATGTCCATGGCCCGGCTGGCCGCAAGTCGCGCAAGCTGGATGACGATACCGAAAAGTTCGTCGATGAAACCCGCATGAGCACGGTTGACTGACCGCGCGGACAGACTGGAATGAAAAAGGCCGGTGCATATGCACCGGCCTTTTTTCATGCCCTGGGGTCCTGTTGACGGATACGCTATGGAATATCGGGCGCTTTTTCCATCATGAGCGATAACATAAGGAACGGGCGCAGCCCGGCCTTTACGCGACCGGCAGCGCCGCCGCGGCCTTGCGGATGGCCTGCGCCATGGCTTCCACCCCGTTGCCCCGATTGGTGGACAGCGCCTGCACCAGCCCGAGGTCGCGCAGGAAGCCCGGATCCGTATTGAGAATTTCCTCCCGGCTGCGACCGGAATAAACCCGCAGCAGCAACGCCACCAGACCCGACACGATGGCCGCGTCCGACGCCCCGGCCAGATACAGGACGCCGTCCCCTGGCTGCGCTTCCATCCATACCTGGCTCTGGCAGCCCGGCACGCGGTGCGCGTCATCCTGCCACTGTGGCGGGAAGGGCGGCAGCTTGCGGCCCAGTTCTATGATGTACTGGTACCGCTGCATCCAGTCATCGAACAGGGCCAGTTCATCACCAATCTCGGCAATGGCGTCGGCGGCGGTATCGTCCTCGGGCTTTACGAAGGGGTCGGTCATCATCTTTCCTGTTACGCGTGAAATCGGTCGGGTCCTGCCCACCGGCATCCGGCCCGACCGTGGCCTTCCATGTATCCGCCTTACAGGATAAAGCGGCTCAGATCACCCTTGCTGGCCAGCGGGGCAACCTTGTCGCGCACGTCGCCTGCATCGATGACAACGGCCTGCCCCGCGCGGTCGGCGGCGGTGAAGGAGACCTCTTCCAGCAGGCGTTCCAGCACGGTGGCAAGACGCCGCGCGCCGATATTCTCGACCCGTTCATTGATGTCCGCCGCCAGTTCCGCCAGCGCGTCGATCGCATCGTCGCTGAAGGACAGCGTGACCTTTTCCGTGCCCATCAGCGCCACGTACTGCTGAAGCAGCGAATGTTCCGGCTCGGTCAGGATGCGACGCAGGTCCTCACGCGTCAGCGACGCCAGTTCCACCCGGATGGGCAGCCGCCCCTGCAATTCGGGCAGCAGGTCGGAGGGCTTGGCGATATGGAACGCGCCGGAAGCGATGAACAGGATATGATCCGTGCGCACGGGGCCGTATTTGGTGGAAACGGTCGTGCCCTCGATCAACGGCAGCAGGTCGCGCTGCACCCCTTCACGCGAGACATCGCCACCGCGCGAGCCGCCTTCGGATGCGCGGGCGCAGACCTTGTCGATCTCGTCCAGGAAGACAATGCCGTGATCCTGCGCATGGATGACGGCCTCACGCGTCAGGGCGTCGGTATCGAGCATCTTGTCCGCTTCCTGCCGGATCAGGGCGGCGCGGGCGGCGGCGACCGTCATGCGGCGCTGCTGCGGCATGCGGTTCATGAAGCCCTTCATCATGTCGGAAAAATTGATGACGGCCCCCGGCGTCATGTTCGGCATGTCCGCGGGCGACGGAGTGCCGCCCTCGGCTATCGAAATCTCGACTTCCTTGGCCTCCAGTTCCCCCGCGCGGAGCATGCGCCGGAACTTGTTCTTCGTCTCGGCGGAAGCCCCCTCCCCCACCAGCGCGTCCAGAAGCAGGTTTTCAGCCGCGAGTTCGGCCTTGGCCTCCACATCCTTGCGGCGCAGGTCGCGCAGCATGTTGATCGAGACCTCCACCAGGTCGCGCACGATGCTTTCCACATCGCGGCCCACGTACCCGACCTCGGTGAATTTGGTGGCCTCGACCTTCAGGAACGGGGCCTGCGCCAGCCTGGCCAGACGGCGTGCGATCTCGGTCTTGCCGCAGCCGGTCGGCCCGATCATGAGGATGTTCTTGGGCACGACCTCCTCACGCATCGCATCGGGCAGTTGCGCGCGCCGCCAGCGGTTGCGCAGCGCGATGGCCACCGCCCGCTTGGCGTCACCCTGGCCGATGATGTAGCGGTCGAGTTCGGATACGATCTCGCGCGGGGAATGATTGGGAAGTTCCATTACGCCGCTCCGTCCTGCGTATCCGTGCCCAGTGTCTCCACAATGACGGAATGGTTGGTATAGACACAGATGTCACCGGCGATTTTCATGGACCGCCGTGCGATATCCACCGCCCCGAGCCCCTCGATCCCCAGCAGCGCGCGCGCGGCGGACAGCGCGTAATTGCCGCCCGACCCGATGGCGATGATGCCGTCTTCAGGCTCCAGCACATCGCCATTGCCGGTCAGGGTAAAGGAGCGTTCGGCATCGGCCACGGCCATCATGGCTTCCAGCCTGCGCAGGTAGCGGTCGGTTCGCCAGTCCTTGGCCAGTTCGACACAGGCGCGTTCAAGCTGGTTGGGGTAGCGTTCGAGCTTGTTTTCAAGCCGTTCCAGCAGGGTGAAGGCATCCGCCGTGGCCCCGGCGAACCCGGCAAGGATCTGCCCCGTGGGGCCGATACGGCGCACCTTGCGCGCATTGCCCTTGATGATGGTGGCGCCCAGCGTCACCTGTCCATCGCCGGCCATGGCCACCTGGCCTGCGCGCCGGACACACAGAATGGTCGTACCATGCCACCCGACCGGGTCATGGGAAGATGAATGATGATCTTGCATGGTGATAGAGATAAAACCTTCTCCTGCCAGCGCAAGGGGCATCCACCCCATGCAGGCATGCCCTCATGCCTCCTGCGCCGCGCGGCTCATGATCCGGTCGATATGGGCGGCAAGGTCGGCGCGGGTGAAGGGCTTGTGCATGACATCGGCGCTGCCCGCGGGCAATGCGCCCGCATTGGCGTAGCCGGTCAGGTACAGCACGCGCAGGCCGGGACGCAGCGCCTGAAGGCGGTGCGCCGTCTCCAGCCCGCCCATGCCCGGCATCATGACATCCATGATCACGAGATCGATCGGTCCCGGCCCCTGCTCCATGGCGCGCACGGCGTCCGGGCCGCTGGCGTATTCGCGCACGTCATGCCCGCGCGCGCGCAGGAACCCGGCCGTGACCGCCCGCACCCCCGGCTCGTCATCCACCACCATGACATGCAGCGCCCGGTCCGCCCCGCCCCGGGCCGCGACCAGCGCGCCACCCGCGGCCGGGGCGTCACCACGCGCCGCACCGGCCTGCACGGGCAGGCACAGGTCAACGCGCGTGCCCGCCCCCGGCTGGCTGCGCACCTGCACCTCCCCCCCCACATGGCGGATGAAGCCATAGATCATGGACAGGCCCAGCCCGGTGCCACGCCCCACGTCCTTGGTGGTGAAAAACGGTTCGAACACACGGGCCAGCGTTTCAGGGGACATGCCCACACCCTGATCGATGACGGAAACCATGATGTATTCACCGGGCACCAGATTCGTGCCCGCCACGATTTCCTTCACCCGTTTCAGCGCGGTGGAAACCCGGATCACGCCGCCGCCGGGCATGGCGTCCACCGCGTTGATGCACAGGTTGAGCACCGCGAGTTCGAGCTGGCCCGCATCCGTGCTGACCGGCGGCAGGACACCTTCCGACGCGGCGGTATCCACCACGATGGTGCATGGCGCGCCACCATCCTTGCCCTGGCGGGAGACCACGGTCTGGGCCAGCAGATCCTTCATGCCGTGCAGCAGGGCGTTCACATCCACCGGCTCAAGGCTCAGGTCGCGCGGGCGGCTGAAATTGAGCAGCCGCCGCGTCAATGACGCCCCACGCTGGGCGGCGGCGGAGGCATTGTCCAGAAGCCGCGCCATCGGCCCGCTTTCCGGCCCCATGTCGCGCACCAGTTCAAGCGAACCCAGCACGGCGGTCAGCAGGTTGTTGAAGTCATGGGCGATCCCGCCCGCAAGCGTGCCCAGCGCCTGCATCTTTTCCGCCTGCCGCAGCCGGGCCGCCATTTCCTGCTGGCGGGTGACATCGCGGTTGATCACGACGGAACAGGCCGTGCCATCCCCCAGCGCGCCCAGCACCACGCGCGTGATCTCGCGCCACCGCCCCTGCGCGCCGCCGCGTATATGGGCGGGCAGTTCAAGGGTTTCCTCGTCGCGGCCCTCGGTGCGCAGGCGTTCCTGCGCCGCACGGATGATGGGCAGGAGTTCGGCGTCGCACAGTTCCTCTTCCGTCTGGCCAAGGCAGGCGGCGATGTCGCGGCCATAAAAGTCGGCCGCCTGCTGGTTGATGCGGATGAAGCGGCCCTGCGCGTCCTTGAACCCCAGGCCAGAGCGCAGGTTGTCGAGCAACCCATGCAGCAGCATGCGCTCGGTACGCAGTTCACGTTCCAGCCTGTGGTAATCCGCCGCCTGCACGATCATGGCGCGCAGGGCGTCGGGATCCCATGGCTTGTGGGAATAGAACGAAATACGCCCCTGATTGAGTGCCGCCGCCACCGCGCCGATATCGGCATAGCCCGTCAGCAGGATCGCCTGCGCGTCGCAGGTCTCCCTTGCGCGCGCCAGCATGACATCGCCGCCCATTTCAGGCATGCGCTGGTCGGACACGATCACATCCACATCATGGCGCGTGGACAGGATTTCCAGCGCCGCGAGGGGGGATGTGGTGGACAGCACGGTAAAGGTGTCTTCCAGCAGGTCCGTCAGGGCGACGAGGATCTCCGCCTCGTCATCCACCAGCAGGACAACGGGGCGCGGCTGTGCGGCGTGGTCGGTCTTCATTGGTCTGCAACTCCCTGCCGCAAGGATTCGGGACGCGGGGGTTCGGGATGCGTCCGGTGGGCCGGATCTGGGGTGGCGGCCGGACCCGGTGGCAGGCTCTCGCCGCCCGGCCCCGCGTTCCACGGTACGGAAATGGTGAAGCGCGCGCCACCCTGCGGCGCCCTGCTGACGGAAAGGCTGCCATGATGCGCCTGCACCACGCTGTAGGCGATGGCCAGCCCCAGCCCGGTGCCCGCGCCCACCGGCTTGGTGGTGAAAAACGGCTCGAAAATGCGTTCCTGCACATCGGGCACGATGCCGGGGCCGCTATCGGTAATGACGAAGACATAGCTGTCCTGCCCGCCTTCCCTGTGCGCAAGGAAGGTGTGAATCTCGATCTCCCCTTCCGCGATGCCGCTGCGGGCGGACATGTCATCGGGCTGGGCGGCGAGGATCGCGTCGGCGGCGTTGCTGATGATGTTCATGATGACCTGGTTGAGCAGGGCGGCCTGACAGTACAGCCGCTCCGGCGCCTCGTAACGCCGCCGGACCACGATGCCGCTACCCAGCTTCTGGGTCAGGAGCGCCATGACCGTTTCCAGCGCCTCGGGCACGTCGATCAACTGGAACAGCCCTTCATCCAGCCGGGAGAATTTACGCAGGTTCAGCACGAGGTTCTGGATGCGCCGCAACCCCATGTTCATCGACCCGATCCGGTCGCAGCATTTGTTCAGGATGGCCTCGCGGTCCGCAAGCCCGTCATCGGTGCAGGCCGCTTCCAGCCCCTTCAGCCGTTCCAGCCCGCGCGCCACGGTATCCTTGTGCGCAAGAATGAAGGCGAGCGGATTGTTGATCTCATGCGCGATCCCGGCCACCAGTTCACCCAGCGAGGCCATCTTGGCCGTCTGCACCAGCTTGCCCTGTGTCTCGATCAGCTTGCGGTTGGCGTCGGCCAGTTCGCGGTTGGCCTGTTCCAGCGCCTCCGCCAGGGATGCCTTGGAGGCGATGGCCGCCGCCTGCGCGCGCGCGCTTTTGACCGCGACCTCACGCGCCTGGCGCTCCATCTCGATCCGGCGCACGTCATCTTGCAACAGCTTGCGCCGCACCAGCACGCGAATGCGCAGCGCAAGGGCCGCCGGCCCCACATCGCGTGAGACGAGATCGTCTATCCCCGCCTCGAACACCCGCGCCGAGAACGCGCGCGCATCCGGGCGCGGGCCGCCATCCACCCCCAGGATGCGCGGCGGCACGTTGCCCGACAGCAGATCCTCCTGCCGCCACCCATCCAGCCTGCGGCACACTTCCAGCCCGTCGAATTCCTGACAGGCCAGGTCGATCACCACGCAGTCGGGCACATGGTCGGGGTCGTGCAGCAGGGATGGCTCAAGCCGCGCCGGGTCGTGACACAGCGTGACGATATGCCCGTCGCGCCGCAACTGCCCGATCAGTTCGGGCACCGCCTGCTGGCATGTGGGTTCGGGGGCGATGACCATGATGCGCGCGCGGCGGAAGACCCGCTCGGGCCGCAGGCTGGGCGCATGGGCCGCATGTTCGCGCAAAAGCGCGCGGATACGGAAGACGATCAGCGCCGGATCGGAGGATTTGGGAATATAGGCGTCCGCCCCGCTTTCCAGCCCCTCGCGCTCCAGCCCCGGCTCGATCCCTTCCGTCAGGATCAGGACGGGAATGGTGCGTGTCACCGCGTTCATGCGCAACTGCCGGGCAAGCTGGCCGCCATTCATGCCCGGCAGGTGATAGTCCGCGATCACCAGCCCCGGCAGGCGCTCATCCAGCGTGTCGAGCGCGTCCTCCCCGCTGGCCACGCGGTGGACGTGAAAGCCGTGCCCTTCGAGCATGCGGCGGATGCGCAGCGCCTGTGTGTCCGAATCCTCGACCAGCAGCAGCGTATCCGGGTCATCCTTTCCATTGGTCAGGGGCATGGGGGCGCGATCATCCTTCCAGAAGTCTGTCGATGGGCGCCTGGCTGCCCGCCAGAAGCCTGAGAATATGCGGGCCGATCTCATGCACCGGCAGGCTTATGCACGCCGCATCCGCCTGTTCGGCGGCGCCGGGCATGCCATGGATGACCGAGGTGCTGCGGTCTTCGGCAATCGTGTAGCCCCCGCGTGCGCGGATGCGGCCAAGCCCTTCCACGCCGTCTTCTCCCATGCCTGTCAGCAGCACGCCAAGACCATCGGCCCCGAAGACCCGAGCGACGGAGGAAAACAGCACATCGGCCGAAGGGCGCTGCCCCTGCACCTGCGCGTCGTCATGCAGCACGGCCTCGCCATGCGTGCCCACCGTCATGTGCCGGTTGCCCGGCGCCACCAGAACCTGCCCGCGCGCCAGCGGCGTGCCATGCCGCGCCAGCATGACCGGCAGGGGAACCTGCTGGTCCAGCCACTGGGCGAAGCCTTCCATGAACGGTTCGCCCATATGCTGCACCAGAACCACCGGCAGCGCGAAATCGGCGGGCAGGTCCCCCAGCACGCGCGCAAACGCGGTCGGCCCCCCGGTGGAGGCGGCAAGGGCGAGGATACGGGGGTGAATATCCAGCGGGCGGGCCCGCGCGCCCTGCGGGGGGAACGGACCGGCCTGGGGCAGGCGGCGGCGGATGACCGGGACCTGGCTCATGATATAGAGCTGTGTCGCGATCCCCGCTGCCGTGGCCCCCCCGCCGGACAGGCCCTGCGGTTTCTCGACAACCGCCAGCGCACCCGAGCGCAGCGCGTTCATGGAGACATGTGTGCTCTCGCCCCCCACCGTATCGCTCACGATCACGATGGGGGTGGGAAAATGCGCCATGATCTGGCGGGTGGCTTCCAGCCCGTCCATGCCGGGCAGGCAGATATCCATGGAGATCACGTCGGGGCGCAGGTGCGGAACCAGGCGCAGGGCTTCTTCCGCCGTTTCCACGGCCTGAAGCAGTTCAAGGCGCGGATCGCTGGCGACCACGCGCATGAGCAGGTGCCGCAGGACCGCCGAATCCTCCACGATCAGCACGCGGCGCGGGGGGATGGGCAGGCTCACAACAGGCCCCTTATGGTATCGATCAGTTCGCCCTGATCGAATCTCTGCTTGGTCAGGTAGGCGCGCGCGCCGCCTTCCATGCCCCGGCGCACGTCCTCGCCCTCATCGCGCGAGGTCATGAGCACGACCGGGATATCCGCCAGATGCGGGTCGGCCCGCATGGCGGCCAGCAGGTCGAAGCCATCCATGCGCGGCATTTCCACATCCGTCACCACCACATCGACATGCCGCGTGGACTGCTGGAGTTGCGCGAGGGCTTCCTCCCCATCCACCGCGAGACAGACATCATAACCATGGGACTGGAGGATCGTTTTCTGCAATGTCCGGGTCGTGATCGAGTCGTCCACCACCATGACCAGCGGCGCATGGCGCACCGGCGCCACGGCGGCCGCGTCATCCACATCGCTGAAGCGCACGGCCCCCCCGTTGCCGCGCAGGCGCCAGCGCGCGAACAGCCGGTCGGGGCTGAGCACGAAAACCGGCTGGTCCTCACGCGGCCAGGCGATGCCGGGGACCAGTTCACTGTCAAGCCCCACGGCGGTGGCGTCCGACACCAGCAGGGTGCGCACATCCACCATGCGCTCCACGGCAAAGCCGCAGCGCACGCCATCAACCTCCATCACCGCGACGCTGACCGCGCCATCACGCACCGGCAGGGGCGCGTCCTCATCCCCCACGAAAGCCAGCAGCGGGACCAGCGGAACCAGTTCTTCCGCCTGCCCCGCGGTCTCGCGCGCGGGCTGGACGCCATCGGGCGGGCGCGGCACCACGCCGAAGGGCAGGCCGTTGAGCATGCGGATATCCTCGCGCCGTATGCGCAGCAGGTGGCGGATGACCCGCCCCGGCAGCCCCAGCGTCTGGCCCGCGTTTTCCACCAGCAGCACCGTGCGCTGGCGCTGCGAGACCGGCACGGTCAGGGTGACCGTGGTCCCGGCGGGCTGGCGCTGTTCCATGCGCACGGTGCCGTGCAGGGCACGCGCCGCTTCCGCCACGACCGACAGGCCCACCCCGCGCCCGGCCAGGCTGTCGGCCTGACCGCGCGTGGAAAAGCCCGGTTCGAACACGCGCGCCAGCAACTGGCGCGCATCCAGCGGCGCATCGGCATGGACCAGCCCCTGCCCCGCCGCGCGCGCGGCAATGGCGTGCAGGTCCGGGCCACGCCCGTCATCACTGACCGCGACCTGAAGCCGCACCCCGGTCAGGGTGACGGAAATGGTGATGTTGAGCCGTTCGGACTTGCCCGCCTTCAGCCGCTGGGCGCGCGTTTCGTACCCATGGACGATGGCGTTGCGCACCAGGTGGATGACCGGGTCGCGCAGCGCCTGCATCACGCGCCGCTCGGTCTGGACCCCCATGCCGTGCATATGCACATCCACCCCGGCCTCCGGCCCGCCATGTTCACGCGCGATGCGCCGCGCCATGGGGGCAAGCGAGCCGAACACGCTTTCCGCCGGGACGAGGGTGACGGCATGCACTTCCTCCCCCAGCCGCAAGAGCGCGCGGTCGATCTGGCCGGCCATGAGTTCACGCTCCCGCCCCACCGCCATGAGCCTGCGCGTCATGCGGCCGAATTCGGCCACCGGGTCGGCGCGCATGCGTTCGGGCGCATGCATGACGGCGCGTGAATCCGCCAGCAGGTCCATGACCCGCGCCCACAGCCGCTCATGCCGGTCCGCGACCGACATGAGATCATGCACGGCGGAGGCCAGCGCATCGAGCCGCGCCACGGGCACCTGCACATAGGCCGCGTTTTCCGCGGGCAGGGGCGCGTCAGGCGGGACGTCGGCTGCCGGTGGCGCGGATGTCATGATCAGGTCGATCTCGTCAAGCGTATCGGCAATGGCCTTCAGATCGGCCGCGTCGGGCAGGGTGCTGGCGGCCAGCAGGCCGGACAGGCGGTTTTCCAGCGTGTGGGCCACGCCTTCCACCCCCGGCAGTTCCACCGCGCGGGCCGCTCCCTTCAGGGAATGGATGCGGCGGAATATTTCCGCCACATCGCGCCGGCTGGTACAGCCCGACGCCATGACGGCCCGGATGGCGCGCAGGTGGTCGCGATATTCGGCGTCGAATACCGCCAGCAATTCGTCCCGAAGGCTCTCCACGGCCTTGCCGTCAGGTCCGGTAGCGCGCGGAGATGGTCAGCAACTGCTTGGACAGCTTGCCCAGGTTGCTGGCGGATACTTCCAGGTTGCGGGTTCCGGCCGATGTCTGCTGGCTGGCCTGGCGGATGCTCTGGAGCGCCGTCATGACCTGTTCGATCCCGATCTGCTGCTGGTTGGTCGAGGCCACGATCTGCTGGAAGGCATGCACCCCTTCCTCGATCCCGCCGGTCATGCGCTCGATGGTGCGATACGCGATGTCGGTCCGTTCCCGACCGGCGGAAACGCGCTTGACCGCCTCCTCCGTCAGCATGACGGAGGTGTTGATGCCGCGCTGGATGTCACCCAGTATGGCGCGCACGTTCTGCGTCGCGTCACGCGACTGGTCGGCCAGGATTTTCATCTCGGCGGCCACCACGGCGAAGGACCGCCCGTGCTCGCCCGCCGCCGCCGCCTCGATCGCGGCATTGAGCGCGAGCAGGTGCGAACGCTCCGACAGGTCATTGACGGTGGCGATGATCTCGCTGATCGCCTCGGTCCGTTCGGACAGGGCCACGATGTTCGAGGCCACGGCCTCGGCCCCGTCATGGGTATGGGCCATGGCGCGGGCGGTTTCCTCCACCGCCTCGAGGCCGCTGGCCGAACTGTGGACGATCACCTCCGCCGAGGAAATCACCTCCCGCGCGCGCTTGCTGATCTGCGCGCCGGAATGGGTGATCTCGTCCACCGTGGCCGCCGTTTCCTGCACGGCGGCGAACTGTTCCTCCACGCTGGCGGCCTGCTGCTGGGTGGAGGCGCGGATCTCGGCCACCGCCGTATCCAGGTTCTGCGTCACCTCGCCACTCTGGCGGGCGATTTCGCGCAGGCCGTCGATCATGCGGTTCAGACCCGCGGCAAGGCGGGCGACCTCATCGCGTTCCTCGCCCATGCCACCTACCTTGGCGCGCGTGGCCAGATCGCCCTGCCCCACGCGCTCCATCACATGCATGATGGAGGAGATCGGCTCCATGATGGAGCGCCGCGTCCAGAACGTGACGATCAGCGCCACGACAACGGCCAGCCCCATGCCAATGGCCAGTGAGCGGCGGCTGTAGTCATAGGAGGCGGCGCCCTGCGTTTCCGCCACCTGCACGCCGTGGTCCAGCAGGGAGGCGGCCCGGCTGACCAGCAGGTCGATGGACTGTTCGCGACTGTCGATACGCGACGCCTGTTCACGCACGCTCGTGTCGTTCGCCGCCCGCATGGCCTGGAACAGCATGCCCGCCGCGCGCGTATCCATCTGGAACTGGCCGGAAATATCACGCAACTGCGCGGCGACGGTATTGAACATCTCGCGCTGGTCGTCGCTGCGCGCAAGGCGTCCGGCCTCTTCCGAGCGGGAAAGCACGCCCGCCAGCAGGCCCTCGGCCTCACGCGATTTTTCGTCCCAGCTTGCAATGGCGTCTTCCAGCACAGCGGGCGCGTTCTCGAAATCATGCGCGTAGTAATGGGCGAGGATGGCAAGACGGCGCGCCACCAGATCGTTCTCGTTGGCGCGGATATGCGTCAGTTCGCGATAGACCGACAGATCCCGCGTGACGATGAGGGTCATTTCATCGCGCACCTCACGGATCTGCCCCAGCGCGTAAATACCCAGCGAGACCAGGAGCAGGACACCGACCATGAAGCCGAACAGCAGGCGATTGGCGATTGTCACGGGATTTCACACTCCGACATAACGGGAAGAAAACAGGCGCGCGGGGTCGATAACGGTCAGGCCGCGCCCATCGGGCAGGTGCGCCTGCGGAAAGCCAGATGGGGTGAGCGGGGTGGGTGTTCCGGCAATTTCCACCGTGCCGGTCGCCGCCGTGGCCAGCAGGGCGATACGCCCCAGCGGAATACTGGAAACCGAGCGCAGCAGCAGCATCACCCCCGGATTGTCCAGCCGCGCCCCCCCCAGCAGCACCGACAGGTCGAACACGGTGTACAGATCGCCCTGATAGCCATGCACGCCCCGCACGCCCGGCGGGCAGTCGGGCCTGCGCGGCATGTCGCTCCAGACCGGGTCGGTCACGCGCAGCACGGCGTGCAGGTCCACCCCGCAGGACTGTCCGGCAAGGTCAAGCATGACCAGCGGGCGGCGCGCCGTGGCGTCCGCATCATACCCACGCGCGGCCATGATGCGCGCGCGTTCGCGCAGCACGCGCCGGGCGAACGCGTCGCCCCCGGTGGGGGAATGGTCGGGGCCCTGGGCCTTCATGACGGAACCCGGGCCTGCTGGATGGCGGGCCTGTCACTGATCTGGCGCACCAGGCGCAGCAGGCCGCCCGCCGTCAGGCCATCCCCATCGGGCAGGACCATGTCGGGGGGGCAGCGGCGGACAAGATCGATCATCTGCTGGCGCAGCCTGCGCGCCTGCGCCCAGCCGCCACTGTCTTCAAGCATGCGGGCAAGGTAGCAGCGCGCCATGACATGGTCACGACACAGGTAGATGACACGGCGGAACGACTCCTCGGCCTGCAACAGCGATCCTTCACCCCACGCCAGCACGGCGAACAGGAAATGGATGCGGGCATCGACCGGGTGGCGGGCCAGATAGTCACGGCACATCTGCATGCCGCGCCGGACATGCCCGCTATCGGCCACACGCCGGATCTCGGTGGCGATGGCGGTGCTGTCCGCCACGCGGGCGGGCAGCGCGACCGGCGGGGCGTCGCGCCGGGGCGCACGCGGCGCCACGGGTTCGGGCGGCTGGCCCGTGGCCGGGCGGGCGGCGCGGAAGGCCAGCGTGCCCGGCAGGCGCACGGTCTCGAGAAACGGGCTGAAATCGGACACCGGCTCCGAATGGCCCTGCAGCAGCCAGCCGCCGGGGGCCAGGCGGTCCGCCATGGCGCGTACCAGCCCCACCGCCTGCGCCTGCGCGAAATAGATCAGCACGTTGCGGCACAGGATCAGGTCGAACGGACCGGCGGGGCCGCCATCGGGCCGCAGCAGGTCAAGGATGTTGCTGTAGCTGAAACGGACCATGCGGCGGTAGCGGTCATGCAGCCGCCACGTGCGCGCGCCGACCGGGGCGAACCAGGCCTGCCGCCGGGCGGGGGGGATGTCACGCAGGGTCCAGGCGCTGAATTCCGCCTGCCGGGCCTGTTCAAGCGCGCGGTCGCTGATATCGGTGCCCAGAATTTCGATGTGCCAGTCCGCCACCACCATGTCCGCCTCTTCCAGCAGGCGCGTGAGCAGGATGGCCAGTGAATAGGGTTCGGCGCCGTTTGAGCAGCCGATACTCCATACCCGCAGGTGCCGCGTCGCCGCCGCGCGGCGGATCAACTGTGGCAGGATGGTGTGTTCAAGCGCCTGGAACTGCTCGGCATAGCGGAAGAAGAAGGTCTCCCCGATGGTAATGGCCGATTCCAGCTCGCGCCATTCGGCATCGCCCCGCGCCTCATCGGACAGCAGCGCCAGATAGTCGTGGCAGGTAAGACAGCCATGCAGCCGCATGCGCGCGCCGACCACCTGTTCCAGCAGGTCGGTCTTGTCCACATAATAATGCAGCCCGGTACGCAGGGTCACGGCATTGACCAGCCGCCGGAAACCGGCGGGCGGAAAGGCGGCCGGTCCGGTCATGGATGGCCCTCCGCCTCATCCCCGGCGCCCGCCCACAGTGCGGCGCGGGCGTGCGTGCGCGCCATGAGGTCATCGAGCCGCATGCGCTCGCCCCGTGTCAGGATGTCGGCCATGCGCAACATGCAGGCAATACTGCCATCCTTCAGTTCCAGTTCCTGCCCCGCACACTCCACCTCCGGCCCCGCGCCGTCAACAGGCCCCGCCGTCAACAGGCCCGCGCGCGTCACCTCACGCGCGCCGTCCACCAGCAGCGCCACATGGCCACCGCCCTCCAGCTTGCACAAAAGCAGCGGGCGGTAGAGCAGGTCCACCGGCTGGCTGACCGCGCGCGCGCGTTCGCCCAGCAGCACGCCCAGGTCGAGCACCACCACCCTGGCGGCCCCCAGCCTGAACCAGCCCGACACATGCGGCAGCGCCACCGCCAGCGGCAGCAGTTCGGGCACCGGCATGCATTCGCGCACGACCTGCCCTGCGGGCAGGCCATAAAGCCGTTCCCCCACGCGAAAGACCATGACCGGCGCGATTTCCGCGCGGTCCGGCCCGGGCCCGCCGCCCTGATGTGCCGTGGCGTGATCCATATGGTTACGCAACCTGCTGTTTCCCATATGCACAAGGCAGAAGTTTGCATTTAATACAAGCCATCGCTACCTCGGGCAGGAATGCGTTTCCTTCAATTCGGGGAAGCTGCCCCGTGGCCGGAGTCTTGTTTCGATGGACAGTCCCATTTCCAATCCCTCACCGGAGCGCGCGCCCGCACGGGCGAGCCGTGGCATCAACATAGCGCGTATCCTGCGGGTGACGGTGTGGTCGGTTTTCTATTTCCTGTTCTATCTGGTCCAGCAGGTCTCCGAACTCGTCGCCCCGCTTGTCCTGATCCTTGGCATCGGCTGGAGCCTGCTGCCGCATGTCATGGGCATCGCGACCAACGCCGCCGGCAGCGACCCGCAGACGCGCGACATGATCGCACGGGTGGCGCATTCCATTCCCGACCATCTGGAAGTGGGCACGCACCTGCTCACGCCGTCGGCGCTCGTGTTCGACGGGCTTGCGCTCATGGCCACGGCCGCCCTGTGCGCCACACTGTCCACCATCGCCGCGCGCACCATGTAAAGACGGGACGGACCCAGCCGCATGTTCCGCCTGCATGATGTCAGTTACGCCTATGGCGACAGCCGCACGGGGCAGGCCGCGCTGTCGCATGTCAGCCTTGATGTGCCGCAGGGTGAATTCCGCTGGCTGCTGGGGCCATCGGGGGCGGGCAAGTCATCGCTTCTGTCCATCCTTTCACTTGAGGCGCAGGCCAGCGCGGGAATGGTCGAGATACTGGGCGTGCCGGTCATGCAGGCGCGCCGTGGCGCGCTTGCCCGCCTGCGCAGGCGCATCGGCAGTGTGCATCAGGACTTCCGGCTGCTGCCCGACCTGAACGTGTTTGACAACGTGGCCCTGCCGCTGCGGCTGCAACACCGCGCGGAAGCCGAGATCAGCCATGAGGTCCATGCCATCATGAAATGGGTGGGGCTGGAAAACCGGCTCGACGCGCTGCCCCCCCAGCTTTCGGGCGGGGAGCAGCAGCGTGTCGCGATCGCACGCGCCGTGATCTACCGCCCGGCGCTGCTGGTGGCCGATGAACCGACCAACGCGCTTGATGAACGCCAGGCCGCGCGCCTGCTCATGATGTTCCACCGGCTGGCCGAACTGGGCACCACCATCGTCGTGGCCACCCATAACGACGCGATAGTACGTAAATACCCCGCCCCCGCCATTGAACTGGCGCACGGCCATCTGGTGCAGGAGTACCGCTGATGGCCCGCAGGCGCTACCATGACGGGCTGGCCCTGCATCAGGCCCTGCCGGGGCGCTTCCTGCCCTTTCTCGTGGCGGCCATGTCCTTTCTGGCCGCGCTGGCGCTGGCGGGCGGCATCGCGGCGCATTCCCTGTCCCAGCGCTGGACCCATGGGGCGGGCGCGGTCACGACCGTACAGGTGCCCGCCCCCGACGAACCAGCCAGCCGCCCGGCCGCTACCGGCCCTTCCGGCCCGTCTTCCACACGCATAACCGTGGTGCTGGATCTGCTGGCCACCACGCCGGGCGTTGTCAGCGCCCACCGCCTGAGTGACGCAGAACTGCGCGCCCTGCTGGCCCCATGGATAGAACAGGCCGGCGGGCAGGCGCTCCCCCTGCCCGCCGTGATCGAACTGCGCACCCTGCCGGGCCACAATCCGGCGCCCGACCTGCTGGACCGGCTGCAGGCCCGCGCGCCGGGGGTGATGATGGAGCATGACAGCGTGTGGAGCGACCGGCTCGCGGCCCTGGCCCGCAGCCTTCAGGGCTGCGCGCTTCTGGCGGTCCTGATCGTGATGACGGTGGCGGTGTGCGTGGTGATGGCCGCGACCCGCGCCGGGCTCCAGACCCGGCGGCAGGCCATTGCGCTGATCCACGCGCTGGGCGCGTCGGATGGCTATATTTCAGGCCGCTTCGCTTCGCGCGTGACGCTGCTGGCGCTGGGCGGCGGCCTGTGCGGCAGTGTGCTGGCGCTTCCCATGCTGCTGGTCATGTCGCAGCTTGCCGCCCCGTTCACCACCCTGACCGACCCGGCGGTCACGGCCCCGATGGACTGGCACGACCCATGGGACCGGATCGACGCGCTGCCGCATGCGCTGTTATGGATGCTGCTGGCCCTGCCGCCCGCGGCGGGGCTGACCGGGTGGATCACGACCCAGATGACCGTGCGGGCCTGGCTGCGCCGCCTGCCATGAAAAGATCCCGCCATTACAGGCGCGCACGCGCAAGCTGGCGCTGTTACGTGCTGCGCGCCTGCCTGCTGGCCACGGCCATGGCATGGGGCGTGGGGCTGGCATGGTTCGTTCACGACGCCATGCGCCCGCCTTCTCCCCCGCCGCATGCGGACGGGATCGTGGCGCTGACGGGTGGGCAGGGCCGGATCGAGGAATCGCTGCGCCTGCTGGCGGATGGCGATGCGGACCGGCTGCTGATTTCGGGCGTGGACCTGCACGCGACGCTGGAGGATTTCCTGCACCGCCTGCCCCAGCCCGTTCCCCTGCCGCTATGGACCCGCACCACGCTGGGCCGGCGCGCCACTTCCACGCTGGGCAATGCGGACGAGACGGCGGGCTGGGTCCACGCCAACAACATCCACAGCCTGATTGTCGTAACGGCGGGGTATCACATCCGCCGCGCCCTGCTGGAAATATCGCGCACCATCCCCGATGTCCGGCTGTATGGTTACCCCATACGCTCACCCGCGCTGCAACACCTGTTCCACCCCGCGACGCTGCGGCTCATGGTTGTGGAATATGACAAATGGCTGCTGGCCTGTCTGGACCTGCCACGCCTGACCCGTCCGCTGCACAGCCTGGTCCACCGTTCCGATACGCGCGCCGGAATTCCCGAGGGGCTGGGCTGATCTGGCGCCCGGCTTGTCGTGGCGGTCGTTTTCTGGTGTTAGGATAGCCGCATTCCACCCTGATGGACCTGTTTGCAATGACCCTACTGCGCGCGCTTGTGTTCAACCTGTATTTCGTGCTGCTGACCATCGTGATGGGCGTTGTCGCGTTTCCCATCCGGCTGTTCGCGCCGGGCCGCGCGCTGGCCTATGCCAAGCTGTGGACGGGGCTGACCCTGCGGGGGCTGCAATGCATCTGCAAAATCCGCATACAGGTCAGCGGCAGGGAACATCTGCCCGGCGGTTCCTGCCTGCTGGCGTGCCAGCACCAGTCCGCCTTTGACACGCTGGTGTGGATGAACCTGGTGCCGCGCCCCACCTATGTCATGAAACGCGAACTGGAGCGGATCCCGCTGGTCGGCCCCATGCTGCGGCTGAGCGGCATGATCCCGGTGGACCGTGATGGCGGGGCCAGGGCGCTGCGCGCGCTGCTTGCGGCAACCGACACGGCCGTGGAGGACCGGCGCCAGATCATCATCTTCCCCGAAGGCACGCGCACGCCCCCCGGCGCGCCCGTGCGCCTGCAACCCGGCATTGCGGCGCTTGCCGCCCATACCGGCGTGCCGGTCATTCCCGTGGCGACGGATGCGGGGCTGCACTGGGGGCCCAACGCGCTGGTCAAGCATCCGGGCACGATCCATATCGTCATCGGGGCGGCGCTGCCATCGGGGCTGCGGCGCGCGCAACTGCTGCCCGCCATCGGCACGGCGTGGCGCGGGCTGTGCGCCAGTCACAACCTGCCCGTCCCGGCCCCCGAGGTCAGGCCCGCCGCGTAGTTACGGGGCGCGAGCGGTCAGGATTGCCCGTCGCGTTGCGCCTGAAGGGCCGCGACCTGCTGGCGCAGATCCATGATTTCCTGCAACAGGTTTTCCACCGTACGGTCGCCCGCATGCTCGCCCGCGTAAAGCGATGTGAACAGCGACATGACGTGGCGCGCCACGGCGTCGTTCTCCCGCCCAGGCGCCTCCAGCCCGCCCGGGGTGGCCGTTGGGGGCTGGCGGTCCATGAACCCGGCCATCATGCGTTCCAGATAGTCCGAGACCTCGCCCTGCCGGCTTTCGCCATAGCAGCGGATGAGCTGGCGCAGGAAGGCCACCGGCAGCATGGCGCGGCCACGGGTTTCCTCCTCCAGCATGACCTGGGCGAGAACTCCACGGGTTATGTCATCGCCCGTGCGGGCGTCGAGAATGACAAAGGCACGATCCTGCTTGACCATGTCCATCAGGTTCTCAAGCGTGATGTATGCAGAAAGCTCGGTATCGTACAGCCGCCGATTTGCATATTTCTTGATGACAACCGGGGCAGAAGATACCGACAAATGCCTACCTTTCGCATGGATCGGGCGCGGCACGCGCCAATCCGCCATGGCCCTAGCGCCCACGGACCGCGGGCAACAGGGCTACCTGTTCATACAGCATAACACACTGGCGGGCCATGCGGCGAAGGGTCGATCCGGCCTCCGGGCGCGAAACGGTACCCGCTTTCCCCCTTGTAACGCATCTTCCCGCCCGATGGTTACGGACCGCCCATCCCCTGTTTCTCCTTACCTGCCTGCCTGAATTCAGGGAAACACGCGGTCGGCTGTCGTTGCGGGCGCGCTGGATCGTGACGTATTATGTCAGAACCTGTCCTTCTCTTTACGTAACCGCGCCAGCGCCGCGACATCGGGCGCGCGCAGGAAGGGATTGGTCGCCCGCTCCACCGCCAGCCGCACCGGCAGCGTGGGCAGGCCCCGCCGCCGCAGGTCGTCCACCCGCGCCGCGCGCTCCCGCAGCGCGGCATTCGCCGGATCGACATGCAGCGCGAAACGCGCGTTGGACTGCGTATATTCATGCCCGCAGCAAAGCAGCGTATCATCCGGCAGGGCGGAAATGCGCTGGAGGCTCGCGAACATGTCCGCCGCCGTGCCCTCGAACAGTCGCCCACACCCCATGCTGAACAGCGTATCCCCGCAGAACAGGGCGGGACCGGCGGGAAAGTAATACGAAACCTCGCCCGATGTATGGCCCGGCGTTGCGATGACCTCCGCCGCCGCCTGCCCCAGATGAACCACATCACCATCGCGCACCGCGATGTCGAGCGGGGGCAGGCGGTACGCATCCGCCGCCGCCCCCACGATCCGCGCGCCATAGCGGGCACGCAGGGCGGCGGCGGCGGCAATATGGTCGGTATGGTGATGGGTAAGGAAAATCAGGTCCAGCCTGCCTCCTGCCGCCTCTATGGCCGTGACCAGGGGTGTTTCCTCCGCCGGGTCGATCAGGCCCGCGGCCCCGGTCGCGCCGTCATGGACGAACCATGCGTAATTGTCCGACAGGATGGGAATCGCCCTGATGGAAAGCTGCTGTGTCATGACTGTCCTCCATGCCCGTATCGTATTCGTCCCACCCCCGGCCATGGCATGATAGCGGCGGCCACAGGGTGTGCTAGTATGCGCCGATGCCAGCCGAACTGCATATCGCCGCAAATTTCTATGCCTCCCGCCGGGGGCGGATCGCCGCACGGCTGCTGGCCCAGCGCATGGCCGCCTTCTGGCCGGAAGGGGGGGCGGGGCGTATTCTGGGCCTTGGCTACGCGCTGCCGTTCCTGCCGCTGTGGGACCGGGCGGAGACACCCTGCCTGTCCGCCCGGCTTGATACGCATGTAACGCGCCAGGCCCCACCGTGGCACGGGCGGGACTGCGTTGCCAATGGCCTGTCCCTGCCGTTCGAGGATCTGAAGTTCGACCGCATCGTACTCATCCATGCCCTTGAGGTCTGCGAGGACAAGAGCAGCCTGCTGCGGCAGGTCTGGAAAATACTCAAGGATGACGGCAGGCTGCTGCTCGTGGTGCCCAACCGGGCCGGTTTGTGGGCGCATGCGGACAACTCCCCCTTCGGGCAGGGCACGCCGTTTTCGCGCCGCCAGATCAGCCGCTGGCTGGGGGATGCCTGCTTTCATGCGGAGCGGCATGAAGACGCGCTGTACATTCCCCCCGCCGGCCCGTGTCCCGCCGGGCCGGTCGGCATGGTGGAATGGACGGGGCGCACCCTGTTCCCCCGCCTTGGCGGTGTATGCATGATCGAGGCGGTGAAGGACATCTATGCCGGTATTCCCGCCCGGCCCGCCGCCATGGTGCCCGCCGGGCTGGGCCTGCGGCGGGCGCGGGTTTTCCCGCGCCTGTTCACGCCCCGGCCACCGCCGGGGGATGCGCAGAATACTTGACCAATTTTACTGAAATCTTCATGAACATGGTCCCATGTCGCTGATTCAATCCCTCAAGCTCGTCATTGCCCCGCCGCACCCGGCCGCGCGCCCCTTTCTCCTGGCCTCCGGCGTGGGGGCCGTGGTCGGGCGGCTGCTGCCATTCAGGCTGACAAAATGGCTCGGCACGGCCAGTGGCCTGTTCTTCGGGTTCTGCCTGTATTTTTTCCGTGACCCCGAACGTGTCACGCCCGCAGCGCCCGATGTGGCCGTCGCCCCGGCGGACGGGCATGTCGTCTCGATCCAGAAGATCGCGCCGCCACCGGAACTGGACATGGGCGATACCCCGGTGTGGCGTATCGCGACCTTCCTGTCCGTGCTGGACGTGCATGTGAACCGCATGCCGGTTGCCGGGACCGTCACACGGGTCGCCTACCATCCGGGGCAGTTCCTGAACGCCAGCCTCGACAAGGCATCGGAACTCAATGAACGCAACGCCCTGCGCCTGAGCCTGAAGGACGGGCGGCAGGTGGCGGTCGTGCAGATCGCGGGGCTGATCGCACGGCGCATCCTGTGCGACGCGGAAGAAGGCATGCAGTATGAAACGGGCGAGCGTTTCGGCCTGATCCGTTTCGGCTCACGCACGGACCTGTATTTGCCCGCCGATGTCACCCCGCTGGTCGAGGTCGGGCAGACCATGATCGGTGGCGAAACCGTAATGGCGCGGCTCTGATCGGGCATGGCCGTCCCTTCCCCCGGTTCCACGCGTCCCCCCCGCCGGTTGAAAAAGCGCCAGCGCCCCCGCGTGCGCGGCCTGTCCTTCAACCGCATGATCCCGAACCTCATGACCATGCTGGGCCTGTGCGCGGGCCTGACCGGCATGCGATTCGGGCTGGAAGGGCGGTTTGGCAATGCTGCGGCCGCACTCCTGATCGCCGCGTGCATCGACGGGCTGGACGGCCGTATCGCGCGCCTGCTGCGCGGCACCAGCCGGTTCGGGGCGGAGTTCGACAGCCTGTCGGACTTCCTGTGCTTCGGCGTTGCGCCCGCTTTCGTGCTGTACCTGTGGGCCCTGCATGAAGGGGGGCGGTTTGGCTACATTCCGTGCATCATGTTCACGGTGTGCATGGCGCTCCGCCTGGCGCGCTTCAACGCCAGCCTTGATGATGACGCGGACCAGCCCAAATACGCCAGCAGCTTCTTTACCGGCGTTCCCGCCCCGGCCGGGGCCGGTCTCGCGCTGTTCCCGCTATTCCTGGGGCTGGAGGCGCAGCACCTGCACTGGGAGTGGCTGTACAACCTGACCCGCATGCCCATACTGCCCGCGCTGACACTGGGGGGCACGGCCTTCCTGCTCGTCTCCACGCTGCCGGTATGGTCGTTCAAGAACTTCAAGGTCCCCGCCCCCATGATCCTGCCCACCATGCTGGGCACGGGGGCCTATGCCGCCATTCTGGTGGCCGAACCCTGGGGCGCGCTGGCGGCGGCGGGCGTCATCTATATCCTGCTCCTGCCGATCAGCCGCATGAGCTTCCATCGCCTGCGCCGTGAGGCCGAGGCGCTGCAGGAAAGTGACGAGCCCACGCCCGCCACGCCAGGCTGAACGGGAACCACCCTCTAGGCGCTCTCATCGCCACCATCACGCGCCTGCCAGCCTGTCAGGGCCGCCAGTATGTCTTCCGGCGTGGGCGGGCAGCCCGGTAGCGAAAGGCTGGTGCGCGCATGGGCGCCCACCCCGCCCAGCGTGGCGTAATTGGGTGGGAACAGTCCGCCATCGACCGCGCAGTCCCCCACCACGGCAAGGACACGCGGCCCCGGCATGGCCTGCCACGCCATTTCCACCACGGGGGCCATCTCCACCGTCAGGCTGCCCGTCAGCAGCAGCATTCCGGCCTGTCGGGGGGTAGCGACAAAGCGCACCGCACCGGAGGCCGCGACAAGTCCACGCCCGAGCGCACGCAGTTCAAGCGCGCAGCCCGTGCATCCACCCGTTTCCACATGGAAAATGTCCAGCGGCGCCATACGGGGCAATGCCGCGCCGCGCCGCCGGAACAGATGCATATACGCCATCACCCGCCCCTACAGATCCGCGCCCGCCGCCGATAGCCCGAGCGAGGTCAGGACCAGCGTGACATCGTCATACATCGCCCCGGACAGAATATCGGGCAACGCCTGTACGTGCGCAAGCGCGGGGTCGCCACACCACCATGCGGCAATACGCCCGCCATCCAGCCGCAGCCAGTGCCAGACCGGCCCATTCGGTCCTTCCGCACAGCCAAGACCTTCTCCCGCCCCGTAATCGGGCACGGGGGGAAACGGCGGCATCGGGGCACCACCTGACGCGGCCAGTATATGCGCGCTTTCCCCGATCTCATGCAGGCGAATGGCAAGGCGGCTGGCGACATCGCCGTCCGTCCGGACATGGTCCGCCAGACATTCCGGGCGGGCGGGGGGCATGCTCCGCCGCGCATCCGCCTCGATACCACTGGCCCGCGCCACGCAGCCTGCGATGCCCCATCGGCGCGCGACGGGAGCGGCCAGAATTCCCCTGCCTGCCGCCCGCATGGCCAGTCCGCGCGGACGGTGGAAAAGGCGCGTCAGTTCCTCGCTCCCGTCATGCAGCGACTCCGCCAGTCCCGCCGCCAGCACCGGGTCATGCACCGCGCCCGGCGCAGGCGGCAGTACGTCGAACAGGAAGCGCCTGCCGCATAAATCACGACAGGCCTGCCGCACCTGCCCCAGCAGCGACGCGGCAAGGGTGGCAAAACGTGCATCGGCCCCTATATCGGCAGCCTGCGTCAAAACCTCCAGATGGGAGGCGACGCGTTCCAGTTCGCTCAGGAACGTGGCCGTATTGCCTTGCCCCTCTGCCCTGTTTCCCACAGCCTGTGCCAGCGCCTGGGCGAAGGCGGACTGATGGGCGACACTTGCCGCCGCATCAATCCGGGCGACCAGTCGCGCGCCCTCCATCGGCGTGCGGCCCCGCATACGTGCGCACAGGCCCCGATGGGCATAGCCCATACGGACCGAAACCGTTCCGATCCGCGCGCCCGGCAGGCCCAGCCGCAGATAAAGCGGGGCCTGAAACCCGCCATCCGCCGGACCATGACCCAGCATGACGCCACCCGCCCCGCGCACAACCGCGCCATCCGCGAACTCCACCCCCTCCGGCGGGGTGGGAGCCGGGGGCGGGCGTTCGCGCAGCGGCCACGTAACCGGCCAGTGGCCCTGATCCAGCCAGGGCGCGCCACCCTGCGCGCCCATGGCTTCGATGCCCCACAAATCCCGGATAATGCGTTCATACGCGTCCGCCCCGGCCCGGACAGGCGACAGGGCCTGATAACGCCCCTCCGGCACGGTGACGCTGGCAATCAGCGGCCTGCCTCCCTCCATGAACAGGGCATGGACCTGCGCCCCGTCGGTCCACAGGCCAGACAGCGGCAGAGATGCATGGCGCAGCCCCTCCACCATGTCGCGCCATGAATCGGGTGTAAGCACGAACCGTTCAGCGCACGCGGTCCGTGCCCCTGCCCGGATAAGGGCGCATACCTCGCGCGTCATGGCTGGACCATGCCCCTGTACGCCACGATGGCGAGCACCATGCAGCCAAGCGCCAGCAGCAGGCCCCCCTGCCCCCGCACCGTAACCTGAACCTGCCCGCCCCCGGCAAGGAACGGCCATAACGAAACGCCCGCCAGCAGCGCCACCGGAAGGGAAGCCCGCATTTCCGCCACCAGTACAAGCACCAGCGCCATACCGGGCAGGAAGGGGGGCCATGGCGTCACGCGCCCGCCATTTTGAGGGGCCTGCCCCACGGGGGGCGGACAGGCCAGCATGAGCAGGCAGGCGGCCAGGGGCAATGCGGCCTGACCCGCAGGCAGTCCCGCCGCCATAACAGCCCAGCCACTCCAGTTCAGGGAACGCGACGCCCCGCCGGGTCGTGGCGGCAGCGACCAGAGCAGGCAGACCCCGCCAAAAAATGTCAGCACCGGTGTAAGCTGGGGCCACGACCCGGCCGCGCGCGCAATAATCGGCAGCACCATGAGCCCGTTCATGTTCCCCTCCGGCTGACCCGCCGCCGGGGGGGACAGCAGCCCGCAGGCCATGAGCAGCCCCCCCACCAGCAGGACCGCCCCGGCCTGCCCCGGCATGGGACCCCACCCGGCCCGCAGCACGAACAGCCCGCCCTGTGCCAGGATCAGCCCGCCCAGTGTCGCGCGCAACAGCCGCCACCCGTCCCGACCCGGCCCACGCGGCCCCCATGCTCCCGCCAGCCGCACGACCAGACTGATGCCGATAAACACTCCCAGCAGATCACAACGCCCCAGCGCCAGGGCAAGGGACGCATTGCCGGACAGGATGAAAGGCCGCAGCGCTTTCCACCCCGATCGGCCGCCACCCCCTCCACGGCATGTCTCCACGCACAGCGCCAGGGCGGGGCACAGCGCCATCAGCGCCTGCGCGGCATCCGCCACCGGAATATGCCCCGCCCCGCACAGCCCCAGCAGCACGAAGGCCAGCACACCGCGTGAGAGGGAAGATGCGCCGGTGGCCAGCAGGGCGGTAAGCGCCAGGACCATCCAGCCCGCCAGCAGGCTGACATAGAGCGGGAGCGACATCATACGCGCCCGCTCCCGCCGCGCTGGACGGCGGCCATGAGCATGTTCAGCCCCACGACCGCCGCGACCGCCTGCCCCATCACCAGCAGGCTACCTGCCCGCGCGCCCAGAAGCATCACACCATCCAGCCCATAGGCCAGCCCGGCGCAGAGCGCGACCGGGGCACGGGCAAGGCATGCCCCCCACACCCCGCACATGATGGCGGCAAGGCCAGCCAGCCCCGCAAGCCGGGCCGTCATGTCGGCCGGGCCATCCTGTACCATCACCTGCGCAAGCACCGCGACACACAGCAGCCCACCAGCGGGACGGACAGCCCCCCACGCGCGCCCATCCGCCGGAACCCGAGACATCTGCACCGCCAGCAGCCCGACCAGAACCGCCATGACCCCGGCCAGCACGCAGGGCACGACCCCCGGCCCCGCGTGGAAAAACCAGATGCACACGGCGGTCAGGACGGCATGCCAGACCAGCCCCCCCATCGTTCCCCCCGACCCCGCGACCGACAGGATAACCAGAACGCCAAGCAGCAGTACAAGCATGGTCAGCCCGCCCCCCGGCTTGCAAAAAGCAGCACCCCGGCCATGATGGCGCAGAGCAGCGCAAGCCCCGCCCGACCGGCTCCCCGCCACCGGCCGGGCAGGACAAGAACCCGCAGGCCGGCCACACACCCGCAGGCCAACAGCATGTGGCCAAGCCATGAACCAACCGCCACCCCGACCGGCAGCAGCCCCCATGCCCGGGCCATGGACTCCGGTTCGACTATACTTTCCGGCCAGACCAGATCCCGCGCCAGCATCATCCACGCAACCGCCAGCAGATCGCGCGCGTACTGCGCCGCCGCGCGGTCGGGACCGGCCAGATCCTCCACCATGGTTGAAAACAGGGGCGCGGATGTCGCCCCCTCATCCAGCCCGGCCAGAAGCAGCGCGCCCGCCACCAGCGCCAGCGGCACACGGATCATGTTCATGTCCGCCACATGCGCCTGGCGCACCAGCCCCACCAGCGTACCCTCGGGCAGGCACATCCCCAGCACGGCGCAGGACAGCAGCAGCACTGGCTGGATCATGACCCCGCCCACCATGGCACGCAGCCCCGCATGGCCCGGCCGGGCCAGACCCGCCGCAAGGGCCACGACCACCAGCGCCACGAACCCCGTTTCCAGCAGCCCGCCCACCGCCAGCAGGTCGGACAGATCCCCCCCCGGCATGCCAATGCAAAAGGAGGGCACAAGCAGCACCGCCCCCATTCCCGCCGCCAGCGCCAGCCATGGGGCCACCGCCGTCACCCGCGCCCCGGCCGCCGAACGCACGCCAGCCTGCCGCCATGCATGCCGCAGGGCGCGCCACCGCGCCATAGGATCGGGAGGGCGTCGCGCGCCCTCCATGGTGGCGGCCATCCAGTCGAGCAGGGCCATCCATACCGGCGCCGTCGCCACGACCAGCGCCACATGGCAGATCGCCAGCACAAGCGATACCGTCATGCCCGCCTATCCATGCCACGCAATGAACATGAGCGCGCTCACACAGGCCACCATCACCGCCACCGGGGCGGAAACCGCATGCCCGCGCCATGCTTCCACCCCACACCGCACAAGGACGGACACGCCCCGCCGCCCGCGCCGCAACAGGCGCGCATAGCCCCGTACAAACCGCAGGCGAAGGGAAGCCGCCACCACCATATCAAGCACCATGCGTGGCGGATTTCCCGGCCCGACCTGTGTCAGCGGATCACCAAACACCATCCATGGCGGCACGGCAGGCGCGCCCTGCTGCCAACTGGTGACCTGGCGCGCGGGCCGGGGCCGCAGGACATGCCGCAACCCCGCCACCATTCCCCCCGCCCCAGCCACAAGCAGGCACAGCCGGGCGGGATGGAGGCTGGCCGCTCCATCGGGCGAAGCCAGCATGATGTTCCGGATCGCGGGCCAAAGCCCCCCCGCCATGCGCGGCCCGGTATTTTCCATAAGGCCCAGCCAGTATCCCGGCCAGATGGACACCAGCACGAAGGGCAGGCAGGCCAGCGCCACGCCCGCCATCTCACGCCCCTGCGGGTCACGCGCGCCCGCGCAGCGTGGCGTGCGTGGCCGCCCGCACAGCATGACGGCCACGACCCGCACAAGGGCCAGCATGCGGATCGCCCATCCCGCCCCCAGCGCCCCAAGGGCCAGCAGCAGCGGCAGGTCGCCCGCCAGTCCGCCCGCATGCGGCATGGCCGCCAGCAGGTGCGCCAGCATCCAGATAATGGAAAAACCCAGCAGCGGCGGCAGGCCGCTTTCCGCCAGCAGCCCGAGGGCGAAAACCCCGCACAGACGGGGCATGAGCATGCCAAGCCCCCCCAGGCGGCACAGCATGAGCGCGCCTGCCTCACGCTCCATGACAGCCACGGCGCACGCCATGAACACCCAGACCAGCAACGACCCCGCGACCAGCATGAGCGTCCGGCTGGCGCATACGGCCATGGCGGGCAGGTCATCGGCCCGCGCCAGCACCATAAGCCCCGCAACCACCACCACCAGCGCCCCGGTACCTTCCATAAGCCCGCCCATGACCCTGCGGGCATCCATGGCGCACAGGGAACGCCACGAGGCCATTGCGTACAACACGCAGCCCGCCCCGATCAGGAGAGCACCCCAGCGGATGTCGATCCCCCGCCCATCCGCCAGCAGGTGCGTCCACAAGGCCATGCCCGCGATCAGCCCGGCAATATCACCCGTCCGGAACGGGCGCAGCCCGCGCGCGGCCACGCGCGGGGAAAGGGACAGCCCCAGCAGGCCGCGTGTCGCAACCCAGCACAGGCAGGGCAGCAGGTTCGCGCCCATGCCCGGGCTGGCGGGCGCGCCCGCCAGAAGCAGGAGGCCGATCATGTCGGATGCCTGCCGCGCGGGCCTGGCGTCCTCACGCGCCAGCAGCACCCACCCCGCCCCCATGCAGGACAGGACGCTCCCCCCCGTTACCGCAAGGGCCGCCCCGGCACAGGCCACGAGATCACGCCGGTCCGGAGCCGCAAGCCCCACCAGCCCCAGCGGCAGGAGCAGGGCCACACCCCCCGATGGTGCGAAAAAGTCCGGCCACCGCACCACGCCGCCCGGCAGGGTGCCCCCACACGACACGATCACCGCCAGAAGGCCGACAATCCCCCATCCCCCCCGGATACACACCACCTGCCGGGGCAGGCGGAGCGGAAGGGCGCAGGACAGCCCGACCAGCAGCACGGTAGCGACAAGGAGGACAGGAATGACGGTGGCCCTTCAATCGCCGGGGGAAACCGGACGGGTCAGATCATGGCCAGCGGCTCCTTGCGGCGCGGCGGCGCGATGGCTCCATCAATCTCCGCCAGATCATCACGCGTCAAGGTGATCTCCTGTGCCGCGAAGTTTTCGCGCTGATGTTTCGGGCTGCCCGCCTTGGGAATCGCCAGCACATCGGGTTGCCGCAGCACCCATGCAAGCGCCACCTGCGCCGGGGTGGCCGGGCCGAGCGATGTCGTATGCCGCTGCGCGACGCGCGCCAGAACCGGCGCGCGCAACAGCTCGCCCCCCTGCCCCAGCGGGGAATAGGCCATGCTCACCACGCCCGCCGCGCGGTCATGGTCCAGCAGGTCGAACTCCACACCCCGGTAATCGAGACTGTACAGCACCTGGTTGGCGGCGCATGGCGTGGGCGAGCGGATGCTTTCCACCGCGCGCATGCCGTCCGTATCGAAATTGGAAACGCCCCAGCTCCGGATCAGCCCGGCATCCACCAGATCCGCGAATCCGGCGATGGTTTCCTCCAGCGGGAAACTGCCTTCCCAATGCAGCAGGTACAGATCGAGCCAATCGGTGCCCAGCCGTTTCAGCGAGGCCTCGCATGCCCTGCGCACCCCGCTGTGAGACGCGTTGGAGGGCAGGACCTTGCTGACAAGGAACACGTCATCGCGCAGGTCCCTGATCGCCTCGCCCACCAGTTTCTCGGACCGGCCGGAGCCGTACATTTCCGCCGTGTCCACCACGCGGATACCGGCCTCGAGCCCCGCGCGGATGCTTGTGATCTCATCAGCGCGGCGGCTGTCGTCATCCCCCATGTTCCATGTGCCCATGCCCAGGGCGGGCACCTGTGTACCATTGGGGAAAATAACCGTCTTCATCAGCAAACCTGCCTTTCGTCCATGCCGCGCGGCCTGTGGCCGGCCCGCGCGGGGGTGACTATTTCCGACGCGCCCACCCCTTGGGCTGCTGCTGCCAGTAGCTCAGCTCATGCCCGCCCTCACGCCCCGCCAGCCAGCGGCGGCGCGCGGCGGCGACGGCGGCCTCATCATGGCCATCGAACAGGTCGAACACCCGCGTGAACGCCGCAAGGTCCGCGGCCTCCACCCCATCGAGCAGGAAGAGGAACAGCGCCCCGTTGGGCACATCCGCGCCCGCGGTCAGCCAGATGGGCTGCCATGGCCCGTGCCCCATGGCCTGCGTGCCGTGGGGCAGCCATAGCGGGTCGGTGGCGCGCCATAGCCCGTCATCAAGTTCCTGAACCCGCTCGGCCGTCGCGCAGCGCACGACCGCGCGCTGGCCCGCCGCCAGGGTGCGGCCCAGCAGCGCGGGCAGGACTTCCAGCGCCGGGGAACGCGTCAGGTGATAGAAGCCGATCTGCGCCATGGAGTTCCCTGTTCTGTCCTGACCTGCCACGCGGGGCAGGTATCACCCCTCGTAATACGTGCCGACCATGCGGTCGAGCAGCCGCACGCCAAAGCCCGTCGCCCCCTTGGGTGCGTGCGATGTCGCCTTGGTGGTGAACGCCACCCCCGCGATGTCCAGATGCGCCCATGGCACCTCGTTCACGAAGCATTCAAGGAACTTCGCCGCCGTGATCGACCCGCCGGGACGCCCGCCGATGTTCTTGAGATCTGCAATATCGGAGCGCAGGCGTTCAAGGTAGGCGGCGTCCAGCGGCATGCGCCACAGCTTCTCCCCCGTCGCCTCGCCCGTGCCGGACAGGTTGGCGGCCAGTTCATCACTGTTCGAGAACAGGCCCGCGCGCTCATGGCCAAGGCCGACCACGATCGCCCCCGTCAGCGTGGCGAGATCGACCATGAGACGCGGGCTGAAACGGTCCTGCGTGTACCACAGCACATCCGCCAGCACGAGCCGGCCTTCCGCATCGGTATTGAGCACTTCCACCGTCTGGCCCGCGGCGGTGCGCACCACATCGCCCGGGCGCTGGGCATTGCCGGACAGCATGTTCTCCACCAGCCCCACCACGCCCACGGCGTTGACCTTCGCCTTGCGTCCGGCCAGCGCCGCCATGGTGCCGACCACGGCGGCCGCACCCGCCATGTCGGTCTTCATTTCCTCCATGCCGGCTGCGGGCTTAATCGAGATGCCGCCCGAATCAAACGTCACGCCCTTGCCCACGAACGCGACCGGGGCGTCCCCTTCCGCGCCGCCATTCCAGCGCATGATGACCGTGCGCGGCGGGGCGTCGCTGCCCTGCGCCACGCCCAGCAGCGCGCCGAAACCCAGTTCCTCCATGGCGGCGCGGTCCAGCACCTCGACCGTCACACCCAGATCGCGCAGGGCGAGGATACGCTGCTCGAATTCGGGCGGGCGGAGTTTGTTGGCCGGTTCGGACACCAGATCGCGGCACAGGTAGATACCCCGCGCCACCGCGCCCAGCGGCGTCCATGCCGCCCGCGCCGCCGCCGGATCGGTGGTGGCGACGCCCAGCGCCGTGAGTCGCTCCGGCTCCCCCTTGCGCGGCTCGGTGCGATACGAATCGAAGCGGTACGCCCCCAGCACCGCCCCCAGCGCCACATGGGCGGCCAGTTCCGGCGCAAGGGCGTCGGCCACGATCACACCCGTGGTCCCCCCGGCGGCCAGCGCGCGCGCCGCCGCCACGCCCGCCTTTTCAGCCACGGTGGCGTCAAGCGCCTGCGCATCGCCCAGCCCCACCAGGACCACGCGGTCATACCCCGCGCCCGGCGCCAGGACGACGCAGGTCTTCGACGCCTCGAAATCGAATCTGGCGGCCTTCGCCGCACGCTCCAGCGCCCCGTCCAGCGTGGTGTTCACGGTGGCGAACAGGCCGGCGGGGGATGTGCCGGATGTGGCAAGAATGGCGATCGCGCCGCCGTGGGGCGCAGTGGCGTCGGAAAAGGCGATGTCGAGCATATGGATCACGGGGCTCCGCTACGAAGGTTTTGGACGGACAGGATAAATTCCCTTGCCAGCCAGGCATGGCCATGACCGGAATATCCGTATCCGGAGCCATCATGACCGATAAGGGCATGACGGCGCGGCATGAGTAAGCTAATGCGAACAGCATGAATACACCATCCATACCCGTATATGAGGACGGATTCCTTCTGGATCTGGCCCTGCGCCTGGCCGATGAGGCCGCCGAGCTGATCCGCGCCATCCGCGCACGCGGGTTCGAGACCCGGATCAAGACCGACAGTTCCCCCGTGACGGAAGCCGACCACGCGGCGGAGGTTCATATCCTCAAGGGCCTGCGCGCCCACGCCCCGGCCATACCCGTGGTGGCGGAGGAGGAAATGGCCGCCGGCATCCACATTGATACGGGTAGCGAGTTCTGGCTGGTGGACCCGCTGGATGGCACACGCGAATTCGCCGCCGGGCGCGATGATTTTACCGTCAATATCGGCCTGGTGCGCCATGGCCGCCCGGTTCTGGGCGCGGTGGCGCTGCCCGCCTACCACCAGCTTTACGGCGCGGGCGCGGGGCGCGGGGCGGTACGCATCGACGCCAGCGGCGAACAGGCCATCCATGTCCGCCGCCCCCCGGCGGAAGGGCTGACGGTACTGGCCTCGCGCCATCATGCCGATGACGCGCGCCTGCGGGACTTCCTGGGTGGGCACGCGATCGCGCATCTGGGCAATATCGGCTCGGCCGCCAAGTTCATTCGCGTGGCCGAGGGCGTGGCCGACCTCTACCCCCGCCTTGGCCCCACCATGGAATGGGACACCGCCGCCCCGCAGGCGATCGTGGAAGCCGCCGGTGGCAGCATTACCACCATGGATGGCGCGCCGCTGGGCTATGGCAAGCCGGGCTGGCGCAACCCGCATTTCCTGTGTCGCGGCGCGACATAACCGCCCGGTCCCATGAACACACAACTGCTGCACGACGACCCGCAGGGTATCGAGACCGCCGCCGCCATCCTGCGCGCGGGCGGCCTCGTCGCGTTCGGGACGGAAACGGTGTACGGGCTGGGGGCGGATGCAGGCAATGACCGGGCGGTCAGCGCGATCTACACCGCCAAGGGCCGGCCGGGCATCAACCCGCTGATCAGCCATTTCGCCAGCGCGGATGCCGCCTTTACGCAGGTGGTGGCCACCCCGCTGGCCCACGCGCTGGCCGAACGGTTCTGGCCCGGCCCGCTCACACTTGTCCTGCCGCGCGCGCCTGCGTGCACCATTTCCCCCATCGCCACGGCGGGGCTGGCCACCGCGGCGGTGCGCGTGCCCGCAGGGCGCACCATCCATGCCCTGCTCGCGGCCTGCGGCTTTCCGGTGGTTGCCCCTTCGGCCAATCCATCGGGGGGGGTCAGCCCGTCGGACGCGGGGCATGTGCTGGCGGGGCTGGACGGGCGCATTGACGCCGTGCTGGATTGCGGGCCGTGCACTGTCGGAGTGGAAAGCACCATACTGGATCTGGGCGGCGCGCGCCCGGTGCTGCTGCGCCCCGGCGGCATCACGCTTGAAATGCTTGAAGATGCCTGCGGCATGCCGATCACCGCCATGGCGGGCAGCGATGATGCCCGCCCCAGCGCGCCGGGGCAGCTTTCCTCGCACTACGCGCCGGGGCTGCCGGTCCGGCTGGATGCGCAGACGGTCGCCGCCGATGAGGCGCTGCTGGCCTTCGGCCCCGAACTGGCGGGCAGCGGGCTGGTGTGGAACCTGAGCCCGCGCGGCGATTTGCACGAAGCGGCGGCGCGCCTCTTCGCGGGGCTGCGGTTTCTTGATATGGAGGGACACCGCCGGGGGCTGGTCAGGATCGCAGTACAGCATGTGCCCGGGCACGGGCTGGGCCGCGCGATCCGTGACCGGCTGATCCGCGCCGCCAGTCCGCGTTCCTAATGGTTATAACCGCATGATCCGACCCCGGTGCCATACATGAGCAACACAATCGATCCCAAGGAACTGAAAATCCTGTCGGATATCCTTGCACTTGTGCTGGAGGACCATGCGGGCCAGTCGGAAAACGCGCTGGCGGCCATTCGCGCGCGGGCCAGGAAAAACCAGGTCACGGGCGGGGCGCTGAAAAACCTGTTCTCCGCCATAGCCCCCAACCCGCCGCCCAAGGCGGCACCCAAGCCACGCGCGCCGCGCACCACCCGGACCAGCACGGCGGCGGCCAAGGAAATACAGGACTCGCACGCCCGCATTTCCATGCTGACGGACAGCATCCGCAAGCTCGACCTGGAACTGCGCGACAGCCGCGCCCATAACGCGGCCCTGCGTTCGGAACTGTACCAGACGCAGCAGGCCCGCGCCGAAACGCAGGTCGCGCTGTCCATCGTGCAGAAACAGACCCGCCAGCCCACACGCCGTTCGGGCCTGCTGGTGGCGATCGCGCTGGGGCTGCTGACCGGCGTCGCCCTGACCGAAGCATGGCACACGCTTGTATCGAGCAGCCCGGCGCAGGCCAGCGCCGCCTACCCGCCAGTGCACCATGGCGGGCAGGCGTGGCTCCTGCCCCCGCCCCATTCCCCCCATCATTCCGGAAATATGCTGTCATGACCGCATCCCCCTCACCCACACTGGCACGGCATGACCTGATCGCCCGCTTTACGGACATAGTGGGGCCGACCGGCATCCTGACCGAAGCAGTGGATACGGCCCCCTTCTGCACCGACTGGCGCGACCTGTACCATGGCCGCGTGCTGGCCGTGCTGCGCCCCGCCGATACCGAGGCGCTGGCCCGGATCGTGCGCCTGTGCGTGGAACACGACGTGCCCATGGTGCCGCAGGGCGGCAATACCAGCATGGTGGGAGGGGCGACACCCGACGGCAGCGGGCGCGAGGTTGTCATCTGCCTGTCGCGCATGAACCGTATCCGCAACATCGACCCCCATGACCTGACCATGGAGGTGGAAGCCGGCGTTACGCTGAAGGCGGCGCAGGAAGCCGCGTGGGAGGCAGGATTCATGCTGCCGCTGTCCATCTCGTCCGAAGGGTCGGCGCAGATCGGGGGCGTGCTGGCCACCAATGCGGGGGGCAACAACACGCTGCGCTACGGCAATGCGCGGGAACTGGTTCTCGGCCTTGAGGCGGTCATGCCCGATGGCGGCGTGTTCCACGGGCTGCGCCGCCTGCGCAAGGACAATACCGGCTACGCGCTGCGGCAGTTGCTGGTGGGTTCGGAGGGGACGCTCGGCTTCATCACCACCGCGATCATGCAGCTCTACCCCCAGCCGCGCGAAATCGTGGCCACCCTGTGCGCGGTGGAGGACGCCAGCGCGGCGCTGAAGCTGCTGGGCCTGCTGCGCGGGCGCGACCCCGCGCTGGTGCAGGCGTTCGAGTTCATGTCCGGCACGGGCATGGATCTGGTGACCAGCCTCATTCCCGCAGCCCCCCTGCCGCTGGAGGAACGCGCCCCCGCCTACGTGCTGGTCGAGCTGGCCACGCCGCGCCCGGATGCGGAACTGCGCGAATACGCGGAGGACCTGCTGGGCACCGCGCTGGAGGACGGACTCATCACCGACGCCGTCATCGCCGAAAGCGAGGGCCAGCGCGCGGGGCTGTGGAAACTGCGCGAGGAACATGCCGAAGCCCAGCGCCGCGCGGGCGCGAGCGTGAAGAACGACGTGTCCGTGCCCGTCAGCCACGTGCCCGAACTGATCACGCGCGCGACGGCCGCGTGCGAGGCGCTGATACCGGGCATCCGCCCCGCGCCGTTCGGCCATATGGGCGATGGCAACATCCACTTCAACCTCGTACAGCCCGAAGGCATGGCGCCGGAGGCCTTTCTGGCCCGCAGCCATGACATCATGGACACCGTGGCCGCGATCGTGAAGGAACTGGATGGCTCCTTCTCCGCCGAGCACGGGGTGGGCCAGCTCAAGCCCTACATGATGCCCGCATGGCGCGGCGGCGCGGAACTGGCCGCCATGCGCCACATCAAGGCCGCGCTTGACCCGCGCAACCTCATGAACCCCGGCAAGGTCCTGCCCCCCGCCACACAGGACGCATGACGCCACGGGCCGTGGCATGTAACGGACTGTTTGCACACCCATGCGCGGGGGGATCACCCCTTTTGCCCCGGCGGGAACGGGGCTAGACAGGGGCATGCCTGTCGTCCGCCCCGTTCCTGACCGCCTTGCGCCACGCCTGTCGATTCTGGACCGCTATGTCCTGCGCCAGCTCCTGCTGGCGCTTGTGGCCAGCACCGGCGCGCTGGCGACCCTGATCTGGCTGACCCAGTCCCTGCATTTCGTGTCGCTGGTGGTGGGCCGGGGGCTTTCGCTGCGTGTGTTCCTGGAACTGACCAGCCTGCTGATTCCCTCCTTCGTCGCGGTCATCCTGCCGATCACGACCTTCGTGGTGGTGCAGTTCATCTACCAGCGCCTCGGCACGGACCGGGAACTGACCGTGATGCAGGCGGCCGGGCTGTCCCCGCTCATGATGGCGCGGCCGGGGCTGTTATGCGCGACCATCGCCACGGGGCTGTGCCTGGTCCTGAATGTCTGGATCGTGCCGGTTTCCTACCATGCCTTCCGGCAGTACGAATTCCAGATCCGCAACCGCATGGCCGCCTTCCTGATACAGGACGGGGTCTTTACGCAGGTTTCGGACAACATGACCGTCTATATCCGCGACCGCGCCAAGGACGGCACGCTGCGCGGCATCATGGTGGAAGATGACTGCACCCCCGGCGCCGAAGCCACCATACTGGCGGAAGAAGGCAATCTGGTCATAAACGACGAACAGCCCCATGTGGTCCTGTTCAACGGTTCACGACAGGAGATCGACAGCCATACCGGGCGGCTCAACGTGCTGACCTTCGCACGCAACACCATCGACCTGTCCAGCCCGCACGGGTCGCATACCCGCCTGCCCGACGCCAACGAACTGTCGATCGCGCAGCTTCTGCACCCGGACATGCGCCAGTATTCCCGCCGCGATGAAAGCAAGATGTTCATCGAGGCCTGGCGCAGGCTCAGCACGCCGTTCTGCGCGTTTTCCTTCGCCATGATCGGACTGGTGGGGGCGATGGGCGGCAACTATTCCCGGCAGGCCAGCATCCTGCGCCCCGTGCTGGCCATACTGGCCATCGTGGCCGTGCAGGCGCTGACGCTGCTGGTGCAGAACCTGGCGTCGCGCAACCTGCACCTCATGCCGCTTATGTGGATCTGCACGCTGGGGCCGGGCATGATCTGCGCCTTTTTCCTGTTCGTGCCCGAATTCCGCGCGGACCGGGAGCCCCTGTCCCGCGTGGGCAGTCCGCGCGCATGAGGCCCGCCTTCACCCTGTCGGTCTATATCGCCCGGCAGTTCACCTTCGCCACGCTGGCCGTGATCTCCTTCCTGACCGGGCTGATCACGATGTTCGACTTCATCGACCTGCTGCGTCGTGTCTCGACCCGGCCCAACGTGCCCACGTCGCTGGTCAGCCAGATCGCGCTGCTGCACGTGCCCTTCGCCTGTCTTGAAATCCTGCCCTTTGGCGTGCTGCTGGGCGGTATCATCTGCTTCTGGCGGCTTGCGCGCTCATCCGAACTGGTGGTGGCGCGGGCGGCGGGCATCTCGGCATGGCAGTTCCTGGCGGGGCCGGTGATCTGCGCGGTGCTGATCGGGGCGACGGCGACGACGTGCATCTCGCCCCTGTCCTCCGTCATGTACCGCCGGGCGGAGGCGCTGGACCGGCAGTACCTGCGCGATAACAACGGCAAGTCGCTCAACCTGAGTGGGGGCACCCTGTGGCTGCGGCAGGGCGATAACGGGCTGGTGGACCATGGGGTGGACATCATCCATGCCCGGCGGGTCAGGCTTAGCGGGGGCGTGCTGCGCCTTGGCGCCATCACCATCTTCCGCATGGGCCCCGATGACGGGCTGATTACCCGGCTGGAGGCCGAAAACGGCTATCTGGGCAAGGGGCGGTGGATCCTGAACGCGACGCGCCAGCTCCGCCCCGACGAACTGCCCGAGGACATGGGACACGTCACCCTGCCCGCCGACCTGACGCTGGCGGGGGTGGAGGAGAGTTTCGCTTCGCCTGATACGCTGTCGGTCTGGGCGCTGCCGGGGTTCATCCGCCAGCTCAACCGCTCCGGCTTTTCCACCATCCGCCACCGGCTGCATTTCCAGACCCTGCTGACCCTGCCGGTGCTGTCGGGCACCATGGCGCTGGTGGCGGCGGGATTTTCCATGCGGCCCGCCCGGCGGGGCGGGGTCATACGCATGATCAGCTTTGGCGTGGCGGCCGGTTTCGCGCTGTTCGCCATATCCAAGATCGCGGCGCAGTTTGGTGAAACCGGGGCCCTTCCCCCCCTTCTGGCCGCGTGGGCCCCGACGGGGGCCGGGCTTTGTCTTGCGGTCACGCTACTTCTTCATCTAGAGGACGGTTAATGTCCCGTCCCCGTCCCCTCCCGCGCGCGCCGTCACCGCTACGGCCCAGCGCCGCCACGCGGCGGCTTCCGCGCGGGATGCTGCTTTGCGCGACCATGTGGGGCGGGATCGTGCTGGGGCTGGGGGCGCAGCTCCAGTCGGCCCGCGCGGACGCGCCAAAACGCAGCATGCCCATCCATGCCCCCAAAAGCCAGCCACAGGCGCCAGTACTGTTTTCGGGCACGGTGTCCAATACCGACCCGATGACCTTTCAGGCCGATCATGTTTCCTATGACAGCAGGAACGGCATCGCGACATGGACCGGCAATGTCCAGATCTGGCAGAATGACCAGATCATGCGGGCGGACAAGGTCATATACGACCGCAACACCGGCATTGCTTCCGCCCGTGGCAACGTGGCGATGGTGGAGCCGGACGGGACCGTGCTGTTCACGGATTATGCCGAACTGAGCAACGGCATGCGCGACGGCATCATGACGCGCATGTACGCCCAGATGTACGATAACGCCCGGCTGGCGGCGAACGGCGTGCGCCGCACGGGCGGCAAGGTGAGCGACCTGACCCGCGTGGTCTATACCGCGTGCGAGATCTGCGCCCGCCACCCCGAGCGCGCGCCCTTCTGGCAGATACGCGCCTATGACGCCACGCATGACATGCAGCACAAGCGTCTGGAATTCCGGGATGCGTTCGTGGATTTCTTCGGGGTGCCGATCTTCTACCTGCCCACCTTCTCCATGACCGACCCGTCCGTACGGCGGCAGAGCGGCTTTCTCACTCCCGGCTTCACGCCCCATAACCGTTACCTGGGCACGTATGTCACCATTCCCTATTACTGGGTGCTGGACAAACAGTCGGACATTACGCTGGAGGGATTGTTCTCCACCCGCACCGGCCCGCAGCTAAGCGCGAACTACCGCCGCTATTTCCGCAATGCGCGCCTCAACATCAACGCCGGCATCGCGTATGACACGCATCATGACATAAGCTACACCAACACCTTCGGCCAGCAGGTCGAAAGTGCGGACAACCATGGCGTGCAGGGCTATTTCTTCGGGAACGGCCAGGTCTCGCTCAACAAGACATGGCGCGCGGGCGCGAACATACGCTGGGCCAGTTCGCCCAACTACATGCGCGACTACCGCGTGACCGGCTACGGGCAGGACACGCTCAATTCCAACATCTACCTGGAAGGCTTCGGCACGGGCTCGTATTCGCGCATCGATGGCGAGGCGTATCAGGGCCTCAATCAGGGCGTCATCCACAACCATGACCTGCCATGGGTCCTGCCACGCTATACCTACAGCTATTTCGGCAGGCCCGACGCCTGGGGCGGGCGGTTCAGTCTGGATACGACGGACTTTTATGTCTACCGCAACAATGGCACGTCTGACCAGCGCGGGCAGCTCTCGCTCAACTGGGACCGGCCGTTCCATAACAAGCTGGGCCAGATCTGGGATCTGACGCTGCATGTCGAATCCGCCATTCACCGCGCCACCGAACTCAACCAGCAGCCCAATTACGCCGGCACCACGCGCACGCAGGTGGAAGGCCAGGTCCTGCCCACCATCGGGATGAAAATGAACTGGCCGTTCCTGCGCAGCTTCAACCACAATACCGGCACCCAGATCCTTGAACCGATCGTGCAGTTCCTGGCGGCCCCCAACACGGGCAACAGTTCATCCAGCAACATCCCCAACGAAGACAGCCTGACCTACGAATTCACGGACTCGACGCTGTTCGCCATCAACCGCTATCCGGGCACCGACCGGCTTGACGGGGGGCTGCGCGCCAATGTCGGCCTGCACAACAACTGGACATGGAACGGCCACCAGATCGACATGCTGATTGGCGAGAGCTTTCAGGAGCATGTCGATCATAACCGCATCCCCTATTCCGGCCTGAGCCATCACCTGTCGGATGTGGTGATGGGCACGCACATGGTGCCCAACCAGTTCTTCGACTTCGACGGCAAGATGCGGCTCGACCCCTATGCGGGCAAGGTTGACTTCGGCGATGCGCTGGGCAGCGCGGGGTTCCGGCATTTCCGCGTGACGGGTGGCTACCTGTTCGAGCCGGTGACGCCATATTACTATTATGCCGAAAGGTCATATTCCAACACGCCGCCCGCCATCTATTACAAGCCTGTCAGCGAACTGACGGTGGGCGCCGCCTCCAACTGGGACCACTGGCATCTGGCGGCCTATCTGCGCCGGAGCCTGTCGCGTAATGAAAGCGTATCGGTTGGTGGCGACGCCGGATTCCAGAATGACTGCTTCGGGCTGGATGTCATGTACCTCAAACAGTACACCACGATTGGTGGCCAACAGAGCAATTCGACCGTAATGTTCTCCCTTACGTTCAAAACCATCGGTACATTTGGTATGAATGGCTGACCTGATGCGTGAAAGACCGAGCCGGATGTCCTTCTTCCCCGCCACCCGTGGCGTCACCCCCCTTCCCGCACCGCGCCGTGGCCGCGCGCTGGCGCTCGCCCTGCTGGCAGGGATGGCGCTGGCGGGGCATGGAACGGATGCCGCCGCCCGCACGCCCCGCTCCATTGCCGAGCAGGCGCAGGCGGCGGAAGATCAGGACGCCATCATCGCCACCGTCAACGGTTCGGTGCTGACCAAGCGCGATGTCGATACGCGCGGGCGCCTGTTCGCCCTGTCGTCGGGCCTTGATGTCAGCGATGACATCATGCAGCGCCTGCGCCCGCAGATCGTGCGCCAGTTGATCGACGAACGGCTGCGCATGCAGGAAATGCTCGACCGCCACATCAACGTGCCGATCAAGCAGATCGCGGATGCCATATCCGGCATCGAACAGCGCAACGGCATGCCGGAAAACACGCTGCGCAACAAGCTGGCGGAAGATGGCGTGTCCCTGACCACGCTGATCGACCAGATCCGCGTGCAGCTTGGCTGGACGCAGGTACTCCGGCAGGAAACGGGCGAGCGCGGCCGCATTACCGCAGCCGAGATCGAACAGCGCGCGGCGGCGCTGAAGCGCGAGGACGGCAAGCCGGAATACATGATCAGCGAAATATTCGTGCCCGTTGAAGACCCGCGCCATACGGAAAACGAACTGAAATTCACCGAAACCATCATTCAGGAACTGCGTGAGGGCGCGCCGTTCCCCATCGTGGCCGCGCAGTTCTCACAGGGGCAGAGCGCGCTGGATGGCGGCATGATGGGCTGGATGCAGGAAGACGGGCTGGACCCGCAGGTTGTCGAAGTGGCGCGGCAGATGCCTGATGGCGCCATTTCCAACCCCATCCGCGTGGCGGGTGGCTACGTGATCGCCACCATCGCCGAACGGCGCACGGTGGGCCACCAGATGGCCACCATCATCTCCATGCGGCAGGCTTTCTTCCCCTTCGACGTTCCGCTCGATCCCGAAAACCCGACGGACCAGCAGAAGGCGGCGCTCGATCAGGCCACAAGCTTTTCCACCACCGTCAAGACCTGCGACCAGATGGAAGAGCAGAACAAGAAGCTGGGGGAAAAACACCCGAGCGACCCGGGCGAGCTGATGCTGAACCGGCTCAACCCCCGCATGCGTGAGGTCATCGAACCCCTCGCCCCCGGCCAGGCCAGCCACCCGCTGGTGTCACAGGACGGGATCGTGCTGCTGATGGTCTGCACGCGGGAAGAACGCAACATCGCCATCCAGACCCCCAGCGAAATTGCCGATCACCTGCTGAACGAACGTGTGGAACAGACATCGCGGCAGCTCAACCGTGACCTCAAGCGCCGCGCGATCATCGACATGCGTTCAAAGTCCTGATCCGGGCATGACCATACCGGAACGGCCGCAGGGCCTTGAACCACTGCGCGAGACCATTGCGCGGCACGGGCTGGACGCGCGCAAGGCGCTGGGCCAGCATTTCCTTCTCGATCCGGGCATTACCGCACGCATCGCCTCCCTTGCGGGTGACCTGTCCGGGCAGCATGTGGTGGAAGTCGGCCCCGGACCGGGGGGGCTGACCCGCGCGCTGCTGGATACGGACGCCACCAGCATCATCGCGGTGGAGGTGGACACAAGGGCCGTCGCCGTCATTTCGGAACTGGCGGCGCAGGCTCCCAACCGGCTGCGCGTGATCGAGGCCGACGCCATGCGCCGTGACCTGAGCACGCTATGCCCCCCGCCACGGCAGATCATCGCGAACCTGCCCTACAATGTCGGCACGCCGCTGCTTGTGGGCTGGCTGCGGCAGGCCAGCGCGTGGACGCGGCTGACACTCATGTTCCAGCAGGAAGTGGCCGAACGCATATGCGCGGCCCCCGGTTCCAGCCATTACGGGCGGCTGGGCGTGCTGGCGCAGTGGACCTGCCGCTGTGGCATGCTCATGCATATTCCGCCGGGGGCGTTTTCCCCCCCGCCCAAGGTCCATTCGGCCGTGGTGGGGCTGATCCCCCATGCCGAACAGCCCGATGCGGCCCTGTTCCGCGCGATGGAGCGGATTACGGCGGCGGCCTTTGGCCAACGGCGCAAGATGCTGCGCGGCGCGCTGAAATCCGTGGGGGGCGAGGCCCTGCTGTCCGAAGCCGGGATCGAGGGCAGCCGCCGGGCGGAAACACTGGAAATTGCGGAATTCGATCGTCTGGCCCGCATTCATGCCCATAATGCGGCCGCCCCGTAAAACGCGCTGGCTGCGCTGTCGCGGCGTGGGGTGGGCATGGGCTGCTGGCCCATCATGTAGTCGCGCGTCAGCGGCACGGCATCGATCTCACGCGTAAGCTGCAACTGGAAGTTCAGGTGCCCCTGCACGCGAAAGGCCAGTTCGGACACCACCAGATAGAACTCGAACATACGGCAGAAACGCGCATCATAAAGCCGGGCGATCAGATCCCGCCGCGCCGCGAACCGGCTGCGCCAGTGGGCGATGGTCCGGGCGTAATGCAGCCGCCAGATCTCGCAATCCGTCATCCATAATCCGGCGCGTTCCACAGCACCTACCGCCTCGCTCACCGCCGGGGAATAGCCACCGGGAAAGATGTAGCGGTCAATCCATGGATTGGTCACGCCCGGCCCCTCCACCCGCCCGATGGAATGCAGCACCATGACGCCCCCGGGCTTCAGGGCCTGGCGCATGGCGTCAAAGAACAGTCCGTAATGGGCTACGCCCACATGCTCGAACATGCCGATGGAAATGATCCGGTCGTACTGCCCCGCCACCGCGCGGTAATCCAGCAGGTCGAAGTTGACCCGTCCCTCCAGCCCGGCTTCCCGCGCGCGCTGGCGTGCGATGTGCAACTGCTCCACCGACAGGGTGATGCCGGTCACCCGCGCCCCGTAATCGCGCGCCAGTGTCAGGGCCATGCCCCCCCACCCGCACCCGATATCCAGAACGCTCATGCCGGGATGTATCAGGTGCAGCTTGGCGGCAAGATGATGTTTCTTGGCGGATTGCGCCTGTTCCAGCGTTTCATTACCCGTGGGAAAGTAACCGCAGGAATACTGCATGTCCTCATCAAGAAAAAGCCGGTAAAGTCCGCTGTCCAGATCGTAATGATGCGCGACGTTGCGTTGCGCGCGCCGCAGGGTGTTATTCTGCAGCCATGCCCGCGCCATATAGCGCAGGGAGGAGAAAAAACGCTCCCCCGCCGGGCTGCGCTCCATCACATTGAGCATGAGTACATGCAGCAGGTCATAAAGCGTGCAGTCCACCGGCTGGAGGTCGCCCGCCATATAGGCTTCCCCCACCTTTAGCGCCGGGTCGAGCAGCAGGGCGCGGGCGGTGGCGGGGCTGGCGATCCACATGGCGGCGCGGGGACCGGCCCGGCCGGTATAGACCCGCCTGTCACCACCTGGATAATAGACCTCCAGCCGCCCCATGGTAATGAAATGCATGAAGGCCCGGTCCAGCAGTACAGATGCCATTGACCTTCTCCCCTTGCCCGACCCCTCCACAGGCGCAACGCACCAGCCCCGAAAACGGCGAAAGCCCGGAAGAGTTTCCTCTTCCGGGCTTCCGTACCCCCGTCCGCCCCTGCGGGCGGCGTATCTGATCGCTCAGACGGCGGGCGCTTCCTCAATGGCGGTTTCTTCCGAAACCTCACCTTCGGTCACGACACCTTCATCGGCCACGGTCGGTTCATCGTCACGCTCGGCGCCGATTTCCTCACCGCGGGCCTGACGCTCCGCTTCTTCCTCGGAACGGGCGACATTCACGGTCACCTGCATCGCCACTTCCGGGTGCAGGGCGACGCGCACGTCATACAGGCCAAGCTGCTTGATCGGCTCGGGCAGGATGACCTGGTTGCGGGTAATGGTCAGACCCGCCTTGGTCGCCGCCTCGGCAATGTCACGGGTGGTGACGGAGCCATACAGGCTGCCGCTGTCGCCGGCCTGACGGATCAGGATGACGGACAGGCCGTGCATCCGCTCGGACAGGCGCTCGGCCTCCTCGCGGTTCTTGAGGTTCTGGGCCTCAAGCTGCACGCGCTCACGCTCGAAACGCTCGCGGTTATGTGCGTTGGCGCGGATCGCCTTGCCCTGGGGCAGCAGGAAGTTACGGGCATAACCCGGCTTCACCGTGACGATCTCGCCCATCTGGCCCAGCTTCTCGACGCGCTGGAGCAGAATGAGTTCTACTGCGGACATATTCCTGCCTCCCTCAGCTTACAATGTAGGGCAGCAAGGCCAGGAAACGGGCGCGCTTGATGGCCTGGGCCAGTTCGCGCTGCTTCTTGGCGGAGACTGCCGTGATGCGGCTGGGAACGATCTTGCCACGCTCGGACAGGAAGCGGCTCAGCAGGCGCACGTCCTTGTAGTCGATCTTCGGCGCGTTGGGGCCGGAGAACGGGCAGGACTTGCGACGACGGTAGAAGGGACGACGCGCGCCAACCGCAACGCGGCGGGCGGCGGGATTGATCTCGGTAGATTCGGACATCAGCTCTTACTCCGCTTCGGCGCTGACGCGCTGCTGTTCTTCACGCTCGTTACGGGCGCGGAACTCCTCGCGGTCATCGAAACTGCGGCGGGGACGGCCGCTTTCGAACCGGCCCGTGGGCTTGGGCCCACGGAAGCCACGCTCACGCTCATCGCCCTTGCGCGACAGGATGACGGACGGCGCCTCGTCAATCTCGTCCACACGCAGGGTCAGCACGCGCAGCACGTCTTCGTTCAGGCCGAGCTGGCGCTCGATTTCCTTGATGGCGGCGGGAGACGCGTCAAGACCCAGAAGCATGTAATGCCCCTTGCGGTTCTTCTTGATACGGTAGGCCAGCGTGCGCAGGCCCCAGTATTCGCGCTTCTTTACGGAGCCGGACTCCGCCTCAAGCTGGGTCGCGATGCCATCGGCAACGGCTTCGACCTGCTGCTGCGACACGTCATTACGTGCGATCAGCACGATTTCATACAACGGCATTGGTACTCCCTTCGGATCACTTCAACCCCGCATGCACGGACACGGTCCGCCATGTTGCCCCAAGGGCGCGGGTATAGCCGGGTATGATGCCACACACCCGGCAGGGAAGGAGCGGGTTGAACCACAAACCCGGCCATTAGACAAGGAAAAAGTACACACCCCACCCATCGGCCCGCGCGGGTTCAGGCCACCCGCAGCCGGGCGGGCAGCGGCAGGCCCAGCGTATCGGGGATGGCCCAGATCTCATTGATGGTCCGGACCTTGCGAAAGCCCGCGCGCAGATAGGTCGGCAGCGCGCGCGGATGGTCGGCCGAACAGGTATTGACCCGTACCGCCGCGGGCCGGGCCTGCCAGGCGCGCGCGACCATCTGGTGCAGGAAGACACGCCCGATCCCGCGCCCGATCCATGCGGGCAGCAGGCCGAAATAGGCGATGTTCACATCCGGCCCGTGCCGGCTGTCCAGTTCGCAGAACCCGGCGGGCACGCTGCCATCATAGAGTACATGCACGCCAATGCCGGGGCTGGACAGCAGGCCGGCAAGCTGCGTGTCCGGCATGACCCGGCGCAGCCACCAGCAGTAATCCCGACCGACCGCATCATACAGCCCACGATACCAGCCCACATCGGGCCGCGTGACCTGCCGGATCCCATAACCCACTGGCAGGGCGGGTGGCTGCGCGGGCGGCGGGCGGTCCATGCACAGGAACGTAATCTCCACCCCGATCCGTGTTCCACCGCCGTCCGGTTCATCCCGTACGGCGGCACATGGAACCTCAGTTATCATCAAGGAACGAGCGCAGCTTGCGGCTTCGGCTGGGGTGCTTGAGCTTGCGCAGCGCCTTGGCCTCGATCTGGCGGATACGTTCACGGGTCACGTTGAACTGCTGGCCGACTTCCTCAAGCGTATGGTCGGTATTCATGCCGATGCCAAAGCGCATGCGCAGCACGCGTTCCTCACGCGGGGTAAGGGACGACAGCACCCGCGTCGTGGCTTCGCGCAGGTTGGTCTGGATGGCGGCGTCAAGCGGGATGACCGCCGTCTTGTCCTCGATGAAATCACCAAGATGGCTGTCTTCCTCATCCCCGATCGGGGTTTCGAGGGAGATCGGCTCCTTGGCGATCTTGAGTACCTTGCGCACCTTTTCCAGCGGCATGCCCAGCTTTTCGGCCAGTTCCTCTGGCGCGGGTTCGCGCCCGATCTCATGCAGCATCTGGCGCGAGGTGCGGACCAGCTTGTTGATCGTCTCGATCATGTGGACCGGAATGCGGATGGTCCGCGCCTGATCCGCGATGGAACGGGTAATGGCCTGGCGGATCCACCATGTGGCGTAGGTGGAGAATTTGTAGCCACGGCGATATTCGAATTTGTCCACCGCCTTCATCAGGCCGATATTGCCTTCCTGAATCAGGTCAAGGAACTGAAGGCCGCGATTGGTGTATTTCTTGGCGATCGAGATCACCAGCCGCAGGTTGGCCTCGATCATTTCCTTCTTGGCGCGCGCCGAATCACGCTCCCCGCGCGATACGGTGGCATAGACGCGACGGAACTCACCCACCGGCAGGCCGGTTTCCTGTGTCAGTTCGGCAACCTGGTTGCGCAGGCGCACCACGGTCTCGCCATGCTTGGCGATGAAGTTCTTCCACGACTTGCCGGGCAGGGCGGAGGCCATGTCCATCCAGCCGGGATCGAGTTCGCGGCCGCGATATTTCAGCAGGAAGTCATCGCGCGAGACGCGCGTGCTTTCCGCCAGCCGCAGCATGCGCCCTTCCAGCCCGTTCAGGCGCTGGAATATCTCCTTCAGGTGCTCGACCAGCACCTCGATCCGGGCATTATGCAGATGAACCTGCTGCACCTTACCCACCAGTTCCAGGCGGAGCTGCTCGTAGCGGCTTTCATCCTCGGCGGAGATATCCGCGCCGGCGGTGAATTTTTCCAGCCGTTCGGCCTGCACCTTGTGCAGCGCCGCGTACAGGGCCTCGACTTCCTGGAACTGCTCAAGGATTTCAGGCTTCAGCTTTTCTTCCAGCGCGGACAGCGACAGGCCGGCGCCTTCGCCCTCCCCTTCGCCCTCGCCATCGGTTTCCTCAGGCTCGTCGTTTTCGGCGCTCTCCCCGCCATCAAAGGCGTCCTCGCCCTCGGTGGATTCAGCGGGGTCGTTGCCGCCGGACTGCATGGCCTCCAGATCGACGATGTCGCGCAACAGCATCTCACCGGCCTTGAGCCGTTCATGCCACGAAATGATGGCGCGGAAGGTCAGCGGGCTTTCGCACAGGCCGCCGATCATCTCGTCGCGACCGGCCTCGATGCGCTTGGCGATCGCGATCTCGCCCTCACGCGAGAGCAGTTCGACCGAGCCCATTTCGCGCAGGTACATCCGCACCGGGTCATCGGTCCGGCCCAGGCTTTCGGTATCGACATTACCGGCGGAGGCTTCCTCGGTCTCGCTTTCCTCCTCCTCGGTGCTGTCCTCGCTTTTGGCTTCGGCGGCGGGGGCGGCCTCGGTGTCGTCGTTATCCTCGTTCTCGACAACCTGCATGCCCATTTCCGACAGCGCGGCCATCACGTCCTCGATCTGCTCGGAAGACATCTGATCCTGCGGCAGGACGGCGTTCAGTTCGTCAAAAGTGATGTAACCGCGTTCCTTGCCGCGGGCGATCAGTTTCTTGACGGCGCCGGACCGGGTGTCCAGCAGGGTTGTATCGTTGTCCTGATCCCCTGAAGCCGTGTCCGTACCCGTGGCTGTCTTTGTCGCCATGCCCGATCAATCCCCACCAGCAAATCCGTTTACGCGCGCGTGCCCAACCTGCCCGCACACAGTTGGCGCCACCTTTTCACCTGTTGGTAAACAGGAGAACAGGATGCTGCCAATTATACCGTTTTCATCTGCATTTGTCTGGTGCAGGTGGTCGATAACATGGCCGAAGTCAAGGGCAGGCGCGGCGCATTTCGTGCAATCCACCTAAATTTTCCGCGCTATCCATCCTCTTCATTTCCACCCCGGCGCAGGGTATCGAGCGCCAGAAGGCGGGTACGCAGGCTCTGCCACGCCGCCTCGTTCACCTGCCCCGCGCACAGGCGTTCGGTATCGGCGCGGACTTCGGCGGCGAAGCGTTCGACATTGAGCAGCGCGTAGAAATGCCACCATTCATGGCGGGAATCGGTGCCGAAAACATCATCATCCGCCTGCCCCCGCGTGCGCCGCCCGCGCGTGGTGCGCACGCGCTGGCACACATCATCCAGCCCGGCGGCGGACAGGCTGGCCGCCAGTTCATCGGGGGCGGGCAGGCCGCCGCGCGCGTCGTACATCTCCAGCAGTTCCTCACGCAGGGCGGCAAGGTCGGCGGGCAGTTCAAGGCGGCAATAGGCGTCCTGCACCTCGGCCAGCACGGCGGGCTGTTCGAGTATGATGGCGCTGAGAATGCACTGGCGCTGCAGGTCGGCGTCCATCGCCGCCACCGGCGTGGTCGCGACCGGTCGGGCCGCATTCCCCCCGCGCGGGCCCGAGCGGCGGAATGTCTGGAAAAAACTGTCCAGCAGGGTGGAGCGGTATTCGGATGCCAGCGCCTTGTCCGGGATCAGGGCCGCGACCTCCACCAGCCTGCGGCGCAGGGCGGCGCGCTGTTCGGGGCCGGGATTACGCACGCCCTCGCTCAGCAGGCCGAACAGTACCTGCCCCATCGGGCACGCGCCCGCCACAAGCGCCGCCATGGACTCCGGGCCGTTGCGGCGCACGAGGCTGTCCGGATCCTCCCCTTCGGGCAGGACGCAAAAACGCAGCGTCCGGTCCACGGCCAGCAGGGGCAGCGCGGTTTCCGCCGCCTTCACCGCCGCGCGCTGGCCCGCGGCATCGCCATCGAAACACAGCACCGGGGCGGGGGCGAGATGCCACAGCGCCTCCATCTGCTCGGCCGTCAGGGCCGTGCCAAGGGGGGCCACCGCGCCGCCGAACCCGGCCTGGTGCAGGGCGATCACGTCCATGTACCCCTCGACCACCAGCAGTTCGGCGGCGGGGCCCCTGCCCCGCACGCCTTCGCGCGCGCGGTCGAGGCCGAACAGCACCCGGCGCTTGGAAAACAGGGCGGTCTCGGGGCCATTGAGGTATTTGGGCTGGCCATCCCCCAGAATACGCCCGCCAAAGGAAACCAGCCTGCCGCGCCGGTCGCGGATGGGAAAGGTCACACGGTTGAAGAACAGTTCACGCTGCGGGGCGCCGTTTTCATCCGCACGCATCACGCCCGCGTCGCGCAGCATGGCGGGCGTGATGTCCTGCGCCGCCATTTCCGCCACCAGCGCGCCGCGCCCCTCCCCCGACCAGCCAAGGCCGAAGGCCGCTATGGTCTCGTCCGTCAGGCCGCGGTTGCGCAGGTAGGCCAGCCCTTCGCGCCCCTCGGGCTGGTAGAGCCTGCGCTGCCATGACTGCTGCACCGCCTCCAGCACGTCCCCCAGCGTGCGCGCGCGTTCGGCCTGCTCGCGTCGCACGGGGTCGGGTTTTGGCATTTCCATGCCGGCGGCGGTGGCCAGTTCCTCCACCGCTTCGGGGAAGGAGCGGCCCTCGCTCTGCATGACGAAGGTGATGACATCCCCATGCGCCTGGCAGCCGAAGCAGTGATAATGGTCGTCATAGACATAGAACGAGGGCGTCTTTTCCCCATGGAAGGGGCAGCATCCCTTCCAGTTCCGTCCCGAACGCACCAGCTTCGTCCGCCGCCCGATAACCGGGGCGATGGGCGTGCGGGCACGCAGTTCGTCAAGGAACGCGGGGTCAAGCGCCATCGGCCAGTCTCTCCGGTGTCAGTTATACCGAAAGCTGCGCACGCACGACAGCACTTGCGCGCGACGGGTCGAGTGCCGCGCCAAACTGTTCCTTCAGCGCGGCCATGACCTTGCCCATATCCTTCATGGAGGTGGCGTCCGTACGGGTGATCGCCTCACGCACCGCGGCCTCGATGGTGGCGTCATCCAGGTCGGGGGGAAGATAGTCACGGATGATGGCGATTTCGGCCTCTTCCTTCTGCGCCAGTTCGGGGCGGCCGCCCTTGAGGTACAGCGCCGCCGATTCCGCACGCGACTTGACCATGCCGCGCAGCATGGAAATCACGGCTTCGTCGCTGACCTGATCGTCACCCCTGGCCCGCCCGGCGATATCGACATCCTTCAGTTTCGCGGTGATCATGCGGATGGTGCCGACCTTTTCGCTCTGGCCTGCCTTCATGGCGGTTTTCAGGTCATCCGTGAAACGTGCGCGCAGGGACATGACTGTCAACTCCTCTGCCCGGCGGGGGCACAACGCCCCTTCATGCCGGGAATAATTTTCCCATGGTCCTGATGTGCCGATGTGTGGGAATTTTCTTCCCAATCGGGCAGGACGCTGTTAGGCAATACTCCCGGAAGGGACATCATCCAATGCCGATGACGATAGAAAGTATTATCGAACGCCTCGGCGGCGCCGAACAGGCCGCGCGCCTGACCGGCGTCAGCACCGAGGCCATTCGCAAATGGCGGCAGGCGCGCGCCATACCGCCCAAGCACTGGACAACCGTGCTGCGCGCGACCGGCCTGTCACTGTCCGACCTGCAACCCGCCACAGAATCCGACCGACCGGAGCCCCCGATGAGCACGCCAAACCCGCCCGCACCGGCCGACAGGCCCAAAGCCGCGACAGCCGCCCTGATCCTGGCCGATGGCACCGTCCTGTGGGGGCGCGGATTCGGCGCGTATGGCACGGATGCGGCCATTGGCGAAATCTGTTTTTCCACCGGCATGACCGGCTATCAGGAAACCCTGACCGATCCGTCATTCGCGGGGCAGATCATCACCTTCACCTTCCCCCATGTCGGCAATACCGGCACCACGCCGGAAGATGATGAAGCCGCCCGCGTGCAGGCCCGCGCACTGGTGGTGAAGGAAGACCTGACCGCGCCCGCCAACTGGCGCGCTACCGAGTCGCTCGATACGTGGCTCAAGGCGCGCGGCATTCCAGGCATATGCGGCATCGACACCCGCGCCATCACCCGCCGCATCCGTGAGGGCGGACCGCAGACGGCGGTCATCGCCTACCCCGAGGACGGCAGCTTCGACCTGCCCGCCCTCCAGGCCCGCGCCCGCCAGTGGCCGGGGCTGGAAGGCATGGACCTTGCCCGCGAAGTCACCTGCCCCGCCCCCTATGCGTGGAACGAGGGCATATGGAAGTGGCCGCACGGCACCGAACCCCTGCCCGCGAAGCGGCGCAGGGTGGTGGCGGTCGATTACGGGGCCAAGCGCAACATCCTGCGCTGCCTTGCCAACGCCGGCTGCGACGTGACCGTCGTGCCCGCCACCGCCACGGCGGAGGAGATCCTCGCCCTCGACCCCGCGGGCGTGTTCCTGTCCAACGGGCCGGGCGACCCGGCGGCGACGGCCGAATACGCGGTGCCCGCCATCCGTGGCGTGCTGGAGGCGGGCAAGCCGCTGTTCGGCATCTGCCTGGGCCACCAGCTTCTGGCGCTGGCGCTGGGGGCGAGCACCTACAAGCTGGCGCGCGGCCACCGGGGGGCCAACCAGCCGGTCAAGGATCTGGTCACGGGCAAGGTGGAGATCACCAGTCAGAACCACGGCTTCGCGGTGGATGAAAAATCCCTGCCCGCCGATGTGCGCGCCACCCATGTCAGCCTGTTCGACGGGTCGAATGAAGGGATCACCACCAGCCGCTACCCGGCATTTTCGGTGCAGTACCACCCCGAGGCCAGCCCCGGCCCGTCCGACAGCCATTACCTGTTCCGCCGCTTTGTCGATCTGATCGACACCACAACCAAAGCCGCCTGAAAGCCGACCCGACATGCCAAAACGGACAGACATCAGCTCCATCCTGATTATCGGCGCCGGCCCGATCGTGATCGGCCAGGCGTGCGAATTCGACTATTCCGGCGCGCAGGCCTGCAAGGCCCTGAAGGAAGAGGGCTACCGCGTCATTCTGGTCAACTCCAACCCCGCCACGATCATGACCGATCCGGGGCTGGCGGATGCGACCTATATCGAGCCGATCACCCCGGAATTCGTCGAGCGCATCATCGAACGTGAAAAGCCCGACGCCGTGCTGCCCACCATGGGCGGCCAGACCGCGCTGAACACGGCCATGGCGCTGGACAAGTCGGGATTCCTGAAAAAGCACGGCGTCGAACTGATCGGCGCCAACGCCGAGGTGATCGACCGGGCCGAGGACAGGCAGAAATTCCGCGAGGCCATGGACGCCATCGGCATCGAAAGCCCGCGCAGCCTGATCGCCCACACGCTGGAGGAAGCCCGCGCCGCGCTGGAAAACGTGGGCCTGCCCGCGGTCATCCGCCCGTCCTTCACCATGGGCGGCTCGGGTGGCGGCATCGCCTATAACCGCGAGGAATTCGACCGTATCGTCACCTCCGGCCTCGACGCCTCCCCCACCACGGAAGTCCTGATCGAGGAATCCGTGCTGGGCTGGAAGGAGTACGAGATGGAGGTCGTGCGCGACACCGCGGACAACTGCATCATCATCTGCTCCATCGAGAATATCGACCCGATGGGCGTGCATACCGGTGATTCCATCACCGTGGCCCCGGCCCTGACCCTGACGGACAAGGAATACCAGCGCCTGCGCGACATGTCGCTGGCCTGCCTGCGCAAGATCGGGGTGGAAACGGGGGGCTCGAACGTGCAGTTCGGCATCAACCCCGTCGATGGCCGCGTGGTGGTGATCGAGATGAACCCGCGCGTGTCACGCTCCTCGGCCCTTGCATCGAAGGCGACGGGTTTTCCTATCGCCAAGGTCGCGGCCAAGCTGGCGGTGGGCTACACGCTCGATGAACTGACCAATGACATTACCGGCAGCACGCCGGCATCGTTCGAGCCGACGATCGATTATGTCGTGGTCAAGATCCCGCGCTTCACGTTCGAGAAATTCCCCGGCACGCCCGCCCTGCTGTCCACCAGCATGAAATCGGTGGGCGAGGCGATGGCCATTGGCCGCTCCTTCCCCGAGGCATTGCAGAAGGGCCTGCGCTCGATGGAAATCGGGCTGGCGGGCCTGGACCCGGTCGAAGTGCCTGGCGATGGCGGCCCCGACGCCTTCCGCGCCGCACTTTCGCAGCCCCGGCCCGAGCGTATCCTCATGGCCGCGCAGGCCCTGCGCGCCGGGCTGAGCGTGGAGGACATCCACGACACCTGCCGCTTCGAGCCATGGTTCCTGCGCGAACTGGCCAGGATTGTCGCGGCCGAACACACGATCATGCGCGACGGCCTGCCCGAGGACGCCGACAGCCTGCGCGCGCTCAAGGCCATGGGCTTTTCGGACATCCAGCTTGCCCGCCTGTCCGGCACCAGCACGGACGAGATCGCCCGCCTGCGCGAAAGCCGGGGCGTGCTGCCGGTCTACAAGCGCATCGACACCTGCGCGGGTGAGTTCGCATCCCCCACGCCGTACATGTATTCCACCTTTGAGGGCGGATACGGCGTGCCGGAGTGCGAAAGCAGGCCGACCGACCGCAGGAAGATCGTCATCCTGGGTGGCGGGCCGAACCGCATCGGCCAGGGGATCGAGTTCGATTACTGCTGCGTCCATGCCGCCTACGCCCTGCGTGAGGCCGGTTTCGAGACGATCATGGTCAACTGCAACCCCGAGACCGTCTCCACCGATTACGACACCTCGGACCGGCTGTATTTCGAGCCGCTGACGGCCGAGGACGTGATCGCCCTGATCCGGCGCGAGCAGGAAAACGGCACGGTGCTGGGCTGCATCGTGCAGTATGGCGGCCAGACGCCGCTCAAGCTGTCGCACGCGCTGGAGGCGGCGGACATCGCGCTGCTCGGCACGCCCGCCGATGCGATCGACCGGGCCGAGGACCGCGAACGCTTCCAGGCCATGCTGCACAGGCTGGGCCTGCGCCAGCCCGCCAACGGCATCGCCCGCAGCCCGACCGAAGCCGAGGACGTGGCCGAACGGATCGGCTACCCCGTGGTTGTCCGCCCGTCCTACGTGCTGGGTGGCCGCGCCATGGAAATCGTGCATGACCGCGCGAGCCTGCAGCGGTACATGCGCGTGGCCCTTCAGCTTGCCGGGCATGACATCGCCTCCGGCCCGGTGCTGATCGACCATTACCTCAACGACGCGATCGAGGCGGATGTGGACTGCATCGCCGATGGTGACGAGGTGTACGTGGCCGGCGTGATGGAACATATCGAGGAAGCGGGCATCCACTCCGGCGACAGCGCGTGTTCGCTCCCGCCCTACACGCTTTCCCCCGCCATCGTGACCGAACTCAAGGCCCAGACCGAAGCCATGGCGCGCGAGCTGGGCATTGTCGGCCTCATGAACGTGCAGTACGCGATCAAGGGGCAGGAAATCTTCGTGCTGGAGGTCAATCCGCGCGCCTCGCGCACCGTGCCGTTCGTGGCCAAGGCGACGGGCGTGCCGGTCGCGAAGATCGGGGCACGGGTCATGGCGGGGGCCAAGCTGGGCGAATTCCGGCTCGATGACCGCGCCGTCGCCCCGCATGTGGCGGTGAAGGAAGCGGTCTTCCCGTTCAACCGCTTCCCCAACGTGGACACCATCCTCGGCCCCGAAATGCGCTCCACGGGCGAAGTGATGGGCCTTGACGCCTCGTTCGAGCGCGCCTTCGCCAAGTCACAGCTTGCCGCGGGCGTGAAGCTGCCGCTGTCGGGCACGATCTTCCTGTCCGTGCGCGACAGCGACAAGGCGGCGGTGAAGTCGCTGGGCCGCCGCCTGTCGGACATGGGCTTCACCATCATGGCCACGCGCGGCACCGCCGCCTGCCTGCGCGAGGCCGGGGTGAACGTGCGCGTGGTCAACAAGGTGCTGGAAGGGCGGCCGAACTGCGTGGACGCCATCCGCTCGGGCGAAATCCAGATGGTCATCAACACGGCCCAGGGCGCGCAGGCGGTGACCGACAGCTTCGACATCCGCCGTTCGGCGCTGACGCATGGCGTTCCCCACTACACCACCATCGCCGGCGCGCGGGCGGCGACGCACGCCATTTCGGCCATGCGTGAGGGGGTTCTTGAAGTCGCGCCACTTCAATCCTATTTTAAAGGATCATTCTGAGCGTATCGCACTTGCGCGGGTACCCTGCCGGTCTGCACGCCGGTGGGGTGCCCGTGCGGGACCGCATGCGATATGCCGGGTACGGCAACCAACAGTCAGTTATGGAAACTGACCTTCACCTCGGGGACAAATCTTGCAGAAATTTCCGATGACAGGCCCCGGCCTGCAACGGCTTGAAGACGAACTGCGCAAGCTCAAGAGTGAAGAACGCCCCGCGATCATACGCGCGATTGCCGAGGCACGCAGCCACGGCGACCTGTCGGAAAACGCGGAATATCACGCAGCCCGCGAACGCCAGTCCTTTACCGAAGGCCGCATTCAGGAACTGGAGGAAATCGTCTCCTCCGCCGAGGTGATCGACCCGGCCAGCCTGTCGGGCGACCAGGTGAAATTCGGCGCCCGCGTCAAGCTGGTGGATGAAGAGACCGACAAGGAAGCCACCTACCAGATCGTGGGCGTGTACGAAGCCGACATCAAGCAGGGACTGCTGTCCATTTCCTCGCCATTGGCCAAGTCGCTGATCGGCAAGAGCATTGGTGACAGCGTGTCCGTGCCCGCCCCCGGCGGCGACCGGACTTACGAAATCCTGGAAGTCACCTACGGCTAGGCATACACCGTGATCACGTTTGATGATATCACCGCCGCCGCACGGCGGATAAAGGGGCGCGTACTCCATACGCCCACCGTCCCGTGCCAGACCCTTTCGCGCGCGACCGGCGCGGATATCGTGCTCAAGCTCGATAACCTCCAGGCCGTGGGCTCGTTCAAGGAGCGTGGGGCGGCCAACAAGCTGGCCCTCCTCACCCCGCGCGAGCGTGAACGCGGGGTCATTACCGTCTCGGCGGGCAACCACGCGCAGGGTGTCGCGCGCCATGCCTCGCTGCTGGGTATTGACGCGGTGATCGTCATGCCGCGCTTCACCCCCGTCGCCAAGGTCACGCGCACCGCCGCGTGGGGCGCGCGCGTGGTGCTGGAGGGCGACAGCTTCGCCGAGGCCACGGCCCATGCCAACGCCCTGTGCCAGCGCGAAGGCCGCGTGTTCGTCCACCCCTATGACGACCCCGAGGTCATGGCCGGACAGGGCACGTTCGCGCTTGAACTGTTCGAGGACGCGGGCCCGCTGGATACGTTCGTATGCCCCATCGGCGGGGGCGGCCTGCTGTCCGGCTGCGCCGTGGCCGCGCGCGCGCTGCGCCCGGAGATGGACATCATCGGGGTGCAGGTGGAAAATTTCTCGTCCCTGTCCGGCTTTCCGGGCGATGAGGTGATGCCGCCGGGTGGCGCTACCATCGCGGAAGGGATTGCGGTGCTCCAGATCGGCCGCCAGCCGCTGGAGGTCATTCGCGGCCATGTGTCCAACGTGCTGGTAGTGCCCGAAAGCGCGATCGAGACCGCGATCACCATGCTGGCCGAAGGGGCGAAACAGGTCAGTGAAGGGGCCGGGGCCACGGCGCTGGCGGCGGTGCTGACCTATCCCGAACTGTTCCGGGGCAAGCGCGTGGCGCTGCCGGTCACGGGCGGGAATATCGACAGCCGCATCCTGGCCAATACCCTGCTGCGCTCGCTTCTGCGCGACGGGCGGCTTTTGTGCCTGAAAATGGAAATACCCGACCGCCCCGGCGTGCTGGCCGATATTTCACGCAAGATCGGTGATGAAGGCGGCAATATCATCGAGGTCTCGCACCAGCGCCTGTTCACCACCCCCAGCGTGCAGGCCGCCGAACTGGAAGTGATGATCGAGGCGCGCGACCCCGAACACGCCCGCACGCTGGAAGCGGAACTGGCCAAGACCTACATCGTGCGCCGCGCCTGAACGGCGCGGACGCGGCGACCGCTTGCCCGCCTATCTGGTGCCGAACAGGCGGTCGCCCGCATCGCCCAGGCCGGGGCGGATATAGCCATGTTCATCCAGCCCGCGATCGATGGCGCAGGTCACGATCCGCACATCGGGGTGCGCCTTGCGCAGGCAGGCCACGCCCTCGGGCGCGGCAAGCAGGCAGACGAAGACCAGATGACCGCAGCCCGCCTGCTTGAGCCGGTCAATGGCCGCGACCGCGCTGTGCCCCGTCGCCAGCATGGGATCGACCACAAGGCAGACACGGTTATCCAGCTCATCGGGCAGCTTGAGGTAATATTCAACCGGCTCCAGCGTTTCGGGGTCGCGGTACAGCCCGACATACCCCACGCGCGCCGAGGGTACCAGATCCAGCAACCCGTCCAGAATCCCGTTCCCCGCCCGCAGGATGGAAATCAGGCACAGTTTCTTGCCCGCGAGACGGCGGGCCTGCATGTGTTCCAGCGGCGTGTCGATCTCCACCGTTTCCAGCGGCAGGTCACGCATGGCCTCATAACCGATCAGCAGGCTCAGCTCCCGCGCAAGATGGCGGAACACGCCTGTCGGGGTCTCACGCTCGCGCATGAGGGTCAGCTTGTGCTGGACCAGCGGGTGGGTGACGACAACAACACCATCGTCATGCACGCTTGCGGGTTCGGTCATATCGGTTCCTTGTCCTGGTAGGGAATACGGCGTTCAGCTTCCGCCATCGCGGGGGACGAAGCGCAGGGCCAGCCCGTTCATGCAGTAGCGCAGGCCGGTGGGGGGCGGCCCGTCGGGAAAGACATGGCCCAGATGGCCGTTGCACTGCGCGCAATGGACCTCCGTGCGGGTCATGCCATGGCTTGTGTCGGTCGTGGTGCCCAGCGCGCCGGGTATGGCATCGAAAAACGAAGGCCAGCCGCTGCCGCTCTCATATTTCGTGCCGGAGCGGAATAACGACGCGCCGCACCCGGCGCAACGATATTCACCGGCACGCTTTTCATCATTCAGCGGGCTTGAGCCGGGGCGCTCGGTGCCATGTTCGCGCAGGATGCGCACCTGTTCCGGGGTCAGGCTGCCGCACTGGGTGGCGCCTGACCGGGTGGCGCCTGTATCGACTGGATCGGACATGGATATTTTTCCTCCGTCACACGTGCATTTTACGCTGACCGCTTTTAGGGCATCATGCCATATAAAATAAAACAGGGAGATCCTACCCCATGAGCGACCATGAAACAGTGAACAAGGCGCGCCGCCCCGTGATGCTGGCGGTGCTGGATGGCTTTGGCTGGCGGGAAGACCCGTCCGACAATGCCGTGCGCGACGCCGATACGCCAGCCTTCGACCGGCTGTGGCGTTCGGGGCCGCACGCCTTTCTCAAAACCTGTGGGGAGGATGTCGGCCTGCCGCAAGGGCAGATGGGCAATTCGGAGGTCGGTCATCTCAATATCGGCGCGGGCCGGGTGGTCATGCAGGAACTGCCGCGCATTTCCACCGCGCTGCGGGATGGCTCGGTCGCGCGCAGCACGGTGATGGCGGACTTCATCGCCGCGCTGAAGGCCAGCGGGGGCACCTGTCACCTCATGGGTCTCGTCTCCCCCGGCGGGGTGCATGCCCATCAGGATCATGCCGTGGCCCTGGCCCATATCCTGCGCACGGCCGGCATTCCCGTCACCTTCCATATCTTTACCGATGGGCGCGACACCGCCCCGCAATCCGGGCACGGCTATGTCAGCCAGCTTCTTTCCGCCCTGCCCGAGGGGGTGAGGATCGGCACGGTTTCGGGTCGCTATTACGCCATGGACCGCGACCGCCGGTGGGACCGGGTGGAGAAGACCTATAACGCCATCGTCGCCGGTCAGGGCGAACAGGCGGGCGATGCGCTGCATGTGCTGGACAAGGCTTATGCCGCCGGGATCACGGACGAATTCATCGTGCCCACCGTGATTGGTGAATATGGCGGCATGCATGATGGTGATGGCGTGTTGAGCTTCAACTTCCGCGCCGACCGGATCCGCCAGTTGCTCGATGCGCTACTTGAGCCGGAATTCGATGGCTTCACCCGCATCCGGCTCGTCAGGTTCGCCGCCGTCATGGGCATGACACGCTATAGCGACCGGCTGGCCGAACGGATCACGGTGCTGTTCCCGCCCGAGGAACTGCATGACCTACTGGGCGATGTGGTCAGCGCCGCCGGGCTGAAGCAGATCCGCATGGCGGAGACCGAGAAATATCCGCACGTCACCTATTTCCTCAATGGCGGGCGCGAACGCCAGCTCCCCGGCGAGGACCGGGCCATGATCCCGTCCCCCAAGGTCGCGACCTACGACCTGCAACCCGAAATGTCGGCCCCCGAACTGACCCAGCGCGCGGTGGAAGCCATTGACAGTGGCAAATACGACCTGATCGTACTGAACTTCGCCAATGCGGACATGGTGGGCCATACCGGCGTGCTGCCTGCCGCGATCAAGGCTGTCGAGGCGGTGGATCGCGGCCTGGGCCGGATCGCGGACGCCATTGAGCGCGCGGGCGGCGTGCTGCTGGTCACCGCCGACCACGGCAACGCGGAAACCATGTTCGACCCGCAGACCAACGGCCCGCATACCGCCCACACGCTCAACGTGGTGCCCGTGGTGCTGAGCGGGGTCGGGAATGTCAGCCTGCATGACGGCCGGCTGGCCGACATCGCGCCGACCCTGCTGCAGATCATGGGCCTGCCCCAGCCCGCGGCCATGACCGGACATTCCCTTATCGACGGGTCCACGCCATCCTGACAGCACGCCCGAACCACCGGGCGGGCGCGCGGGCGGGCGGGCCTGTGCTCCCATGGTGCCTGGCATTTCTGGCATGGGGGCCGGTGGCCCATGCCCAGGCCCCGGATCCCGCGCCTGTCCACCATCACGCCATGACGGATGAGAGGCACATCCGCCAGCAGCTCGAGGCCGCCCGCACCGCGCATGAAAACCTGCTGGCGCGCGAGCAGCAGCAGGCCCGTGATCTGGCCGAGCGTCGCAAGGTGGAACAGGCCGCGCGCGAGCAGGCCCGCCTTGACGCGGAAAAGGCCGCCGCCCTGTCCGCCGCCACGGTGGACGCCACGGCCCGCCTGCAACGCACCGAGCAGCAGGCCGCCGACCTGGACAGCCGAATTGCCGACCTGCATACCGAACAGGCCGCCCTGCGCCCCCAACTGGCGCGCGAGGTCGCCCGCCTGTCCCCCCTGCTGCCGCTGGCCGAACGCCTGTCGCTTTACCCGGCGGATACGTTGCTGGCCGTTCCCCTGCCCGCCGACCGCGCGGTGACGGGGCTGCTGGTCGTGCATGGCATGATGGCCGACATCGCCAGCCAGACCCGCATCATCCATGACCGCCGCGCGCGCCTGCTCCAGCTTGATGACGAACTGGCCCAGCAGCAGCAGCAGATGCGCCATGTGGTGAACGAACGCGAAAGCCAGCGCGATACGGTCAACCGCGCCGCCCATGCGGCACTTGAGGCCCAGCAGCGCTCCAACGCCGCCGCCGCCAGCGCCACGCAGGCCGTGGAGGACGCGGCCCGCCGCGCGTCGAGCGTGCAGGACGCCATCACCCGCATCGAGGAAACCGAACAGCAGGCGGAAAAAAACCTGGAGGAAGCGGCCCGTGCCGCCGAACGCGCGCATAACATGCGCGAAGCCACCGCCGCCCGCCGCCAGGCGCAGGAAATGGCGACAGGCGCCGGCCCCGGCATTACACCCGCCAACAGCAGCGCGGGCGCTCCGGTGGCGGGCACGGTGCTGACCACATGGGGCCAGCAGACCGAAAGCGGGGCCGCGACGGGGCTGACCTACGCCCCGCCCTCACGCGCCAGCGTGCGCGCGCCATGCACGGGACGTATTGATTTTGCCGGCCCGTTTCGCACATACGGACAGATGATGATCCTTGATTGCGGCAAACATTACCGCTTCGTGCTGGCGGGCCTGGGTGAAATCGCGGTCGCGGCGGGCCAGCAGGTCAGCCACGGCGCGGCGGTGGGCCAGATGCCGCAATGGACAGGCGGGGGCAGCAGGCCGACGCTGTTCGTGCAGTTGCGCCACGGCGGCAGCGCCGTCAATCCGACCCCCTATCTCTAGATGTGGCGCGAGACGGTTTTATCCCCATGCAAGTTCGGTATATGCTGCCAGCCCGTGACGGATGGGGCGGACCACGCTACAACGCAACGCGAAGAATACATGCAGGCCAGCCGGACCAGGTCGGCGGGCATCCAGGAGACAACGACGCATGAAGTTCCGTAATGGCTTGCTGATCGGTTGCGCCTTTCTTGCAGGGCTCGCGGCGGCCCCGCAGATCGCTCACTACTCGGCAGGCAGGGGGGGAGCATTCGCCCCCATGGCCCATGCGGCGGATATTGTCCCCAAGGATGACAACACCCCGCGCGAGATCGAACAGCTCATGTTCCTGTTCGGCTATGTGCTGGAAAAGGTGAAGGCCAATTATGTCGAGCCCGTATCGACCCGTGACCTGATCACCAATTCCCTCAATGGCATGCTGAGCGGTCTGGACCCGCACAGTTCGTACATGACGGAAAAGCAGTTCTCCGACCTGCAGGTCCAGACCAAGGGCTCGTTCGGCGGGCTGGGGCTGGAAGTACAGGGCGAGGACGGGCATGTCCGCGTGGTCTCGCCCATCGACGACACCCCGGCCGCGCGCGCGGGAATCAAGCCCGGTGACTTCATTGTCGCGATCGACGGCAAGAACATCGACGGCCAGCCGCTGGACCAGGTGGTCACGCGCATGCGCGGCAAGCCCGATACCCGCATCACGCTGACGCTGATCCGTGAAAAAACGCCCAAGCCCGTTATCGTAACGCTGACGCGCGCGATCATTCCGCTCCAGGTGATCAAATCTTCGCTGTACGACACCATCGGCTATATCCGAATCGCGCAGTTCAACGAAGAAACGCAGTCCGGCCTGCTCTCCGCCTACAAGAAGCTGCAGGCCCAGACCCATAACAGGATGGCGGGCCTGATCATCGACCTGCGCTCCGATCCGGGCGGGCTGCTGACACAGGCCATCGATGTCGGTTCGGACTTCATCCGCAGTGGTGAAATCGTCTCCACCCGCGCGCGCCACCCGCAGGACAGCCAGCGATGGGACGCCCATAATACCGACATCACCGGCGGCTTACCCGTTGTGGTACTGATCAATGGCGGCTCCGCCTCCGCCAGCGAGATCGTGGCCGGTGCGCTCCAGGACCACCAGCGCGCCGTACTGCTGGGGGAAAAGACCTTTGGCAAGGGGTCGGTGCAGACCATCCTGCCCATCCCGGGCGAAGGCGCGATCCGCCTGACCACGGCGCGCTACTATACGCCGTCGGGCCGCTCCATCCAGGGGCTGGGCATCGTGCCAGACATTACCGTGCGCGAAGCGCGTGATGACCCCGCCTACAGCATTCATGAAGCCGACCTGGCCCATATCATCAAGAACCGGGGCGGCAACACGGCACAGCCGCCGTCGCGCACCGATCTGCCCGCCATAGCGAAGTCCATTCCCGCCCAGCCGCCCGCGAACTGGCCGGAATTCGACCCGCAGAAGCCCACAACCGATTTCCAGTTGCAAGAAGGGCTGAAGGTCGTGCGCGCGATGGCGGGCCTGCCCGTTGCGGCCGAGCCGCCCGCACCAACAGAGAAGACGCCTCCGGCCCCCGTCACCGCCGCCACGACGCCCACGCCGCCCAAGGCGGCCGAGCCCCCCACCCCGTCCATCCCGGCGGAAAAGCAGGCCGCGCCCGAAAGCCCACCGGCCGCGCCCGCACCGGCCACTCCCGCACCGGCCACATCCGCGCCCCCTGCCCCCGCGGCGCCTGCGGTACCCGCCACCCCACCGGCCCAGCCCTGACCCCACGGAACCCCGCGCGCATGACCGACCAGCCCGCCCTTCCCTATCGCCCCAATGTCGGGGCGCTCCTGTTCAACCGGCAGGGCATGGTGCTGGTCGCGCGCCGCACGGACATGCCCGGCGCGGGCGGCCCGCCGGACCAGGGCGTGTGGCAATGCCCACAGGGCGGCATTGATGAAGGGGAAACGCCCGAAACCGCTGTTCTACGCGAACTGGGTGAAGAAATCGGGACCGATGCCGCGCAGATCATCGCCGCCTACCCGCAATGGCTCAGCTACGACCTGCCTGCCCACCTGATTGGCAGGGCGCTGGGCGGGCGCTATCGCGGGCAGCGGCAGCAGTGGTTCGCCCTGCGCTTTACCGGGCAGGATACGGATATCCGGCTGGATACGCACCAGCCAGCCGAATTCGACCTGTGGAAATGGGTCGGCCTGGCGCAGCTTCCGCTGCTCAATGTCGGGATAAAGAAAGAAATCTACACCACGCTGGCCACTTACTTCGCCCCTTACGCCACGGCGGCCTGAGGCGGCATAAGCCCCGCCGCCACAAGGGCGGTGAGCGTGCGGCCCCGCAGCAGGGGGGCCAGCGTCAGCACGGGCAGGTCAGCCACCGTAAGCCAGCGCAGTTCGGCAATTTCGGCCGCCGCGACGGGCGTGCCGGTCAACCGGGCCACCCAGATGCGGGCCTGGACGGTATGGCCCGGCTCATTGGCGGCGGGCGCCGTGAAATCCCCCGCCAGTTCCGCATCCAGTGTCAGGCCGCAGCCCAGTTCCTCACGTATTTCGCGGTGCAGGGCCTGCTGCGGGGTTTCACCCGGCTCGGGCTTGCCGCCGGGCAGCATGAAGGCCGCCGTATTGCGCTTGCGCACGACCAGTACCTGCTCACGCACGATCACCGCCGCGCAGACAACCGTGATAAGACCCGCCATACCCTGTACCTTTGCTATTTATGGCCACCCTTGAGGGGTGACATGAGAAAACAGAAAGGTACGACAAGCAGCGAACCAACACCAAGGATCATGAAGACCTCGTTATAGGCCAGAATGGCGATCTGCCTCTGGAATTCCCTGTACAGCCGCCCCACCGCCACGTTGTTGACCGCCGTTTCGGCATATCCCCGCGCAATCGCCACCGCGCGGCTCTGGGCCAGATATTCCCTGAACGGCTGGTGGTAGGGCGTCATCCAGTGGACCATCTGGTTCTGGTGCGCCTGGCGTATTTCGGTCACCATCGCCGTCGCACCCGAAATGCTGAGCGAGCCGAGCACGTTACGCGCCATGCTGAACAGGGCCGAACCATCGGGGTTCAGTTCACGCGGTAATGTGGCATAGGTAATGGTCGAGATCGGCACGAACAGGAAGGCCAGCGTGGCCGTCTGGCTCATGCGGAACATTACCAGATGCCGGAAATCAAGCTGCGGCACCAGTTGCGCCGACCAGAACATGCTTGTTCCCATCAGGAAGAAACCGCATGCGATGATATAGCGTAGCTGCACGAACTTCATGGAGATGCCGACCAGCGGGATCAGCACGATCACCGCCAGCCCGCCGGGCGAAAGGATCAGCCCCGACAGCGTGGCCGTATAGCCCATGACCTGCTGGGAAAACTGCGGCACGATAATGGCGGAGGAATAGAGCAGCGCCCCCACGGCCCCCATGAGCCCGGTGCCCACGGCAAAGTTCCGGTCCCTGAACACCCGCAGGTCCACCGCCGGATGCTTGCACCGCAGCAGCCAGATGACCGCCCCCCCGATGCCCAGAACCGCGAGGATGGCCATGATCACGATAATGCGTGAACCGAACCAGTCCTCGTCCTCGCCCCGGTCGACCGCCACTTCAAGGCAGCCGAAACCGATGGTGATGAGGCCGATGCCGATAAAGTCGAGCGGCGCGCTCTGCTTGCGGGCCCATGGCGGGTCATCCACCACCATCGAGACCGCGATGGTGGCCAGGATGCCAACCGGCACGTTGATGAAGAATACCCAGCGCCACGAATAGTTATCCGTGATCCACCCCCCCAGCGACGGGCCGAGAACCGGGGCGACCACGGTTGCGATAGCCGTCAGGCCAAAGGCCGCCGCGCGCTTGCTGGGCGGGAATGTGTCCAGGATGATGGATTGCTGGTTGGGCTGCAATCCGCCGCCAAAAAACCCCTGCATCAGCCGGAACACGATCAGTTCGGGCAGGCTGGCCGAAACGCCGCACAGAAAGGACGAGAGCGAGAACATGGCGATGCAGATCAGGAAGTAGCGCTTGCGCCCGAACAGCTTGCCAAGCCAGCCCGAGATCGTCAGCACGATCCCGTTGGCCACGAGGTAGGAAGTCAGCGTCCATGTCGCATCGTCATAGGTGGAGGACAGGCTCCCCGCGATATGCGGCAGCGCCACGTTGACGATGGTGGTATCCAGAATTTCCATGAAGGCGGCCACCGTCACGATCACGGCGATCAGCCACGGATTGTGCTTCGGCTTCCAGTCCGCCCCATCAGCCGGAGCGGACGCTGCGGCGGACGCGCTCATTCTGTGTGGACCGTCGGCTCGACCGACAGGCCGAGCGACAGCGGCACGTCCTGGCGCAGCCCTTCGTCAATCAGGATCTTGACCGGCACGCGCTGGACGATCTTCACGTAATTCCCGGTCGCGTTCTCGGGCGGGAAGGCGCTGAAGGTGGCCCCGGTGCCAAGCTGGAGCGAATCCACATGCCCCTTCAGCCGCAGGAACGGATAGGCGTCCACCGCGATCTCCACCTTCTGGCCGGGGCGCATGTGGGTGAGCTGGGTTTCCTTGTAGTTGGCCACGACCCAGACTTCCGGCTCGACAATGGACAGCATGGTCTGGCCCGTGGAGACATAGGTGCCGCGCTCGATATTGCGCTGCGAGACCCATCCATCATGCGGGGCGCGGATGACGGTCCATTCCATGTTCAGTTCCGCCTCGCGCAGTTTCGCCTCGGCCTGCATCACCTGCGCTTCCTGCTGTGAGACGCGGGTGGCGGTGCTGGAAATGTTGGGAATGACCGGCAGCGCGATTTCAAGGTTACCCTGCGCCTGAAGCACCTGCGCCTTCGCCGCGTTCAGGGCGGCGGTGGCGTAGTCGATGTTCTGCTGGGATGTCGCCTCACGGGTGACGCCATGCTGGCGGCGGTAGTCGGTCTCCGCCCTGAACTGCTGCGCCTGTGCGGCCTGAAGCTGGCCCTGCGCCACCATGAGACGACCGGGGAAATCCTTCTTCGCCACTTCCAGCAAAAGCGTGGCGTTGCTTGCCTGCGCGCGTGCGATCTGGAGTGCCGCCGCCGCCTGGTCACGCTGGGCGCGCCAGTCCCGGTCATCGATACGGGCCAGGACATCGCCCGCATGCACGAACTGGTTGTCGTTCACCAGCAGTTCGGTCACGTAGCCATGCACATGCGCCGCCACGGGCACGGCGCGACCGGCGGTAAAGGCGTCGTCCGTTTCCACCTCGTTACGGTGCAGGAACCAGTAAATCCCGCCCAGCAGCAGGACCAGCACCACGCCGCCGATCAGGATCAGCTTGCGCCGGGGAGAGACCGCTTCCTTCTTTTCCTGTCCGCCATCGTGCGCGGCATGTCCGTCTTCGGGCGCCTTACCTTCGTCCACGGCCATCTGGTTCCCTCATCCTCACGTTGGTTGCAGCCCCTGATCCCGTCATGCCACATATTGACCGAACGGGTCGGTCAACCCATGGCACGAAGCCTGCCATACTTCAACCGCCATTACCGCCTTATCCGCACATTCCGCGTGGCTTAAAGCGTAAAGGCCTGGTTATGGACCATACGGGTATACAGGCCGTTTTCACGCATCAGGGCCTCATGCGTGCCGCATTCCACGGCACTCCCCTCCGCCATGACCACCACGAGATCGGCTGAACGCACGGTGGACAGGCGGTGCGCCACCACGATGGTGGTGCGACGATGGCGCAGGCGGGCCAGCGCCTGCTGTATGATGACCTCGCTCTCGCTATCGAGCGCACTGGTCGCCTCATCAAGCAGCAGCACGCGCGGGTTGCGCAACAGGGCGCGCGCCAGCGCCACGCGCTGCCTCTGGCCGCCCGAAAGCCGTCGCCCACCGGGGCCGACCCGCGTGGCGTATCCCTGCGGCAGTGCCTCGATGAACGTATCGGCGGCGGCGGCGCGGGCGGCATCGCGTACCTGCGCGTCGGTCGCCCGCGGGTCGCCCATGCGGATGTTGTCCATGACCGGCAGGTCGAACAGCAGCGTATCCTGGCTGACATAGGCGATCGCATCGCGCAGTTCGGCCACGATCAGGTGCCGCAGGTCCACGCCATCAAGCATGATCCGCCCGCCTGATACGTCATGCAGGCGCGGGATCAGGGACAGCGCGGTGGACTTGCCCGCCCCCGACGGGCCGACAAGGGCCACGGTCAGGCCGGAATGGGCCACGAAATCCAGCCCGTTCAGGCCCATCCGCCCATCAGGGTAGCGAAAGACCACTTTCTCGAAGCAGAGGTTACCCCCGCCAGGGGGAAGCGCGACCGCATCGGGCGCCTGCGCCACGGTGACGGGTTCATCAATCACGTCAAAGACCCGTTGCAGCCCCCCCAGACCTTCCTGCAGGGCGATATTGAGCGTGCCGAGCGCGCGCAGCGGGCGCGCGGCCAGCAGCAGCGCGGCCACGAAGCCGGAAAAGTCGCCCAGCGTCGCCCCCCCCTGCGTCGCGCGCCACCCGGCAAAACCCAGCACGGCGGCCACGGCGGCGCCGCCCAGCACCTCCAGCATCGGGTCCACGCGGGCGCGGCCCCGGGCGATACGCAGCAGGCGGTCATGCAATATGTCCAGAACCGTGGCCGCGCGCGCCTGTTCGGCGTGTTCCAGCCGATAGACACGGATGGTGCGTGACTGGCTGAAGCTTTCCGTCAGCATGGCGCTGGTCTCGCCAATCTGTTCATGCACGCCGCCGGATTCCCGCCGCAGGCGCTTGCCCAGCCTGCGCACCGGCATGGCGGCGAGCGGGTACAGCACGGCGGCGATCAGGCTGAGTTCCCAGTCCATGTACAGCATGGACGCGATCAGCCCCACCACCGTCACCGCGTCGCCCAGTGCGTTGGTGGCGCGGATCAGGGCCTCGCGAATCGATACGGCATCGGTGGTGAAGCGCGCCGCGATCTGGGCCGGGGCCTCCGTCTCGATACGGGAAATATCGGCCTGCACCAGATGGTGGAACATCCGCCCCTGCAACCCGCGAATGACCACCAGCACCAGCGACTGCACGGCAATCGACTGCCCGTACTGCGATACGGCCTTGGCCAGCGTGATCGCCACCACAAGGATCGGAACCTGGTACAGGATGCGCGGGTCATGATCGGCGAACATGTCCAGCGCGCGCTGGATCACCAGCGGGTACAGCGCGCTGAATACAGCCATGAGCGCCGTCAGCACCCCGACCGCCAGTATGCGCAGCTTGTGGCCCGACAGTTCATCGCGCCACAGCCGCCGTATCAGGCGGCGCGACGGCTCCATTCCCTCCGGCGTGGCGTGCCTGTCGGCCCCAGACGTTTGAATTACGTTCATCAGTCGGCCTATAGCCGCATGGCCGCGTAAAACAAAGCGTTACCACATATTGTTACAAATTATGTCGCTCGTGTTGCAAAATGGCCTGCATCCGCCCGATGCAGGCGGCATGACCGGCCGTACACCCCCCCTCCAGCCACCACTGCCGGACCTGCCCCAGCACGCGGCCCACGCTCACGCCGGGGCTGCATCCCGCCGCCACCAGATCGCGCCCCGTCAGCGGGAAGACGGGTTTTTCCATCCCGTCGAGTCTGGCGCGCAGGGCCGTCCACGCGGGATCGGGCGCGCCGGGACCGTCGGCCTGACACAGCCATGTACGCCACAGCAGGTCGCGCCGGTCATGGTCAGCCAGCATGGGGGCGAGCATGCCCGCATCCATGCCGGGCATGGGCATGACCGTGCCGCGTGTCTGCGCCAGCGCCGTACTGTCGGCGCGGGAAAGCCTGAGGCGCCGCGCCACCGCCCGCGTATCCCCCGCCACCAGCGCCGCCAGACGCAGCACGGCGTCCGCCGGCGCATCGCAGGCCAGCAGGCGCTCCAGCCGGGCGATGTCGCAGCCTTCGGGCAGGACATGCCCCAGCACGCCACAGCCGCGCATCTGCTCCAGTGTCGCCACCACCTGCGGGCCGACAAGGATACGCTTCAGTTCCAGCCATATCCGCTCGACCGAAAGGCGTTCGATCATACCGGCCAGCGCGGTTATGGCCGCTATCGCCTCTCCATCCGCCGCACCGCGCCCGTACCGGGCCTGAAAGCGGAAGAACCGCAGGATGCGCAGCGCATCTTCCGTAATGCGCAGGCGGGCGTTCCCCACGAAGCGCACCCGCCCCGCCGCCAGATCGGCCTGCCCGTTGAAATAATCATGCACCCTGCCCGTCCGGTCACAGGACATGGCGTTGATGGTGAAATCCCGGCGGGCCGCGTCCTCCCGCCAGTCATGGGTCCATGCCACGGTGGCGTGGCGGCCATCGGTTTGCTCATCACGGCGCAGGGTCGTGATCTCGAAGGGGCGCCCCTCCAGCACGGCCGTGACCGTGCCGTGCGAAAGGCCGGTCGGCACCACCCGTATCCCGGCGTGGCGGAGCCGCTCCATAACGGATTCGGGCGCATGCGGGCTAGCCAGATCCATGTCCGTCACCCTGCCCCCAAGCAGCAGGTCACGCACCGCGCCCCCCACCAGGCGGGCATCGGGCAGGATGGTCCACAGCATGTCGAGCTGCGCCATCACATCGGGCATGTCGCGGCGCAGGCGCGCCAGCGGCGGGTCAGTCGCGATCATGCACAGCCGTCATCGGGCATGGTGGACAGGGGGAAAAACACATTCCGGCTCCATACCCCCAGGCAGGGCACGCCCTGGTGGTGCCCCGCCACCGCCAGCGCCGCCAGTTCGTAATAGACCGCGCGCGCGATCCGCGCCTCGATCGGCCATGCGCCATCCCCGTCACGTATATGCAGGTAGGGCACCGGCCCCGTGCCGCAGCCATCGCAGGGCACATCCCATGCGCAGCGAATCGGATGCTCCGGCCCCGCGCAGATCACCTCATCGACATTGGTGCGAAAGGACAGCACCTGCGCGCGCCCGCAGCCGTGCCATTCCAGTTCGGTGGCGACGAAGGGGGCGTCCTCCACCTCGATCGTGCCCTGTTCGACCGGCGTCTGGAGCCGGTAGCCGCCCTGCGCGTCGCGCCGCAGGGTGGATGCGAACAGGCAGACCATCGGCTTGCGGCGGATGGGACTGCCGCGATACAGCCATGTTCCATCCCGCCTGATGACGAAGGGCAGCGCGCCGCATGTGGCCGCTGGCTTCAGGGCTGGGGGCGGCAGGGTCTCGCCTGCCTCGAAATCATCCATCAATTGCGTTAACCCGACACTATGGAAGCTGCTTGACTTGATATAGGGATCAACACCGGCTTGATGAAACCCCCGGACGTGTCAGACTGTTGGAATGATGACCATGGATGATAACTCTCCCCTCCATGCAGCGCCGCAGGCGGGCATGACATCCCCCCCCGCCCCGACGGGCGAGCAGATCGCCGCGCAGGCCGAAGCCATGAGCCAGCGCCTGGCCCGCGTGCGCACGGAAATCGGTCGTGTCATCCTGGGGCAGGACCGGGTGGTGGATCTGGTGCTGACCAGCCTGCTGGCGGGGGGGCACGCGCTGCTGGTCGGCGCGCCGGGGCTGGGCAAGACGCTGCTGGTCACGACGCTGGGCCGCGTCATGGGCATGGATGCGCGCCGTGTGCAGTTCACGCCCGACCTCATGCCATCGGACATTCTGGGCAGTGAAATCCTTGATGAGGATGAAAGCGGCCGCCGCAGCTTCCGCTTCGTGGCGGGGCCGGTCTTCTGCCAATTGCTGATGGCCGATGAGATCAACCGCGCCAGCCCGCGCACCCAGTCCGCCCTGCTTCAGGCCATGCAGGAGCGTGAAGTCGCCATTGCGGGCACCAACCATCTCCTGCCGCGCCCCTTCCATGTGCTGGCCACCCAGAACCCGATCGAGCAGGAAGGCACCTACCCCCTGCCCGAAGCCCAGCTTGACCGTTTCCTCATGCAGGTCACGCTGGATTTCCCCGATGCCGATGCCGAACGCAGCATGCTGCTGGCCACCACCGGCACCACCACGGCCACCGCCCAACCCGTGCTTACGGCAGGCGACGTCATGCAGGCGCAGGCCCTGGTGCGCGCCCTGCCGGTGGGCGAACAGGTAGTGGATGCGATCGTGCGCCTTGTGCGCGCTGCCCGCCCCGAAACCACGGATGACCCCGCCATCCGTGAAGCCGTGGCCTGGGGGCCGGGGCCACGGGCGGCGCAGGCGCTGATGCTGGCGACCCGGGCGCGCGCGCTGCTTGATGGTCGCCTTTCCCCCTCCATCGAGGACGTGGCCGCCCTCGCCCATCCCATCCTGCTCCACCGCATGGCGCTGTCCTTTACCGCGCGGGCGGAAAATATCCGCCTGCCCGCGCTGGTCGATACGCTGGTCGGGCGGATCGGCTGACATTGCCTTTTCCCCGATCCCTCCTCTCACGCCTGTCCGGCAGCGCGCGGCGGGTCGCGGGCCGGGCGGCGTCCGCGCCGGATGTGGCGCAGACCGCCTTCCTGCCCCGCAACGCGGTGGCCGCGACGGCGCTGGCGGATTCACTGGCCAGCAGGCTGCCCGCGCTGGTCGCCACCGCGCGCCGGATCGCGGAAAACATGGGACAGGGCACCCACCCCCGCCGCAAGGCCGGACAGGGTGACGAATTCTGGCAATACCGCCCCGCTGGCGCGGGCGAACCGGCCAGCCAGATCGACTGGCGACAATCCGCGCGGGGGGACCGCGCCTTCGTGCGGGAGCGGGAGGCGCAGACCCCCCACACCATCTGCATCTGGTGCGATAACAGCGCCTCCATGCGCTGGCATTCAGAGGAAAGCCTGCCGCTGAAGGCCGAACGCGCCTTCCTGCTTGCGCTGGCCTGCGCCGCGATGCTGTTGCGCCAGGGCGAGCATGTCCGGCTGCTCATGACCGATGGCGCGCCACCGCTGCGGCTGTACGGCCACCGCGCGCTGGAGCAGATGGCCCACAGCCTGATCGCCGCCCTGCGCGCGACCTCCGATACGCCCGGCCTGCCTCAGCCCGCCCCCATCCCCGCCCGCAGCCGCGTGCTGCTGTTTGGCGACGGGCTTTATGCACCGGGCGAACTGGCCGCTTTCCTGCGCGCGCTCACCGCCCGGCAGGCCACCTGCGTACTGGTGGAAACCGTGGACCCGGCGGAAACACGCCTGCCCTATGAGGGGCATGTACGCTTCACCGGGCTGGAGAACGAAGCGCCGCTGCTCCTGACCGGAAGCGCCGGATTGCGGCAAGATTATACCGCGATCTGGAAGCGCCATCAGGACGAACTGCGCGCCCTGTGCCAGGCGGCGGGAAGCCCGCCGGTGCTGCATATGACCGACCAGCCCCCACAAAGCGCCCTGCTGGCGCTGCACGCCCTGCCGGGCATGGGGGGCAGGCCATGATCCTGCTTGCGCCATGGATGCTGCTGGGGCTGCTGGCCCTGCCCGTGGTATGGTGGCTGCTGCATGCGCTGCCGCCCGCCCCGCGCGCGCAATCCTTTCCGCCCGTCACGCTGCTGGCCACCCTTGACACGCCACCGCCGGATGCGACCTCCGCCCCGCTATGGCGGCTGCTGTTGCGCTGCCTTGCGGTGCTGCTGCTGGTCCTGGGGCTGGCGCAGCCCATCTTTCCGCGCGGGCAGGCGGGCATGGCGGATGCCGACTGCCTGATCGTGCTGGATAATGGCTGGGCCGCCGCCGCCACGTGGCCTCAGCGCCTGCGCGCGCTGGACAGCGTGCTCGATCACCTTTCACGCGGGGGGCATACCGCCCGGCTGCTGCTGACAGCCCGCAATGACGCGCTGGATACCATTGCGGTCCAGCCCGCGCGGCAGGCAGGCATGCTGCGGGGCGTCATCGATCCCATGCTGCCACGCCCCTGGCCCGTGGACCGTGCGGCGGCGGGCCGCGCGCTGGCGCAACTGGCCGGGCAGAACTGGCACGGTCCCGTCATCTACATTGCCGACGGGCTGGCCACTCCCGCCGATGCCGCCTTTGACGCGGCACTGGCAAAAATCGGCCCCGTGCATGAAATGCTCCTGCCGGACGCGAACATTACCCTCCTCTCCCCCACCCCGGCGGGAGAGGGTGGGCTTGCCACCCGCCTGCGCGCGGTGCCACGCGCCGTTCCGCGTACATGGCAGCTACGCCTTGAAACCCCGACCGGCGGCACGCTGGGCCTGCTGCCGCTGGCCCTGCCCGCCGGTGCGGACCATGTGGATGTCACGCCCGACCTGCCGGCGGAGCTGCGCAACAAGGTCGATCACCTGTCGCTGGACGGTGTGGCCGGTCCCGCCGGCCTGCGGCTTCTTGATGAGCGTGAGCGCCAGCGCCCGGTGGGGCTGATTGCCGGGTCCACATCCGATACGCCGCTCATGGGCAGCCTGTTCTATCTGCGCCGCGCACTCCAGCCCACCGCCGAACTGCGTGAGGGGGATCTGGACACGCTGCTTTCCCGCCCGCTTTCGGTCATCATCGCCCCTGATGGCACGCTGGGCAGCCCTGACAGCCGCAAGAAGGTCGAGGCATGGATACGCGCGGGCGGCACGCTGATCCGCTTTGCGGGCCCCCTGCTCATTCAGGGGCCCGAAAAGAGTGTCGGCCAGGATCATGCCCCCGCCGATGCGCTCCTGCCTGTCCCGCTCATGGGGGGGGAGCGCGTGCTGGGGGGCGCCATGTCATGGAGCCGGCCGGAACGTCTGGCGGCCTTCCCGGCGGCCTCGCCGTTTCATGACCTTGATGTTCCCGCCGATGTCACTGTCTCACGGCAGGTGCTGGCGCAGCCTTCCACGGATCTGGAGGCGCATAGCTGGGCGCGGCTGACCGATGGCACGCCGCTCGTCACCCATGCCGCACTGGGCCGGGGGCAGGTCGTCCTGTTTCATGTCACCAGCACGGCGGAATGGTCGAACCTGCCGCTTTCGGGGCTGTTCGTGGGCATGTTGCAGCATCTGATCGACCAGGCATCGGGGATCGACACACCCGCGGGGACTACGTTGCTGGCCCCCTACATGGTGCTGGACGGGGATGGGACGCTGGTCTCCCCCCCCGCCGGGGCGCAGGCGCTGCGGGCCGACGCCTTTGGCCTGACCGCGCCCTCCGCCGAGCATCCGCCGGGACTGTACGGGCCACGCAACAGCCGCCGCGCGCTCAATCCGGGCGATGATCCCGCCCCGCTCGCCCCGCAGGCCACCATGGGCACGGTGTCGGATCTGGGCGGTCAGGTGGGCGATATCACCATCGGGCCGCTGCTCATGGTGCTTTCGGCCCTGCTGCTGCTGGTGGATGGCGTGGTGACGGTTCTCCAGCGCGGACGGAAATGGGCGCGCCGCCTGGCCGTCGGGCTGGTCGTATGCGCCTGCGCCCCGCATGGCCCGGCCCATGCGGCGGAACTGCCCGCCGACGTACCCGCCGCGGCCCTTGAAACCCGGCTGGCCTATATCGACACCGGCCATGCCGAAACCGACACCGTATCGCGCGAGGGGCTTCAGGGCCTGTCCGATTATGTCAACGCCCGGACATCCGCCGTGCTGGGCCACCCCGATGGCGTGGTGCCGGAGCGTGACGACCTGTCCTATTACCCGCTCATCTACTGGCCGGTCACGGCCGACGCCACGACCAGCCCCGCCCGCACGGCGGCGCTGAACACCTACATGCGCCATGGCGGCATCCTGCTGATCGACACGCAGGGGCAGGATCCCGCCACCGCGCCGGACACGGCCGATGGCTATACCGGCTCGGCCCCCGGCACGGCGGCGGCCCTGCGGCGGATGACGGCCGGGCTGGACATCCCGCCCCTGGCGCGGCTCGACAATCATCATGTGCTGGCCCATACCTTCTACCTGCTGCATGACTTTCCCGGCCGGTACGACGGCATGCCGGTATGGGTGGCGCAGGAAAGCGACAGCACGAACGATGGCGTCAGCCCCGTCATTATCGGCAGCAATGACTGGGCCCATGCCTGGGCCGTGGACGGTAGCGGCAATACCCCTTACGCCCCGGTGCCCGATGGCGCGGAGCAGCGGGTCACGGCCTACCGTTTCGGGGTCAACGCCGTCATTTACGCACTGACGGGTAACTACAAGGCGGATCAGGTGCATGTGCCCGCCCTGCTGAAACGGCTGGGGGAGTGATGGACATGCCCGACCTGTCACGCCACATGATGGCATTCAGCCCCCTCGTGCCCGTCTGGTGCCTTTACCTGCTGCTGGCCGCGGCCCTCCTGCTGGCGGTGCTTGGCCTGCTGCGCCGGGTGCGCGGCGGCATCTGGCGGCTGCTTGCGCTCATGGCGGTTACCGCATGGCTCCTGAACCCCCAGCGCATTACCGAAACATGGCGCCCCCTGCCCCAGACCGCGCTGATCGTGGTGGACCAGTCAGCCTCCATGTCCGAACGCGACCGGGCCGACATGGCCCGCAACGCGGCCGAGCGCGTGCAGGCGGAAATGGACCGCGTGCCGGGGCTGGTGCCCCGCATCGTGACCCTGCGCGAGGCCCATCATGGCGGCACGCGGCTGTTCGAGGCGCTCCAGCAGGCGGCGGCGGACATTCCGCCATCCCGCCTCGCGGGGGCGGTCATGATTACGGATGGCGAGGACCATGACGTCCCGGCCAGCGTGCCCGACATGCTCAACCCCGATGACGGGCACGGCCATCGCACCGCCCTGCCGCTGCATGTGCTGCTGACCGGCCGGGGGGAGGAAACCGACCGCCACCTGCGCGTGCTCCAGGCCCCGCCATTTGCCATCGTGGGCAAGGACGTGACCATCCGCGTGGAGATTGACGACCAGGGCGCGCCCCCCACCCCCGGCGCGACCACGCAGCTTACGCTTACGCAGGGAGATGGCGCCAGTTTCTCCCGCCCCGTCCGGATCGGCCAGCCGCAGGACATCACCCTGCCCGTCACCCATCCGGGTGAAATGCTGGTGGGCCTTTCCGCCCCGGAACTGCCGGGGGAAGTCTCGACGCGCAACAACCATGACGTCATCCGCATCAACGGCGTGCGCGACCGGCTGCGCGTCCTGCTGGTGTCCGGCACGCCGAACCAGGGCGAGCGCGTGTGGCGGCGGCTGCTGAAGGCCGACCCATCGGTCGATCTGGTACATTTCACCATCCTGCGGCCACCCGACCGCGATGACGGCACGCCGCTGTCCGATCTCGCGCTGATCGCCTTTCCGGTGAATGAACTGTTCCAGCAGAAGATCGGCCAGTTCGACCTCATCATTCTGGACGGGTTCGAGAACCGTGGCATCCTGCCTGAATCCTATCTGCGCAACATCGTCAACCATATCCGCGCGGGCGGCGGGCTGCTGCTGATCGGCGGGCCGGAATTCCTCACCCCCGGCTCGCTTCAGGATACGGCGCTGTCCGATGTTCTGCCCGCCCATGTCGCAACGGACGGGGGCATGGCCGTGCGCCGCTTCCGGCCTGACCTGACCGAGACCGGCCAGCGCCACCCCGTGACCTCCGGCCTGCCCGGCGCACCCGAACATGCGGGTGCGACGCCGGGATGGGGCCCGTGGTACCGCAGCCTGCGCACGGACGCCGTACGCGGCGAGGTGCTGATGACCGGACCGGACCACCAGCCCCTGCTGGTGCTTGACCATGCGGAAAAGGGGCGCGTCGCCTTCCTGCTGTCAGATCAGGCATGGCTGTGGTCGCATGGCGAAGGCGGCGGCGGCCCGCAGTCCGAACTGCTGCGGCGCATCTCGCACTGGCTGATGAAGGAGCCGGAACTGGAGGAAAACCAGCTTGAGGCCACCATCTCGGCCGGGCAGATGACGATCACCCGCCGCGCCATCACCGCCGGGCCGCCGCCGGTGATGCATGTGATCGCGCCCGATGGCACGACGCAGTCGGTCACGCTGGAGCCCGCGGGCAATACCGGCCTGACCCGCGCCCGCCTGCCCGCGCGGCAGGACGGGATATGGACCGTGCGCGATGACGCGGGCCATGAAGCCTTTGCCGCCCCCCGCGCGGAAGACCCGGTCGAATCCGCCGACCTGCGGGCGACCGCCTCCGTGCTTGCCCCGATCGTGGCCGCCACGGGCGGCGGCATGCACTGGCTGGGCGATGACGCCCGGCATCCCTCCCTGCCGCAGTTCGTGGTGGACAGCGGCGGGCATGCCTCCTCCGCCACGCGGTTCGCCTTTCCCGCGCGCGGCGCGCACAGCGTATCGGGCCAGCAGGCGCGCACGCTGCTGCCCGCGTGGGGCGTGGGGCTGTTCGTGATCCTCATGCTGCTTGTGGCATGGTGGCGGGAAAGCCGTTCATGACGCGGGGATGATTAGATATCGCATCCGCCGCCATTTTGCGCTAATCATCAGGCCAGTCTGGCAGCGTGGCGGTTGTCGCGCGCGGCGGGCCGAACGTTCACTCTCGGGACAGGACATGATTTCCAGATCCGGTATATATCTTCTTGTCACCGCCCTGTTCGCGGGTGTGCCCACCGTGTGCGTGCCCTTCCAGATGGCCCAGGCGCAGGAAGCCGAAGATGGCGAGGCGGAAGCCGAGGCCGCTGACGCCGCCAAGAAAGCCGAGGCCCGCCGCGCGGCGAAGGCAGCCGCCCCGCCCGCCGCCCTGCCCGGTGCTGAATCGCGCGAAGAAGAACACGGCCACGCCAATACCGACATGAACCCGACGGACGCGCTGTTCGACGCCATCAACCGTGGCAGTCTCGGCGCGGCGAAGGAAGCCCTGAACCGGGGCGCGGACATGACCGGCCATAACGTGCTGGGCCAGTCGCCGCTGGATATGGCGATCGACCTGAACCGCAACGACATCACCTTCCTGCTGCTGTCCATGCGCACGTTTTCTGATTCGGATCCGCATTTCGCCTCCAACAGCCTGGAGGAAGGGGGCGATGACATGCCGCCGCTCACCATGCCCCGGCACGGCTCGACCAACGCTTCCATCGACCGGCGCTACGATGCCTCGGGCGGGCATGCCGAACCCTCCATCGGGTTTCTGGGCTTCGGCGGCAGCTAGTCCGGCTGTGGGGCCGGGGGGTTCAGGCCGGCCTCGATGGTGGTGATTTCGTGCATGATTTCATCCACCCCCCGCGTGGCGGCGCGCCGGGTGTTGGTAAGCAGGATGAATTCGACCGTCATCGGACGGGGGGAATAACGCTGGCTGCTGACGCGATAGCGCTTGTAGCCACGCGTAAAGACCCTTACGTCGCCCCGCTCACAATTGGTGCGGATCATGTCCGCAAGCGGAATGAAGCCGTCCGTGCTGTAGCTGGTCGCGATCCAGCATGTGGGAAGCAGGGATAGCAGGCTGCGGTATGCCGCCAGCGCCTGCCTGCGGTAATTGTAGGGGCTGCGGCGCTGCGTGCGCCAGTCCTGCCTTATGGCCGCCTTGTCCCGCCCGGTAATCTTGGGGGGCGAGTTCCGGCCCGTCCCACAGGGCGATCGTGTTGAGTACGTGGTAGTTCGCGCCATATGGATGCTGGTTATAGGGGGGGTCGACATAGGCGATGGCGGCCTCCCCCACATAATCCGTCAGCTTCGCGGCCAGTTCCTGTGCATCCATGCGCAGGACGGGGTTGTCGCGCCCGTTATCGAGGAAGCAGGCCGGGCGCAGGCTCAGTTCAGCCGCGATACGGTAAAGCGCGGTGCCTGTCCGGCCACCCCAGCCCCGATGGAATCCCTTGAACAGGCCGCTGGTGTTGCTGTTGTAGCTGGCGCTGTACAATAACGGGGCCAGCAGGCAGGCTTTCCGCCCCGCATCGAGCAGGCCGTCATGTTCCCATTGCGCGATCCGGTCGCGGATGGCGTCGATGCGCATGCCGTTCTTGCGCATGTAGAACATGCGGTCGCGCGCCGTGTCGTAATGCACATCGTCATCAGGGCAGAGATGCCGCGTCACCCACCCCGCCACGGGCGGCAGGGCATTGAGTTCGGCAATAACCTGCCCATAACCGCGTCCGCCATGGAAAACCGGGGCGGACTGCATGCCCACATGGCAGCGGTTCAGCACTTCGCTATAGGGTTCCCAGTCATTGGACACCACGCGGAAGCCAAGGCTCTTGGCCAAGCGGGAGACGACACCCGTGCCGGCGAACAGATCCACGAAATCGGTCCGGTGCGGCACCGCGCCCGTCGCCGCGATGGCCTGCGCGATCAGGCCCAGCAGTTTGCGCTTGTTACCGATATAGGGGATGAGCTGGCTGAACAGATAGTCATCCGTCACCACGGCGGAATGCCGCGCGGCATTCCATTGCGTTGCGGGCATTTCGTACGGTCCGGCGGTTTCAGCCAGTCGCTTCATGCTGTCAGCCCCACCGGCCCCTTTTCCATGAGCCGCGATTACGCCATCAGGATGCGACGGCTGACTGCTCCGCCCGGATCTCGCCGCGCAGTTCGTCAAGCTGCACCATCGCGCCCCCGCGCTCGAAATACCAGAACGTCCACCCATTGCACGATGGCGCATTGGTCAATGTCGCGCCCATCTTGTGAATGGAGCCCCGGTTGCGCCCGCTGACCAGCGTGCCATCGGGCGAAACGGTGGCGCGCACGCGCTTCTGCCGGTCCATGAGCACCGTGCCCGCGGGCACCATCCCGCGTTCGACCAGCAGGCCAAAGGGCACGCGCGGGCTTTCACGCCGGGCCGGGGTGGTCAGCACGCTGTCCAGCGGCACGGGCTTTTCGCGCCGGGCGCGGCCGATCGCGGCCTCGGCATAGTCCGGGTGGCGCTCGATCCCGATAAAGCGCCGCCGCAGCCTGCGCGCCATGGCGGTGGTGGTGCCGGTGCCGGTAAAGGGATCCAGCACCACGTCATCCACATTGGTCGAGGCGACAAGCACGCGGTGCAGCAGGCTTTCGGGCTTCTGGGTCGGGTGCAGCTTCAGCCCATGCTCGTTACGCAGCCGTTCGCCGCCGGTGCATAGCGGCAGGTACCAGTCGGAGCGCATCTGCACGTCGTCATTGAGCGCCTTCATCGCCTGGTAATTGAAGCGGTAGCGGCTGTCCGGCCCACGCGCGGCCCAGATCAGCGTCTCATGCGCATTGGTAAACCGGCGGCCCCGGAAATTGGGCATCGGGTTGGATTTGCGCCAGATGACATCATTGAGGATCCAGAACCCCAGGTCCTGAAGGATCGCGCCGATACGGAAAATGTTATGGTAGGATCCGATCACCCATATCGTGCCGTCCTTGCGCAGCACGCGCCGGGCCTCGGTCAGCCAGGCGCGGGTGAAGGCGTCATACGCCTTGAGATCGGCGAACTTGTCCCAGTCGTCATCCACGCCGTCGACCACGCTGTCATCGGGGCGGCGCAGTTCGCCCCTGAGCTGAAGGTTATAGGGCGGATCGGCGAACACGCAGTCGATCGAGGCGGCGGGGAGCGTGCGCATCATCTCCACGCAGTCCCCCCGCAGCACCTGGTCCAGAGGCAATTCCATCATAACCGCACCGCTCATGATCTGTTCAGCATGATGGCTGCTCCGCGCTTGGGGGTGAAAACCGGGGAACGGAGGCCTGCACGATGCGGCGCACCGTACCGAAGGCGAGGCGATGATGCGGGCTGACCCCATCCACCTCCAGCGCCGCGCGGTGTATGGCGGTGCCATAGCCCGCGTTGCGTTCCCAGCCATAGGTGGGCCAGCGCCGTGAAAGCCGCGTCATCAGCCGGTCACGCACAACCTTGGCCACGACGGACGCGGCCGAGATGGACAGGCTGATCGCATCGCCGCCCACGACGCATTGCGCCGGACACCCGAAGCGGGGTGCGGCGTTTCCATCAACCAGGACCAGTTCGGGGCGGCGTGGCAGGCGCGCGACGGCGCGCTGCATGGCGATCCATGACGCGCGCAGGATATTATGCCGTTCGATTTCCGTAACCGAGGCAGCACCCACCCCGATCAGGATATCGGGCGTCTGGAGCAGGATATCGTAAAGCTGCTGGCGCGTGGCGGGTTTCAGTTTTTTTGAATCATCCAGCCGCTCGGCCAGTACGTCGGGCATGCCGGAGGAAAACATGACCGCCGCCGCGACGACGGGGCCAGCCAGCGGGCCGCGACCGACCTCGTCCACCCCGGCGACCAGCCCCCCATGCGCATGCTCAAGCGTATAATCCGGCATCCATTCCTTCCCGCCCAGATGCGAATCGAACCGTAAGTGCCCGATTCGCATCTGATTTCCGTTCTGAAAGGATGGAAACCATTTTTATGCGGGGTTGCGCAAGATGCTGAGGACTCTTCGAGTCCCTTAAAATGAAAAAAAACGACTCGGAGCCGTTTCAGCCCTTGCGGCGGGGAATGAAAATAAGCCCCAGAATGGTCCCGAGCCCGGCCGCGATCCCCAGCGAGAACAGCGGGCGTTCGCGCACGAAGGTCATGGCGCGCTCGATCCGGCCCTCGCCTTCCTCATACAGATCGGCGAATTCCTGGCGCGCCATACCGGCAAGCTGGTCAACCTTTCCTTCCGCCTGCAGCCCGGCATCGCCCGTCAGCCCGCCCGCGGCGTCCTTCAGCCGACCCACGCCCTGATCCACGGCGCCCGTGGCCTTTGTCTCGATTGTCTTGAGGTTGTCGTCCGACATTGTTCGCCTCCATGATAGCGTAGGTTTGTAACGTCGCCTTATAACGCGGCGATGGCGCATACGGTTCCGTACCGCCTATCATGCACCATCATGCCCCCCCCTGACGACCGCCTCCACCGCATTGCCCCAGCCCCCTGCGGGCATGCCCCTCCTGTCATCGCGGCACAAACGGCTCATGGCGCTGATCGTGGCCAGCCTCATGATGATGGAACAGATCGACGGGACCGCGCTGGTCACGGCGCTGCCCGCCATGGCGCGCGACTTCCATGTCGACATTCCACAGACCAGCATCGCCCTTACGGTGTACATGCTCGGGCTGGCCGCCCTCATTCCCGCCTCGGGCCATATGGCGGAACGGTTCGGCAGCCGGACGACGCTGCGCTGCGCCATCGTGCTGTTCCTGTCGGGGTCGCTGCTGTGCGCGTGGGCGCCCAGCCTGACGGTGCTGGCGCTGGCGCGCATGGTGCAGGGGGCGGGCGGCGCCATGATGGTGCCGGTCGGGCGGCTGGTCATCCTGCGCACCGTGCCCAAATCGGAACTGCTGTCCGTCATGGCATGGGTCATGCTGCCCGCCACGATCGGGCCCATGTCCGGGCCGGTGCTGGGGGGCATCCTGACCACGTGGCTGTCATGGCGGTGGATTTTCTACATCAACCTGCCGCTTGGCCTGCTGGCCATCGGGCTGGCGGGGCGCTTCATTCCGCAATCACGGACCCGTCGGCCACCGCCTTTCGACCTGAAGGGCAACATCCTGTCCGCCACCGCGCTGGCGGGGCTGATATTCGGCATGGAACTGCTCACCCATCCGGGCTTCGCGCGCCCGCTGGCGCTGGGGCTGCTGGGGCTGGCCCCCGTCTGCGCCGCGGCCTATCTACGCCACGCGCGCGGGCTGGCCCACCCGGTTCTCGACCTGGCGCTGCTCGGGATTCCGACCTTCCGCGTCTCGGTTCTGGCCGGGGGGCTGACGCGCATCGCCACCGCCGGGGTGATCTTTCTCCTGCCTTCCCTGCTCCAGACCCGGTTCGGGGCCAGCGCGGCGCAGAGCGGGCTGATCACCTTCATCGCGCCGGTAGGGGCGATCGTCATGCGCTCCGCCGCACCGGGCATCTATCGTGGCCGGGGGTTCCGCGCGGTGATGTGCGCCGCAAGCCTTGTGCTGCCGTGCATATGCGGGCTGCTGGCCCTGTTTCACCCCGGCGTGGGCATGGCGTGGCTACTGCTGCTGCTTGGCGTGAACGGGATGGGGCAGACGCTCCTGTTCACCGGCTACAATACCGTCGCCTATGCCGACATGCCCCCTGCCCGGATGAGTGCGGCCACCAGCCTGTATTCCACCTGCCAGCAGGTGATGCTGACGCTGGGCATATGCGTCGCGGCGGGCGCGCTGGCCATTTTCCACCTTGTCCTGCCCGTGCCGGAGCAGGCGCGTGATTACAGCCTGACATTCGTGATCTGCGGCGTGGTCGCGCTTCTGGCCCTGCCCATACTGCGCGGGCTTTCCGCCAATGCGGGCGCAGCCGTAAGCGGGCATGACATGACCGATACCCGAAAGGACGGGGACTGAAACATCAGGCGGATTTTCACTTACGTCCGGGGGCGGGAGTGTTACATTCATTAACCCAGTCCATCCACCGCCCATGGTAATACTATGGCAGAGTCGATCCGTGACCCTATTTTCGTGATGGCCCGGCCCTTCATACAGCAGGCAGAAAACCGACCGCATGGATACACCTTCCTCCCCGTCCCGCCCCCCGGCCAACGGCGCGCCCCCCGCCAGCCGCCCACCCCACAGGCGGCGCGTGCTCTATATCGTGGCCGGCATTCTGGCGGTTGTCCTGGCTGTCGCTTTTCTCCGCCCCCATACCCGCACGAACAAACATGCCCGCAGCGGCGACCAGCCCGTCGCGGTCGCGACGGTGGGCCGGGGCGACATGCCCGTGATCCTGACGGAACTGGGCACGGTTGTGCCCATCACCAACGTAACCGTGCAGTCGCGTATCGACGGCTATCTCATGCAGGTGCTGTTCACTGAAGGCCAGCATGTACACAAGGGCGACCTGCTGGCCCTGATCGACACCCGCCCCTATGACGTGCTGCTGGCGCAGTACCAGGGCCAGCTTGAACAGGATCAGGCCCAGCTTGCCGCCGCCCGCGTGGACAATGCCCGCTACCAGCGCCTGATCCGCCAGAACAGCGTGGCCGCCATGACGGCGAAGGACCAGCAGTACAAGGTCGAGCAGCTTGAAGGCACGGTCAAGTCCGACCAGGCGCTGGTCGATAATGAGAAACTCCAGATCACCTACTGCCACATCCTGGCCCCGGTGGATGGCCGCGTGGGCATCCGCCAGGTGGACATGGGCAACTACATCACCGCGGGCCAGACCAACGGGCTGGTGATCCTGACGCAGATGCAGCCGATCTCGGTCATCTTCACCCTGCCTGAAAACGACATTGGCCCGGTGGCCGAGCGCCTGCGCCAGGGCACGCCGCTGCCGGTGGAAGCATGGGACAGCGCCAACCTCAACAAAATCGCGACCGGGCAGGTCAGCGTGCTGGACAGCCAGATCGACACCTCCACCGGCACGGTGCGCATGCGCGCGATCTTCGCCAACACGCAGGAAGAACTTTTCCCCAACCAGTTCGTCAATGCGCGCCTGCTGGTCAGTACCGACCATAACGCCCTGCTGGTGCCCACCAATGCGCTCCAGACCGGGCCGAATGGCCAGTTCGTCTATGTCGTGAAGGCAGACAGCACGGTAGAGGTACGCAACGTCAAGGTCGGGCACGCCAATGACACCATGACCGTGCTGAGCGATGGCGTGAAGGAAGGCGAGCGCGTGGTGACCGATGGCGTCGATCACCTGCGCGACGGGGTGAAGGTCAGCATCCCGCAGGCGACCGGCAACGTGAATGGCAACGCGACCGATAACGCGGGTCGCACCCCGCAGGGGCGCAAGGGCTAGACGTGCGCGCCGCCACGCCCGCCCCCCCGCCTGACAACACGCCCCGCCCCCCGCCGGAGATTGCCGCGTGAACCCATCCCGCCTGTTCATTCACCGCCCGGTCGCCACCACGCTGCTCATGCTGGCCATCCTGCTGGCGGGACTTCTGGGCTACCACTTCCTGCCGGTCTCTGCCCTGCCGGAAGTGGAATACCCCACCATAACGGTGCAGACCTTCTACCCCGGCGCCAGCCCGGATGTGATGGCCACCTCCGTCACCGCGCCGCTGGAAACCCAGCTTGGCGAAATGTCGGGGCTGGAGCAGATGACCTCCCGCTCATCGGGCGGGGCGTCGGTCATTACGCTGCGCTTCGGCCTGGACATGACCATGGACATCGCCGAGCAGGAGGTGCAGGCCGCGATCAACCAGGCCAATTCCCTGCTGCCCACCGACCTGCCCGCCCCCCCGGTCTATGCCAAGGTCAACCCGGCCGACACGCCGGTCATGACGCTGGGCATTTCGTCGGCCACCATGCCGCTGACGGAGGTGGAGGATTACGTTGACACCCGCCTTGCCGAAAAGATCAGCCAGATTTCGGGCGTGGGGCTGGTGACGCTGTCCGGCGGCAACCGCAAGGCGCTGCGCGTGCGGGTGAACATTCCCAAGCTGACCTCGTTCGGCATCGACCTCGATACGCTGCGCACGACGATCGGCAATGTGAACGTCAATTCCCCCACCGGCACGTTCGATGGCCCCAAACGCGCGACCACCCTGCGCATCGACGGGCAGATCTCCGGCCCCGAACAGTTGCTCAACCAGGTCATCGCCTACCAGAACAACGGCCCCGTGCGCATCCGCGATATCGGCACGGTGGTGGAAGGCCCGGAGAACACCGAACTGGCCGCCTGGGCCAACCGCACGCCCGCGCTGGTCATGAACGTGCAGCGCCAGCCCGGCGCCAATGTCATCTCGGTGGTGGACAACATCAAATACGCCCTGCCGCGCCTGCAGCAGGCGCTGCCGCCGGGCATCACCATCACGCCGCTTACCGACCGGACCACGACCATCCGCGCCTCGGTCGAGGATGTGGAGTTCGAACTGGGGCTCGCCCTGGTCCTGGTGGTGGGGGTGATTTTCGTGTTCCTGCGCAATGTGCCGGCAACGCTCATCCCCAGCCTGTCGGTGCCGCTTTCGCTGGTGGGCACGCTGGCGGTCATGTACCTGCTGGGCTTTTCGCTCGACAACCTCTCGCTCATGTCACTGACCATCGCCACCGGCTTCGTGGTGGATGACGCCATCGTCATGATCGAGAACATCGCCCGCTACATCGAAATGGGCGACAGCCGCATGGAGGCGGCACTCAAGGGCGCGGGCGAGATCGGGTTCACCATCATCTCGCTCACCGTCTCGCTCATCGCGGTGCTGATCCCGCTGCTGTTCATGGGCGATGTGGTGGGCCGCCTGTTCCATGAATTCGCGATGACGCTGGCGGTGACGATCATCCTGTCCGCCGTGGTCTCGCTGACGCTGGTGCCGATGATGTGCGCCCGCCTGCTGCATGAACGCAGCGACGGCCAGGACGAACCGGCATGGTCGCGCGCCGTGGAACGGTGGACCAAGGCGACCATCGCGGGGTATGGCCGCGCGCTGGACGTGGTGCTGCGCCACCAGCGGCTGACGCTGGCGGTATTCGCCATGACCCTGGTGCTGACCGGCGTGATGGCAGTGATCATCCCCAAGGGCTTCTTTCCCGTGCAGGATACCGGCGTGATCCAGGGCATCTCGGTCACGGCGCAGTCAACATCCTTTGCCGCCATGAAGCGCCACCAGCAGGAACTGGCCGATCGTATCCTGCACGATCCCGATGTGAGCAGCCTGTCCTCCTTCGTGGGGGTGGACGGGCAGAACGTCACCCTCAACCAGGGGCGGTTCCTCATCAATCTCAGGCCACTAGGCACGCGCACCGCCACGGCGCGGCAGGTCGCCGACCGGCTGCGCGCGGAAACGGCCGACATCGCCGGGGCGGAGCTGTATGTCCAGCCGGTGCAGGATCTCTCGCTCGACACCTCGGTCGCGGCCACGCAGTACCAGTTCCTGCTGGAAAACCCGGACTACAACCAGTTCATTACATGGGTGCCGAAATTCATCGCCCGCCTGCAGCAGGAGCCTGCCCTGTCGGATGTGACTTCCGACCTGCAGGCGGCGGGACTGGTGGCGCATGTCGATCTCGACCGTACGACGGGCGCGCGGTATTCCATCACGCCGCAGACCATCGACAACGTCCTGTATGACAGTTTCGGCCAGCGCCAGATCTCGACCATCTTCACGCAGTCCAACCAGTACCGCGTGATTCTGGAGGCCGATCCCGCCTTCCAGCACGACATGGGCTCGCTCAACCAGATCTACCTGCCCGGTATCAGCGGCAATGCGGGGGAAAGCACCTCCGGGCCGACACGCGCACCAACATCGGGGCTGGTGCCGCTGGCCGCCGTCACCAGCGTCACGCGCGATACCGCGCCGCTGCTGATCACGCATGTGGGACAGTTCCCGGCCACCACGGTCTCGTTCAACGTAAAACCGGGTTACGCGCTGGGCGATGCGACGGACGAGATCGAGCAGGCGGCGGCGGACATTCACCTGCCCGCCAGTTTCCAGACCGCGTTCCAGGGCACGGCGGCGGCTTTCCGCAGTTCGCTTTCCAACGAGGCATGGCTGGTGCTGGCGGCGCTGGTGGCGGTCTATATCGTGCTGGGCATCCTGTATGAAAGCTTCGTCCATCCCATCACCATCCTGTCCACCCTGCCCTCGGCCGGGATTGGTGCGTTGCTGGCGCTGTGGATGACCGGGGCGGGGCTGGATGTCATGGGCATCATCGGCCTTGTGCTGCTGATCGGCATTGTCAAGAAAAACGCCATCATGATGATCGACTTCGCACTGGAGGCCGAACGGGTCGAAGGGATGTCGCCCATCGCCTCCATCCGCCATGCCGCCCTGCTGCGCTTCCGGCCCATCCTCATGACCACGCTGGCCGCCATGCTGGCGGCGGTGCCCATGGTCATTGGAACCGGCACCGGCTCGGAACTGCGCCGCCCGCTGGGCATCGCCATTGTGGGGGGGTTGCTGGTCAGCCAGTTGCTGACGCTGTTCACCACGCCGGTCATCTACCTGCTCATGGACGGGATCAGCCAGAAGCTGCGCGCAAGGTTCATCGGGGCGGATGGTGACCACACCGATGGCCTGCCCGGGCCGCAGGCCCCTGCATGAACATGAACCCGCTCGCCCTGTTCGTACGCAGGCCGGTGGCCACGATCCTGCTGACGGTGGCGCTGCTGCTGGGGGGCGTGATCGGCTTTGTCACGCTGCCGGTGGCCGACCTGCCCAATATCGACTTCCCGGTCATACAGGTGCAGGCGCGGCAGGCCGGCGGCTCGCCCGAGGAAATCGCAAGCTCGGTCGCCGCCCCGCTGGAGCGCCATCTGGGTGCGATCGCGGGGCTGACGGAAATGACGTCCCAGTCCTCCGCCAACCAGGCGCGGATCACGTTACAGTTCTCGCTGGACCGCGACATCAATGGCGCGGCCCGCGACGTGGAAGCCGCCCTTCAGGCCGCGCATGCCGACCTGCCCACATCGCTGCGGCAGAATCCCAGCTACTTCAAGGCCAACCCCAACGGCGCGCCGGTCATGATCCTGGCGCTGACATCCCGGACGCGCACGGCCCCGCAGTTATACGATCTGGCGTCGAACGTGCTGCAACAGCATCTCTCACAGATACAGGGGGTGGGGCAGGTCGAAATCGGCGGCAGTTCGCTGCCGGCGGTGCGGGTGGAAATGAACCCGCTGGCGCTGTACAAATTCGGCATCGGGTTCGAGGATATCCGCGCGGCCCTCGCCTCGGCCAACGCGCATACGCCCAAGGGCTTCATCGACCAGGGCGACAGCCGCTTCATACTCGCCACCAATGACCAGGTGCATAACGCGCAGGCCTACCGCGACCTGATCGTGGCCTACCATGACAGCCGCCCCGTGCGGCTGGCGGATGTGGCCTATGTGCGCGACAGCGTGGAGGACGTGCGCAACGCCGGGTATGTCGATGGCAAGCCCGCTGTCCTGGCCATCATCTTCGCGCAGGCCGGGGCCAACATCATCAGCACCAACGACCAGATCCGCGCCAAGCTGCCCACCCTGCGCGCGGCGCTGCCGGGGGATGTGGATCTTGGCGATCTCATGGACCGCTCCACCACCATCCGCGCGGCCCTGGCCGACACGCAGTTCACGCTTGTCCTGTCCGTCGTGCTGGTGGTGCTGGTAGTGCTGGTGTTCCTGCGTTCACCGCGTGTCACCATCATCCCGGCCATCGTGGTGCCGACCTCCATCATCACCACCTTTGGCGCCATGAAACTGATGGGGTATTCGCTCGATAACCTGTCGCTCATGGCGTTGACCATTTCCACGGGGTTCGTGGTGGATGACGCCATTGTGGTGGTGGAAAACATCAGCCGCCACATGGAGGCGGGCATGGACCGCCTGCAGGCCACGCTGCTGGGCGCGCGTGAAGTCGCGTTCACGGTCATGTCCATTACCGTATCGCTGATCGCGGTGTTCCTGCCCATCCTGCTGCTCAGCGGTGTGGCGGGGCGGCTGTTCCATGAATTCGCCATGACGATGTCCATCACCATCGTCATCTCCATGGTGCTGTCGCTCTCGCTGACCCCCATGATGACATCGCGCCTGCTGCGCCGCCATGAGGCCACGCCATCAAAGGGAATCATGGGGCGAATCGGGCGGTTGCTGGAGCATGCGCTCCATGCCGCCCAGCAGGGCTACGCGCAGTCGCTGGAATGGGCGATCACGCACCGGCGGCTGACCATCCTGTCGCTGCCGGTGACCATCGCCATCATGGTCGGCCTGTTCATCAAGATGCCCAAGGGCCTGTTTCCCGAATCCGATACGGGCATGCTGATGGGACACCTGCAGGGTGACCAGTCGATCTCGTTCCAGGCCATGCAGGGCAAGATCGCCACCGTGCAGAAGGCCATCATGGCCGACCGGGACGTGTCGCGCGTCATGGGGTTCATGGGCGGGCGCGGCACGTCCAACCAGGCCAACCTGTTCGTGGTGCTCAAGGACAAGTCCCTGCGCACCGACCCGCCCGCACTCACCATCGCGCGCATCTCGCGCCGATTGCGTGCGATGGTGGGCGCGCAGTTCTACGCCTCGGCGCCGGGGCAACTGCGCATCGGGGGGCGGCAGAGCAACGCGGCCTACCAGTATTCGCTCCAGTCCGATTCATCGCAGGATCTGTACAAATGGACCCCGCAGCTTGTCACCGCGCTCCAGAAACACCGTGAACTGTCCGACATCTCATCGGACGTGCTCCAGGGTGGATCGGCGCTGGACGTGGTGGTGGACCGCGATACGGCCAGCCGCCTCAACATCACGCCGCAGCTTGTGTCCAATACCCTGTTCGACGCCTATGGCCAGCGCGCGGCCTCGGTCATCTACAACCCGCTCAACCAGTACCGCGTGGTGATGGAGGTCGAACCCCGTTTCTGGCAGGATCCGGGAACGCTCAAGCAGGTCTGGGTCAGTGTGGCGGGGGGATCGGCCGGGGGGGGCACGCAGTCCAACACCATCCGGGTGCGTCCCGACACCGGCACCACCGCATCCCAGCTCAGCGCGCAGTCGTTTCGCAACCAGATCGCCAATACGCTGGCGGGCGGCAACAGCACCTCCAGCGGGTCAGCCGTTTCAACCAGTTCGGAAGGGATGGTGCCGCTGACGCTGGTCTCGGTCCTCAGGCCCGCGCTGACGGCGCTCAGCGTCAACCATGCGGGGCAGTCCGTTTCCAGCACCATCTCGTTCAACCTGGCCAATGGCGTCTCGCTCAGTCAGGCGGTGCAGATCATCAACGAGGAGGCCGTGCGCCTGCACATGCCCGCCAATATCCAGGGCAGCTTTGCCGGGAACGCCGCGCAGTTCCAGAAATCGGTCAATAATGAACCGTTACTGATCCTGGCGGCGCTGGCGGCGGTGTACATGACGCTGGGCATCCTGTATGAAAGCTATGTCCACCCGCTGACCATCCTGTCCACCCTGCCCTCGGCCGGGGTGGGGGCGCTGCTGGCCCTGCAGGTCTTTGGCGAGGAATTCTCGCTCATCGCCATGATCGGGGTGATCCTGCTGATCGGCATCGTCAAGAAAAACGCGATCATGCTGGTAGATTTCGCCCTGACCGCCGAACGCGATGAAGGGCATACGCCGCTCGACGCCATCCGCACCGCCTGCCTGCTGCGCTTCCGCCCGATCATGATGACCACCTTCGCCGCCGCCCTGGGGGCGCTGCCGCTCATTTTCGGCCACGGCTATGGTTCGGAACTGCGCCGCCCGCTGGGAATCGCGATCGTGGGGGGGCTGCTCGTCAGTCAGGCGCTGACACTTTATACAACGCCGGTGGTCTATCTTTACCTCGACCGGCTCGCGATTGTCTGCCGCACACGTTTCAACCGGCTGTACGGGCGGCTGTCCCGGCGCCATCGTCTCTCCCCCCAGCAGGATTCCTGAACCGGATGACCCCTTCCACGCCATCCCGCAGCCATGCCCGCATCCGCCCGCCCCACGCCCCGCGCGGGTCATGCCGCCTTGTGCTGGCGGCCCTGCCGCTCGTGGCACTGGCCGGCTGCATGGTCGGGCCGAAATACCACCGTCCTGCCGCGATCGTTTCCACCCATTTCAAGGAACTGCACCCCGAACCCGGCTGGGAAAAGGCGGACCCGCAGATGGCCGCCCTGCCCAAGCATGACTGGTGGACCATCTATAACGACCCCATACTCAACGGTCTGGAGGCGCAGGTCGCGATTTCCAACCAGAACATCAAGCAGTACGAAGCCAACTACCGCAACGCGCGCGCCATGATCGACAGCGTGCGCGCCCAGCTTTTCCCCACCATAAGCGGCAGCCTGGGCTTCAACCGCAACGGGCACGGGGCGGGATCGCTGTCCTCCTCCGGCAGCAACTACGCCCGGGCGGGCACCACCTACAACACCTATGACATCGGCCCGAGCGCGAGCTGGGACATTGACGTATGGGGCCGGATCCGCCGCCAGATACAGGAACAGGTTACCGCGGCGCAGGCCAGCGCGGCCGATCTGGCCAATGCCACCCTGTCCTATCAGGCGCAGCTCGCCACGGCCTATTTCAACCTGCGCTACCAGGACAGCCTGACCGACCTGTTGCAGCGTTACGTCCATTTCAACGAGCAGGCACTCGAGATCACCCAGAACCAGTTCGACGCCGGCACGGCGGACCCGACCGCCGTGCTTCAGGCCCGTACCACGCTGGAGCAGAACCGGGCCTCGCTGGTGCAGGCGGGCATCAACCGCGCGCAGTACGAACATGCGATCGCCGTGCTGATCGGCAAGCCTCCTGCCGATCTCACGCTTGCGCCCGCCGAACTGTCGCGCACCATTCCACCCATTCCGGTTACGGTCCCGGCCGACCTGCTGCAACGCCGCCCGGACATCGCGGCGGCGGAACGCGCGATGGAGGAATACAACGCCATGATCGGCGCGGACATGGCGGCGTTCTATCCGGACATCACCATCAACGCCAGCTATTCACAAAGCGGGGGCGACCCGGTGACATCGCTCATGCAGGCGATGAACCGCGTCTGGGCGCTGGGCGCATCCGCCACCGAAATCCTGTTTGAAGGCGGCTCGCGCACCGCCGCCGTGCATGAAGCCAACGCCCAGTATGACAGCGCCGTCGCCGCCTACCGCCAGACGGTGCTGACGGCATTGCAGAATACGGAAGACCAGCTTTCCAACCTGCGCATTCTGGCCCAGCAGGCGGTGCAGCAGGAAAAGGCGCTGGATTTCGCCAACCGCACGGTCGAGGTTTCGCTCAACCAGTACATGGCGGGCACCGAAATCTATACAACCGTCATCACCAACGAGAATTCCGCCCTGAGCGATGCCGAAACCCTGCTGGGCATCCAGCAGCAGCGCATGGTGGACAGCGTGGGCCTGGTGCAGGCGCTGGGGGGGGGATGGGAAGCCTCGCGCCTGCCATCCAAGAATTCACTTCAGAAGGACAATCCCCTGCTCCCGTCCTTCATCCAGAAGGACACCAACCAGTAGGCATGAAAAAACCCCCTGCGGCGTGGCCACAGGGGGTTCCGGCATGACCCGCCGCTAATTGAATAGCGACCTGGCCGAAAACAGGATGATCAACGCCACGATCACAAACGCCACAATGGCGATGAAGAACAGTATTTTTGCGATCCCGGCCGACGCGGCGGAAATACCACTGAAACCGAACAGCCCGGCCAGTAGCGAAACAATCAAAAAAAACAGCGCCAGTTTCAGCATGGCATTTTTCCCCGCAAATCACTCAAGACATTACCAACAACGCAACAGTACCAGTTACGTTGCCTTTAACGCCGCCGCCGGGAGATGAGGGTCAAGACAAAGCCCACGAACGAAGCCCCCAGCAGGGCGAATAGCGGGCGGTCGGCGGTAAAATCACGCACGGTGTCGCAAATCTCGCCCAGCCCCTGCTGCGCCAGCCCGCCGGCGTTACGCATACGGCCCGATAGCGGGGTGCCGGACTCCCCCGCAAAGCCATCCAGACCGTCCTGAAGGCGACCGATACCCGCCTCAAGATGTGCTTCAAGATTGGGGGGATTCGTCATGCTCTGTATTCCCTTGCTTGCCACCGGGGAAGAGAGACAGCCAGCCTTCCCCTTCCTACTCCCGTGCCTTCAGGCCCGCACGTGGCGGGTCAGGCCCTGGGGCAGACTTATCATATCTCGGATGCCTGCCAATAGGCCGCAACCACGCCCGGGTCCGCTTCCCCCGCGATGAGCATCTTCATCCGCTCGCCCATGGCGCGCATGGGCGGCGCGGAATGATCGCGCGGGCGGGGACCAACGGGAAAATCCCCGCGCACACCAGCCGGGCGCCCTTCAAGAATGATGATCCGGTCAGCCAGGGTCAGCGCTTCCTCAAGGTCATGGGTGACAAACAGCACGGTCGCCTGCGTGCGCTCATGGATACGCAGCAGTTCAAGCTGCAACGCGCTGCGGGTGATCGCATCCAGCGCGCCAAAGGGCTCATCCATAAGCAGCAGGTCCGGCTCCACCGTCAGGGCGCGGGCCACACCCACGCGCTGGCGCTGGCCACCGGAAAGCTGGCGGGGCCACCTGCCCGCCATATCCGCCAGGCCGACAAGCTCCAGCGCCGCCATGGCGCGCGCACGGCGCCGGGCTGCCGCCAGACCCAGCCCCTCCAGGCCCAGTTCCACATTACGCACCACGCTGCGCCACGGCATGAGCTTGGCATCCTGAAACACCATGGCCGTGGGCCGGTGCGCGGTGGCGGCGGGGGAGTTCAGGATGACCTGCCCCTCGCCCGGCGGTACGAGCCCCATGATGACGCGCAGCAATGTGGATTTGCCCACACCGGACGGGCCAAGCAGGGCCACGAATTCGCCGCGCCGTATTTCCAGGTTCACGTGGCGCAGGATAAAGCTGCGCCCCCCGTCATGCGACAGGCCGATATCATCCAGCCGCACGACGACATCCGCCTCCCGACCCGCTTGCGCGGTGGGGTCCGTCATGACCGTATTCATCCCTGCCAGCCCATCAACCGTTTGCGCACCATCATGAACAGCGTATCGGTCAGGGCGTATAGCAGGGCCATGGTCAGCATGTAGACCACCACCAGATCGGTCGCCAGCAGGCTGGAGGCCTGCATCATGCGCGCCCCGATACCCGGCACGCCAAACAGTTCCGCCGCCACGACCGACATCCACGCCTGCCCCAGCCCCGTGCGCAGCCCCGCCAGCAGGCCGGGGGCCGAGCCGGGGACCACCACGGTCCGCATCCGCGCCCAGAACCCGCCATGACCGAACGAGGCCGCCACCTCGTACAATTCCGGGTCGATGGCATGGACGGCCCCGTAGGCCGCATAGAAATTGATCCAGAAGACCGAAATGGCGATGACAAACGTGGCGCCCGCGGTATTCAGCCCGAACCACAGGATGGCGAAGGGCACCCATGCCAGCCCCGGAATGGGGCGCAATACCCGCACCACCCCCGAGAGCAGCGCATCGAGCACCGGCATCGCCCCGCAGAGCAGCCCGATCACCGCGCCCAGCACGGATCCGATCACCAGCCCGCTCAGGTAATGCGTCAGACTATCCCTGATCGCCTGTAGCCACGCCCCGTTACGCACCTCCTCCAGCCAGGCCGGGCCCAGGGTGGAGGGGGCAGGCAACAGCCCGAACGGCACCCATCCAAGCCGGATCGCGGCCTCCCAGCCCCCGAACAGCAGTATCAGGCCAACCGCCCCCAGCAGGGGGCGCAGCAGGACGGATCCCTTCAGGCTCACTGCGGGATCTGCCGGTAACTGTCCAGATCAAACAGGGCCGCGACCGGTTCCGCCTTGCGCAGCACGCCCATCTGGACCTGAAAATCCTGCAACTGGCCCACGGCGGTAACAATGGCGGCGGGATCGGACACGTAACCCGATGCGGATGCCTTCAGCGCCTCGATAATGATTTCGCGTGGCAGCATGCCACCGCCCAGCGCCTGCTGCACATAAGGCTCGACCTGCTCCGGATCAGTGGCCAGCAGATGCGTCGCCTTGACGAAACTGGCTATGAACGGGCCTTTCCACGCGGCCCGGTCGGGCGCGTTTTCATTCACGATCGCCAGCACGGAGCCGGGCTGGCCGGGCATCAGGTCATGGCCGGTCGCCAGCACCCGCATGCCCGGAATCCGGTGGCGGATAATGGTCAGCGCCGGTTCACGCAGGATCGCACCATCCACGGCGCCCGCCAAGAATGCCTGCTGGGCCGCATCGATATCAATCCCAATGATGTTGGCCACCCGCGCCGGGTCGAGTCCGTTGCGCGCCTTCAGCCAGTAGCGCAGCAGGGTATCGGGCACCGAGCCCTGCGGCTGGGCGGCAATCTTGGGCGTGCGGTCCGTTACGGACGCAAAATCGGCAAAGCGCTGCCGGAGGGCTTCCGGCGTCAGCGCCCTGGGCTGTTCGGGCAACCCCGAAGCCAGCGCGCCACGCGCCACGACCTCCAGCTCCTCGATCGCGGCGCTGGCCACGACCTTGACATTCACCCCATGCGCCCGCGCCTGCAAAAGCGGCAGGACCCCCGCCACGTACGCATCAATCTGGCCCGAAACCAGCGCCTGCACCGCCTGCGGCCCGGACTGGAAGCGGACCAGTTGCAGGTCGATACCCGCATCATGCGCCCAGTTCTTGCCCTGCATGACAAAAAGCGGCGCCGAACCGATGACGGGGATGTAACCCACCCGCACCGTTGCGGCCTGCGCGCCCCCACCCAGTCCAATCATGGCCACAAGAGCATAAAAGCCGCGACGGAATGCACGCCTGAAATTCGGTCCTGTCATGAATAAAGCCCTGTCGGAAATGCAGGATACGCCCTGCGTATTGATGCCCTTTTTAAACATACACAATATGGATTGAATATCTATATAACGATAGAAAAATGTTAGATTAAAAATGAACACAAAAAAACCCGGCCAAAGCCGGGCTTTTCAGGGAAAGACAATGTCTCTCAGGCAGCCAGATCAGCTTCCTGCGCCGTTTCCGGGCGCGGGCCGCTATCCTGCCCCTTGGCCGAGACATCGCGATCCACCAGTTCGATCACCGCCATATCGGCAGCGTCACCATGGCGCATGCCGGCACGCAGCACGCGGGTGTAACCACCCGAGCGCGTCTTGTACCGATCCGCCACCGTGGCGAACAGCTTGGACACGATCTTGTCGTCACGCAGCTGGGCGAAAGCCTGGCGGCGGGCATGCAGATCACCACGCTTGCCCAGCGTGATCAGCTTTTCCACAACCGGGCGCAGTTCCTTCGCCTTGGGCAGGGTGGTGGTGATCTGTTCGTGCTTGATCAGGGCGACAGCCATGTTGCGAAACATGGCCAGTCGATGGGACGAGGTAACGCCGAGCTTACGGCCGGCAACACCGTGACGCATGATGTAATTTCCTGTTTTTCCGGTTCAGAGGATCAGAACGGCTCGTCGAGCCTCTTTGCCAGATCTTCGATATTTTCCGGCGGCCAGGCCGGGACATTCATACCCAGTGAAAGCCCCATGGCGGTCAGGACTTCCTTGATCTCGTTCAGCGACTTGCGGCCGAAGTTCGGGGTGCGCAGCATCTCCTGCTCGGTCTTCTGAACCAGATCACCGATATAGACGATGTTGTCGTTCTTCAGGCAGTTCGCGCTACGGACCGACAGTTCAAGCTCATCAACCTTGCGCAGCAGGTTCCGGTTGAACGGCAGGTCATCCTGCGGTTCTTCCGTACGGACCGTGCGCGGTTCGTCGAAGTTGATGAAGAGCTGGAGCTGATCCTGCAGGATACGCGCGGCAAGCGCCACGGCATCTTCAGGCGTCACCGCGCCGTTCGTCTCAACCGTAAGCAGCAGACGGTCATAATCCGTCACCTGCCCCACGCGGGTCTGTTCGACCTTGTAGGACACACGCCGCACGGGTGAATAGATGGCGTCAACCGGGATCAGGCCAATCGGCGCATCTTCCGGGCGGTTCGCCGCAGCCGGAACATAGCCCTTGCCCATGTTCACGGTGAATTCCATCCCGAACTTCACCCCTTCATCAAGGGTGCAGATCACCAGGTCGGGGTTCATGACCTCGATGTCATGGCCGGTCTGGATCTGGCCCGCACGCACTTCGCCCGGCCCCGTGGCCGTCAGCACCATGCGCTTGGGTCCCTCACCATGCATGCGCAGGGCAAGCTGCTTGATGTTCAGGACGATATCGGTCACGTCTTCACGAACACCCGCCACCGACGAGAATTCATGCAGCACGCCGTCAATCTGGATTGCCGTAACCGCAGCCCCCTGCAGGGACGACAGCAGAACCCGACGGATCGCATTGCCCAGCGTCATGCCAAAGCCGCGTTCCAGCGGCTCGGCCACGACGGTGGCAACACGTGAAGGTTCCGCCCCCGGTTCGACTTCCAGCTTTTCCGGCTTGATCAGGGATTGCCAGTTTTTCTGGAGGACCAAGGTAATGGCCTTTCAAGACTGATCTGCCGCCCGCGAGGGCGACAGATGGTACCCCACATGGAGATACCGGAATGACAATCTTCCCCCGCATGCGGGGGAATACGACTTACAGATTGCGGATCAGACGCGACGGCGCTTGCGCGGACGGCAGCCGTTATGCGGGACTGGCGTCATGTCACGAATGGCCGTGATCGAAAAACCGACAGCCTGCAGGGCGCGCAGTGCGCTCTCACGCCCCGAACCCGGACCGGACACCTCGATTTCCAGCGTCTCCATGCCGTGCTCACGCGCCTTGCGGCCCGCGTCTTCCGCGGCAACCTGCGCCGCGTACGGCGTGGACTTGCGCGAACCCTTGAAGCCCTGGGCACCAGCGGAGGACCAGGCAATCGCATTGCCCTGGGCGTCCGAGATGGTGATCATGGTGTTGTTGAAGGTGGACAGCACATGCGCCACCCCGGAAATGATGTTTTTCCGCTCTTTCTTGCGAATACGCGGAGCCGCAGCTTTCGCCATAGTTTTCTCGATCCTGTCAGTTCAAACGGTGCATGGGACGCATACCGCCCCATGCATACCGGGCAATCCGCTGATTAGCGGGTAGCCTTCTTCTTGCCCGCAATAGCCACGGCCTTACCCTTGCGGGTACGGGCGTTGGTATGTGTCCGCTGACCATGGACAGGCAGCCCACGCCGATGACGCAGACCACGATAGCAACCCAGGTCCATCAGACGCTTGATGTTCATCGCCACTTCACGGCGAAGATCACCTTCAACGCGATACTCGCTGTCGATGAGTTCACGGATCTTGCCGATCTCGTCATCCGACAGTTCGTTCACGCGGCGCTCGGCCGGGATCGCCAGCTGATCGCAGATCGCCTGGGCCTTGGTAGCCCCGATACCATAGATATAGCGCAGGCCAATTGTAACCCGCTTGTTGGTTGGGATGTTCACGCCGGCAATACGCGCCACGCCACTTACTCCTCGTCCGCCCTTTCGGGGCACTAACATTCAGGCAGGGCTGCTTCACACCACCTGCCCTATCTGGCAGGAGCGCCGTGAACATACCGGCTTGAAACCGGCCAACCCCATCATCATTCATTCAGGCCGCACCTGCCGTGTCATCGTGACCGACTCATGCGACGCTCATACCTTGAGGGCGCGCAATATACCGGCGCCCCCTTCCGAGTCAATTATTTTGCATCACTTTTTAGTGATACGATCGATAACACCAAAGACTTCCCGGGTCACCGCATCAATATCCGCCATGCCATCCACACGGTACAGACGCTTCTCCGCCTCGTAATAAGGCAGGATCGGCGCCGTCTGTTCGCGGTAGGCCCGCAGCCTTGCGGCCACGGTATCGCGCCGGTCGTCCTCACGGCGGATGAATTCGTGGCCCCCGCACACATCGCAGGTACCGGCCACCTTCGGCCGCTTGAACAGGTCGTTGTACCCGGCGCCACACTTGGCGCAGGTATAGCGGCCCGCAATCCGGTCAGCGAGGGCGTTTTCATCCACGTCCAGCAGCAGCACGGCGTCGATATGCCGCCCGCTGCGTGCCAGCATGGTGTCCAGCGCCTCCGCCTGCGCCCGCGTGCGCGGGAAGCCATCCAGAATGAACCCGTGGGCACAGTCCGGCTGCTGGATGCGGCTCTCGATCATCGCAATGATCAGGTCGTCGGGCACCAGCCCGCCTTCCGCCATGATGCTCTTGACCTTCTGCCCCAGCGGGCTTCCCGCCGCGACTTCGGCCCGAAGCATGTCGCCCGTCGAAATCTGGGCGATTCCATACCGTTCTTCCAACCGCTTGGCCTGGGTGCCCTTTCCGGCGCCCGGCGGTCCAAGAAAAATAATATTCAACGCATTCTGCCCTTTCTGCCCCGTCCCCTGCGCATGAGTCCCTGATACTGGTGCGCGACGAGGTGAGACTGCACCTGGGTCACCGTATCGATCGTCACGGTCACGATAATGATCAGACTGGTGCCACCAAAATAGAATGGCACGTTGTAATGGCTGATCAGGATCTGCGGCAACAGGCAGACAGCGACAAGATACAGCGCGCCGATGGTGGTGATGCGCGTGAGAATCCTGTCAAAGAAGGTGGCCGTATTCGCACCCGGACGGATACCCGGCACGAACCCCCCCTGCTTGCGCAGGTTCTCCGCCGTTTCCTGCGGGTTGAAGGTCACCGCCGCATAGAAGTAGGAGAAGAATACGATCATCCCCGCATAGAACAGCATGTAAAGCGGCTGTCCCTGCCCCAGTTCCTGCCCCAGGAAGGACAGCCATCCCGGCAGCGAACTGTTATTCATGAAGCCGGAAATCGTGACCGGAATCAGCAGGACGGACGACGCGAAGATCGGTGGAATCGAGCCCGCCGTATTGACCTTCAGCGGCATGTGGGTCGAATCGCCACCGAACATCCGCTGGCCGACCTGCCGCTTGGGGTACTGGATGACCACGCGCCGCTGCGCCAGTTCCATGAAGACGATAAACGCAATGGTGACGGCGGCCAACACCAGAAAGACCATTACGAAGAAGGGCGAAAGCGCCCCGGTATAGCCAAGCTGGAAAAGGCTCACCATCGCATTGGGAAGATTGGCCACGATACCGGCGAAGATGATCAGCGAAATGCCGTTCCCCACCCCGCGAGACGTGATCTGCTCACCCAGCCACATCAGGAACATGGTCCCGCCCACAAGGGTCAGCACACACGAAACGATGAAGAATATGCCGGGCGACACGACGGCCGATCCAGCTTCCGTATGCATGTTCTCAAGCCCGATCGCGATACCGTAGGCCTGGAACAGCGCGATGATCACGGTCAGGTAGCGCGTATATTCATTCAGCTTGCGCCGACCGCCCTCACCTTCCTTTTTCAGCGCCTCAAGCGAGGGAATCGCCGCCGACATCAGCTGCACGATGATCGAGGCGCTGATGTAGGGCATGATATTCAACGCGAACACGGTCATGCGCCCCAGCGCACCACCCGTGAACATGTCGAACATGCCAAGTATGCCGCCCTGGTGCCGGGCCAGAAGCTGCCCCATGACCGTCGCATCGACGCCAGGAACGGGAATATAGGTGCCGATCCGATACACGATCAGCGCACCCAGCGTGAACCAGATGCGCTTCTTCAGTTCCGTCGCGTTGGCAAAGGAGCTGAAATTCAGATTGGCAGCCAACTGTTCGGCCGCGGAGGCCATGCGCCCATCCTTTCACAAGAACAGCGTCACCGCTGGAAACGGGACGCTGTCATGATAAAAAAAACCGCAGAAAGTAATAAAGCGATGCGCCCGCCAAGTGCAAGCAGCATCGCTTTTATTATGCTTCGGGGACAGAACGCGTCTGTGCCCGGAAACGGTCATTCTGCGGCAGGAGCCTGCTGCTTCTGCGCCTTGACCTGCACCTTGCCGCCCGCTTTTTCAACGGCGGCCACGGCACCGGCCGAAGCTCCAGCCACTTCGATCGTGACGGCATGGTTCAGTTCGCCATCCGCCAGAAGACGGATACCGGCAAAACGACCGGAGCCAACCAGACCCGCCTTGGCCAGGACTTCCTCGGTCACGAGGGCCTTGGCATCGAGCTTGCCCGCAGCAATCGCCTTGTCCAGCGCGCCCAGATTCACGACGGCATATTCCTTGCGGAAGATGTTCTTGAATCCACGCTTGGGCAGACGCCGGTAGATCGGCAGCTGACCGCCTTCAAAACCGTTCAGCGACACGCCGGAACGCGCCTTCTGGCCCTTCACGCCCTTGCCGGACGTCTTGCCCTTGCCGGAGCCGATACCACGACCAAGGCGCTTCTTGCTGTAACGCGCGCCTTCGTTGTCACGGAGTTCGTTCAGGTTCATTTCAATCCTCCACCCTGATCAGGTGGGACACCTTGCGGATCATGCCGCGAACTGAAGGCGTATCCTCCAGTTCACGCGTCCGACCGATCTTGTTCAGGCCGAGACCAACCAGCGTAGCCTGCTGGCCCGGCTTGCGCCCGTTCCCGGAATGCACCTGGGTGACGCGAACAGTAGCCTTGGTATCAGACATCAGCCGAAGCCTCCGTCGCTACCGCCGCCTCGCGACGCCCCAGAATGTCCGAAACCTTCTTGCCACGGCGGTTGGCGACCGAACGCGGGCTGGCGCAACGCTCCAGCGCGGCGAATGTCGCCTTGACCATGTTGTGCGGGTTACGGGTTCCAAGGGACTTGGCCACCACGTCGTTGATGCCCAGGCTCTCGAACACCGCGCGCATCGGACCACCGGCAATGATGCCCGTGCCCGCATCCGCGGACCGCAGCACGACCTTGCCCGCCCCGAAATGACCGGCCACATCGTGATGCAGCGTACGGCCTTCCTTCATCGGAACGCGGATCATCGCGCGCTTCGCACGGTCGGTTGCCTTGCGGATCGCTTCGGGAACCTCACGGGCCTTGCCCGCGCCAAACCCGACGCGTCCCTTCTGGTCACCAACCACGACCAGTGCCGCGAATGCAAAGCGACGACCGCCCTTTACAACCTTCGCAACACGATTGATCGTGACCAGCTTGTCGACCAGATCATCGCCCTCGCGGTCGCGATCGCGACCACCCCGGCCGCCTTCTCTCGGTTCACGTGCCATTATGCGTGACCCTTTCGTCAGAACGAGAGACCGCCCTCACGGGCAGCCTCCGCCAGGGCCTTGATACGCCCATGATAGAGATAAGCGCCGCGGTCGAAAACGACCTTCGACACACCGGCAGCCACCGCGCGTTCCGCCAGAAGCTTGCCAACCGCACCCGCCGCCTTGACGTCCGTGCCACCCGACAGGGTGGAGCGCAGATCCTTGTCCAGCGACGATGCCGCGGCCAGTGTACGGCCGGCAGCGTCGTCGATCACCTGGGCGTAGATGTTCTTGCCCGAACGGAACACCGACAGACGCGGACGGCCACCGCTCTTGCGGCGAAGCTGGAAACGGAGACGCTGGCGCCGCCGTTCCCGCAGATCCTTCTGCGTGCTCATTATTTCTTCTTGCCTTCCTTGCGACGGATGGTTTCCGTTTCATAACGGACACCCTTGCCCTTGTAGGGCTCGGGCTTGCGGAAGCTACGGATGTCAAGCGCAACCTGCCCGACACGCTGCTTGTCGATGCCTTCGACAGTGACAGCGGTCGGACGCGGCGTCGTGATCTTGATCCCTTCGGGAATCGCATAGACGATGTCATGCGAATAGCCGAGGTTCATGACCAGGTTCTTGCCCTGCACCGCCGCGCGATAACCCGTTCCGGTGATTTCCAGCGTCTTGGAAAACCCTTCGGACACGCCCTTGACCATTCCCGCGATCAGGGAACGGGTCGTTCCCCACATCATACGGGCCTGAGCCGCGGTATCGTTCGGCTTGACCGCGACCTTGCCGTCCGCAACGTCGACCGCAACATGACGGGACAGCGGCAGCTTGAGTTCGCCCAGCTTGCCCTTTGCCGTCAGCACGCCATCAGCAATGGAAACCTGCACACCCGACGGAACTTCGACGGGATATTTGCCCACTCGCGACATTTATCCCTCCTCAGAACACACGACAGAGGACTTCACCGCCAACATTGGCAGCGCGGGCCTCCGCATCGGACAGGACACCGCGCGGGGTCGACAGGATCGACACACCCAGCCCGGCATAGACACGCGGCAGTTCCTTGATCTTGGAATAGACGCGGCGCCCCGGCTTGGACACACGGTGGATTTCTTTAATGACCGGCTCGCCATCGAGATACTTCAGCTCGATACGCAGCTGGGCTACGCCCTTGCGCAGTTCCTCACGGGAGAAACCACGGATATATCCCTCACGGCGCAGGGCCTCCAGGACACTGGCGCGCAGCTTGGAAGCCGGCGCGACGCATGCGGCATGCCGTGCACGCTGCGCATTGCGGATCCGGGTGAGCAGATCACCCAAAGGATCAGAAAGTGACATCGTTCCCTGCCCTTACCAGCTCGATTTGACCATACCCGGGATCTGACCATTGGAGGCCAGGTCGCGCAGGGCGATACGGCAGAGTTCGAACTTTCTGTAATTGGCGCGCGGACGCCCCGTCAACTTGCAGCGCAGGCGCACGCGCACGCGCGACCCATTGCGAGGAAGTTCAGCAAGCTTGAGCGATGCATCGAAACGATCTTCAACCGGCAAAGACCGATCCATGATGATGTTCTTTAATGCTGTCCGCTTAGCCCGGTCCCGGGTTGCCATGCGCTCGCGCTTGACATTCCGGTTAACGGCGGAAATTTTGGCCATACCTTGTTTTACCCTCCGGAACCTGTCGGGCCATTCCCAACGGTTTTCCAAACAACGTGTCTATTAGGTCTTCTGGACTTCAGACGGAAGCCCTTTCGCTACATTTTTATGCAGCGAAGGGCAGATCAAACGCCTTGAGCAGAGCCTTTGCTTCCGCATCCGTCTTCGCGGTGGTCACGAAGATGATGTCCATGCCCCGGATTTCGTCTACCTTGTCGTATTCGATTTCCGGAAAGACGATCTGTTCCTTCAGGCCCATGGCGAAGTTGCCACGGCCGTCAAAACCCTTGTTCGCCGGCAGCCCACGGAAATCACGCACGCGCGGCAGGGCGATCGTGACAAAGCGGTCGAGGAATTCGAACATCTGCGTACGACGCAGCGTCACCTTGCACCCGATCGGCAGACCCTCGCGGATCTTGAACCCGGCAATCGCCTTCTTGGCAACCGTCTTGACCGGCTTCTGCCCTGCGATCAGGGTCATTTCCTTGACGGCGGCATCCAGCTTCTTCTGGTCGCCGGCGGCTTCGCCCACGCCCATGTTCAGGACGATCTTTTCGAGACGCGGAATCTGCATCTCGTTTTCGTACCCGAATTCCTCGCGCAGCTTCGCGCGCAGCTCGTTCCTGTAACGCTGCTGCATGCGCGGCGCAGGGCGGGCCTCTTTCACTTCAGACATACCCGCCTCCTCAGCCTTCGATAATTTCGCCAGTCGCCTTGGCGACGCGAACCTTGCGACCATCTTCCAGAACCCGGAAACCCACCTTGGTCGGGTCACCGCTCTTGGGATCGATCAGCTTCAGGTTGGACAGGTGCACGGGCATTTCCTTCTGGATAATGCCCCCCTGCTCACCCATGCGGGACGGACGGGTATGCCGCTTGGCGATTGCCACGCCACGGACGACAGCCTTGTTGGCCGCCGACAGGACTGTAACAACCTCGCCACGGATTCCCTTGGAACCACCAGTGGTGACCAGAACCTGGTCACCCTTCTTGATACGAGCAGCCATTACAGCACCTCCGGTGCCAGCGAGATGATCTTCATGAACTTGCGTGCACGCAGTTCGCGCACGACCGGGCCAAAGATACGCGTGCCAATCGGCTCCTGCTGCTTGTTGATCAGCACGGCCGCGTTGCGGTCAAACCGGATGGCGCTGCCATCCGCACGGCGCACGGGGTAGGAAGTACGGACGATCACCGCCTGGTGAACGTCGCCCTTCTTTACCTTCCCGCGGGGAATGGCCTCTTTGACGGACACGACAATCACGTCGCCGACCGAGGCAGTCTTCCGCTTGGAACCGCCCAGCACCTTGATGCACTGCACCTGACGGGCACCGGAATTGTCGGCCACGTCAAGGTTGGTCTCGGGATGGATCATGGTCTATGCCCTTCTTTACGCCTGCGTACCAGACGCGGCACCGGCGGCAGCCGCGAGCGGCTGACCATTCCGGACAACGACAGTCCAGGTCTTGCGGCGGGAAATCGGCCGGCATTCTTCAATGCGCACCATGTCCCCCACCTTGCATTCATTCAAGCCGTCATGCGCCGCGTATTTCTTCGAGCGACGAATGAACTTCTTATACAACGGATGGATAACGCGACGATCGACAAGAACCGTTACGGTCTTGTCCATCTTGTCGCTGGTTACCCTTCCGGTCAGGACGCGCCTTGGCATCGCCCGTCTCCCTTCAGGACTTTACTGCCGGCGCCTGGCCAGCGGAACTCTTCTTCACAACTTCGGTCGCAATCGTCTTCACACGCGCGATGTCACGACGGACCTCACGCATGCGGGACTGCCCCTCGGTCTGGCCGGTCGCGTGCTGAAACCGAAGATTGAACTGCTCGCGCTTCAGATCGACGAGAAGCGTATCCAGTTCTTCAACAGTCTTGGCACGCAGATCGGCCGGCTTTGTTGCCTTCGCCATCTCACGCCTCTCCGATACGGGTCACGAACTTTGTCTTGATCGGCAGCTTCGCCGCGCCCAGAGCCAGCGCTTCACGCGCGACTTCCGGCGGCACACCTTCGATCTCGAACAGAATTCGACCCGGCTTCACACGAGCCACCCAATATTCGGGCGACCCCTTGCCGGACCCCATACGCACTTCTGCGGGCTTTGTCGAGACCGGAAGATCAGGGAAGATCCGAATCCAGACACGACCCGCTCTTTTCATGGCGCGGGTAATGGCGCGACGGGCAGCTTCGATCTGGCGGGCCGTGATCCGTTCAGGCTGGAGAGCCTTCAGGCCAAAAGCCCCGAAATTCAGGGTTGTGCCACCCTTGGCCAACCCATGAATGCGCCCTTTGTGGGCCTTGCGGTACTTTGTCCGCTTGGGAGAAAGCATTTTCTAAATCCTCACGCGCCGCCTGGCGCATCTAGGTCCATTTGACCGCGCAGATCAGCGCTGCGGGGCCTGTTCGGCGGCGCGACGGTCCTGCGCCAGCGGATCATGGGCAAGAATCTCGCCCTTGAAGATCCAGACCTTCACACCACAGGTGCCATAGGTCGTCTTGGCGGTCGCCACACCATAATCGATGTCCGCACGCAGCGTATGCAGCGGCACCCGACCTTCGCGATACCACTCGATACGCGCGATTTCCGCGCCGCCCAGACGGCCCGAGCAGTTGATCCGGATACCCTGCGCGCCAAGGCGCATGGCGGACTGCACGGCGCGCTTCATGGCGCGACGGAACGCAACGCGACGTTCGAGCTGCTGCGCGATGTTCTCGGCCACGAGGGTCGCATCGATTTCCGGCTTGCGGATTTCGACGATGTTCAGCGCGACATCGGTCTTGGCCATACGGGCCAGATCCTTGCGCAGCACGTCGATATCCTGCCCCTTCTTGCCGATCACCACACCCGGACGGGCCGCGTAGATGGTGACGCGGGGCTTCTTGGCCGGACGCTCGATAACCACACGGGACACACCCGCACCAGACAGCTTGCGGCGCAGGTACGCGCGCAGCTTCAGGTCATCATGCAGCAGGCGCGCATAATCGGCATCAGCGTACCAGCGGCTGTCCCATGTCCGGTTAATACCGAGCCGCAGCCCGATCGGATTAACTTTATGTCCCATGGATCAGGCTGCCTTTTTTTCGGTTTCAGCTTCGGACTTCTTTTCAGCCACAACGATGGTCAGGTGGCTGAAAAACTTCTCGATGCGGGCCGAACGGCCACGACCACGTGCGTGGAAACGACGCATCACGATCGACTTGCCCACTTCTGCACGGGCCACAACCAGCTGGTCAACGTCCAGCTGATGGTTGTTCTCGGCGTTGGCGATCGCACTTTCCAGGGTCTTCTTAACCTGCTGGGCAATGCGCCGCTTGGAGAAAGTGAGCGTGGCGATCGCCTGCCCGGCCGGCTTGTTGCGGATCAGACCCGCAACAAGGTTCAGCTTGCGCGGGCTGATGCGGATGTTCCGCGTCATGGCCTGCGCTTCGGTTTCCGCGAGCGTGCGCGGATGCTTAGGCTTGCTCATGATCAGCCCCGCTTCGCTTTCTTGTCCGAAGAATGACCCGTGAAGGTACGGGTCGGCGAAAATTCACCGAACTTGTGCCCCACCATGTTCTCGGAGACCTGCACGGGCAGGAATTTGTGCCCGTTATAGACGCCGAACGTCAGCCCGACGAACTGCGGCAGGATGGTGGATCGACGCGACCAGATCTTGATCACTTCGTTACGGCCCGATGCGCGCGATGCATCGGCTTTGTTCAGCAGATACCCGTCCACGAACGGGCCCTTCCAGACGGAACGTGCCATCTTAAATGCCCCTTACTTGCCGGTCTTCCGGCGACGGATGATCAGACTGTCCGTACGCTTGTTGACCCTGGTCTTGTAACCCTTAGTCGGCTTGCCCCATGGCGTAACCGGATGACGCCCGCCCGAGGTGCGTCCCTCACCACCGCCATGCGGATGGTCAACCGGGTTCATGACAACACCACGGTTATGCGGACGGCGGCCCAGCCAGCGGCTGCGGCCGGCCTTGCCCATATGCTGGTTCATGTTGTCCGGGTTGGACACGGCGCCAATGGTCGCCATGCATTCCGCGCGGACAACACGCAGCTCACCGGACTGCAGCTTGATCTGGGCGTAACCCATATCCTTGCCGACCAGCTGAGCATAGGTGCCAGCGGAACGTGCGATCTTGCCACCACCACCGGCCTTGAGCTCGATGTTGTGGATGATCGTGCCCACCGGAACCGCGGACAGCGGCATCGCGTTGCCCGGCTTGATGTCGGCGCGCGCACCCGCGACAACCTGGTCACCCGCCTTCAGGCGCTGCGGCGCGATGATATAGGCCAGTTCACCGTCTTCATACTTGATGAGCGCGATGAACGCCGTACGGTTCGGATCATATTCCAGACGCTCCACCGTGCCGACCACGTCGAACTTGCGACGCTTGAAGTCAACATAGCGATAGGACTGCTTGTGTCCGCCACCGATGAAACGCGAGGTGGTGCGGCCGTGGTTGTTACGGCCGCCGCTCTTGTTCTTCCCCTCGGTCAGGCCCTTTACGGGCTTGCCCTTCCACAGCTCCTTGCGGTCGATCAGAACCGTTCCGCGCAGGCTGGGGGTAACTGGATTAAAGTGCTTCAATGCCATTTCTTGTCACCCCGCGTCAGACCAGCTTCGCGGTCAGGTCGATGGACTGACCTTCTGCAAGCTGGACAAACGCCTTCTTCACATCCGAACGCTGGCCGGGACGTCCCTTGAAGCGCTTGGCCTTCCCCTTCTGGATGAGTGTGTTCACACCCAGAACCTTCACACCGAACAGCGTCTCGACCGCTACCTTGATCTCCAGCTTCGTCGCGGTGATCGCGACCTTAAAACCGACCTGATTTTTCTCGGACAGGGCTGTCGCCTTTTCCGTGATCAGGGGGGAGCGGATGATGTCGTACATCGCTTCCCGGGACATACGCTCCGCCTTCTTGCGGATTGCCAGGATGTTGGTCATGCCAGACGCTCCTTCAGGCCTTCAACCCCGGCGCGGGTGATCGCCAGCACCTCGTGGTTGAGGATGTCATAGACATTCGCGCCCACTGTCGGAAGAATGTCGATCTTCGGCAGGTTGCGCGCGGCGCGGCCAAAGTTCTCTTCAACCGCCGCATCCACGATCAGCGCGGATGTCCAGCCCAGAACCTTCAGCTTCTTGGCCAGTTCAGCAGACTTGCCCGACGCGGTCGCCGCCTCGAGCACGACCAGCTTTCCTTCCGCCGCCTTCTGCGACAGGGCGGAAATCAGGCCCAGACGACGCACCTTCTTGGGCAGATCATAGCCATGGTCGCGCACGACCGGGCCATGGACCGCACCACCGGTACGATACTGCGGCGAACGCAGCGAGCCCTGACGGGCGCTACCCGTGCCCTTCTGGCGGTAGGGCTTCTTGGTCGTGCCGGAGACTTCCCCCATGCCCTTGACCTTGTGCGTCCCTGCCCGGCGCTTGGCCAGCTGCCAATGCACCACACGCGCCATGATATCCGTGCGCGGCGTTGCGGCGAAAATCTCGTCCGGAAGGCTGGCGGTACCTGCGCTCCCGTTATCGAGGGTTTTGATTTCGTAATCCATTGCCCTCTATCCTCAGCCCGCAGCCTCAACCAGGGCCGCCGGATACGGCGCCTCGGCATGACGGGCCTTCTTGATCGCATCACGAACCAGAACCACTTCATTCTTTCCGCCCGGCACGGAGCCACGGATCATGATGAGGTTCTTTTCGGCGTCGACAGCCGCTACCTCAAGGTTCAGCGTGGTCACACGCTCGGAACCGAGATGGCCAGCCATCTTCTTGTTCTTGAAGACCTTACCCGGATCCTGACGGTTACCCGTCGAACCGTGTGAACGGTGACTGATCGAGACACCGTGGGTGGCTTCGAGACCGGCAAAGTTCCAGCGCTTCATCGCGCCAGCGAAACCCTTACCTTTGCTTGTGCCGGTAACGTCCACCTTCTGCCCCGCCACGAAATGGGCGGCGGACAGAGAAGCCCCGACTTCCAGGACGGCGTCATCCGCAACGCGGAATTCAGCCAGCTTCTTCTTGGGCTCGACCTTGGCCGTGGCAAAATGGCCGCGGTTCGGCTTCGACACATTCTTGACCTTGGCCTTGCCCGCACCCAGCTGCACGGCCGTGTAGCCGTCGCGTTCGGTGGTACGGACATCAACCACCTGCAGATCATCAATCTGCAGGACAGTCACCGGCACATGTGTGCCGTCTTCCTTGAACAGCCGGGTCATACCCAGCTTTTTTGCGATCAATCCGGTGCGCATCGTCTGGACCTTAGAGTTTAATCTCGACGTCCACGCCAGCGGCGAGGTCGAGTTTCATGAGAGCGTCCACGGTCTGCGGGGTCGGCTCGACAATGTCGAGCAGCCGGCGATGGGTCCGAATTTCGAACTGCTCGCGGCTTTTCTTGTCCACGTGGGGGGAGCGGTTTACGGTAAACCGTTCAATATGCGTCGGCAGCGGGATAGGACCCCGAACCCGCGCACCCGTACGCTTCGCCGTATTGACGATCTCCTTCGTGCTGTTGTCTAGCACCCGATGATCGTACGCCTTCAGGCGAATGCGGATGTTCTGGTTGTCCATCTTTCTGTTTCAGTCCAACTTTACCTGATTCGGGGGAACCCGATCCGCAATGGAAACCCGGCCGGATTGCTCCGACCGGGATGCCACAGTTCAGCTACGTCCGATCACGCCGTGATGGAAGCAACAACACCTGCACCAACGGTACGGCCACCTTCGCGGATAGCGAAGCGCAGGCCTTCGTCCATGGCGATCGGAGCGATCAGCTCCACATCCATGGCGACGTTATCGCCCGGCATGACCATTTCCGTGCCTTCGGGCAGGTGCACAACACCCGTCACGTCGGTCGTGCGGAAATAGAACTGCGGACGATAGTTGGTGAAGAACGGCGTGTGACGGCCACCCTCTTCCTTCGTCAGGATGTAGGCTTCCGCCTTGAACTTGGTGTGCGGGGTGATCGAGCCCGGCTTCGCCAGCACCTGGCCACGCTCAACGTCTTCACGCTTCGTGCCACGCAGCAGCGCGCCGATGTTGTCACCCGCTTCACCGCGATCAAGCAGCTTGCGGAACATTTCAACGCCGGTCACGGTCGTCTTCTGCGTCGGACGCAGACCAACGATCTCGATTTCGTCGCCAACGTTCACCGCGCCACGCTCGACACGGCCCGTCACCACGGTGCCACGACCGGAGATCGAGAACACGTCTTCGATCGGCATCAGGAACGGACGGTCGATCGGGCGTTCCGGCTGCGGGATGTATTCGTCAACAGCGTTCATCAGGTCGAGAACGCGGTTTTCACCCACTTCCGGATCACCGTCTTCCAGCGTCACCAGGGCGGAACCCTTGATGATGGGGATATCGTCGCCGGGGAACTGGTAGGCGGACAGAAGCTCACGCACTTCCATCTCGACGAGTTCCAGCAGTTCCGGATCGTCAACCTGGTCAACCTTGTTCAGGAACACGACCAGGGCCGGCACGCCGACCTGACGGGCAAGCAGGATGTGCTCGCGGGTCTGGGGCATCGGGCCGTCGGCGGCGGACACAACCAGGATCGCACCGTCCATCTGCGCGGCGCCGGTGATCATGTTCTTCACATAGTCAGCATGGCCGGGGCAGTCGACATGCGCATAGTGACGCTTCGCAGTCTCGTACTCGACGTGGGCGGTCGAGATCGTGATGCCACGGGCGCGCTCTTCCGGCGCCGCGTCGATCATGTCATACGCCTTGAACTCGGCGCCGCCGGACTTGGCCAGCGTCTTGGTGATAGCAGCGGTCAGCGATGTCTTGCCATGATCGACGTGGCCGATCGTGCCAATGTTACAATGCGGCTTGTTCCGCTCAAATTTAGCCTTTGCCATCGTTTTCTCCGTTAACTCAGCCTCATGCCGAGAGTCGGGTTGGAAAGTTCCGTTTCGGAAGTCGAGCCGGTAGATAGACCGGCCAGACCGCCTTTACCAGCGGTAATGACTGAATGCCTTGTTGGCTTCCGCCATGCGGTGCGTGTCTTCGCGCTTCTTGACCGCGGCGCCACGATTGTTGACGGCGTCAAGAAGTTCGTTGGACAGGCGCTCCTGCATGGTGTTCTCGCCCCGCTTGCGCGAAGCGTCGATCAGCCAGCGGATGGCCAGCGCCTGACGGCGCTCGGCCCGGACTTCGACCGGAACCTGGTATGTCGCGCCGCCAACACGGCGGGAACGCACCTCGACAGCCGGCTTGACGTTGTCCAGCGCACCGTGGAACATCACCACAGGGTCCGCAGCTGCGCCACCCCGGCGACGCAGCACCTCAAGGGCGCCATAGACGATCCCTTCGGCAGTGGACTTCTTGCCGTCGTACATCAGGGCGTTCATGAAACGCGTAATGACGACGTCACCAAATTTCGGATCGGGAAGAATCTCACGCTTGACTGCGCGATGACGGCGACTCATGCCTCGTTATTCCTTTTACTTAGGACGCTTCGCGCCATAGAGCGAGCGACGCTGACGACGCTTGGCGATACCCTGGGTGTCCAGAACGCCGCGCAGGATGTGATAACGCACGCCAGGAAGATCCTTAACGCGACCACCACGGATCAGGACGACACTATGTTCCTGGAGGTTATGCCCCTCACCCGGAATATAGCTCACAACCTCATAACCGTTGGTCAGGCGTACTTTTGCCACCTTACGCAGAGCCGAGTTCGGCTTCTTCGGTGTGGTTGTGTAAACACGAGTACAAACGCCACGCTTCTGCGGACAGCCCTGCAGGGCAGGTACCTTGTTGCGTTTGGCTGCGGGCTCGCGACCTTTCGCGATCAACTGGTTGATGGTCGGCATACGCCTTTCCCGATCCTTACAAAATTCGGCCGGCCAACCGCATATCCGGTTACCGACTGTCGTTCACAACAAAACCCCAACGAATGACAACCATCCGTTCGGGCATCATATTTACATCCGGCCTTGGCAGCCCGATTCCCGGACTGCGGCACCGCATGCCTGCATGCTGCATTCGACGGCCAACAACGTCTTTCAGACAGGGCTAGCCGAGGGCGCGGAACCTACGGGCATAATGACAGAAAGTCAAGCCTTACGCAGGATTCGCTCTGGTCTGACGCAACGAATCCGTTCCGTCAGTCTGGAACACCATTCCGTCCGGCAGGAGATAGCGCCGGAATCGGATGGTGACAATAGTGCAGCACCGAATCATTCCGGATACCAGCTTCCCGGTATCCGGAGATGTGGTTCGTATGGTTACTCGGCAGCCTTGGTCGGGGGCACCGCAGCGCGGGCCTGAGCCAGACGCTGCTTGTCCTCCCCGGCCGCGACCGCACGGAGCTTGTTCATGACGCTACCCGTCCCCGCGGGGATCAGGCGACCGACAATCACGTTCTCCTTCAGGCCGTTCAGGGTATCCTTCTTCCCGGCCGTCGCGGCTTCCGTCAGGACACGTGTCGTCTCCTGGAAGGATGCGGCCGAGATGAAGGACTGCGTCTGGAGCGACGCCTTGGTGATGCCCTGCAGCACCGGCATGGCCACGGCCGGACGTTCACCCATGTTCAGCCGCTTGGTGTTTTCTTCCTCGTACTCGATGCGGTCCACCGTCTCACCGATCAGGTAGGTCGTATCACCGGGTTCAAGGATCTCCACCTTCTGCAGCATCTGCCGGACAATGACCTCGATGTGCTTGTCATTGATCTTCACGCCCTGCAGTCGATACACGTCCTGGATCTCGTTGACGAGATAGTCGGACAGCGCCTCGACGCCCAGAACCTTCAGGATGTCATGCGGCACGCGGGGTCCATCGACCAGCGGATCCCCGACCTGGACAAAGTCACCTTCCTGCACGGAAACATGCTTGCCCTTGGGGATCAGGTAATCCGTCTCCTCGCCCGTCTCGTCGTTCTTCACGATGACACGGCGCTTGGACTTGTAGTCCTTGCCGAACTCCACGCGTCCCTCGGTTTCCGAGATGATGGCGTGATCCTTCGGGCGACGGGCCTCGAACAGTTCGGCCACACGCGGCAGACCACCGGTAATGTCACGTGTCTTGGAACCTTCGCGCGGGATACGGGCCAGCACGTCACCCGCATTGACCTGCGCGCCGTTTTCCACCGACAGCAGCGAATCCGGGGAGAGGAAGTAACGGGCGTCGTTCCCGTTAGCCAGCTTCACCACATCGCCCTTGGCGTCCTTGAGCTGCAGACGGGGCCGCAGGTCAATCCCCTTGGAGGCCTGCTTGTAGTCCACAACCACCTTGGAGGTCAGGCCGGTCACCTCATCCATCCGCTCGACCAGCGTGATGGAGTCGATCAGGTCAAGGTATTCGACCTTACCGGGCTGCTCGGTGATGATCGGCAGGGTGTACGGATCCCACTCGGCCATTTTCTGGCCACGCGTCACCTCGGCGCCGTCCTCGACCAGCAGGCGTGCGCCATAGGGCACACGGAAGCGGGCGCGTTCGGTTCCCCGGTCGTCCGTCAGCAGGATTTCGCAGTTACGCGACATGACGATCGGCACGTTCTGGCTGTTCTGCACGACGTTCTTGTTACGGATCGTCACCTTGCCGTCGCGCGAGGCCTCGACCATCGACTGCTCCGCGCCACGCTGCGCTGCGCCACCGATATGGAAGGTACGCATGGTCAACTGCGTGCCCGGTTCACCGATGGACTGGGCGGCGATCACGCCGACCGCCTCGCCGATATTGACCGGTGTGCCGCGCGCCAGGTCACGCCCATAGCAGTGACCGCACACGCCAACGCGGCTGTCACAGGTCAGAACCGAGCGGATCAGCAGGCTTTCGACACCTGCCTTCTCGATCTGTTCGGCCTGGGCTTCCTCGATCAGCGTATTGCGCGGGAACAGGAGCTTGCCCGTGGCGGGGTCGATCACATCGGCCGCCAGCGTGCGCCCCAGCATCCGCTCGGACAGGGAGGCGATGACTTCGCCGCCATCCATGACCGCGCGCACGGTCAGGCCACGTTCGGTCCCGCAGTCTTCCTCGACGATGATGCTGTCCTGCGCCACGTCCACCAGGCGGCGGGTCAGGTAACCCGAGTTCGCCGTCTTGAGCGCGGTATCGGCCAGGCCCTTACGCGCGCCGTGGCTGGAGGTGAAGTAATCGAGAACCGACAGCCCTTCCTTGAAGTTGGCGATGATCGGCTGCTCGATGATCTCGCCCGACGGCTTGGCCATCAGGCCACGCATGCCGGCAAGCTGCTTCATCTGCGCTGGCGACCCACGGGCACCGGAATGGCTCATCATCCACACCGAGTTGGTCGGCTTGCCGATTTCCTGCTTGGAAATCTCCTTCATCATCGCCGCCTGGACTTCGTCCGTGCAGCGTGACCAGGCATCGACCACCTTGTTGTAGCGTTCGCCCGCGGTGATCAGGCCGTCCTGATATTGCTGCTCGAACTCCTTCACCTCGCCCGCGGTGCGATCGACCAGTTCCTTCTTCTCGACCGGGACGATCATGTCGTCCTTGCCAAACGAGATGCCGGACTTCGCGGCGTGACGGAAACCAAGCCCCATCAGCCGGTCACAGAAGATCACGCATTCCTTCTGGCCGCAGTGACGGTACACCGCGTCGATCACGTCGGACACGATCTTCTTGGTCAGCTGGCGGTTGATGAGCGAGAACGGCAGAGCCGCGTTGCGTGGCAGGATCTGGGACACGAGCATGCGGCCCGGTGTCGTCACGACCGTCGCCCGCGTGACCTTGCCATCGGCATCGAGGTTCTCGATACGCGCGCGGATCTTGTCATGCAGCTTCACCGCACCCGTGCTGAGCGCGTATTCCACTTCCCCCACGCTGGCGAAGGACGGTGCGCCCTCAACCGTGACCTGACCCTTGTCATCATAGCTGTTCTGGTCAGGTGTCGCGCGGAATTCCGGCGTTTCAAGGCTGAGATAGTACAGCCCCAGCACGATATCCTGTGACGGCACGATAATCGGCTTGCCGTTGGCCGGGCTGAGGATGTTGTTGGTGGACATCATCAGCACGCGCGCTTCCAGCTGCGCCTCGAGGCTCAGCGGCACGTGCACGGCCATCTGGTCACCGTCGAAGTCCGCGTTGAACGCGGTGCAGACCAGCGGGTGAAGCTGAATGGCCTTGCCTTCGATCAGGACCGGCTCGAACGCCTGGATGCCAAGGCGATGCAGCGTCGGCGCGCGGTTGAGCATAACCGGATGCTCACGGATCACTTCTTCCAGGATGTCCCAGACTTCGGGACGTTCCTTTTCCACCATCCGCTTGGCGGCCTTGATGGTGGTGGCGTGACCGTATTTTTCCAGCTTGGAATAGATGAACGGCTTGAACAGTTCGAGCGCCATCTTCTTCGGCAGGCCGCACTGGTGCAGCTTGAGTTCCGGACCCACGACGATGACCGAACGGCCGGAATAATCGACGCGCTTGCCCAGCAGGTTCTGACGGAAGCGGCCCTGCTTGCCCTTGAGCATGTCGGACAGCGACTTCAGCGGACGCTTGTTCGCACCCGTGATGGCGCGGCCACGGCGGCCGTTATCGAACAGCGCATCGACCGATTCCTGCAGCATGCGCTTTTCGTTGCGGACGATGATGTCCGGCGCACGCAGTTCGATCAGCCGCTTGAGGCGGTTGTTACGGTTGATGACGCGGCGGTACAGGTCGTTCAGGTCGGACGTGGCGAAACGGCCACCATCCAGCGGCACGAGCGGGCGCAGTTCCGGCGGGATGACCGGCACCAGGTCCAGGATCATCCATTCGGGGCGGGATTCGCTATCCGCGAACGCCTCGACCAGCTTCAGGCGCTTGACCAGCTTCTTGCGCTTGGCTTCGGACGTGGAGTCCTTCAGTTCCTGGCGCAGTTCTTCCTTTTCGAGCTTGCAGTCGATGCGCTCGAGAATCTTCTTGATTGCTTCCGCACCAATGCCGACCTCGATCCCCTCGTCGCCATGCTCGTCCATGACGTCAAGGTACTGGTCTTCCGTCAGCAGGCTGTACTGCTTGAGCGGCGACGTGCCGGGCTCAAGAACCACATAGCTTTCGAAATACAGGATCTTTTCCAGATCCTTCAGCGTCATGTCCACCATCAGGCCGATACGGCTGGGCAGTGACTTCAGGAACCAGATATGGGCGACGGGGCTGGCAAGCTCGATATGACCCATCCGCTCGCGGCGGACCTTGGCCAGCGTGACCTCGACACCGCATTTTTCACAGATGATGCCGCGGAACTTCATCCGCTTGTACTTGCCGCACAGACATTCGTAATCCTTGATCGGACCAAATATCCGCGCGCAGAACAGGCCATCACGTTCCGGTTTGAAGGTCCGGTAGTTGATGGTCTCGGGCTTCTTGATCTCGCCATATGACCACGACCGGATCTGCTCGGCCGAAGCGAGCTGGATCTTGATCTGGTCAAAAGTCATGGCCTGGCCGCCCTGACCAAGGATCTTCATGAGTTCATTCATGCGCCGCAAACCCCCTGAGGGAATGAAGCGGAAGCAGGCGCGTCACCTGCTTCCACTCCTGAAAGAAAAACGTATGGACTGATGTGCACCATGGGGCCGGGATCAGGAGCCGCTCTGTTCAAGGTCCACATTCAGCCCAAGGGACTTCAGTTCCTTGATCAGGACGTTGAAGCTTTCCGGAATACCGGCCTCGAAGTCATCCTGCTCGCGCACGATCGCCTCATACACCTTGGTACGACCGGAGACGTCATCCGACTTGACCGTCAGCATCTCCTGAAGCGTGTAGGCGGCGCCGTAAGCTTCCAGCGCCCACACTTCCATCTCACCAAAACGCTGCCCGCCGAACTGCGCCTTGCCGCCCAGCGGCTGCTGGGTCACCAGCGAATACGGACCGATGGAGCGGGCATGGATCTTGTCATCGACAAGATGATGCAGCTTGAGCATGTAGATGTAACCGACCGTGGTCCTGCGCTCGAAGGGTTCGCCCGTGCGTCCGTCGATCAGCTGCGACTGACCGGACTTGTTCACGCCCGCCTTCTGCAGCATCGCCTCGATATCGGGGATGGAGGCCCCATCGAACACGGGGGTCGCGATCGGCACGCCCTTGCGCAGGTTACCGCACAGTTCCACCAGCTGCGCATCCGTCATGTCACCGATCTGGTCATCATAGACCTTGTCGCCATAGACGGATTTCAGCTCATCGAGCAGTTCCTGCCGCTTCTCGCCATTGCGCTGATATTCATCGGCAAGCTGGCCGATCTGCCGCCCGATATTCGCGCAGGCCCAGCCAAGGTGCGTTTCCAGGATCTGGCCCACATTCATGCGCGACGGCACGCCCAGCGGGTTCAGCACCAGGTCAACGGATGTGCCATCCTCAAGGAACGGCATGTCCTCGACCGGCACCACGCGGGAAACCACACCCTTGTTCCCGTGGCGGCCGGCCATCTTGTCGCCCGGCTGGAGCTTGCGCTTCACCGCGACGAAGACCTTGACCATCTTCATCACGCCCGGGGGCAGTTCGTCGCCGCGCTGGAGCTTTTCCACCTTGTTGTCGAAGCGGGCCTGAATCCGGGCCACGGCGGTATCGAACTCGCGCCGCAGGGTCTCAAGCTCGGCCATGACCTCATCGGACATGACCGTCACGTTGCGCCATGCGCCGCGCGGATGCTCGGACAGGACCTCATCGGTGATGACCGTGCCCGAACGGATGCCCTTGAAGCCCGTGCCCGCCGTCCGCCCGATCAGGTGCTCGCGCAGGCGGTTGTAGAACGAACGCTCCTGAATGGCGCGCTCATCGTCGCGGTCCTTCGCAAGGCGTTCGATCTCGGCGCGCTCGATGGCCATCGCGCGCTCGTCCTTGTCCACGCCACGGCGGGAGAACACCCGCACGTCAACAATGGTGCCCGACGTGCCCGGCGGCAGCTTGAGCGAGGTGTCGCGAACGTCGGACGCCTTCTCACCGAAGATGGCGCGCAGGAGTTTTTCTTCCGGCGTCATCGGGCTTTCGCCCTTCGGCGTGACCTTGCCGATCAGGATATCACCCGGGTTCACTTCCGCGCCGACATAGACGATACCGGCTTCGTCGAGGTTGCGCAGGGCTTCCTCGCCGACATTGGGAATGTCGCGCGTGATTTCTTCCTGACCCAGCTTGGTGTCGCGGGCCATGACCTCGAATTCCTCGATATGGATCGAGGTGAACACGTCATCGCGCGCGATCCGTTCGGAAATCAGGATCGAGTCTTCGAAGTTGTAACCGTTCCAGGGCATGAACGCGACGAGCACGTTGCGGCCCAGCGCCAGTTCACCCAGTTCGGTGGACGGACCATCCGCGATGATCTCACCCGCGCGGACCTGATCGCCCACCCGGACCAGCGGACGCTGGTTGATGCAGGTGGACTGGTTGGAGCGCATGTACTTGCGCAGCCGGTAGATATCCACGCCCTGCGTCGCGCCACCTTCGTCCGTCGCACGGACAACGATACGCGCACCGTCGATCTGGTCCACGACGCCATGGCGGCGCGCCACGATCGCCGCACCCGAATCATGGGCCACGGCCGCTTCCATGCCGGTGCCGACCAGCGGTGCGTCGGAGCGCACCAGCGGCACGGCCTGACGCTGCATGTTCGAGCCCATCAGCGCGCGGTTCGCGTCATCGTTCTCAAGGAACGGAATGAGCGCCGCCGCGACGGAGACAAGCTGCTTGGGCGAAACGTCGCAGGCCGTCACTTCGGTAGGGGGAACCTGACGGAAGTCACCGCCACGACGCACCGAGACCAGTTCGTCTGTCAGGTGGCCCTGCGCGTCCTGCTTGGCGTCGGCCTGCGCGACGATCAGCTTTTCCTCTTCCATGGCGGAGAGGTATTTCCAGCCGTCCTGCAGGATGCCGTTCTCGACCATGCGGTACGGGGTTTCGATGAACCCGTACTTGTTCACCTTGGCATAGGTGGCGAGCGAGTTGATCAGGCCAATATTCGGGCCTTCCGGCGTCTCGATCGGGCAGATACGGCCATAATGCGTCGGATGCACGTCACGGACTTCAAAGCCCGCGCGCTCACGCGTCAGGCCGCCCGGGCCAAGCGCCGAGAGGCGACGCTTGTGGGTCACTTCCGAAAGCGGGTTGGTCTGGTCCATGAACTGGCTGAGCTGGGACGAGCCGAAGAACTCGCGCACCGCGGCCGCGGCCGGCTTGGCATTGATCAGGTCATGCGGCATGACCGTATCGATATCGACCGAGCCCATGCGCTCACGGATGGCGCGCTCCATGCGCAGCAGACCGACGCGATACTGGTTTTCCATCAGCTCGCCAACCGAGCGGACGCGACGGTTACCCAGATTGTCGATGTCGTCGATCGTGCCTCGGCCGTCCTTCAGCTCGCACATGATCTTGACGGTGCGCAGGATGTCTTCCTTGCGCAGCACGCGCACCGTATCGGGCACGTCCACGCCCAGGCGCATGTTCATCTTCACACGGCCAACGGCGGACAGGTCGTAGCGGTCCGGATCGAAGAACAGGCCGGAGAACATGGCTTCCGCCGTTTCCGGCGTCGGCGGCTCACCGGGGCGCATGACACGGTAGATGTCGGTCAGCGCATCCTCGCGGGAGGTGTTCTTGTCCACCGCCAGCGTATTGCGGATCCATGGGCCGTTCGTGGCGTCGATCGCCAGCGTGGTCAGCGTGGTCAGGCCATCGGCGTCGAGTTCCTCGAGCTTCTGCTCCGTCAGTTCGTCACCCGCCTCGGCATAGATCTCGCCGGTGTTTTCATTGACCATGTCGGACGCGATGAAACGCCCGATCAGGCCAGCCGGACCGACCAGCACTTCCTTGGTGGTTTCAGCGATCTTGCGCACCATGCGGGCGGTCAGCTTCGCATCGGCGGGGGCCACTTCCTCGCCCGTCTGGGCGTCGATCAGCGGTTCGAGCAGCTTCTGGCCACGGAAGGCTTCCGCGTCGAAGCGACGGGCCCAGCCCTTGGGCGTCTTGTTGAACTCGACCTTGTCGTAGAAGTAGCTCAGGATCTCGTCGGGATCCATGCCATGGATTTCCATGGCTTCCACATCCCCGCCCTCGGCGGCCTTGGCGGCGCGCGCGGCTTCGGATGCAGCGCCTTCCAGCGCGTACAGCAGCGTGGTGACCGGCAGCTTGCGCTTGCGGTCGATACGGACGTAGATCAGGTCCTTGCTGTCGAATTCGAAATCGAGCCAGGAACCACGATAGGGGATGACGCGCGCGGCGAACAGGAACTTGCCCGAGGAATGGGTCTTGCCCTTGTCATGATCGAAGAACACGCCCGGGCTGCGATGCATCTGGCTGACGATGACGCGCTCGGTGCCGTTGATGACGAAGGTGCCGTTATCGGTCATGAGCGGCATGTCGCCCATGTAAACCGGCTGTTCCTTGATGTCACGGATCGAGCGTGAGCCGGTATCCTCGTCCACGTCCCATACGATCAGGCGCAGGATCACCTTCAGCGGCGCGGCGAAAGTCAGGCCGCGCTGGATGCATTCCTCAACGTCGTATTTCGGTTCTTCCAGTTCGTAGCTGACGAATTCCAGTCGCCCGCGCCCGGCAAAATCATTGATCGGGAAGACGGAACGGAACACTTCCTGCAGGCCCGTTGACGTCCGGCTGTCGGGCGCCACATTCATCTGGAGGAATGTTTCGTAGCTGGCCCGCTGCACATCGATCAGATTGGGCATCGGAGCGACCTCGGGTATATGCCCGAAGCTCTTGCGGATGCGTTTGCGTCCCGTGAACGATTTTGTAACCGCGTTCATCGCCTATCCTGCCCCCATCCACACAGGTCCGCACGGTCATGACACGAATGTCACGTGGACTGCGCGGCCCTTGAAAATCCTTGGCGGGCCAGACCCGGCTTGCAACCGGCCCGACCCTATCTACCACCGAAGGCGCCCGAAGCCTCGCGGCCAGGGCGCCTGTAACGGCCAAGGGGGCGGAAACCTGATGGTTTCCACCCTCACCTGAATATCTCAACCCGGCTACGCCACCATGGACGCATCCAGATGGGCCGATTTATTTAACTTCGACAGAAGCACCGTTGTCTTCAAGGGTCTTCTTGATCTTTTCGGCTTCATCCTTGCTGGCGCCTTCCTTGATGGTCTTGGGCGCACCCTCGACCAGGTCCTTGGCTTCCTTCAGGCCCAGACCCGTGATCGCGCGGATTTCCTTGATCACGTTGATCTTCTTGTCGCCCGCCTTGGTCAGGACGACGTCGAATTCGGTCTTCTCTTCGGCCGGAGCAGCGGCAGCCGCACCCGGAGCAGCAGCAACGGCAACCGGAGCGGCGGCGGAAACGCCCCACTTCTCTTCCAGCAGCTTGGACAGTTCAGCAGCTTCCAGAACGGTCAGAGCGGACAGGTCTTCGACAATCTTGTTCAGATCGGCCATAATTCAGTCTTCCTAATTTATACACTGGTTGGCACAGCACAATCCCGTTTTTTCGGGAAAATGCCATTTTGTTGATGACCCGGCGGGCCGGGCCATGGGGTCTCAGGCGGCTTCGCCCGTCTTGGCATAGGCACCAAAAACCCGTGCAAGCTGTCCGGCCGGCGCCTGGAGCACGCCCGCGACGCGCGTTGCCGGCGTGGAGATCATCCCCACCAGCTTCGCCCGCAGGGCATCCAGCGACGGCAGTTCCGCAAGGGCCTTGACGCTATCGACATCGAGCGTCTGGGCACCAAGCGATCCACCGAGCAGAACAAGCTTGTCATTGGTTTTGGCGAACTCGACCAGCACCTTCGCCACGGCCACGGGTTCATCCGCCCACGACAACGCGGTCGGCCCCTTCAGCAGCGGCTTGATGCCTTCGAACTGGGTCCCTGCCAGGGCGAGAGAGGCCAGCCGGTTCTTCGCGACCTTGTGTGTAGCTCCAGCCGCACGCACGCGACGCCGAAGATCTGTCACATCGGCCACGCTCAGCCCGTCGTTACGGGTGACAATGACCATGGACGTCTCAGCGAACACGGCTGCGAGGGAGGCAACAAACTCCCGCTTCTCCGTACGGTCCAAATCCCGTCTCCATCATCATCCACCGGCATGAACCGGCGGATAGGGTTTACCCTTGGGGCGCCACGGCAGGCCGATGGCATCCCGGTTCGCCTGTCCTTTCAAACGGAACAACCAGTGTGGGCTTTCGCCCCGATCCGGCAATCCCCGTCTCCCGGTTGCAGCCCGCACGGGCAATCAAGGCTTTCGCCACATCCGGTCATGGACAGGTTCGGAAGATGGAAGGCGAGCCTCCCATCCCCTGTCCCCCACCCCTTGCGGGGCGAGGTCATTCTTCAGCCGATGTCAGCCCGCCGTGAAGGCGGACACATCAACCGTAACACCCGGCCCCATGGTGGAGGACAGGGCGATCTTCTTCACATACGTGCCCTTCGCACCCGTCGGGCGGGCCTTCTGGACGGCGTCCACGAACGCACGGATGTTCTCGGCCAGCTTGGATCCGTCAAACGAAGCCTTGCCAACGCCCGCATGCACGATACCGGCCTTCTCGGCGCGGTACTCGACCTGGCCGGACTTGGCGGCGGAAACCGCGCCCTTCACGTCCATGGTCACGGTGCCCAGCTTGGGGTTGGGCATGAGGCCACGCGGGCCGAGGATCTTGCCCAGACGACCGACCAGCGCCATCATGTCCGGCGTCGCGATGCAGCGGTCGAACGCGATTTCGCCAGCCTGCACCTTTTCGGCCAGGTCTTCGGCACCGACCACATCGGCACCGGCGGCCTTCGCTTCCTCGGCCTTGGGGCCACGGGCGAACACGCCAACGCGCAGGGTCTTGCCCGTGCCGTTGGGCAGGGACAGCAGGCCACGGACCATCTGGTCGGCATGACGCGGGTCGATGCCCAGGTTCATGGAGATCTCGACCGTCTCGTCGAACTTCGCCTTGGCGTTGTTCTTGACCAGGGTGATGGCCTCATCAAGGCCGTACTGCTTGCTGGTATCGACAGCGGCGCGGGCTGCGGTCAGACGCTTGTTCTTTGCCATTGTAATCAGCCCTCCACCACGTCGAGGCCCATGGAGCGGGCGGAACCCGCCAGCATGCGCACGGCACCGTCGATATCGTTGGCGTTCATGTCTTTCTGCTTCTGTTCCGCGATCTCGCGCAGCTGCGACAGCGTGACCTTGCCGACGGACGCGGCCTTGCCCACGGTGGAGCTACCCTTGGAGACCTTGGCCGCCTTCATCAGGAAGTATGTGTTCGGCGGGGTCTTGGTAATGAAGCTGAAGGTACGGTCGGCATACGCGGTGATGACGACGGGAATCGGCATACCGGGTTCGAGACCCTGTGTCTTTGCGTTGAACTCCTTGCAGAACTGCATGATGTTCAGGCCGCGCTGACCCAGTGCCGGACCAACCGGCGGGGACGGATTCGCCTTGCCGGCGGGGATTTGCAGCTTGATGTAGCCAACGATTTTTTTGGCCATATCCGGGGCTCCTGACTGTTTCACCCGGACCGCGGTTCTGGTGGCCGGCCCACGCCCCGGTGGGGCGCGGCGCGCGACCTCCCGCGTTCCGATAAGAGGCGCGCACCTACCGCTGTTTAGGGGTGCCTGTCAAGTCCCCGTCATGAAATCCCTTGCCCGACAGGTCACGGGATTCGGGTCCGTTATCCACGCTGACGCTCTTGACCGGCGTCGGCATGGACAGATGGGTGTACTGTAGCGGCGAGAACGGGCGGATCTGTTTGTTGTTCGGCAGTTGCGCCGTGGTCCAGCCCCCGCCGAGCGAGCGGATAAGCTCCACCTGCGCCTGCATGTAGCGGGTTTCCACCTGCACCTCGGCAATGCGGGCCTGAAGGGCGGCCACCTGCGCCACCACCACATCGAGGTAATTGGTCAGGCCGCCGGTATAGAGCTGCATGGTCATGTTCTGCGTGCGCATGGAGGCCTGCACCGCCTCGGCCTGCTGGCCTGCCTCCACGTCAAGGCCGCGCGTCATGCTCAGCCCGTCCTCCACGTCCTTGAAGGCATCGAGCACGGTGGCGCGGTACTGATCTTCCGACTGGCGGTACTGTGACCAGTTGCGTTGCAGTTCCGCGCGCCGCAACCCGCCCTGGAACAGGGGCAGGACCGCCTGCGCGGCATAATTGTACATGCCATTCGCGATTTTATCGAGCGTGAAGCCGTTATCCATGAAACCGGCTGTCGCGCTGAAGGTTACATGCGGATAGAAGGCCGCGCGTGAGACGCCGATGGCCCGGTTGGCCGCCGCCATGTGCCGCTCCGCGCTGGCGATGTCCGGGCGGCGTTCGAGCAGGGTGGAGGGAATGCCCACCGGAATCCTGACCTTGGGGAAGCTGATCTGTGACCGGGGCGTGATATGGAAGTCAGCCGGGGATACATTGACCAGAATGGCGATGGCATGCTCCATCACCGCGCGCCGGGCCTGAAGGTCGGTATCCGCCGCCTGGGTGGAGAAAAGCTGGGTCTGCGCGCGCGAGACGTCGATTCCCGCCGCGATCGCGCCTGCCTGCCGCATTTTCGTGATCTGCACCGCCGTCTCGTAATAATGGATCGAGTCGAGATAGACGGCATGCTGCGCGTCCATGCCGCGCAGTTGCATGTAGTCATTGGCCAGTTCGGACTGGATGCTCAGCCGCGCGGTCGCGAAATCAGCCGCCGCCGCCTGCGCCATGCGCTGCTGCACGCGCCTGCGGTTGCGGATGGAGGACCAGAAATCCGGTTCCCAGCGCGCGGTGGCGCTGTACTGCTCGGACGACATGTAGGTCGGCCCCTGCGACCCCGCGCCACGCCACAGCCGGTGCTGGGACGCCTGGTTCTGCGATGCCGATGACCCGCCGGTGATCTGCGGGTAGAGGTTGGACTGCGCCTCCGCCGCGATGTCGCGCGCCTGGGTGAAGGTTTCCGCATCCGCCTGCAGGTTGGGGTTCAGGCGGCTGGCGCGCTCTTCAAGTTCATCGAGGGTGGGATCATTGAACACGGCCCACCAGTCCCCCCTTGGCGCGGCGTCGCTGGGGTTGCCGTACTGCATGAGGCCATCGCCCTTCCAGTCATCGGACAGCAGGTAATGCTGGTGGCGATATCTGGGGGCAAGGTCCACGCACCCGCCAAGGCTGCCGGCCAGAACGGCGCAGCCAGCAAGCGAAACCATGCGACGGGACAAAGGGAGCAAGAACCGGCTACGCGGTGCTGCATTCATTGACGCACCCCCGCGTCATTCGCATTACTGTCTCCCGCTGGCATGGCCCGCACGTCGTCTCCCTTCTCGACACCGGGGGAGGCCGTGGCCCCGGCGTCGTTATATCCCGGCGTGGCCCCGACCAGATAGACCTTCTGGCCTTCCAGCAGCCCCGCTGACGGGTTGTTCACAATCCGGTCCTTCGGCCCGATCCCGGCCAGAATCTGCACCTTCGTACCCAGGTTGGTGCCCACCGTCACATTACGCAGGCGGATGCGGTTGTCCTCGTCCACCACAGCCACCTGCATGCCCTGCGCGCGGAACACCAGCGCGCCTTCGGGAACTATCAGGATATCCGGGTCTCCGGGTGCGACAAAATGTATATTGGCATAGGAATCCGGCCACAGCTCATGCTTGTCGTTATCCACCACCAGTTCGGTGGTCACGGTGCGGGTGCCCGCGTTGAACGCCCGCGCGGTGGCCAGGAACTTGGCCTGGAATATCCTGCCCGGATACTGCGGCACCGACACATCACCCGTCAGCTTGGGGCTGATGATGTCCGCGTAATCCTGCGGGATGGACACGAAGATACGCATGCGATGCACGTCGGCCACGCTGAACAGCTCGGTCGCCGTCCCGCGCGAAGACACATCCCCCCCGCCCGCGTTCACGTAATCGCCCACATCGGCCAGACGGGACGTGACCACCCCGTCGAATGGCGCGACAAGCTGCTTGAACCCGATCAGGGCGGCGTAGCGCGAGACCTCATGCCGCGCGGCCTCGACTTCCGCTTCCCTGACCTCGGCATCGGCGACCTGCACGTCCACTTCCTGCTGCGACACGGCCTGCGTGCCCTGCAACGCGCGCCAGCGCCGGGCCGTGATCTGGGCCAGGCGGTAGCGGGCCATGGCGACATCGAAATTCGCCTTCGACGCCGCGTACTGCGCATCCAGCCCCGGCGTGTCGATGGTGGCGAGGATTTCACCCGCCTTCACCTTGGCCCCGATATCCTTGTACCACATCTGCACATAACCGGAGACCTGCGCGTAAATGGGCGCCTGGTACCATGCGGAGATATTGCCCGGCAGGTCCAGCGTGCGGGTCTTCGGCCCCCTTTCGGGCATGATGACCTGCACACGGGGTATGGCCGCGTCCTGCGCCGCCGCCTTCAGGTGGGCAACATGGACCCGGCGCTCCACGATCCCGCCCACCACCACAGCGGCCAGTACAATCCCGCCAACAGCGACGTACAGCCGCCCACGCCCGGAGCGGCGCGGCGTCTGGTTTTCCCCTGAGGCGGTCATGCATGCTCTCCTTCACGGATGGCGGTCTTCTTGGATTTTCGGGAATGGATCAGCGCGAACACGCAGGGCACGAACAAAAGCGTGGCGCAGGTCGCCACCAGCAGCCCCCCCATGACGGCCCGGCCCAGCGGCGCGTTCTGCGAATTGCTCAGGGACATGGGCAGCATGCCGATGATCATGGCCGAGGCCGTCATCAGCACCGGGCGGATACGTTCGTAGCCCGCCTCCATCGCGGCGCGGACGGCGTCGCCATGCACATCCATCCGCTCACGCGCGAAGGAGACGACCAGGATCGAGTTGGCCGTCGCCGTGCCCATGCACATGATCGCCCCCGTCAGGGCCGGCACCGACAGGGCGGTATGCGTCAGGAACAGGCTCCATGCGATCCCGGCCAGCGCGCCGGGCAGCGCGGTGATGATGATGAAGGGGTCCATCCATGACTGAAAGTTGACCACGATGATGAGGTACACGAGCAGGATCGACATGGCGAGACCGCCGATAAGCTGCGCATAGGCCCCGTTCATGGTCGCGGCCTGCCCCTGCACCGCCAGGCTGGAACCCGCGGGCAGTTCCTTGCTGGCCGCATTGACCACGCGGTTGACCTCACGCGAGACCGCGCCGAGATCAAGCCCCTCGTTCGAGGCATAGATGTTGAATACCGGCATGATGTTGTAATGCGAGACCTCGCCCGGCGTGCCGGTCTGCACGATCTGGCTCAGCCCGCCCAGAATCTGGGGCGGCCGGTCGCCGGGGTTGCCATCCCCCTTGTCGATGGGAATGGTCTCCAGGTCGTTCATGGTCTGGAGGAACTGGAGCGGGGTCTGGATATCCACCAGATGCGAAACCCCCGTCTTGGGGTCCAGCCAGTAGGTGGGCGCCACCTGCCCGCTGCCCGACAGCACGGCCAGCGCGTTGTTCGCCACATCCGCTTCGGTCAGGCCGGTGCCCAGCGCGTAGGTACGCCGGGCGTTGACGCGCAGCGTGGGCGTGTTCAGCGGTTCCTGCACCGACACATCCGCGATGCCGGTCACGTGGCGCAGCTTTTCCGCCAGTTTCTGGGCAAAGTCGAAATTGGCGTACAGGTTGCGGCCCGAGACCTGTATGTCGAGCGGCGCGGGCAGGCCGAAATTCAGGATCTTCGCCGTCAGGTCGGCGGGCATGAAGGTGATTTCGGTGCCGGGGAACTTCTGGGCCAGACCCTTGCGCAGGATGCCACGGAACTCGGCCACCGGGGCTTCGTCATTCTTCAGCGTGACTGTCAGGTCGCAATCCTGCGCGCCGACGGTCGGCGTGGGAATGAAGGCCTGATTGAGCGGGCTGAACGGCAGGCCGCAGTTATTGACGATCCCCTCGACCTGGTTGGGCAGCAGGCGCTCGATCTCGTCATTCACCAGCATGGCGATCTTGCCTGCCTCGGCGATCTTGGTGCCCATGGGCGCGCGCATGTGGATGGCCAGCGCGTTGGAATTGATCTCGGGAAAGAAGTCCTGCCCGGCAAAGACCAGCAGCCCGAGCGAGCAGAACGCCGCCAGCGCGAAAACCGGCACGAAATGCCTGCGGATGGACAGCAGGTGCTCAAGCAGGGCGCGGTAGCGATTGCGGAACGTGACGAACCTGCTCTCGAATCCCTGCTGGAAGCGACCGAAGATGTTGCGCGGGGCGTGATGGCCGCCCTCCGCCTTTTCGCGGGCATGGGCCGCCACCTGGGCCGCGAGCATGTATTTCGCCATGGTGGGCACCAGCGTGCGCGACAGGATGAACGACGCGATCATGGCGAAGATGATGGCCTCGGCCATCGGCATGAACAGCCAGCCCGCGACGCCGGTCAACTGGAACAGCGGCATCCACACGATACAGATGCACAGCGTGGAGACGAAGGTGGGAATGACGATCTGGTTGGCGGCGTCGATGATGGCCGTTTCCAGATCCTTCTCCATTTCCAGATGCGCGTCGATATTCTCGATCATGACGGTCGCGTCATCGACCAGGATACCCACCGCCAGCGCCAGCCCGCCCAGCGTCATGACGTTGATGGTCTGCCCCGCCGCCCCCAGCCCGATGACCGAGCACAGCATGGCCAGCGGGATGGAGGTGGCGATGATGACGGTCGATCGCCATGACCCCAGGAACAGCAGCACCACCAGGCTGGTCAGCAGGGCGGCGGTGCCCATTTCCTGCACCACGTCGCGCACCGCCTCCTTCACGAAGGTCGAGGCGTCGCCCAGCACGGTGATGTCGACCCCCGGCGGCAGCGTCCTGACAATGGAGGGCAGCAGCCCCTTGATCCCGCTGACCACCGACAGCGTGGAGGCGTCGCCGCTTTTCATGATGACGATCAGGACCGCCTGATGCCCCTTGACCAGCACCATGTTGGTCTGTGGTGGCCCGCCGGCATGCACCCATGCCACATCGCGCAGATAGACGACGGAATTGCCTTCCTGCTTGATGGGCATGTTGTTGAACGTGTCGATCTCATCGGGCGAGGCATTGGTCTGGACCATCCAGTCGAACGCGCCGATCTGCTGGTCGCCCGCGGGCAGCACGATGTTCTGCTTGCCCAGCGCATTGCCGATATCGGTGGCCGAAAGCCCATGGGCCAGCAGCTTGCTCTGGTCCAGGTCCACCATGATATTGCCCGGCTGCCCCCCGTACGGATTGGGAATGGCCGCCCCCGCGACCGACACCAGCGCCGGACGGATCAGGTTGGAGGACATGTCGTAAATCTGTGACGCCGTCATGGAATCGGACGAGACCTGCAAGGTCAGCACCGGCACGGAGGAGGCGTTGTACGTCAGCACCAGCGGCGGCGTCATGCCCGCGGGCATCTGCTTGATGACGGTCTGGGAGACGGAGGTGATCTGGGTCTGCGCCACGGCGGTGTCGGTGCCGGGCTGGAAGAACACCTTGACGATGCCACGCCCGTAATAGGACTGGCTCTCGATATGTTCGATGTTGTTCACCGTGGCGGTGAGCGCGCGTTCGTAATAATAGACCACGCGGCCGGACATGTCCTCGGGCATGAGGCCGGTATAGGTCCAGCAGATCGCGACCACGGGGATGTTGATGCTGGGGAACACGTCCGTCGGCGTGCGCAGCAGGCCCCGCACACCGAACACGACAATCAGGATTGAAAGGACAACGAAAGTATAGGGCCGCTTGAGCGCGGTAACGACAATACCGTTCATGCGCGACCCGTCATCCTCCGCTGGAGCGGCCTACCCCTCGTCGCGGGCCGCGCGCCGCATGCCGGCCGCGCCCGGAACAGGTGGTCTTCTCGCATCTCTATCTCCCCGTCTGTCCTTTTGGTGTTAATGGCGGTGCAACGGGTGGCAAATGAAATTTCAATTTAGTTTCCCGGCGTCACCACGCTGCCCGGCGGGAAAACGATGCTCATGGTAGCCCCCGGCAGCGTGTCATGCACACGCGACTGCGTGATCTCGAGACGCGCGTGGTGCAGCGCCAGAATGGCCGACACCAGGCTCAGCCCCAGCCCGCTGCCGGGGATGTGGCGGCTCTTGTCCGAACGGTAGAAGCGCCCCGTCACCGCCTTGCGCTCCCCGGCGGGAATGCCGATGCCGGTATCGGCTATGCGGAGTATGGCGCACCCTTCGTTCATGCAGGTATGGATCTCCACCCGTCCGCGCTCGGGCGTGAACTTGATGGCGTTGTCCACGATATTGGCCAGCACCTCGATCAGCAGGTCACGGTCACCCTGCACGTGTATCGGCTCCCCACCCGTCTCATGGGAAAGGACTATACCCTTGGTCTCGGCTATGGGCTCATACAGATCGATGATATCCGCCACCAGCGCGGCGAGATCGACCACGCCAAACCCCGCCCGGCGCCGCCCGTTCTCGATCTCGCCTATGCGCAGCAGCGCGGTGATGATGGCGAATGACTGGTCAAGGTCGTCGATGGTGTGGGACATGACGTTGCGCAGCGCCTGGGCCGAATGGTCCGCGTTCAGCGCGCGGTCAAGGCGCGCGCGCACACGCGCCAGCGGCGTGCGCAGGTCGTGGGCGATGTCGTTGCCCACGTCACGTATTTCATCGAGCAACTGCTCCAGCCGTCCAGCATGCGGTTGACGCTGCCCGCCAGCCGCTGGAGGTCGTCGTTCTGCCTGCCCGCGGGCAGGCGTTCGTGCAGGTCGCCCTCCATGATGCGGTCGATCGCCTCATGCATGTCCTTGACGCGCGACAGGGCCCGGTGGCTCAGGACGATGCCGGTCATGAGCGCGAACAGGACGGTCGGCACGATCGAGACCAGCATGGAATGGCGCATCATGAGCCGCAGTTCGGTGCGCATGTGCCGGCTGCGCCCCAGCACCAGGTAACGCTCCCCCTGCACGGGTACGGCGACCATGCGCAGCGCGGTGGATGAACCGCCCTCCATCGCTTCGGGTTCGATGACATGGACATGCCCGTCCGCCACCAGCCCGGTGGGCCAGCTATGCAGGTCGCCCACGATATAGTGCTGGGCGGCGTCGAACAGGGTGGTGACGTTGAGCAGGATGCGCAGGTCATCAGTCGCGCGGTCGCGCACCTGCTGTTCAAGTTCCTGCGGGGTTTCATGTTGCAGGATGCTGGCCTCGCGCAGCAGCAGCATGTCCGAACGCCGGGCCTCGAACACATTGGCCTGGCTGTAGCCGAAAAAGAACTGCAACGCCGCCGATCCGATCATGGCCGCCACCACCGCCAGCGTCAGGCGGAAGGTGGCGGTGCGGAACAGCTCGTTACGAAACACGCAGCATGAACCCCGCGCCCCGGATGCTCTGGATCAGGGCGGGCCTGCCGCTTTCATCTATCTTGCGGCGCAGCTTGCCGATATGCACGTCCACAAGGTTGGTCTGGGGAATGAAGCGGTAATTCCACACATCCTCCAGCAGCATGTTGCGCGTCAGCACCTGGTTGGGGCGGCGCATGAGATATTCCAGCAGGCGGAATTCCCGTGGCAGCAGCTCGATCGGCACGCCCTCGCGCATGACCGTGCGCTCGATCAGGTCCATTTCCAGCGGTCCCGCGCGCAGCATGGTCTGGCGTGAATTGTCCGGGCGGCGCAGCAGGGCCTCGAGCCGGGCGGCCAGTTCCTCCATGGCGAAGGGCTTGGTCAGGTAGTCGTCGCCGCCCGCCTTCAGCCCGCTGACCCGGTCATCCACCGCCGACAGGGCGGACAGCACCAGCACCGGCACATGGACCTTGCGCTCGCGCAGGGTCTCGATCAGCGTCAGGCCATCGAGTTCGGGCAGCATGCGGTCCACGATCATGACATCGAAATGCATGCTCAGCCCCATCGACAGGCCCGCCGCCCCGGATGCTTCGTGCTGGACATGAAAGCCGCGGCTTTCCAGTTCCTCGATCACTTCCTGCGCGATCTTGCTGTCATCCTCGACCAGCAGGATGCGCGGCGCGGCCACGGGCCGGGGCGTGGGCGACGGCACGGGTTCAGGGGGGGTGATTTCGGATGGCGCGTTCATGGTCCCTTCACTTATGCCGCGCGGGCCGGAAGCGGGCCAATTAAAATCGTTTTCAGCCATGCCCGGCCTCCCGTGGCCCGTCATCTCCCCACTGGGGCATCATGTCCGTCTGGCGTGGTGGCGTGGTTCCACCATCCGGCGCGGGGGTGTCGGCGCGGGTGTCCACATCCAGTTCGCGCAGCCTGCGGGTGACGGCGCCGGTGCGCCTGCGCGCCTCGTCAATCGAGGAGGACATGGCGGACGCATTGCGGGCCAGCTTCTCCAGCACGCCGTCCATGCGCAGCATTTCCTGCCGCGTGGCCCCGAGCAGGCGGGCGATGTCATCGGTGCGCTTTTCCAGCGCGAGCGTCACGTAGCCCAGGTGGATCGTCCGCAGCATGGCGGGCATCAGCCCCGGCCCCATCACGATGACGCGATAGGCGCGGCCGATCTCATCCAGCAGGCCGGGAATCCGCGCCACCTCCGCGTACAGCCCGTCGGTGGGCAGATAGAGCACCGCGAACTCCACCGTCACGGGCGGGACGATGTATTTGGTCGCGATCTTGCGCGCCTCGATCCGCAGCGTGGTTTCCAGCGCACGGCGGGCCGCACGCTCGGCATCGGGGTTGCAGTCCTCCACCGCCTGCAAAAGCCGCTCATACGCTTCGGTCGGGAATTTGGAATCAATGGCCAGCACGGGGGCCACGGTGGCGCGCACCGGCATGCGGACCGCGAATTCCACCACTTCGCGGCTGTCATCGCGCAGGCGGCGGTTGGTTTCGTACGCGCCCTGGGGCAGCACGTCATCAAGGATGGTGCGCAACTGGGACTCCCCCCAGCCACCCCGGGTCTTCACGTTGGCGAACAGGCGCTTGAGATCGCCGATCTGCGCGGTCATGGCCGAGACCTCGCCCATTGCCTTCTGCATCGCCCCGATCTGCTCCAGCACACGCTGGAAGGAGGTCTGCATCTGCTTTTCCACCGCCTGGTGCAGGCGCTCGTTCACGGCGGCGCGCAGCTCATCGCCCTGCCGCCTGCCCTCCTCCGCCATTTCGCGCAGGGATTCAGCCTGGGTCACGCGCATTTCGGACAGGTCGCGGCCCATCATGCGGGCGATGCGGTTGAAGGTTTCCGTCATTTCCTGATGGCGCTGGTCCAGCCGGGTGGAAAGCGCGCGTTCCATCTCCGCCATGCGGGCGCGCTGCACGTCGTTTTCCGCCACGCGGGCGGCGGTCTCGCGCTCCATCATGATACACAGCCGCGCCAGCGCATCCCCATCCGCCTGCAGGCCCGCCAGTTGCGTGACACGGCGCAGCACGACCAGGGAAATCAGGCACGACACACCCGCGCACAGCATTGCGATCCAGACGACGGCAGATGCGGGCATATCGGACATGGCAGGATGTTTCCCATAAGAAAGAACAAATCAGGTCCGTGCCCTGTCATACCGACAATGTAAAGCCTTCATGTTTTTTTGGAATATATGGCAACCGTGATATGCACCGAGCGGACTACGCCGCATCCGACCCGATTGTGAGGTTCGCGCGGCGTCAAAACCGATTATCACGCAGGCGACACCCCACCCATGCCCCTGCCGCGTCCCGTCCATGGCGCGTGCAAACGAACCGTTCTTGAGGACCATCCACATGCCACAGGAAACACAGACCCGCCCGCAGGGCCAGCGCGCGCGTGGCGGTTCCCTGTTTCGCAGCCTGTACGCGCAGGTTGTCATCGCGGTGGTGGCGGGGATCGCGCTGGGGCATTTCTGCCCCCATACGGCGGTGGCGCTCAAGCCGCTGGGGGATGCGTTCATCCGGCTGGTCAAGATGGTGATCCCGCCGGTCATATTCCTGACGGTGGTGACCGGCGTGGCCAGCCTGTCCGACCTGGGGCAGGCGGGCAGGCTTGCGGCCAGGGCCATGGCGTATTTCCTTACCTTTTCGTCACTGGCGCTGGTGGTGGGCATGGTCATGGCCAACATCGTGCAGCCCGGCGCGCATATCCACGCCAGCCCCGCGACGCTGGACGCGCACGCGGTCGCCGCCTACACGGCAAAGGCGCAGGCGCATTCCTTCGGTGATTTCCTGCTCAACATCATTCCCGATACGATCGTGAGCGCCTTCGTCTCGGGTGACATCCTGCAGGTGCTGCTGGTGGCCATCCTGTTCAGCATCAGCCTCTCACGCATGGGCGCGCGCGGGCAGGCGATCCTGACGCTGCTGCGGCAGTTGACGCAGCTTGTATTCGGGGTGGTGCGGCTGGTCATGTATGCCGCCCCCATCGGCGCGCTGGGGGCCATGGCGTTCACCATCGGGCGGTTCGGCATCGGCTCCGTCGTGCATCTCGCCTTTCTTGTCGCCACGTTCTACGCCACGTCCGCGCTGTTCGTGCTGGTCATTCTGGGGGGTGTCGCGCGGTGGAACGGCTTTCGCATCCTGCCGCTGCTGGCCTACCTGCGTGAGGAACTGCTGATCGTCCTGGGCACCAGTTCGTCCGAATCAGCCCTGCCCAGCCTCATGACCCGTATGGAAAACGCGGGCTGCGCGCCCTCGGTCGTCGGGCTTGTGGTGCCGATGGGCTATTCCTTCAACCTGGATGGCACGAACATCTACATGTCGCTCTCGGCGCTGTTCATCGCGCAGGCGACGGATGTCCATCTGGGGCTGGGCCAGCAGCTCAGCCTGCTGCTGGTGGCCATGATCAGTTCCAAGGGGGCCGCGGGCGTGACCGGCGCGGGCTTTGTCACGCTGGCGGCGACGCTGGCGGTCGTGCCCGACGTGCCGGTGGCGGGCATGGCGCTGATCCTTGGCATCGACCGTTTCATGTCCGAATGCCGTTCGCTGACCAACATCATCGGCAACGCGGTGGCCACCGTCGTCCTGGCCCGCTGGGAAGGCGCGCTGGATACGGAACGCCTGGCCGCGGCCCTGTCCGGCCGCATCAGCGATACGCAAGCCCAGACACCCGTCATCACCAGTCTCGACACGCCCGCGCGCTCCCGCCCGGCGGGTTAGGCCGCCCTTTTCCTTTTCCGATCTCCCCTTGCGTCCATAGGTTTCCCATCATGCCTGTTTTCCAGCCGCAGATCGGCGCATTGACCACCGCCCAGAGAATACGAAGCATTATTGCGGGTTCAGCCGGAAATCTGATCGAATATTACGACTGGTACGTCTATGCCGCATTTTCCATGTATTTTGCCCATGCCTTCTTTCCCCCGGGCAACGCCACGACGGAGCTGCTGCGCAGCGCGGCGGTGTTCGCCATCGGCTTCCTCATGCGCCCGGTGGGCGGGTGGCTCATGGGTCTCATGGCGGACCGCCACGGCAGGCGGGCGGCGCTGAGCCTGTCGATCATGGCCATGTGCACGGGGTCGCTGGCCATCGCCCTGTGCCCGACCTATGAACGCATTGGCGTAGTCGCCCCCAGCGTGCTGCTGCTGGCGCGGCTGTTGCAAGGGCTGAGCCTGGGTGGCGAATACGGAGCCAGCGCCACCTACCTTTCGGAAATCGCACCCCCGGCGCAGCGCGGGTTCTATGCCAGTTTCCAGTACGTGACACTGGTGATGGGGCAGTTGCTGGCCCTCGTGGTGCTGCTGGTGTTGCAGTTCGTCATGCTCAGTTCGGCGCAGCTTGGGGCATGGGGCTGGCGGATCCCCTTTGGCATCGGGGCGTTGCTGGCGCTGTCGATCCTGTGGTTCCGCCGTGGCATGGCGGAAAGCGAGCAGTTCAGCACCGCCGCGCGCGACCGTACGGCCCATGGCGGGCTGCGCGTGCTGCTGCACCACCCGCGTGAGGTACTGGGCGTGTGCGGCCTGACGCTGGGGGGGACGGTCGCGTTCTATACCTTCACGATCTACATGCAGAAATACCTGGTCAACACCGTGGGGCTGAGCCGGGAGCAGTCCACCCTCATCTCCACCGCGTCGCTTGTGGTCTTCGCGCTGATCCAGCCTGCCTTTGGCGCGCTGTCCGACCGGGTGGGGCGGTGGCGGCTGCTGCTGTCCTTCGGTATTCTGGGCTGCCTGTTTACCGTACCGCTCATGCGGGCCATATCCACCGTGCAGTCACCGCTGGCCGCCTTCGTGCTGGTCACGGTCGCGCTGGTCGGCATTTCGGGCTACACATCCATCAATGCGGTCGTGAAGGCCGAACTGTTCCCCACCCGCGTACGCGCGCTGGGTGTCGCGCTGCCCTATGCGCTGACGGTTTCCATATTCGGCGGAACGGCGGAATATGTGGCGCTATGGTTCAAGCAGATCGGGCATGAGGACCTGTTCTACTGGTACGTGACGGGCTGCATCGCCTGCTCGCTGCTGACCGTGCTGTTCATCCTGCCGGGGCATGACCGTATCACGCAGGACAATAGCGCGCCCCGGCCATGACATTCCCGGTTCAATGAACATGCATGAGGTTGCGCAGGAAGCCCGGCAGCAGCATGGCGTAGGGGTTGACATGCACGGCGGGGTTATCCATCGGGCCCGTGACCTGATAGGTGGCTGACACGACGCCGCCATTCTTTTCGGGGCTGAACAGCCAGCCCAGCAGGCCGGGCAGGTGGCCGGGCGCGGCATTGACCGCGAAGGCCGGAATGATCGTGCCATCAAGGTTGAGCGTCTTCTTTTCCAGATTGACATCGCCCGATACCGTCGCCCCAAGGGACGCGTTGCTGACCAGCCCGTCGGAGATATGGATATCGCCTTCATCCATCTTGACCGGCGCGCTCAACTGCTCGATCTCCATGCTGGGCGCATGCGGCGCGCGCAGCCAGCCGTAAATGGAGGCATTATTGGCCAGCCGGACCACGGCGGGCACATTACGCAGCGTGAACGCGCCCATATTCACCGTGCCTGAGAAGGGTGCGGTGGCCACGCTGTCATCAAAGCTGCCCTTGATGTCGGTCACACCGCCCTGCATCTCGTCCGTCACCTTCATGTTGCGCAACAGGTCACCCAGACTGGCCAGATGCACGTCCAGCAGGCGGGTATTGCCCTGCGGCGTGATGCGCGCGCTCGCGGCGACCGGGCCTTCAACCGTCAGCACGCCGCGCATCAGCCGGCCGCCACTGGTTTCCATATGGCTGTGGACGTTGGTCAGCGTATCGGTCGGGCCGTAATACAGGGTGCGGGCATCGACATTGAGGTTCCAGTTCCGCCCCGGCTCGCCGCGGATGCGCCCGCTCGCCATTTCGGGCACGTGATAGCCGCCCTGCGTGGTTGCCGCGCCGGTGTTCGTCGCCCTTGCATCCGCCGTGGTCTGGAACGAGACGAGCGGCGACAGATCCAGCACCCGGGCCGCGACATTGACGCCGATCGGGTCATTCTCGCGCAGCGGCAGCAGGACCGAGGCATTGCCCACCGACCGGCCCACCCGGAAGCCACGCAGGATCAGCCTGCGCGCCATTCCGCCCGCTGTCTCGGCATGACCGTCGATCAGCAGGTCGGGACCAACGGCGCGGATATTCTCGATGCTGGTGATCCTGCCATGGTCCAGATCAAGCTCGACGGAGGCATTGGCCTCCTGCCCCGGCTTCTTGGACCAGATGGGTATGGCCAGCGCCGCGCGATCCAGATCCAGATCAATATCGACCTGCGCCCGACCGCCCGCATAGCGGTCATAATCGACATCCAGCAGCGCGCTGCCGGCAAAATGCTCACCCATCTCGAAACCCGCACGCTTCACCCCCTCCGGCGTGACGCGGCCCTGCAGGCTGGCGCTTTCCACCGCGTGGACCATCGGGCCGCTACGGAAATCCATGGTGTAGATCACGGTGGACGGGATGCCCGCCAGCACGCCCCTGCCCTGCAGCAGCAGCCCGTTCATGGTGGCGTCAATGCCAAGGCTGCCGTTATCCAGCGGTCGGCCCACCACCACATTGCCCAGATGCACCTGCCCCAGGTCGGCATGGCTGCGCAGGTCGATCTGGTCGGGTTTGACATGGGCGTCAAGCGGCAGCGCGATATGCAGCGACACATTGGCCCGGCCCGACGGGTGCGTAAACGACATGGGGTGGCGGGAGAGCACGTTCAGCCGTGGCTCGGCCAGCAGCGCCAGCACATCGCGCACATTGCCCATCAGGGTGACGTTGATGTCCCCCTGCTGCACCTTCTGGTTCAGGCCGGTGATGCGCATGGAGCCGGGGCCGACCTCGATCCGCCCCGTGCCCGTCGCATCGACATGCCGGTCGGCCAGGTCGGCAAGCTGGTAGGCATGGCCGAAATGGATCATCATCTCGTTCGGGCCATCGAACGTCAGGTGGGCGTCCATGTCGTGCATGGGCGGGATCGGCCGCAGCCAGTGCAGCTCCATCTGGTCGGCATCGATCGTCCCGCCCAGCGAGACGAGATCCAGCCCGTTCCACCCACCATGGCTGGCCAGCCCCATATTGACCTGCAACAGCGCCACATGGCCCTGGGTTATGTTCTGCGTGACCCAGCGACGCGCGCCCTTCATGGCGCGGGGGGGCCAGAAATCACCCAGCGACGCGAAATCCAGCGACTGCGCCCGCGCCGCCACGTTCAGCGCGACCGTGGCGGGGTGCAGCAGGGATGCGGAACCGAGATCCGCCGTCGCGTGCAGCGTCGGCCCGCTGCCATCATCGGTGGGGTGCCCCGGCGCGCGCAGGCGCAGGACGAGATTATGCAGCGCGACGTGCAGCGGACCATCAAAGGGCGCCTTCGCCGGGCCGGGCCCCAGCGTGCCCGACAGGTCGGCCTCCCCTTCCCCCACAAGGAACTGCCCGGCCTTGCGTGTCGTGACCTGCCCGTTGCCGGCATTGAGATGCAGCGTGAATTCACGCGGCATGAGGTAAGGCCAGTCAACCCCGCCATTGCGGAACGCCACATGCAGCCTGCCGCCCACCGGCAGGCCAAGCGGCGCGACCTCCTTCTGCCCCGGCGCGAAGGCGGCGGGGCTGATCGGATCCAGAAGCAGCGTCCAGTCCACATGCTGCGGGCTGACACGCTCGCCCGATCCATGCAGGACAAGCCGCTCCCCATTGCCTTCAAGCCCGAGGCGGATATCGCCCGTCACGCCCTTCTGCCCGGAATCGGTCACGATCTTCAGGCGGGCATCCGCTTCCCCCAACCGCCAGACCCGTCCACTCGCGCGGTCGGTCAGTGTGACCCGGGTGTCCGATATGACGGCCTGCCGGATCTCGGTCAGGTCCACGGGAGAGGGCTCCTGCGCCCCCGTTGAGGGATAGGGCGTGCCCGGCCCGAGATCGAGACCGAATTTGCCATCCAGCCCCCGGGCCAGCCGGAGCCTGCCATGCGCGGCGGAAAGTTCGATGATACGCACGCTGCCATGCACCAGCGCCGGGCTGTCCAGCGTGATGCGCCCCCGCCGCAGCGTATCGACCAGCGCGCCGTTGTTGCGCTGGATGCGCACATCCTCCACCCATATGACTAGCGGGGCGCGCAGCCCTTCATGCAGGGCGTTCCAGCCCACCCGCACATGCGCCGCCGAAAGCCCGCCCAGAATATCGTCATGCCTGAGCCCGTGCGCGACCGGGATGGGCATGAGCAGCCGCACGGCCGGGGTTACGTCAAGCGGCCCGGCGGAAAGACGCAGTGTCAGAACCAGCAGCGCGATGGCGGGCAGCGTGATACACAGCAGCACCAGCCAGACCACCACCCGTCCCGCCGCCATGACCGCGCGGCGCACGCGGGTCGCACGGGGGCGCGATGCTCCCCCCGGGGTGGGTTGACCTGTTTCCGTCATACCGTCCACGCTACACCATCGCATGGATATGCGTGACTTTCCAGAATTCTGCCGGACCCTTGCCCATGGACATGCCCGCGACACCCGTTTTCACGCTGCATCCGTCCTGGCGGGGCGGCACATGGCCCCACCCGGCCGACACCCGGGCGGCCCGCATCCTGCGCGAAAACCTGCATGATGCCTGCGCGCGCGCCAGCCTGCCCGACGTCACGGCCATGCCCGAGACCGTGGGCCTGATCGACGCGCTGGGCGGAAACAGCCCCTACCTGTCCGATCTGGCGCTGCGTGACACGCAGGCCTTCGTGGCGCTTCTGACCGATGGGGTGGACACGCACCTGCGGGCGATCCTGGCGGGGCTTGAGGCGCTGGCGCCCGATACGCCGCGCGCTGAAATCATGGCTGCCCTGCGCGTGGCCAAGCGGCAGGCGGGACTGGCCATCGCGCTGGCGGATATTGGCGGTGTATGGACGCTGGACCAGGTCACGCTGGCGCTGAGCCTGCTGGCCGAAAACGCCCTGGGGGCCGCGGTCAGGCATCTGCTGGCGCACGCGCATGAGACCGGGCGGCTGCGCCTGCGTAATCCCGAAACCCCGTGCCGTGGCAGCGGCTTCGTGGTTCTGGCAATGGGGAAGCTGGGCGCGCGGGAACTGAACTACTCCTCGGATATCGACCTGATCATCCTGTATGACCCGGACCGCCACCCCGCGAATACGGAATTGCGACATATCTTTGTGCGCATGACTAGCGATCTTGTCACCCTGATGGAAGCGCGGGATGCGAATGGCTACGTTTTCCGCATGGACCTGCGGCTGCGGCCGGACCCGGCGGCGACGCCCGCCGCCGTGTCCTTTCCCGCCGCCATCCAGTACTACGAAAGCATGGGCCGCACATGGGAACGCGCCGCCATGACCAAGGCGCGCCCCGTGGCGGGGGACATCACGGCGGGGCGCCGTTTTCTCAAAAGCATTCATCCGTTCATATGGCGGCGCCATCTTGATTTCGCGGTGATTGACGATCTCCATGACATGAAAGCACGAATAGACCGCCACCGTAACGCGGGCCATGCCGATCTGGACAGCCTGCCCCCCGAACATGTCCATGACCCCGAAGCCGCGACCCGCTGGCTGCTGGGGCAGAACGTCAAGCTGGGACAGGGCGGCATACGGGAGGTGGAATTCGTCGTGCAGGCGCTGCAACTGGTATGGGGCGGCAGGCGGCCCGAACTGCGCGATCCCACCACCATCGGCGCGCTGCGCAGGCTGCGCCGCGCCGGGCTGCTCGATCGTGCCCGGACCGCAACACTGGCCCGCAATTACCGCATGCTGCGTCAGGCCGAACACCGGCTCCAGATGCGCCTGGACCACCAGACCCACACCCTGCCCGACAGCCAGGACGGATTCGCGCGTTTCGCCACCTTCATGCTTGCCGCCGACCCCGGCGAACTCGCCTGCGGCATGCTGTCGGTCATGCAGTGTTCGCGCCGCATTTTCGACCAGCAATTCGCCGAAAGCGGCCCGCAGGACATTACCATCGCCCCCGAGGACGCCGATGCCGCCGACCGGCTGCGCGACCATGGCTTCCCCCCCGCCGACATTACCGACGCGCTGCAAATCCTGAACCGGTGGGAAGGCAACCGCCTGCGCGCGCTGCGCTCCGACCGGGCACGCAAGCTGCTGCGCAGGCTGCTGCCCACCATCATGACCGAAATCGGCGCGCGCCAGCAGCCACTGGCCGTGCTGCGCCGCTTCGACGCCCTGCTGGAACGGCAATGGGCGGGGGTGCAGTTCCTGTCGCTGCTGGAGCGCAACCCCGCGCTGATCCACCGCATCGTGACCGTGCTGGACTGCGCCCCGTTCCTGGCCGACCATCTGGCCCAGACCCCTTCGGCGCTGGACGGGCTGCTGGACATGGATGGCGGCCCCGGCACGCTGGGCACGACAACCGCGCTGGTGCGGCGGCATGTCATGAGCGCGCGCTCGGCCGAACAGGTGCTGCCGGTGCTGCGCGGACTGGTCTGTGGCGAGGAATTCCGCCTGTCCGTCGCCCGCCTCGAACACCGGATGAACGAGGATACCGCCGCCCGCGCGCGCAGCGCCATGGCCGAGACGGTGATGCGTGGCCTGCTGCGCGTGGTCAGCACCGAGCATAAACGCCGCCACGGTGTCGTGCCGGGGGGGGCGATGGCGGTCATGGCGCTGGGCAAGGCCGGATCGCATGAAATGATGCCCGGCTCCGACCTTGATCTCATGCTGGTCTTCGACCACCCGTCCGACGCGGGGGAAAGCGTCGTGCCCGCCACCGCGCCCGCGGACGGGCTGCGCGCGCGGCCCCTTGCGGCGGGAACCTATTTCGTGCGGCTGGCGCATGCCTTCATCGCGGCCCTGACCGCGCCGGGGCGCGAAGGCCCGCTGTATGAGGTGGACATGCGGCTGCGCCCCTCGGGGTCGAAGGGGCCGGTCGCGGTCTCGCTCTCCGCCTTTCGCCGCTACCATGCGGAATCCGCGTGGACATGGGAACGCATGGCCCTGACCCGCGCGCGCGTGGTGGCGGGGCCGCCACCGCTTGCGGCCGAACTGCGCCAGGCCATCGCCACCGCGCTCGACCATGGCCCGCTGACGGAACATGACCGCGCGCGGATCGTGCATGACGTGCGCCACATGCGCGAACGGCTGGCGCGGGAATATCCAGCCACCAGCCCGTGGGACATCAAGCGCCGCCGGGGCGGGTTGATGGATGTGGAATTCATCGCGCAGGGGCTGCAACTGACCGACGCCACGGCCGCCACCCGCAGCCAGTCCACCCGGCTTGCGCTGTTGCGCATGGCGCGGGCCGGTGTGCTCGACATGGCCGATGCCCGGCTGCTGCGCCGGGCGGACCTGTTCTGGCGTTCGTTGCAGGGGCTGATCCGGATCATATGCGGCAGCGACGTACCCGACACCATGCCCGCTGCCAGCCTTGAAATCCTGACCGGGGAATTTGGCGTAGGCGACGCCACCAGCCTGCTCGGGCTCATGGACCGGATGGCCGCGCGGGTCACCGCCGTATTCGACCGCCTGATCCCGCCCATTACGGACATATCCGCCCCCATGACGCCGCAGGGGAGTTCCCCACCACCCCAAAGCATTGCATGATCGCGCACCCCATAACCACGCATGCGGGGCCACGGGCCACACACCGCATGCGGACAGATCAGCAAGGCAGGTCATGAGTCAGGCCACTCCCCCTTTCCCCGAACCCGGCAGCGCCGTTCCCGATTTCACCATGCCCGCGAGCCATGGGCGCACGGTCAGCCTTGGCGCCCTGCGGGGCCAGCCCTTCGTGCTGTATTTCTACCCCAAGGCCAACACGTCGGGCTGCACCAAGGAAGCCTGCGAATTCCAGGCCGCGCTGGCCGACCTGCAGAAGGATGGCGTGAGTGTCATCGGTGTCTCACGCGACGGGATGCCCGCGATCGAGAAATTCGCCGCCGACCACGCGCTGACCTTTCCCCTTGCCTCGGACGCCGACGGCAAGGTGACGGAGGCCTATGGCGTGTGGGTGGAAAAATCCATGTACGGCCGCAAATACATGGGTATCGAACGCGCGACCTTCCTCATCGACGCGGCGGGCCGCCTTGTCGAATCATGGCGCAAGGTGAAGGTCACCAATCATGTCGCCGCCGTGCGCAAGGCCATCATGGCCCTGACGCTACGGGCGGGTACTACGGACTGAACTCAGTAATAGGGACGGCCCGGACCGCCATAGGGTCCGTAAACCACAACCGGCGGGGGTGGGGGCGGCGGCGCATAATAGGCGACCGGCGGCGGGGGACGGTAATAGACGGGCGGCGGCGGTGGGCCATAACTTTCGACCATCGCCCCGCCGATCACCCCGCCGACGAGCCCGCCCACCAGGCCGCCAACCAGCGCGTCGCCCCCGCCGCGACCATGGGCCTGCGCGCCCGGCGTGGTGGCCGCAAGCCCGGCCAGGACGGCAATTCCCGCTGCAATCCGCCCGATATTCCTCATGACCGTTTTCCTGCTCCTGTCTTGGTCCGGGCCGGTATCCGGCCCCTGCCGGAACAGGTTTAACAGGGCGGGCATGGCGATTTACGGGCAGGCATCGCCCTTTTCACGCCACAAAGCGGCAGGGCGCATCACGGATGGGCCGCGCGCAGTTCCTTCAGGCCGGAGGGAATGGCGAACACGCTGTCCGCCTGCGGCGCGCGGGTCAGGGATGTGGCTTCCACCATGGCCCTGCCATCGCGGATCACCTCCAGCATCACGCCATCATCGGTGTAGCAGATCTCGCTGGGGCGCTGGTCGGTATCCTGTGTCTGCCACAGGGTGCAGGGCGTTCCCGCCACGGTGGAGACACCCGTGCGCAGCCAGTTTCCCTGTGCGCGCTGCCCCATCTGCACATTGGCCGCGCCGGGGGCGGGAATGACGGTCCGTACCTTCTGGTCGGCATTGACGACCGTGAGCGTGCCCGCGTGGTAATCGGTAATCATGTAGGTGCTGGCGTTACCGGGATCGACACGCTGCATCATCCGCCCGCTGGACCAGCGCATGCGCTGTGTCATGACCTCACGCGTGTCATGGGGCGGATAGATGGTGTAGGTCACATCCACATCGTTCTGCGGGGTGACGTAGGGCGTCTCCTCCGTTGCGGCGCGCGCGTGGCGCGCGCCCCCCGCCAACAGGCAGGCCGCCAGCAGGGCGTGGGCGCCTGCATGCGCAAATCGTGTCACTTCATGCGATCCTTCAAATCATGCGGCGGGTTCAGCCGCCATTGGGGTCCGTGGCCTTTGGCGCGGCGGTGCGGGGCGCGCCGGGCGGTGGGGGCGGATCAATCCTGCGGTAACCCGCCGGGGGCTGGAACATGCTGTCGGGGATCGGGCCGTAAACCACCTTCGTCGCCTCCAGCCGCCCCCGCAGCCCGTCACCATCCACCCCGATTTCCTGCAGCACCACGCCGTCCTCGGTCACGCAGGCGGTGGCGCCGCCCTGGTCGGTGGTGACATCCCACTGCGTGCAGGCCACGCCCGCCACCGTGGCGCTTCCCTTGCGCGCGAATGTCATGGACAGGTCGAGCAGGAAGGGATTGCGGATGCCATAGCGAGCATCGAGCTGGCTGTACACCTTCTGTGTATTGATGATGATGGTGACCTGGCGGCTCATGCGGTTGAGAATCGTCTCGCCCATGCCCTGCGGGCTATCGATTCGCATGAGCCCGCCATTATACGCGAACCATGTGCGCACGGCCTTGGGTTCGGGCACGCCATCGGGCTGCACGTTGTAATCCACCTGCACATCGCGTGTGGGGGTAAGCGGCGGGTGGATGGTGGAGGCGTCCTGCGCCATGGCCGCGCCACATCCCGACGCCACGGCCAGCAGCGCCGCCATCATGCCCAACGGCCCCCTGCCCTTTCCTGTCCGCCTGTGTCCGGGCCGGGCCGTTGCATGCTTCATTACGTTCTTCCTCATACCTGCCCGTACGGAACCCTGCATCGGCGGGGCTGTCAACCGCCCGCGCCCTCCGCCGCGCGCAGGGCGCGGATCGCGCCATCCAGTTCCGTCGCGCTGTCATTTCCAATCCACCGGGCCTTTTGCTCCACCGCGTGGCGCAGCAGCCGCATGTACTGGCCTACCGGAATTTCGGTTCCGCCAAAACTGGCAAGATGCTCGGTGCCGAACTGCGTATCGAGCAGGGTAAACCCGCCCAGGCGCAGCCGGGCCACCAGATGCACCAGCGCCACCTTGGACGCATCGCGCATGCGGCTGAACATGCTCTCCCCAAAAAAGGCCTGCCCGATCGCCACGCCATACAGGCCGCCCACCAGCCTGCCCTCATGCCAGGATTCCACGCTATGGGCGCAGCCCATGGTGTGAAGCTGGCAGAACAGGTCACGTATGCGCGGGCTGATCCATGTCTTCTCGCGCCCCGGCGCGGGTTCGGCGCAGCCATCCATGACGGCGGGAAAATCCCGGTCCGTCACCACGGTAAAACGGGGGGAAAGCACGGTGCGCATAAGCCGCCGCGAAAGGTGGAAGCCATCCAGCGGCAGGATGCCGCGCCATTCGGGACAGAACCATTCCAGTTCATCGGAGCGCGCGTCGGGCGCCATGGGGAACAGGCCGCCCCTGTAGGCGGCCAGCATAAGTTCCGGCGTAAGGGGAACCGTCTCTTGACCCGTCATGTTCTTCGGATAACCCTTTCACATGCATTTTCAGCCATGGCCATCATGCCATGGCCCCGTTTCCCGGCAGGAGAAATCACCTTCCATGTCCCCTACGTCCCGTCCCCGCCTGCTGCTGGTCCAGCGCCAGACCGGCCCCGTCATGCAGCGCATCGAACAGAGTTTTAACATATCCCCCGTGCCGGACCACAAGCTGACGAGCCGCGAACTGCTGGACATGGCGCGCGCGTTCCAGCCGCAGGCCATCATGACCGCGACCGGCCTGCCACTGCGCGGCGATGACGTGGCCCAGTTGCCCGACAGCGTGAAGGTGGTGGCCACCGTCAGCGTCGGCACCGACCATCTGGATATTCCGGCCCTGCATGCCCGTGGCATCATCGTCACCAACACGCCCGATGTGCTGACCGAATGCAATGCCGACCTCGCGCTCCTGCTCATGCTGGCGGCCGCCCGGCGCGCGGGGGAATACACCACCCTCATGCGCGCGGGGTGGGGGCGTGGGCTGGCCATGGATGAAATGCTGGGCACGCGCATAAGCGGCAAGCGGCTGGGTATCGTGGGCATGGGCCGCATCGGCCGGGCCGTGGCCCGCCGCGCGCGCGGGTTCGATATGAAGGTGATGTATTCCAACCGCCGCCGCCTGCCCGCCGACCAGGAAGCGGGAGCGACCTATTTCGGCACCCTGACCGACATGCTGCCGCATTGCGATATCCTGACCCTGCACCTGCCCGCCAGCCCGCAGACGGATGGCATGATCAACGCCGACCTGCTGGGCCGCCTGCCGCGCGGAGCCATTTTCGTCAATGCGGCACGCGGCGCGCTGGTGGACGAGGACGCGCTGATCGCCGCCCTGCGTAGCGGCCAGCTTGGCGCGGCAGGGCTGGATGTCTTCCGCAACGAGCCCAATCCCGACCCGCGCTTCCTGGAACTGCCCAACGTGTTCCTGACCCCCCATGTGGGAAGCGCTACCGTCGAGACGCGCACCGACATGGGCATGCTGGCGGTCGATAACGTGGAAGCCGTGCTGAACGGTCGCGCGGCCCCCACCCCCGTCAGCGCCTGATCCGGCCAGAAGGAGTGACGGCCATGGGACCACCGGGTGTTTTCGCCCTGTTCGCGCTGACCACCCTCATCCTTCAGGGGGTGGCGCCCCATATGGGCGGCGCATGGCGCACGTTGACGGGATTTTACGTCATATTCGCGCTGGGCAGCGTGCTGCTTGAGTTCCTGAGCACCCTCAGGCCCGCGCGCCCCGTGCCGGGCGCGAAGGAATAGGGCCTGATCCGCAGGCAGGCAGGGATGGCAAAATCAATCCCTGCCGTGGCGTTCGTCAGCCTTCGCTGGCCTGTGCCGCCGCATGGGCCTTGAGATCCGCCGCCGTGCGGCGGACTTCCGGCCCGTATTCACGCTCAAGCCGCCGGATGGTGAAATGCGCCTGCGCCACGGCGCGGTAATGGGACAGGAACGCCGCGTTGAGCGAGGCCCCGCACAGCGCACCGGCCACCGGCATCATCTGCAATGCGAATTTGCGTGACAGGCCCAGCCCGTAATGGGTCGCGACCTCGCTGACCAGCATGATGACGGGGCGGCCACGCAGCATGGCGCGGGCCGAGAAATAACCAAGCTCGCTATCTTCCCCCGGCCCTGTGGCCTTGCCCCCGAACGGGAAGGCCCGCAGGGCGAAAACCTCCAGACAGGCGGCGCGCGCGTCTTCGCGTGAAAGATCCTCGCCCTGTTCACGGGCGATGCGGGCGATCTCCCGCATGATGGTCAGCGTGGTGAAGCTCACATCGGCCACCAGCCCGGGCAGGCCGGTAAAGCCGCCCACGGCGCCCGATACGGTCACCGCCGCCCTGACCGCCGGATCCCGCCACGTGGTCCCGCCGCCCGGCGTGGCCGAGACATCGTGCGGGCGGTCCATGCCGATGACGGCGATGTTGAACGCGCGCGAGATGGCCGTCTCCGTCGCGGATTGCAGGCGGGCCTGAAGGGCGGGCGCCAGACCGAGCGTGCGCATGCCCAGCATGGCCGCCTGCCCCACCGCGCCGCCCATGAGGTCGGCAAGGCGCACCAGCACGCCGCGCCCCGTCTCGACCCGTTCCAGCGCCTGCTGGAGTTCGGTAATACACGCGCTGTCCAGCGTCAGCGGTGCCAGTTCGTTTGAGGAACCTGCACTCATTACAATGCCCTTCGCCTGATCTTCCGTAACAGTCCGGACCGGCCCGCCCGCGCCCCGTCGTGACGGGATGCATGTGGGGGCCGGTCGCTACGCCCATGCGGCAGTTCCCACCGTTTCAGCACCATGATGCCCGTCTTGCAATGCGCATCACCGTACCTGCTGGCATGAAACGCCTGCCGCCATTAGCTGTTCCAGCCGCCCATCGCGCATAGATGCCGCCAGTGCGCGTCCGAAACCGGCACGACGGACAGCCGCGACTGACGGACCAGCGCCAGATCCGCCAGCGCGGGATCGGCCTTGATGGCCGCGAGCGTGACCGGGCGCGGCATGGGGCCGATGGCGCGTACATCCACGCAGACCCATCTGCCGTCATCCGCCGTGGGGTCCGGGTAGGCGGCGCACGCCACCTCGACCACACCCACGATCTCACGCCCCACATTGGAATGATAGAAAAAGGCCCGGTCCCCCACCGCCATGGCGGCGAGGTTCTTTTTCGCCTGGTGGTTGCGCACGCCCGTCCAGGGTTCCACGCCGTTTGCAACCTGCTCGGACCATGAAAAGGCGTCCGGCTCGGACTTGATCAGCCAGTAGGCCATGACCGTCTTTTTCACTCCACCCGCATGCAATCACGAAAAACTGAACGGAACGGGCGGATCACGACGCTCTCGAACAGTTCCACCTTGGCGTACGGGTCTTCCGCCGCGAAGCCCTCGGCCGCGGCGCGGTCGGCCACATCGACCACCAGCAGGCTGCCACAGGGGCGGTTTTCCGCGTCCAGCAGCGGGCCACCATGCACCAGATGCTGTTTCCACCGCTCAAGATAGGCCAGATGGCGTTCACGCGTGGCCTTGCGGGTTTCAAAGCAGCCGGGTTTATCCGTGCAAACGATGGCGAACAGCATGTTTTCTCCTCCTTGGGCGGGACCGTACCATGATGGGACAGGACTGGCCGTGTCTTTTTTAACGCGATAGTGTAGAGCAGCAAAACGCCAGCCCCTACCCGACAGCGGGCCATGGTATGATTTTTCTCGACCGTTTTCATCGCAGGGACACGACCCCCGGCACGGATGGATCAACCTTGAACGCAACGCAAAGCCTGACCGCACGAACCGGCAACCTTTTCCACCGCTATGCCAATCCGGGGCGTTTCCTGCGCATGGGGGCACGGCTGCAGCCATGGCTGACATGGCCCGCCCTGATCCTGTCCGCCGCCGGGATCGCGTGGGGGCTGTTCTTCTCCCCCGCCGACTGGCAGCAGGGCGACAGCGTGCGCATCATGTACGTGCATGTGCCGACCGCATGGCTGGCATCTTCCGGTTACATGGGCATTGCCATCTGCTCCGTGCTGTCGCTTGTCTGGCGGCACCCGCTGGCGGATCTGGCGGCGGTTGAGATCGGGCCGGTGGGCGCGGCCATCACGGCCGTATGCCTTGCCACCGGCTCGCTCTGGGGCAAGCCGATGTGGGGTACGTGGTGGGTATGGGATGCACGGCTGACCTCGGTCCTGGTGCTGTTTTTCCTGTATCTGGGCCATATCGCGCTGATCCGCGCGTTCGACGAACCGCAGCGTGGCTACCGGGCCGCCGCCATTCTGGGGCTGGCCGGGGCCATTGACCTGCCCATCATCAAATTCAGCGTGCAGTGGTGGAACACCCTGCACCAGCCCGACAGCATCACCGTGACCGGCGCGCCGACCATGTCCACCTCCATGCTGTGGCCGCTCGGGCTGACCACGCTGGGCTTCACGCTGGGCTTTGGCGCGATCGTGCTGGCCCGCCTGCGCGCCGCCGTGATGGAAAGCCGCGTGCGCACGATCCTGGCCGCCAACCGGGGCCGCCAGTCCGCCCCCCAGCATGACGGTACCGCCCGATGACCCATCTGCCCTATATCGTGGCCGCCTACGGCCTGACCATTGGCGTCGCCATGATCCTGTCGGTCAATGCCGCGCTCCGGCTGCGCCGGGCGCGCGCACGTCTGGCCGCCATTGAACAGCCCGGCCGGACACGCCAGCCGTCATGACCCGCAAGAGCCGACGCCTGTGGCTGGTGATTGCGTGCATGATCGGGCTTGGATCCGCCGCCGCCCTGACCCTCAATGCCTTTTCATCCAATATCGTGTTCTTTATGGCGCCCTCACAGGTGCGCGCGAAGGCGCCGCCGCCCGACCGCACGATCCGCCTTGGCGGCATGGTGGTGGCGGGCAGCGTGCGGCGTGAAACGGTCAAGAATTCTCCCGTCGCCATATTCGACGTGACCGACGGACAGGCCGCCGTGACCGTGCGTTACGAAGGTATCCTTCCCGACCTGTTCCGTGAGGGGCAGAGCGTGGTGGCCGTGGGCACCGTCAACCATGACGGCACGTTCCGCGCGAGTGAGGTCCTGGCCAAGCACGACGAGACCTACATGCCCAAGGAAGTGGCCGAGGAACTGCGCCGCAGCGGCAAGTGGGATCCCCGCTTCGGCAAGGCGCCCGACGCCGCGAGCTGGAACACCATGACCGCCGCGGACGCCGCGAAAAAACCGGCCACCCCGACACCTGACGGAAACTGACATCCGCGATGAACCCGGAACTTGGAAATTTTGCGCTGGCGCTGGCCTGCTGCATGGCCGCCGGACAGGCCACCCTGCCGCTGATCGGCGCGAACCGGCGTGACGCTCGCCTCATGGCGCTGGCCCCCGCGCTGGCGGTGGGGCAGATGCTGGCCCTGCTCACGTCGTTTGCCTGCCTGATCCACGCCGCCATCACCAACGATTTTTCGGTGCAGAACGTGGCCGCCAACAGCGCGGTCAGCAAGCCGCTGCTGTACAAGATCACGGGCGTATGGGGTAACCATGAAGGCTCGGTGCTGTTATGGGCGCTGATCCTGTCGGTATGTGGCGGCGCCGTGGCGCTGTTCGGGCGCAACCTGCCCACCGCCCTGCAGGCGCGCGTCATTGCCGTGCTGGGCGGCGTGGCGGCGGGGTTCGAACTGTTCTGCCTGACCACGTCCAACCCGTTCGCCCGCGTCTGGCCCGCGCCGCTGGATGGGCAGGGGATGAACCCGCTGCTGCAGGATCCCGGCCTCGCCTTCCACCCGCCCATTCTCTACACCGGCTATGTCGGCTTTGCCGTGCCCTTCGCCTTCGCCATCGCCGCCCTGATGGAGGGGCGGGTGGACGCGGCATGGGGCCGGTGGGTGCGGCCATGGGCGGTGGCGGCATGGTGCTTTCTGACCTGCGGCATCGCCATGGGGTCGTGGTGGTCGTACTACGTGCTGGGCTGGGGGGGCTACTGGTTCTGGGATCCGGTGGAAAACGCCTCCCTCATCCCGTGGCTGACGGGAACCGCGCTGGTGCATTCCGCCATCGTGGTGGAAAAGCGCGAGGCGCTGAAGATCTGGACCGTGCTGCTGGCCATCGGCACCTTCTCGTTCTCGCTTTCCGGCACCTTCCTGGTGCGTTCGGGCATTCTCAATTCCGTGCATGCCTTTGCCAATGATCCCGCGCGCGGCGTGTTCATACTGGGCCTGCTGGCGGTGGTGATTGGCGGTTCGCTGCTGCTGTTCGCCATCCGCGCGCCCCAGCTCACCACCGGCGGGCTGTTCGCCCCCCTCTCGCGGGAGGGGCTGCTGGTGCTGAACAACATCCTGCTGTGTTCCATCTGCGCGGTGGTGCTGACGGGCACGATGTATCCGCCCTTCATGTCGCTGCTGTTTGGCAAGACCATTTCCGTTGGCAAGCCCTTCTTCGACGCCACGACCATTCCGCTGGCCATCCCGCTTATGGTGTTCATGGGGTTTGGCCCGATGGTGCCGTGGAAACGCGCGCAGATGTGGCCGGTGCTGCGCCGCCTGTGGTGGGCGGCGTGCCTGTCACTGCTGGCGCTGGCCGTCGCGACCTTCCGGATGCGTGAAATCCTGCCGGCGCTGGCCAGTGCGGGGGCGGTGTGGGTGATCGCGAGCAGCGTGGCCGATATTGTCAATCGCCTGCGCCTGTTCCGCCAGCCGCTTGCGCAGAGCTGGCAGCGCGCCCGTGGCCTGCCGCGCGCGGTGTTTGGCGCAGCGATCGCCCATGCGGGTGTCGGCATTACGGTGCTGGGCATTGCGGGCATGTCGCAGGCCGCGCACCGCATTGTGGAGGTGCGCGTCGGCCAGAGCGAGATGCTGGCGGGCGATAGCTGGACCCTGACCGAGGTCCACCCCGCGCAGGGCCCCAATTACACCGCGCTGGTCGCCACCATCGAGGTACGCCACGATGGCAGGCTGGTCACCACGCTCCACCCATCCAAACGCACGTTTCCCAGCCAGCACCAGACCACGACGGAAGTGGCGATCCATACCAATCTCATGGCCGACATCTACGGCGTGCTGGGCGACAGGCATGGCAGCGATGCCGACCCCACCTATGTGCTGCGGCTGCATTACAACCCGCTGGCCCCGTGGATGTGGCTGGGGGGGCTGGTCATGGCGTTTGGCGGCGCGCTTTCCCTTTCCGACCGGCGGGTGCGCGTGGGCGCGCCGCGCCGGGCGAAGACGGCTGACATGATGGTGGCACGATGAACGCTCCGTCCCCTTCCTCCCCCACGCGGCGGCGTGTGCTCATGGCGGCCCCGCTGGTTGTCGCCGCCGGGGCTGGCGTCGGGTTCTGGCGTATGCTTTCGGGCATGTCGCACGGATCGTTCGACCCGCATGACATTCACGCCCCGGTGCTCGACCGCCCGGTGCCGGACTTCTCGCTGCCCGATCAGGCGCCGGGAACCGGGTTTTCCGCGCAGGACCTACGCGGGCTGAAAACGCCGGTTCTGGTCAATTATTTCGCATCGTGGTGCATTCCCTGCGTGGCGGAAATGCCGGTGCTGAACGGGCTGAAGGAGCGCCTGCCGATATGGGGCATCGCGTACAAGGACAAGCCCGAACATGCGCTGGGGTTCGTGCAGCGCGCGGGCAATCCCTATGCCCGCATCGCCGCCGACCATGACGGGCTGGCCGCGATCGACTGGGGGGTGTCCGGTGTGCCTGAAACCTTCCTGATCGGGCCGGGGGGCGTGATCCGCTGGCATACGGCCTCTCCCATTACCGAGGCCATGATTACCAATACGATCCTGCCGCTGGCGGACAGCCTGAAGCCATGACAACCCTGTTCTCCTTCCGCCGGGCCGGCGTGATGGCGGTGCTGGCCTGCCTGCTTTTCGCCCCCATGGTGGCGATGGCGGTGGATGACCCGTCCGAAATGCTGCCCGACCCGACGCAGGAACAGCGCGCCGAGGCCATTGGCGCCCAGTTGCGCTGTCTCGTCTGCCAGAACGAATCCATCGAGGACAGCAGCGCCGACCTGGCCCGTGACCTGCGCCATGTGGTGCGCGAGCATGTGGCGAAGGGGGAAAGCGACCACCAGATCATGGACTGGATGGTAAGCCGCTATGGCAACTTCATCCGCCTGCGCCCGCCGCTTACGCTGGGTACCCTGCTTTTGTGGGTCATGCCGCTGCTGGCGCTGGGTCTGGGCATCGGGGTGGCGTGGTGGACGCTGCGTAAATCCATTGTCCCCCCCCAGCCCCTGACGGATGAGGAACGCCGCCGCCTGTCCGACCTGACCCGAACACGCCGAGAGTGACATGATCTGGATTGGTATCTGCCTGCTTGGCGCGATCGCATTGCTGCCTGCCCTGCTTTCCCTGCGGCGCACCACGTTGCTGCGTGATGAACGTAAATCCGCGCTCGCGCTGCATCAGGCCCAGTTGGCGGAGCTGGAACGCGACCTGAACGAAGGCATGATCGCAGCATCCGAGCATGACAGCGCACGTCTGGAAATCCAGCGCCGCCTGCTGGGCGTGGACAGCCTGCCCACCCCCGAGGCGCGAAAAAAAGGTGCGTCCACGGGTACGATCATCGCCAGCCTGGCGGGCCTGCCCGTTGCCGCCATCGCGCTGTACCTGGCCGTGGGTCATCCTTCCCTGCCAGCCCAGCCGCTGGCCCCGCGCCTTGCGGCCATCCAGAAGGAGGATCATCGCAATGACGCGATCATCGACCGGCTGCGCGAACAGTTGAAACTGATCCCGCCGGGTGATCCCAGCCTGTTCCAGGGTTATGTGCTGCTGGGTCAGGCGGAAGCGGGCCGCGACCATTACGCCGCCGCCGCGCAGGCCTGGCGGAGTGCGATCGAACAGCGTTTCGACCCCGAAGTCGCCGCCCGTGCCGCCGAGGCGCAGATGATGGCCGAAGGGGGCCATATCTCGGCTGAAACGGCGGATCTGTACCGCCGCGCGCTGGACGCGGCCCCTGCGGATGCCCCATGGCGGATGACCGTGCAGCAGCGTATCGCGCAGTCCGAACATCAATAACGCGCTATCCGGCCGCCCACGGGGCTTTTGGGCTTGCCTGACGTTCCCGTGTGGGCGGAAACTGGATCCATGAGCACTGACAAGACCCCCTCCCCCACCCCGGCTGCCGAAACAGGGCAGCAGGACGCCGCGGCCCGGGAAGCCGCGCTGCTGAAACAGCCTGCCGAACCCGATGAGGTCGGTGGCCCCAAGGGACCGGAGCCGACCCGCTATGGCGACTGGACGGTCAAGGGACGCTGCGTGGATTTCTGATCCCGCGGCGCAGGCCGTTCAGCCAAGTTCGTTGGGCAGCGGCCCGCGCCCATAGGATTGCTGGCGGGCGCGATGGCCGGGCGGCGGCATGTTGCACGAGATGAGGTAAATCCCGGCCACGAAGACAAGCTGCGACAGGGAATTGAACCACAGCGCCAGTTCGTACACCCGTTCCGCCGTCAGCGCCTGATAGAAGGCATAGATCGCGAACGGGATGGAAATGGGCCGCATGCCGGCCAGCATGCCGCGCAGCGGGTTCAGGTGGCCCGGCCGCACCATACCGCGCAGGCGGTGGATGCCGATATAGAATATCACCTCGAAAAACCAGCCGAGCAGGTTGGTGATCACGTTGCTCAGCGTCATGCCCTCCAGCACCAGAAGGGCGGAAATGGACGCTGCGGAAAGCACGATCGAACCGACCTGAAAACTCATGCCCACCTCCATCGCGGGCAGGCGCTCAGGCAACGCATCGGCAAATGGCTGGAAAACCCGGTCCAGCAGCCAGACATCGAACTGGTTGACGCGTTCACCAAATGACATGACAGTTTCCAGCCTCTTCATATCCATCGCAGCGCATGCCCTGCCTTACCCGGCGCAGACCGCGGCGACAACCGCATCGGGGTAGGCCCCCGCCATGCCCGCCAGCGCCGTATTGCTCAGCATGACAATACTCAGGCCCCGCGCCCGGTCCACCGCCCATTGATGCCCGTACACGCCCCCCCATGTAAAACTGCCCGCGCAAAGCGGCGTGCCGGCGGCGGCGGGATCCATGATCACCGCGCCGCCATACCCGAAACGGCGGCCGCGCGCCTGCGCTCCCATATCCACATCCCCAATGGCGTTACGGCCAAACAGCATGGCCGATGCGGGGGAGAGAATCCCCTCACCGCCATTGCGCACGGCTTCGATAAACGCAAGGAACTCACCCGCCGTGCCCACCATGCCCGCCCCGCCCGAGGGATAGGATGCCGGGTTTAAAACCCGGTCGGGCGCAAAGCGGATTTCCCCCGTGCCGCCATCGGGCAGCAGGCGGGGCAGCACGTACTGCGCCCCCATGCGCAGGGGCACGGGCCGGGCATCGGCATAGCAGGCGGCAAGGTTTTCCGGTGTTTTGACCGCAAAGCCGCTTTCCCGCCATGCCAGCGGCGCGCCGACATGCTGCCGCACGGCATCGGACAGGGACAGGCCCGTGGCCTTTTCAATCACCCCGCCAATCACATCCAGCCCCAGTGAGTAACTCCAGCCCTGACCCGGTGGAAAGATCAGCCGCGTCGTGGCCAGACGGGCCAGGTTATCCGCAAGCGCCAGACCCGGCTCCGCAATCCCGTCCGAAACACCGGCACGGGTATAGGGGTTGTCATCACGCGGGAAGGAGAAGCCATAGGTCAGCCCGCTGGTATGGGTCAGCAACTGGTGCAGCGTGATTTCGCACGCCCCGCCATCAGGCAGGCAGGGCCGGAAATATGGCAGGTAGCGACTGACCGGCGCGTGCGGGTCCAGCACGCCGTCCTCCGCCAGCGCAAGGGTGACGGCGGTCACGACCGGCTTGGTCAGGGAAGCAAGGCGGAACACCGTATCGACCCGCATGGGGCGGCGGGATTCGCGATCAGCCAGCCCGGCGGCTTCCGCTACCACCACTTCGCCCTCCACCGCCACCAGCACCACGGCGCCGACAAGCCGGGACGTCCCCACCGCCCCATCCATGACATGACGGACCCGTTCACGCATGCGCGTCATTTCCAGTGGGGCAGGAGACATGTTTCCATCCTTTTATGCATAACCCTTGCGACAGGCCAGAACGCGGGAACTGGCCGCCACGGCCAAAGCAGCGTAATCTCGGGGCATGATAGCACGCCTGTTTTCCAAGACATTATGCCTCTCCCTTCTGTTATGTGGCAGTTGCCTCGGGGCCACCCTGCCGCCTACGCCGCTGGCGCAGCGGGAAATGCCGGTGCAGGCCACGCTTTCCAACGGGTTGCGGGTCGTGATCGTGCCCGACCGTCTGGCCCCCGTCGTCAGCACCGAAATCAGCTACCTTGCTGGCTCAGCCGCCGCCCCGGCGGGTTTTCCCGGCACGGCGCATGCGCTGGAACATATGATGTTCCGTGGCAGCCATGGGCTGGATCGTGACCAGATGGCCGCCATCGGGGCCAGGCTGGGCGGCAGTTACAATGCCGACACCACGGAAAACGTGACGCAATTCTTCTATACCGCGCCCGTGGAAAACCTGGATGTGCTGCTTCATATCGAGGCCCTGCGCATGAAGGGCCTGACCCTGGCGGCCGAAGACTGGACCCATGAACGCGGCGCGATCGAGCAGGAAGTCTCACGCGACCTGTCCAGCCCCGGCTATGTCTATCTGGCCCGGCTGCAATCCATCCTGTTCGCGGGCACGCCCTATGACCATGATGCGCTGGGCACGCGCGCATCCTTTGACCGGACCGACACGGCCATGCTGCGCCGCTTCTACCGGGACTGGTATGCGCCCAACAACGCGATTCTGGTCATAACCGGCGCCGTGGACCCGACCGAAACGCTGGACATGGTCCGTGCGGCCTTTGGCTCCATCCCGGCCCGCAGGCTACCGCCCCGGCCTGAAATCCACCCCGGTCCCGTCCATGCGCAGACCCTGCGTTTTCCTACCGATTACCCGGTCGGGCTGGTCGCCATCGCCAGCCGCATGCCGGGCCAGAACAGCCACGATTACGCCGCTGCGCGCATACTGGCCGATGTCCTGTCCAGCCAGCGCGGCGCATTGTATGAACTGGTGCCGCAGGGGCGTGCCCTGCTGGCCAGCTTCGATTTCGTGACCAAGGCGGATGCGGGCATCGGCATCGCCATCGCCGCGTTTCCCAACGGCGGCTCCCCCGCCCCGTTACAGGCGCGCATGAAGGAAATCCTGCGCACGCTGCGCGAAAATGGCGTGCCGTCCGATCTGGTCGAAGCCGCGAAGCGCAAGGAACTGGCCCAGCTTGGCTTTGCCGCCAACAGTATTTCGGGACTGGCGGAAAGCTGGTCGGAAGCACAGGCCATCATGGGCCTGCAATCGCCCGATGACGAAGCCGCCGCCTATGCCGCCGTCACGCCGGAAGATGTCAACCGCCTGGCGCGGCAGGTGCTTGACCCCCAGCAATCCGTCACCGCCATCCTGACCCCGCGTGATGGCGGCCATCCGGTCACGGACAAGGGGTTTGGCGGCTCGGAATCCTTTGCCAGCGCGCCGGACCATCCGGTCACCCTGCCGCAATGGGCCAATGACAGCCTGCTTGCGCTCCATCCCCCCGTGCCGGCGGGCGCGCCCGCCACCTTCACGCTGCCCAACGGGTTGCGGCTGATCGTGCGCCCTGCTTCGGTCAGCCATACCATCAACCTGTATGGCACGATCCGCCAGAACGAGGACATGCAGGAACCGCCGGGCAAGGAAGGCATAGCCGATATTACCGATGAGCTGTTCCGCTACGGCAGCACCACCCATGACCGGATCGGGCTGCAAAAGGCGTTTGATGATATTGCCGCCACCGAAAGCGCGGGGTCGGATTTCAGCCTGAGTGTGCTGACACCGGATTTTGCCCGGGGGCTGGACCTGCTGGCGGAAAACGAACTGCATCCCGCCCTGCCTGAAGCCGCGTTCAGGGTTGTGCGGGCCAATACCGCCGCCTCCATGTCCGGGCTGCTGCATTCACCCGATTACCTGTTCACGCGCGCCGTGCAGGCCGCCGTCTCGCCCCCAGGCGACCCGTCGCTCCGCAAGCCCGATCCCGCCCGGATCATGAAACTGACCTGGGCGGATTGCCGGGCCTTCTGGGCGGCGGCCTACCGGCCTGACCTGACGACAATCGTCATTACCGGCGATATTACGCCCGATGCCGCCTATGCAACGATCAGCCACGCATTTGGCGCGTGGCATGCCACCGGCCCGACCCCGGTGGTCGACCTGCCCCCCCGGCCCGACAGCCGTGCGCGGATGACGCGCGTGCCCGATCCGTCCAGCATGCAGGCCAGCGTATCCCTGCCCGAAAGCCTTGCCCTGACGGTCGCCAACCCCGACCATTTCGCGCTCAACATGGGCAACGAGATTCTGGGTTCCGGTTTTTCGTCCCGGCTTTATCGCGACCTGCGGGTGCGTACCGGCTATGTCTATACCGTGCGCAGCCACCTGACATGGAAGCGCCACCGCAGCGCCTACAGCATTTCCTTCGGCGCGGATCCGGACAAGGTCGCCGCCGCGCGCACGGCCGCCGTGCATGACATCATGGCGATGCAGGCCCAGCCGGTCAGCGAGGATGAACTGGCCATGGCGCGTGCGGGGATGCTGCGCAGCCTTGCCCTGCAGTCCGCAAGCCTCGACACCATTGCCGCGGCCTACCTGCATTTCACTGATCTCGACCTGCCGCTGGACCAGAACGACATTGCGGCACAGGCCTATTACACCATGAACGCCATCACGATACGTGACGCCATGCGCAAATGGATACGGCCCGCCGACCTGGCGCAGATCATCAAGGGACCGCCTGCGGCACCGTAATGCTGACCTGTTTTCCAGATAAACCGGCGTTTCCTGAAGCTTTTTGAAAAAAGCTTCACCGAAAACTTCTTGTGCCCTGCCGGGTGGTTATGGGCGTGCCTCTTTCCCTGGATGGCCCGGTTACCCCCTTCTTCCTGTGCGGCAAAGTTACAGGGTTGCGGGACGGTATTTTTTCACTCCGTCGCATCATGAAAAAAGGGACAATGCATTTCTGCATTGCCCCTTTGTGGCAGGACTTCCAGCCCGCATATGCAGGCTGGAGTTCCGGCTGGATCAGCTCTCGGCGTTACGGCGACGGATCGCGGCACCCAGAATATCACCCAGCGACGCACCGCTATCGGACGAACCGTAGTCGGAAATCGCCTGCTTGTCTTCCTCGACCTCACGGCCACGGATGGTCAGGGCCAGCTTGCGCGCGGCGCGATCAACCGAGACGATCTTCGCATCGACGCGTTCACCAACGGCGAAACGCTCCGGACGCTGGTCGGCCTTGTCACGGGCCAGTTCCGCACGGCGGATGAAGCCGGTCAGGACGTCGTCAACCTTCACCTCAATGCCGTTCGACTGAACAGCGGTGACGATGCAGGTCACGACCGCGCCCTTCTGCACCTTGCTCAGGGTATCAGCGGCCGGATCTTCCTGAAGCTGCTTGATACCGAGCGAGATGCGCTCCTTCTCCACGTCCACATCCAGAACCTTGGCCTTCACGACCTGGCCCTTTTCGTAGTGGCTCATGGCGACTTCGCCAGCCTCGTCCCAGGACAGGTCGGACATGTGGACCATGCCGTCGATGTCCGCGGACAGGCCGATGAACAGGCCGAACTCGGTGATGTTGCGGATCTCGCCTTCCACCACGGAACCAACCTTGTGTTCCTCGGCGAACTGCTCCCACGGGTTGCGCTGCACCTGCTTCAGGCCCAGCGAGATGCGGCGCTTCGCGCTGTCCACATCCAGGACCATCACATCGACTTCCTGCGAAGTGGCGACGATCTTGCCCGGATGGACGTTCTTCTTCGTCCAGGACATTTCGGAAACGTGCACCAGACCCTCGACACCCGGCTCCAGCTCCACGAACGCACCGTAATCGGTGATGTTCGTGACACGACCGGAATAGCGGGCGCCCGGCGGGTACTTGATCGCCACGTTCTCCCACGGGTCGGCCTCAAGCTGCTTCATGCCCAGCGAGATACGCTGCGTATCGGGGTTGAAGCGGATGACCTGCACGCGGACCGGCTGGCCGATCTGGAGCGCTTCGGAGGGGTGGTTGATGCGCTTCCATGCGATGTCGGTCACATGCAGCAGGCCATCGACGCCGCCCAGGTCCACGAACGCACCGTAATCGGTGATGTTCTTGACCACGCCGTCAAGGATCATGCCTTCCTTCAGGCCCTGGATCAGCTCGCTGCGCTGTTCCGCACGGGTCTCTTCCAGCACGGCGCGACGCGAGACGACAATGTTGCCACGCGCACGGTCCATCTTCAGGATCTGGAACGGCTGCGGCACGCCCATCAGCGGGGTCACGTCGCGCACGGGGCGGATATCGACCTGGCTGCCGGGCAGGAAGGCCATCGCGCCGCCGAGGTCAACGGTGAAGCCACCCTTGACGCGGCCATAGATGGTGCCGTTGACGCGCTGGTTGCCTTCGAACGCCTTTTCAAGGTTCGACCAGGCTTCCTCGCGGCGGGCCTTCTCGCGCGACAGGACGATGGAGCCGTCACGATCTTCGTACCGTTCGACGAACAGTTCGATCACGTCACCCGGCTTGACATCGGGGGCGACACCCGGCGGGCCGAATTCCTTCAGGGCGACGCGCCCTTCGCTTTTCAGGCCGACATCGACGATCGCGTATTCATCCGTCAGGCGGACAACGCGACCGGTGACGACGGAACCGTCAAATGCGGAATCCCGACCGAGAGTTTCCTCAAGAAGGGAGGCAAAGTCCTCGCCACCCCTGTAATCGGCGACGGGCTGTGTTGTGGCTGAAGCCATGGGCTACTCGTAAATCCTGTAACCACATCTCACCTGACAGGGAGATGATGGACAATCCTGCGCCCCCGCCAGCCCCGCGCATGCGGGGCATGGGAACGGCTTGCCCCGCGTAAACGCCACGACACGGTCGTGGCTCGCCAGACGGGCCAGTTGTTGATGTCATGCCCCGCAACACACGGATGCCGGGCATATACCGCTGTGCACAGACACCCTATGGGTGGCGTGTGTCAATAAAAACCATGCCCGGGGTGGATAGTTCCCGCACAAAAGCGCGCTAGCGCGTCATGTCGGCCACGATACGCAGGGCTTCGGACAGGACTTCGTCGGCGGTGAGGCTGTCCGTCTCGATGCGTATGGCGTCGCGCGCCACGCACAGGGGGGCGACGCTGCGGCTGGAATCCGCCGCGTCACGCGCGACGATCTCCTGCTCCACGCGGGTAATCTGCGCCTCGCGATCCGGTGCGTCGGGGTCGGTGGCGAGCTGTTCCCACCGCCGCTCGGCACGGGTGCGGGGGGACGCGGTGATGAACAGCTTGACCGAGGCATCGGGGAAGATGACCGTGCCGATGTCGCGCCCGTCCAGCACCGCGCCATGCACCCCGGCAAAGCGGCGTTGCAGGTCGACCAGCGCGCGCCGCACGGCGGGCTGGGCCGCGACAAGGCTGGCGGCGCGGTCCACTTCGGGCACGCGCAGGTCGGTGCGGCGCAGATCCTCCAGCCCGACGGTCGCGGCGAAGGCGTCGGCCGGGGCGTGCGCGGGGTCAAGCCCGGCGTCGATCATCCGCCGCCCGGTCGCGCGGTAGAGCAGCCCCGTATCCAGGTAAGGCAGGTCCAGCGCCGCCGCCAGCCGCTTGGCCAGCGTGCCCTTGCCCGCCGCGGCAGGGCCATCAACCGCAATGACCAGCCGCCGCGTCATGCCCCGAGCCCTGCGCCGATGCTGTTCATGAGGGTGACGAAACCGGGGAAGCTCGTATCGATGAACGCGGTGTCATCCACGCTGACCGGCCGGCCCGCGGCCAGGCCCATCACGATGGCGCTCATGGCCAGGCGGTGGTCCATGCGGGTCTTGACCAGACCGCCGCCGGGAATGGCGCCCCCCGTGCCATGCACGATCATGTCGTCCCCCACCACCTCGACACGGACGCCATTGGCTTCCAGCAGGGCGACGGTGGCGGAAAGACGGTCGCTTTCCTTCACGCGCAGTTCCTCCAGCCCGCGAAAGCGCGACTGCCCGGTGGCATGCGCCGCCGCGACCGCCAGAACGGGGTATTCATCGATCATGGAGGGCGCGCGCGTGGCCGGGACATCCACGCCATGCAGCGCGCCGGCGGTGGCGGTGATGTCGCCCACCGGCTCGCCACCTTCCACGCGTTCGTTGGTGATGACCAGATCGGCGCCCATTTCACGCAGCGAGGTGAACAGCCCGGTCCGCAGCGGGTTCAGGCCCACGCCCCGCACGCTTACCTTCGACCCCGGCACCAGCAGCGCCGCCACCAGCACGAAGGCGGCGGAAGACGGATCGCCCGGCACCACGATGTCGCGCGCCACCAGATCGGGACGCCCCTGGAGCGTGATGACCCGCCCCCCCGCGCCAAGGGGTTCCACCCGCACGTCCGCGCCAAAATGACGCAGCATGTTTTCGGTATGGTCACGAGTCGCGACCGGCTCCTCCACCCGCGTCTCCCCCACGGCGTTCAGGCCCGCCAGCAGCACCGCCGACTTGACCTGTGCTGACGCCACCGGCAGCCGGTAGGACAGCGGCGGCGGGTTGGCGTTCCCCGCGATGGCCAGCGGCAGGCGCCCGCCCTGGCGCGACAGGAAAGTGGCCCCCGTCGCGGCCAGCGGGTCCGTGACGCGCTTCATCGGGCGGCCACGCAGGCTGGCGTCGCCCGTCATGACGGAGGTGAAGCCATGGCTGGCCAGAATACCCGACAGCAGGCGCGCCGCCGTGCCGGAATTGCCCATGTCCAGCACATCCCCGGGTTCACGCAGGCCATCCAGGCCACAGCCCTCCACCGTCCATGCGCCCGCGCCGGTGCGGGTAATGGCCGCGCCCAGCGCACGCATGGCGTCGGCGGTGCGCAGTACGTCCTCGCCCTCCAGCAGGCCCGTGATCCGCGTGGTCCCGCGGGCAAGGGCCGCGAACATCAGGGAACGGTGGCTGATCGATTTGTCACCTGGCACATTGATCGAACCGGACAGGGGCGCACGCGGGGCATGAACCGTCAGCGCGCGGACGGAAGATTGGACATGATCGGTTTTCATAACGCATCCAATTCCGTATTCCGGGTGGCAAAGTCAATCTCGGATCGGCATGATTATGGCACCGGCGCGAACCCGGCGTTTGACATTATACGCGCAAACTGGCATGGGGCTGCGCCTTTTGCCACGTCCCGCTATTGTGGCTTCATTCATCATTATAACAGGATCGACAGGTTCAAGATGGCTCAGCCCAACCTCGGCACCAAGCGTGTCTGTGTCTCCTGCAGCGCCCGTTTCTACGATCTCAACCGCAATCCGGCCGTCTGCCCGAAATGCGGAGCGGAACAGCCGGTGGAAGCGCCCCGCGTGCGCCGCCCGGTGGAAGCTGCCCCCGAATCCAAGCCCAAGACGAGTGAAGACGCACTCGACAACGATGTCGATGTCGATCTGGACACGGATGAGGACGAGGACGCCGATGATGTCCTGCCCGATGACGCCGGGCTGGATGATGACGACGATGACGACATCAGCAGCGCCGATATCGACGTGAAAACCGACAAGGAAGATCACGACAACTGATACGCCCGGCCCGGACCCTGCGCCGGGCCGCCCGCATCAGGCGGCGGGATTGCGACGCTCGATCTCGACACCGACCGATTCGGCGTCGTCAAAAATATCGAGCTTCTCGACCCGTACGCGCGTGACGCGAATCCGCCGTTCCGCCAGCACGGCGGCGGCGATTCGCTCGGCCAGCGTTTCCACCAGCCCGACATGCCCCTGCGCCACCAGTTCACGGACCAGCAATACGACACGTTCGTAGGAAACCGTGCGCGCAAGCTCATCGGCCCCCACATCCCGCGTCAGGTCATCGGGCACCCCGAACGCGACGTTGACGCGGATGCGCTGTGTCACCCCCTGCTCATGCGCGAAGACGCCGATGCGGGCATCCAGCACCATGTTGCGCACGAACAGGCAGCGTAACGGCACGGGGTCGTTCCAGGGGGGCAGCATAAACATGGCGAATCCGGTGGTTTGAGGCCTTCAGGCCGGTGGGCGCGCGGGACTCCACTGCAGGTGCTGCCCCCCATCAAGGGCCAGCATCTGCCCGGTGACCGAAGGCAGGCAGAGCAGCGACAGCGCGGCGCGGGCGATTTCATCGGGTGTGGCGGCGTGACCGAGCGGCACCGCCGCGCATTGCCGCGCGAACTGTTCCGCCGTCTGCCTGGGTGTGGGCAGGACCGGGCCGGGGCCGATCGCATTGACGCGGATATTGCGCGGGGCAAGCGCCAGCGCCATGGTCTGCGTCAGGGTCCACAGCGCCGCCTTGGAAACCGTATAGCTGACAAAATGCGGGGTCAGCGACCACACCCGCTCATCAAGCATGTTCAGCACCATGCCACTTGCCTGCGGCGGAAGCTGATGGGCGAAGTCCTGCATCAGCACGAAGGGCGCGCGGGTATTGGGCTCCATATGGGCATCCCACCCTGCGCGCGTGGCGGTGTCCCATTCATCGCGCTGGAACACGCTGGCATTGTTCACCAGCACGCCCACCGCCCCCATGCGCCCTGTAACCGATGGCATGAGGGCACGTACCGCATGTTCATGCGACAGATCGGCCTGGAACAGTTCCGCCCGGCGGCCAAGGGCGCGGATTTCCGCCGCGGTTTCCGCCGCAGCCGGAGCGGATTCGTTATAATGGAGGGCGATGTCAAAACCCGCGCGGGCCAGTTCCAGTGCGATCGCCCGGCCCAGCCGCGCGGCCCCGCCCGTAACCAGCGCCACGCGCGGCATGGCGGCGGGCACGGGCCATGCCATGGTGGCCGTCATGCGGGCCTGCGGGCCATGATGGCAGCGGCAAGGGTTCCGTCATCCAGCACATCCAGCGCGCCCCCCACGGGCACGCCCTGCCCCACGCGGCTGACCTGCACGTCAAAACGCGCGAGCCTTTCGTGCAGCCAGTGCATGGTGGTGGCCCCCTCCACCGTCGTACCCAGCGCAAGGATCACTTCGCGCACGCCGCCCGCCGCGATGCGGTCGAACAGGGGCTGTACGTTCAGGTCATCCGGCCCGATGCCGGACAGGGCCGATAATGTCCCCCCCAGCACCTGATAGACGCCGCGATGCACCCCGGCGCGCTCCAGCGCCCAAAGGTCGCCCACGTTTTCCACCACGCAGACCAGCCCGTCATCACGGGCGGGATCGGCGCAGATGGCGCAGGGATCGGAGGTGTCCAGATTGCCGCAGCCCGAGCATGTGCGTACGGCGCGCGCCGCCTGCTCCATCGCCTCGGCCAATGGCAGCATGCGCGCATGGGGCTGGCGCAGCAGGGCCAGCGCCGCGCGGCGGGCCGAACGTGGCCCCAGCCCCGGCAGGCGCGCCAGCAGGGTCACCAGCCGGTCGATTTCACCCCTGCCGCTCATGGTTCCCCCGCGCGCTGGATCAGAACGGGAATTTCATCCCACCGGGCAGGCTCAGGCCGCCGGTAACCTTTTTCATTTCCTCGCTGGCGGTGGTGTCCAGCTTCTTGCGGGCATCGGCGCTGGCGGCAAGGATCAGATCCTGAAGCATTTCCATTTCCGCCGGGTCGGCCAGCTTCGGGTCGATCGTGATCGCCTTCATGTCGCCCTTGCCGTTCATGGTGATGGTGACCATGCCCGCGCCGGCACTGCCCTCGATCGTCATGGCTTCGAGCTTGGCCTGCATTTCCTCCATGCGGGCCTGCATCTGGGTGGCCTGCTTCATCAGGCCGGCAAGATTTTTCATGTTTCGTATTCCTCCTCAGGCAAAATCGTCGGTATCCAGATCGTCCTCATCAACCAGATCGGCATCGAGGGGCGCGAATTCGAGATCCGGGGCCAATGTGCCACCCGCCATTTCCTCGGGCGGCAGGCCGTAATCATCAAGCGCGTGATCCGTGACTTCTCCCAGCCGGGCGGTGGGGAAGACCTCCATCACCGCCTGCACCAGCGGGTGGGCCGCCGCCGCAGCACGGTGAAGCTGGATGATCTCCGCCCCCTGCTCGGCCAGGGTCGGCTCACCCTGCGCATCGGACAGGCGCACCTGCCAGGCCGGGTCACCCGTGCCCTCGCGCAGCAGGCTTTCCAGCCGCCGGGCAAGACCGGGCAGGCTGTTGCGCTCCACGCGAATCTCGATCAGCGGCGGCGCGAAGGCGACCAGATGCGTGGCGTGGCGCAGATGCCCATGCAGCATGGCGTCGCGACCGGACACGAACGCCACGGCTTCGCGCCATGTACGCGGCGGTACGACAGGCTGCGCTTCGGGTACGGTTTGCGGCGTGGCCTGCGGCGCCGGGCGGGGCACGTCCGCCACCCGCATGCCGCCATTGGCCACCATGCGGATGGAACGCTCCCCATCCCCGCCGCCAGAGGGCAGTGCGGGGGAAAGCGCCCCGGCGCCCTGCACGCCCGACGCTCCGTTCGGCGCAGGCGTGGAAACCGGCAGGGGCGCGGCTGCCGCGTCCTGGCCCATCACCTTGCGCACCAGATCGCCCGGCGGTGGCAGGTCCGCCACGTAGCACAGGCGGATCAGGATCATTTCGGCCGCCTGCCTGCGGTCGGGGGCCTGCTCGACCTCCGCCAGGCCCTTGAGCAGCATCTGCCATGTCCGCCCCAGCACCGGCACGGGCACCTGTTCGGCCAACGCCGCGCCGCGCTGGCGCTCGGCTTCGGGCAGTTCGGGATTGTCCCGCAGGGCCGGAATCGCCTTGATGCGGGAGACGGTATGCACCAGTTCAAGCATGTCGCCCAGCAGCACGCCCAGATCGCCACCGCGTTCGTACACATCCGTGGTGATGTCCAGCGCGCGGTCGGGCCTGCCCCCCAGCACGGCGTCGAGCAGGTCGAATACCAGCCCGCGATCGGCCAGGCCGAGCATGTCGGCCACCAGATCCATGCCGATGGGGGCGGCGTCCGTACCCCCCTCCCCATCCAGCGTGCCCTGCGCTATGGCCTGGTCCAGCAGCGACAGCCCGTCACGCACCGACCCGTCCGCCGCGCGCGCGATAAGCGACAGCGCATCGGGGGCGAAACGGACATGCTCGGCCTGCGCGACCCGGTCGAAATGCGCCGCCAGCATCACCTGCGGCACGCGGCGCAGGGCGAAGGTCTGGCACCGCGACAGGACGGTCACCGGCACCTTGCGCAGTTCGGTGGTCGCGAAGATGAAGGTGACCTGCGCGGGCGGTTCCTCCAGCGTCTTGAGCAGCGCGTTGAACGCGTTGCGCGAAAGCATGTGGACCTCATCGATGATGAAGACCTTCATGCGCCCCTGCATGGGGCGGAAACGCGTCGCCTCGATGATTTCGCGCACGTCGTCCACCCCGGTGCGCGAGGCGGCGTCCATTTCCAGCACATCGGGGTGCCGGTCGGCCAGGATGGCGACGCAGTTGGGGCAGACCCCGCACGGGTCGGCCGTGGGGCCGCCATTGCCGTCAGGGCCGGTGCAGTTGAGCGCGCGCGCGATGATGCGCGCCGTGGTGGTCTTGCCCACGCCACGCACGCCCGTCAGCATGAAGGCATGCGCGACACGGCCCAGCGCGAAGGCGTTGCGCAGGATACGGACGGTGGTTTCCTGACCGATCAGGTCATCGAATGTGGTGGGGCGGTATTTGCGGGCCAGCACACGGTAGGGCGTGGCGGACGCCACGGATGGCTGCGGTGCGTCACCAAACAGGCCGGGGCCATCTGCGGGCGGCGCAGGCAGCCCGGCCTCCTCGGAACGATCCTGATCCGACGGGACGGTCATTGATGCATCCGGGCTGGAGAAGTGGCCATCGCGCCAGACGCGGTGGCGACACGGAAACTGTGGGTGGAAGACCGGCCATAACCCGGACGAAACTCACTATGGCTGCTTCCTTCCGGACCTGACCAGGTTAGCAAGGTATCCGTCTACAACCGATCTCCCGAGCGGGTTCTAACACATACACCCGCCCCATGCACAAGGGGGCCGGACAAAAAATCGCATCCCCCCGCTGGGGACCGGACGGGGATGTCCCATGCATGGCGATTCGCCCCCTATTCCCCCACCGCCGCGCCGGAGCGGTGGCGCATGTCGGCCCCGCCATAATAGCGCATGGTGCTGGCCTGCCCGATACGCGGGCCACCTGCCAGAATGCTTTCCGCCAGCCCCCACGGCGCGTGTTCGCGTATGGTGTATCCTTCATGCGTGAGCGTATGGGTGACGGCGGGCGACAGCGCGCCGTGCTCCACCTCCACCACATCGGGCTGCCACTGTTCATGGATGCGGGGCAGGTCGACCGCCTGCTGCACATCCAGCCCGTAATCGACAACCCCCATCAGGACGGACAGGATGATGGTGGGAATGCGCGACCCACCCGGACTGCCCAGAACCATGACCGGCCGCCCCCCGCGCGAGACGATGGTCGGCGCCATGGACGAAAGCGGCGTCTTGCCCGGGGCGATCGCATTGGCCGCGCTTCCCACGATCCCGAACATGTTCGGCGCACCGGGACGGGTGGAGAAGTCGTCCATCTCGTCATTCATCACGATGCCGGTGCGCCCCGCCACGACACCGGCGCCAAACCAGCCATTGAGGGTATAGGTCACGGCCACGGCCATGCCGTTTGCGTCCGCGATGGAATAATGGGTGGTTTCCTCCTTTTCCGGGGCGGGCGCACCGGGGCGCAGGCTGGCGGAGGGAAGCGCGTGACCAGGGGGCAGGTACCGGCGGATCTCGCGCGCGTAGGCCGGGTCGTTCAGGTGCTGCACCGGATTGCTGACAAAGGCCGGATCACCCAGCGCCTGCCGGTCGGCATAGGCATGGCGCATGGCCTCGAGCATGCGCTGCACGCTGGCGGCCGTATGCAGGCCAAGGGCGTGCATATCGTAACCCGACAGGATGTTCAGCATCTCGCACAGCGCGATGCCGCCGCCACTGGGCGGCGGCGCGGTATCTATGTGGTAGCCGTGATAGTCACACGCCAGCGGCGTCATGACACGGGTATGGTAGTCGGCAAAATCCCGGCGGGCGAGAATGCCGCCGCCCTTCGTGCTGGCCCGGACAATTTCGCGCGCGATGGGCCCCGTGTAGAAGGCGCGGGTTCCACGGCGTGAAATCCGCTCCAGCGTGCGGGCCAGATCCGCCTGTACCAGCCGGTCCCCCGCCACGAGGGGCGAGCCATCGGGATGCAGGAAGATTTTGCGCGCATAGGGATCGCGCGCAAAAGCCGCCGTGGAGGTATGAAGCAGATCCACATCGCTCTGCTTGAGGACAAAGCCATCGCGCGCCAGTGCTATGGCCGGGGCCATCACCGTCGCGCGCGGCAGGCTGCCCCAGCGGTCATGCACCTGCTCGATGCCCGCCACGGTGCCGGGAACGGCCACGGCCCGCCACCCCGTGACGGAAGCCCCGGCAATGACATTCCCCGCCGCGTCCTGATACATGGTGGGCGTTGCCGCGCCGGGGGCATGTTCGCGAAAATCCACGAAGCTGACCTGCCCGTCCGGCGTGCGCAGCGTCATGAAGCCCCCACCGCCGATATTGCCCGCAGCGGGGTAAACCACCGCCAGCGCGTAGGCGACCGCCGCCGCCGCATCCACCGCGTTGCCGCCACGGGCCAGAATACCCGCCCCCACGTGGGAGGCGATGTCCTGCGCGCTGACCACCATGCCATTGCGGCCCGGCACGGGGGCCAGGGCGACGGGCTGGCCGGCGGCGGTCGTCTCGAACGCCAGCGGGTCCGGTGGCGCCGCCGCCCGAACGCCACCGGGCAGGCTCAGGCCAAGGATGGCGAGAAAGAGGGTTCGATAACGCAAAAGCTCCGGCCCCGCTGGTCTCAGGCCACCGGAGGATAGGGCGGGCAGGTCAAGCCCGCGGGGGAAAGGGTGAAGACCTCGCACCCTTCTTCCGTGACACCCAGCATGTGCTCGAACTGGGCCGAGAGGGAACGGTCGCGGGTGACGGCTGTCCACCCGTCATCAAGGATCTTCACATCGGGACGGCCGATGTTGAGCATGGGCTCGATGGTGAAGAACATGCCCGGGCGCAGCACCAGCCCCTCACCGGGGCGGCCATAATGCAGCACGTTGGGCGGCGCGTGGAAGGTGCGGCCGATTCCATGGCCGCAGAAATCCCGCACCACCGAAAAACGGCGTGCTTCGGCATAGGTCTGGATCACATGCCCGATGTCACCCAGCGTGGCGCCGGGCCGCACGGCCTCGATGGACAGCATGAGCGCCCGGTATGTCGCCTCGATCAGCTTCTGCGCCTTGATGGAAATATTGCCGACCGTGTACATGCGGCTGGTATCGCCATACCAGCCGTCCAGGATGACGGTGACGTCGATATTCAGGATATCGCCATCCTTCAGCGCCCGGTCGCCCGGAATGCCATGGCAGACGACATGGTTGATCGAGATGCAGCTTGATGCCGGATAGCCACGATAGCCCAGCGTTGCCGGGACCGCGCCATTGGCCAGCATGAAGTCATGGATCAGCCTGTCGAGTTCGCCCGTGGTCACCCCTTCACGCACATGCGGCGTGATCATGTCCAGCGTGCGGGCGGCAAGCTGCCCGGCCGCACGCATACCGGCAAAATCTTCCGGGGCGTGAAGCTGCACCCCGCCGCCGTGCATATCGCCTTCCATGCCGTTATCCTTTCCTGTACTCGACACATGACCATCCGCCCGCGGTCATGCAAGGGACGCCAGGAACCTGCCTGACCCGCCCGTCAGCCGCGCCGGATGGATAACGGGCTTCCTATACAGCGCCGGATAGCGGCTGTCAGCTTCGGGCCTTCGCATGGCTGTGCACGCCATGGGCCACACGCCCCATACCCACCAGATGCACATGCGCCCGCACCGGGGCCGGATGCGCATGCACGACCGCCCCATGCCCGCGCCGGAGCCGCGCATAGGCCGCCGGAATGGCCGGGAAGGCCGCGACCTGGTCCGCGCCACCATGCAGCCGGGCGGAGGCAAGGCGCAGCCCATGGCGCGCCGAAGCGGACGACGTCGTGGCGCGCGCCAGCAGCAGCGGGCGCATCGCGGGCCGGCCGGCGGGAACCGGGGCCACGCCTTCCGCCTGGAAGCTGCTGTCCAGCAGGGACGCCATGGTCCTGTTGCGGCGGTTGTTGGAGGTCGCCCCCATGACCACGCCGATCAGCCGGACATTATCGCGCATGGCCGAGGTGACCAGGTTATGCCCGGCTTCGTCGGTATAACCCGTCTTCAGCCCGTCGGCGCCGGGATAGGCGCCCAGCATGGGGTCATGATTGGGCACGGTCCGGCCATGGAAATAGAATCCGGGCACCGCGAAGTAGTGATAATACTCGCCATAATCCACGATCAGGTGCCGCGCCAGCGTGGCGAGGTCGCGCGCCGATGTCATCTGTTCCGGATTCGGCAGGCCCGACGCATTGCGGAACACGGTGTCGTACATGCCAAGGCGACCGGCCTCGCGCGTCATCATCGCGGCGAAGCGGGTCTCGTCCCCGCCGCCCAGGAATTCACCCAGCGCGCAGGCGGCGTCATTGGCCGATTTGGTGACGAGCGCCAGCACAGCCTGCTCCACCGTCAGGTGCGAACCCGGGCGCAGGCCCAGTTTGGAGGGTTCCATGGCGGCCGCATGGACCGAAACCGGCATGACCTGATCGAACGAGACCTGCCCCGTCCGCACGGCCTTGAACGCCAGGTAAAGCGTCATAAGTTTCGTAAGGCTGGCGGGATAGCGCCGCAGGTCGGCATCCTGCTGGGACAGGACGGCCCCGCTGCGGGCATCGACCACGATGGTGCTGACCTGCCCGACATACTGGGCGCGGGCGGCCTGCATGCCACCGCACCCGATCACCAGCCCGACAGCGGCTGTAACCTTCATGCGCGCAAGGCAGGCGGCGAAGACACGGCTCATGGAATGGTGAAACCTGCGCGTGCAATAATCATCATACGGCTTCCGGGCGCGCGGTGATTATCCGGCACCCCTCCATCCAGTCATGGGTTGCGTGGCTGCAACCATACTAAAAGAAAGGTTTTATGTCCGTCCAGAGCGTATTTGATGTTCCGCCCGCGTTAACGCCAGCACGGGGTGCTGGCGGGCAGGGTGCAAAAAATCCTTCCGCCACCCCATGCGCCCCCTTTCAACCAGCGGCAAAGTTCCAATATGGTAACTGTCATGTCTGCTATTGCTCGACCCTCCCTGCCCCACCCCGTGCCGCAGCCCGGCATGGACAGCTTCCGTCCGCGCGGACATGGGGGCAATACGCCGCCACGCCGCAATGGCGGGCAGGATTCGCCACCCGGCAATGATGACGGCATGATCGATGTTGTCATCCGCACCCGCCCACAGACCCGTAAACCGGCGATGTACAAGGTGCTGATGCTGAACGATGACTACACGCCCATGGAATTCGTGGTGCATGTGCTGGAGCGTTTTTTCCAGAAAAACCGCGAGGAGGCGACGGACATCATGCTGCATGTTCACAAACGCGGCGTTGGAGTCTGTGGGGTCTTTACGTACGAGGTGGCGGAAACCAAAGTAACGCAGGTGATGGATCTGGCCCGCCAGAACCAGCACCCGCTGCAATGCACGATAGAGAAGGACTGAAACACCACGGACACGTCCCACTCACAGCCCCCGTCGCGATGCGATCGCGTTCCATGGCATTTTGTGCTGGCATTTCCACCACAACAGGGCAAGGATTGTCCTGACCTACCGGTTATGATCTCCGGGGCCACGATGGCCCCTCTTGGAAAAGGAGCGTCTCGGCATGTTGTCACGTAATCTTGAACAGACGCTTCACCGTGCGCTGACATTGGCCGGCGATCGTCGGCATGAATATGCAACACTTGAGCACCTCCTCCTCGCACTGATTGATGACCCGGATGCCGTAACGGTGTTCCGCGCCTGCGGGGTGGACCTGAACAAGGTGCGCACTGACCTCACCGACTTCCTTGACAAGGATCTGGCGGGACTCGCCGCGGACCGCACGGTCGATCCCAAGCCGACGGCGGCTTTCCAGCGCGTGATCCAGCGCGCCGCCATTCACGTCCAGTCCACCGGGCGCGATGAGGTGACGGGGGCGAACGTACTCGTCGCCCTGTTTGCCGAACGCGAGAGCCATGCCGTCTATTTCCTGCAACTGCAGGACATGACGCGGCTGGATGCGGTGAACTTCATCTCCCACGGCATCGCCAAGGCCCCGGACCGCTCCACGCGCCGCCCCGTTGCCGGAAGCACGCCCGACGGCGCGGAAAGCGAGGAACGCGGCAAGGCCAGCCAGAAGAACCAGGATGCGCTGTCCACCTACTGCACCAACCTCAACGAGAAGGCGCTGGACGGCAAGGTCGACCCCCTGATCGGTCGCGACTCCGAAATCGAGCGCACCATCCAGATCCTGTGCCGCCGCACCAAGAACAACCCGCTTTATGTGGGGGATCCGGGCGTGGGCAAGACCGCCATCGCCGAAGGGCTGGCCAAGCGCATTGTCGAAGGCGACGTGCCGGAGGTGCTGCTCAACGCCACCATCTATTCACTGGACATGGGCGCGCTGCTGGCGGGCACCCGCTACCGTGGTGATTTCGAGGAACGGCTGAAGGCGGTCGTGACCGAACTGGACAACAACCCCGGCAGCATCCTGTTCATTGACGAGATCCACACCGTCATCGGCGCGGGGGCGACATCGGGCGGCGCGATGGACGCGTCCAACCTGCTCAAGCCCGCGCTGGCGGCGGGCACCCTGCGCTGCATGGGATCGACCACCTACAAGGAATACCGCCAGCACTTCGAGAAGGACCGCGCACTGGTACGCCGGTTCCAGAAAATCGACGTGGCGGAACCCTCGGTCGATGATGCGGTCAAGATCCTGCGCGGGCTCAAGATCAATTACGAAAAGCACCACAAGGTGCGCTACACCGATGACGCGATCCGGGGTGCGGTGGAACTTTCCGCCAAATACATCCATGACCGCAAGCTGCCCGACAAGGCCATCGACGTCATTGATGAAGTCGGGGCCTCGCGCATGCTGGTGCCTGAAAACCGCCGCCGCAAGACCGTGACCCTGAAGGATGTGGAAGATATCGTGGCGAAGATCGCCCGTATTCCGCCCAAGAGCGTTTCCACCGATGACAAGGAAACCCTGCGTTCGCTCGAACGTGACCTCAAGGGCATGGTTTACGGGCAGGACAAGGCGATCGAGACCCTTACGGCCGCGATCAAGCTGTCCCGCGCCGGGCTGCGCGATCCGGAAAAGCCGATTGGCAACTACCTGTTCTCCGGCCCCACGGGTGTCGGCAAGACGGAAGTGGCCAAGCAGCTTGCCAGCACGCTGGGTATCGAGCTGATCCGCTTCGACATGTCGGAATACATGGAGCGCCATTCGATTTCCCGCCTGATCGGCGCGCCGCCGGGCTATGTCGGTTTCGATCAGGGTGGACTGCTGACGGACGCCATCGACCAGCACCCGCATGCGGTCCTGCTGCTTGATGAAATCGAGAAGGCGCATCAGGATCTGTACAATGTGCTGTTGCAGGTCATGGACCATGGGCGGCTAACCGACCATAACGGCAAGACGGTCGATTTCCGCAATGTCGTGCTGATCATGACGACAAACGCGGGCGCTGCCGACCTGAGCAAGGAAGCGATCGGGTTTGGCCGGACATCGCGCGAGGGCGATGATGAAGACGCCATCAAGCGCATCTTCACGCCCGAGTTCCGCAACCGGCTCGATGCGATCATTCCCTTCGCCAACCTGTCGCCCGAAGTGGTGGACCGGGTGGTGGAGAAGTTCATCTTCCAGCTTGAAGCACAGTTGGCGGACCGGAACGTGATGATCGAAATCTCGTCCGCCGCGCGCGAATGGCTGGCGGAACGTGGATATGACCGCCTGTATGGCGCACGCCCGCTGGGCCGGGTCATACAGGAACACATCAAGAAGCCGCTGGCCGAGGAACTGCTGTTTGGCAAGCTGACCAAAGGGGGAGTCGCCAAGATTTCGCTCAAGGATGGCAAGCTTGACTTCGAATATATCTCGCAGGCGGAAAATGCATCCGCCGAAGGGGATGAAGGAGACAGCACCCGCGAGGCGGAAGCCGCCGACTGACGGAAACATCCATCGGAACAATGAAGCAGGGGTCAGAAATGACCCCTGTTTTCTTATGGTGTTCCCTATTCCATGGCCTGAAGGATTCCATGCTTACCGCCGCCATTTATATTCCTGCCGCTTTTGCTGAAATTGGTGGCTGTTTCTGTTTCTGGGCCTGGATGCGTCTGGGGCGGCCGGCGCTTATATTGGTGCCGGGCTGTCTCTCCCTTGTGCTGTTCGCGTGGTTGCTGACCTTCAGCCCGGCGGATAACGCGGGCCGGGCTTATGCCATCTATGGCGGCGTCTATATCGCGGCCAGCCTGATCTGGTCATGGCTGGTGGAAGGACAGCCGCCCGACCGGTGGGACATGACCGGCGCCGTGATCTGTATCATAGGGGCCGCGATTATCCTGCTGGGCCCGCGCGGATAGAAGCCGCTTTTTTTCAAAAGACCGCCTACTGGTATCGGTTTGCGTTGATCACGACGTAACCCTCCACCGGCCAGTTACGGCCCGTGCCATGGTGGGTCCAGTCGATGCCCTGACTTCGCGGGCTGTCGTAGTAGTACCGTCCCAGCACATCGGCCCGGTCCCCTTTGGCCACCCATGGCCATGCGGGGGCCGACATCCGGTCCAGATCGGATACGATGCGGATGGAAACACCGCTGCCGGTATCGACATAGAAATATCCATGCCAGCCGCTACGTGTGCGCCGCGCCTGCGAGACCGCGATGACGCGGCCACACACATGTTCCACCCGGTCGGCATGGTAGCCGGTCGTGCTTTCCGCCATCTCCACATCGGACAAGAATTTAGGGTTGTCGCATTGCAACGGGACGTGGCCGACGTCGGGTTGCCCGTGCTGCGCTTCACCCCGCGCATGGCTCCGGCTCCGGGCCTGAGCGGCTGATGGCGGCATCGCCTGCGCGGCCATGACCGCCATCAGTCCCATCACGCCATATCGCCACAACCGCCTTGCCGCCATCGGACCATTCCCCCTGTGTATCGGATCACAGTCTTTTGGGGGGTGTGGCGGAAGCCGTCAATGAAGCGGGCCGTGGGTGGGGCCATGCGCTGTGGGGGGCGCTTCGGCCAGAAGCTGCTGGCGGGCTTTTTCCATCTCCGCCTTCATGGCGGGGTCCACCTTGGGCACCTTCAGGTCCATCTTTTCCAGCGCATCGATAATGGCTTCGATCACCACCAGCCGTTCAAACCATTTCTGGTCCGCCGGCACGACAAACCACGGCGCGTCAGGGTGGGCCGTGCGGCGGATCGCGTCCTCATATGCCCGCTGGTAATCATCCCAGTAATGGCGTTCGTGAATATCGGCGGCGGAGAACTTCCAGTTCTTGGAATGGTGGTCGATACGGCGCAGGAAACGCTGGCGCTGTTCCTCCTTGGAAATATGGAGGAAGAATTTGAGTACGACCGTACCCTGCCGCGCCATGTACCGTTCAAAATGGCTGATGTCCTGATAACGGTCTTCCCAGAATGAAGGCTGTTTACGCAGCTTTGGCGGCAGGCATTCATGGTCCAGCAGTTCGGGATGTACGCGGGTGACCAGTACTTCCTCGTAATGACTGCGGTTGAAAATCCCGATCCGGCCCGCCAGCGGGGCGGCAAGATGCTCGCGCCACAGATAGCCATGCGCCAGTTCAACCGGGCCGGGCTGCTTGAAGGACGTGACACTGACCCCCTGCGGGTTGATGCCGGACATCACGTGTTTGATCACGCCATCCTTGCCGCCCGAATCCAGCGCCTGCAGCACCACCAGCAGGGACCATGTCCCCTCGGCGTAAAGCAGTTCCTGCAGGCGGGACAGGTCGTTTATGCGTGTCCTGAGCAGTTGCTTGCCGGTTTTCTTGTCCAGACCGCAGGCTTCCGCCGCACGGGTGGGACAGGCGGAAAGGGAAAAGTCCTGTCCGTTCGTGACCTGGAATCTGCGCGCCAGTTTCCGGCCGGGATCATTGCTGGCCATGTTCACTCCTTCATGCCACGTGCGACCGCAAGCCCGCCTGCCGCCTGGCAGGTCGGCATCATTTCAATCTCGTTGATGTTGACGTGGCGGGGCAGTGAGAGAACCCATGCCACCGTCTCGGCTATGTCGACGGGCAGAAGCGGCTTTGTTCCTTCATAAACCGCCGCCGCCTTCGCATCATCGCGCAGGCGGACATTGCTGAACTCGCTGCCGCCGCACAGGCCGGGTTCAAGGTTGGTCACCCGCACGTTATGGCCCAGCAGGTCGCAGCGCAGGTTGCGCATGAACTGCCCGACGAAGGCCTTGGTCGCGCCGTACACATTGCCACCCGTGTAGGGATAGATCCCCGCCGTGCTGCCCAGTGAGACGATATGCCCACGGTCACGCGCCACCATGCCGGGCAGCAGCACGCGCGTCAGTTCGACCATGCCGGTCACGTTGGTGGAGATCATGGTCCGCCAGTTGGTGATGTCCGCCTCCTGCGCCTTGTCCATGCCCAGCGCCAGACCGGCGTTGTTGACCAGCACGTCCACCTCCCGCCACGCTTCGGGCAGGCTGTCCGGTACGGCCGCGATCGCCGCCGTGTCATCCATGTCCAGCCGGAAGGGAAGCAGGCCGGGGCCAAGGCGGGCGGCCAGGGCATCAAGGCGTTCCTGCCTGCGGCCCGTTGCAATCACGCGGTAGCCGTCATGTACGAGGCGTTCCGCGATCGCCTGGCCGAATCCGGCCGTGGCGCCTGTGACCAATGCAATCTGCGTCATCGGAATTCTCCTTCCTGCATGGATGGGGTCAGGGGCCAGCCTTGCATACCGACCGCATGCCTGATAGGGGCAATCGCCAATCCGTGTAGTACCTGAAACAGTTGCAAATCAGGACAAATCAGGTTCTATGCTGGTACATGGTTTCGTTCACGACAACTCCTGGCTGCAGCCTGACCGGCCACCTGCTGGTGGCGACCCCGGCGCTTACCGATCCCGCGTTCGCGCGCAGTGTCGTCTATTTATGCGCCCACACCCCCGAAGACGGGGCCATGGGCCTTGTGGTCAACCGCCGCCTGTCACAACCCGTTCTGGATGATGTGTTTGAACAGCTTGGCATCGCCCCCGTGCCGCCACGCCGCCGCATCAACCTGTGCGCGGGCGGGCCGATGGATAACGGGCGCGGCTTCGTGCTGCATACATCGGACTGGAGCGGCGATGGCAGCCTGCCGGTGGACCGCACCACCACCCTGACCGCAAGCCTAGACGTGCTGCGTGACATAGCCGATGGCAATGGCCCGGCCCATGCGCTGCTGGCCATGGGCCATGCAAGCTGGGATGCGGGCCAGCTTGAGGATGAAATGCTGCATCACAATGCGTGGATCACCGCGCCCGCGACCGAAAACATCGTTTTCGGCCCCGATCATGACACTAAATGGCGGCAGGCGCTGGCCAGCGTGCGGATCGACCCGGCATGGTACAGCGCCGCCGCGGGTCACGCCTGAACGGCGACCCTGCCGTCCCTACCAGCGTAGCGAGGGCATGCAGGCCACCGGGGCCAGTCCCGCCGCGGCGACTTCCGCCACCGCGAGGTCATAATCGGGATTGCGCCCCTGCTGCCAGTTCCCGCCCAGCATTTCCTGATGGATACCCCCCAGCACCCAGCATCCATCAATCCCTACCGTTGCGGCCCCGCGCATGTCGGTCGCCAGCGCATCACCCAGCGCCAGCACCCGGTTGCGCGGCACGTCCAGAAGCGACAGCGCCAGTGCATAGACTTCCGGATGGGGCTTGCCGATCCAGCGCACCGCGCCGTCATGTTCCTCGTACCAGCTTGCCATCGCCCCGGCGCAGATCAGGCGCTGGGCGCCGCGAATGACCTGCTGGTCCGGATTCGCGCAGATCATGGGCAGCTTATGGGCCACGCATTTTTCAAGCAGCGGCAGGTAGGGGGTCATGTCTTCTTCCCCCAGATCGGCGTCCGGCCCGGTATTGAGTACGAAATCAGCCCGGGCGGGGTCCGTGACCACATCAAGGTCCAGCCCCGTATAGACATCCACATCCTTGTCCGGCCCCAGATGCACCATCCGGCGGCCAAGCCCCGCGAACCACGGATCCGTGCGCGCCGCCAGCATGCGGTGCGTACATTCGCCACTGGTCATGATGGCGTCATACAGATCCGCGCCAACCCCCATGCGGTGCAGGCCCGGTTCCACCGTGGCGGTGCGCCGTGGCGCGTTGGACAGCAGCACGATCCGCTGTCCCCTGCCGCGCAGACGCTTCAGGCAGTCCAGAACGCCCGGATAGGGCGCGACACCGTTATGCACCACCCCCCACAGGTCCAGGATGAAGCCGTCATATCCATCCGCGAGGTCGGCCAGCCCGTCATGCCATTTCATTTAAGCGCCGTGCCTTTCGCATCGGCCAGCATCTCGAAGCCTTCCGCCCGCATGGCGCGCAGGGTCTCCGCCTTGAGGCGGCTGATAATGCCCGGTCCCTCATAGACATAGGACGTATAGATCTGCACCAGATCCGCGCCAGCGCGCACGCGGTCGAGAATATCCGCCCCGGTTTCGATCCCGCCGCAGGCCACCAGCGCCACGCGCCCATCGACCACACGGGCCACCCGCGCCAGCATGTCCTGCGCCAGCGCGCGCAGCGGGCGACCGGACAGGCCGCCACTTTCCGCCGCGTGCGGGCTGCGCAGCCCGGCGGGGCGGGAAATGGTGGTGTTGGACACGATCAGCCCCTGCACGCCCCCTGCAATCGCGGCCTCGACCACGCCGGGCACATCGTCGGGCGCGATATCGGGCGAGAGCTTGACCAGCAGCGGGGGCCGTTCGGGATGGGCGGTATTGATCGCGTCCAGAATCCCCTTCAGCCGCGTGGCCTCCAGCAGGTCGCGCAGGCCCGGCGTATTGGGCGATGACAGGTTGATGACGATATAATCGACATAATGCTTAACCCGCCCGACCAGCATGGGGTAATCGCGCTCCGGGTTGGCGCCGGTCTTGTTGATGCCCAGATTGGCCCCGACCGGCACATGCGCGCCCGGCGCGCGCCGGGGTGAGGACACCCGGTGCAGCCGCGCAAGGCGCACGGCAAACCGGTCGATACCCTGGTTGTTGAACCCCATGCGGTTGATGATGGCGCGGTCTTCCGTCAGCCGGAACAGGCGCGGCTGCGGGTTGCCGGGCTGCGGGCGCGGCGTGACGGTCCCCGCCTCGACCAGCCCGAAGCCGGAGCGCGCCAGCGGGCGGACCACGAGCGCGTTCTTGTCAAACCCGGCCGCCATGCCGATAGGGTTGGGAAACCGCAGCCCCATGGCCCGCACGGACAGGGCCGGGTCGTCCGCGCCGGGACACGATACGCCACCAAGACCGAGTTGCAGGGCGTCAAGGGCGATACGATGGGCATCCTCTGGGTCCAGACGCCGCATCAGGGGCAGGATCATACGCGACATAATATTCATGGGGGGAATTGTTGCCGCAATTCCGTCGCGGGGGAAAGAGGCAACTAGCCGGGCGTCACCATCGCGTCGACCGCCGCCGGGGCGTCCGTGGGGAAACGGATCAGGTAATAGGGCGGCACGCGCAGGTCATGGCCGCCATTGAACCCGGCAAGACGGTTCCATTGCCCCAGCGTGCAATAGACCATGTTCCCATCGACAAAGATTCCATCGGGCGAGAGAACGCGCGGGTCATGGACCATGGTGTCGAACGAGCCATCCGTGTTGCGGCGGAAAATGGCGTCGTGCTCGAAATTGGTGGTGTAGATGCGGCCCTTCGCATCGGTGGCCAGACCATCCGCCACGCCCTTTTCCCCCAGATCGCGGATATTGCGGGCAAGCTGGGCGTCGGTTGTGGAGAAATCGGCGACAAGTGCCGTGGGAATGGCGTAGAGCCGCCTGCTGGTCAGGGGGCTGTAATACAGCAGGCCGCTATCGGGCGAGAGGGTGATGCCATCCACCCCGCCCGATACGAAGGCGGGCGGATGCGCGGGGGGGGCGAACACCAGTGGCCGCCCCTCCACCACCGCCATGAATCCACGCTCGGCCTGGGTGGAGGGATGGGTGGCCAGTACACGACGCTGCCGGCCCGTCGCCACATCCACCACCACAAGGGCGGGTGACAGCCCGAAGGAGGAATCGGTCACGTAAACCGTGCCCTCCGCGCCATGGGTCAGGTCCACACGCAGGTCGTTCATGTGGCTGTCAGGCAGGAGGGTGGGCGCATGCAGGATGATGCGGGCGAAGACACGATCGGTCGCGGGGTCGATGCCGATAATCTTGGCGGCCCCCGGCGCCAGCGGCTGGCCCGCGAGCTTGCCGTCATCGATCATCCATAACCGCCCGCGTGCATCGGTGGTCATGCCATGCACCGACATGAGGCGCGTGGCCGGCGGGCGGTCAGATGGCAGGCTTTGGGCGGCATCGGGATAGGCGTGAAGCCGGCCATCCTTCAGTTCCGCCAGGGTCGCGCCCTTGTGATTGATCGCATGGCGGGGAAAGCCCACGAAAATACGTCCCTGCGTCACCGCGATGCCCGATGGGCCGGGACCGTCGAACCGGGCCACGATCTCGAACGGGCCGGACGATGCGATCCCGTGGTCGCGATTGGTGGCCTCCCGCGCGGGCTGGGCCGCATGGGCGCGGCCGCCCACGACCAGCGCGGGCGCTGCAAGCAGCAGGTCACGCCTGTGCATGGACATTCTCATCTCTCCCCTTGTGCTGCGGCCCCAATTCATGCCCGTCCCCACGGCAGGGGCAATCAGGCGATGGGCACGCATCCTTCACAATCAGTTCATGGGCAGTGAGAGGGGCGGATGCTCTGATGAAAGCGTGCGGCGGATTTTGTCCACGTCTTCCGCCGTTACGGCGGGCGCGTTGTTACCCCATGCCGCGCGGATGAAGGTTACGGTATCCGCCACCGCGCCATTATCCATGCGCGTGGCGAATCCGGGCATGACGAAGGCGGAAGGCGTCTGGCGTGTCGCCCGCAGGATATTTCCCGCCAGCACGATACGGATAAGCGAATCCGGCGTGGGATCCATGACCACCGGATTGCCCGCCAGCGGCGGGAAGGTGGTGGGATACCCGCGCCCGTCCGTCCGGTGGCAGGCGGCGCAACTGTCCACATACTGCCGCGCGCCACGGGCGGACACATCGCCCGCGCGCAGGGCCGCTGTGGCAGCGGGGTCGTACTGCCACCCTTGCGCCGCCGGGGTCTGGGGTGAAAGCGTTTTCAGGAAGCGGGCGATCGCCAGTTGGTCCATGGGCGTCAGGTGCTGGGTGCCATGGGCGATGGCGTCGGTCATGCCGCCGAAGGCCGCGCCAAGCGGCATGCGCCCGGTGGCCAGGAAGCGCACGATATCCTGCTCGTTCCACCGCCCCAGCCCGGTGCGGTTATCCCCACGCAGGCTGACGGGCCGCCAGCCATCAACCGGCGCGCCACCGGACAGGTACGGCGTCCCGTCCAGTGCCGTCAGCGCCTTTTCCTGCATGGTCACGGCGCGCGGGGTATGGCAGGCACCGCAATGTCCCGGCCCTTCGACCAGATAGCTGCCACGGGCCACGAGTGGGTCGGGGAACGTGCGCTCACGCATCTGGCGCTGTGCCTCGGCCGGGTCGGGCGCGTACAGCCTGCGCCACAGAACCAGCGGCCAGCGCATGGAAAACGGCCATGTCATGCCGGTCTGCGCCACGCGGTGGGCTACCGGCTTCACCCCCTGCATGAAATAGGCGTAAAGCGCATGCAGATCCTCATCCGTCATGCGCGCGTAGGATGGATAGGGCATGGCGGGATACAGCGTAGCGCCATCACGCCGGATGCCCTGCCGGACGGCGCGGGTGAACGCGGCCTCCGAATACTGTCCTATGCCGGTCTGGGCATCGGGGGTGATGTTGGGTGCGTACAGCGTGCCCATGGGCAGGTGAAACGCCACCCCCCCGGCAAAGGGCGCGCCACCCGGCGCGGTATGACAGGCCCCGCAATCCGCCACATGGGCCATATACGCGCCCCGCGCGAGCAGGCCGTCATCCGCCGCATACGCCGTGCCCGTGACCAGAAGCGCCAGCAGCAGGCCCGCGAGCCAGCCCCATTTTGTCCACCACATCCCCCTTACCCCGCCAGTGGGCCGGGATGGGCGAGATAGGTGGCGCGGATATGATGCGCGGCCCAGTAGGCCAGCGCCGCGACCATGCCGGTCGGGTTGTAGCCCGTTCCCTGCGGAAAGGCGTTCGCCCCGATCACGAACACATTATGCACATCCCATGACTGCATGTAACGGTTGAGCGCGCTGGTGCCCGGGTCTTCGCCCATGACCGCGCCGCCACCCAGATGGGTTGTCTGGTACTGCCGCGTATCGAACGGGCTGCCGAATTCACGCCGGACAAGGTTGACCTGGCGCGCATCCATGGCTTTCGCCACATCCCCGATCCGGTCCACGACATAGCGGTTCATGCGGATGTCGTTGTCTTTCCAGTCGAATGTCATGCGCAGCAGGGGCTGGCCGTAAGTATCCTTCCATGTCGGGTCGAGATCGAGGTACACATCCCGATAGGCCATGTTGGCCCCATGGGCATCGATGCGCAGGGAATGACGGTAGGTGTCGATCACCCCGGCCTTCCATGCGCTGCCCCAGCGCGGGGTGCCGGGTGGCCCACCGGCATGGGCGGCGGCTATGGCCTTGACCCCGGCCTGATTGACCCATACCGGCGAGCCCCCCACGAAGCCGAGCGGCCCGTGGTCGAAGTTCTCGCTGTTGAAATCATCAAACGCCACGCCGCCGCCGCCCGCGCCGACAAACTGGTTGGCCTCGACCGCGCGGTCGAGCCAGACCGTGCTGGTCGTCACGTTCTGGTAGACGAAATTACGCCCCACCACCCCTTCGTTACGGACGGGATCATACGGCCTGCCAATGCCGGACAGCAGCATGAGCCGCACGTTATGGAACTGGAACGCGGCCAGAATGACCATTTCCGCGGGCTGGGTGCATTCCCTGCCCGCGGCGTCGAGATAGGTCACGCCGGTTGCGCGCCGCCCATCGGCATCGAGTTCCACCTTCAGCACATGGCTGTCGGGGCGCAGTTCGAACAGGGGGTGCCGCCGCAGCACCGGCAGGATGTTCACATTGGGCGATGCCTTGGAATACATGTAACAGGCATACCCGCTGCAATAACCGCAGAAATTGCACGGCCCCATCTGCACGCCATACGGATTGACATATTGCTGCGAAGCATTGGCGGCTGGCAGGGAATAGGGGTGGAAGCCCACGGCCTGCGCCGCCTTGCGGAACAGGTGGGCGGTATAGACATCCTTCAGCGCGGGCAGCGGAAAATGGTCCGAGCGCGAGGGCGAAAAGACATTTCCCGCGCCCACGACCTGCCCATTGACCTTATAGGCCTCGCCCGATGTGCCGAATACCTTCTCCGCCTTGTCGAAAAAGGGTTCGAGTTCCTCGTACGTGACGCCGTAATCCTGAAGGTTCATCCCCTCCGGGATGAAGGCACGACCGTATTTCTCGATCACGCGCGAACGCAGGCGCAGGTCATCGGGCGGGATGCGGAAATGCACGCCGGACCAGTGCAGCCCCGCGCCGCCCACGCCCTCACCAGGCAGGAAGGCCGCCATACGCCGGTAAGGCAGGGCCGTCTGCTGGCTGTTATTGCGGATCGTGACCGTATTCTTGGACAGATCCTGAAACAGCCGGTAGCGGAAATTGCCCTCCAGTTCATCAAGGGAGGTGGGATAAGCGCCCTCCGCCGCCGTACTGCGGTCCGGCCCGCGCTCCAGCATGACAACCGAACGCCCGGCCTCCGTCATTTCCTTGGCCATGATGGACCCGGCCCAGCCGCCACCCACGATCACCACGTCAACCGGGCTGAGCCTGCGTGCGTCCCCGCTCATGCCCGCTCCCCCGAAATCGAGATGCTTCCCAGCGGGTAATGCGCGCCGTAACGGTCCACCCAGTCCATGAAATCCGCCCGCGCGCCGGGAAAGCCCAGCATTGTCCAGCCGCCAAGGCCCGTATTGCCGCCATGCATGGGGTCGCTAAAAGCGCCCTCCATCACATTGGCCAGCAACTGTTCGAAAAACACCGCCGAAGGCACGTCGTCAAACACCAGCCTGCCCTGCTCTGCCGCGTGTAGCAGGCCGTCCTGCACCGCGGGCTGCAGGGCCGCGAAGGGCCTGCCATGGCGGGTGGCGGCGTGGGCGTTCATGCCCGCTATGCCACGCTGGTACAGCTCACGCGGGGCATAGGGCAACTGGTAGCCCAGATTGGCCGCCCCCTGCACGAAGGGGCCAGCCCTGTACCAGCCTGCCCCGTGCCCGTAGGGGGTTTCCATCTGCATGTCGATAAAACGGGGCACATCCAGCGCCAGCGCACCGGGGCCATGAACATCCGCCGGGATCAGGCGGTCACAGGCCGCGATCAGGAAATCCCACTGCGGGGCATTGAAAAAACGTGGCGCATAGGGGGGCCGCATGGCGGCAGATGCACCAGAAGCGGGAACCGTGCCGCATGCCGCCACCCCCGCAAGCCCCTGCATGAAACGCCGCCGTGACGGCATGAGCCGTAAACTGCCAGTACCCAAAAAATGCCTTCCCGCCATGCCCTGCGTCTATGTGCCGAACCGTTTCCATTTATCCGTAGGCAACGGATTGATGCCGGGTCGATTCTTCCGATAATTTTATTAATAGCAAGAAAATATGGTGCGCGGGCAAGCGGGGAGCAATCCGGCGCGCCTTTGGTGGAGATGGCGGCACGGCTGTAGCGACAGTGCTGGCCAGGAACACATAATCAAATGGGAACCATTCATAAACTGGAAATTTTATATTATTGCAGCCGGATATACTTATATTATTCAATGAATAGAATAAATATTCGTCCACCTCTCCTTGACGTGCCACATTCACCGCAATATCCACACTGGCATGCGCATCGCCCTTTTTACATGCCGGAGCGTAGGGATCGCCTGCGTCGCATCCGTAACCGATGCGGCCATTGGCTATCCACAGGCGCTCGTGCGCCGGATCGGGCATCCGGTCATATGGATCGGTCGCCTGATCGACCGGCTCGATACGAACCTCAACCGCCCCGATCTGTCCCCCGCGCGCCGCAGGGCGAATGGCTTTGTCGCGGCGGGCCTGATCGTGGCGTTACCAACCCTGTCGGCCATGGTGCTGGAGCGACTTGTCAAGCGTATGCTGCCCCGGTGGCTTGCCCTGCCGGTTACGGCGCTGCTGGCCAGCACGCTGGTCGCGCAGCGTTCACTCCATGACCACGTACTGGCGGTGGCACGATCGGCGGAGGAAAGCCTGCCCGCCGCGCGCCATGCGGTCTCCCATATAGTAGGGCGCGATCCCGAACTGCTGGATGAAGCGGGAGTCCTGCGCGCGGCGACCGAGACGCTGGCGGAAAATTTCTCCGATGGCATCGTGGCCCCCCTGTTCTGGATGGCGGCGGGCGGACTGCCGGGCGCGGTATTTTATAAATCCGCCAATACGGCGGATAGCATGATCGGTCATCGCACGCCGAAGCATGAAGCCTTCGGTTATGCGGCCGCCAGGCTGGATGATCTGGTCAACCTGCCCGCTTCCCGCCTTTCCGCCCTGTGGATCATCCTTGCGGCAGCGACCATGCGCGGCATGGATGCGGGCGGGGCGCTGCGCATCCTGCGGCGGGACGCCACGACCCATCGTTCGCCCAATGCGGGATGGCCCGAAGCCGCGATGGCGGGCGCGCTGGGCATACGCCTGTCCGGCCCACGCGCCTATAACGGTGTAAATGTTGATGAACCATGGGTTGGTGATGGACCCGCCACGCTTCGCCCACAGGCGCTGTACCGTGCGCTGGCGCTGTACCGCCGCGCATGCCTGATCCAGACCCTGGCCGGGCTTGCCGGGCTGGGGCTGCTCGCACGCGGCTTACGACGGCATTAAGGGTGCTGTTTCAAAATAACCAAAAACGTCCTTATGATTTATGGCATGCCGAAGCAGTGCGGGGAAAAAGACGACCATTTATAGGATATTCATCTCTATGGATGGTGAATTATATTAGGGGTGTCCAGGTACGTGAGTGAGAAAAAATGGCCATAAAGCCAGATATTTCCTTAATAATATGTACTTTCAACCGCCCGGAGGGGCTAAGGCGTATTCTGGACTGTTGCATCCGGCAGATAAGCAACGGCGCATTATCGTGTGAAATCATTGTTTCGGATAACAGCCCGCCTGGTTATGCAAACTCCATTATAGATTCACTAGAAACCCACGACGTTTCCATTCACTGTGTACAATCTGCTTCGGGAAATATCTCGCTGGCAAGAAATAAGGGCATTTCCGCATCATCTTCAGATATTATAATTTTTCTGGATGATGACATGACCATCTGCGACAACTGGATTTCCATCATGCATGCGGCCCTGGAGGATCATGGGGCCGATTGCGCCCTTTCCTCCCTGCTTCCGATGTCCGAAAATAAATTACCTGTTCAGGGAATGAGCGCCGCTTTCTTTTCCCGTCTTCTTGCCATGCCGGATGGAACCTGTATCAGCCCCGGAAAGAAATCCGGCATGGCCTATGTCTCGGTCGCGACAAGCGGTACGATCTGGCGCCGCGAAACATGCTTTACGGATGCCCTGCCATTCGACCCCGAATTCGGGGCATCCGGTGGTGAGGACTGTGACCTGTTTTTACGGCTGGAAAACCGCCAGAGGAAAATCATCTGGTGTGGATCCGCCATTTCCTATGAATGGGTTCCGCCGGGCAGGATGACCTTCCGCTACCTGCTCATGCGGGCGTTTGGGGGTGGACAGATATTTGTGGGCGCATTGGTCAAAAATGCACGATATCCTTATCTTGCATCCTTGAAATGGATCGTTATTGGCCTGCTCCAGTTTATCGGCGGAGGTATTCTGTTAAGTGGTGCAGGTATATTAGCCTTACTGTTCCCCTCAAAATTCAGGAATATGTTTGTTTCGCTGGCCTTCAAGGAAGCAGCCGCCATGGGAAAAATAACGTGGTTCTACAAATTCCCGACCTATAAAGTAGAAAGCAAAATGGGGAAAAAATAGTCTCCTTGCTACAGCAATGATTTTCAGAGCAGCCGAACAGTAATCCGGGCACATTCCTGCCCCTGTTACAGTATCCAGCCGGACACCTCCCGCCCTGCGCAGGGTTTCGTCTCCCGGTTCCATGGGGTGAAACCGAAGCTGGGAAGCAGCCTGAAACCATGTAATAAGCAGGCGCCCGGAGCGCCTTATGCGGCCCGCACCGGGCGCGCCATGGCCAGCAGGCCGTTGATGTCGAGATGGGCTTCCATATGATCGGCCAGCGCATCCAGTGCGGTATCGACCGTCCTGTCATGGTCATGCCCGCTGGAACGCCCCCCCAGCCGCGCCAGCAGCGTCGTGCGTGCCGCGCCATCGGCCAGCAGGCCATGGACATAGCTGCCCCATACCCGGCCCGACGGGCTGACCGCGCCATCATACCCGCCCCCCAGATCAATCAGCGGGCGGTTGGTATGGTCGGGGCCGGTGGTACGGCCGATATGCATTTCATAGCCGCGTACTGGCGCGCGTTCAGGCAGCAGATAGCCGCTTACATCCTCAAGGCGCTTGCTGCCTTCCAGCACGGTCGTGACATCCAGCAGCCCCAGGCCGTCCACCGCGCCGGGTGGCCCCTCGATCCCGGCGGGGTCGGCAATGCCGCGGCCCAGCATCTGGTAGCCGCCGCATATGCCCATTACATACCCGCCACGGCGCACATGGGCATGGATGTCGATATCCCAGCCTTCGCGCCGCAGAACCGCCAGATCGGCAATCGTGGCCTTGGCGCCGGGCAGGATAACCAGATCGCATTGCGGCAGCACGCGCCCGCGTGGCACCATGGTCAGGGAGACCTCCGCCTCCGCCGCCAGCGGGTCCAGATCATCGAAATTGGCGATCATGGGCAGGCAGGGCACGGCTATACGCACGGTGTGTTTTCCTGACCCGCCCTTTGTCGCGCCGGGGGTGAGATCGGCGGCGTCCTCGGCGGGGAGATCGCGCACGCGGTCCAGAAAGGGCAGCAGCCCCACGGAACGCCAGCCCGTCATGCGCGCGATTTCGGTCATGCCCGTGGCGAACAGGGCCGGATCCCCGCGCATACGATTGACGATAAAGCCCTTTATGCGTCGCGCGTCCTGCGCCGCCACCACATGCGCGGTGCCCACGAGGCTCGCGATCACCCCGCCACGGTCGATATCTCCCACCAGCACGACATCGATATCCGCCGCCTGCGCGAAGCCCATATTGGCGATATCATCCGCACGCAGATTGATCTCGGAGGCGGAACCGGCCCCTTCCACCAGCACGATATCGGCCTGTGACGCGAGTTCATGGAAACTCGCCAGCACTTCGGGCATCAGGCCCCGCTTGAAGCTCTGGAAATCACGTGCGCGTACATGCCCGCGCATCTGGCCGCGTACCACCAGTTGCGATCCCGTCATGCCCTGCGGCTTGAGCAGGACCGGGTTCATGTCCACCGACAGCGGCACCCCGCAGGCCCGTGCCTGCAGGGCCTGCGCACGGCCGATTTCACCGCCATCGGCTGTCACGGCGGCGTTGTTGGACATGTTCTGCGGCTTGAAGGGGCGCACCCGCAGGCCCCGGCGGGTCAACGCGCGGGCAAGCCCCGCGACCAGCACGGACTTGCCCACGCTGGAGCCCGTGCCCTGGAACATGAGGGCTTTCGCCACCATCAGAACTCGATCCCGGCCTGCGCCTTCACCCCGTTGCGGAAATGATGGGCCACCTGCGTCATTTCCGTGACCAGATCGGCGGCCTCGATCATGGCGGGGCGCGCGTTGCGGCCCGTCACCACCACGTGCTGCATGGGGGGGCGGGCGGCGATATCGGCCAGTACCTCCACCATGGGCAGGTAATCATAGCGCAGGGCGATATTGAGTTCGTCCAGTATCACCATCGCCACATCCGTCCGCCCAAGCGCGTTGCGCGCCTGTTCCCACGCGATGCGGCAGTTGGCCATGTCCCGCGTGCGGTCCTGCGTGTTCCATGTAAACCCCTCGCCCAGGGCATGCCATTCCACCTGGTCGCCAAAACGCTCAAGCGCCTTGCGCTCGCCCGTATTCCACGCCCCCTTGATGAACTGGATCACCACGATCCGACCGCCATGGGCCAGCGTGCGCAGCGCCATGCCAAAGGCGGCGGTGGATTTTCCCTTGCCCGCGCCGGTATGGACCGCCAGCAGCCCTTTCTCGATGGATTTGCCGCTGACCTCCCGGTCCTGCACTTCCTTGCGCTTTGCCATTTTCTCGCGGTGGCGGATTTCTTCGGGGGTAAGGGTCATTTCAACTCCATCGGCAGGCCAGCCACCACAAAAACAACACGCGCCACCTCATGCGCAACAGCCTGATGCAGCAGGCCCGCCTCATCCCGGAACCGGCGCGCAAGCGCATTGTCCGGCACGATCCCCTGCCCCACCTCGCTCGAGACCAGGACCGTTGGTCCCGACCTGCGCGCCAGTGCCGCAAGCAGGCCCCGTGTCGCCTGCGCGATGTCATGCCCGCCCAGCATGAGGTTGGTCAGCCACAGGGTCAGGCAGTCCACCAGCACCGGGCCGGGACCGGCGATGTCAAGCACCCCGGCCACATCCAGCGGGGCCTCGAACGTACGCCACCCATCACCACGCCGGGTCTGGTGCGCCGCCACGCGCCCCGCCATTTCCGCGTCATGGGGCTGGCAGGTGGCGATATAGTTCCACGGGGTCGGCCAACGGGTGAACAGCCCCTCGGCAAAGCGGCTTTTGCCCGATCGCGCGCCACCCAGAACGAGCGTGCACGCCTTCATGCCGGTCAGCGCATCGCGCGGGGGGGGCGCTTTCATTTTATTCTCCACCATCTTGCATCGGGGCGCATAAGACCACACAACACCGTGTATGCCATCCCGTCTTTCCTTTCCATGCAACATGCACGCCCTGCGCGCGTTGTGTCACGACCTGCCGCCACCCGACATGGCGGCAGACACCGCCATTGCCCACCATGACAGCCAGTTGACCAAACCCCCCGGCAGCCTTGGGCAGCTCGAAGCCCTGGCCCGATGGGCGGGACGGTGGCAGCATACCGACCACCCGCGCGCCGAGCGGGTGGATATCATCGTCTTCGCAGGCAATCACGGCGTAACCGCGCAGGGTGTGACACCATGGCCGACCGATGTCACGCGCCAGATGGTCATGAATTTTCGCAATGGCGGGGCCGCCATCAACCAGATCGCCCGCGTGGCCGGCGCCCGTCTGCGCGTGGCCGAAGTGATGGATCTGCGCCCCACGGCCGATTTCACGCAGGAACCGGCCATGGATGAAGCCACCTTCCTCCATGCCGTCACGACCGGCATGCGGGCCGTGCGGCCCGGAACCGACCTGCTCTGCCTTGGCGAAATGGGCATTGGCAATACCACCCCCGCCGCCGCCATGGCCGCGGCCCTGTTTGGCGGGGGTGGCGCGAAATGGGCGGGGCGCGGCACGGGACTGGATGATGCGGGCGTGCGCCACAAGGCGGAGGTCATCGACCGCGCGCTGGCCCGCCACGCGACGGCCCTTACGGATCCGCTGGCCATTGCCCGCCATGTGGGGGGGCATGAACTGGCGGCCATAATGGGCGCGGCCATTGCCGCGCGGTATCTGGACATTCCGGTGCTGGTGGATGGCTATATCTGCACGGCGGCGCTGGCGCCGCTGCACCTGCTGCACCCGACGGGGCTGGCCCATACCTGGCTGGCCCATTGTTCGGCGGAAGGGGGGCATGCCCATCTGGCCCGTGAACTGGGCATGCAGCCCCTGCTGGATCTGGGGCTGCGGCTGGGCGAGGGTTCCGGCGCGGGACTGGCCATTCCGTTGGTGCGCGCGGCCATTGGCTGCCTGTGTGGCATGGCGACCTTCGCCCAGGCCGAGGTGAGTGCCCGGGAATGAGCGCGCCCGCCCGCCTGCGCGCCGACCTGGTCTGTGGCATCGGCCTGCTGACCCGCCTGCCCACGGGGTGGCTGGCGCGCGCCGGGCTGCCCTATTCCATGGCGCGCAGCATATGGTGCTGGCCGCTGGTTGGCGCGGGGCTGGGGGCCGCCGCCGCATGGCTTTATGCCAGCCTGCTGTGGCTGGGTATCCGCCCGCTTCCCGCGGCGGGATGGAGCGTGGCCATGCTGCTGCTGCTGTGCGGCGGGCTGCATGAGGACGGCCTGGCCGACATGGCCGATGGCTGTGGCGGGGGCGTGGAGCGCGCGCGCAAGCTTGAGATCATGCGCGACAGCCGGGTTGGCAGTTATGGGGTGATGGCGCTGGTCGTGGCCCTGCTGGTGCGGATTACGGCGGTGGCGTCCATGCCGGGGCCTGCCGCCATGCTGGCCCTGCCGGTGGCGGGCGCGCTGGCGCGCGCCAGCATGGTCGCGCTGCTATGGCGCCTGCCGCCCGCGCGCGGCGATGGGCTGGCCAGCACCATGCCCACCCTGCCCCGCGCCGCACTGGTGGCCTGCCTGTGCCTTGCGGCCAGCGTGACGGCGCTGCTGCTGCACGGCCCGCGCATGCTTGCCGCCGGGGCGGTGGCGGTCATGGCGACGCTCGTCATGTGCGCGTTGGCGCGATGGCAGATCGGTGGCCAGACCGGAGATGTTCTTGGTGCAACGGCAGTCGTGACGGAATGTGCGGTTCTGACAGCCCTGTGCTGAACACGCCATCTTCCTGTTCCACGACCCGGACCGACCCCATGGGCGGCGAGGGGGCGAGCAGGCTGCCAGGCATGCCATGGATCATGCCCTGCATGAGACGCAGCGGCCCCCCATGGGTTATGACCGCGCAGGATTGCCCGCACCGCTGCATGTCCGCCCAGAAACACCCCACCCGCGCCCGCAGGTCGAGACCGCTTTCCCCCCCCGGCGGGGTGAAGCCGCTGACATCGGCCGCCCAGGCATCGAGCGCGGTACGGGGGATATGCGCCCACGGGCGTCCCTCCCATTCCCCGAAGCTGATTTCACGCAGACGTGAATCGATCCTCAGATCCACATCCATGAATTGCGCCACGCGCTCCGCTACCATCTGGCAACGGCGGGCGGGGGATGAGAACAGGACCCGGCACCCCACGCCCTGCATGACGGTGCGCAGGCCATCGGCCATACGTTCCCAGCCATGGGCCAGGGTCACGTCGCGCTGGCCGTAACACAGGCCCTCCACGCCGGTGACGGCGGGATGGCGTGCCAGCACGATTGCAAAACGCTCAGTCATCCGCACCTGCCTTCCAACATGACCCGATGAACATCCGCGAAGTTCATGAACATCACCATAAGATGGATATGGGGGCAGCTACCCGGCAGGAACATGCCGCCTTTCGCCGCCCGACCGTTACACCACACCGGAACGGAGCATACAGGACCAGATAAAGCGTGTTTACAAAAAGAGATGCATTCTGCATATCGGCGCCTGCACCTCATATCTCTCGGTTTTCCGAAACCCCGGGTCTGCACCAGCCAACTCCCAGACCGGAAGGATAAAGATTACCATGCGCGTATGGGCCACTGCCTGTCTGCTCATGTGCCTGTCGGCCAGCGCGAACGCCGCGGGCCTGTTTGGCGCCACCCATCCCACGCTGGCCTGCGGGGATGACGCGGTCCTGCGCGCCCTGTCCGCGCCCGCCCCTGCCGGCATGCAGACGCCCACGGCCCGCGCTACGCTGATCCGGCAGGGCAACTGCCATACGGTCACGCCCGACACGCGGTGGGAAAAGATTGCCAACCGCAACGGCCTGCCGCTCATGCGCCGGGTACCCCCCGAACCGGGGCTGCCGCCGCTCTATTTCATGACCGGGGAGATCGCCCCCCTGCCCGCCGCACCGGCCGGTCCAACCCTGCCCGCCAGCGCGCGTGACGCGGGCCGCGCCCCCTTGCCGGACACCGAAGCCCCCTCCCCCGATGCCACCGCGCATGGAGAAGAAACCCGGGCCATCACGCCGCCGGTCATTGTGCAACCGGTGGAGACGCCGCTGTCGAGCGACATATTTTTCAAGACATGGGGGTTCCAGAAGCTGGGGTCGCTGATCCTGACCCTCATGCTGGCTGGCGCTGGGGCATGGGTGCTTGTGGTGATCGTGCGGGCCTGCCGCCGCATGATCCAGCGACGCCGGGCGGCGAAGATATGCCTGGAGCAGGTGGACCGCCACCGCCCCATGCTGGCGCGCTGGCACGCCCAGGCGCAAGGCATGACTGCCCGGACCGCGTGGGACGCACAGATGGCCCATTTTGCGCGCATGACCCTTGTGCCCGCGCTGGACCGGCACGGCCTGGCCCTGCTGTGGCCCGCCATCCGCAAAGGCGTTGAGGCCCATATGACCACGCAGGCCGCGCGCGGCGCGCGAAAGCCGCCCGCCACCCCCGTCACGCCCGAATTCTACCATCCGGACATGAATCAGGCCCAATACGCGGCCTTCTGTTCACAATGGATCGAAAAAGCCGGCTGGGAAACGCACCCTCCCCTCGCCACGGGTCTGGGCTCGGTCATTCATTGCAGGCGGAACGGGCTGAAAATGCTGGCGCATTGCTGGATTGACCGCAAACCCGTGGCCGATGACGTGATCTTGCAGGGAATCAGGGAAAAGACCGACAGCCGCGACAGTATCGGCATCATCATTTCCAACGCGCCCTATACGCAGGACGCCCTGCTGCTGGGCAGGAAGCACCATATTTTCCTGCTGCATCATGAGGACGTATTCCAGTTCGCCTCCGGCATAGAGGTGCCGGACGTGGCGTAAGGCGGCGCTACGGGCTAGTCGCGCGCCTGCTGGGCCGCCAGTGCGTTGAAGCACAGCGCCACCCCCCGCGCCTGGGGGGGGCTGGCATCGAAAAAGCGCGTGTCATCCTGCCGTTTCTGGCCGGTGATACGCAGGCTGCAGTAATCGAACACCGCACGGCTGTCGCGCAGGCGCGTGCAGTCAAGCAGGTGGGCAAAGCTGACATAGCCGGTATGGTCATGCCGGGCGGTCACATAGGCCGCGCACTGCCTGAGCAGCGGCGGCGGCACCTGGCGCGCCATGATGGTGGCGTAGGCGGTTTCCTCCTGCCGGGTGCAGGCCGCCATGCGCGCCGGGTCATGGGCCGTGGCGCAGTACTGCGCCATCGCGCCGTGCAGGTAGCCGCCTTCCGTCGCGCTATGGGCCCATAGCGTATCGGTCGCGCGGCGATAATGGAACACAGCCGCGCTGCGGGTGGGGGAAATGGCGCTGAACGGCACGGGACGCGAACCGCAATACAGGGTCATCTGATAGCTGTCGGGCTGATCGGGCAGGGTGCTGAAGTCCAGATACAGCGGATTGAGCGGCGGTGGGCACAGACGCCGCCCCGAGGGCATGATCGGGTTCTGTCCGTAATCCACCTTATAGACAAGATGGCCGCCGCCATTGCCCTGTTCCAGCATGACGTCAAGCAGTTCGCCATTGGTCAGGTCGATTCCATTTTCCGACAGGCGCAGCTCACCCGTTCCATCGGTCGTCTGCGGGTCTTCGGGCAACAGGACGAAATATTGCGGGGCATCGCGCGCCAGTTCGCTGGCGTCAAAACGTTCGTTATCGGCATGGGCGGAAGCGATGGCCAGGACGAGGGCCACCAGCACGGTCACGACCATGGCCGGCCAGCCGCGCACGTATGCGCCAGCCCCGATGAAGCGGTCCCCGGAGCCATGGGGAGCGCAGCGGAGAGCATGCCTATCCGCTCGCCCGGGGCGGGAGTGTGGAAACGGACTGTCGGGCGTATCGGCTTCAGACATGCGGGGGCGGCTCTTCATACGATTAAACAGGGAGCATTAACTGATTAATTTCTGATATTCATGGCTAATATTGAGGCAAAATACCTTATTTAAGGCAGATATGCTTGCCAGTCGCCATGCTGTCTGACACTGTTCGCGGCAGAACAACCGCCTGATGCTGCATGATTTTTATTTCCGTCCCTTTCCCGTCACATGCCTGGGGCTACAGGGTGCCGATTTTTCCACATCCCCGGCAGAACCGCCCACGTTTCCACCCGGCGATGCCCGGCCTGTGTACAGCACCTGCCCCAACCGCGACAATGCCCGCATCCGCCAGCGCGCAAGGGGGACGAACCCGGCCCCGCGGGTGGCGCCCCCTTCCCACCCCATCTGCGACCATCATGGCGGAGACCCCAGCATGAGCATACCGGACCCCGTGGCCGAAGACAGCACGCCCCTGCTGCCCGAACATGATGAGGGCTACCACAAGGGGCTGGGCAGCCGCCAGATCCAGATGATCGCCATTGGCGGCGCGATCGGGACCGGGCTTTTCCTTGGCGCGGGCTCGCGGTTGCAGATGGCCGGGCCCTCCCTTGCGCTGGTCTATCTGGTATGCGGCGCGTTCTCGTTCCTGATCATGCGCGCCCTGGGCGAACTGGTGATGTACCGCCCCACCTGCGGCAGCTTCGTATCCTATGCGCGCGAATTCCTGGGGGAAAAGGCGGCCTTCGTGGCCGGATGGCTGTCGTTCCTGAACTGGGCCATGACCGGCATTGTCGATATTACCGCCGTGGCGCTGTACATGCATTTCTGGGGCACGTTCGCCAGTGTGCCGCAATGGGCGTTCGCCCTTATGGCGCTGTGCATCGTCACCGCGCTGAACATGGTGGGGGTAAAATGGTTCGGGGAGATCGAATTCTGGTTTTCCCTCATCAAGATCGTGGCGCTGTGCCTGTTCCTGGTTGTGGGCAGCGTCATACTGGGCGTGCGCGTGCCGGTGGCGGGGCACCAGACCGGGCTGCATCTCATTGCCGATAACGGCGGCATTTTCCCGCACGGGCTGCTGCCCTGCCTGCTGCTGGTGCAGGGGGTGGTGTTCGCCTATTCCGGCATAGAACTGATCGGCACGGCGGCGGGGGAATGCGCCGATGTGCGTACCGTGCTACCCCGCAGCATCAACAGCGTCATCTGGCGTATCGGGCTGTTTTACGTGCTGTCGGTCGTGCTGCTGGTCAACCTGCTGCCATGGACGGCCTATCACGCGGGGACCAGCCCGTTCGTCACGTTCTTTCAGGCCCTTGGCGTGCCGGGGGTCGATACGGTCATGAATATCGTGGTGCTGACGGCGGCGCTGTCCAGCCTCAATTCGGGGCTGTATTCCACCGGCCGCGTCCTGCGCGCCATGGCGCTGGGGGGGGCCGCGCCGGAGCGGCTGGCGCGGCTGAACTCCAGTTCGGTCCCCGCCAACGGCATCCTGCTTACGGTCGCGGTCTATCTTGTCGGGGTCATGCTGAACTATGTCGTGCCCTCGCAGGTTTTCGAGATCGTGCTCAACATGGCGGCACTGGGCATTATCAGCACATGGGCCTTTATCCTGCTCAGCCAGATCAGGCTGCGCCGGGCCGTGCGCGGCGGGCGCATCCCCTCCGCCGGGTTTGAAATGCCGGGCGCGCCCTTTACCTCGTGGCTGACGCTGGGCTTCCTGGGCTGCGTGATCGTACTGATGGCGCTGGACTACCCCAATGGCACGGCCACCGTGGCCAGTGCGCCCGCGGTGGGGATACTGTTGATGCTGGGCTGGAAATACATGAACCGTGACCGGCGTCCCGCGCCGCCCCGTATTCCCGTGTCATAACACGGCTGCGCGATCAGGGCGGCGGGGTCTTGATGTCCTGATCCGCCATGGGGCATATCACCGTGTCACATCCCGCCCCCGATACGCGGGCCCCGTGCCGCACAGCCAGGCGTGACGCGGGACATCCACCAGGAAATGGCCGTCCACCATGCTTGCCCTACGGCGCGCCCACGCGATCACGCGCGCGGGCCGCGCATCTTTTGTCAATGCCCCTTCGGCCCCCAGCAGGACGATCACGCGAACACTGCCCTGCCTTGTTATGTCCGGTCTCCTCACGCTTGCCTGCATGGCGACCGGCCGGGCGGAAAACACCGGCAATGGCAGGATGGGCGGATCACAGGGACCGCATGAAAATTTCGACCAGTGGTACACCGGCTCCCTGATCTCACCCTCCGGCGCGCTGACCGAAAAGGGGACCTTCGCGTGGGAGCCATATTTCTACTACAGCCAGCCGTTCGGCTATCTGGACCAGGCGGGCCGGAGCCAGCCGCTGGGGGACAGGGCGCACAGTGTGTCGAGCCTGACGCTGTACAAATATTCAATCACCGATTCGATCAGCCTGCAGATGACACCCACCATATCCTATGGCTGGCGCAGGGGGCATGGCACGACCAGCGGCCTGAAGATGGGCGACCTGCCGGTGGATGTGATGTGGCGCTATCTCGACGCCGACCCCGAACGCCATATCCCCGCCCTCAGCCTGTTCGCGGGGGTTGCGTTCCCGACAGGGGATTACAGCAGGCTGGGCCGTGATGAAGATGGCGTGGGCACGGGCGCCTATACCTTCCGCGTGGCGATGACGGAGCAGTCCACCTACATCCTGCCCGGCCACCACGCCCTGCGGCTGCGCATGTGGGGCACGTTCCGCCGCGCGCTGACGCAGGCCCGTATTGCCGATACCAGCAGTTATGGCACCTCGGCCGGGTTTCGCGGGCTGGCGCATCCGGGCATGTATGGAGAGAGCGGCTTTTCGCTGGAATACGGCATCAGCCAGAAATGGGTCATCGCCATGGATCTGGCCCGTGACTGGGCCAATGGCGCCGTCGTGCGGGGTTATACCGCGCAGGGCAAATACCAGCACATGGTGGGAGACGCATCGGGGGACTGGGTGATCGCGCCTGCCGTCGAATATAACTGGTCGCCCCGCTTTGGTGTGATCGTGGGGGTGACGGCCATGTTCGCGGGGCATGATACCGGGCGGGTCATTTCCCCACAGGTGGCTTTCAACAGCATGTTCTGAGAACGTGCTCAGGGCATGTCGAACAGTGCCTGAATGGCGTTGCCATCCAGTCCGGCCATCAGGGCCAGCGCAAGCAGAATGCGCGCCTGTTTCGGGCGCATGTGGCCCGCCGCCAGAATACCGCGCTGGCACAGCTCACGCCGCCGGACCACACCGCCGCTATAGCCGCTACTGGCCTGCACGACCACCACGCCACCAGCCACCGCCGCGTCAAACGCCGCATTTTCCGCGGGCGTGCACATGCCCGGCAACATACCCGCCGAGACAAGGCCACGCGCGCCCGCCCCCACGAATGCCCGCACCGCCGCCCCATCCGCCCCCGCGTGGCTGTAGCAGATATCCACGCGCGGAATATCAGCGTCCGCACGGTACTCCAGTGTTCCGACATGCCTGCGGTAACCCGTGCCGCGCCCGAAGAAGACCCGGTTCGCCTCAACCATGCCAAGGGGGCCGAAATCGGGGGAGCGGAAGGTTTCAAGCTGGTAGGTCGCGGCCTTGGTCACTTCCTGGGCCGCATGGATTTCGTTATTGGCCACCACCAGAACGCCCCGCCCCACGGACCGGGGGGCCGAGGCCACCAGCAGGGCCGCATACAGGTTGGCTGGCCCATCCGCGCTGATCGCACTCGCGGGTCGCTGCGCGCCGACAATCACGACGGGACAGGGCACATCCAGCACAAGGTCAAGAAAACACGCCGCCTCCTCCAGTGAGGAGGTACCATGCGTGATGACAATGCCCGCCAGATCCGGCTGTGCGGCGACCGTCGCGCGGACAAGGTCGGCCAGGGCAAACCAGCGTGGCAGGGTCATCTCCACACTGTCGCAACTTGAAAACGCGATGCCCCGCACCGCAAAACGCGCGCGCGCATCCGCCGGCAGCGCGGCCAGCAGGTCGCTCCCGCCAAGGCTGGTGCCAATTTCGGCATAATTGACCGTATCGCGCGGGTCCGTGGCCTGCCGGGCGATGGTGCCGCCGGTTGCGATAACGGCTATGGCGGGTCGATGCATGGCTGTATCCATATCGTTCAGGGTTACGGCCCGTCAGGCCGCCTACTGGTACAGGCCGGGTTCCGGCGCCCAGCCCGTCAGCAGGTGGCGGCCGACTTCCGCGTTTTTCCAGTCCACGGGATCATGCACGGACAGCGTGCGGGCATCGCGCCAGTAGCGGTCCAGCCCATTGGCCGCATCCGTGCCCCGCGCGCCAGCCGCCGCCGGGGCATCGGTCGTGGCGCGAAGCGCCGCGCGCGTGGCAACCGAACGCGCGGCACTTGCCGCCATCGCCACCGCGTTACGCGGCACGTCGCCCTGTTCATGGCCATCCAGCATCCGCCCCGCCTGCATGACGCTGCAATAGGCGGCGAACAGATCCGTCCCGATCTCCCCCAACTGGCGGCGGATATAGGGGTCCTCATCGGCGCGCGCAACGCCGGCGGCTCCCCACGGACGGGCGTGCTCAGGCACGAACGCGCAGACCGCCCGCAGCACCGCAATGCCGATGCCGGTCAGGATCGCGCTAAATCCGGCCTGAAACCGCAGGCTGACATGCAGGGGCAAAACGGCATCGGGGGACAGGGCGTTCCATCGGTCATCCACCCTGACATGTTCCAGCGTCACGGTGCCGGAATCCGTCGCGCGCTGGCCCATCCGGTTCCAGTCGTGGTGAAAGACAAGGCCCGGCGTATCGCGGGGGACCAGATCCATGCGTACGCCGTCGCGCAGGTTGCCAGTCTGTTGCGCCCGCACCGGGTCGAAGGAGGAAATGGCGACCAGATCCGCCCCCGATGCGCCGGTTGCATAGATTTTGCGGCCCGAGACAAGGTATCCGCCCGCCGGTCCGGGCCGCGCCAGCGTCTGCAGGAAACTGTCCGCCGTGCGTCCGTTCTCGGCAACCGCCATGCCCAGAATAACATGCCCATCCACAATACGCCGCGCCAGCGGACCGCGCAGGGCGGGCGGTGAATAGACGAATATTTCACGCACCAGATCGTCATGCACCTTGTAGATCTGGGCCACGGCCGGATCGGCCACGGCCATGCGCAGCATGAGTTCGAGCGAGAGTTCCTGGCTTATCCCCATCCCGCCCCACGCGCATGGCAGGGCGAGGGCGAGAACCCCGGTCCGCTTCAGCGCGGCGATGGCCTGATGCGGGTAGCCACCGGCGCGGTCGCGCTGCGCCGCCGTGGGGGCGATTTCGGTATCCAGCACATGCTGCACCCGTTGCAGGACGTCGCCCGCCCGCCCCGCCACCCGCCGGGCGGGGAACAGGTCACGTAACAGGGGGGGCAGGTCGTGCCCTTCAGCCGGTGCGCTGGTCATGCGCCACGATAGAAAGGATGGGACAGCGCATCAAGCGCCCTGCCCCACCCGCCTATCCGCCAGCCTGCCTGCGGGCGGCGGCGCGGATATCGCTCAGTGTCAGCAGCCACATCATGAACCCGCCCATGGCAAGGCAGGCCCCCACCCAGCCCACGGATTCCCAGCCCAGGCCAAAGCTGATCGCCATGCCCCCCAGCCAGGGGCCGATCGCGTTGGCCATGTTGAACGCGCTCTGGTTCAGGGCCGCGGCAAGGGCCTGCGCATCCACCGCCACGCTGAGCAGCCGGGACTGGATGACGGTGCCAAGCCCCCCGCCACAGCCGATCATGAACACGATGGGCATCATGCCCCATACGGAATGCACCGAGCCGGGAAAACCGGCCAGCGCCGCCGCATTGACCAGCAGCGTGCCGCCGATGGTGGGCATCATCTTGCGGTCGGCCGCCCAGGCGCAGGCCATGGTGCCCACGGTCATGCCCACGCCGAACACCGCCAGCATGACAGGCGTCATGTAGGCCGGCGCCCGCGTCACTTCCTGCAAGATGGAGGCAAGGTAGGTATAGACGCAGAAAATACCCCCGAAACCGACAACGCCGATCCCCAGCGTCAGCCAGACCTGCCGGTTGCGCAGCGCGCGTATTTCCGTCATGGCGCTTGCATGGGGGCGCGGCGGATCGGTGGGGACGAACCATGCGATCAGCACCATGGTGCACAAGGCCAGCCCCGCGATCAGCACGAACGCCCAGCGCCACCCCACGACAAGGCCCAGCCCGTTCGCCATCGGCACCCCGCCGATCGTGGCGACGGTCAGCCCCAGCACGACCCGCGCCACCGCCTGCGTGCGCCGTTTTTCGGACACCAGCGAGGACGCGACGATACCCGCCGTGCCGAAATAGGCGCCATGCGGCAGCCCGCTTATGAAACGGCACAGCAGAAGGCATACGTAATTGGGAGCCAGCGCGGTCAGGCCATTGCCCAGCACATAGAGCAGCATCATCCCGATCAGCAGGTATTTGCGGCTCTGCCTCGCCCCCAGCATGGCAATCAGCGGCGCGCCCACGCACACGCCCGCGGCATAGGCCTCAATGGCGTGACCCGCCTGCGGCACGCTGACATGCATACCCACCGAAATCATGGGCACAAGGCTCATGGCCGCGAATTCGGCCGTGCCGATGGCAAAGGCCCCCAGCGCCAGGATAAAGAAAATCAGGCCGGTATGAACGGAATGGGGAACAGGCGCGGCCGCCCCTTTCCGATGGTGGGTCTTTCTATCTGTCATGCGCATGCTCTGGACAAAAATAAAAAAGGCGCACCTGTGTACGCCGTTACATTTTTGGCCGATACACCCATGCTGGCCCGCCTACAAGACTGTCAGGCTCATAGAGTCCACCGTATCGTGAATATATGCCCCCAAGTGCCGGAAAATGTTTCTTCCCGTGCCTGTTTCACGTTTTATCGAACTGACTGTTCATTCGTTACGGAGGGGATCCGCATGCCCTGCCGGATCCGGAACACCGGGCATAAAAAAAGACGCTGCCGCGCCTGTTGCTTCCGATTGTCCTGCCGCTGCCCGCCGGCCATTCCCACATGGCGTGGGAAGTCCGGCTGCACGGGTGTCAGGACAGACCCCGTGGCTCAGGCGGCGCGATCTGACATGATCGTGGCGATCATCAGGGCGGCGATCATGGGCAGGAAGGCAACCATGGTCAGCGAGGACATGGTGTTCACGGAGTGGGCGATCATGGTGCTGATGTTTTCGATAGACATGTTTCTGTTTCCTGGGTGTTGATTTGGTAAGCGGACACAACACCAGAACAAAAATACTATCAATAAAAATCCTCGGCCACGGGTCTATACTTCCCTGTTGATTGCAATTTGCCAACGAAACGGGTGACGATTAAATAATCAGTGCTCGGGCATAGCGTTCCATCATCTTTATACAATACGATGGAGTGCCGATAAAAATAGCAGAATGCGGTATCGGCATTTTTGGGGGCAAAATGAATGATTAAATATTGCGCAAATGCACAATTTATAACCATCAATTATCACGATTTTGTGAGTCCTGTTTCCCCGCCCCTTCGCCAGGACCTGAAGGGCGCAGACGGCATGCAGATGGCGATCTGTCGCCCTGCCTGAAAAACATCCGTATTTTCAATAGACTGCGCCAGCCCCGCCGTCCAGCCTAAAAACAGGCCAGTGCGCATTCAGCGCCAGAAGTGAACGGCGCGCGGCCCAAATGGGCGCTCAGGGGGCATCCGGGGTGTCGAATCCATAATCGTAGCGGCGCACGGCCTGCCCCATCGCGGCCATTCCCGCCGGGGCGTCCATGGGTGCGAAGCGGACCTCCACAAAGGCCGGTCCCTCATGCCCGGCCACACGCGCCAGGGCCGCCTCAAGCTCATCCCCCCTGTCCACCCGCACGGATAATGGGGCCGGATCGCCCGCCAGCGCGGCAGGCAGGGCCGCGTAATCCCAGTTGGCGATGTCATTATACGCCGCCTGCGGGCCAAGGATCATCCGCTCGATGGTGTAGCCGCCATTATTGATCAGGAATACCACGACATTGCAGCGATGCCGCAGCAGGGTGGAAAGTTCCTGCGCCGTCATCTGGAATGACCCATCCCCGATGAACAGGACATGCCGCCGCAGGGGCGTGGCCAGACAGGCCCCAAGGGTGGCGGGCAGTGAATAACCGATTGCCGCCCACACCGGCTGGACCAGCAGGCTGCACCGCGCGGGCAGGCGGGCATGCAGCATGGCCACCATGGAGGAGCCATTATCCGCCACCACCACGTCATCAGGCTGCAGGAACTGTTCCATCCGCTGCCAGAACGCGGCCTGTGTCCATGCCGCCCCATCAGGGGGTGACACCGCCGCGCCATCTGGCCGGGCCTGCCGTTCGGGGCGGGCAGGCGGCTGGTCGCCCCCACGGCGCAGCATGGCGTCAAGCAGGTCGGCGGCGGTTATGCCCTGAATGTCTTGCCCATCGCAGGTCAGGCTAAAGGGCTGCATATCCACCAGCGCGCCGGGCCGGATCCGTTGGGAGAAATAACCCGATGTAGAATCCACGAAGCGCACACCCAGCCCGACCACGCAGTCCGATGCGTGTACATAATCCGCCACGCTGGCGGCGGAGGCCATGCCACCGTACTGCCCCAGCCACAGGGGGCCGGATTCCGCCACCAATGTGCGCCCGGTGGACAGCGCGGCGTAGGGAATGCCGTAGCATTCACAAAACTGCCGGACCTGTGCCTGCAAACCGTATTGCCGCACCATGGCGTCAACCAGCACGACCGGGCGGGAGGCCTGCGTGATCCGCTGCATGAGGCACGTCGCCGCTTTTTCCAACAGCGCGGGGTCCGACCCCTGCGGGACGGGAACAGGCGGCGGTATCTCGATTTCAACGTAACAGATGTCGGAAGGGAACTGGATATAAACCGGGCGTCTGGCCACCCGCACCGCGTGCAGCACCCGGTCCGTTTCCGTTACGGCGCTGGCGGGGTGCAGGCGGGTGGCGGCGGCGGTAAACTGCCGGTAGCAGGTCATGACATTGTCATAATCACCATCGGCCAGCGTGTGGTGCACCAGCGCGCGCGACTGCACGGCATGGAGCGGCGGCATGCCGGAAATCACCACAAGCGGCACGCCTTCGGCACAGGCCCCCGCCACGGCGGACAGGGCCGACAGGTCGCCCACCCCGTAGGTGACCAGCACCGCCCCGATCCCGCTCAGCCGTGCATCGCCATCCGCCGCGTAGGCGGCGTTGAGTTCGTTGCATGTGCCGATAAACCGGATATCCGGCGTGCGTTCGACCAGTTCAAGGAATTCCAGATTATAGTCACCCGGAACCCCGTAAATGCGCGACACACCACACTGCCGGAGCCGATCGAGCAGCATGGCGCCGATTGAGTCGCGCATATCCGTTCCCCTGCCTATGTCCCATACGGGCCGGAAGCGGCCCGACGGGTATCAATAGATATCAAAGTCATTGTTCCCGGTAGAGGAAAAGGCCATGCGCCGTTCCGTCATGTTCAGAATCCATGTCGCCATTTCCGAGCGCGTACGCGGGAAAGGCAGGCGATGCACCATGGAACGCATGCTGTAGAACTTGCGGTACATCCCCTGAATACGTTCCTCCATCTGGCCCGGCGTGCAGTTCTTGGGGAAGATGTGGCAGACCTGCCCCGGCCAGCGGTCAATATCCTCGGGGTCGATGATCCGGCCAGCCTTCTTCATCCGCTCGAACAGGGCAGTGCCCTTGGTGGGGGTCAGGATATTGAAATAGGCGGCCGGTACCTTGTGCGCCTGAAGAAAGGAGAGGGTGGCGTCATAGACATCCGGGTGTTCGTTATCGAAACCAAAAATGAAATTGAGCGAGTAGCTGATGTCGCGCTTGCGCAGGTTCTCGAACATCTCGCCATAACGGCTGGCCTTGTTCCAGCCTTTCTTCATGTCCTGCAGCATCTCGGCATCAATGCTTTCAATGCCGATATTGACGTGCATCACACCGCTGCGCCGCGCCAGATCCAGAAATTCGGTATCGAGGCACAGATTGGACGACCATAGCGTGGACCAGCGAATTTTGAGCGGCACCAGCCCTTCCATCAGCTCCATCGCGCGGCTTTTCTTGCCGCCAAAATTGCTTTCCCCAAAGAAGAAGTGGCTGCTCTTGTTCTTGATCCGCTCCAGTTCACTGACCATCTGGTCCACGGGCCGCCAGCGGAAACGCCCCCCCAGATAGAACCGTTCGGAACAGAAATCACATACGAACGGGCAGCCACGCGAAGACTGCACGGCGAAGGTACGGAAAGGCCCGAATTTTTTCAGATCCAGCAGGTCGTAACGCGGGGCCGGCAGGTTGTTCAGTTCCTTGAGCGGTGCGGCACGATAGATTTTCTGCAACCTGCCCGCGGCGGCATCTTCCAGCATGGTGCGCCAGATGGGTTCGGCCTCGCCCACGCCGACCGCATCGCAGTGTTCGGCGGCTTCATCGGCATAGAAGAACACATGCGGCCCCCCCATGATCACCTTGACGCCACGCCTGCGGAATTCGGCGGCGATGTCGTACGCACGCGGCGAATGCAGTGTCCACGCACTCAGGGCGACGACATCAACCGGCGTATCGAAATCGATATCCTCCAGCTGCTCATCAAGCAGCGTGACGGTCCATTCGGGCGGGGTCAGCGCGGCAAGGTACGGCAGGGCAAGGGGCACCATCTGTCGTCGTCTGGTTTTGAAAATGGTCCTGTCGGTCTTGGACCGGTAATGCGAAGGCTGGATGATCAGCAGCTTGAGATCTGTCTTGGACATGCTTCAGCTCTATAGACCCGACTGTGGAAAAATACATGGGATAAGTAACACTTTGTCATATCGTACGGTTTCTGTCCCACTTGTCCACTGCCGGAAGGTGAAGCCATGCCGGATGGCAGTCTTCCGCATAATTTTCAGAATGACTTATATCAAAATTTTTTATCATTATTTATTTAATAGGACTGTTTTTTATTATTTAATTAGCTTTTATTTACTGATCGTAATTATATACAGGGGAATACAGATAAATGCAGCACATATCTGACTTAAGCCTGCTGCATGCCTGCGGGCAGCGAAATCCGGAGTCATGCATGCTCCCCTACCCGACTCAGCAGGATTCCCGCATGCGACAGACTGCGTAGCCGCACGGAACAGACCCGCATGAAAGCACATGGCCCGATGGCTCCGGCCCCGTGCTGGCGGGTCAATGAGCAACGATAAAAGTTTCTGGATGCCGCCTTCTTTCAAAAAGGCGGCGTTTCCTGAAGCTTTTTGAAAAAAGCTTCACCAAAAACTTCCTCCTGTCTGGAAAACGCGCTCCGGATCCATATCAGGGGTATGAGACCGGCTTACGTATCATGTTCCGGCAGTTTATGACCCGTGCCGTCATGCTCGAGTATGTCGATAATGGCCGCCGCCGTTTCTTCCACCGAACGGTGGGTGACATTGATGACCGGCCATTTATGCCGCGCGCATAAACGTCGCGCCCAGTGCAGTTCTTCATGCACACTCTCAGGGTCGATATAAGGTTTTACCGAGGTTTCGGACATGCCGGGCATCGCCATGGAACGTCCCGGCAGCATCATGCCCACGCGGGAGCGGCGGATTTCCAGCAATGTATGCGGATCAATCGTAAGACCCACCACAAGGCCGGGAAAATCTTCAAGCCCGGCGGGCAACGGGGCATGCGGCACCAGCGGAATATTGGCGGCCCGGATCCCGCGATTGGCCAGATAGAAGCAGGTGGGTGTTTTCGATGTGCGCGACACTCCCACCAGAATCACATCCGCTTTTGTAAGATCCGTCGCTTTCTGGCCGTCATCATGCGCAATGACGTACTGCATCGCGTCGATGCGCCGCCGATAGGTGTTATCCATGACATACTGGCCGCCCGGATGGCGCTCCGCCACGATTCCGGTCTGCTGTTCCAGGAAATGGATCGTTCCATCAAGAATATTCTTGACCTGCACCCCCACCCGTCCACATCCCTCACGCAGCATGGCCTGCAGGTCGGGCGAGGTGAGCGAGGAGAGTACCGGCCCCGGTTCCGCCCTGATCCCGGCCAGCACGCGGGCCACCTGCATGCGGGTCCGGATCAGGTTCCAGTTGCGCGGCGAAAATTCAGTATCCTGGAACTGGGCGCCGCAGGCGCGCATGACCGCTTCCAGCGCCTGCCCCGTCGCCTCGGACACCAGATGCAGGATAATCGGCTCTGCTTCACTCATGGTACTGCCCAACATGATAACGCCCCGTCATGATGACGGGGCGTTATGTCTATACAGTGTTGCGTCTGTTCGTATTCGCGGCTTCAGGCCGGGGAGCCGACCCGCTGCCTTGCCGCCAGCGCCGCCTGGGCGGCCGCAAGGCGCGCGACCGGCACGCGGAAGGGGGAACACGAAACATAGTCCAGCCCCACCTCATCAAAGAACGCGATGGAATCAGGGTCACCGCCATGTTCCCCGCAGATGCCCAGCTTCAGGTCCGGCTGGGTCTGCCGCCCACGTTCCACACCGATCCGGACAAGCGCGCCCACGCCATCACGGTCAATGGACACGAACGGGTCGCGCGGGAGCAGCCCCTGATCGACGTAATAAGGCAGGAACGATCCCGCATCATCACGCGACAGACCAAATGTAGTCTGGGTCAGGTCATTGGTACCGAATGAGAAGAAATCGGCATATTCCGCGATACGGTCGGCCTGAAGGGCGGCACGGGGCAGCTCGATCATGGTGCCGATGTCGTAATCGAGGTTCGTGCCTTCTTCCTTCAGCACGCGCGCGATCTCGTCCTCCGCCGCGCGGCGGGTGGCGGCGAGTTCGGCCTGTGTCGCCACCAGCGGGATCATGATTTCCGGCCGGATGGGCTTGCCCGTCTCCTTTTCCACCAGCACGGCGGCCTGGATCAGGGCCCGGACCTGCATGGCGTAGATTTCCGGGCTGGTCAGGCCCAGGCGGCAGCCACGATGGCCCAGCATCGGGTTGGTCTCGGCCAGCGCCGCGCAACGGGCGCGGATTTCGTCCACGCTCCTGCCCAGCGCGGTTGCGACCTCGGCCATTTCAGCATCGGCATGCGGCAGGAATTCATGCAGCGGCGGATCCAGCAGGCGCACCGTTACCGGCAGCCCGGCCATGATGCGGAACAGGCTGGCGAAGTCGTCGCGCTGGAACGGCAGCAGCGCCGCGATGGCCTTCTGGCGCACGTCCTCGGCATCGGCAATGATCATCTGGCGGACAAAGCCGATGCGGTCCGGACCGAAGAACATGTGCTCGGTACGTGCAAGGCCGATACCCTCCGCCCCGAAGCGGCGCGCGGTGCGGGCGTCTTCCGGGGTTTCGGCATTGGCGCGCACGCCAAGGCGGCGCACGCCGTCCGCCCAGCCCATGAGCGTATTGAAGTCATCGGACAGCGTGGGCGGAATGGTCGGCACACGCCCCGCAAAGACCGCGCCCGTGCCGCCATCGAGCGTGATCCACTCACCCTGCGCGATGGTGTGGGTTCCCACGCTCATGGTGCCCGCCGCGTAATCGACATGAATGCTGCCCGCGCCCGCCACGCACACACGCCCCATTCCACGCGCTACGACAGCAGCGTGCGAGGTCATGCCGCCACGGGTGGTCAGCACGCCACGGGCGGCATGCATGCCATGCACGTCCTCGGGCGAGGTTTCGATACGGACGAGGATCACGTCCTCCCCCTTCGCCGCGCGGGCCTCACATTCCTCCGCCGAGAAGACGACTGCCCCCGCCGCCGCACCCGGTGAGGCCGGGAGGCCACGGGTCAGCTGCACGCGCTCGGCCTTGGGGTCGAGGGTGGGATGCAGAAGCTGGTCGAGCGAGGAGGCCGGCACCCTGCGGATGGCGTCTTCCTGCGTAATCAGCCCCTCACGCGCCATGTCGATGGCGATTTTCAGCGCGGCGGCGGCGGTGCGCTTGCCGCTGCGGGTCTGGAGAATGTACAGGACGTTGCGCTGGACGGTGAATTCGATGTCCTGCATGTCCTTGTAATGCGTCTCCAGTATGGAGCGCACGCGCATGAGTTCGCCATAGGCTTCCGGCAGCACGGTTTCCATCGGGTTCTGACCCGCTTCGGCGCGCGCGCAGGCCATGGGCTGGGGTGTGCGGATGCCCGCCACCACGTCCTCGCCCTGCGCGTTGATCAGGTATTCGCCGTAGAACACGTTTTCCCCGGTGGAGGGGTCGCGGGTAAAGCAGACGCCCGTGGCGCAGTCATCGCCCATGTTGCCGAACACCATGGACTGCACATTGACCGCCGTGCCCCATGAGGCCGGGATTTCATGCAGCCTGCGATAGGTGTTGGCGCGCGGGTTCATCCATGACCCGAACACCGCCCCGATCGCCCCCCAGAGCTGGTCCTGCGGGTCGTTGGGAAAATCCGCGCCCGCGTGGGTGCTGATGATCAGGCGGTAATCCGCCACGATGGTGCGCCACTGCTCCGCCGTGACGGCCGTATCGTCCTCCACGCCATTGGCGCGCTTGAAATGCTCCAGCACATCCTCGAAATGATGGTGGGCCACGCCCATCACGACCGAGCCGTACATCTGGATGAACCGCCGGTAGCTGTCCCATGCAAAACGCGCATCGCCCGATGAGCGGGCGAGCCCTTCCACCGTCTGGTCGTTCAGGCCAAGGTTCAGCACGGTATCCATCATGCCGGGCATGGACACCCGCGCGCCGGAACGGACCGAGACCAGAAGCGGCGCATCCGCATCGCCAAAGCGCAGGCCCATCGATTTCTCGACCCGGCGCAGGGCGTCCGCCACCTGCGCCTGCAGCGCGTCGGGATATTTCCGGCCATTGTCATAAAAGGCCGAACAGACTTCCGTCGTAATGGTAAAGCCGGGCGGCACGGGCAGCCCGATCGATGCCATCTCCGCCAGGTTGGCGCCCTTGCCGCCCAGAAGGTTGCGCATCTCCGCGCGTCCCTCGTTCAGGCCATCTCCGAAGCTGTAAACCCATTTGGTCATGTCTGTTCGTTCCTACGCGCGTTCGTCCGTCAGAAAATGACGCCTGCTCCGGAACAGGTCAAAAAAACAGGCGACAGCGCTTTAATATTGTTTGTTGTTGGCAGGTCCGGGCAATGAATTTAGCCGCCCCGCCCCTGCGCAGGCAATCACTATTTTCACGGACAATGCAACGTATCATGCATGAATTCATATTCCGCAACAAAATAACCACGGAGCTGATAAGGAATAATATGTTTATTTACAAAAACTTATTTTTATAAATCACGATATGGTCCAATAGATATGCCCCTGAAAGGCGCAGTCATTATCGTCGCATTATAAATAACAGTTATGTGATTATATTTTAAATCACGGGCAGAATTTTCACAACCCCACCCGATAATTCATTGTGCAATGCAACAAAAACATTGCGCGCCGCACAATAAAAAATACACAACAACTGAAATAACACGTTATTACCAAAAAAAATACTTCGGATATACATTAATTCTGTTGACACAGACCTTCATATTCCAGAAACATCCGTGCCGGCCACACCAGAAAAACAAGAAGTACGGTCACATGAAAAAAGCCATATGCCTCCTGCTGCCCTTTGCCGGGCTCCTGTGGGTGCCGCTCTATAACCGGCATGATCCGGTGCTGTTCGGTTTCCCGTTCTTTTATTGGTACCAGCTTGCCTGGGTCCCCGTAACATCCGTCCTGATCTGGGCAGCGTGGAAGTCGGAACGGCAGTCATGAACACATCCACATTACCGGACAATGCCGCCATTGCCGTGTTCGTCCTGTGCTTCCTGGCCACCATCGTGCTGGGCAGCACGGTCCGGCTGTGGCGTCCGCTTCTCGCACGCCGCAAAGCCACCGCCCACCATACGGAAGGTGAGGAATGGGGACTGGGAGGGCGCGAATTCGGCGCCTGGGTCACGTGGTTCCTGGTCGGGGGGGATTTCTATACCGCCTATACGGTCATCGCCGTGCCGGCGCTGGTCTATTCAACCGGGGGCTTCGGCTTTTTCGCGCTGCCGTACACCATTATCGTCTATCCCTTCATATTCGCCGTCATGCCCCGGCTGTGGACCATCGCGCGCGATGGGGGGCACGCCACGGCGGCGGATATCGTACGCGCGCGCTTCGGCAGCCGCACGCTTGAAATGGCCGTGGCGCTTAGTGGCCTGATTGCCGTGCTGCCCTATATCGCACTCCAGCTTATCGGTATCCGCACCGTGATCGAGGCGCTGGGCTTTACCGGCATGCTGCCGCTCCTGATCGCCTTCTTCTCCCTTGCCGGGTACACATGGCTTGGGGGGCTGCATGCGCCGGCGCTGACCGCCTTCATCAAGGATGTAATGATCTATATCGCGGTACTGGCGGCGGTCATTATCGTGCCGATCCATCTGGGCGGGTACGGGGCCATGTTCCACACCGCCGCACAGCATCTGCCCGATGCGCCGGGCGGGCATATTCTTGGGCAGGGGCAGATTGTGCCCTACGCCACGCTTGCGCTTTCCTCCGCCTTCGCGGCGTTCCTTTACCCCCATACGCTGACCGGCATCCTTGCGGCGAAGTCAGCCGATACGATCCGGCAGAACGCCGTATTCCTGCCTGTCTATACCATCGTGCTGGGGCTGATCGCGCTGCTTGGTCTCATGGCGCATGCGGCGGGGATTGTGACAACGTCTTCCTCTCAGGTGGTGCCGCAGCTTTTCCTGGCCATTTTCCCTTCATGGTTCGCCGGGTTCTGCTTCGCCGCAATCGCGATTGGTGCGCTGGTGCCCGCCTCCGTCATGGCGATCGGGGCGGCCAATCTGATCATGCACAATATCCTGCCCAGCCGGGCGGATTCGGTCACGGGCTCGCGCATTGCCGGGTTTGCGGTGAAAGTGGGCGCGCTGGGCTGTGTGGTGTTCCTGAACGCCAAATTCGCAATTGACCTGCAATTGCTGGGCGGCGTCATTATCCTGCAGACATTTCCCGCCCTGATCATGGGCCTGCTGCCGCTGCGGCTGCCCGCGCGCGCGCTGATCACCGGCTGGATTGTCGGGTCCGTATCGGGACTGGCGCTATGCTGGGTGGATGGGCTGAAGCCGGTGCACCCCGTCGCCTTTGCCGGTTTCTCGGCTTCCGTTTCAACCGGACTGCTGGCGCTGGGCATCAACATGACCGTGACATTCGCACTGGCGGCGGCCATGCGTCTCGCCACGGGGGCCTCCCCCGCCACCCTGCAGACACAGGAGGGAGCGCGGCGGTAGCCTCTTCATATCAGTCCGCGCGGCTGGCAGGCCGCGCATGGGGGTGGATAATCCCGGCCCCGATATGAGACCATTCCAGACGGCGCCCTTCATCGGGCGCCGTTTTTTATTGCCTGAAGCCGAAATCGGCTCCCTGCCGGTTCAGGTTGGCTGCAGGTCACCGGACAGGTGCGCGCCCTCCGTCACGGCCATGCATCCCTGCCGGGCAAGCTGGCGCAGGATGCACACCACCCCCGGCACGCAGTTGCCGCACTGCGCGCGGCAGCCCTTGGATTCATAGACCTCTTTCGGCCTGACCGCGCCGTTACGCACGGCCGTCTCCACATCCGCATCCGTCAGCATATTACAAGAGCAGACAAACATTTATCCATCTCACCCATAAAATGTGAACCCAGCATAAACACGAATGAGAACAAATCGCAATGCAATTTATAAACTGATCCGATCCGTCCCCATTCGCCGCGACGTGGATGTCAGGTTACATCCACCCATTTACAACTTTATCACGAGCGATAACATTCATGCCTGTCATATAGCGCCATCCCTTGGGCTTTCGCCCCATTCACGCCCGTTTATGACAACAATCCTTCCGCACCCGCCGAGGGGGCCTGCCCTTTGCAGGACCGCCCGGTTTGTGCATCCGGACCCTGTCGTATCGTGGTTCGACGCAAGGAATGTGCCATGTTCCGCATGCTGCTGCGCCGCCCCAATCCGGCGTGAGCACAAGGCATGATGACTCACGCCACAAGGTGAAGCTTTTTCCAAAAAGCTTCAGAAAACGCCGCCTGCGCCATACGCTTTACTAAACCAGCCAGATCGCAGACCGCTTTCGTGTCGGATGTCTGAAAACTCACAATAAAGACCAAGCCCGGTGCAGCACCTGCGCACGAAGCCGCTCCAGGCCCGATCGCGCCCCAATCTCATGCGTCGTAATTACATACCGCCATAAAAATGCGCCAATTCCGTGCCGTCATAACCGGATGTGCCATAATTTCCGCATATCCTTCCCGGCTTTCGCCACCAGCCACGGTGGTTATTAAATAATGTGTTATATCCAGTGCGGCGATCTTGCGGCTTTCATCCCACCGACAAGACGGACCACCAGAAAAACGGCAAAAAGGACGGGTTTTCTCCCGTATATGGGGTATTTACGCCCCCTGTGTTCAAATGAACTTTTGCACGTTATGCCCGTTGGTGGTACCAAAAACGATTCTTGCACGCCCACGCGCGAAATATATACTTGACCAAACGATACAGGAACAGACCCGTCCATGGCTTATACAACAACAAACCCCTATACCGGCGAGAAGCTGAAGACCTTCCCCGAAGCAACGGATCAGGAAGTCCAGACCGCCCTGACCGATGCGTATGAAGCGTTCAAGGCATGGCGTCATGTCTCCTTTGCCGAACGTGCGAAGGTCATGACGAACGCCGCGGCCATCCTGCGTCGCGATATCGACAAATACGCCCGGCTGCTCACCCTTGAAATGGGCAAGCTTTATGGGGAAGCGAAGCTGGAAACCGAACTTTCGGCGGAAATCTTTGAATATTACGCCGCGAATGCCGAACGCCTGCTGACCCCCGAAACACTGCCCGTCGCCGACCCGAAGGAAGGCAAGGCGGTTCTGGTCCACCAGCCGCAGGGCATCGTTTTCGCGATCGAACCGTGGAACTTCCCCTACTACCAGATCGCCCGCATCATCGCGCCACAGCTTTCCGCCGGGAACACGGTGCTGCTCAAGCATGCATCCAACGTGCCGCAGTGCGCCGGAGCCTTTGACGCCCTGATGCAGGAAGCCGGCCTGCCCAAGGGCGCGTTCCGTAACCTGTACGCCGCCCGCCATCATACCGAGGTGATCCTGAGCGACCCGCGCGTGTGTGGTGTGGCGCTGACCGGCTCCGAAGGGGCCGGGGCGATCGTGGCCGGTGTCGCGGCCAAGGCGCTCAAGAAATCCACGATGGAACTGGGCGGTTCGGACGCCTTCATCGTGCTGGAAGACGCGGACCTGGAAAAGACGGTGAAGTGGGCGGTGTTCGGCCGCCACTGGAATGCCGGTCAGGTCTGTGTCTCGGCCAAGCGGATGATCGTGGTGGACGCGGTCTATGACAGGTTCGTCGACCTGTACAAAAAGGGCGTGGCCGAACTGAAGGCCGGCGACCCGATGGACCCGGCCACGACGCTGGCGCCCCTGTCCTCGCAGAAGGCGGCTGATGAACTGGCGGCGCAGGTTGAGGAAGCCAAGAAGCACGGTGCGGTTGTGGAGACCATCGGTGCGCCGGTGCCCAATGACGGGGCTTTCTTCCGTCCGCTGCTCATGACCAACCTGCACAAGGACAATGAAGCCCGCCTGTGGGAATTCTTTGGTCCCGTCACGCAGCTTTACCGCGCCAAGGACGAGGCGGACGCCATCCGTATCGCCAATGACTCCCCGTTCGGGCTGGGTGGCTCCGTCTTTACGAAGGACACCAAGCGCGGCGTGAAGGTGGCCGAACAGATCTATACCGGCATGGTCTATGTAAACCACCCGACCATGGTGAAGGCGGATCTGCCGTTTGGTGGCGTGGCCCGTTCCGGCTATGGCCGTGAACTGATTGGCCTTGGCATCAAGGAATTCGTCAATCACAAACTGATCGACGTGGTGGATATCGACGCGCCGTTCTAAATCCCTGCCATGGGTTGATCCCATCGTGATCAACCCGGGCCTGCCCCTCTTCCGCTCCCGCATTGTCGTGCAGCGGAAGAGGGTTTCGGGGGATGAAGACTGCCTGTGTTGAGACGTAACGCTCGTGCCTGCGGCGCATCGCGTGGCCTATGCCGCCTCGACTTCGCCACTGCTGCATGGCGTTGGCAAGATGCGGCTCTGTTTGCGTGCACATGCACGCCCTTTATTATTGAGCTATTCTTAGAAGCTTTTTGAAAAAAGCTTCACCAAAAACTTCTTTATGATTTAGGAAAGATATTACTTATTCCATAAAAGACTAGACAAGCATTCTGTACACGAAGTGACTTACCGAACTTCCCTCGGACAGAACCAGATGCCTGATGGCGACCTCCGCCCCCAGGTGCCGCCCATGGAACAGGAAGGCGCTCCCGACCACGGCGGGCAGCAGGTAAAGCCATAACGCCTTCGGCACCGGGCCGCATTTGAAGCCCAGCACCACAGCGGCTATTGATCCGATCATGGCGCCCGTTATGACCTCGGACACCGAATGGGCGTGTAATACAAGCCGGGTATAGGCCATGACGGCCGCCACGAACATCAGGGGCACCATCGTCAGGGTGGGAAGACCGATAAACGCCTCCCGTCCCATCATGATCAACAGGCTGCCATATACAAGGCAGGCCGATGCCACATGGCCACTGGGACTGAAAACGGGCGCCTGCATGGACACGGCGTAACACAGGCCCACGATTTTCAGGACCAGCATGAGCGCCAGTGTCAGGACAACCGTGCCAAGCCAGACGGAGGCGCCACGCCGCCATTCCCGCCAGACCATAACGGCCGTGACCGTAGCCACGACCGGCAGAATATCGCCCTGATCGGCAAAATCGGTGATGAAACGTATCATAACGAGACGTATTTTCCTGCCACCTGCCTGCCCCGCATACCATATGACCGGCACCCTCGCCAGCAATACTCCCTAACGCATGACAGGAGCAGGGGTTACATACCCCGGCGGGAAAGATGGCCCGGACCGCTTCACCCACGCAGGCCCCGGCAGGACACCCCCGGCCGCAAGGCGGCGGCCGACCTGTCGGGCATGGGGCAACAGGGCGGTGGTTCAGGGCGTTTTGGGCGTTTCCCCGCGCTGGGTCGCGACCTGTTCGGGCGTGACACCGTGATCGCCACTGCCGAAGGTCCGGGTCACATAATTGACCACGGCCGCGATTTCCGCATTGCTCAGGCGCTGCACATCGGAATTCTGGCCAAAGCCGGGCATATAGGCATGAACGCCGTTCGCAGTCCGGTTCACGCCCTCCAGAACGGTCATGATCAGGTTATCCGGGCGCCCGGATCCGACAACGGCATTATGAAACAGGGAAGGTACGTAGCGGTTGCTGGTACCCACCCCGTTATCACCATGACAGGACGCGCAGTTGGCGTCGTACACGCCCTTGCCATCCATCGGGTCGAGGTTGTCGATGCGGGTGAGTTCGCCCGTGCGGATATCGGGGGCATTCAGGGCCTGACCGATACGTGCGCGCGGCGCGTGTTCGGCATCGTCCTCCATGGCCGGAACCTGAAGGATATAGGCGGCCAGGGCATGCAGGTCCGTATCGGTCAGGTGGCTGGTGCTATGTTCAACCACCTCCCCCATCGGTCCGGCCGCCTGACTTAGCCCGTCGATATGGCCGGTGCGCAGATAGGCCACCAGATCATCCTCGCTCCAGTCCCCGATACCGCTGGTCTTGCTGGATGTAATATCGGGCGCGTACCAACCCAGCAGGGATGCCCCGGCCAGATAACTATCCGCTTTCTCACTCAGCATGACGTTGCGCGGGGTATGGCACGTGCCGCAATGAGCCAGCGCATGGGCGATGTATTTGCCCCGGCGCAGCTTGTCAAACGTCGTGGCATCGCCTGTTTCCGGCTCACTTTCCCCCGCCACCAGATTCCACACCGCCATGGTGATGCGCAGGTTGGCCGGGAAATTCAGCGCCGTCGCGGGCGGGGTTTCGGCCACGGGTTTCACATCATGCATGAACCACGCATACAACGCCGTGACATCATCATCCGTCATGCCGGAATAGGAGACATAAGGCATGGCGGGGTACAGACGGCTACCATCACGGCGGATGCCGTGGCGCACGCTCTTCTCGAAATCCTGTAGCGTATATTTGCCGATCCCGTGGTCGGGATCGGGGGTGATATTGGTTGAAATGACATCACCCATCGGGGTCGTGATGCTCAACCCACCCGCGAAGGGCTGGCCGCCGGGCCGGGTATGGCAGGCAACGCAGTCCCCCGCCGTAGCGATATATTTACCGTGCGCCAGAAGGTCGGCCGAAGGCTCATCCGCGTGGGCGGGTTCCGTGGACACAACGGCAAGCGCCGCCCCCGCCCCCAGAACCGACCACAGGATTTTGCGTGCAACATCAGGCATGGGAAAGTTCTTTTTTCAGCGTGTCGGCAACACGCAATGCGAGTGCTGCGACGGTCAGGGTGATATTGCCGGTTCCGACCGAGGAGAAGACGGACGAACTTGCGATGAACATGTTCTCGTGGTCATGCGTGCGGCAGAAGCCATCCACCACGGAATCCTTCGGGTCGGTTCCCATGATGGTGCTGCCGGCGGGATGGTCCTGCGGGAAATAGCCCGGCGTCCACTGCTCGTCCGTGCCGTGCATGAGACCGATCAGTTCCCGGAACAGGCCCCGCGTATGTTCGCAGCTTTTCACGGTATATTCGGGAAGCTTGTAAAACACTTCCGGATGCGGGATACCCAGCGCGTCCTTGTAATTACTGCTCAGCGTCAGACGGTTCTGCGGGTCGGCCAGCCCTTCATTATGGCTGAACAGCCGGACGGTATGGGAAGCGAGATAGCGGATCTGCTCCTCCAGCTCCCGGCCGACATACCCCTTGGAAATCGCAAGGGACGTGGCCAGGTCAACCTGGTTGTCGTCCACCATGTGCACGAGATAGGCGCCACGCTCGTTACGCCAGTTTCCATCACGGAAATTGTCGATCACGTTGGTTTCAAGCGGCCCCCTGCCCGGCCACAGCGCCTTGTCACCACTGATGAAGGTGACCTGCACCCCCGTATGGTCCATCATGTTCCGCCCGACATGGCCGGAACTGTTGGCGATGCCATCGGGGCTCTGCTCATCGGCTGAAACCAGCAGGAGCTTCGCCGTTTCGATACAATGCGCGGCGATAACGAAATATTTGCCGGTGACGCGATGCGATCCCTTGTCGGGGTCATAATAATGTACCGCGGTGACACGCTTGTTGGCGCTGTCACGCTCGATTTTGTACACCACCGCATTGGGAACGAAGCGCGCGCCCGCCGCCTCGGCATGATAGACGGAGTAGCTGCCATTATACATGGCCCCGATGGGGCAGATCGGCATGCAGTTGTTGTGCCCCTCGCAGGTGGGGCGATTATCGTAGGGGCGGGTGTTGCGCGCCTGCGGTTCATGCACCACGCGATAGGGTGTCTTTTCGCTGATCAGCTTGCGGAACTGCTGCGCCGCGTACGAAATGGGCAGCGCCTCCATCGGGTAGGGCTGGCGGCGGGGGGAGCCGAGATCCTCCTTCGCCGCATCCGGCCCGCATACCCCCATCATGACTTCCGCCTGATAGTAGAACGGTTCCAGATCATCGTATTTCAGCGCCCAGTCGCGCCCCTGCCCGTAGCGGGTTTTCAGTTCGAAATCCGATGGCAGGTACCGCCACGCGCACCCCGCCCAATGCCATGTCGTGCCCCCCATCATGCGCAGATAGACCTGCTGATAGGCTTCCGCATCCGGCCCGGTGGTATGCAGGTAGTCGTTCGGCGTGATCTGGTTGGGGGGGTGTTCCGCCCATGGCACGGAGGGAAAGGGCCCCTGATAGGACGGCTTGTTTTCAAGGTTACGGAAATTCTCGACAAAATGCTGCCGATCGACACGCGGCCCCGCCTCCAGCACGATGACGGAAATACCCGCCCGCGCCAGTTCGTTGGCAATGGAACTGCCCGCGACGCCAGAGCCGACGATCACGACATCGGCTGAAAGATCCTGTTCAGATGGCATGGAGGACGCTCCGGATTCAGGTGGGTTCTACAACGAATTTTGAAGGCGAAAGGGCTGGCTCGCCCGTTGGAACCGCCACTTCCGGCGGGGTCTGGGTCCAGTAGAACGGACCACCCGCAGCATAGGTCTTGGGATAGACGGCATCGCTGGTGATGTCGAACATCAGGGCAGAGCGGTACACCACGACCTTCTGGTCGGCAACGCCACGGTACCAGCCGGTCATGATATCGTGAATCACGTCCTTGAACACCGGATCCGCATGTTCGGCGGCGCGCGCCAGCGCGCTGGCGCTGCTGAAACTTCCGCCCGCCATGAGCCCGTGAAGTTTCTGGATCTGCTCACGCCGGTCCGGTACCGCGCGGATGATACCGGCGTACAGGGCGTGACCGACCTGCGGGTCCAGCGTGTCGCGATCCGTCAGGCGTTGGGAAAGGGCCAGAAACAGCGGCGCCACCGGGTCATCATCAACCGTGGCGGCCAGACCCCGGTTGGCGCCCATGGCCACGGTGGCCAGGCCCATGGCCCCAAGCAGCATGTCACGGCGTGACATGCGCAATGCCTGGGCCATCCGTATGCTGTTAGGAGCGGTCAGATGCACACTGGTGGAAAAACACGACCGGTCTACAGCCATATGGTGTCGCCTCTCATGCCTGTCTGTCCAGCCGGGATGCCGGAAGAAACAGGCATGGCTGAGCGGAATGCGGTGGTTGAATGTTACGGATACCGCCACGTAACGGGATACCGCAACCTCTGCGGCCCCTATATTAGCGAATGGCAGGTTCACGTCTGGTGTACGACAACACAGAATGGCGTGCGGAAATATTACGTAATACTGCGGCCACTGATACACGGCTCCGTGAAGTGATGAAATCCACCTTCGGGTCAATAGCGACAGTATCCTCCCTTCAAAAAAACGGCATGACGTTCTTGATAATACCTTGAGGGGGTATAAAATCAGCGGTGAATACGCAAGGAGCGTGGCAGTGTCCCAGACCTTTGGCTTCCCTGTCGGCGGTATGAGCTGCGCCGCCTGCGCCACGCGTATCGAAAAAATCCTGAACCGTCAGGAAGGGGTGAAGGCTGCGGTCAACTTCGCCGCCGGGCGCGCGCAGGTCTTGCTGGACAGCCCCACGGCTTCCATCGCCAATGTCATCGCGTCCGTGCGCAAGGCCGGTTTTACGGTGGCGGAAAAGAGCGTTGACCTGTCCCTGACCGGCATGAGCTGCGCCAGTTGCGCCGCGCGTATCGAGAAGATTCTCAACCGGCTTCCCCTGACACAGGCCAGCGTGAATTTCGCGGCCCAAAGGGCGCATGTCGTTTTCGTTCCCGGCGTTGTCGGGCCGGACACCTTTATCGCCCGGATCGAAAAAGCCGGTTTTGGCGCGACCGTGCTGGATGACAGCCTGCCCGTGGACGAACATGCCCAGCGCGAACGGGCATGGCGGACGGAGCGCAACGGCTTCCTGCTGACACTGGCCCTGTCGCTTCCCTTCTTCGCGCAGATGATGGCGATGTTCATGGGTCTCACGTCCATGATGCCCGACTGGCTGCAATGCGCGCTCGCGACGGTGGTGCAGTTCTACTGCGCGCGCCACCTGTACCAGCGCGCATGGAATGCGGTGCGTAATGGTTCGGCCAACATGGATGTACTGGTGGTGCTGGGCACTGGCATCACCTATTTTTTCAGCACCGCCGTTATCGTTCTGGGCCTGAAGCAGCCTGTCTATTTTGAGGCGGATGTCGCCATCATCACGCTGATCTCGCTGGGCCGGCTGATGGAAAGCCGCGCGCGGGACAAAACCAGCGCGGGAATTGAAAGGCTGCTCCAGTTGCAGCCCCAGATCGCGCATGTGGAAAGTGAGGGCGCGGTCATTGACCGCCCGGTTGCGGATGTACGGGTAAACGATATCCTGATTGTCCGGCCGGGGGAAAGTATCGCGGTTGACGGCGAAGTCGTGGATGGCGCGTCCGATGTCAATGAAGCCATGCTGACGGGGGAAAGCGTACCCGTACTGAAAAAGAACGCGGACAGGGTTTTTGGCGGCACGATGAACACCACCGGCGTCCTGCGCATCCGGGCCACCGGCGTGGGCGCGGATACGGCGCTGGCGCATATCGTGAACATGGTGGAGCAGGCCCAGGGTTCGAAGGCCAGCGTGCAGCGACTGGCCGACAGGGTCGCGGCCATTTTCGTCCCCGCCGTGCTGATACTCGCGCTCCTGACGTTCCTGATCGGGTGGATGGTGACAGGCAGCCCGACATGGAGCCTTGTCTCCGCCGTGTCCGTTCTGGTCATCGCCTGCCCATGCTCGCTTGGCCTGGCCACCCCCACGGCCATCATGGTCGGCACGGGACTGGGCGCGCGTGCGGGTATCCTGTTCCGTAACGCCAATGCGCTGGAACAGGCGGAAAAACTGACCACCATCATCATGGACAAGACCGGCACCCTGACCGAAGGCCAGCCGGGTGTAAGCGATGTGCGGGCGGCACCGGGCACTGACCCCGCGCACCTGCTGGCCGTCGCCTGCGCACTGGAAAAGGATTCCGAACACCCGCTGGCCCGCGCCATTGTCAGTTACGCCGTGGACGCAGGGATCCCGGCCCGGCCCGTTACGGATTTTCAGGCGCTGCCGGGTCTGGGCGTTACGGCACGGATGGAGGGTGAACTGATCCGTCTCGGCGCGCCCCGCTTCCTTGATGAAGCCGGGATTACGCTGGATGCCCCGCTCATCACCCGGCTGGAGCAGGAAGGCAAGACCGTCATCGCGGTGGCCGCGGATACGCGCGCCCTGGGCTATATCGCCCTGTCCGACCGCCTGCGCGCCGATGCGGTTGAAACCGTTGCGGCGCTGCACAAGGCGGGAATCAGGGTCGTGATGCTGACTGGCGACAACCAGCACGCGGCGGCGGTTGTGGCGCGACAGGTTGGCGTGGATGACTATCTGGCTGGCGTGCTGCCCGGCGACAAGGCGCGGGGCGTGGAGAAATACCGGGCCGGAGGGAAGGTCGTGGGCATGGTGGGCGACGGCATAAATGACGCCCCGGCGCTGGCGGCGGCGGATGTCGGTTTTGCCATAGGGGCGGGGGCCGCCATCGCGCTGGATACGGCGGATGTGGTGCTGATGAAAAGCGAACTGGGCAGCGTGCTGGACGCCATTTCACTTTCCCGCGCGACGCTGGCCAAAATCCGTCAAAATCTCTTTTTCGCTTTCATCTATAACATTCTCGGCCTGCCACTGGCCGCATTCGGCATGCTCAACCCGGTTGTGGCGGGCGCGGCCATGGCCATGAGTTCCGTATCCGTTGTGAGCAACTCGCTCCTGCTCAACCGCTGGAAAGCGCCATCCATCCATCGTGGCTAGGCGCGGGGATGCGGCGCACGAAATCCCGGTTACAATAAATTTACCGCACCTGAACCCATGACCTGAACACAACCACCGCAGGTGGCATGAATATTGCTTTTAATTCTGAGCACGTAACAAAAAAATTGATCCGTATAATATTCACGCAATGATAACATGGCCTGCTTATCTGAAACTTCCCCATGCCCGCGACAGCAGCACCCGACTGACAGGCAGGCCGACAGACATTTGTGCACATGCGTAAATCCTGACCAATGAGGATCAGACATGCTTGATAATCCATTCAAATCCGACGCCGATTACAAAGAGGCCGCCGAACGTAAGGAAACTGATTCTCAGGCATGGAAACTTTATGCCAGACGGCTGGAAAAACGGCTGCTGGAAGTTACGCAGAAACTGACCATCATGACCGCATCCGATACCGGCCACCGCGCACAGGTTCGTGCGATGAGCGAAATGCACCCGCTCAGTCCGCTGCTGGCCCCAACAGACGACACATTTGAAAACGGCAGGCCAAAGCCCCGTATCCGTCTCGTATTTGAAAAGTCGTTCGATAACATGCTGCAGACCTACGGCATTCCCGACCCGCAATCACATCGCCTGAACTGATCGTGGCGATGCACGGGCAAACGCCACGGTTGCACGCCAACCGGTAACGCAGGCCCCTGCCCTCTCTCCCGTAGCGGCACGAAGCGGAAAATATGGGAAACCATATGTTTCCATCATCGTTGTTTTTCAGGTCCGATCGCCCCGATAATGATGGCGCCAGCAGACTGGCCGAGGGCAGTTCCGGCACGAAACCGGGCGGACGCGTATGTTGATTGCAGTTCCATCCATCCGATCATGCCAGACCTCCGGCCCTGATACCGAAATGCATCCTGACCGGAGTATCATAGCGTGAAATACGGCACCTTTTCCTTGCCTGTGGCGATTATTGCCCTGTCCCTGTCCTCCTCCGGCCCGGCTGCGGCACAGGTCGTAACCAATCCTGCACAGGTGCGCTCAGGCACCTATGGTGTCGAACCCGGACACACGCAGGTTACATTCACGGTGCTGCATCTGGGGTTTACGAATTACCTGGGTATTTTCTCCAATGCCTCCGGCACGCTGGAACTTGACGCCCGCACCCCGTCCCGCTCGAAACTGTCCGTCACCATTCCGGTGGCTTCCGTGCAGACCACCAGCAGCAGGCTGACCGAGGAACTGAAGGGCGAGCAGTGGTTTGACGCAGCCAGGTTCCCTGCCGCAACCTTCGTTTCCACCACGGTGCGCCTGACGGGACAGAACGAGGCGCTCGTTACTGGTAACCTGACGCTGCATGGCGTGACGAAAGCCGAAACACTGAAGGTGCACTTCATCGGTGCGGGCATAAACGCGATGGACAAGAAATATACCACCGGCTTCGAAGCCACAGCCATGATCAGGCGCAGCGACTTCGGGGTAAAAATGTATGTGCCTTATGTCAGTGATGATGTGCAACTACGCATTGCCGGGGCTTTTGAGCAGCAGGACTGAAACAGGGACGTTTTTGGTGAAGCTCTTTTCTAAAAAGCTTCAGGAAACGCCGCTTTTTTGAAAAAAGGCGGCACCCAAAAACTTTTATTATTTTCTTGTCTCTCCGTTATTTCCAAACAGCTTTTCCCCGTGTCTCCATCAAAGGGGGAAAGTCCGCATTGCCACATGCGCGCGGTTCTGAATGTCTGGCCCGGACATAAGGCCGAATTACAAATTACATATTAATTTGTATATTTTATAATTTAACATATCCATGCAACGTTTGCAGGATTCAGGCGCTGAATTCATACTGCACATCCTGCCTTCCGGTTATTCCATCTGGGCACGGCAGGATAGAAGGCATAACATCCTGTCCATAAGGATGAACTTCATAACTATTTGTTATTTAACTTCATTATGTAGGTTTCCTCAGATGAAAGTCAGGAATTTTCTAAAATTAACTTAATTTTTTGAAAAATAAATTATCACACATTTTTTTAGTTATTATGGTTGACGCGATATAATCAGGGCGTATGATCCCCGCCGAACACCCTATTCGGCATTATGGAGCAGAGTGAATTCACATGATCCAGACAACCGGACGAACCTGTCACATTGACCGATGTACTACACTTTCTGTCGCCCCCATGGTGAAGGTGGGCATTCAGTAAAACAACCGGCGGAAATACTGCCGGAGCAACACCCGCAACATATTACGCGGGCAAGTTAAAGGCAGCACTCCCATGCTTGAATCTTATATCGTTGAAATCGACGGCACCTTCCTTGGCACGGTTATTCTGGAAGCGGACCGTGAAACACGGCGCTTCTATGCCACGCATGACAGCGTACGTGCCTTTCATAACCAGACCCTGCGCGGGCAGGATGACCTGACCCATCAGGTTACGCGCCTTTACCGCCGCGCACATGCGGGCATGCAGGCCTTTACCGGCAGCAAATAATCCCATCATTCCATCGCATCAGTCCGCCTGTCTTAGGCTCAGGACTCATTCTTTAAGATAGAAGATGAAGCTTGCTGCGATGTGGATTGCAGACATGAATGTATCAGCGCAGCGGTCGTATCTGGTCGCAACACGCCGCCAGTCTTTCAGCCTTGCGAACATGTTTTCGATCAGATGACGCTTTTTATACAGATGCCAGTTGTAAGGCGGCTTTGACTTCCGGTTCTTTTTCGGGGGAATACAGGCAGTGATATTGCGTTCTGCAAGCGATAACCTGATCCGGTTGCTGTCATAGCCTCTGTCCCCGATGACTTCTTCCGTCTCGTCGGGGAGAACTGCCAGAAGCACATCTGCGCCTCTGAACTCACTGACCTGTCCCGCAGTCAGATGAAGGCGGACAGGCCGGCCCAGACCATCGCACACGGCATGGAGTTTTGAGTTCAGGCCGCCTTTTGTCCGTCCGATATGGCGGGGCAAAGCCCTTTTTTGAGCAGAGACGCGGATGTCCGGTGCGCCTTGAGATGTGTTGCATCGATCATCAGGCGCTTTGAACGGCCTGCCTGTTCAGTCAGGGCGACAAGGATCCTGTCAAAGACGCCCAGGCGGCTCCACCGGATGAAGCGATTATACAAAGTCTTGTGCGGGCCATACGCTTTCGGAGCATCTTTCCACTGAAGACCGTTGCGGATCACATAAACGATTCCGCTCAGAACACGCCGGTCATCCACGCGTGGGACTCCGTGAGCCAGAGGAAAATACGGGTAATTCTCTCCATCTGGCTCTCAGACAGCAAAAACACATCACTCACAGGCTCATCCTCCCGAATGCCTGTGAATCATGAAACTCAGCTCAATTCAACAAATTAATAGGTCCTGAGCCTAAAACGCTCAGATGACCGGCACAAAACCGTTACAAGTCCAAGGCTGACAGACGACGCGGTGCTCATGTTCGAGCGTCTGTTCGGTCATGGTACGCTTAGGACGCGACAGCAGCGCATGGCGGCAGATCGGTCACTGAGCGTCTTGCAGGTCGAGATGATACTGATAGATCAAGCGTAAGATCATGAGTTCATCGAGTACGTCTGGAAAATACCCCAACGCGCTTTCGTCCGAGGCAGGACGAAAATCATACAGGCGCGATCCTTCCCGGCGCTGTACCAGCTCCATGCCGACGCTTTCGCCGCCTCGGCGGGATGGCAGCAATTGAACCGCTAGGAGTTCGGCGTTTGGAGACTGTGCCATGAGGAGGTCCACCAACGGTCCAAAATGCCATCCGATCGGGATAGACGCGCGCGAAACCATCACGAACAGCGTTGCGTCGCGGCTGGCGAGTATCCTCCGGAAACGCGCAATCCGCCGATTAAAGGTAGTCCGGGTTTCGTTCGACGTGAGATCGACATGAGGAAACACGTCGTTCAGTCCGAAGCGGTCTCGATAGACAGCATGCTCCTGGCCGGCCGGAGGGATGAAATCGGCGAAGTCGCTCTCAAGGACATGCTGGATCATTCCCGGTGTTGAGAAGGCCCAGTCAAATGGTAAGGCGCAGCGACGTAGTTGCGCGTCTCGCAGGATGCCGGCAGCCAGACAGTGAGTTCCAAGCGGGACAATATGCCGCACTTTCTTCCCGTTGACGGTGCGCGTGCCGTAATCGGGCATCTTGCCCGAACGCCGGTGCTGATACCTCGTAAGGGAGGTTCGCATGGAAAGCAGCCATGCTGGGGTTAAGCGGTACGTCCCGCGCTTCACACGGGTTTCCGCCTTATCGTCGCTGCTGAGCCAACTCATTGGGCACTGTACAGATGGAGTGTGCTGAAACCGTAATCGCCGTACCACATTTGCTCAATATTCATGTCTGTCGTGCCCACGGGGCAAATGTATCTGCCAGTAATGGCATTCGGGCGATCGTATAGAGTCCATTCCCGGCGCGCAAGGACGCTAGGCTCAGGACCCATTATTTGAGATAGAAGATGAAGCTTGCTGCGATGTGGATTGCAGACATGAATGTATGAGCACAGCGGTCGTATCTGGTCGCAATACGTCGCCAGTCTTTCAGTTTTGCGAACATATTTTCGATCAGATGGCGCTTTTTATACAGATGCCAGTTGTAAGGCGGTTTTGATTTCCGGTTCTTTTTCGGGGGAATACAGGCAGTGATATTGCGTTCTGCAAGCGATAACCTGATCCGGTTGCTGTCATAGCCTCTGTCCCCGATGACTTCTTCTGTCTCGTCGGAGAGAACTGCCAGAAGCACGTCTGCGCCTCTGAAGTCACTGACCTGTCCCGCAGTCAGATGAAGGCGGACAGGCCGGCCCAGACCATCGCACACGGCATGGAGTTTTGAGTTCAGGCCGCCTTTTGTCCGTCCGATATAGCGGGGAAAAGCCCTTTTTTGAGCAGGGACGCCGATGTCCGGTGCGCTTTGAGATGTGTCGCATCGATCATCAGGCGCTTTGAACGGCCTGCCTGTTCAGTCAGGGCGACGAAGATCCTGTCAAAGACGCCCAGGCGGCTCCACCGGATGAAGCGATTATACAAAGTCTTGTGCGGACCATACGCTTTCGGGGTGTCTTTCCACTGAAGACCGTTGCGGATCACATAAACGATCCCGCTCAGAACACGCCGGTCATCCACGCGTGGGACTCCGTGTGCCAGAGGGAAAAATGGCGCAATCCGCTCCATCTGGCTCTCAGATAGCAAAAATACCTCACTCACAGCCTCACCTCCTTCGGTAAGCCTGTGAATCACAATATCCCACTCAGTTCATTAAATTAATAGGTCCTGAGCCTAGAAATCTACACACGACATCAAACCGACATTTTCCGGGAAAGAGGATTATCCCCTCTCACCATATACACGTGCAGTGCCAGCCCGTCGGACAGACGCGGACATACCGTCCCCGCAGGGCACGGATATTTCCATCTGGTCGTTAAAGAAGATTAAAAATATCTGTGCAACACTGCCTGATTTTGCACGTTTACGCTGGACTGTGGCAGCCGGGCCCTACTGGCTTTCCGCTCCACCGAATTTACAACTCCGTTGTAGCGTTCACACTCTTCCTAAAATTCCCGGATAGAGGAGAACAGAAAATGAGCACGTCTCCCGAAACATCCCGTTCCAGCCCGCCGACCGATCGGTCGGCCACGACCGGAGCAAACGCCTCTCCTCCCCCCAAGGCCGTGCTGCCGCCCGTACGCACGGGTGCGCCACCACGCCCGCACGGAAATGGCGCGTCCCTGGTGTCGCGGCCCGACACTACATCCCCGCAGCAACCACGAAAAAGCCTGTTCCGTAAATAAAACAGCATCCGGACCAGCCTTCGCTGTTCCCGTGCGCCTGTAAGTGGAGCAGAGAATGGACGGGAACACCGCATCATCCCTACAGGCCGGTTACATGTTCCGGACGAAACGACGCTCCTGGGTGGCGCGCCTGCTGGGGCATCCGCCGCAACTGACATGGCTGGAAGATTCCGCGCCGGTTCGAAGCGAGATTTTTGGCATGGAACGGCTCGAAGCCCATGCCCGAAGCCTTGCCAGCGCCCAGACGGTTACATCCCATCCCGGTGGTTACGGACAGCCTCTGTCAAAACGTCTGGCGGAAAACAGCGCCTTCCTGCGCGCGGCCGACATACGGATTGCCGATGCCATTCAGGCCGGGAAACAGTTGACGCCCGCCGCCCAGTGGCTGGCCGACAATTACGCCCTGATCGACATGCAGATACGCGAGACGGATCTGGATCTGCCGCCACGTTATTATGCGCGCCTGCCCAAGCTGGCCAACGGCCCGTTCACCGGGCTGCCACGGGTATTTGGCGTTACATGGGCGCTGGTGGCCCATACGGACAGCAACCTCCAGCCTGACGTGCTGTACAATTACCTGATGGCGTACCAGAGCGTGGTTCCGCTGACCATTGGTGAACTCTGGGCGGTGCCGATCACGTTGCGGATTGTCCTGATCGAGAACCTGCGGCGTGTTGTCGCGGCAATCATGGCCAACAACGCCAGCAGGCGGGACGCCGACAGGCTGGCGGACAGGCTCGATACCTACCGCAAGGAACATGAGGCCGCCATTCCCGCCTTTCTTGCCACGGTGGACCCCACCATTCTCAACAATGCCTTTACCGCGCAGCTTGCCTATCGTTCGCGCGGGCTGGACCCGGAGAAGGATTCCGCCCTTGTCTGGCTTGAACAGCGCCTTGTCGATCGCGGCACCACGATTGATAACGCCGTGCGCGATGACCTGCAGGAACAGGGCATGTTCAACGCCACCATCCGCAACATCATCACCAGCCTGCGGCTGATTGCCGGTTTTGACTGGACGGAAGCATTTGATCGCGTCTGTCTCATCAACGGGGTATTTGCCGGTTACGACAGCTTCACGCAGGCTGATTTTGCCAGCCGCGACCTGTACCACAAGGCCATCGAGGATCTGGCGCGCGGCAGCAACCATAGTGAAATGGCCATAGCCGAACAGGCCGTGGCCATGGCGCGCCGGGCGCAGGACACCACGGGTTCCGATATACGGCATGCCGACCCCGGCTATTACCTGCTTATGGCCGGGCGCAGGATGCTGGAAGCCGAAATCCGCTTCCGCCCCTCATTCTCACGCAAGCTGGGCCGTGGTTTCCGTGCGTACGGGATTACGGCGTACAGCCTGATGGTCACCCTGCTGACCGCGCTTTTCCTCGCCGTGCCCCTGTGGCTGACCTACGGGACGGGCGTGGATGACCTGTGGCTGCTGGCGGTACTGGCCTTCCTGCCGGTTTCGGAAGCCGCGGTCGCCTGCGTCAACCGCCTGGCGCTGGAGGCGGTCCATGCGACGGCGCTGCCGGGACTGGAACTGCTGGACGGTATTCCCACCCGGCTGCGCACCATGGTTGTGGTACCCGCGCTGCTGACCACGGATGAAACGGTCAACGCCCTGCTGGCGCGGCTGGAAGTACACTATCTCGCCACCCGCGATGACTCCGTCCATTTCGCGTTGCTGACCGACTGGACCGATCACACGGAGTCCGAAGGGCCGGACGACCAGCGGCTGCTGGAACGCGCGCTGGCGGGTATGGAAACACTCAACCGCAAATATGCCCCCCTGCCCGGTGGCATGCGCTTCTACCTGCTGCACCGCAGGCGCGTATGGAGCCAGAGCGAGGGGGTCTGGATGGGGTGGGAGCGCAAGCGCGGCAAGCTCCATGAACTCAACCGCCTGTTGCGCGGGGCGACGGATACGACGTTTCTGCCGCCCACCCATGCCCTGCCCGCTCACGTCAGATACGTCATTACACTGGACGCCGATACGCGCCTGCCACTGGAAACCGTGCGCCGCCTGATCGGCAAAATGGCGCACCCCCTCAACGCCCCCACCTTCGACCCGGTATCGGGCCGGGTGCGCGAGGGGTATGGCGTGCTCCAGCCCCGGGTGACGCCCGCCCTGCCCGTTGGGCACCAGAGCACGCTGTTCCAGCGCATCTTCTCCAGCGCCAGCGGGATTGACGCCTATTCCGCCGCCGTGTCCGACCTGTACCAGGACATGTTTGGCGAAGGGTCTTACGCGGGCAAGGGCATATACGATATCGACGCCTTCGAGGCCGCCCTTGCCAACCGCGTGCCTGAATCCACGCTGCTCAGCCACGACCTGTTCGAAGGGATATTCGCCCGCGCCGGACTTGCGACGGATGTGGAGGTGGTGGAGGATTTCCCGACCGACTATCTCGTCGCGGCCCAGAGGCTGCACCGCTGGACACGCGGCGACTGGCAACTGCTGCCATGGATCGTATCGGGTATCCTGCGCCGGAATACATCCGCGCGCACCCGGATTTCGGGCACGGGCCTGTGGAAAATGCTCGATAACCTGCGCCGTACGCTCAGCACGCCGCTTGCGCTGCTGACACTGGTTGCGGGCTGGTTCCTGCCGCTCCACGCCGCCCTTGTGTGGACAGGGTTCATCCTGCTGGCCATCGCCACGCCAGCCTTCCTGCCCATCGTGCCCGACATCGTCCCGCGCCGTGAATGGATCACGCTGCGCAGTTACCTCAGCGTCATTGGCGCCGCCAGCGCCGAGGCGGCAATTACCACATTCCTCAACATCACCTTTCTGGCGCATCAGGCCTTTCTCATGACCGATGCGATCACGCGCACACTGGTACGCATGTGCATCACCCGCCGCCACATGCTCCAGTGGGTGCCCGCCGCCCAGATCGCGGGGCTGCTGCGTTCGGGTCTTGCGGGGTATTATGGCCGGATGCTGACCGCACCGCTGCTGGCGGGGGGGATTACGCTATGCGTGGCCATGTGGGCGCCGTGGAGCCTGTTTCTGGAAGCGCCGGTGGCCCTGCTGTGGTGCCTGTCACCCGCCGTGGCCATGTGGGCCAGCCGCACGCCGGTTATCGCCGCACGCTCGCGGCCCTCGCGCACCGACATCCGCATCCTGCGCATGACGGCGCGCCGCACATGGCGCTTTTTTGAAACATTCACCACCCAGGCGGACCATATGCTGCCGCCCGATAACTTTCAGGAAGATCCCTCCCCGGTTCTGGCGCGCCGTACGTCACCCACCAATATCGGCCTCTACCTGCTCTGCACCGCCAGCGCGCATGATTTTGGCTGGACCGGCCTGGCCGACACGGTGGCCCGGCTGGAGGCCACCTTCGCCACGTTGGAAAGCATGGCCCGCTACCGGGGCCATTTCTACAACTGGTACGCGACGGACGATCTCAGCCCGCTTGAACCGGTCTATGTTTCCAGCGTGGATAGCGGCAATCTGGCGGGGCACCTGATCGCGCTGGCCAGTACCTGCCAGAAATGGCGCGATAATGTCCCGCAGGCCGACGCATGGCGTGAAGGGATTACGGACGCGCTGAACATCGCCATTACCGACCTGACATTTCACAACGGCGCGCGCCTGACCAATACGGTGGCCGAACGGCAGTTGCTCCGGCTGCTGACGGGACTGAAAAACGCCGTCCTGTCCACCCGGGGCGGATCCGAGGCGCAACTGTCCGGCCTGCACCGGCACGCGGCCATGGCGGCGGAACATGCCGGACAGATGCACCCCACCGCGCCCGATGGCAACAGCGACACCATTACCGACCGGCTGTTCTGGGTATCGGCCCCGCTACGCACGCTGGAAAGCCACCTGCGCGACCTTGATGGCGATCTGTACGGGACCCTGGCCGCCCGCCTCGATACGCTGGCGCGCAAGGCGCGGGCCATGGCGCAGGAAATGGATTTCGGTTTCCTGTGCAATAAATCACGTAAACTGCTGTCCATCGGCTACCTGGTGGCGGAGGATACGCAGGATTCCAACTGTTATGACCTGCTGGCTTCCGAAGCGCGTCTGGCCGTGTTCTTCGCCATAGCCAAGGGGGACATGCCCGCGCATGACTGGTTCCGGCTGGGGCGCTCGATCACACCGGTCAGGAATGGCGCGGCACTCGTTTCATGGTCGGGGTCGATGTTCGAGTATCTCATGCCCTCGCTCGTCATGCGCGCGCCGATGGGCAGCCTGCTGCAACAGACCAACGCCCTGATCGTGCAGCGCCAGATCGCCTATGGGCAGGCACGTGGCATTCCGTGGGGCATTTCGGAATCCGCCTATAATGTGCGTGATCTCGATTATACCTATCAGTATTCCAACTTCGGGGTACCGGGGCTGGGGCTCAAGCGCGGGCTGGGGCTGGATACGGTGGTGGCTCCCTACGCCACCATGCTCGCGGCCATGGTCGACCCGCAAAAGGCGGTGGACAATCTGTACGCACTGGACAAAATCGGCGCGCTTGGCCGCTACGGACTGTACGAATCCCTTGACTACACGCCCGACCGCGTGCCCGACCACGGCACCGTCGCGATCGTGCGGGCCTATATGGCGCATCATCAGGGCATGTCCATCCTGGCCGTGGCGGACGCCATCATGAACGGGATCATGCGCACCCGCTTTCATGATGATCCGGTCATCGCCTCGGCCGAACTGCTGTTGCAGGAGCGCGCGCCCCGCACCGGGGCCGTCGCCCGCCCGCTTCCATCCGAGGATGACATCCAGCCCGTCACCCGCCCCCTGCCCACACCGGCGGGGCGGTATCTGGAACGCGCGGATACGGCGGAACCGATTACGCACCTGCTCTCCAACGGGCGCTATACGGTCATGCTGACGGCGGCGGGTTCAGGCTACAGCCGATGGAACGGGCTGGCGCTCACGCGCTGGCGCGAGGATGCCACATGCGATGAGTACGGATCCTATATCTACCTGAAAAACCGCAGGACGGGACAGGTCTGGTCCGCCGGGGCGCAGCCTGACGGCAACGCGCCCGATGAATATGCCGTCGCCTTTCACGAAGACCGCGCCGAGTTCGGCCGCCGCGACGGTTCGCTGACCACGACGCTGGACGTGCTCGTCTCGGCGGAGGATGACGCCGAAGTCCGCCAGCTTTCCCTGTACAACAGCGGCAGTGACGTGGTGGATGTCGAGATCACGTCCTATGCCGAACTGGCGCTGCTGGCGCAGAATGCCGACCTGGCGCATCCGGCCTTTACCAAGCTGTTCGTCCAGACCGAATATCTGCCCGCCTTTCGCGCCCTGATCGCGACCCGCCGCCGCCGCACCCCCGATGAGGCGGAAATCTGGGTGGCCCATCTGGCGGTGTGCGATGGTGAAGTCGAGATCGAAACCGACCGCGCCTGCTTTATCGGCCGCAGGCAGACCATCCACCGGCCCGCGGCCATAGCGGGCACGACACCCCTTTCGGGCCATACCGGCACCGTGCTGGATCCCGTCTTTTCCATCCGGGTTCCCGCATCCATCCGCCCCGGCGCGAGGGTCCGCGTTGCGTTCTGGACGATGGCCGCCCCCAGCCGCGCGCTGCTGCTGGACATGATCGACAGGCACAAGGACCATACCGCCTTTGAACGCGTGCGCACGCTGGCATGGACACAGGCGCAGGTCCAGTTGCGCCATCTGGACATTCCCGCCGCCACGGCGGATCTGTTCCAGCGTCTGGCGGGGCATATCGTATTTGCCGGGCCTGCCCTGCGCGCGGGGTCCGCCGCCATCGCCAAGGGGGCGGGCGCGCAGCCCCTGTTGTGGGAGCAGAGCATTTCGGGCGACCTGCCCATTCTCGTGCTGCGCATACGCGAGACTTCGGATACCGGCATCGTGCGCCTGCTGCTGCTGGCGCATGAATATTTCCGGCTCAAGCAACTGGCGGTGGATTTCGTTATCCTGAACGAACATCCCTCGTCCTATCTGCAGGAACTGCAGGTCACGCTCGACCATATGGTGCATGCCGTTCCACGCGGGGCCGGCAATGCGGGTTCCGTACGCGTGCTGCGCGCCGACCTGCTGACCCCGGTCGTGCGTAATCTGATCGTATCCATTGCCCGTGTCGTTCTGGTGGCCGATCACGGGCTGGCGGAGCAGCTTGACCATGCGCAGGTACCCGTGACGCGAACCTTTCTGCCTGTCCTGGGTCCGACCCATGTGGCCGCTTCGGCCTTTTCCGTGCCGCCGGTGCCGGAACTCGAATTCTTCAATGGCCATGGGGGCTTTGCCGAAAAGGGGCAGGAATATGTGGTTGTCCTCGGCCCGGGGCAGAATACGCCCGCGCCGTGGATCAATGTCATCACCAACGCGACATTCGGTTTTCAGGTCTCGGCGGAAGGCAGCGGCTATACATGGTCCGTCAACAGCCGTGAACACCAGATCACGCCATGGTCGAATGATCCGATCAGTGACCATGCCGGCGAGATCTTCTATTTCCACGATGAAACCACCGGCGCCCTGTGGTGTCCCACCGCGGCGGTACGCCGCGACCGCGCCGCGACCTACGTGGCGCGCCATGGCCGGGGGTATTCGCGGCTGGACCGCATAGCCCACGGAATCGCCAGCAGCCTGCTCCAGTACGTGCCTGTGACGGATCCGGTCAAGATAACCCGTATCCAGCTTCACAACCTGTCCGACCAGCCCCGCACATTGTCCATTACCGCCTATGTGGAATGGGTGCTGGGGTCGGCGCGGAGTACGGCCGCCCCCTTCGTTTTCACCGAAATGGACACCGAAACCGGCGCGCTCTTCGCCCGTAACCGATGGAATACCGAATATGGCAACCGGGTCGCATTCGCGGATATCGGCGGGTATCTCACCGCCTGTTCCGGTGACCGCGCAGCCTTTATCGGCCGTAACGGCACGGCGGACCATCCGCTGGCCTTCACCCACGCCAATGGCGTGCAGGGCCGGACGGGGGCCGGTCTGGATCCGTGCGGGGTGGTGCAGACGATCGTGACCCTGCCACCGGGGGGAAAGGCTGAGATCACGTTCCTGCTGGGTGAAGGCGAAGGCGAGGACGAAGCCCGCAACCTTGTCACCCGCTACCGTACGGCCAATCTGGATCAGGTGCTTGAAGCGGTCCGGCAGCACTGGGATCGCGTGACCGGGACCATACAGGTCCGGACCCCGGACCGGAGCATGGATATCATGCTCAATGGCTGGCTGCTTTATCAGGCGCTGGCCAGCCGCGTGCAGGCGCGGGCCGGTTTCTATCAGGCCAGCGGGGCCTATGGCTTCCGGGACCAGTTGCAAGATGGCATGGCGCTGGCCCTGTCCTGCCCGGAGCTTGTGCGCGGGCACCTGCTGCGCGCGGCGTCGCGGCAGTTCGTGGAAGGGGATGTGCAGCACTGGTGGCTTCCCCAGACCGGGGCGGGGGTGCGCACCCATATTTCCGATGACTGCGCGTGGCTTGCCTATACGGTGGCGCATTACGTCGCCACATCGGGCGATACGGGCGTGCTGGACGAACGTATCGACTTCCTGCAGGCCCCGCCCCTGCCCATGAGCGAGCATGACCGTTTCATGATTCCCGCCACCGCCCCCGAGAGCGGGTCGCTGTTCGAGCACTGCGCCCGCGCGCTGGATCACAGCATGGCCTCGGGCGTGCATGGCCTGCCGCTCATGGGTACGGGCGACTGGAATGACGGCATGAACCATGTGGGCGCGGAAGGCAGGGGGGAGAGTGTATGGCTTGGCTGGTTCCTGCACACCACGCTCACGACCTTCATTCCCCTGGCCCGCGCGCGCGGCGATCACACCCGCGCGGAGCGGTGGGAGGCCCATGCGCGTGCCCTTGCCATGGCGCTGGAAGAAACATGGGATGGGGACTGGTACCTGCGCGCCTATTTCGATGATGGCACGCCACTGGGTTCGCATACGGCCGCGGAGTGCCAGATTGACGCCATTTCCCAGTCATGGGCGGTACTGTCGGGCGTGGCGTCGCTGGAACGGGCGGAACATGCCATGCGCTCCGTCATGACCCGGCTCGTGCGCCCGCATGACGGGCTGGTCCTTGTCCTGACCCCCCCATTCGACACCATGGAGCCTGATCCGGGCTATATTCGCGGCTATCCGCCCGGCATACGTGAAAATGGTGGCCAGTACACCCATGCCGCCCTATGGACGGTCATGGCCATGGCCGCACTGGGTGAAGGGGACCGGGCGCACGCCCTGTTCCACATGCTCAACCCCATCAACCATGCCCGCGACCCCGATGACGTGGCCCGTTACCGGCTGGAACCCTATGTGGTCGCGGCGGATGTCTATTCCTGCCCGCCCCATGTGGGGCGTGGGGGATGGTCATGGTACACCGGGTCGGCTGGGTGGATGCAGCGTGTCGGGGTGGAGACCATACTGGGTATCCGTATCCACGGGACACAGTTGCTGATCGACCCGTGCATACCGCGTGACTGGCCGGAATTCACGCTGACCGTTCGCTGGCGTACCGCAACCTACGGTATTACCGTACGGAACCCGAACCAGGCCTGCCGTGGCATAAGCCATGTCAGCGTGGATGGTGCTTCCATCACCCCCACCACGATCCTTGACATGGTGGATGATGGCGCTCGCCACGAAATAACCGTCACGCTGGGCTGACCACCCCAGCCTTGCTGGCATGAAGGGGCAAAGGCCCGGCCCATCCATGAAAATTCACGCGCAGAAAACAAAAAACTCTTTCCCCCATGCTCCGTTAACTGCTGCGTGCTGAAAACAGGCCCATTCTCGTGACCTCTTCTATACCAGGGAGAAAGACGATGACTTGCCGCACATATGTTCATATCGAGGCCTATCCCCTTCCCCCGGCCTTTGCCGGAAATCCCGATATCGGGCAGGAGCATCGGGAAAGTGGAATAGGAAAACCCCGCAAGGGAGAGGACGAGCCGGACTCCACCCTCGATAACGACGAAAAAATCGAGACGACCAGCCATAAAGGCACCGAACAGAACCCTGAAACCTGTAACGGCCACCCGCCGCCGGGCAGGCAGGACTGACACGGGCGGTCGGCGCGCCGATGTCGCGGTACTTCGCGTTTTTGTGGCCCCGTACCCCTTCGCACCCCCTATAGAACGCATGCAACCTTCAGACTTTCCGGAACTTTAGTTCTGGAAGGAAGGGAGACAGAAACATGGTAAAAACACTTCATTCAACCCTGCTGGCGGCCGTCATGTTCGGTGTTCCGGCAATGGCCATGGCACAGACCGGCCCGATGGACGAACCGGCCCCCACGGCGAATTCGGCGGCGTCGGAAGTGGGTAAAAACCCGCCCTCCGCCACATCGCGCAGCGGCAAGCGGGTGGAACCGTCCGACAAGCTGTGGAACAACCCCCGCACCGTGAGCGAACAGCCCGGCACGCAGCCGCCGCCCAATGACACTTCCATGCATCACCATGAACATGGCAGTGAGGGACGCAGTTCGCGCGGTGGCGACAAGACCCCCTCCCCCGCCGACAGGGGCGATTGACACGTCACGGCGGCAATACGCCGCAATAACCCCGCCGGGAAACCGACATTCCATACAAGGCACCCCGACCATGCAGGACAACGCCAAGCCCGGGAAGGACAAGCCACCCACGCCTGAGGAAAAGCAGGCGGATGAAGGGCGCGACGAGGCTCTGGACGAAAGCTTCCCCGCCAGTGACCCCCCATCACAGGGGCGGACCACCGGACCGAACAAATGAACCGCGCGACCGAAAGGTTCATGCGCACACCCCCACCACAAGCTTCAGGATGGCGATGCCCCGCAGGACGGGTGCGCGCCATCCTGTTCTGATGAACACGGATGCAAAGGCAATACGGTGTCGGGGCGCACTCAGTCGTCGCTCACCTTCTGCTTTTTGCGTTCCGCATCCACGCTCATGCGCTGGAACGCACCCAGGGCCAGCACGATCAGGGTCGCGACCACCAGCAGGCTGGCGGGATAGAGAATATCGGAGGGTTCGCCGGTATTGGTCTCGAACACCCCGACCAGCCCCTCGATGAAAACCGCAATGATAATGGTGGTGATGAATTTGGTGAGGCTTGCACGCGCCTCGCCAAGGCTTTTCTTGCCGCTGGTCTGGATGACCTCCTCCTCTACAAAATATTTCGCCACGTCGAATACCGCGACCGCGATCACCACGTAGCTGATCGCCTGAAGGAGCGCGTTGCGCCCCGCATGCGCCGAATGGGCAAAGGCCGCGATCAGATCCATCATCCCGAATACCAGAAGCATGAGCGCAAGCAGCATGAGCATGACGCTGGCCGCCGCGAAAGCAAGACGTGACAGGTACTGCATTCTTGTCGCTCCCCATTTCCATGCGAACCATATTATGTACAGGCCGATACCCACCCCGGACATTTTATCGCCACAGGTGGCGCAAAGAGGAATAGATGGTCCCCTTTTTTACAAGACCATGTGGGCAGGACGTTATTTTTGGACCATATGGAAGAATATACTGTTAACCGTTTATCGCAATGCAACAAATCTATATTTATTATATTATGAATTCGATACATATTTCATGAAATCCATAATATTTATTTTTTATTTTCTCCAAAAACCGGAAACCTCACCCCCGATGCTCCGTTGAACCCTGCGCAACGTGCATTACCGGGATCGCTTCCCCATCACAGCTTCACAGGCGGATGGGGAATAACAAGGATCCCCTGTAGCCGCTGCAATCCAGAAAGGTGAACGATCATGGTTTATCGTATCTACCCGCACGAAGGTGCCAGCATTCCCGCAACCGCGCCTGCCGATACACGCGGCAGCGGCAGCCATGGCGGCCACGGCAGCCATAGCGGTGGCGCCGAACATAACCCGGGCAACTTTGCCCAGGATCCCGAAAGGGCGGCCGAAGCAGGACGCAAGGGCGGCCAGCAAAGCGGCGGCAATTTCGCCAAGGATCCGCAGCGGGCATCCGAAGCTGGTCACAAGGGTGGGCAGCACAGCTCGGGCAACTTTGCCCAGGACCCGCAGCGCGCCGCCGAAGCGGGGCGCAAGGGGGGACAGCACAGCCACGATCATGACCACGACAAGGGCTGACTTCCGGTGGGCGGAACCTGCAAAGGTTCCGCCCTACCGCAATGCAGGACAATTGAAAAAAGAAAACTGCTTTACGCAGGCATTCCGCCGGATACCATGAATAAAATTTGCATAGGAAATGAAAATATAATTCCGGGCACCCCTGTAGCGGATTATGTATTCGTGCATGTTTTTATGGTGTCCAGCTTCCTGTTAATGCAACCATCACGCATGGGGAGTAATAACAAATGAATAAAAGCATAATTGCAATACTGGGGCTGGCAGCCTGCATGTCCGTACCCGCCATGGCGCAGTCGATCCCGGAAAAGAGTGGCATCAACTCCCTTATGGGTGTTGCGTCCCGCACGGCTGATTTTATCAAGATCGCCACGATCAGCGATATGTTTGAAATCCAGTCCAGTGAAATCGCGCAGCAGAACCATGACCCGGCGCTAACCGCGTTCGCGGCGCGGATGATCGAGGATCACAAGAAAACCTCCGCATCGCTCAAGGATATCGTCCAGAGCAACAACCTGCAGGCGGACCAGCCCACCAACCTCGATACAAACCATCAGGACATGCTGGATAAACTCAAAACGCTGCATGGGCATGATTTTAGCCTGCAATACCGCTCGGACCAGATTTCAGGCCATGAAGACGCCGTATCCCTGTTCCGCCGTTACGCCGAAGGGGGCGACAACGCGGCATTGAAAAGCTGGGCCGCCCATACCCTTCCCACACTTGAAAACCATCTGAAAATGGCGCGTTCGCTGCCACAGTAAGAGGGTGCTTCAAAAGTTCCGGACCCGGGCATACGCAGCCCCCGGCCACGACCGACGTGTGTTTTGAAGCACCGAAGCAAAGCGCCCCGGCGGGCGTAACGGGGTGGAAAAACGCACGTCGGATCGCCACACGGGCAGGCTTTTGAAACAGTCTCCGATCCGTCCTTCATGGTGCATGGCGCCCGGACATGGCCATCATGTCCGCAGCACGGACGCCGCGACCGGCTGCGGCCAGACATCATCACGTGCGATACGCCCGGCCGATATGTCGAGCGCGCAGTTCATGACAATAGGCGCCGCACCCTCCGGTATCACCGTTTCAAAACGCAGGCCCTGCGTGCCGGTACCTGTCATGAAATCATATGTGCCAAGCTTCCCGCGCGTCTGGCGCAACCATGCCATGGCGCCCCCACGGTCGGGCAGGAGGCGAATGTCGGATGGGCGTATGAGAACATCTGCCCCGCCATCGGGCACGGGGGTGGCAAAGGCGTGAATATCCGGCAGATCGGCAATGAACAGCCCGTGTTCGACCCGGCCGGGAATGCGGATTACATCCCCCGTGAATTCCATGACAAAGGGACTGGCCGGTTTTTCCTCCAGTTGCTGCACCGTGCCGGCCTGCACAATGCGCCCGTGGCGCATCAGCGCGATCGTATCCGCCAGTTCGGTCGCTTCCTGGCGGTCATGGGTCACAAGGATGGTGGTCAGCCCGAGACGTTCATGCAGGTCGCGCAGCCAGCCCCTGATCTGCCTGCGCACAAGCGGGTCAAGCGCGCCAAAGGGTTCATCCAGCAGCAGCACGCGCGGCCCTGTTGCCAGGGCGCGCGCCAGTGCGACACGCTGGCGCTGCCCGCCGGAAAGCTGGTGCGGGTAGCGCCCGCCCACCCCCGGAAGCTGCATGAGTTCCAGAAGTTCTTCAACCCGGCTGGAAATTTCCGCCCTGCCCGGCCGGGTGCGCCGTGGCCGGATGGACAGGCCGAAACCGATATTGTCCGCCACATTCATATGCGCGAACAGCGCATAATGCTGGAACACGAACCCGATGTTACGCACCCGCGCCTCCATCTGGTCCACGCGCGCGCCATCAATGGCTACCTGCCCGCCCTGATGCGCGTCCAGCCCCGCGATGATACGCAGCAGTGATGTCTTGCCCGCACCCGATGGGCCAACCAGCGCGGTAAAGCTGCCATCCGCCACCGTAAGGGAGACATCATCGACAATAGGCCGCCCGTTCTGCGGGCTGACACGGGTGATATGGTCCAGTTTCACGCTCATGCGACCGTTTCCATTCCGCCATGACGGCGTTCGACAATATTGCGGGCAATCACGACTGTAATGGCCATAAGGGCCAGAAGCGCGGCCATCGTGAACGCGGCGACCGTCTGGTAGCCATTATACAGGGTCTCGATATGCAGCGGCATGGTTTCCGTCAGGCCGGGAATATGACCCGATACAACCGAAACGGCGCCGAATTCACCCATCGCGCGCGCGGTGGTCAGCAACACCCCCGATACAAGCGCCATCCGCGCGCCGGGCAGTGTCACATGCCACAGGACCTGCCACAGCCCCGCACCCAGCATGACCGCCGCTTCCTCGGCTTCGCGCCCGTTATGGGCCAGCATCGGCATAAGGGTGCGCGTGACATAGGGAAAGGTGACGAACAGCGTGGCCAGCACCATACCCGGCGGCGCGAACATGATGGGATAACCCCACTGCTCCAATATTTTACCCCACCATCCCTGTGTCCCGAAAACCAGCAGCCAGATCAGGCCACTCACGACAGGCGAGACGCTGAGTGGCAGTTCAATCAGTACGATCAGCACCCCCCGGCCGGGAAAGCGGAACTGTGACAGCGTCCATGCCGCCATGATCCCGAACCCCGTATTGATCAGAACGGTCAGCCCCGTCACCATAATGGTAAGCCGTATGGCCGACAGCGCATCCGGGTCGGCAAACGTGGCCAGCGTGGCACCCGGCCCATGGGAAAGCGCCATGACAAAAACCAGCACCGGCGGCGGAATGACCATGATCCCGACAAGCAGGTAAACGGCGCTGGCGAACATGAAGCGTGTCATCGTGGTTTCCCCCTTCATGCCCTGCCGTGCGACAGGTGACGGCGCAGCATGCTGATGACGGCAAGTGAAAGCAGCGAGAGCATGACAAGCGCCAGCCCGATCAGCGTGGCCCCGCGCGTGTCATATTCCTGCAGGCGGATGACAATCAGCAACGGTGCGATTTCGGTATGAAAGGGCTGGTTCCCCGCAATGAAGATGACGGAACCATATTCCCCCATGCCCCGGGCGAAGGCCATGCCGAAAGCCGTGACCAACGCCGGATAGAGTGCGGGCAGGATCACACGCCCCACCACCTGCATGCGGCTGGCCCCCAGTACCTCGGCGGCTTCTTCCACATCACGCGGCAGGTTGCGCAGCACGGGCGCGACCGTACGCACCACAAAGGGCAGACCGATAAACATGAGGGCAAGAATGATCCCCGCCCGTGTATAGGCCACGTGCAGCCCCACCCATGCCAGCGGCCCCCCGATCCATCCGTTGGTGGCGTACAGTGTCGCCATGGCGATGCCGACCACGGCGGTTGGCAGGGCGAAGGGCAGTTCGACCAGCATGTCGATCACGCGCCGCCCCGGAATGTCGGACCGCACCAGCGCCCACGCAATCAGCAGCCCCGGCGCGAGATCCCCCAGCGCGGCGATCAGGGCCGAGCAGAAACTGACACGCAGGGCGGCCAGTATCCGCCCGTCATGCACCGCATTGACAATGGCGCGCATCCCTTCATGCACGCCCTCGCTCCATGGACGGGCCAGCAGGGCTGTCAGCGGGAGCACGACCATCACGCCAAGCCAGAACAGGGTCAGCCCCAGCCCGGGCGCGAAGCCCGGCAGCGCATCACGCCGTCGGCGCCGGACCAGACGCCCGGACAAGGCACGCAGGGCCGTCATTTTGTATAGATGCTGTCAAAGATGCCGCCATCGGCGAAGTGGTCTTTCTGTACTTTGGTCCACCCCCCGAGACTGGCAATGTCAAATGTATTCACATCCGGGAAGCGATCGCGGTTCTGCGCCAGAATGGCGGGGTCAACCGGACGGAAGTAGTGGCGTGCGCCGATCTCCTGCCCTGCCGGGCTGAACAGGAATTCCACATAGGCCCGTGCGATCTCCGTCGTGCCATGCGCGCTGGCGTTTCGGTCAACCACCGCGACGGGTGGCTCCGCCAGGATCGTGACAGGCGGCACCACGATATCGAATTTGTCCGGCCCGATCTCACGCGCGGCCAGCAGGGCTTCGTCCTCCCACGCCAGCAGGACGTCCCCCAGCCCGCGCTGGACAAAACTGTTCGTGGCGCCACGCGCGCCCGTATCCAGCACCGGCACATGCCCGAACAGGGATTTGAGGTACGCGCGCGCGCTGTCCGGCGTGCCGCCGGGCTGCCTGAGCGCCCAGCCCCAGGCCGCGAGATAGTTCCAGCGCGCACCGCCCGATGTCTTGGGGTTGGGGGTGATGACCTGCACCCCGTCACGCAGCAGGTCGGGCCAGTCGCGGATGTTTTTGGGGTTCCCCTTGCGCACCAGAAACACGATGGTGCTGGTGAACGGGGTTGAATTATGCGGCAGGCGTTTTTGCCAGTCCAATGACAACAGCCCGTTTTGCGCCAGGATATCAATATCGTAAGCCAGACCAAGGGTTACGATATCCGCGGGCGCGCCCTCCAGCACCGAACGCGCCTGAGCACCCGACCCACCATGGGATGTACGGATCTGGACCGGGCCGCCCCCATGCGCCTGCGCCCATGCGCGGGAAAAATCGCGGTCGATTTCCTGATAGAGTTCGCGCGTCGGGTCATAGGAAACATTCAGCAGCGTGGTGGCCGCCCATGCCCGCATCGGGTGCAGGAACGAGGCGGCCCCGGCTGCGAACGTCAACTTGAATAACTGGCGGCGGGTGGAAGAAAATATTTCAGACATGGAATATCGTCCCTGATTTTGTAAATACTGGCCCCGCATGGGGCAGGATATGGCAGTAAAGGTTCAGAAAGACGCCTGGATACGCCCGACGACAGCATTGCCGTCCCGGCCCAGCACGTTGATGGCCTGGTTCGACCCGCCGGTGGTCCGGCTGATGATGAAGCGTTCATAATCGAGCATGAATCTGACATGCCGGTTGGGATACCAGTTCAGGCCTGCTTCCCATGCCGTCTGCTGGTTCCCGTTAATGCCGGGGCCACCCTGGCCGGGAACGTCATTCAGGTCCGTCACACTCCACCGGCCGGACAGTTCCAGCGCGCCCCAATGGTTATGCGCGGGGTCAAAGTCCTTTTCGACACCCGGCGTCGTGAAGGCAGCGATCTTTGAGTTATATCCACGCGGTTTGCCGAACAGCGTGTAATTGGCCGCTACGTACCAGCCATCAAACCCAAGGGAGGGCAACGGATCCACGCCGGAATGATCGCGCTGGACACCAACATGGTAGTACTGCCCCTTCAGCAGGAAACGCCGCCAGCGAAGCGCCAGTTCCGGCCCCGCGGCCCAGATCTGCGCCACATTGGTCAAGGCCCCGGAGCTTAGCAGCGAAGTCTCACCCAGCGGTACCTCGGTGTTATCGCTGAAGGTGTACTGGCGGCCCTTGGAGTTTTCATTGACCTTGAACGCGGTGGTGGCGCTTCCGCCTACGTAAAGGTCAATGTCCCTGCTGACATACGGACGGCCCGCCACACGCAGCACCCCGCCGGTCTGGCTGTCCGTGATCGTCGTGTCCTTGCTGCGATCCCCGAATTTCTGCCCGGTGAAGTAACCGGCCACAAGCCAGCGATCCTCGTAATGTTCGCCGCCGATGCTGAAGCGCGCCACGCCACCGGCAATGTTACGCACCAGATCCACGATGGTGGGGCGTTCTAGGAATTCGAAAGCCCCCGAACGTTCGGCGCTTTCTTCATCCCCACGCGGCTGGAAGTAACCAACCGTCAGCGTTGTATGCTTCAGCCCCGTATAATTCAGGTTGGCCTCGAACAGCCCGACCGTGCCATCGACGGAACTGGAGCCGAAATCAGGCGTCACGTTCGCGACCCAGTCCTTGTAACGCCAGGTGAAATACAACCGCAGCCTGCGGGCATTTTCCGTCAGGTTGTTGAAATTGCCCTTGGTCTCGCCCGGTTTCGGGCCGCTTCCCATGAAGCCGCCAATATCCTCCTGCGCCAGCAGGCCGACGGAGAAGCTGTAGGCCTGGTCATCGGATGCGATGGTGGGGCGACCGGACGGGAAGCCGATGCGCATACCGCCGATATGCACGCTCTCATCCTTTTCCGACGCCGCCTTGAATTCGGCCCAGGACGGGATCGGCCCCTCGGAAAGGGCGGTGCGTGTTTCGGAATCGGTGCGCGGACCGTGCGGCTGGGATGCGCCTTCAACGTCACCGATAACAGGCAGCGGACCCGTCCACGGGGCAGGCTGCGCGGCTGCGCGGGCAACCTGCTGGCGCCGTGTGGCCAGGGCGGATGTGCGCAGCGCGCCCGGTCCCTCGTCACGCAGGACCCGGGCCCTGAGCTGCTGGATTTCGCCCGTCATCTGGCGTCGCATCTCCAGCATTTCGCGACGCAGGGCGATGATCGACTCATCCTGCGAAGCGGCCATGGCCAGGGAGGGGCAGATGGTCGCGGAAACCACGGCGCTGAATGCCAGAATGCGTCGACTGCCAAATTTCACGACCATTTTTCTTTTTCCCACTTATGGCACGCTCATAAACCACAGCAAATCATGTTTAATTACACATTAACTGCGTGACATCGTGGTTAATTCATCAGAAACCACTCAGTCAATGGGTGGTTCGGTCCTATTTTATCTCCGCGATAAGTTTAATATTCATTTTGCGAAAGTGAGTCGTATGTACCACACCATATTCAACGAGAATTTCGTTATTTTAAAAAAAATCCTATATATTATTAATATTTTCAGATAGTTGTGTGACTATACGCCATTCCGCGCCGCTTGATATGCTGCGGGGCACACCTGATGTGTTCGGACCCGTTTCACGACTGGCGAGCGGGGTATTTCACGTCAAATCGTGATATATTAATTACTACATCACATGCCGTTATTTTAATAACGAATATATATCGTGAAATGCAGGGATATCGGCCAACCGCTTCCACCCGGGCCATGACAGGGATGTTTTCTGCACGGATCGCACGGAAATCCCTCCTCAACCGGGGGATATGCGTGATACGCTGCGCCCGGCATGACGACCCAGATAATGATCGAACTGATCGCTGTCCTGACCGCGGCGCGGGATGACAGCCCGCAGGTCATGACAATTGACCACGGCCGCTCATTGCCGTCCGGGCCGCTTGAAAGCACGCACCGTTCCCTTCAGGCCGGGGTGCGCGCATGGGTGGAACGCCAGACCGGCCACCCGATCGGCCATGTCGAACAGCTCTATACCTTTGCCGATCACGACCGCACGCTGGCCATGGCGCAGGGGCGGATGATCGCCATTTCCTATCTCGCCCTGACCCGAAGCCATGCGGGGGAAACCGGCTGGCGGGACTGGTACGACTATTTCCCATGGGAAAATTACAAGGCGGAGGAAGGCCGGGCCTGTCGCGCCCTGATCGAGCAGCGGCTGCGGCAATGGGTGGCGGGAATGGAGAACACTACCATCCGCGTGCGGCAGTGGCAGCGCTGCACGACGCTGTTCGCCATTGGCAACCTGTCGGCATGGAATGACGAACTGGTGCTTCAGCGTTACGAACTGCTGTATGAAGCCGGGCTGGTGGTGGAAGCCGGTTGCCCCCCCGAACATGCGGTGCCCGGGCAGGCGATGTATCATGACCACCGCCGCATCCTGGCCACCGGCATGGCGCGGCTGCGTGCAAAGATACGTTACCGCCCGGTCGTGTTTGAACTGATGGCGGAAGAATTCACGCTTCTGCAACTACAGCGTATGGTGGAAAGCCTGTCGGGTGTCCATATACACAAGCAGAACTTCCGGCGGCTGATCATGCAGCAGCAACTGATTGAAGAAACAGGCGCGATGGAGGAACGGACCGGCGGCAGGCCCGCCCGGCTGTTCCGTTTCTGTGGGGAAGTCAGGCAGGCGCGACAGATTACGGGCACCAAGGTTCCCCTCGCCCTGCCATAGGCACCGGGTAGCAGACCCCACGAAAATCCTGATTGACAAACAGGCTGTTTCGCTTTGGAAGTGTCGGGTCGGCCCCTGTCAGGCGGCTTATACTCAATATGAGCATAAACCTCTGGCGGGAATGGGAAGGAAGAATGACCATGAACCAGATCGCGTTGCAGGACGGAACGGATGGGCTGTATGACCGGGTGCGTCATCTGGTCCCCGAAATGGAATGGGAGACCTTTGTCGAGGATATCCGGGCGATAGAAGTCCTGAAGCGGGAGCGCAACGCCGTCATCCTGGCGCATAATTACCAGACGCCGGAAATCTTCCATTGCGTGGCCGACATCCGGGGCGACAGCCTTGCCCTCGCCCGTGAAGCACAGGAAACGGAGGCCGATGTCATTGTCATGGCCGGTGTCCATTTCATGGCGGAAACGGCCAAGATGCTCAACCCGCACAGCACGGTCCTGATACCGGACCTGCATGCGGGCTGTTCACTGGCGGATTCCATTACCGCGCGGGATGTCCGCGCACTGCGCGAACAGTATCCGGGCGTGCCGGTGGTCTCCTACGTCAATACCTCGGCGGAGGTGAAGGCCGAGACCGATGTCTGCTGCACATCGGGCAATGCGAAACGGGTGGTGGAAAGTCTGGGCACCGACCGGGTCATCATGATTCCCGACGAATATCTTGCCCGCAATATCGAAGCCGAAACCGGCATCCGGATGATTACGTGGCCCGGTCACTGCGAGGTGCATGAACGCTTCACGCCCGAGGAAATCGCCCGCATGCGCGCCGACCATCCCGGCCTGATCGTCATCGCGCACCCCGAATGCCCGCCGGAAGTCGTCGCCGCGTCCGACTTCAGCGGCTCGACCGCCATGATGGGTGATTTCGTGCGCGCGCATGCCGGCAGCCGCATCCTGCTGGTGACCGAATGTTCCATGAGCGACAATCTCGCGGTGAAATATCCCCAGACTTCCTTCGTGCGCCCGTGCAACCTCTGCCCGCACATGAAACGCATCACGTTGTCCAACATCCGCCAGGCGCTGGAAACCATGACGCATGAAGTCACGCTGGACCCGGAGCTTGCCAGCCGCGGCCGGCGCGCCGTTGAACGCATGCTGGCGATATGACCACCAGCCCCCCCCCGCTAGAACAGCTTGCCGGTCAACCGCTTGTTGTCGGTGCGGGGCTGGCGGGGGTCATGACGGCGCTGTCCACGACGCGCCGCTGCGTCCTGTTCTGTACGGGGCGACTGGAAGATGTGACACCCCCACCCGGCGCGAGCGTACTGGCGCAAGGGGGCATGGCCGCCGCCGTAGGCCCTGATGATTCGCCTGCACTACATGCGGCGGACACGCTCGAAGCCGGGGCCGGACTGTGCGACCGACAGGTTGTTGAGCGCATTACCCGCGAGGGGCCATCCATCATCGCCCGCCTGACGGATCTGGGTGTGGAATGGGACCGGCAGGCTGACGGAAGCCTGCAACCGGGGCTGGAAGCCGCGCATTCACGCCGCCGCATCGTCCATGCGGGGGAAGACGCCACCGGGGCCATGATCATGCGCGCGCTGGTCGCCCGCGTGCGCCAGACCCCGCGCATCACCGTGGTCGAACATGCCTGCGCGCGTGATGTCGTGGTCCAGGATGGCGCGGTGGCGGGCCTGCGGCTGACCATTTCAGGGCAGCTACTGACCCTGCCCAGCACGGCGGTTGTGCTGGCGACGGGCGGGGTGGGCAGCCTGTTCGCCGATACGACCAATCCCGTAGGTGCGACCGGCAGCGGTCTGGCCATTGCCGCCCGCGCGGGGGCCGTTCTGGGCAATATGGAATTCGTGCAGTTCCACCCCACCGCCCTGTCCGCCGGGAAAGAGGGGCAGCGCCTGTGCCTGATCAGCGAGGCCGTGCGTGGCGAAGGCGCCATTCTGGTGGATGAGACCGGTGCCCGTTTTACCCATGAACTGGCCACGCGCGACACCGTATCACGTGCCGTATGGCGGCATATGATGCAGGGGCACAAAATATACCTTGATGCCCGCACGGCGATCGGCGCTGATTTTCCCCGGCATTTCCCGGCCATCTCGGCACTGTGCCAGGCGCATGGGGTCAACCCGGTCACGCAGCCCATACCCATCCGGCCCGCCGCCCATTACCACATGGGCGGCGTGGTGGTGGACATACAGGGGCGCACCAATGTTACGGGCCTGTGGGCGGCGGGGGAAGTCGCCTGTACCGGCCTGCATGGGGCAAACCGGCTGGCCAGCAATTCCCTGCTTGAAGCAGCGGCGTTCGGTTCATGGATAGGGCAGGCGCTTGATGGCTGCGCAATGCCCGCCCCCCCATCCGTCATGCCGGCTTCGGGGGGGGAAACCGTGCAGTCTTCCCCATCACAGCCCTACCGCCGGATCATGAGCCGTCATGCGGGCGTCATCCGCACGGGCGCCAGCCTGCAGGAAGGGTTACGGCAGATGCTGCCTGATATACAGACCGATGCCGGGCTGGTCTGCGCTGCCATCCTGTACGCAGCACTACAACGCCATGAAAGCCGGGGCGCGCACTTCCGCAGCGATTTCCCCACAGCCCCTGCGGCTGGTACATCATCCGGCTTCACCCTGCCGGAACTGCTCGGGGGGATCGCCAGCACGATGGAAACCGGCAGGACGCCCAGCCTTCCAGAACATGAGAGAACACCCACATGATTCATCCCCTGCCCGACATCATGCTTGAACCGCTTGTGCGCGCCGGGCTTCTGGAAGATCTGGGCCGTGCGGGCGATCTGACCACCGATGCCGTCATAGCGGATGCCGATGCGCCTGTACGGGCGGCTTTTATTGCCCGGCAGGACGGCGTTATCGCGGGCCTGGCCATGGCCCGGCTCTCCTTTGCGCTTATGGATCCGCGCATCGTGTTCGAACCCCATGTTACCGATGGGCAGGCCGTCAGCGCCGGAACCTGCCTTGCCACGGTGAAGGGGCCTGCCCGTGGCATCCTGTCCGGGGAGCGGGTCGGGCTGAATTTCCTCTCGCATCTCAGCGGTATCGCCACCGCCACCGCGCAACTGGTTGATCTGGTGCGTCCGTACCGCGCCAATATCACCTGCACGCGCAAGACCATGCCCGGCCTGCGCGCGATCCAGAAATACGCGGTGCGAGCGGGCGGTGGGAACAATCATCGCTTTGGGCTGGATGATGCCATTTTGATAAAAGACAACCATCTGGCTTTTGCTGGCGGCATCCGGCCCGCGGTTGAACGCGCCCGCGCCACAGCGGGTCATCTGGTCCGCATCGAGCTTGAAGTCGATACGCTGGAACAGTTGGCCGAAGGGCTGGACGTGGGTGGGGTCGATGTCTTCCTGCTCGATAACATGCCACCTGACATGCTGCGCGAGGCCGTGCGGCTGGTGGATGGTCGGGCCGTAACCGAGGCATCGGGCGGTATCACACCGGAAACCGTCCTGGCCGTGGCGCGGACCGGCGTTGACCTGATTTCACTCGGCTGGCTTACGCATACCGTGCGGGTTCTGGATATCGGGCTGGATTATCAGTCCTGATACAGACGCAGTAAAGGACAATCCCCGCTTCATGTATGGGCTGTTTTAGAAGCTTTTTGAAAAATATCCCCACCCATGAAGTGACACAGGTGGGGATGTTTTCTTTTACACGCCGACCATAACGTCAGATGCCTTGATAATGGCGGTTGCGTGTTCACCCACCTTGAGCTTCATGTCCGCCACGGATTCATTGGTGATGGAAGCCGTGATGACCTTGCCGCCAATATCAATGCCGACATGAGATGTCGTCGCACCCTTGACGATTTCAACGATCTTGCCGGCGATCTGGTTACGTGCACTGATTTTCATTTTTAACCCTTTCTAAGTATTTATATAATATCCTGAAATTCTGAACGGATATTATGCATGCAGTTGTCAATTACGTGCAGGTTACATTCTATCAATACAAGTTTCACAAAACAATTCAGCTTCGATGAAATTTTGGATACTTGGTCCGGCCATGATGCATAGCCTATTGATAATAATAATTTATTCTGGAAATCACAATTGAATACAGGTTAATGAAATTTATCAACACGCAGCATTATGCCGGTCTGATTTCAACCTGCACATCACGTGGTTTCGCCGCATAGGGCGCGGAAGTCACGATAATATCGGCCCCAGCCTTTACATACTCGCCTACATTCCGGGCATTGATACCGCCTGCGGCCACAATGCGCGGGGACAGACCGGCGGTGGCCAGACTGGCGCGAAGCTGCGACAGTTCTTCCGGTGTGAATTTTTCCAGTTGCAGGGCCTCGGCCCCCGCACGGGCCGCCGCCATGGCGGTGTCCGGATTACAGACTTCAATCACGATCCGCCGTTCCGGCGCATTGGCCCGCAACCGGGAAATCGCCTGATCCAGCCCGCTACAGGGATCCATGAAGGCCAGATGTTCCGCGAAGACAAGAATGGTGTCGGACAGCCCGGTCCGGTGCATGATCCCGCCACCGGCCTGAACCGCACGTACCGCTACGGCCCGTGTCAGCGGCGGCGCCTTGCGCGAACAGGCAATGGCCACACCGGGTGCGGGCGCATTGCCCGCCGCCCGCGCGGCCAGGACGATGTCATTCGTTTCCGTCGCGATGCCCGCCGCCCATTCCAGCAGTGTCTGGGTAACTTTCCACCCAAGATGCAGCGCGCCAGCGGGGCCGGACGCCCGGAGCAGAAGCTGCCCGGGCGCCACACGCGTACCGCTTCTTGTCACAATTTCGGCATCCGCCCCCAGGCGCGTCAGGAGTGCGGCCACATCTTCCGTGCAGCACACAACCTGCTCATGCCTGGCGGCAAATGTCATGACCCCGGGATTCTTTCCAATACCCAGCGCCCGCGTTGTCAGATCACCAAAAGGCACATCTTCCGCAAGCAGCGTATCAAGCAGGGTATTGGTCAGCGGGGCCAGACACTCATCCGAACTTGAACAGGACGCCATAACCGCCTCGCGGATAGTTCCATTCAATGTCGCCCGACTTGGAGCAGACGACACGGCAGGTTCCGCATTCCATGCAGCCATCCGCCGTGATCTCGACCTGACCCTGTTCGTTCTGGCTGTAGCAGCCCGCCGGACAGACCCGCGTCATGGCCACCAGCTCGCGCGAAGGAACCTCGTGCGGGCGCACCTCGATATGCGGACGCCCCACATCCACGACATATCTGTTCTGGAACAGACGGTTTTCTACCCGATCGTCGCTCATCGCCATGCCCTCGCCAGTTTGAATGCATCACCCAGCAGCCCGGTCACCCCGCGGGCCTGCCGCGCACTACGCAGAATATCGGATTCCTTGGACTTCTTGTCCTTCCCGTCGACACGGAACCATGTCTGTGCCGAGCGGTTCAGCAACCGCGGATACAGGTCCATGATATGGCGGCCACCCTGTTCCAGCATCCGTGGCACGTTCTTGTATTTCTTCATATCCTTCATCACGAAGGAGTCTTCAAGCAGCTTGACGTAAGTCTGCAGGTTTTCACGCGTGCAGGTCATGCACGAGCCAAGAATGTTCGCCACGACTTCCCCGGCCAGGCGGCCAGTGGTCATCGCCAGGTTGGAGCCTTCACGATGCACCGCATTGACGAAATGCCCCGCGTCACCCACCACGATCCAGCCATCCCCGACCAGTTCGGGTACGGCGCGGAAGCCGCCTTCGGGGATCAGATGCGCGGCATATTCCTTGATCTCGGAGCCTTCCAGCAGGGCCTTGATGCTGGGGTGGCTCTTGAAACGGTCAAGAATGCCGTGGGGTGTCGCCTCGCCACTTTTCGCGAACTCGCTGACCAGACAGCCCACACCCACCGAAATCGATTCCCGGTTGGTGTAAAGGAAGGCCGTGCCGACCATGCCATCCGTGATCGTGCCCATGGCCTCGATCACCACGCCTTCCTCGCCCTTGAGGTTGAAGCGCGCGTCGATCACATCCTGCGGAAGGAAGTGCATTTCCTTGACCGCCAGCGCCACATCCTCGGGGCGCAGTTCCTTGCGCAATCCCGAACGCTGGCCGACAAGCCCGTTCACGCCTTCGGCAAGGACCACCACATCGGCAAAGATACCGTTGCCGTCGCGATCCGTCTGCACGCCGATGACCCGCTTGTTCTCATCGGTGATCAGGCTGGTGACCGTTGTCTCGAACAGGACGGTCACGCCCATCTCACGCACGCACCGATTGAACCATTTATCAAACTGCGCGCGGATGATCGTGTAGCGGTTGGGCTTGTCCTCGTTATAGTCGTCACTGCGATGGTGCATGCCGGTATGCCCGGTGTCGTCCATCATCCAGATCCGCTGTTCGATCACGTGCCGCTCCAGCGGCGCTTCCTCGCGGAAGTCGGGGATGATCTTTTCCAGCGCATCGGAATACAGGATCGCGCCCTGCACGTTCTTGGAGCCGGAATACTCCCCGCGCTCGATCTGCAGGACCTTCAGGCCCCGCTGCGCCATGGTATAGGCCGCAGCATTACCTGACGGGCCCGCACCGACGACGATGGCGTCAAAATGCTCGTGAGTCATCGCTCTCTCCTCAACCCGCCATCCGGTTTACGCTCAGGCGCTGCCTGAATGCACGGGTCAGTGCCGGCAGCAGCGTAATTGCATCGGCCGTAATTCCCACATGCGCGAAATCAAAAATCGGCGCGCGCGGGTCGGTATTGATTGCAACAATAAGATCCGCCCCTTCCACGCCAACACGGTGCTGGATCGCACCCGAAATCCCGGCCGCGATATACAGCCGTGGCCGAATGGTCTTTCCGGTCTGGCCGATCTGCCGTTCCGCGGGGATCCAGCCCTTCTGCACCAGCGGGCGCGAACCGCCCCAGTCCCCGCCCAGCGCATCGGCCAGATCACGCACGAGCTGCACGTTCTCGCTTGTGCGCAGCCCGATCCCGCCGGCCACCACGATGTCGGCAAAGGCAAGCTGGGCGGCTTCATTCGCGGTGTCGGGCAGGAAGTCGAGCACCTTGGTGATGATGTCTTCTTCCTTCAGGTCGACCTTGAAATCGACGATACGCCCGGTGCGCCCTTCCTGCGCGACCGGCATCGCCATGACGCGGGGCCGGACGGTCGCCATCTGCGGGCGGTAGTTCAGCGTATGGATCGTGCACAGGAGCGACCCGCCAAATGTCGGCCGAGTGGCCGCAAGCGAACGCTCGCCATCAATTGCAAGCTCGGTGCAATCCGCTGTCAGGCCGGTCTTGAGGGTTGTCGCCACCGCGCCCGCCAGATCGCGCCCCAGGACCGTCGCGCCCAGAAGCATGATTTCAGGCTGGTACTTTTCCACCAGCGCCGTCATGACCCGCGTGTAGGGTTCGTTACGGTAATCCGCCAGGACGGGATCATCGATGATATAGGCCAGGTCGGCACCGTAGGAAAAAGAGGTCTTGGCCACTTCTTCCAGCGCATCGTGCCCGCTTCCCGCGATTACGGCCGCCAGTTCGACTTCCAGCTTGTCAGCGAGCTTGCGCCCTTCCCCAAGCAGTTCCAGCGAGACGGGATGAATCCGGCCGTGTTCGAATTCGATAAAAACCCATACATGCTTGTAGGAGCGGAAATGTTCCGGCAGCTCCCGCTTCATGTTGGCGCGGCCGCTTCCTGCTGGCCGTGAAGTTTGATTACTCATGCCAGTCTTTCCTTCAGTGTCCGGCCGCCTGCCGGAGCAGATCGTCCTGCAGTGCGGGTTGGCGGGTAAAGATCTGATCGATCAGCGCGTCCGCCATTGCGGCCGGGGACGAGTCCGTCGTGGGGACCATCTCGGCCGTTTCCTCGCGGGCGGTCGGGGCGAAGACCTTCTTTACGACCGTGGGCGAGCCACGCAGGCCGCACAGACCGATATCGGGTATGCCGACCGTGGCGGCGTTCCACTGCACCACTTCGGCACGGGCCGCGCGCAATGCGTCCGCCTGCGTTCCGCGACGGATTTCGTTCGAGCCTTCCATCATCGTAACCATGACGGGCAACTGTGACCGCAGGACCTGCACCCCATGGTCGCCACGGCGGCGCACCAGTATCTGCCGGTCCGTCAGGTCCATGTCGTCAATACCCGACACGTAGGTCAGCTGCGACAGGCCCAGACGGCGGGCGATGCCGGGACCAACCTGCGCGGTATCGCCATCGATGGTCTGCTTGCCGCAGAACACGATGTCAGGCGCGCCCCAGGTCTCGCCCGCCTTCAGGATCAGGTTGGACAGCGCATAACTGGTCGCCAGGGTATCGGACCCGGCGAAAACGCGGTCCGTCAGCAGGACAGCGCGATCCGCCCCATAGGTCAGGGCCTTGCGCAGGCTGTCCACGGCCATCGGCGGACCCATTGTCATCACCGTGACCTCACCGCCGAACCTGTCACGCAGGCGCAGCGCCTGCTCCAGCCCGAACAGATCGTAGGGGTTGATGATTGTCGGCACACCTTGCCGCATGATCGTATTGGTCACAGGGTGAACGCGGATCTGCCCGCTGTCCGGAACCTGTTTGATACAGACAAATATTTGCATTTCCACGAGCTCCCTCGGCGTGCCATGCACGTCCTGTCCCCCAAGCCGCAAAATACGTGCCAACTGCCGGACCTGCTGCGAACTACGGGCAATCGCATCAAGATGCCGGCCCACCGGACAGGGACGACACGATTACGTCGGGTTTTAGTCCTCGCTTTGTGTCAACTCCGACAGGCTGACAAAACCGCCTGATGGCCGGATGGCGTCACGATGCACCTTGAACACCCGTTCCGTAATGGGTGTCGAGCGGGTGAAATCGTCATAGGCGCGCTCAAGCTGGGCGCGGCACAGCGCACGGCGGGCCTCATCGTCCTCACCCTGCTCGAGGTCATTGGCATTCAGGTAGGTGCCCATGCGGCGCAGAATATGCAGCCGCGCGACATTGAGCACCTGCGGGTCGTACGGCACGTCCAGTACGCGAAAAAAATCTTCAGCCGCTGAAAGCTGGCGCAGTTCGTCCAGTATTCCCATCGTCTTGTTCCCCTGTGGGTCCTGCCCCGTATAGGTTCATCTCACCGTGTCCGGGCACAGCCCGACATGGCGGCATATAGTTCCGCGACTTCGTTCAGCGCGACGTTGCGCTTGGCGACCGAGGCCCGTTCCCGCACCGACGCCAGCATACCGACAACAAGCGCGTCATCCGCCTCAAGCCCCAGCGTTTCCAGCGCATGGCGCATGGCGGCCCGGCCGGAATGCTTCCCCAGCACGATTTCCCGCCGCCGCCCGAACTGCATGGGATCCAGCGCTTCATAGGTTCCCGCATCGCGCAGCAGGCCCGAGACATGAATGCCGGATTCATGACGGAACACACTGTCGCCCACAATTGCCTTGTCCACCGGAATTGCACGACCCGAAGCCTGGGCGACCAGTGACGCAAGCTCAGGCAACTGCGCGGGATTGACACTGCTCTGGCACCCGACCAGACGCGGCGCCCCGACCACGACTTCCTCCAGCGCGGCGTTTCCCGCCCGCTCCCCCAGCCCCAGCACGGTTACGCTGGCGCTATGGGCGCCACCGCGGATGGCGGCCAGTGTATTGGCGGTCGCCAGACCCAGATCATCATGACCATGGAATTCGATCTGGAGCCTGCAACTCTCGCGCAGCCGGGTCATGATTTCATAGACCCCAAACGGCTCCATGATCCCCAGCGTATCGGCATAGCGGAACCGGAAAGCCCCGGCCTGCTGCGCGACACCGATCAGATCCAGCAAAAAGGGTATATCCGCGCGGCTGGCATCCTCCCCCCCGACCGACACGGCAAGACCGCAATCGCTGGCATGCGACACCACATCATGGACCATATCCAGTACGCGACGTGGAGAGGTGCGGTACTTGGCCATGATCTGGCGCATGGAGGTTGAAACCGACAGATGGATGCTGTCCAGCCCGGTACGTCGGACGGCCAGGATGTCTTCATGGCGCATCCGGCACCATGGGATGACACGCGCGCGCTGCACCGTGTCACCAATGGCGGCGATGACGGCTATCTCGTCATCGCCCATTGCGGGCACGCCCGCCTCGATATCGTCCACGCCCGCCTGATCCAGGGCACGGGCGATTTCGAGCTTTTCCGCAGCGGTGAACGCAACACCGGGTGCCTGTTCACCGTCCCTGAGGGTGGTGTCATTTATGATCAGGCGTGTGCAGTCTGACATATGGCGTCCCCTCTCTTGCCCTGCAAAATGCAGGATCAGGCATAGGTCGGCGCAAAACCGGACTGGCCGGCGTTCTTGCCGTCCCAGAATGGGGACATTTCCCGCAACTTGGCAATAATGGATGGCATGACTTCCAGCACATGATCCACGTCCTCATCCGTGTTCTCACGCGAGAACGAGAAGCGGATGGCACCATGCGCCGCGGTGTACGGCACTTTCATCGCACGCAGGACATGCGACGGCTCAAGCGAGCCGGACGTGCAGGCCGACCCGGACGACGCCGCGATGCCCGCCTTGTTCATGAGCAGCAGGATGGCTTCACCCTCGATATACTCGAACGCGACATTGGCCGTGTTGGGCAGGCGGTTGTCCACATCCCCCGCCACGAACGAATTGCCGATCCGCTGCAGCAGTCCCTGCTCCAGCCGGTCGCGCATGGCCCGCACGCGGGTGTTTTCATCCTCGATATGCTGCTGCGCCAGTTCCGCCGCGACACCAAGGGCGACAATGCCGGGCGCGTTCTCCGTGCCCGCGCGCCGCCCACGTTCCTGATGTCCGCCACGGATCAGTGGCCGCAGCCGCACGCCGCGCCTTACATACAGCGCCCCGATACCCTTGGGCGCGTGCAGCTTGTGCCCGGACAGGGACAGCATGTCGATCGCCGTCTCCTTCAGGTTCATCGGGATCTTGCCTACGGCCTGTACCGCGTCGGTATGGAACAGGGCCCCGGCTTCATGGGCGAGTTCGGCCAGCATTTCCACGGGGAAAATCGTGCCGGTTTCGTTATTCGCCCACATGATGGAGGCTATGGCGGTGCGCGGTGACAGCGCCTTGCGATACGCCTCGACATCCAGCCGGCCGCGCGCGTCCACGCCGATATAATGCACCTTGATGCCACGGGATTTTTCCAGCCACGCGCACAGGGCCAGCACGGCGGGATGTTCCACGGCGCTTGTCACAATCTCGTTACGCGCGCCCTGCGTTTCCAGCGCGGAAAGGATCGCCGTATTGTCGGATTCGGTACCGCCGCCGGTAAAGACGATTTCATGGTCGAACTGCGCGCCCAGCAGCGCCTGAAGCTGCCGCCGCCCCTTCAGCACCGCGCCGCCCACTTCCGAACCGAAGGCATGCATGGATGATGCATTACCGAACTGTTCGGTGAAGAAGGGCAGCATTGCGGCAACCGCAGCCGGATCGACACGGGTGGTTGCATTATTGTCGAGATAAACCGCCTTCATCTTGCCCACTCCCTTATTTTCCAGCCGGAACCGGAATAACGCGTACCGGCATGCCCAGCCGTTCGGCCAGACGCGCCTGAATGCCCTGCACCGTCACCGCCGCAAGCTGGCAGTTGACGCACGCGCCGGTCATGCGGACCATCACGCGGTTGTCTTCCACATCCACCAGTTCGCAATCGCCGCCATCGTTGCGCAACGCGGGGCGCAGTTCCTCCAGAACTTCCTCGATCACGCGGATCTTCTGCACGGTCGTCATCTTGGAGCTGGCGGGCGCGGGCGGCGCGACCGGGGATTTGCGCTGCTGGCGCCCCGGAACAACCGGAACCGCGCCCATGACAAAGGCCTGGGCCGGGTCGAGCAGACCTTCGGCCACCATCTCGGCATTGGTCTTTTCCAGAACGGCTTCCACCCCTTCGACACAGGTGCCGCAGCTTCCCGTCGCCTTGGTGAAATGAGCCACCTGCTCCATGCTCGTCAGGCCGTTGTTACGGACCGCGCGCTCGATCATGCCTTCGTCAATGCCGAAGCACTTGCACAGCAGCGCGCCTTCCTCGTGGTCATCTTCCCAGACCTCGCCACGGTAGTTGGCCACCGCCGCGCGCAACGCCTCATACCCCATGACCGAGCAGTGCATCTTTTCAGGGGGAAGGCCGCCGAGGAAATCGGCAATGTCCTGATTGGTGATCTTCAGCGCCTCATCGAGCGTCTTGCCGATAATGATCTCCGTCAGGGCGGAGGAGGACGCAATCGCCGAACCGCATCCAAACGTCTGGAAGCGTGCATCGGTAATCCGTTCCGATTCCGGATCAACCTTGATCATGAGCTTCAGCGCGTCGCCACAGGCAATGGCGCCCACTTCCCCAACGCCGCTGGCGTCGTCCAGCGTTCCCGCGTTTTTCGGGTTGAAGAAGTATTCCTGTACTTTATCAGAGTATTCCCACATGGGGCACGCCTCCCGTTACCTGGTGAAATCGCCTGGTACGCGTATTAACTGAAGGATTTTCCGCAAGAGCATTTGGATGCCGCGTTCGGATTGTCGAACGAGAAACCGGACTGTTCCAGCGTCACGACAAAATCGACAGTCGTGCCGTCCAGATGCGGCATGCTTTCCGCATCGACAAAAACCTTCACGCCATCCATTTCCATGATCACGTCGGACGGTTCGGGCGCCGAGACCAGTCCCATCATGTATTTGAAGCCGGAACAGCCACCGGATTCGACCATGATGCGGATGCCATCGACCGGGCCGGCTGCCCCTGCGATTGCCGAGCGAACGGCGTCACAGGCACTTGGCGTCAGCTGGATCATCGCGAACTCCTCTTTCCAAGAAAGGTTTGTTAGGGAGGACGCAAACACCGTGCCAAGAACGGACAGGAGGTATCGACCACTTCTCCGTACGGAATCTGTCCGGTTTACAACTTTGTCGGCTTCCTGACGTGTCCGGACGCGACAAATAAAAAAATCCCGGCTCAGGGCCGGGACCGGAATTTCCGTTGCGTTAAACGCGCGGTTCCTTATGCAACCTTGCCCGCCGCTATGCGCGCGAGCAGGCTTTCGCCGTCTTCCTCACCAAAGCACTGGTCGAAGTCGTCACATTCGTCACAGACGGGAGTGGAACAAATGCTGTAGCCCTCATCACGGCAGATGAGGCGGAAGAAGAATTTTTTCCATTTCATGTCCGCATCGTTCCGCCGCGCCAGCGGTTCGAAATGACGTTCAAGCAGCCAGGAGAGTTCTCGCCTGTGGCGCAACCCCAGATCCTGCCACAAATGATTGGGCTCCATCGCGCGGCGGGCGATCAGGGCGGAAACCAACTGCCCCCAGGCCGTATCCTCGCTGCTGTTGCCCCGGCGCAGCAGGTCGCGCAACGCGGCTTCGGTCTCATCCACCTCCGGCGCGGGCATTTCCATCAGGCGTTCGAAACGTTCCCTGGCGCCGGGCAGTGTCTTGCCGACCAGTTCGACCATGTCCTGTCCGCCCAGCCCGGTCAGTTGCGCAAGCGGGACCGACCGCTCACGCGCCTGAACCAGGGACAGCGCCAGAATGGATGCGACCACATGGGCATCGAACTGGTCGCATTCGCCCCCCGCGCTGCCGGCCATGAGCCAGCCGTAGATATCTGTGGCCTGCATTGCTTTTCTTCCGTCTTTTCGGGTTTCAGGCGGCTCCGTGCGCCTGGCAGTCGGTCGGGCATACCCGGGCGCATGCGCCGCAGCCTATGCAGGCACCGGCATCCGCCATCACCATCACGCGGCGTTCGACGTCTCCGTCATCCTCATCTTCATCATCGACGACATTCCCTTCATCATCAATTCCGCGCAGGGTCATGACACCACGGCCACAGACCTTGAAGCAGCGCCCGCAGCCGATACAGACCGCCGGGTTGATCGAGAGAAGATAATCCGGCTGCCAGGGCCGGCCGTCACGGGTTACGCAATCCATAATTATTCCCCTGCCTTTTCTTCAGCGGCTTTGAGCGCCTCGCGCTTGGCGGTCAGATCCGCATAGGCCTGATGGGCCCGTGCGGCGACCGCCGTGATTGTCTGCCAGTTGATGGGCAGATCCTCGGCCAGATCATGCAGATCCATCTTGGCCTGCGTTGCCCGCGCGGACAGCTTTTTCAGTTCCGCCTTCATGTCCGCAATCTGCACCATTATCTTCCTCCGTTATGCCCGAGCGACTTCGGGAAACTCTTCAATCTGCGCGATCGCCTGACGGACCGCCTTTTCGCCCTCACGCGCCAGCGCCGCCAGACTGTCAAATCCGAAACGATGCACATCGCGCAGTGACCTGGCCAGGACAACCAGCCGGCCGGTTGTCAGGATCACGCGACCGAAACCCTCATGGCTCATCTTCATCATCGGAGAGGCCATGAGCCCCGTCTCCTGCTCGATGGCCAGACCAACCGCCTGATAGAAGGTCTCGACCCGCGCCAGCGTGTCGGGATCCGGATCACTGATCATCGGCATGGCGCGGCGCTCTTCCTTGGTGACGATGTAATCGTCCAGCAGCGCCGTATCCTTCTTGCGCTCCCACGCACCGTACATGTCTTCCGCCCGGATACGCCCGATCAGCGCCTTCATGAACGGTGTCGCCATGGGATCATCAATGACTTCATTACCTGCCTGCGACATCGTCAGTCCTCCTCATCCAGAAAATCCATGGAACGTGGCGTCGCCGCGCCCATCGCCTTGCGCAGCCATGGCGGCGGGTTGCCGGTCATCATGGTCTGTACCCGTTCGATAACGGACGGGATGCTCTGTGCGGTGGGCAGCTTGACGGGATGAATGCGCGCACCGACAACCTTGGCCGCGGCCGGTCCGCCAATAGCCAGTACGAAAAGAAGGTTACAGCCGGTCAGGGCATCGACCTTGGGGCCGATCTTGTCGTCTCCCTCAACCTTGTGCGCGCCAGATTCGTCCGACACCTCATCAAAGCCCACGGCCTCGACAAAATGCGCCTCGTCCGGTGTGACGTCCCATACGGCAAACCGGCGCGCCGAGCCGAAATGCGCGTTCAGGGACTTCATATCCTGCGTCGCGATCGCGATACGCAGCCGGGGCACGGGTGCAGCCACAGCATCACCCGCACCGGCATCGGCTGGCGCGGGATCAATGAGCTGCAAGTGACGCGCTGTCATGCACAATCTCCTCGTTAAAAGGGGCAGTCCGCGCGGGCGCGAAATCGTCCGGCTTATGTTCATGCATCTGCCCCATGAACAGGTTGGCGACACGGAAAATCAGATCCCGCGTGCCACAATACCCGACCGTCTGCATATGAGCCGTGCCAAGGCGATCGAAAATGGGAAAGCCCACCCGCATCAGGGGGATACCCAGACGTTCGGCGGACTGCCGGCCATGGCTGTGGGTGACCAGCAGATCCGCCCCGCCCGCAGCGCGCACGGCGTCTTCCATATCCGTCAGGTCACCGATAATGACACTCTCGGTCGGAATCTGCGCCAGATTGGGGGAATTGGCGGTCGAGGACACGGCCGCCACGATTTTGGCGCCCATGCCGGTGAAGAACTGCGACAGGCTGAACAGCAGATCCGGGTCACTGGCAATGGCGATCCGCTTGCCACCGAAATAGAAGTGCCCGTCCAGCATCGCATCCAGAAGCTGGCTCCGCTGGCGCCGGTACCGCCCCGGCACCGCCTTGCCCGAAATATGCGAGAGCAGGGACAGCAGGCGGTCATTGGGCGCCAGCCCCGTCAGGGTGGGAAACACCGTGACCGGCACGCCCGTCAGGCTCCCGAGCAGATCGGCAGGCTGGCGCATGTGTTCGCCAATGGCGATGGTGTGGACGGCGCGCGCCATCTGCGCCACTTCTTCCAGCCGTGCGCCCCCCTGGGTTGTGGGGCACCAGTCCTCGGCTATGTGACCATCCAGCGAACCGGACAGATCGGGCAGGATGACCGGATACAGCCCGAAACTTTCGATCAGGTCACGCAGGTATTCAATATCGGCGGGTGTCTGGTTGACACCGGGCAGGACATTGACCTGCTGGAATGATGTGACGGCCGGGGACCATGGCGCCACGATGCCCTCGATCACGGCGCTGACGGCGGCGGCCCATCCGTCTTCCAGCGCCCCGATGTAATCGGGGGTCGATGCGAACACGACAGACGTGTCGGCCAGTTCGGGCTGCCGCGCCAGGATCAGCTTCAGATCCCCGACATAATCCTCACCGCGTGTTTCCACCAGGGCGGTGGAGGCGATCCCGATAAAGCGTGGCTTCATCCGGCGTTGCAGGTTCAGCAACGCTTCTTCCATGTTGCCCGCCGCGCCCAGGATGGTGGCGACCTCATCCATCGCGGTGGTCTGGAGGGGAATGGCCTCCTTGTAATGCCGGACGAGAAGGACAAGCGCAAAGGAAGTACAGCCCTGCGAACCATGAAGCAGGGGAACCGCCCCCTCCATGCCCAGATAGGCCAGGGCCGCGCCCAGCGGCGTGGAAGACTTGAGCGGATTGATCGAGACGGGTTTACGTGACTTGATGATTTCAGCCATTTATCCCTCCCTTGCCAAAGGTGTCAGGCGGGGCACGTTATCGTCCAGCCAGTCTTCCGTATCGCCCTCCTCCCATGGCGCCAGCCGCCGCACATCCGCCCAGACCGGATTGGACAGGGAACGATCGAGTTCCTGCACCAGCGTGACCATTCCGTCATATCCGGCATAGGCTTCGTGCCGTTCCTGATTGATGTCGAGCCATGGCACGCGCGCCTTCAGCGCGACAAACTGCGTGCGACCGCCCGACAGCAGGATATCGGCATCACCACGGCGGAGCTGGGCGTACATCTCACGCGGGGGGATGCTGTCGACCATGTGCGCGTCACCGCCCATGATGTCCTTGATCTTCTGCTTGTCGTTATCGGTGGATTTGCGGACCGAGGTGCCGACCACCACCATCCCCATTTCCTGCAGGGCCGAAACGATCGACCATGATTTGACGCCGCCGGTATAAAGCAGCACCCGCTTGCCCGCCAGACGCTGGCGGTACGGCTCGATACGTGCCCAGGCCCGGGCCTCCTCGGTGGCGACCAGTGCCTCGGTCCGCTCGATCAAGTCTTCCGGCGCGCCACGGGACACCAGCAGTTTCGCCACCGCACGCAGGGCCGTCGACGTATCGCTTATGCCGTAAAATGAACCTTCGAAATAGGGAATGCCCCAGCGTTCTTCCATCTTGCGCGCGACATTGATGAGTGCGGTCGAACACACCATCATATTCACTTTCGCGCGGTGCGCGGACGCGACTTCGCGATACCGGGCATCGCCGGTCACGCAGGCATGAACACGGATTCCCAGGGCCTCAAATAGCGGACGGACCTGCCACAGTTCACCGGACAGGTTATATTCACCCAGGATATTGATGTCGTAAGGGGTGCTGACTTCGGGCTCCATCGTGCCGATCACATGATCGAGCAGCGCCTCACCCGCCAGCTTGTTCCCCAGATTCTTGGACCCGACAAATCCCGGCGCGTCGACGGGTATGCACGGCGTGCCAAGTTTGTCGGATGCGTAGGCGCAGACCGCGCCGATATCATCACCGATCAATGCGGGAACACAGGTTGAATAAACGAAGACGGCAGGTGGCGCGTAACGTGCGATCACCTCCTTGATGGCTTTGTACAGCCGTTTTTCACCCGTCCCCATGACAATATCCATCTGGGACAGATCCGTCGTCGCACCCAGCCGGTACAGTTTGGGGCCGGAACTTGCCGCATGCCGGTTATCCCAGCCATTGCCCTCACAGGCCAGGGGCCCGTGAACAAGATGCACCACATCCGTAATCGGCTGGAGCGCGATCTTGGCCCCGTCAAACGCACAGCCGCCCGCAGCGGCGCCAGGCGTCAACGGCTTGGAGCAACCTTTTTTGCGTTCCTTCTCGCCTTTTGCCGCGTTTTTATCGCAGCCCGGCTCGTTGAACAGTTCGGCAACCTTCGCCTTCAAAGCGTCGCTCATCGTCCTCTCCAACCTATCTTCCCGCGCATCCGGGCGGCACGGGGCCGCCCGGCGCGAACATTAGCGTGTCAGATCAAAGGAATAATCCGTCACACCGGGGTCCATCGTATCGTCGTCCAGCTTGTCGAAGATCTTGTCCAGCAGCGTCACCAGAACACGCAGCGCGCCCTGATAACCCCACACCGGGAAGCGGTGATGGTGATGCCGGTCAAAGATCGGGAACATGAGACGGATCAGCGGGGTATCGGTGTCACGCTCCAGATACTTGCCATAGGAGTTGCCGATCAGCAGATCGACCTTTTCCGTCGCAAGCAGCGAACGCATGTGCCACAGATCCTTGCCGCCCCAGGCCTTGCAGCCGACGCCGAAGGGTGAGCTGTCAAACAGCTCCTGCATCTTGGCTTCCCATGCCTTGGTGCCATTGGTCGCCAGGCAGTGCTTGGGCTCGCCACCCGTTTCCATGATGAAACGCGCCATGCCGTAAACGAAATCGGGGTCACCGTAGATCGCGTAGGTCTTGCCATGCAGCCAGGACTGGCTGTCGGCCATCGCGTCGATCAGGCGGCCACGCTCCATTTCCAGCTCTTGCGGGATGGGCTTGCCGGACAGTTCGGAAATCGTCTGCAGCAGCTGGTCCGTACCCGCGACACCCAGCGGGTAGTTCAGCGCGGCTGTCTTCTGGCCAAAGCCATTGCAATATTCCAGCGTCTTGGGCGTGCAGTATTCCTGCAGCGAGATCGTGGCCGCCGCGTTGACCGCGTCACGCGCCGCTTCGATCTTGGTGCCGCCGTCATACATGCGGAACTCACCGTCCGACGGGGTATCGAACTGGTCCGACACATCCGACAGGATCGTGTATTCCACACCCATCAGGCCGAGAATACGCTTCAGTTCACGGTTGTTACCCACCGCGAAGCCGTCAAAGCCCGGAATGATGTTGATGGACGTGTTGGGAACGGCGGTCTTGCCCTTCCAGAAATGCTCCAGGATGCCCTTGAGCATGTTGTCGTAGCCGGTGACATGGCTACCGACGAACGCCGGCGTGTGCGCGAAAGGAACGTCATATTCCTTGGGCACCGAACCCTTTTCTTTTGCCGTCTCGATGAAGGCATGCAGGTCATCACCGATAACTTCCGCCATGCAGGTGGTCGATACGGCGATCATCTTGGGGTCGTACAGCTTGTAGGTGTTGGCCAGGCCATCCACCATGTTGTTCAGGCCACCGAACACCGCCGCGTCTTCCGTCATGGACGAGGAAACCGCGGAAGACGGCTCCTTGAAATGCCGTGACAGGTGCGAACGGTAATAGGCGACGCAGCCCTGTGAGCCATGCACGAAGCTCATGGTCCGTTCAAAGCCGGACGCCACGAAAACCGCGCCCAGCGGCTGGCAGGCCTTGGCCGGATTGACCGACAGCGACGTACGGGCAAAGTTCTTTTCACGGTAGTCCCAGCTTTTGGTCCAGTCCGCGATTTCGGTTACTTTCTCAGCCGGAGGCATGTTCTCCAGCTTCGCCTTTTCGGCCAGCATCTGCTTGTATTCCGGTTCACGGAATAGCGGCGCATGGTCGAGGATCTTATCAACATTTTGAGGCATGGTAATGGGAATCCTTTCACATACCCGCGTGCGCCATACGGCACGCGGGCCGCTTTATGGCCTCAGGCAGCTTTTTTCCAGGGAGCCTTGAACATGCTCCAGACCGGATTGTTGATGGCGAGATCCATGTCGCGCGCAAAGATGGCGAAACCATCATAGCCGTGATACGGACCCGAATAGTCCCAGGAATGCATCTGGCGGAAGGGGATACCCATCTTCTGGACGGGATATTTTTCCTTGATGCCGGAACCGACCAGATCGGGACGCATGCCTTCAATGAACTTTTCCAGTTCATAGCCGGTCACGTCGTCATAGATCAGCGTGCCTTCCTTAACGTAGTGGCCGGTGCGCTGGTAATCATCGTTATGAGCGAACTCATAACCCGTTCCGGTGATTTCCATGCCCAGGTCGTTATAGGCATTGACCACGTGACGCGGGCGCAGACCGCCGACATACAGCATGACCTTCTTGCCCTCGAGACGGGGACGGAACTTTTCCAGGACGGCATCGACCAGGGGCTGGTACTTCGCGATGACCCGCTCCGCACCTTCCATGATCTTGTCATCGAACAGCGCGGCGATCTTGCGCAGGGAAGCGGCAATCTGCGACGGACCGAAGAAGTTGTATTCCACCCAGGGGATACCGTACTTCTCTTCCATGTGGCGGCAGATGTAGTTCATGGAGCGATAGCAGTGGATCAGGTTCAGCTTCGCCTTGGGCGCGCGTTCCATTTCCGCCAGTGTCGCATCACCTGACCAGTTGCCAACCACGCGCAGGCCCATTTCCTCAAGCAGGATACGCGAGGACCAGGCATCGCCACCGATGTTGTAGTCACCGATCACGTTGACGTCGTAAGGCGTCGTCTCAAATTCTGGGGGGTTGTCGTTCTTGTCGAACACCCAGTCCCGGATCGCGTCGTTGGCGATGTGATGGCCGAGCGACTGGGAGACGCCGCGGAAACCTTCGCAGCGAACCGGCACGATGGTCTTGCCAGTCTCTTTCTTCTTCTTGCGCGACACGGCTTCGATATCGTCACCGATCAGGCCGATCGGGCATTCGGACTGCACCGAAATACCTTTGGCCAGCGGGAACAGCGTATCGATTTCGTCGATAATCGTTTCCAGCTTCTTGTCACCGCCGAACACGATGTCCTTTTCCTGGAAATCGGACGTGAACTGCATGGTGACGAACGTATCGACGCCGGTGTTGCCGATATAGTAGTTGCGGCGCTGCGACCAGGAATACTGACCACATCCGACCGGGCCATGGCTGATATGCACCATGTCCTTGATCGGGCCCCAGACCACGCCCTTCGAACCGGCATAGGCACATCCGCGGATGGTCATGACGCCGGGAATGGATTTCACATTCGACTTGACCGCGCAATCGCTGAGGAATTCACCCTCGGCGGTCTCTTCCTCGGTCGGGGCCTTCGCGACATTGAGATGCTTCTGCCGCCGCTTTTTGGCCTTGTCCGGGTACGCTTCCAGCACTTCCGCGATCAGGCGGGCGTGGAACTCGCTTTCGTTAACGTCTTTGTCCAAACTCATTTTCTTGGTCCCCTTCGTGGAAGCGGGAAACGATGTCCGGCGGTCTCCCGCCAGACATCCTGACAATCAGAGCGAAGCGGCGGCGGAGGCCTTGGCCTCTTTGGCTGCCAGTTCGGCAAGCGCCTGCTCGTCGGTTTTCATGATGCCGAATTCCAGCAGCATGTCTTCCAGCTCTTCCATGGTGATCGGGGTCGGGACCGTGCCCTGGCCCGAGTTCGCATGCACCTTCTCGGCCAGCGTGCGGTATTCGGCCGCCTGCTTGGAGTCCGGCGCGTACTGGATCACGGTCTGGCGGCGCAGTTCCGCATGCTGCACGATATTGTCGCGCGGCACGAAGTGAACCAGCTTGGAGTTCAGGCGCTTGGCCAGCGCGTCGGCCAGGTCGTATTCACGGTCGGTCTGACGCTCGTTGCAGATCAGTCCGCCCAGACGCACGCCGCCGGAATGGGCATACTTCAGAATACCCTTGGCGATGTTGTTGGCGGCATACAGGGCCATCATCTCGCCGGACATGACGATGTAGATTTCCTGGGCCTTGTTTTCACGGATCGGCATGGCGAACCCGCCGCAGACCACGTCGCCCAGCACGTCGTAGGAAACGTAATCGACGTCGTCATACGCGCCGTTTTCTTCCAGGAAGTTGATCGAGGTGATCACACCACGACCCGCGCAGCCAACGCCGGGCTCCGGACCACCGGACTCAACGCACTTGATGCCCTTGTAGCCGAGCTTCAGAACGTCTTCGAGTTCGAGGTCCTCGACCGAACCGGCCTCGGCCGCGAGGCTCAGAACCGTGTCCTGCGCCTTGGCATTCAGGATCAGACGGGTGGAGTCCGCCTTGGGATCGCAGCCGACGATCAGGATTTTCTGGCCCATTTCGACCAGCGCCGCGAGGGTATTCTGAGAGGTCGTCGACTTACCGATGCCTCCCTTTCCATAAAAGGCGATTTGGCGAAGCTTGCTCATGATATCGTCCTGTTTTCCGATAAATCGCATGACTGCGGACTCTTAGGCCCGCCAATAAGGACATCCGCAAACAGCGTGCCATCGTGGAAATATGAAAAAGAAAGGCTGTTTTACCTGCCAGCCGACAGTTTTTTGATTGTTTTGTCGTGCTTCATACAAAGGCGACAAAACAGGCGATCCCGTCACCCGCCCCCGTGTACCCATAAAAAAACCGCTGCGCAGGTAATATGCGCAGCGGCCTTAACAAAGCGAAAAAACCCCTCCCACCCGTCTGTTCAGGCGGCGAGCAGCTCCGTTATCGAGTCCAGGGAGATACAGACGGGGCGGATGCCGTTGATCTCCAGAAAACGTAATTCATTACGCGACATCACTTCGGGTTCCACCACGGCGTAGTACGGTCCGGCGGAGCGCTTCATGATCTGCCGCGCGTAGATGCGCAGCATCTGGTCATCAAAGCGACAACCCAGGAATACAAAGCCACATTCGGTACGCCGGAACCTGACAATGTCCGGAATCGGCGTCTGGATGTCGATTTCTGTCAGGACCTCAACATAATCGGAATCGGCAATCAGGTAATTATGGGCGGGCGTAACCGAGCCGTGCGGCTTGTACAGAATGGTCTTCCAGTTCTGCGCCTCTTCCACCGGCACTTCCTGCCCGGCCGCGTTATAGGCGCGGAACCACTGGAATTCACCGATACCCGCGCGGGTGATACCCTGGATCTCGCCCCATGCATCCGCCGGGCAACCCGTTTCCAGCGCCGTGCGCATGGCGCCGTCGTACCAGGTGTCGACAATCAGGGGCGGGGCGTAGGCGGCCAGCATTTCATGCAGGTCCACGGGCTTCACCGGCTCGGCATAGGCCTTGTCCATAAGCGCCGTAAGGGTGGAGCGATGGCGACGGCTTTCGATATACTGCGCCGCCGCCCACGGATTGCCCCGCGCCCGCTTGGGCAGGGCAACCTGGCTTCCCAGAAACGCGGCAAGATCGGCGGGGCTGGCGGGCACGTTGCTGGGTGGGCGCAATTCGCTCACGCCCGTGCCCAGGTACGGGATCAGGCGCCCGGCACGCAGGCCCGCGCTGATTTCGTGGGTGACGTCACTCATGTACCCTCCCCTTCCTCGCTCAGCTTACGGGCGTTGACCGTAATCGGCAGCCGGGGTTCCGCTTCCATTTCCGGCAGTTCAAGCACCCAGCCATTCTTGAGTTTGATCCATCCCCCCCACAGCGCATCATGCTGCTGGGCGACGACAGGCTCTTCCAGATCCTTTTTCGGTACATAAATCGACAATCCACGCGTATCCCGCCGCACCATGACCTTCATTTTACTGCCTCTGCCTCCAGGTTAAGTTCGCGCGCGCGCATGCCGACCACCGTCCCACGCTCGATAAATTCGACGGCGTAAATATAATAGCGTTGCAAAAAGACGCCGATGTCGCGCACGTAGCCGACATCGCCCTTGTGAACCAGCATTTCACCGATTTCCCGGCCCGCGAACGTCCCGTCGTTCTTCACGTAACGGGTCGCGCGCACTTTCGTGCCGGGCATGAAAACGGGCTGCTTCCTGATCTCGATTTCTTCTTCACGTCCCAGTCCCATCGGGGTGTTCCTTCCTGATATCTTCAGACAGACGACACTTGATCAGATCCTGAATGAGCGGTTCATCGTCATCGGCAAGTTCATGCAGCATGTCGGATGGCAAGCGCTCAATCGCGGTGTAACGGACGCGCAGGTCTTCATCGGTCGCCAGGATCGCCAGCAACGACGTCGGGACGCGCGTTGCCAGAATCTGGCGCACCGTAGGCTCGGGATCAGCCAGCATGGACGAAAGATAGGCCGGTGCGATACGGCGGGCGACCCACCGACGGACATCCGGGTCCACGTCCCGAACGGCTGTCAGCAGCATTTCCGGCGCAAGGCGACGCACCACCATGAGACGGACGCCCGCATCCGCATCCGCCAGCAGTTCGAGCAGTTCCTTGCCCTCCAGCCTGCTGGCCAGGGCAATCCTTACCCGACGGTCCGGGTCGGTGGACATGGGCAGAATACGTGCCACCGGCAACCGCAGGACCGCCCCCACCCTTACCTCCCCTTCCGGGTCGGCCAGCATGGGAGGCAGCCGGAATATGGTGCAGTACCTGACCGCAATGGCCCGGACTTCATCATAGGGATGATCGAGGTATTCATCCGCTACCGATGGATTATGGCGGAAGAACCTGTCCACACGCCGGGCCCGGCGGTCACGCACACAGCTACGTCCCCGCTGGCACCGGCCATCACGATGCATGGGTTCATGCCGGCAGTCGCGACAGCGTACCTGCTGCCCCTGCCAGTCCACGATTTCATTCGTAAAATCGGCAGGGGCGTCGGCTGCGTCGTGTTCCGGCGTGTCCTCATTCATGAGACAGCCCCCGGAACGGGTCAGGCCGGAATGCAGGTATTCGGGACGGGGCAGACTTCGGCGCACTGCGCCACGTCAAAATGCCCTTCGCATTCCGTGCACTTCTTGGGGTTGATCACATACAGGTCGTTCTTGAGGGTGATCGCGCCGTTCGGGCACTCAAATTCACAGGCGCCGCAAACCGTGCACTGGGACGTAACAATTTTGTAAGCCATGATTTTCTCTCCTGGGTTATGTTCAAAAGTTCCGGATTCAGGCTGTCTGCCGGATTTCCGTGCCGAAAGCGTTGGAATACCAGCCGGTGATTCCGGCCTCGATCCAGTCATGGGCATAGTCATGACTGACCTCGATCCCGGCCTCCTTCAGGCTGTCGCGCGGACAGTCGCCAACCTTGGCGCACAGCACGACGCGAACGCCCTCCAGGGCCTCGATCGTGCTGTCGAGCGTCGCGTCCTCACCCCACCCGCCTTCGCAATAGTTGTCTACCTTGCGATGGCCGGTGAATGTGATTCCGGATGCCGAGACTTCGTAGATCTGGAATTCGCGGGCATGACCGAAATGCTGGTTGATCCGTCCGCCCCCCTTGGTCGCGACCGCGACAAGGACCGGCGTTTCCGCATCAATCCCGGCCAGCATCGCCCCGGCCGCCTCGCGCTGCTTCATGTGCTCGCCGCGCTCCTGCGCCACGACCTCACGATAGGTTTCCCGGCGCGACGGATCGTAGGAGACCTCATCCGCCAACTGGTCCATCGTGAATTCCTGGCCACGATCCTCACCTAGCAGGCCGACCGCATCCGCCCGGCACTGGCGGCAGTGGCGCATGAGCTTGGTCCCGTCGGACAGGCGATCCTGCAACGCCTTGAGTTCCTGCGCCTTGGGTCCACGCTGCCCGGTCAGGCCATAATGCGTGCCATGCGCGGGGTCGGAAATGAGCGGCATGATGTTGTGCAGGAAAGCGCCCTTGGCCTTGACGACCCTGTTCACTTCAATCAGGTGCTCATCATTGACACCGGGGATCATGACGGAATTGATCTTGGTCAGGATCCCGCGCGCGGTCAGCATCTCCAGCCCGAGCATCTGGCGCTCGTGCAGGATCCTGGAGGCGTCCAGCCCCGTCCAGCGCTTGTTTTTGTAGAAAATCCACGGATAGATCTTCGTGCCGATTTCCGGATCAACCATGTTGATCGTGATCGTTACGTGATCGATGTTCATTTCCGCGATTTCATCGACATGCTCGGGCAGGGCCAGACCATTTGTCGACAGGCACAGTTTGATGTCCGGAATATCCTGCGACACCTGTGCGAAGGTTTCCTGCGTTTTTTTCCAGTCGTAACAGGCATCGCCTGGGCCGGCGATACCCAGGACGGAAAGCTGCGGCACCTCGTTGGCGACCGTAATGACCTTGCGCCGCGCCTGCGTGGGCGTCAGCTTTTCCGAGACGACGCCGGGGCGGCTTTCATTCGCGCAGTCATATTTGCGATTACAATAATTGCACTGGATGTTACACGCGGGCGCCACGGCCACGTGCATCCGGGCAAAATAATGATGCGCCTCTTCCGAATAGCAGGGATGATCCTTGACCTTTTCCCATATTTCCGGGGGAAGGTCGGACGGACCATCGGAACTTCCGCAACTGGATGAGGAACACCCGCTCTCACCGCTCAGGGCCGAACGCATATCCTGCGCATCCTGCGGTGCAAGCATATCCAGACTGATGAGCTGTGCCATTGCCATTCTCCGGACTGACTTTCGCTAATCAGGTCCGGCGCAAGAAACATGCCATGTCGGAAGGGCGGTGTTATCGGGGCCCTTCCGCCCCCCGCGTCAGGAGAGCGACAGGAATGTGCCAACCACGACAATTCCGACACTGGCTTTCCGTCAGAATTTTTTGATGGAAATCCCGTTCTTGCGCAGGGCGTAGCCGATCTGGCGCGGGGTCAGGCCCAGTATGCGCGCGGCCTTGGCCTGCACCCATCCCGCCGTTTCCATCGCCTCGATCAGTTCTTCGCGCTGTGCGCTCCATTCCCCCTGCGCGGCCGAACAGACCGAGGAAGACGGGCACGTCGCCGCCGGGTCGGGCGTTGGGGACACGGGAGGAGCGGCAACGACATCGTCAACCGGCAGGGACGGCACGGCGGGGGCTGGGGCCGGAACGTCGTCCCCGTCCATGGTATCGGGGCTGTCATGGGTCAGTTGCGGCCCGGCCGGCGGGGAGGCAGGCGTGGGATTGCGCCAGAAAATGGAGGAAAGGCACCCATCGCTCCGGCAGGCGAAATCCTGTGCGGTGATGACGTCTCCCTGCGCCAGGGTGGCCGTTCTGCGAATGCAATTTTCCAGTTCACGCACATTCCCGGGGAAATAGCAGGCAGTCAGCACGTCCAGCCCGGTGGAATCAATGGACAGGTCCATATGATTGCTCTCGTTGAAGCGACGCAGGAATTCTTCAGCCAGCAACGGAATGTCGGAAATGCGCTCACGCAGCGCGGGAAGGAAAATGGGGATCACGCTCAGGCGATAGTACAGGTCGGCACGGAAACGCCCCTTGCTGACCGCCTCTTCCAGGTTGCGGTTTGTCGCGGTCACGATCCGGACATTGACCTTGAGCGTACGGGTTCCCCCCACGCGCTCGAATTCACCATCCTGAAGCACGCGAAGCAGCTTGGCCTGGAAACTTGGCGAAATTTCGCCAATTTCATCCATGAACAGCGTGCCGCCATCAGCCAGTTCAAAACGCCCCTTGCGCTGGTTGAGCGCGCCGGTGAAAGCCCCCTTTTCATGCCCGAAAAGTTCCGATTCCAGAACGCTTTCCGGCAGGGCGGCGCAGTTCAGCTTGACGAACGGCTTGTTCTGCCGGGGCGAGGCCATATGAATGGCGCGGGCAAAGAGTTCCTTGCCCGTGCCCGATTCACCCCGCAGCAGGACGGTCACGTTACTCCGGGCCACGATCTCGATTTTCTTGAGCACGGCGCGCAGGGCCGGACTATTGCCGACAATGCCGAAATCGTTCCCGGTTTCTTCCCCTTCCGTCAGGATTTTGCGTTCATGCGCGACATCCTTCATCAGCCGTTCGCGATCACGCTGCACCAGGCGATGGAGCCGGAGCATCTGCCCCATGAGCCCCCCGACCATGGAAAGCAGGCTGACATCAATGCTGCCGACGACCGAATCCTCGGCAATGGCGGGCCGGTCCAGAATCAGGACACCGATGACCTGCTCACGGCTGATGATGGGCACGCCGATAACCCCGATGCGGCCGGGGCCGACCTCCCATGCCGGGGCCTTGGCGAAACCGTATTTGAGATCCAGCGCAACGTCGGGCACCAGCAGGGGCTGCTGGCTGGTGACGATCTGCCCGATCGCCTGTTCCGGCATGCTGTCAATATAGGTTTTCGCGGCCGTGGGGTCCGCATAGGTGCTGATGACCGTATCGTTATGTTCCGCGTCATCGAACAGGACGACGGCGGCGTTGTTCATATCAACGAAATTTTCAAGAACGGTCAGGACACTTTTGATGATTCCAGACGTTTCCGTCGGCGCGCATAAAATTTTTGAAATTTCATGCAATCCGAATAAAGCGCGCTCTGCCCATGTTGACTGGCCTGCCATGCTGACGGGCCGACAGGGAATGTGATCTGCAGGCATGTCTATTGCCTCCCCCCACTTCTCCAACTGCACCCAGATATGCCCTTTCGGAATGCATAGACATGACACTCCGGCACAAGAGTTACAACCTTCATTTTAAAAATATGAAACATATTATCATAGAATTCGATATCAAATTTCTCAGATTTTCTGTTTGCATTATTTTTCTGATGCTTACGGTCTCATCGTATATATTCGTTCTGGAATAGATATATGTTCCGTTTTATATAGACGCCCGTCGCTTTCACTCGGCATAACGTTCTTCGGGCATCCTTTCCGCCTGGCTGCGCACATGCAGATGCGCCCAGTCAAGCAGGCTTGCACTCCGGGGCGGCAGAACCGGCGCGGCATGGTCCTGACCGATAAACGCCTCCCACGCGGGCAGGTGGTTACGACTTACGACCACGACAATGGGAATGCCGCGGCAGATCGCCTCCGCTATTTCCGTGCGCAGGCCGCCGCCTTCCGCCTCACGCACGCCGAACCGGTTGACGAACAGCACATCGGGGTTCTGCTCGATCCGCGCGCGCAACGTAACGGCCAGCGCGCCCATCGCGTCCATATCCAGGGTGCAGGCGCGCGCGCCCGCGCCGCGATAGCGATCCAGCCGGATCAGGGAGCCATCGGTCAGGTCGTGCACATACATCTCATGGCGGCCATCGCTGCGCAGCCGGCCGCGCTTTTGCACGAACCCGCCCACTTCCAGCCCACGCGTCCGCAGGATGGTAATGGCATGCCACAGAGCCATTTCGACTTCCTGCGGATCACTGTCCTGCATGATGACCGCAATCGGATAGGCGTATGAACCTGCATGGTCTGGCATCCGTGTGCTCCCCTATCTTGATTGATAGCCTGGCTGCACGCAATTTTCGTGCCGCGATCTGCACCGGATTATGACAGAACTTTTTCAGTACCGAATATCACGCTGTATTTATATGTCGTTTCTATATCGTTCCGTTATATGGCATGGTTCTTGCTGGTATCCTGTCATCCCGGTTGTTTTCCGGGGCCTGTCGGGCATCCAGCGGACCTGAACCGCCACATCCCGCAGGATTCATGGCCCGGACCAAAGGTACTGCAATGCGCATACTCCGCTTGATCCTCCTTGTTCCCGCCGTCGTCATCCTGCTGTTTACCGCGCGACAGGGCGTGGCGGCCCCGCTCCGTCTGGCCGTCGCCGCGAATTTCACACAGACCGCGCAACAACTCGTGGCGGAATTTACACAAAATACTGGCATATCCGCGACAATCAGTTCCGGGTCGAGCGGACAGCTTTTCATGCAGATCACGCAGGGCGCGCCGTTCGACATCTTCCTCAGTGCGGATACGAAACGTCCGGCCGACCTGATCACCAGCGGGATGGGTGTCGCCGCATCCCGCTTTACCTATGCCATCGGTCAACTGGTCCTGTGGACGCCTACCACCCACACGCCCCCCAGTGAACAGGAACTGCGTCAGGCCACGTTCGCGCATCTGGCCATATGCAACCCCAATACCGCGCCCTACGGCACCGCCGCCATCGAGACGCTGGACAGGCTGGGGCTCTATGCCCAACTGAAGCCCAGGCTGGTCGTGGCGCAATCGGTCAGTCAGGCGCTGGAACTGGCGCAGAGCGGCAATGCCGAACTCGCCTTTGTCGCCCTGGCTCAGGTCCGTCCGCTGCAAGGGGGCGCGTACTGGCTTGTCCCTCCGGCCCTGTACACACAGATCCGTCAGGACGCGATCCTGCTCTCCACGGCGAAGGATGATGAACAGGCGCGGAAGTTCATGGTCTTCCTGCACGGCGCAAAGGCCGCAAGCCTGATCGGGGAGGCCGGTTATCTTACGGATGCGTCGACCAGAGAACCCACGCCATGAAGGTCCTGTCCCCCGACGTGACGGAAGCGGTGGTCCTGACGTTGGAACTGGCGGCCGTTACGACAACATTGCTGATTGCGATCGCGCTACCCATTTCATGGTGGCTGGCATGGCCCCGGCGGTGGTGGAAATCCGTTATCGGCGCGGTCATCTCATTACCCCTTGTCCTGCCGCCAAGTGTATTGGGGTTTTATTTTCTGGTCGCTTTCGGGCCGTCGGGGCCGGGGGGATGGGTCGCGCGGCTGTGGGGCGGCCGCACGCTTGCCTTCAGCTTTCCCGGCCTGGTGATCGGGTCACTGCTTTATGCCCTGCCCTTTGCCGTGCAGCCCATCCAGAATGCATTCCAGGCCATGGGGCGCCAGCCGCTTGAAGTCGCGGCGACCCTTGGCGCGTCACCGTGGCGGACCTTCCACAGTGTTGTCATTCCGCTGGCATGGCCCGGTATCGCAACAGCCATCGTACTGGGATTTGCCCATACCGTGGGTGAATTCGGGATCGTGCTGATGATTGGCGGGGACATCCCGGGCCATACGCGCGTCCTGTCGGTCGCCCTGTATGACTATGTGGAAAATGCCCGCTGGCATGACGCCAACATCATCGCAGCCGGTATGGTCGCCTTCTCATTCCTGACGATCATGCTCCTGTCCTCGCTCCAGCTTCGTACACGGGGGCGTGATTCATGAAGAGCGCGCAGGGTCTCCACGCCGCCTTTCAGGGCAGCATCGGCCATTTCCGTTACGATGTGGAATTTACCGCGCCCGCCCATGGCGTAACGGCCCTGTTCGGTCCCTCCGGCTGCGGAAAAAGTACGATCCTGCGTTGCGTTGCCGGGCTGGAACGGGCGCAGGGGGGATATTGTCACTTCAATGGCCAGATATGGCAGGACGGCCATCACTTCGTACCGACATGGAAACGGCCCATCGGTTTCGTGTTTCAGGACCCTTCCCTGTTCACGCATATGTCGGTCAGGCAGAACCTGCTCTTTGGCGTCCGTGGTGGCACGCATGCGCAGCAACAGGCCGATTTTTCCAAAACCGTTGCGATGCTGGATCTTGAACCTCTGCTTGGCCGCGGCGTGACCCATCTGTCCGGTGGGGAAAAACAGCGTGTGGCCATTGGTCGCGCCCTGCTGCGCCGCCCCGCGCTCCTGCTGATGGACGAACCGCTATCCGCCCTTGATCACGCCCGGAAGCAGGACATCCTGCCCTATCTCCACACGCTGTGCCAGAACGTCGGCCTCCCCGTTCTGTACATCTCCCACGACCCCGATGAAATCGCGTGCCTGACCGACCGCGTCATAACGCTGGACGCAGGCCACGTTACCGACAGGCCCACATGGGAAAACCGGGAGGCGTTCACTTACCGGCCACGCACCCCCTGTCCCGATGTTATGATGGGAATATAAAACCATGGCTACAGGTCATCGCCAGGAATTAGGCCAGCACCAGGGTCTGTTCATAAGCGTCCGCATGCGTCAGTCGCTTCAGATCCTGCAGTTCTCCAATGCGGAGCTTCAGGAATTTCTCACCAGCGAGATCGAGAAAAATCCCATTCTTGAACAGCCGCATGAGACGGAAGACGCGGCCCCGCCACCCGGGCGGAAAGAGACCGTCTCCTATTCCTCCATCCGTGAACCGGGCGCCACCGCCCAGCGCTGGACACCCGATAGCGGCCTGGATGACGATGGCATGGCCCGCATTGCCGACAACGCCCCCCCCTTGCGTGAGCGTATATTCGAGCAACTGGTGCTGTCGGGCTGCACCCTTGCCGAGCGTGAAATCGGCGCGCACCTGATCAGCGGGCTTGACGCCGTCGGTCGCCTTTCGATGCCGCCCGAAGAAATTGCCACCATGCTCGGCATTCCCGTCGCGCAGGTCGAAGCGGTGCGGCAACGGATGATGCGCCTGGACCCCCCGGGGCTGTTCGCGCAATCCCTGCAGGAATGCCTGATGGTCCAGTTGGAGGAACGGAACCGGATGGACCCGGCAATGGCGAAATTGCTGGAAAATCTGGACCTTCTGGGGCGTCATGACCTTAAACGGCTCTGTCAGGTCTGCAATGTGGACCTTGAAGACATGCAAGACATGGTTGCGGACCTGCGCGCGCTGAACCCGAAACCGGGAGCGGAGGCATTATCGGGCAATCCGGGCATCGCCATACCCGACATATTGATGGAGCATACGCCTGAGTCCGGCTGGATACTGGAACTGAACCCTGACACGACACCACGCGTCGTTATCAATAGTGCCCTCAGCACCCGTATTTCCTTGCGTGCCCATACGACGGAACGCGCCTTTCTGGCGGAACACCTGACCAGCGCGAACTGGTTGATCCGGTCCCTGCAGCAGAGAAGCATAACGATCCTGCGCGTGGCGACGGAAATCATGCGACGGCAGGAAAATTTCCTGACCCAGGGGCCGGCAGGTCTTGTCCCGTTGACATTACGCATGGTCGCGGAAAGTCTGGACATGCATGAAAGCACAGTCAGTCGTGTAACGGCGAACAAATACATTTCCACTATTCGCGGTATATTGCCGCTGAAGTTCTTCTTTGTCGCGGCCCTGTCCGGGCAGAATGGGGAAATGCATAGCAGCATCGCCATCCAGAACCAGATCAGGCAGATGATTCAGGGCGAACAGCCGACCGCCCCGCTATCGGATGACGCCATTGCCGCCCAACTGCGCGCCAAGGGGATAGAGGTTGCACGCCGCACCGTCGCGAAATATCGTGAAGGCATGGGATTTCCCAATTCGGTCCAGCGCAGACAGCGCGCCAGCAGTTCCATATCCCTTGCCTGAGCGAGGGAAACCCTCATAAAGAACTCTTTATATAAAACAATAAAAGTTTTTGGGTGCCGCCTTTTTTCAAAAAGGCGGCGTTTTCTGAAGCTTTTTGAAAAAAGCTTCACCAAAAACTTTATTTTATTTTTCGCAATTTTACTTCACCAGTACTTTTTCACACCCCTCCCGACAGAACAATTGTTCACAGTGAACATTCAGAGGTGATAGTAAATTCCGGCGCCCCCTTTATGGGGCGTAAGTCCCGGTTTTTTCCTAACTCTACTTTATGATATTTATATTGATGGAGATGCGGGGAGTATGAAATCGTCCTCGCGGTGACACATTATGCCGGGCGTTGCCCGAGCGTCCATGAGCAGGACCGATGACATGCCGATATGCGCCTTGAACTGCTCAGGGTGGAAAACCCGGATTACCGCCTTCGGCCATTTCAGAAACGCGGAACCCCTAAAGTAAATTACCTTGTTTGATGGCACTACGTGCCTTTTTATGAAAGAACAGGATTTATTCATGTCTCTTGCTACACCCGTGGCCCCGGTCCAGACAGAACAGTCCCTGCGCGAGGAACTGGCCGCCGCCTATCGTCTGATCGCCCATTTCGGCATGACGGATCTTGTGTACACACATCTGTCCGTCCGCCTGCCGGGGGGGCGGCATGAATATCTGGTCAATCCTTACGGTTTTCTGTTTGAAGAAATTACCGCCAGTTCCCTGGTCATTGTCGATGCCGATGGCCGCCCACGCCAGAAGACCTCCCACCCCATCAACCCGGCCGGATTTGTCATTCATTCCGCCATCCATGGCAACCGACCGGATGCGGCATGCGTCATGCATACCCATACGGTTCCCGGCATGGTCGTAGCCGCGCAGGACCGGAAGATTCTGCCCCTCAACCAGATCAATATCGAATTCTACGGCAATGTCAGCTTCCATGCCTATGAAGGAATTGCCGCGGATGACAATCTGAGTGAGCGTGAACGCCTGGTTCGTGATCTGGGCACCAATAATGCATTGATCCTGCAAAACCACGGTCTGCTGACCGTCGGCAGCACCGTGGCGCAGGCATTCTACCGCATGTATTATCTGGAACAGGCCTGCCGTATCCAGATTGCGGCACAGGCAACAGGCGTTCCGCTGCATATTCCATCGGAAGAAAAAATCATGCGGGCAAAAGCCCAGTTTGATGGGGACCCCGATGAGGGCCGCCTGATCTGGCAGGCGCTTCGGCGCAAGCTGGACCGCGAACAGCCTGATTATAAAAACTGATTAAACTGCCCCGTATGACAGTTCCCCTTTCCTGCGAAATGAAGGCGCTATCTTACGGGGCTGGAGCGCCGCCCTTTTGCAAAAGGGCGGCGTTTCCTGAAGCTTATTGAAAAAGCTTCACCCAAAATACCTCAATTGATTTGCGGACCATTCCTCAGGCTGGCTTTCCAAACCGCTTCCTGATGAAATTGATAGGATTTTTTCTCCTCCAGGTCCTGATTCCGCGACATGGCATGTACCAAAACCATCCATATGCCCGCGTTTTCGGGTCAGCCTGATACTTGATGGCACTTTATTTGCGTCAGGACATATGGAGCGTTGGAAATGGTTCTGTAAATGTCCTTAATCCATGCTCCAGCAGGTGAAGCATAAGCAGGGAGCGTATCGAACGGCCCATGTCAGACAGAAGCCGCTGACTGACTGCCGCACGACGCAAGGGACGAGGAGTATATACGACATCCGTAAATACCATGCCGAACATATCCGTTTGCATGGCCAGACCCGTTTTTGTCATGATTCCGACACGAGTATCGCGATGACCGTCAATACGGTCCATCAGGAAAACGGCATCCCCGACCGGCATTTTCCCTTCATTCCCTTGCCAAACAGGCACTTCAATCCGGAACACAAACGTTTTTTATGAATTTATTAATTATTCTGGAAAAGCATGGTAAGTTTGCTATCATTGCAGGGCTGCATGAATGGAGTGTGCACTTATCCCCCTCGCTTCAGTGACAATGGTCAAATGAATTTCCAAAAATCACTTTATTACAATGGATACCGGCCGTCAGATCAATAACATCCCTCGTAACGCAGGGGCGGCATGGATCACGATCATACCATCAAGAGTTTCAAACATACGTCTCCGGAGTATCCGATGCCGAATCCGCTGCGTAAAATAGCCGAAGCAGACAGAGTGAAGGCCGAAATCCTGGCCGTCAGTGAACGTCTGGAATTCATGCAGATGACACCGCAGAACTGCGCGGCGCTCCGTTCGCTCAAGGCGCTGGTTCAACGCGAATTACCCGTGGCACTCGATAAATTCTATGATCAGGTCCGCCAGAACCCCGAGACCAGGAAGTTTTTCTCATCAGAAAAAGATATTACTCATGCAAAGGAGGCCCAGGGCGTCCATTGGAGCAATATCTCGAACGGTAATTTCAATCAGGATTATGCCGCCAGAGTGCGCAAGATCGGCATGGTGCATGCACGGATCGGCCTTGAGCCCAGATGGTATATCGGTGGCTACGCCATCATCCTCGATCATCTTATCAAGGCGGCGATTGAAGCAAACTTTCCTAAACGGCGGCTGTTTTCCGAAGCGCGGATGAGTGCGGCCGAATTCGGTGAAGCTCTGGGCAGTCTGTCAAAGGCGGTCATGCTGGACATGGATCTTGCCATTTCCGTCTATATCGACGAGGCGGAAAGAGCGCGGCTGGCAGGACAGACAGACGCCACCACAAAGGAGCAGACACTCGTCTGCGAAAGCTTCGGCAAGGCCATGGCCAGCATCGCGGCCAAGGATCTGACCTGTGAACTGGCCGATGAACTGCCCGAAGCCTACCAGCCGCTACGGGCCGACTTCAACAACGCGGTCGGCACGCTGCGCCAGTCATTGCAGTCCGTGGCGCAGGTGACAGGGTCGATCGAAGGGGCGATCCGGGAAATCAGTTGTGCTGCCGACGACCTTTCGCGCCGCACGCTGCAACAGGCGGCTTCGGTTGAAAAATCCGCCGCGGCGCTGGACCAGATTACGGCCACCGTCCGCTCCACCGCGCAGCGCGCCGAGGATGTCGGCGCGCTGGTGGCCCGTTCCCGCGCCAGTATCGAACAGTCGGAAGCCATCGTTCACAAGACCATCGTCAGCATGGGGGCGATCGAACAGTCTTCCGGTTCGATCGGCAGCATTACCGATGTGATGGACGAGGTGGCCTTCCAGACGAACATCCTGGCGCTGAACGCCGGTGTGGAAGCCGCCCGCGCCGGTGACGCGGGCCGGGGCTTCGCCGTCATCGCCGCCGAGGTCCGGGTCCTGGCGCAGCGCTCCGCCGATGCTGCCAAGGAAATCAAGGCGCTGATCGCGAAATCGCGGGGCGAGGTCCGCTCCGGCGTTACCCTGGTGGGGGAAACCAGCAATGCCCTCAAGACGATCATCAGCGATGTGGGGGAAATCAACGAGCATATATCCGTGATCGTGGAAGCCTCGCAGGAGCAGGCCGCCGCGTTGCAGGACGTCAATTCGGCGGTCAGCGCCATTGACCACAATACGCAGCAGAACGCCGCCATGGTCGAGCAGACTTCCGCAGCAGGCCGGAGCCTGGCCGATGAGGCCGAACAGTTGAACGCCCTACTGGCCTCTTTCCAGCTTGAGGACAGGGGGGATGGCATAACCGGCATGATCGGGGGAAGTACCGCCCTGCATGGACGGGGAAGAGGGAGTAAACCAGCCTTACCTTCATCACGGTTTCGACTTGAATCGACCGTTGAAGGGTAACGCTGCGGTCGCGGGGCATGATCGTTGCCGGGCCCGCCATAATTCACCCTCCCTGAAATGATGACCGGCAAGGGTCTGCCTGAAAGACTGCCCAAAAAATATTCCGCAAAACATAAGGAAGTTTTTGGTGAAGCTTTTTTCAAAAAGCTTCAGGGAACGCCGCCTTTTTGAAAAAAGGCAGCACCCAAAAACTTTTATTGTTTTCCATAAATGAGTATTTCAAAGAGTATGTAAAACCGCATGTCAGGTTATTATCCTGTCCAGTGCCGCGCAGAATTTATCCATATCTGATCTGGAGCCGACCGTGATGCGCGAACAGGTCGGCCAGATTTTCCAGCTACGGCCAATAATTATCTTCTGCCTGGCAAAAGCCTCGCGCACCGGGGCGGCGGGCTTTTTCCAGTCGATGATGAACATATTCGCCACACTTGGAATATAGGCGACATTCCGCTTTTGCAGGTGGCTGAATGTCGCGGCCTGTATGGCCTGCATTTCCTTGCGCCTCTGGGCAATACGGGCGGCCTGCCCCACACTGGCAATTCCAGCCGCCACGGCCACGACAGGCAGCATGTAGGACTGGTTGAACCAGTCATAACGCAGCATTTTCTGGTGCAGGTCCGGGCGCGCCAGACTCAGGCCCAGGCGTAATCCCGCCATGCCAAACAGTTTTGAGAACGTCCGCAGCACGACAATATCACGCCCCGCCCGCACCAGGGATGCAGCACTTGGCGCATCGGCAAAGTGGATATAGGCCTCATCGACCAGCACGATGGAGCCGGCCGGTTTGTTGGCCAGCAGCCATTCAATATCTTCTAGCGGGGTCAATGTCCCGGTCGGGTTGTTAGGCGAGCAGATGTAATACACACCCGCATGCGGATCCGCCGCAAGCATGGCGCGCACGTCCGCCCTGTAACCATTACCGGGCTGCAGGGGCACTTTCTTCAGCGGTATTTTCAGCCATTCGGCTGTTTCCCATGCCGGTTCATAGGTCGGGTCCACTGTCACCAGCCCCCGGCGCGGCGAACAGAAGGTGACGATGGCGCGTGACAGGGGATCACTCGATCCCGGCCAGGCCATGATATGGTCCGCGGGCAGGTTCTCCACGGCGGCGACGCCGTCAATCAGGTTCTGACGCTGATGGAAAGGCCAGTAGCGGTTTCCCTGCGCCACCATTGCCGAACCTGCCGCGATGGCTTCCGGAAAAGGGCCGGTCCACCATTCATTACTGTCAATCTGCACATTATCAGGGGGCACCCCGTCCGCGACCAGATCTTCGGCCCGGCTGTTCCGCCCCGGCGCCATGGCCATGGCGGCGCCCAGACCAAGGAGAGCGCCGATCCGCCCGATCTGCCGCCGGGAATACCCCCGCGCCGTCAGGTCGTTCCTTGATTCGGTGGATAATGCGACGCTCATACGCTTCTCTCCTTGAAACCAGCCAGCAGCCGGGCCGGGGATCTGTTATTTATGGGTGGGCTCAGCTACGATCGAACCTGTCATCAGCCTGTAGAACGGCATGCAGAAGAACATTCGCACCCGCCGTGATGTCGTCCGGCTCCGCGCTTTCCGCCTCGTTATGGCTGATCCCGCCCAGACAGGGGACGAAAATCATCGCCGTGGGCAGGATACGGGCGACATAGGCCGCGTCATGTCCCGCACCCGAAACAATATCGCGCATGGAATATCCCAGCCCCTGCGCGCTTTCACGCACGCAGTCCACGCAGGCGGGGTCAAAGTGTACGGCGGCGGAATTCCATGTCGGCACGATCTCGACGGCAACATTGCACTGTGCGGCAACGCCCGCGATCCGGGTGCGGAAATCCGTCTCCATGGCTTCAAGCACGCGATCGGACGGGTTGCGCAGATCAACCGTAAACATGACCTCCCCCGGGATCACGTTGCTGCTGGCCGGGCGGCAGTCCACCACGCCAACCGTTCCCAACCCGTCGGGGCCATGATCCAGCGCCACGGCATGCACCGCGTCAATCATGCGCGCCGCCGCCCACATGGCGTCGGCCCGCATGCCCATGGGCGTTGTGCCGGCATGGGCATCCTGCCCGCTCACCCGCACATCGTACCAGCGCATACCCTGCACGCCGCGCACCACGCCGATGGTGCGGCCTTCCGCCTCCAGCACCGGTCCCTGTTCGATATGCAGTTCGAAATAGGCGGTTGCGGGGTGCGCGCCACATTGCTCATCCCCGACATAGCCCCCATGTTCCAGCGCCGCTTTCATGCTCACGCCGTCCCGGTCCTCACGCGCCAGGGCGAATTCCTCGGTAAAGACACCAGCGAATACGCCTGATGAAATCATGGGAGGTGTGAACCGTGCACCCTCCTCATTGGTCCAGTTGACCACTTCGATCGGGTGACGGGTCCGCATATCGGCCTCATGCAGGGCGCGCAGCAGGGCAACCCCGCCAAGGACACCCGTAATGCCATCGAATTTCCCGCCCGTGGGCTGGGTATCGAGATGACTGCCGATCATGATGGGTGGCAGTCCGTCTTCACTTCCGTTACGACGCGCGAACTGGTTGCCCATGGAGTCATGGCCAACCGTGCAGCCCAGGGCCGTACAGGTGCGTGTGAACCAGTCACGTACCTGCAAATCCTCATCGGAAAGCGCCAGGCGTCGTAGTCCCCCGCGCGGGGTGCCACCAAAAGCGGCGGTCTCCATCAGGTCACGCCACAGGGCCGCGTCATCTACCAAGAGATTACTCTGCCGCATCCGTATATTCCCGTATCCTGTCTGTTATCCGCACAAAACCTGTCATACCGACACTCAGTACCCCCGCGCCGGATCGCATATGAGGGCAGGCCGCTCATGGCGCTCCATCTGGCCGATGACATCGCGAACGTAACGGACCTGCGCCTCACGCGAGGCTTCGGAGGCCACGTGGGGGGTGATCGTTACGCGTTCGTGACGCCATAGCGCATGGTCCGCCGGCAGGGGTTCGGGGTCCGTGACATCAAGAACCGCGGCCCCCACCTGCCCTTCATCAAGCGCGCGCAGCAGGTCGTCCGTAATGACATGGTTGCCGCGCCCGACATTGATGAAGCCCGCGCCACGCGGCAGCGCCCCCAGAAGGGCATGATTGATCATGCCGCGCGTTTCATGGGTGCTGGGCAGGAGATTGACCAGTATGTCCAGTTCACCCAGAAAGGCCGGCAATGCATCATTGCCGGAAAAAACCTCAATTCCCGGCAGTTCGCGTGCCGAACGCCGCCACCCCGCCACGGTAAACCCGACATGATGGAGGTGTCGGGCCACATGCCCCCCCAGATGGCCCATGCCCATGATCCCGACCCGGGCTTCGCTACAGGTGCGTGAAATCCGGTTATTCTTCCACACGGCGCGCTGCTGCTGGACGGCCCATGTGCGGGAATCACGCAGCAGGCCCAGCGCCGCCCACAGCACGTAATCCGCCATGAGGGCCGCCGTCTGCTCACCGCCCATGCGCACAAGCGGGACATGCACGGGAAAGGCCGGGTCGTGAAGCAGGTGGTTGACACCTGCCCCGGTGCATATGATGCCCCTGAGATGCGCCATGCGGGCCAGGTCGGCCGATATGGGGTGCCAGACCAGCGCATAATCGACATGGGCCAGATCCAGCCCCGGCTCGTACCACGAGCAGACATCCAGCTCCGGCGCGATGCCGTGGAACGCATCGCGCCATCCCCCGGCCGCCGCCGGGCCGTCCGCGCTTATGACCAGCCTGACCATGTATCCCTATCCTTGCGCTGTGGCGTGTCAGCCGTTTTCGTCATCAGGCAGGATGCGTCAATATCGGCAAATCGCGAATACCCACAGGACCATTATCCGCGCCACACGTCATCCGCCCTTTATGCGGACTGCAACGACTTCCTGCGCAATGGCATGGTCATGCAATGCACGCTGCCGCCACCCTGGGAAAACTGGTTCAGTTCAGGATCGAACACCGTCAGCCCCTCGGCGCGCAGCATCTGGTTGATCCGTGTCGAGTGGTGCGGACTGACAATACGCCCCTGCCCCAATGCGAGTACGTTGCACCCCATATCGCGCATCGCTTCCTTGTAGGATACCGGAAGCAGGCGGATGCCCTGCTGGCGGAACCAGTCCAGATCCTCATCCGCGATGACATCCACCGCCGCGATTGCAAGATTTTCCGCCACCATTGTGAAAATGACATCCAGATGGAGGAAATGCTCGGGAAAGCGGATCATCCGGCAGGTCCATCCGGCTTCCTCGAACCAGCCGATGAACTCGGCGGCCCCGGCTTCATCCGTGCGGCCGCCACTGACCCCGACCGCCAGCAGTCCGGGGCGGATGATGTGGATGTCTCCGCCCTCGATATTCCCTTTGGTGCAGGTTTTCCAGATCTCGTCCGGGCTGTAGAAGGCGCGGATCTGTTCTTCCTCCCCCTTGCGCTCGGGGCGGGACAGACGCGTTACGACCGTGCCGAACGGGGTGGTCTGGGAACTGTCGCGGGTATAGACCTCATACGGCATGCCCTCCTTCGCCGTCAGGTAATGACAGCTTACCCCCGCCCCCTTCAGGGCATCGACCAGTTCGCCAAACTGCGCCTTCAGGGCCGCGCGGTCGATCCTGACGCCATTGGCCATGCTCTGGATGGCGATGTCATTGCTCGGGATCCACGAATAATAGTCGGGCGGGCACAGAAGGACATCGGCCAGGTCCCCGGTTTCACTGTCAATAAACCAGCGGTTCGCTACCATTATCTTGAAATCCTTAGCAAATGACCGGATAGATTATCCTCTGGATTTCGAAACGATACCCGAACATGCCGATCCGCCCAAATATCAATGGTTCATAGTTTACTTTGCATTTTCATTAATTTAGCCCGGCGTCATCATCCATGTGCGCCGCGCCGCCCCCATCACGATAGGCGCTGGGGGTCTGTCCGGTCCATGAACGGAAGGCGCGGTGGAAGCCCGAAACCTCCGTATAGCCAAGGGAAAACCCGATTTCCTTGATGGACCGGTTACTTTCACGCAGTAATTTGCGGGCAAGCTGGGCCTTGTATTCATTGACCAGATCCTGAAACCGCACCCCCTCCACCGCCAGCATGCGCCGCAGCGTGCGGGTTCCCATGCCCAGATCCCGCGCCACGACAGCCAGCGTCGGGCGTGGCTCAAGCGGGGAGAGGAACTGCGCGCTGATACTGTGGCGGACCCGTTCGCCAATACTGAGGCTGCCATTGATGCGCGCAAGCATGTTGTCGCAATATTCCGCCATGACATCGGCCGCGATGTCATTGGCCATTTCCGGCATGTCATCCAGATGGTTGCGCCGGATCACAATGCGGTTTTCACCACAGGCGAAGCGTACCGGGCATGAGAAATACCGCCTGTAAAGATCGGCATGGCCGGGCCGGGGGAAGGTCAACTGGATTTCAGCGAATTCAAGCCCGCTGCGTTCCAGCCACGCGCTCCAGTTTCCCAGCCATTCCTCCACCAGGTACATGGCCGTGCGCTGCGGCAGGTCCGCCAGCACATGGGAGCTGATCACGGCATGTTCCGCGTCCTCGCTCAGGCTCTGCCGCACGCGGATACCGTAGCCCAGAAGGGACTGGTAGCGGATGAACCGGCTTATCGCCTCCCGCCATGTGGGCGCGCTGATGCAGGCATAGCCCACCACGCCAAAATCGGCCGCGTTGATATGCCGCCCCGCAAGGAAGCCCAGCCCCGCCATATCGACATCAAGCAGGATGCCATCCAGGATCCGGACATAATCGCCATAAAGAATCTGTGACCCGCCCCGCCGCAGGTCCGCGCGGTCCAGGCCGAAGCGTTCGAGCACATGCGCGACCGAAAGCTGCCTGTCTTCCAGCACACCCAGCAGTTTATTAAGGTGCATGCCCGGAATCTGGATCATGACGCGATGCGGGTCATAGCCTCCGTCCGGACGCGGGGCGTGCGGATCAGGACAAAAAGGATCAACGGACAACACCTGCATCTATCACCGGCCCTCCTCTCTTCCCTGTGCCCGCAACCCTGAAAGTCGTTACGAAGCAGGATAATCAGGACAACCAATTGGCCATTTCTGCCAATGAGATTCCCCAACCATCTCCATACGCTTTGTTACTCTCCTGATAGCATCAGACGCATCCGTCTGCCTATGTCCTATGTTCGCTTACGAAGGAAACCGCCGCGCATGACACGCTCGCCATCCGTCGCATCGGTCAAGTCCTTTCCGGCGCGCCGCGCGGCGCGCGGCCACCGTGGTGGCGGCTTCAACGGCCAGATCGCCGAAGTGGACCTGCGCCTGTTGCGCGTGTTCCGCACCGTGGCGGAGCGCGGCGGTTTCTCGGCGGCGGAAATCGCGCTGGGCAAAAGCAAATCGTCCATCAGCATCGACATTTCCGCGCTGGAAAACCGGCTGAACCTGACCCTGTGCCTGCGGGGCCGCAGCGGCTTTTCCCTGACCGCCGAAGGCCGGATGGTGCTGGAAGCGACGGACCAGCTACAGGCTGACATAAGCCGGTTCCAGCAGCGCATCAACGACGCCAGCGGCGTTCTGTCCGGTCGGTTCTGCCTGTATGTGCCCGACAATACCCAGGTGCATGGCGAAACCGCGATCATCCGCGCGATCGAGACGTTCACCACCCGCCACCCCGATGTATTCATGGACGTACGTTCCGCCTCGACACGGGAGGTGGAGTTCGCGGTCCTGAACGGGCAGGCGACGGCGGGCATTACCCTGTATGCCCACCACCAGCCGGACATGCATGATACGACGCTGTTCACCGAACGGCTGAATCTCTATTGCGGCCAGCGCCATCCGCTCTTCACCGTTCCCGAGGCCGAGATCACCACCGCCACGCTGGCCGCGCAGAACATGATCGAGGTCTCGGACGCAGCCCAGTCGTTACGGTGGGAGGACATGCGCGACCGGATGACATTCGCGGCGGCGGCGGAAAACGTGGATTCCCGCGCGCTTTTGATCCTGTCGGGCAATTATATCGGTTTCCTGCCCGAAGCCTTCGCCCGCCCGCTGCTACGTGACGGGCTGCTGCGGCATATCAGCTTTGGTGACCTGCACCTGATCACCAGCTTCCATTTTCTTGTCCGTTCCTCCCCCGAAACCGGCCTGATGGTCGAAACGTTCCGGACGATTCTCGAAGATGCGTGCTAGTCCCCCTTCATCCACCCCTGACCCATCCGCCCGTTCCGGCACGGAGTAGCCTTTTCATGCCTGTCCCCCGCCCCCGCGCGTTCGTACGGAAATGTTTTCTGGTCCTGGCCAGCCTGATCACCCTGTCCCTTGTCAACACGCCTGCCCGGGCGGCGGACCAGCCGGAGTTTGTGCATGATGGCACGCTGACGGTCTGCACGAACCCCACCCTGCCGCCCATGACGTTCGTAAACGGCACGGACGCCACGGCCATGGCGGGGGTGGACATGGATCTGGCTCAGGCCCTGGCCCGGTACTGGAACGTGAAGCTGGTCACGACACCCATGGATTTTGTGGGCCTGTTCCCCAGCCTGGCCGCGCAGCGGTGCGGCATGGTCATAAGCGGCATCATCAAGCTGCCCGAGCGCGAGAAGAATTTCGACGCCATCACCTATCTGGACACGGCGCTGGTTGTGGTGGCGCGGGCGGGTACGCCCCGGATCACGTCCATGGCCGACCTGTCCGGCAAAGCCGTGGCCGTGCAGTCGGGCACCAGCTACGCGGCCCGCATCGGCCGCGAGAACGACCTGCTTGTCGCCGCCGGGCACGCGCCGATCACGATCCAGCAGTACCCGACCGAAGACGAAGTGGTCCAGCAGGTGCTGATCGGCCGGGTCTTTGCCTTTGCCAGCCAGGATGTCGAACTCTATTTTCGGCAAAAACAGCTGCACGGCAAGGTCAACATCATTCTGGAACCCGATTACCCGGAATACCGCAATTTCGCGATCTACATCCGCAAGAACGCCCATGACCGCCAGAGCGTCGAATCAGCCATCGCGACACTGGAAACCAGCGGTACGATCGCCGCGATCAAGAAAAAATGGGCCATAGGCGATAACGGCAGGGACGCGTTCACGCAGCCCGCGCAGGCGCCGGGCTTCCGCTGGGCGACCTTCCTGTCCGCCCTGGGCTCGGGCGCTTTCCTGCGCGGCGCGCTCATTACGCTGAGCGTGGCCGTGCTGTCCCATCTTACGGCCATCGTCATTTCCGTGCCGATGGCGATCACCCTTAATGGCCCGGACTCCATCCTCAAGCAGGCGCTACGGGTCTATGTCTCGATTTTCCGGGGCGCGCCGACACTGCTGCAACTGCTGTTCATCTGGAACGCACTGCCGCAGTTCTTTCCTGTGTTCCGTGAGGAATGGTTCACCCCGTTCCTGGCGACATGGCTGTCCCTGTCCATCAATGAATCGGCCTATCAGGTTGAAATCAACCGCGCGGCCCTGTCCGCGGTGGACAAGGGGCAGGAACAGGCGGCCGATGCGCTGGGCATGAACCGCAGGCAGGTCTATTTCCATGTCATTTTCCCGCAGGCGTTGCGGATCGCGCTGCCGCCCACCATCAACGAGTTCATCAACCTTCTCAAAACGACCTCGCTGGCTTCGGTCATATCGTTGCAGGAACTTCTGTCCGTAACCCAGATACAGGTCGCGCGCACATTCGAGTTTACCGAATATTATGCGGCTGCCCTGGTGTATTATCTGGCGATGGTCTTCTTCTTCCTGTTTGTCCAGAAGCGGGTCGAGCGCCGTTTTGCCTGGGCTGACCGTCACAAGGCGAGTGCAAATGAACCCTGATATTGATAACGATCCGTCCGTGATGATCTCGGTGCGCAATCTCAGCAAGCTCTACAAGGATTTCCTTGCCCTTGACCGGCTGAACTTCGATGTCCGGCGCGGAGAGAAGATTGTCGTCCTCGGGCCGTCCGGGTCGGGAAAATCGACCCTTATCCGCTGTTTCAACCGTATCGAGCCCCATTCCAGCGGCAGCCTGACCATCAATGGCAAACTCATCAATGAACATACCAGCCTGACACAACTGCGCGGCATGGTCGGGATGGTGTTCCAGAACTACAACCTGTTTCCGCACCTGAGCGTTATTGACAACTGCACCCTCGCCCCCCGGCTCGTACGCGCGACCAGCCGGACCGATGCCGAACAGATGGCGCGCCGTTTCCTGACACAGGTCAACATACTCGAACAGGCCAACAAATATCCGATCCAGCTTTCCGGTGGCCAGCAGCAGCGCGTGGCCATCGCGCGCGCGCTGTGCATGCAGCCCGATGTCATGCTGTTCGACGAACCGACGGCCGCCCTTGACCCGGAAGCCATTTCCGGTGTCGTCAGCATCGTGAACGACCTGGCCCAGCGGGGGATCACGACGCTCTGCGTCACCCACGAAATGGGGTTTGCACGGCATATTGCCGACCGTATCATCTTTATGGATCAGGGATGTATACTTGAGATTACACCGCCTGACGAATTCTTTACAAACCCGAAAACGGAACGCGCGCGCGCTTTTCTGGACCAGATGATACGTTGCTGAACAGTAACGTATGGCAAGGGACGAAAGTAAGATTTACAATATTTCAAACGAACGCCTGCGGTTTCATTGTTAAATAATAATGAAATATAACCACTGACGCTGCATCTCGGCGCACCATGCAAGGGATACCATGGCCAGGTCATTTCCCCCTCCCGCACAAGGCAGATATTTCCTGACCGGAACCAAGCCCACCATACGCCGCTTCCGCTCCCCCTCCCCCCACGACCACGCATAAGGGCTGTAGACATGAAAAGGCGTTCTCGTGCCCGGCATCTGCCGCGCCATATTTCCCTACCCCCCATGGTACAGTCCACGTATCAGCGCGCGTTGCTGGCATCGTTCCTGCTCAGTACCGTCTCGACCATTCCCGCCCTTGCCCAGTCCACCACCGCCGCAACGCACGGCGTACCCCACAGCCGGACGGCGCAACCCGGCCAGCATCCGGCGGCCGTGCGCTCCACCGCGCTGGAAACCATCCATGTCCAGCGCGCGCGTACCGCCCGGTTCCAGAACAAGGTCGGCACCGTCGATACGATGAGCGGGCAGGAACTCCAGGACCTGCACATCGTAAGCCCCAAGGAAATAGCGGCGTTCACACCCGGCGTGACCGCGGTCAACGCGACATCGGGCAGCACGCCGATCTTCTCCATCCGTGGCGTGGGGCTGGATGACTACAGCGGCACCAACATGGGGGGGATCGGCATCTATCTTGATGGTGTGTTCGCACCTTATCCCGCACTCTATAACGGGCAGATGTTCGATGTGGACAACATCAATATCGAAAAGGGGCCGCAGGGGTTCGAATCAGGCCGCAGCACGACCGGCGGCAGCATGAATATCGAATCCGTAAAGCCCACGGACAAATTCGGCGGCTATCTGGACTGGGGCTACAGCAGCTACAACACGAATACCGGCAAGTTCGCCATCAACGTACCGATTACCAAGCGCATCTTCAACCGGACCGCCTTCAGCTATGTCAACGGGGATGGCTGGCAGCATGACATCCATACGAACCAGCGCTATGGCGCGCAGGATCTGCTGTCAATGCGCAACCTGACGAAATTCGTTATCGACGATAAATCGTCCCTTCTGCTGAACCTTCATTACACCCGCGACCGTGGCACGCCCACTTCCCCGCAGGATACGGACCCCACCGTGGGCGTCGGGCCGAACCCCAGCTACAATCAGGTCAGCGTTGGCAACAATCGGGTGGGACGTAATGAAAACGGTGGCGGTGTCTCGCTGACCTTCAACCGTAACTTTGATTTCGGCACCTTCACATCCACCAGTGGCATCGATTTCTATCGTCGCTCGCTTTACGACAATTACGATGGTGAATCGGTCAATATTGGTGACTACCACTGGAATGACACCTACATCGCGCAGTCGCATGACATGCACCTGCAGACGAATATCGCCAGGATATTCCATCTGACAGTCGGCGTTTACGAATCATATGACAAGATCGATGGTGATTACACCAGCTATCGCGGTTATCTGGAAGGCGTGCCCGAGGCCAATTTCAGCGATCATTTTTCGCAGCAGAACCTGTCAACCGGTGTCTATGTAAATACCGTAACGAATATTACCAGGAAGCTCGACTTTATTGCCGCCGGGCGTTTTTCGTATGATGAGCGCGGTTTCCACGGGGGCACGACCGATGACAACGGTATCCTGAGCGGGGTGCCGGGATCGCACCTGTCCTATCTTGACCAGAACCATGAATATGAACGCTTCACCGGGCGGGTCGGCCTGCGCTACAAGATCGTTCCGGGTACGTTTGTATATGGCACCATCTCGAACGGGTACAAGGCGGGCACCTATTTCTCGGCTCCTGTCACCGCGCCCCAGGCGCTGGATTATGTGCGGCCCGAAAACCTGATCGCCTATGAAGTAGGTGTGAAATCAAGCCTGCTGCATGACAAACTGATTATCAACGGCTCCCTGTTCGATTACGAATACCATAATCGCCAGACGCTGTTTGTCGCGGAAATGCCCGGCAATGTGACATCCCTCAGCCTCGGGCCCATCCCGCGTGCGCGGACACGGGGCGGCGAACTGTCGGGCACCTGGCGCAACGTGATCCCCAACCTGGATCTGCGGGCCTCGTTTGCCTATCTTGACGCGCAGGCGATCAGCGCGGTGAGTTCAATCGGCGGCCTGCCGCTGCTGTCCAACGTCACCGCCCACTCCGCGCTGCCGTTCGCGCCACGCTTTTCATGGGACGCCGTGGTTCGCTACGGCATTGATATAGACCGTTACCGCATGACGCTGCAGGCCAGCTATACATGGAAAGACAACATGCTGGTTGACCTGGGCGACCCCAATGGCGAAAGCAGCAAGATCAGTTCGCTGGGGCTGCGCATGGAGTTCGGCCCCAAAACCGGAAAGTGGTCGGCATCCGTCTATGTGGACAACCTGATGAACAGGCATGGCGACATCTATTCCTTTACCGGAAGCGATAACAGCCGCGCCCAGTACCTCCAGACACCCCGCTGGGTTGGGTGCAACCTGCATTATAATTTCTAGGGGCGGTTACCACCTTCACTGGGCGGGACAGTATCCCGCGCCCTTTTGCTTACGAACTATTCAAAAGTTTCCGGGCGCCGCCTTTTTTCCAAAAGGCGGCGTTTCCCGAAGTTTTTTTGGAAAAAATCTTCACCAAAAACTTCCTTATGATTTATCGGGGGTCATAAGCGGTCCCTTATCTGGGAACCAGCAGGTGAAGCAGCGACGCCGCCACGAAAAATGCCGTGGTGCTCAGCGCCCAGATGGCGACAAACCATCCGATCCGCACGCCCAGATGCCGTGGCGCGCCATCTCCCCTTGCATGCATAATATCAATGATAGCCATCTGCTTCCGTCACCTTTCCCCGGAACACACGGTAGGAATAAATGGTATAGGTCAGGATAATCGGCAGCAGGATGACGGTACCGACTAGCTGAAAGAGCTGGCTCGACGGCGGGGATGAGACATCCCACAGTGTCAGCCCCGGCGGCACGGCATATGGCCAGACCGTGATCCCCAGCCCGGAAAGGCACAGGAAGAACCAGCCAAGGGCGCACAGGAACGGCACCCGGCTATGTCCGCGCCGCAACCCCCTGACAAGCAGGCCACCAAGCACGACAACCAGAACCGGCACCGGGGCGACAAGGATGATGTTCGGCCAGTCGGTCCAGCGGCGCAGATAGGGCGCATGCAGCAGCGGGGTCCACAGGCTGACCGCGACAATGCCGCAGAAGAGGCCGACCGCCAGCCATCCGGCCCAACGGCGGCAGGAAGCTTCCAGCACATCGGTCGTACGCCACACCAGCCACGTCGCGCCAAGCAGGGCGTACCCGCACATGACGGATAACCCGCACAGGACACTGAACGGCGTCAGCCAGTCGAGCGGGCTACCCGCGAAAGCGCCTTGGGTAACCGTAACGCCCTGAATGACCCCGCCAAGGATCGCACCCTGACAGAATGCCGCAACGGCCGATCCGGCCATGAAACCGACATCCCACAGCCCTTCATGCGCCCTGCCCCGGGTCATGACACGGAATTCGAATGCGACACCACGAAAGATCAGCGCCAGCAGCATAAGCACGATCGGCAGGTAGAAAGCGGGCAGAAGCGTTGCGTAAGCCCCGGGAAAAACCCCGTAAAGCACCGCGCCACCCAGCACCATCCACGTCTCGTTCCCATCCCACACCGGCGCGATCGTGTTGATCATCACGTCGCGGCGGCCCTCATGGCGTTCCAGCATGAACAGCATGCCGATGCCAAGGTCAAACCCGTCGAGAATGACATAGATGCTGATCGCGGCCACCAGAATCACGGCCCATACAATGGGGAGCCAGTATGCAAAGTCCATCATGGGTCAGGCTCCTTTGCCGGAAGAGGGGTCGATAACCGCCGGGTGCGTATGCGTCGCCAGAATGTCGGAGGCATGCGCGGGGCTGGTGACCGGCTCGCCTTCCTGCGGGGCATGCCCCAGAAGACGGACCAGAATGCCCAGGCCCGATCCGAACACGATCACATACACGACCACGAAGGCCGTTATCGTCACCGCCATGCTGGACAGGACGATGGGCGATACGCTGTCGGACGTTCTCAGCAGGCCATAGACGGTCCATGGCTGACGCCCCACTTCGGTGGTGACCCAGCCGCACAGCAGCGCCAGAAACCCGGCGGGCGCCATGCACACGACCACACGGTGGAAGGCGGGCGTGCGAAACAGAGCGCGCCTGCGCCGCAGCCACAGCGACCAGAACCCGACCAGCGCCATAAGGACACCAAGGCCGACCATGATGCGGAACGAAAAGAAAATGATCTGTGACGGCGGCCGCTGATCGCGCGGAAAGTCCTTCATGCCCGGCACCTTGCCGTCAAGGCTGTGCGTCAGGATCAGCGAACCCGCAAGCGGGATCCCTACAGCGTAATCCGTCCGTTCCGTTTTCATGTTCGGGATGCCGAACAGCAGTTCGGTGGCCCGCCCCCTGCTTTCCCAGTCCCCCTCCATCGCGGCGATCTTGACCGGCTGGTATTTCAGCGTGTTCAGGCCATGGGCGTCACCGGCCAGAATCTGCACGGGCGCGACAATGGCCGCCATCCACATGGCCATGGAAAACATGACCCGGACCGGCTCGCTTGCGATCCTTCCCTCCCGGCGCGCCCTGAGCATATGCCACGCCCCCGTGGCCCCCACGACAAACGCGACGGACAGGAAGGCCGCCAGCCCCATATGGACCAGCCGGAACGGAAAGGACGGGTTGAAAATGATGGCCAGCCAGTCAGCGGGCAGGAAACGCCCCGTGGCCGGGTCTATGGTATAGCCGCGCGGGGTCTGCATCCATGAATTCGACGCCAGAATCCATGTCATGGAAATCAGCGTGCCAACCGAGACGCAGCAGGTCGCGGCAAAATGCAGCCCACGCCCGACCTTGTTCATGCCAAACAGCATGACGCCAAGAAAGCCCGCCTCCAGAAAGAAGGCGGTCATTACCTCATAGGACAGGAGTACGCCGGTGATCGGCCCGGCCTTTCGGGAAAAGACCGCCCAGTTCGTGCCGAATTCATAGGACATGACCAGACCGGACACGACGCCCATGCCAAAGACAACCGAAAACGCCTTGATCCAGTAACGGTACAGGTCAAGAAAAACCTGGCGGTCGGTCTTCAGCCACAGCCCCTCCAGAACGGCGAGATAGGCCGCCAGCCCGATCGAGAAAGCCGGAAAGACAATATGGACGCCTACGGTAAAGGCGAACTGAAAGCGCGCAAGAACCAGCGCAAGATCATGAGCAGTGTACATCTATACTTTCCCAAAGGCGGGACACTGGCGTTTCTGCCGCACGACAGTCATCGGAAATCGATACCGTGGCGCGCTTCCGGCCACGCATGCGCCCGCAACCATATCCTGCCTGCCAGACATGCCCCGACGGTCCACGGTCCTTGCTAGGCTCGCCTGCCGCCATGCGTCCAAGACCTTCTGCTTATAATATTATGCATGCCGGTTATCACCGTGATGGATTTGTGATGGGTCCGGTTATTTTCCTGTATCCGTTACCTTGCCACGAATAATCATGCGCCTATGCTGGACGTCTCTCTATCTTGAGCGAACGCCACCTGCAGGAGTTTCAGTCCGTTGGCCACATCTCAACCCATTGATACGAAACTGACCCAGGCTGCGGTTTTTCTTGTTGCGACCCTCCATACGGACATATCGGCCAGCACGCAGGTCCGGGGGCTGCTGGGGGATCTCTCCTCTCTGGTACGTGGTGTCGGGTTCCGTATCCCCGATGGAAGGTTAAGTTGCATTACCGGCATCGGTTCGAATGCCTGGGATCAACTCTTTGGCACTCCACGCCCCAGCGAACTCCACCCGTTCGAGGAGATCCGGGGCGTGCACCATGCCCCCTCGACCCCAGGCGACCTGCTCTTCCATATCCGCGCGACGCGGATGGACCTGTGTTTCGAACTGGCCACGGCCATCGTCTCCCGACTGGAAGGGGCGGCGGACATCGTGGATGAAGTCCACGGATTCAAATATTTCGACGCGCGCGACCTGCTCGGCTTCGTGGACGGAACCGAGAACCCGTCGGGACAGGTCGCCCTTGAATCCACCATCATCGGGGATGAAGACCCCGCCTTTGCCGGGGGCAGTTATGTCATCGTGCAGAAATACCTGCACGACCTGAAGAAGTGGGACGCCATCCCGACCGAAGTGCAGGAGCACATCATCGGCCGCAGGAAGGTATCGGACATCGAGCTGGCGGACGCGGCCAAGCCCAGCTACGCCCATAACGTCCTCACCAACATCGAGGAAAACGGCCAGCAACTCCAGATCGTGCGCGACAACATGCCTTTTGGCGAAGTCGGCAAGGGTGAGTTCGGCACCTACTTCATCGGGTACGCGCGTTCCCCCGCGCGCACGGAACAGATGCTGCGCAACATGTTCATCGGCAAGCCGCCCGGCAATTACGACAGGCTGCTTGATGTCAGCATCGCTGTTACGGGCGCGCTGTTCTTCATTCCCTCCGCCGAATTCCTGGATAACGCACCGAACCTGCAAACGGACGGACAGCCCGCCGCCCCTGAACCCTCCCCCCTGCAGCAGGTCCCGCAGCCGCATGATGGCTCGCTTGGGATCGGATCATTGAAAAAGGACGCCTGACATGAACAATCTCCACAGACATCTGGCCCCCATTTCCAGCGCCGCCTGGACGCAGATCGAGGAAGAAGCCGCGCGTACCATCCGCCGCCATCTTGCCGGGCGCCGGGTTGTCGATACATCGGAACCCAGGGGAACGGACCTTGCCGGTATCGGCACCGGGCGGGGCACGCAGATCGACGCGCCCGGCGAGGGTATTCATGCCCTGCGCCGTGAAGTCCTGCCGCTGGTGGAACTGCGGGTTCCCTTTACCCTATCACGCCAGGAAATCGATTCCGTGGAACGTGGCGCGCTCGATGCGGACTGGCAGCCGGTCAAGGACGCGGCCCAGAGAATCGCCTTTTCCGAGGATCGCGCCATCTTTAACGGCTATACGGCCGCTGGCATTTCCGGCATCCGCCAAGGCACGTCGAACCCCCACCTGAAACTGCCCGCACAGGCCAGGGATTATCCGCATGTCATAGCCGAGGCCCTGAGCGCGTTGCGTCTGGCCGGGGTGAATGGCCCTTATTCGGTCGTGCTGGGGGCGCAGGCCTATCTGGCCGTCAATAGTGGTGACGAGGATGGATACCCCGTGCGCAGGCACATCGAAAGCATCATCGACGGCAAGCTCATCTGGGCCCCGGCTATCGAGGGGGCCTTTGTCATATCAATGCGCGGCGGGGATCTCGCCCTTGATATCGGGCAGGATTTTTCCATTGGTTATCTGGGGCATTCAGCGGAAACGGTCGAACTCTATCTTCAGGAAAGCTTCGTGTTCCGTGTCCTGACCAGTGAGGCGACCATCGCCATAGATTAAGGCACGCAGCGCCCGCCCGATCAGGTGGGCGCAACTGAACGATACGAACCCACCGCACGTTTCCCGCACGCCTGCCTGCTTTGGGCGCAAGGGAAACAATGCCATTGGACCGTACCGCATCCTTCAGGAACCGGCGGGAAGCAGGGCGTGCGCTGGCGACGGAGCTTGCCCCGCTGGCCGCGTCCCGCCCCGTGGTCCTGGCACTGCCGCGTGGCGGCGTGCCGATCGCATTCGAGGTGGCGAAAGCACTCCATGCCGACATGGATCTGCTGTTCGTACGCAAGATCGGCCTGCCCGGGCATGAGGAATATGGTTTCGGCGCCGTCGTGGACGGTATCGACCCACAGGTCGTTCTTGATGAATCCACAGTACAGAAATTTGGAATTGATGCGCAAACCATCCGGGGCATTGTAAAGCGGCAGCTTTCCGAAATCGAACGCCAGCGCCGCCTGTACGTGGAAAACCGGCAGCTCGCGCCGGTAACCGATCGGGTCGTGATTGTCGTTGATGACGGCATCGCCACGGGCGGCACGATGCAGGCGGCCCTTCGCGCCGTGCGCAAAAACCGGCCGGCCCGGCTTGTGCTGGCCGTGCCTGTCGCGCCATCCGACATCCTTGCGATGCTTGCCAGCGAATGCGATCAGATCGTATGCCTGCTGCAACCGCATCCCTTTTATGCCGTTGGCGCCTATTATCGGAATTTTTCGCAGGTGGAAGATACCGATGTCATCCGCCTTGTCGCGCAAATACATGCAGCGAGAGAACCGGGACAGCACCTTCCCGACCCAAAGCTTCCTGGCGCCGAAAACCATAATGAACAGGAGGAACAACCATGACGGACGTCAACAGGATTCCGCCAAAAACGGAAACCGAAACAGCCACCACTGCCGCCCCTTCTCCTTCCCGGCCGGTATTCGATACCCTGAGGCGGGAACTGGATCGTGTATTCGAGGATTTCCCCTCCACACTATGGCGACGGCCCATATCCGGCTTTGAACGCCTGTGGTCGCCACGGGAGGCCGCGTTCAATATCGTTCCCGCCATCGACGTGGTGGAAAAGGACACCGCCTACACCCTTGTCGCGGAACTGCCGGGAATGGATGAAAAGAACATCGAGCTCAAGGTCTCGGGAAATGTTCTGAGCATTCGCGGTGAAAAATGTGAAGAAAGCACGGAGGAGCAGAAGAATTACCATTATTCGGAACGCCGCTTCGGTTCATTCATGCGCTCGTTCCCGATCCCCGAAGGGGTCGATACGGCCAAAATAGACGCTTCATTCAGTAACGGGCTACTGACGGTCAGCCTGCCCAAAACCCCCGAAGCCCAAAAAGACGAAAAAATCATTCCCGTCAGGCCCGCACAGGCAAAAGAGGAATGATGCCGGGGGTGGGATCCCGCTCTGACCCCGGATAATTTTTACAATACCCGGCACACTGTATTTACCATGATGCGGCCCGACTGAACCATTACTGTTGGCGACGGTCTTCACTTGCGGCTTTTTCAAAAAAAGAAAACAAGGGTGTGTTCTCATGCAAATCAAGAACATCATGACGGCGCCAGCCATCAGCATAGAACCGACCGAAACCATCACGACGGCTCTGCGCCTTATGCTGTCGCATAAGATCAGTGGCCTGCCTGTAGTCACGCCGAACGGACAACTTGTGGGGGTTCTTACGGAAGGGGATCTCATGCGGCGCAGCGAACTGCAGACCGAAAAGAAACCATCATGGATACAGAGCCTGCTCCGATCTTCCGGAAAGCACGCCAGTGAATATGTCCACACCCACGGGCGCAGGGTCAGTGAAATCATGTCGAACGAACCTGTTACGATCTCCCCCGAAGCATCGTTGCACGAAGCCGTTGACATGATGACCCGCCACCATGTGAGACGCCTGCCCGTTGTCAGGAACGAACGACTGGTGGGCGTGGTGTCACGGGCGGACATGCTGCGCGCCCTGCTGCCTGTCATCAGCGATGAACCCAGGACCGTAGCCGATGAAACCATCAAGGAGTCGATCCTGCGTGAATACCGGACCCAGGACAGATGGGCGGGCGGCAACTTTATCAGCGTGGACGTAAAGAACGGGATTGTGGAACTGAATGGCGTGGTTACCGATGAACGCCTTCGCGTTGCGGCGCGCGTCGTGGCGGAAAACGTGCCGGGCGTTGTCTCGGTCATCGACAACATGACCTTTGTGGAGCCGTTCAGCAGCACGGAAATCCCCCCGCCCCTCTTTCCATGAGGACCAAGGAAAATGTTTGCACATCGTAACATCCTGATCGTTATGGCCGATGGCGAACATGCCCGGTTTGTGCAACCGGGTGAAAATCATGCCCTGCATACCGTTGCATCCTTCGATGCCATATCCGCCCATCAACGCACGTCAGATATGGGGCATGACGCGCCGGGGGCGTCCTACCATACAGGTTCCACCGCGCACCATGCCCTCAACCCACATCATGACCCCCATCATATGGCGATGGAGTCATTCGAGAGGTTTGTGGCCGGGCAGGTCAATGAACGGGTGTCTGACAATGAACTCCTGATCATCGCCCTTGCGCGCAGCAGTGCTGAAATCGTCAATCATCTCAGGCCAGGGGTTCGCGCCAGGGTAATTGATATTATAAAAAAAGACCTTATGAAAGTTCCTGATGATAAATTAATGGAACATATAAAGCATATTATTTGATTATTACTTTATTTTGTAATTATTATAAATATAATTGTGAATACTGCACCTGCGCATTCATGCAGCACCTTTTGCAACCAGCATTCCCGTTCAAACCCTTTGTACCGGGCCGCGCATGCGGATCGGGCAGGCATTCAGGCGTCCGCCCTACCCGTGGCGATTCCTGCTGGTCTGTTACAGGCGCATGGCAGACCGGATCAGGCTGGGGCTGATTCCTGGCCCCGTGGCTTCCCGCCCTCCGGGTCGAAATGGTCTTTAAAGATCGAAGCCCTGCCCATCCATTTGGTATGGCTATATATCTGTCAATGGAATGTGATGTTGAAATTGCAGCTTCCGACCTGTTTGGCTACGCATTTTTCTTCGTAGCTGCTAATAATGTTATTGCCCCTGACAGTCAGTATGACGTGGCAGTTCGCGCCTTCTTCTTCAGATGGGTTTAAAAGTACAATCACGTTTCCTTTTCTGGCATAGGAAACATTGGTTACTTCTTCCACACAGGATGATTTATCCATGGAAAGCGTGGCCGTCTGTTCGTTCAGAGCCAGTTGGCCATTCCCACCATCAAAATGTCCCCTGAAAACCTGCGGAGCAGCATGCGCAGTCCCGCCGGCAAGAAGAACACTGACAATGAAGAGCATATATTTCATTTCAAATACCATTAAGACAAACAGGGTGCTTATTACGATATATAGAAAAATCCGTAAACCACTAATGTAAATAACATATATGTGGTATATTCAAAGCATGTTTCCATAAGCCTCACATTACAGCGATCGGCTCTTATACAGCCCATTTTCCTATATCATATCTTATGATTCACCCCTGAAAACACCCCCGCGAACCTTCGACAGCCGGTTGCGCCATCCGCATGGTGCCGCCATGCCCTGCCTGTCAGATGATCCGGCGTGAAGGGATGTAACCGAAAGCCGGAATGGACAGCCCGCATCATGTGACGGGGCAACGGGACCAAAAAAGAAGTCCTTCAGCGCCATCGTGCCGGAACTTCCCTTCCGGCACGGCGTATAGCGATCAACAGGGGTTTCCGGCTTTCCTTACCCTGCCGGAAACCGGCATGGAGCCCATGCTCCCGCACCCTCCGCCATGCCGCGGCCATAACATCAATACTGAAAACCAGTACCCAAGACATCTCCGTACAGAATAAAACGAACATGAACGGAAGGCCCTGTCATGGAAAATGCTTCCGATATCTGGTCCGTGGTCATCTATGCCATTGCCGTAGGGGGCCTTGTTGCGTGCATGCTCGGGCTTTCCGCCGTGACGGGAACTCGACGGACCGGCGCCGCGCGGGGCCGTTCCCTGTCCATGCCTTTTGAATCCGGCATCATCCCGACCGGGTCGGCGCATCTGCGCCTGCCTGTCCAGTATTATCTGCTGGCCATGTTCTTTGTCATATTTGATGTTGAAACCGCTTTTTTATTTGCATGGGGCACGGTCGTTACCGAAACTGGATGGATCGGGTATGGCGCGGCCCTGTTGTTTATTATCTTTCTCGCCATCTCGCTCGCCTATCTGTGGCGGGCGGGCGCACTGGACTGGGGGCCCGCCCCGCGCCTTCGCACGCCCGCGCCCCGTGAAAAGGGAGTGGCGTCATGAACTGGTCCCTTTCTTCCCCCGCCGGCACGCCGGCAGGCCGGACACCCTCCAGCTTTACCGAGACCATACGGCGCAACCTTGTCATGGGGCGATTGCAGGATTTTGTCGCATGGGGGCAGAAGAACTCCATCTGGCCGCTGAATTTCGGGCTGTCGTGCTGCTATGTGGAAATGGCGACGGCGTTCACCAGCCGGTTCGACATTGCCCGCTTCGGGTCCGAAGTGCTGCGCGCCACCCCGCGTGAGGCGGACCTTATTGTCATCTCAGGCACCGTGTTCGTTAAAATGGCCCCGGTCATCCAGCATCTGTACGACCAGATGCTGGAACCGAGATGGGTGATCTCCATGGGCTCATGCGCCAATTCAGGGGGCATGTACGATATTTACAGCGTGGTGCAGGGCGTGGACAGTTTCCTGCCGGTTGATGTGTATGTACCCGGCTGCCCGCCCCGGCCCGAAGCCCTGCTGGAGGGGCTCTTGCTACTCCAGGAATCCATCGGCACGCACCGCCGTCCCTTAAGCTGGATGGTGGGCGGGCAGGGCATGGAATCCGTCACGCCGCCCAGCCTGCGCGATGCGAAACGGGACATGCGCCGGAACATGCGCGATCTCCGCACGCCGGATGGGATCTGACGCCCATGGTCGCGACCCTTTTCCCTTCATGCATGCGGGGCGACACGGGCGGCCTTGTGGAAAGGATTTCCACCCGGCTTTCCCCCCATGGCGTGCTGGCCACCCAGCCGGGGCGTGATGGCGTGTCCACCGTGTGGATTACGGCGGACGACCTCCGCCCCACCCTTGCCGCGCTGAAGGAACATGCCAGCGCATCGCTCATGCTCCTTGACCTGAGCGCCATAGACGAACGCGAACGCACCCACCGCGAGGGACAGCCGCAGGCCGCCTTCACCGTGGTCTATCACCTGATGTCCCTCACCACCCGTACTGATGAAGTGCGCATCAAGGTGCCACTGGGCGCAACCGCCCCCGGCCTTCCCACCATCAGCGACCTGTGGCCCAACGCCAACTGGTACGAACGCGAGGTATGGGATCTGTTCGGCATAAATTTCACGAACCATCCCTTCCTGCGCCGCATCCTCACACCGCCTACATGGACCGGCCACCCCCTGCGCAAGGACCATCATGCCCGCGCCACGGAAATGCCGCCCTACAGCCTGACCGAAGAAGAAGAAACGCACGAGCAGAACGCCCTGCGCTTCGATCCCGCCCGGTGGGGAATGAAGCGGCACAGCGCGCATAGCGATTTCATGTTCCTCAACCTCGGCCCCAATCACCCCAGCGTGCACGGGGTCTTCCGCATCGTGCTGCAACTGGAGGGCGAACGCATTGTCGATGCGGTGCCCGATATCGGCTTTCACCATCGCGGCGCGGAAAAGATGGGCGAACGCCAGTCCTGGCATACCTACATCCCCTATACCGACCGGGTGGACTACCTCGGCGGTGTCATGAACAATTTTCCCTACGTCATGGCGGTCGAGACGCTGGCGGGCATGACCGTGCCACCGCGTGCGCAGATGATCCGCGTCATGCTGGCGGAACTGTTCCGCATCGCCAGTCACCTCGTCTTCTACGGCACGATGGCGCAGGATGTGGGGCAGCTTTCCCCCGTTTTCTACATGTTCACCGACCGGGAGCGCGTGTTCGGGATCATCGAGGCGATATGCGGCTTCCGCATGCACCCGGCCTGGTTCCGCATCGGGGACGTGGCCATGGACCTGCCTGATGGGTGGGACGGACTGGTGCGCGCGTTCCTTGATGACCTGCCAAAACGGCTGGATGAATACGATGCGATGGTCATGCGCAACCCGATCTTTCGCGCCCGGACGCAGGGGGTGGGCGCCTACACCACCACCGAGGCCGTGGAATGGGGCGTAACCGGCCCGGGACTGCGCGCCACGGGGCTGGCATGGGATTACCGCCGCCATGCGCCCTATGCCTGTTACGACCAGCTTGAATTCGACATTCCCACCGGCGCCAGTGGCGACTGTTACGACCGCGTGGCCGTACACGTCGCGGAAATACGCCAGAGCCTGCGCATCATCCGCCAGTGCGTGGACAACATGCCCCCAGGCCCCATCAAGGCGGATCATCCCCTTGTATCCCCCCCGCCCAGGCCCCGGACGATGCATGACATAGAAACCCTGATCCACCACTTCCTCAGCGTAAGCTGGGGGCCGGTCATTCCACCGGGGGAAGCACGCTGCTGCATTGAAGCCACGAAAGGCGTGAACGCCTACACCCTGATCAGCGATGGGGGGACGACTTCCTACCGCACCCGTATCCGCACGCCGTCCTTTGCCCATCTGCAGATGATCCCGCTGCTCGGCCGTGGCGTCATGATCGCGGATCTGATCGCGATTCTGGGCAGCATTGATTTCGTGATGGCCGATGTCGACCGCTGATCCCCTGCCCGCCGCCCTGCGGGCGGATATCGTCGCCCTTGCCGGGGCGGAGCTTCACCCGCGCGGGGCGGCGGTCTCCGCCCTGCGGCTGGTGCAGGAGCATTTCAGATGGATCAGTACGGCGCACCTGCATGAAGTGGCGGACCTGCTGGGCATGTCGGCGGATGATCTGGATGGCGTCGCCACCTATTTCAACCTGCTGTTCCGCAGGCCGGTCGGGCGGCACGTCATCATGCTGTGTGACAGTGTTTCGTGCTGGATGATGGGGCGCGATCCCCTGTGCGCCCATCTGTGCCGGACGCTGGGCATCCAGCCGGGGGAAACCACGGCGGATGACGCCATCACGCTGCTGCCCACGGTGTGCATAGGACATTGCGACCACGCCCCGGCCATGCTGGTGGATGACGCGCTGCATGGGGATGTGGACACCACGACCCTCGACCGCCTGATCGCGGCCCTGAAGGAGCAGCCGTAATGCCGCCTTCCGATCGTCCCCTGACCGCCATGATCGACCCCGCCGCCGGGCCGCCGGACTGCGCGGCCTATGAACGTGGTGGCGGCTGGCAGGCCACGCGCAAGGTAATCGGAACCCTTGCGCCTGCCGATGTCATTGACATCGTGACGCGCTCGAAACTGCGCGGGCGGGGCGGGGCGGGGTTCGGGACCGGGCAGAAATGGAGCTTCGTGCCACGGGAGCCCGCATCCGCGCGCCGCAAATACCTCATCGCCAATGCCGATGAAATGGAACCCGGCACCTTCAAGGACCGCTGGCTCATGGAAGGCAACCCGCTCCAGCTTGTCGAGGGGATGATCATAGCCGCCTACGCCGTGCAGGCCGGGCATGGCATCATTTTCCTGCGTGGGGAATATCACCTGGCCTGCGCACGCCTGCAACAGGCCATAGGCGAAGCCCGGCGGCAGGGCTGGCTGGGGGACAACATCCTGGGCTCCGGCTTCGGTTTCGACATCCACGTCCATTCCAGTGCCGGACGCTACATATGTGGTGAGGAAACTGCCCTGCTGACCGCGCTGGAGGGCCGCCGCGCCACCCCGCGCAGCAAGCCCCCCTTCCCCCAGACCGGCGGGTTATGGGGCGCGCCAAGCGTCGTGAACAATGTCGAGACCCTGAGCAACCTGCCCCACATCATCACCAACGGGGCGGAATGGTTTCTGGCCCTGGGCAGGGGGGAGGATGGCGGCACCAAGATCTATGGCGTGAGCGGCCGGGTCCGGCGGCCGGGAGCATGGGAACTGCCCATGGGCACGCCACTGCGCCAGATTATCGAGGAATGCGCCGGTGGCATGCGCCCCGGCTACGGGCTGCGCGCGCTGCTGCCCGGTGGGGCCTCCACCGCGTTCGTGGATACGACGGCGCTGGATGTGCCCATGGATTATGGCGCGATGGAAAAAGCCGGAAGCCGCCTTGGAACCGGCATGGCCATTATCCTGGATGACCGCACCTGTCCCGTCGGCATGCTTCACAATCTGGAACATTTCTTTGCACAGGAATCCTGCGGGTGGTGCACGCCCTGCCGGGATGGGCTGCCATGGGTGGAGCGTCTTCTGGCCGCGATCGAAGCCGGCACGGGTACGCACGAAGATATTGAACAGCTAGGTCGCCATACCCGCATGCTGGGGCCGCCGGGGCGGACCTTCTGCGCGCATGCCCCCGGGGCCATGGCGCCGCTGGCCAGCGGGCTGAAGCTTTTCGCGCGGGATTTCGCCGCCCATATCGCCCAAGGGCGCTGCCCGCTGCGCCACGCCGCCTGAATGCCGCCCGGGGGAACGCGATCATGACCAGCATCCGCATCGATGGAAGGGACCACCCCACCCGTTCCGGCATCAACCTGTTACAGGCCTGCCTGGAAGCAGGAGAGGCGCTGCCCTATTTCTGCTGGCATCCCGAACTTGGTTCCGTCGGGGCGTGCCGCCAGTGCGCGATCCGGCAGTTCAGTGGTCCCGACGACACGACAGGCCGTATCGTGATGGCCTGCATGACCCCCGTGAGCGATGGCGCCATCGTGTCGATCGCGGATGACGAGGCCCGGGAATTCCGCGCGGGCGTGATCGAATGGATGATGGTCAACCATCCGCATGACTGCCCGGTCTGTGAAGAAGGCGGCGAATGCCACCTGCAGGACATGACCGTGATGACCGGGCACAATATCCGCCGCTACCGCTTCACCAAGCGCACCCATCGCAACCAGGACCTTGGCCCGTTCGTGAAGCATGAAATGAACCGCTGCATCGCCTGTTACCGCTGCGTGCGGTTCTACCGCGACTATGCGGGCGGAGACGATCTGGCGGCCTTCGCATCGCATGACAACGTCTATTTCGGGCGGGCGGGCGATGGGACGCTGCAAAACACCTTCAGCGGCAATCTGGTGGAAATCTGCCCTACCGGCGTGTTTACCGACAAACCCTTCTCCGCCATCTATACCCGCAAATGGGACATGCGCGGCGCGCCCTCCGTATGCGTGCATTGCGCGGTGGGCTGCAACACCATCGTCAATGCGCGTGAGGAAACCCTCCGCCGCGTTCTCAACCGCTACCATGCCGACGTCAACCGCTACCTCCTGTGCGACCGGGGGCGGTTCGGGCACGGCTTTGTCAATGCCGGCTCACGCATCCGCACGGCCATGCACACCATTGCGGGACAGTCCGCCTGCATGCCCGTGGCCGATGCGCTGGCGGCGTTCGCGCGCATGGCGGCGCAGGGGCCGATGGTGGGCATAGCCTCGCCCCGCGCCGCGCTGGAAACCTGCTTCAGCCTGCATGCGTTCGTGGGGCCGCAGAATTTCTGCACCGGCCTGACGCAGCAGGAGCAGGTATGTACGGAACTGGTCCATACCCTGCTGCGCGGGCATCCAGGCCCCGTTCCCACCCTGCACGACATGGAAAGTGCCGACGCCGTTCTGGTACTGGGCGAGGATGTATGCGCCACCGCCCCCCGGCTTGGCCTCAGCCTGCGCCAGTCCGTCCGGCAGGCTTCCTTTCACGCCGCCGATGCGGCCAGGGTTCCACGCTGGATGGATGCGGCGGTGCGCACTCTGGGGTGCGACTGCCCCTCCGGCCTGTATGTCATGACCCCCGCCCCGACCGATCTGGATGACGTGGCGGCACGGAGCTTTCGCGCTGCCCCCGATGATATCGCGCGCCTTGGCTTCGCCATCGCCCACCTGATCGACCCATCCGCCCCGGCGGTGACAGGACTGGCGGAGGAAGAAAGCCTGCTGGCGGAACATATCGCGGCCACGCTCATGGCGGCGCAAAAGCCCGTTATCGTATCGGGCATGCATTATGGCGCGCCCGCGCTGTTGCACGCGGCGGCCGGTATCGCAGCCGCCCTTGCGCGGCGCGGGCCGCCAGCCGGACTGTCGCTGGTACTGCCGGAATGCAACAGCATGGGGCTGGCCATGCTTGGCGGCCTGTCGCTCGATGCAGTGGTGGAACGGGCGAAGGCGGGGGAAATTGCCACCCTCGTCATTGCGGAGAATGACCTGACCCGTCACCTGCACCCGGCGGCGGTGGCCGAACTCGTGGCTTCCGTGCCGAATATCGTCATTATGGACCATACGCTCACGCCGCTCTGCCAGCATGCGGGCCTTGTGCTGCCCGTCGCCGCCTTTAGCGAGTACAGCGGCACGCTGGTCAGCCACGAAGGCCGGGCGCAACGTTTTTTCCAGGCGGTTTTCCCGGCCGCTCCCCTACAGGCGGGCTGGCGCTGGGTGCAGGCCCTTGCCCGCAGCACGGCGCAACCCCAGCCAGCGGGGCTGACCGACTGGCAGTGCCTTGATGATGTCATTGCCGCATTGGGCCGGGCGTTTCCCGCCCTTGCCGCCACCGTAAACGCGGCCCCCGGCGCCGATTACCGCCTGGATGGCCAGAAACTGCGCAGCCAGACCTACCGCGCCAGCGGGCGCACCGTGATCCGGTCCTACATAAGCGTGCATGACCAGCCGCCGCCCGCCAGCCCGGACACACCCTTCAGCAGTTCGATGGAAGGGGCTTACGGCCCGGACATGCCTGCCCCGCTGGTGCCGGGGTATCAGGTGCCATCATGGAACTCGGTGCAGGCGCTCAACCGCTTCCAGGGCGAAATCGGGGGCGCGCTGCGTGGCGGGGAATCCGGTATCCGGCTGTTTCCCGCAACCGGGCGCGACGGCGCCCCGGATGCGCCCTATCCCTACAGCACCGACATTCCACCCCCGTTTGTGGCGCGTGAAGACAGCGTGTTGGTACTTCCCGATGCGCGCGTGTTTGGCAGCGAGGAACTGAGCATGCTCTCCCCCCCCGTCGCGGCCCGCGCATCCGCCCCCACCCTGCGCGTGCCCGTGGGGTTCGCCCCGGCCACCCACATGACACTCCATCTGGAGGACGGGGCGCATGTCCTGCCTGTCGAACCTCTCCCCGGACTGCCCCCCGGCCTTGTGCTGTGCCCGGCCCACATGGTGGCGCGCGCCTTTCGCTTTCCCCGTCGGGCGCAACTGGACGGCGCGGTCGGGGCGGGAGGCGGGTCATGACACGGCTGTCCCTGTTGCCCATCATTCTTGCGCCGCTTGCGCTCCTTGGCCTTTCCACCCTGCTGACATGGGTCGAGCGGCGGCTGCTCGGGTTATGGCAGGATCGTCATGGCCCCAACCGCGTGGGGCCGGGCGGGCTGTTCCAGGCCGTGGCGGATGGCGTCAAGATCCTGTTCAAGCAGGACTGGGTGCCCCCATTCGCGGACAGGGGCGTGTTCATCCTCGCCCCCACCATCGGCATGATGACGGTGCTGCTGTCCTTTGCCGTCATTCCCGTAACATCCGTGGCGGGCATCGCGGGCGGGCTGAATGTGGGGCTGCTGTTCATCGTCGCCATGATGGGGCTGGGGGTTTACGCCGTTGTCCTGGCCGGGTGGGCGTCCAACAGCAAATATGCGCTGCTGGGCGGTATGCGGGCGGCGGCGCAGATGATCAGCTACGAAGTCTTCATGGGGATTTCCCTGCTGGGCGTGGTCATGGCCGCCGGTTCCTTCAACCTGCGCGCGATCGTGGCCGCGCAGGCGGGCATGTGGTTCATCATCCCGCAATGCCTCGGGTTTGGCGTGTTCGTACTTGCCGGCATTGCGGAGACACACCGGCTGCCCTTCGACCTGCCCGAAGGTGAAAACGAACTGGGGGCAGGCTTTCACACCGAATATTCGGGCATGAAGTTCGGCATGTTCTTTCTGGCCGAATATGCCGGGATCGTTCTGGTCTCGGCCCTTGTCACCACGCTCTATCTGGGAGGATGGCAGGGGCCGGTACTGCCCGCCGCCCTGTGGTTCACGCTCAAGGCGGGCGGCATGGTGGCGTTTTTCATCCTGCTGCGCGCGGCCCTGCCCCGCCCGCGCTACGACCAGTTGATGGCGCTGGGGTGGAAAGTCCTGCTGCCGCTCTCGCTCCTCAATGTCATGGCGACCGGAACTCTCATGATGCTGCGCGCAGCCCCCTGACGCGCCCACCGCAAAGGCATGCCCCATGCTTGATACCCTGCGCACCGTGCTGCTGACCTTCCTCCATGCATTCCACCGGCGCGCGACCGTGCGCTATCCGGAGGAGCAGCCCTACCTGCCCCCGCGTTACCGGGGGCGGATCATCCTTTCACGCGATCCCGATGGCGCGGAACGCTGCGTTGCGTGCAACCTGTGCGCCGTCGCCTGCCCGGTGGACTGTATCAGCCTGCAGAAGACGGAGGCGGAGGGGCGGTGGTATCCGCAATATTTCCGGATCAATTTCTCCCGCTGCATATTCTGCGGCTTCTGCGAGGAAGCCTGCCCCACCTACGCCATCCAACTCACGCCCGATTTCGAGATGGGCGAATACGCCCGCCCCAACCTTGTATATGAAAAGGAAGACCTGCTGATCAGCGGCACCGGGAAGTATCCCGGCTACAGTTTCTACCATGTCGCCGGCATTCCCGTGCCCGGCAAGGACCGGGGCGCATCCGAACACGAGCGCCCCCCGGTCGACCTGCACTCCCTGCTGCCGTAGCGCGCCATGCATGCCCTGGCCCTCTTTTCCGCCGGTATGACGCTTGTGGGGGCCATCATGGTCATCACGCGGCGGGTGGCCGTGCATGCCCTGCTCTATCTGGTCGTGACGCTGCTGGCGCTGGCGGTGGTGCTGGCCCTGCTGGGTGCTGCGTTCGCGGCGGTGCTGGAAGTCATCATCTACGCGGGCGCCATCATGGTGCTGTTCGTGTTCGTGATCATGATGCTCAACATGGGCCAGCCCGACACCGCGCGGGAGAAGGAATGGCTCAGGCCGCGCGCGTGGCTTGGGCCGGGGGTGCTTGCGGCCTTTCTGTGCGGGGGGCTTCTCACCACCATCGACCCCTTTTCCGGCCCTGCTTGGCCCCTTTCTCCCATCGGGGCGCATGATGTGGGACTGAGCCTGTTCGGGCGCTACGTGCTGATGGTCGAACTGGCGTCATTCCTTCTTCTTGCCGGTCTCGTCTCGGCCTTTCACATCGGGCGCAACCGCATGGAGGACCGCTGACATGCCTGCCCTTTCCCTTGGTGAAAGCCTGTTCCTGGCCAGCGTGCTCTTTTCGGTGGGGCTTGCCGGGGTGCTGGTGCGGCGCAACCTCGTGTTCATGCTGATGTCACTCGACATCATGCTCAATGCCACGGCCCTGCTTTTCGTCGCCGCGGGCGCGCGCTGGCATGATGCATCGGGGCAGGTGATGTTCCTCATGATTCTGGCGCTCGCCGCCGTGGAAACGGCGGTGGGGCTTGCCATCATACTCTGCCTGCATGCCCGTGGCCGCCCCACGCTCGACGCCGATACCGGCAACCTTCTGCAAGGATAGGATCATGGCCGCCCCTTTCCTTCCCCTGCTTGTTCTGTGCCCGCTTGCGGCCTCCCTCATCGTATTCGTGTCCGCCGGGCGGCTGTCCGCGCGTGGGGTGGGGTGGGTGGCGTGTGGCGGCGTGGGGCTTGGCGCCTTTCTCAGCATCGTACTGGCGGCCGGGCTCGTATCGGGACCGCAGGACGGGGTCGTGCGCGCCAACCTGTGGGAATGGATGCATGTGACCGGTTTTTCAGCGGATATCGCCTTCATGCTGGACCGGCTCTCGCTGGTCATGATCCTTGTCGTCACGGTCGTGGGCCTGCTGATCCATGTCTATGCCGCGCGGTACATGGCAGGGGATCCGGGCATTGCGCGCTTCTTCGGGTGCATGACCCTGTTCGTGGCCGCCATGCTTGTGCTGGTGCTGGCTTCCGACCTGCTGTGCCTGTTCATCGGGTGGGAAGGGGTGGGGCTGTGTTCCTACCTGCTCATCGGGTTCTGGTATGACAACCCGGCCAATACGGCAGCCGCACGCAAGGCCTTCTTCATGACCCGCATCGGGGATACCGCGATGCTGTGCGGCCTGCTGCTGCTGGCCACCGTAACCGGCACGCTGCGGATCGGGTCCGTGCTGGCGGCCACCATGGCGGGTCAGGTGCCACAGCCCGCCCTTGCCGCGGCGGCGGTGTTCGTGCTTGTCGGCGCATTGGCCAAATCGGCCCAGATCCCGTTCCAGACATGGCTGCCCGACGCCATGGCCGGGCCGACGCCCACTTCGGCCCTGATCCATGCCGCCACCATGGTGACGGCGGGGGTCTACCTGCTTGCGCGGCTGCATGTCCTGTTCGCGGCTGTCCCGGCGGTCATGGCGCTTGTGGCCGTGATCGGAACGCTCACACTTCTCATGGCGGCATGCACGGCGCTGGTGCAGTCCGATCTCAAGCGTATTCTTGCATGGTCCACCATCAGCCAGCTTGGCTACATGTTTCTCGCGCTGGGGTGCGGGGCGTGGCAGGCCGCGCTCTTTCACCTGATGACCCATGCCTTTTTCAAGGCGCTGCTCTTTCTCGCGGCGGGTGCGCTCATCATGCGCGTCGATCATGAACAGGATATTTTCCGCATGGGGGGGCTGCGCCGCACTTTGCCGGGTATTACCGCCGCCTTCGTGGCCGGGGCATCCGCGCTGGCGGGGCTGCCACTGGTCACGGCGGGCTTCTACAGCAAGGAAATGATCCTGAGCGGCGTGTGGCACGCCCGGCTTGAGCTTACGCCCCATATCATCGTGTCCGGACGCATCATGTGGGGGATGGGACTGCTGGGCGCTTTCCTGACCACGCTTTACATCTTCCGCTGCGTTTTCATCGTCTTTTTTGGGGATGCGAAAACCGCCGTCACCAGCCGGACACCCGGGCTCATGGCTGTTCCGCTTGCCTGTCTCTCCTTCCTCAGCGTGTTTGGCGGGGTTATTGAAATGCCCGATACCATTGCACCCGTTCATCTGTTTACAGCACTGCTTTCTCCCGGCGCACCCCCTTCACCCGCGCACGAACCTGCATGGCTTGTGCTGGCGGGGGCGGTCGTTCCCCTTGGCGGTCTTGCGGTGGCATGGGTGCTGTGGGGGCGCGTCTCTCCCATCATGCGCGAAATGCCGGGACAGGCCGCCATTATCCGCCTTGCCCGAACCGGGCGGGGCATGGATGTGCTGTATGACCGCCTGTTGGTGCAGCCACTGCGCCTGCTGGTCTGGCTTGCACACATAAGAAAGGACCTGCTCGACACGGTGGCCGCGCGAACGGTCATGATGACGCGCGAAGGAAGTCGCCTTCTGGCCTGGGTGCAAAATGGCCGCGTGCGCTGGTACGCGGCGTGGGTTGCGGGCGGGCTGTGCGCGGCATTCGCGGCGGTGATGCTGTCATGAGCCCGCTTCCCGCACTGGTGATGCTGCCGATCCTGGGTGGGGGTGTAGCATGGCTGGCTGACCGCCCACGCCCGGGCGCGGCGTGGCGGATCGCGCTTTTGACCCTGGTGCTGGAAACAGTGCTGCTGCTGGTCACGACTTTCGCCCATCCCACCCATGCGGGACCATGGCGGGAACATTTTTCCATGCCCTGGATCCCGGCGCTGGGAATTGCCATCCGGCTTGACATGGACGGGCTTTCGCTTTCGCTGATCTGGCTGTCCCTTATCCTGTGCTTTCCGTGCGTGTTCCTTGCCACACGCCAGGTCACGGGCAATACGGGGGCGTTCCATTTTACCATGTTCGCGGCGCTTACGGGTATTATCGGGACGTTCCTTGCGACCGATCTTTTCGTGTTCTTCTTTTTCTGGGAACTGATGCTGGTGCCGATGTTCGTCCTGATCGCCGCATGGGGGCATGAGGACAGGCAGCGCGCCGCCATGAAATTCTTCCTGTTCACGCAGGGCAGCGGACTGCTCATGCTGCTGTCCATCCTTGGTCTTGTCACCGCGCATTACCGTGCGACCGGGGTGCTGACATTCGACTATTTCACGCTGGCCGCGACACCGCTGTCCCCCGGCCTGTCCATGCTGCTCATGATGGGGTTCTTCATCGCCTTCGCCGTCAAGCTTCCCGTCGTGCCGGTCCATGTCTGGTTGCCCGACGCCCATACGCAGGCCCCCACGGCGGCGAGCGTGCTGCTGGCGGGCATCCTGCTCAAGACCGGCGGCTATGGCATGATCCGGTTCAATGTCATGCTCTTTCCCGATGCGGCCACCCGTTTCGCCCCGGTGGCCATGGGACTGGGCGTGGCCGGGATCCTTTATGGCGCGTGGCTGTCCTGCGCGCAGGATGATGTCAAACGCCTGATCGCCTATAGCAGCATCAGCCATCTGGGTTTTGTGCTGCTTGGCATCTTTACCGGTTCGCGCATGGGCATGCTGGGCGCAATTGTGCAGATGCTGGCGCATGGCCTGAGCACGGGCGCGCTTTTCCTGATTGCCGGTTCCATTCAGGACCGCCTGCACACGCGCGACATGTACCGCATTGGCGGGTTGTGGGGGGCCATGCCGCGCCTGTCCAGCATGGGGCTGTTTTTTGCGGTGGCCTCACTCGGCATGCCGGGACTAGGGAATTTCGCCGGGGAATTCCTTGTCCTGCTCGCGACGTGGCATGTCAGCCCGCCCATTGCGGTACTGGCTTCCACCGGGCTGGTTCTGGCCGCCATCTACGCGTTGCGGATGGTCAATCGCATTTTCCTGGCCCCGCCGCAGGCCAGCCTGCCCCCCGTAACGGACCTTGCCGCAGGGCAGGTGACGATTTTCGGCTGCATCATGGCTTTTCTGGTGGTGCTTGGCCTTTATCCGCAACCCTTCATGACGTTTGCCTCCCCCTCTCCCCTGTCCATTGCGGCGGCAAGCAGCCGGGGGGAGGCTGCGCCATGATCGTGCATGACCTGTTTCTGCCCCTTCCCCTGCCCGTGCTCTCGGCGGGGATCATGCTCATGCTGGCGGACATGGCGTGGCGGCGTTCGGTTGCGCGCGGCCTTTCGCTTGGGCTCGTCACGTTACTGGCCGCCCTTGCCACGGTGACCTGTCATGTCGGCGCATTGCCCCATGACGGGGCGGGGCTGTTCGTTCAGGACCGCTGGACAGCCTGCACGGGCCTGCTGGTCCTGTTCTCCGCGCTATGTATCCTTCTCATGTCATGGCGTGATGTGGCATGCGGGAAAATGTGCCCGGGGGGGGAATATTCCCTGCTGCTGGTGTTAGCCACGCTTGGCGCGACCGCCATGGTGTTCAGCGCGAACTACATCCCCTTTTTCCTGGGGCTGGAAATAGTGGGCATGTCCCTTCTGGGGCTTCTGGCCTTTCGCCATCATCACTTCATGCAGGCCTGTGAAGCGGCGATGAAATACCTCATCCTTTCGGGCCTGTCTTCGGCTATCCTGCTTTTTGGCATGGGTCTGGCCTACGCCTGCACGGGTTCGCTGCGGTTTGCCCCGCCCGTCCCGGTCGAGGGCATGCCCCCCGCCATGGCGATGGTCGCGACGGTCATGATCCTTGTCGGTATGTTCTTCAAACTTTCGGCCGTTCCGTTCCATATGTGGCTTCCGGACGTTATGGAAGGCGCGCCGGTTCCCGTGGCGGCTTTCATTGCCGTTGTCTCGAAAATTGCCATGTTCAGCGCATTTGTGCGGTATTTCGGGGCGGGGGCTGTGCCCCCCTTCCTCAACAGCGTGCTGAGCGCCGTTATTATCCTGACCATTCTCGGCGGGAACCTGCTGGCGCTGCGCCAGGGCAGCCTGATGCGCCTTATGGCCTGTTCGTCGATTGCGCATGTGGGCTATCTTCTCATCGCCTTCTTTTCCCCCGGGCCGCTGCAATCGGGCGCCATCACGGTCTATCTGGTCGCCTACACGGTCAGCACGCTGGGCGTATTCGCCATCATGAGTGCATTTGCACCCCCCACGGGCCCCGACGGGACTGCCCTTGCGGACTGGAGGGGAGTGTTCTCCACCCGCCCGTTTCTGGCCACGGCCATGTCGCTCATGCTGCTTTCGCTTGCGGGTATTCCGCCCGGCATCGGTTTTTTTGCGAAATTCGAGATCGCGGCAACCGGCGTTGAACACCAGCGCGACCTGCTGCTGTGCGTTCTCGTGGCCGGAAGCGTGATCGGGCTGTATTATTACCTGAACATCATCCGGATCATGATCGGCGCGACGACTTCGCCCCGCGCGAACATGGGCAGGCGCACGCAACCGGAACTGACTGCGCTGATCATCGTTCTGAGCATGATCGTGGTTATTGGAGGGCTCTTTCCCGCCCGTATCATCCAGCCGCTTCTTCTGCCCCCCTCCGGCGGTACCATGCGGCCCGGTGAATGAGGGTCTCCCGCATATGGCCCCTGCGGGTTCCCGCCTGAAAACATGAAAAAGGATTGTCCCATGTCCTCCCGTGTCTTTCATATCCTTGCCCGCAAGGGCCACACGGTCATTACCGTGCGCGAAGATGACCCGATCCCTGCCGTGGCCGACATACTGGCGCAGCACAATATTGGTGGCGCGCCCGTTATCGGTCCCGATGGCGGGATGGTCGGTCTTGTGTCGGAAAAGATGATCGTCAATGCACTGGCACAACGGGGGCCGGACATTTCCTCCGTGCGGGCAAGGGATATCATGCGCACGGATATTCCCACCGCGACACCTGATGACAGTATCTATGATATCGCCTGCCGCATGACCTATTCCCGCAGTCGGCATATGCCGGTTCTGGAAGATGGAAAGCTGGCGGGTCTGGTCAGCATCGGCGATATTGTCAAACTCCGCGCGGAAAATGCCGAACAGGAAGCCGCGGAACTACAGGATTACGTGACGGGAAGCGACCATGCCGCCGTCCAGTCGCAGGAAAGCACACCCCTTGTGCACTGCGGGAAGAAAGACGCATAGTCGCATGATCGCAGGTGTCACTTCCCCCGGGAATCAGAGATCGGCGCTGATGGAGAATTTGAAGGTCTCGGGATCTCCCATGACCAGATCGCTCTGGTAGACCGAAGCCCAGTAACGCTGGTTACCGATGTTATCCACCTCAAAACGCGCGGTCAGCGGCTTCTGGGCGGCAAGGAACGTGTAGCGTGCCCCAAGATCGAAACGTGACCATGCCGGCAGGTGCGCCGTATTGGCATTGTTGAACTGCTGCTTGCCCGTACTGATGACACGCCCGACCAGTGTCAGGCCCTTGATGAACGGTACGTCATATTCAAGGTTGCCGTTGATGGTATAGTTCGGAATGCCGATAACGGTCTTGCCGTTATAGGTTCCACCAGCCGTATGCATCTGCTTGGCATCAATAAGTGTCAGCCCGCCATTAAAGCGCAGGCCGCGCACGATCTCGCCGTTTAATGTCAGTTCCATGCCCTGGTTACGCTGCCTGCCATCCTGGGTATAGATGGACTGCCCCGTATTCCCGTAGGCTTCGGTCAGCCCATAGGGCATGGAGGTCTGGAAAAAGGCGACACCCGCGGCAAAGCGACCGACATCATACTTGGCGCCGACTTCGTACTGGGTGCTCTGGTAGGGGGCGAAAACCTGTCCGGCATTGACATAGGTTGACCCGACGGTCTGCCCGGCCGACAGGCCCTGGATACGATTGAAGTAAAGGGAAACATTGCTGACCGGATGAATCACAAGACCAATGACCGGGGAAAACGCCGCCGCATTGTAATGCGTGTTCAGCTTGCCGGAACCGTAGTCAAATGAATCGGAAAGAATATCCTGATAACGGAAGCCACCCGTCAGCGCGATGCGGTCATGCCAGAAGGTCATCGTATCCGACAGGAACAGGCTGTAGAGCTTGTTCCAGGCCACGCGCCCGGGGTTGCTCAGGTTGCCCCCCGTAAAGGTTTCGGCAGGTGTGAACTGCGTGGGATGGTAGATGTTGCCCGCCTGGGGGGTCAGGCTCATGGCGTAGGCGGAATCCGATTCTTCCCAGATCGCGGATCCACCTGCATTGAACTCATGTCTGATGGGACCGGTCGTGACATGCGCGCGCACACCGGCCTGCGTCGCCTGGTTCATGACATTATACGCATCGGCCATGGCGCCGACCGTGCCGTCGCCGGTATGGGAATTCGTAAGCGTGGTGGTCGCGTAATTACCCATTTCGTTGCCGCTCTGGGCCCCGAATTTGCCGTAGGCGGTTATGTGCTCCCCAAAATCATGTTCGATGTTCAGCGTTCCGAACAGATAGGCCAGATCCGTATAGGCCCAGCGCTGCCCCCAGTTTTCAGATGGGGCGGTCGCCCTGGGTGCTGGCATGCCCGCCGCCAGGCTGGAGACAATGATCGCGCTTCGACCACCAAAAACCTGCTGTTTCTGGTAGTTCATGTTCATGTTGATGCGCGTGTCCTCATTGTGCCAGTCGAATTCGGCGCCAAGGGCCACGTCATCATGGCGTTCGCCCTTGATCGGCGTCTCACCATCCATGCCCGCCGCGTTGAACCGGAATCCGAATGCGTGGTCCTTCCCAAACCGGCGGCTTATGTCGAATGCGCCCCCGCCCTGGCCACTACTCGTATAATCGCCTGTAATGCGGGTAATATCCGTCGCGGCCGCCCGTTTGGGGATCAGGTTGACATTGCCGCCAATGGCCGAGCCACCGGGTGCGGCCCCGTTCAGGAATGCGCTGGCGCCGTTGAGAACCTGCACTGAATCATAAAGCTGCGGGGATACGAGCTGTCGCGGTGTAACGCCGTATAGTCCATCAATCGCGACATCATCGCCATAAAGGGTGAAACCACGGATCTGGAAAAGCTGGGCATAGTTGCCGTAGCCCATCGTCGTACGCACGGTGGGATCGTTCAGTAGCACATCCCCCAGTGTCTGTGACTGCTGGTTCAGGATCAGGCTGGAATTGTAGCTGCGGATGTTGAAGGGCACATCCAGCCCCTTCTTGTTACCCAGCGCGCCCAGATCACCGCCGCTGGTTACATACATGCGGTTTTTGCGGGCGGCGGTGACGACAATATCCTCATGCCCGCCTGCGTCCGCATCCTTTGCATCCTTGGGAGCCGTGTCTTTTTTCGGGCTGGCGGCAGGCTGCGCCCCGGACGCGGAAGCGGTTTTCGCCTTCTGCTGCACAGGGCTGGCCTCGCTTGCGGAAGCAACGGAAACCGCCGGGCCGCGGGTACCAGCCAGCAGGCTGGAGATGCAGATGGTGCTCAGGCAAAGCGCGCGAAGACTCATTTCAAAGCTCACATAGTGACATTACCCGATCGCTTATTTAGCAAATGATAGTGAATTGCAATATCAAATAGCCCCTCTCTCCTGATAAAAATCCTGACCTCCCTTCGCGTTGCCGGGCTTCCCCTCTGGCGCGGCCGGTTCATCTTGATGGTGAAGTCATTACTGAACCCGGTGAACAGATCCGGGCCCATGAGATGATGACGCCAGGCGTCAAAGACGTGCCGCTCCAGATCCTCGCGGCGCATGTGGGCCGTTACCGCAAATGCCCTTGCTGCGTACCGTCGGGCAGGCCAGCAGTACGCCCAGGGTCATCGAATACCAGTGCCGTGCGCCCGGTTGTCATTTATGGTCGAGAAGCCCCGGCGGTGACTTCCGCTGCTGCTCCCGCTTCATGACATGACCCTGTTACTGTTCAGGCAAGACGGGCGCGGAACGGCCTCATGCCCTCAGTTCTCCGTGTTCATTCCCGGCCTTCCATGACCATGCACCAGCCTCCAGGTCCGCCATCCATTGCGGAAGGGGCGATCCGCCCTCCATGGCATGATCGATCAGCATATCCTGTGCTTCCGCCGGATCGACATCGGGCAGCAGGAACTGTCCGATCAGGGAATTCAGTTTATGGCTTTCATCCACGATGCTTCTGGATGTGGCGCTGAACTGTTCGGCCACGGCGGCATTCTGCTGGGTTGCCCCATCCAGGGCAGCAATGGCGGTATTGATCTCGTCCAGACTTATGGACTGCTCGTGGGAGGCAAGGGCGATCGCATCAAGGTTCCCGCCTATCTCAGCAATGAATTCTACAATGACACGCAGGGCCTCGCTGCTGTCGCGAACCCGGCTGGCGCCTTCCTGAATGTCGGATGCGGTGCTGAGGACCAGCGCGCGGATATCCCGGGCGGCTTCCGTGCTTTTTTCAGCAAGGGAGCGCACTTCACTGGCCACCACCCCAAATCCTCGCCCGACTTCGCCCGCGCGCGCGGCTTCCACGCTGGCGTTCAGGGCCAGTATATTGGTGTGAAAAGCGATATTATCGATCATCTCAAGGATGGAGACGATACGCCCTGAGCCTTCCTCGATCCGTTGCATGGCGTTGGCGGTCTCATCGGTAATCCGGGCGGAATCCGATGCGGTTTCGCGTGCCGTAATACCAATCTGGCGGGCCGCGTCCGAACGCCGCGCCGATAGCGCGACACTTTTGGCAATGCCTGCCACAGCCGCCGCTGTCTGCTCCAGCGAGGCGGATTCCTGTGCCGTTCGCCGGGCAAGATGCTCGGCGCCTGTCGCCATTTCCTGAATGCCGTCATCCACCGTAAGGACGGAAGTGGACATGGCGGAAAATGTACTGGCCAGTTGCGTAAGCGCTTCGTTGAAATCGCGGCGCAGCGGCTCGAATTCCGGGGAAAATGGGGTTTCGATCCGGAATGAAAGATCTCCCCCGACCATCCGCTTGAGCGCATCGGCCATGCCGCCCGTCGCCTGTTTCAGATGGGCACGGGCATTCGCTTCCGCCCTGTCCTGAATGACGCGTCGGTTGATTTCGGCCTGCTCGCGTTGGTGTTCGGCTTCTTTCTGAAGGGTTTCAGCGCGGATCGTGGCGCTGCGGAACACTTCCAGCGAGCGCGAGATATCGCCAATCTCGTCCCCCCTGTCGCCATAGGGGAATGCAAGCGTGGTATCGCCCCCCGCAAGTTGCTTGATGGTGGCGTTTATTCTTTTGAGCGGCCGCAGGATATTACAGTACACGACCAGTACGGACGCCGCCAGAACCACGAACAGGACCAGATAGGCCCCGTAAACGCGCTGGAGTGTAATGCTGTAGGTTTGCTCCGCTGCCCGGGCGTACGACCCGGCACGCACCGTGTTAATGGTTGTCAGGGATGACAGCGTGGCGGACATGGCCTGCTGCTGGTCCAGAAGCCGCGCGTTGGCGGTTGTCGCCGTGGCGCTGTCGGTAAACCGGGTCGGGTCGGCAAAGGTTTCGGCATGGCTGGCGCGGTACTGCTGCCATTCCGAACGGAGATTACGGAAAAGCGCTTCTTCCTGATGGGAACCGACCAGCGGCGCATAGGCTTCGATGGCATCGGTTTCGCCCTGCGCGATCGGCCCGATCATCGCTTCCAACGAACTGACGGCTTCGGGCGTGGTGGCGGCAAGCTGATCGCTTTCAGTGGACCGGAACGCCCGAAGCTGCTCCCCTATTGTGCCGATGGCCCGGATGCTGCCCAGAGATTTATGGTTGATCTGGTCTATGTGGTTGTTGACGCTGCTAAGGCCCCGGACCGAACAGATGCCAGCCGTGATGCAGGCGGCCGCAATACAGATCTGCACAAGACCTATGGAAAATTTAATACTAAAGTATTTCAAATATCACCTTTGACATTTTGCAGTATTATATTTTCAAGAATCACAATCATACCATGTAATTTTATTTTATGGACGGTAGTTACTGGCCATAATACGTAGTATCGTGACGTTTGGCATAGCAGAAAGATGTTAAAGTTTTATGTCACCCGCTCACTGGGGCCTGAATCTGGTTAACATTCGCCCGATAGGGCGAAGCGACGTGCGGTTATTCATGGGAACACCCGCGCGATGGGACCGTTAAGTCAGGATCAGGCTGCGCCGGGCGCTACATGCTTTGCGCAACCTTTCACAGAAATGACGGGGAACAGTCATGGCAAGCCATGAATGCAGCACGGACCGCAGTGATGGGATACAGGCCACGCCCTCCACACCGAGCACTCAGTCCACGGAGGGTAAAGATGTCCTCGCGGGGCGCACCATCGCCGTACTTGCCACTGATGGCGTTGAGGAAGTGGAACTGACCGAACCCGTCGCGGCCCTGCGAAAGGCAGGGGCGCGTACGGTTCTCGTCTCGCCACATAGCGGCGAGATTCAAGCCATGCAGGCAGATGTAAATCCTACCCGATGCTATCGTGTCGATACATCTGTCGGGCAGGCGGACGCCGCGAAGTTCGACGGTCTCGTCCTGCCCGGTGGCACCACAAACCCCGATCATCTACGCATGGATGCCGAAGCCGTGCGCTTCGTGCGGGAATTCGTCCAGTCCCACAAACCGATTGCCGCCATCTGTCACGGTTCGTGGACCCTGATAGACGCTGATGGCGTACGTGGCCACACCATGACATCCTGGCCCTCGCTCCGTACCGACCTGACCAACGCTGGCGCACATTGGGTGGATCAGGATGTGGTGACGGATGGCACGCTGGTCACATCACGTAATCCGCATGATCTCAAGGCATTCTGCCCCGCGATCATTGCCCTGTTTGCCGCAGCTCCCCGCCACGCGGGGCTATGATACGGAACGGATGAAAGCGACACGACCCGATGGGTCGCATGCAAGATGATCCCGTATTTGTCATACTGCTCTGGCTGATATCGGGCCTGACGGAATGGTGGTGCATCGACGCACGGATATCGAACATACCACGGGCCTGTGAGCAGTCAGGCAACCCCACCCAGTCTCCATGCTACAGCCGGTAGCTGAATTCGCCGCCGAACATCGCCGGATCGCCAAGTTGCCCATAGAACACGGCGCCGGCGGCAAGGGGGGTCATGGTGATGAAATATCGTTTGTCCAGCATGTTGTGCCCCCAGAAGCTCAGATCCCATTTGCCGGATTCCGGGCGGATGCCGATATGGCCATCGAGCAGCCCGTACGGCCTGATGCGCGTATAGGCGGATTCGGATGCATCGGCATAATAGCTGCTGCGATAGGTATAATCAGCCCCGACAAAGAAGATGAGCCGCCTCCAGAACCGGCTGGATGGATTGCCGATGTTTCCAAGCCGGGTGGTATATTCCAGCCCGGCGGACAGGTTCCATCGCGAATTCAACGGGATCTGATTGCCCGTCAGGCTGTAGAGGCCCGGCACGTTGGAGGATTCGAGCGGATGAGACGCGTTGTTGAACGATGCGAAGAACGCATCGGTATAGGATGCCGACAGGCGGCCTTCGAGACCCGGCAGGATGGTGCCCCGTGTCTCAAGTTCGAAGCCACGGGAAACGACGTGCCTGGCATTTGTCAGATACGAAATCGTGGTGCCGGCCGAGGTGTAGTACGCGGCACTGGTGATATAATCATGCACGTTGTTCCAGAATGCATCGAAATTGACTAAAAGCCGCCTGTTGAAAAACGCATTCTTGCTCCCGACCTCGAACATATCGTCGATTTCCGGTTTCACGTCAGGATTGGCGCCCTGGGCAATGTTCAGGCTGACCAGATTGATGCCGCCATTCCTGAGCCCCCGGCTATAGGTCGCATAGACGAAATTGTCGCCAGTGGGACGGTACACAAGGCTTAACGTGCCACTGGGTTCGTTTTCCCGATGCGATGCGTGATAGGATGTCGCAGCCCCCAGCACACCCGCGGCAAGTGCGGGGTTGGATGAGTTGACGATGGTTGACGTATAGCTGCCGGACTTCGTAACGAAGGAGTACCGGAATCCCCCCTCGAGCGAGAGTTTCGATGTTATGTCGTATCGTGCGCGTACATAACCCGCGAGATCGTTGGTGATCGGATTATCCGACGATGTGAACAGCGCACCGTTATAGGCGGAATTGTACGTGGCGGGTGACAGGCCATAGCCGTAATATTTCGCACCCTGGGCCGAAATCTGCCAGCGCGTATAATCAGGCACTTCCTCATACATGTAGAAAGCGCCAGCGGATACGTGAAAACGGCGTCCTTCCGGTGATGATATCCTGATCTCCTCGGTGGCGTGCTGTTCATAGACCTGATTATTGCCCGCCGTCAGTGTCCGCAGGCCCGGCGTGGTGCCAAGACCGCCGGAAAAACCGTTATGCGGATACCAGAACCAGGCGTGCCACGCCGCGATGTTTTCCAGCTTCCACCCATGGGACAGACGGTAGGTGACATCCAGCGAAAGACCATATGTTTCCTGATCGACGGCCTGGCTGCCAGTGGCAGGCAGGGCGACCAGCATGTCCCGGATTCCGTGCGCGGGCAGCGGTTCGGCGCCAGCGAAGGCGGCACGCTGCCAGTAATTTCCCATCACGGTAGCCCCGTTGGCATAGTGCGTAAGCGCCGTGGAGAAGGGTGTGACGCAGCAGCTTTCCCTGAGGTGCGAATAATCGGCGATCAGCCGGAGCGTCAGCCTGTCGGTAGGAACCGCCAGCAACTGCCCCTTGACGCCGAGATCGTGATAATCCTGATAGTCGCGGCCGGTCGTGACGTTTTTGACGTAACCGTCATGATTGATCGAAAACCCTGAAAGGCTGAAGGCGACCTTGTCACTGGAACCGACTGGCCCGGTGGCCCGGAGCCGGACATTGGCGGTGTTGTAGCTGCCGTAATCACCCGTGACGGAGTAACCGCGTGTAAAGGAAGGTGCGAGCGTGGTGATGTTGATCGCGCCGCCATCGTTATCCACGCCGCCGCGCGTCGCCTGCGGCCCCTTGAGCACCTCCATGCCCGACAGGTCGCTTATATCACCAAGAACGGCGCCGGGACGTGTCTGGTACACGCCGTCGATATAGACGGCCGTACCGTTTTCCAGCCCGTCCTGCGCGCTGGAACTGAAATTGCCAAGGCCGCGCACATTGATGGCCGTATTGCGTGGATTGGTGATCTGAAGCGAGACCGCGGGCAACAGTTTCACCGCCTGCTGTATGTTGGTGATCTGGTGCGATTGCAGGTCATGTTCGGTGATGGTCGTCACCGCCACGGGATCGTTCTGCCGCATGAGGATCTGACGCCGCGACAGCGTGCGCGTGGCGGTGACTTTCATTTCCTCGGGGTGGGAGGCGATCACGGATGCCGGGCGGGCCGTGGGGGAACGGGTGCCGACGGATTTCGTTGCATGCCGGGGGTGGGCACGGTGGGCGGCGGCATATCCCGGGCGGGTGACACCCGTGGTCAGCAGCAGCGAGAAAGCCAGAGAGCAGTGGGCGACCCGGCGCCTGTCCGGTGAAGTCCATCGCAATCCCTGCTGTCCGTCCGGTCTGGCGCGCATCGCAATCCCCAATAAACGAATCGTATGGTTATATGTTAATATCACGACTATCAGTCGTTCATATGTTTTGTTTCGAGTCAATACAACAGCTCGCGTCTGTTAATTATTATCCCGACCGGGCCGGGAGCAAGGGATGCATACGGATAAAAGGCGCGGAATGACGCGCCGGAATTTATCCACGACTCGTGCCGTATAAAATATATTGAACTACGACTTCATATGTGGAATCATTCCACTATCGTTTATCGTAATAGAATCCGCAAAACTACAGTTGGTGATCGTATGTCCGAGACTTCCCTGCCCACGGGTATCCGCATGCATGGTCTGGCGGCGAATGGAGTGTTCGCGATTCCACCCGGACGTGGCCGCCTGCCACGATGGCGGGATGTCTCGCGTTACGTGTCGCCGCTGGCGCTCGTGGCGCTGTGGCAGGTCTGCTGTTCGGCGGGCTTTCTCTCGACACGCCTCGTCGCCTCACCCGCCCAGATCGCCATGACGGCCTGGTCGCTGACACGTGACGGCACGCTGGAGGCCAATCTTGGCATCTCACTGCTCCGCGCGGCAGCGGGGCTGTCGCTCGCATTGCTGGCGGGAATCGGTCTCGCCCTGGTTTCAGGACTGTCCCGCGCGGGCGAAGATATCGTCGATGCGCCCCTGCAGATCATGCGCACGCTGCCGGTGCTGGCGCTGGTGCCGCTGTTTATTCTCTGGTTCGGGATCGGGGAGACGCCAAAGGTGCTTCTGGTCGCACTTGGCGCGACTTTTCCCGTCTATCTCAACCTTCACAAGGGTATCCGCACGGTCGATCCGAAACTGCTGGAAATGGCGCGTACACTGGGGCTTTCACGCGGGCAGACAGTGCGCGACGTCATTCTTCCCGCCGCCTTGCCCGACCTTCTGGTCGGGGTGCGTTATGCCGTGGGGGTCGCATGGTTGATGCTGGTCGTGGCCGAACAGATCAACGCTGAAAGCGGCATCGGGCACATGATGATGGATGCGGAAGATTTCTTGCGCACCGACATCATCCTGGTGGGCCTGATGGTGTACGGCCTGCTTGGCCTGCTGTCCGATAATCTGGTCCGGGGGCTGGAAAGGTGGCTGCTGGCCTGGCGTCCGCTTTCGCCGCGACGTGGAGAGAGCGCATGAACACGTTTTCAATGCCGGAACAGGCGCGCCCCGAACCAACGGCGCAATCCGCCGCTGCCGCCGTCATGGTACGCGGTCTGACCCGCCGTTTCGCCAGTGGTCCGGCAGTGCTTGACGGGCTGGACCTGCGTATCGCACCGGGCGAGTTTGTCGCGCTGCTGGGGCGGAGCGGATCGGGAAAATCGACATTATTGCGCACGCTGGCGGGGCTTGACCCGGTAACGGCCGGGACGGTCCACCGCCCGGACGATGTGGCGGTCGTGTTTCAGGAAAGCCGGCTGCTGCCATGGCGGCGTGTCTGGCAGAATGTTGTCCTGGGACAGAAAAAAGACGCGCAGGCCCGCGCAAGGGCGCAGGCCGTTCTGGGGGAAGTGGAACTGGCCCATCGCAGCGAGGCATGGCCGCTGACCCTGTCCGGCGGTGAGGCCCAGCGCGCGGCGCTGGCAAGGGCGCTGGTGCGCGAACCGGATTTTCTGATGCTGGACGAACCCTTCGCGGCACTTGATGCGCTGAGCCGGCTCAAGATGCAGCGTCTGGTCGCCGCGCTATGGCAGCGCCATCGCTGCGCCGTTCTGCTGGTCACGCATGATGTGGATGAGGCGGTCCTGCTGGCGGACCGGGCGGTGGTTCTTGAGGCGGGGCGTATCCGGACGGATCTTCCCATCCCGCTGGACCGGCCCCGCCGGCACACCAGCCCCGGTTTCGAACGCTTCCGCCAGACATTGCTGGACGCGCTGGGCGTTCACGACGATTGACGCGCCGGGCAGGCGATATTGCAAGGGAGACGGGATTTGCTGTTTTCAAGACGTCATGTCATGGCCGCGCTGGCGGCCCAGGGGGTCATGGCCGGTATCCCGTGGCGCGCGCGCGGCGCGACCCGGACGATCCGGGTCGGCTACCAGAAATACGGCACGCTCATCCTACTGAAAACGAAGGGGTTTCTTGAAGATGCGCTGCGCCCCGCCGGAATCGGGGTGGAGTGGGCCCAGTTCCCCGCCGGGCCGCCGCTGTTGCAGGCGCTGGTGGCCGGTGCGCTGGATTTCGGGCAGACGGGGGATCTGCCGCCCGTCTTCGTCCAGGCGTCATCGCCCGATGCACTGGTCTATGCCGGGCATGAAGCGCGCTGTGGCGCGAGCGAGGCGATCATCGTTCCAGCCACAAGTACGATCCGCTCGGTTGCCGATCTGAAAGGCAGGCGCGTTGCGGTCACGCGGGGGGCGGATGCCCACTGGCTGCTTGTTGCCTCACTTCATAAACATGGCCTGAGCCTTGGTGATGTTTCCGTATCCTATCTTCTTCCTGCCGCGGCGCGACCGGCCTTTGAGACGGGACAGGTCGATGCCTGGGCCATCTGGGATCCTTACCTGTCCGGCGCGGACGCGGGCACCCGGACGATCGCCACCGGCGATGACGTGGAGGGAGGCACCGCGTTCTATCTCGCCCGCCGTGGATTTTTCGAGGAGAGTCCCGATCTGGTGCGCTCCGTCCTTGCGGCGGTGGCGAAATGCGATGACTGGGCCGCGAACCACAGGGATGAAGTCATCGCCCTGCTTGCACGCAGTACGGGTCTGGCACCGGATGTGGTCGCCCGTTCACTCGCGAAGCTGCGGTACGGCCTTCTGCCCATGACGCCCGACGTGGTTGCGGGCCAGCAGGCAATCGCTGACGGTTTTCACGCAGCGGGCCTGCTGGCCACGATACCGGACGTTGCCGCCGCGGCACCCAGAATCCTTTGACGGACTCTCCGGTTTTTAAAATTGAAGCATGAAGGGGTGAATTGGGTCCGGGAGGTCTGGGCGATACTTCCTTCGGTAAACAACAGTGAATAACCGTTGTTTTTCACGATAATGATATAGATACATAAAAATACGTAAATATGTTTGATTATACAAGAATCACGTTGACTCATGATGATTCATGAGGGACGATAATCGAAATAAACTATATCACACAGTGGAATACGAAGCGTTCCCTGCCAGCGGATAAATCGAAGCCGGTAGTACTGTTTGGGGAACGCCAGATGGTTTCGTGACATCGATTGCCCCGGGGCGAACCCTACGGCTTCGTCCTTCTCGCCCAGACCTTTCCGCCGTTACGCGGTGCCGCGCGGCGGTTCCTGACAATATCCAGTTTCATGAGAGTGTATGATGGTTCAGGCTCCTGAAAAGATAAATGTCCTGTGGTTTCTGCCCACACATGGTGAAACACGTTACCTGGGCTCGGCGGAGGGGGGCCGTTCGGTCGATCTGGCCTATCTGCAGCAGGTTGCCCGCGCGGCGGACAGCCTGGGCTTTTATGGCGTGCTGATCCCCACCGGCCGCAGTTGCGAGGATTCCTGGGTGGTGGCCTCCGCCCTCGTACCGACGACCGAGCGGCTGAATTTCCTGATCGCCCTGCGCCCCGGTCTGCTCTCCCCCACCCTGGCCGCCCGGATGACGTCGACGCTTGACCGCCTGTCGGGCGGGCGGCTGCGGATCAATATCGTCACCGGCGGCGACCCGAAAGAGAACGCCGGGGATGGGGTCTTCCTCGATCACGCGGAACGTTATGCGGTCACGGACGAGTTCCTTGATATCTATTCGCGGCTGATGCGCGGCGAGCAGGTGACGCATCACGGGAAGCATTTCCATATCGAGGACGGTCACCTGCTCTTTCCCCCGCACCAGAAGAATGGCCCCCCACTGTATTTCGGCGGTTCGTCGGATGAAGGCATCCGCGTTGCCGCCAGACGGGTTGATAAATACCTGACCTGGGGCGAGCCTCCTGCGCAGGTTCGTGAAAAGATCGCCCGTGTCCGCGCGGCGGCGGAGAAGGAGGGGCGGGAACTGAGCTTTGGCATCAGGCTGCACGTCATTGTCCGCGAGACCACGGCAGAGGCCTGGGCGGCCGCGGACCGGCTGATTTCGCGACTGGATGACGCGGCGATCGCGAAAGCGCAGGCGATCTTCTCGCGTATCAGTTCGGTGGGGCAGCAGCGAATGGCCGCCCTGCACGGGGGGCGGCGCGACCGGCTGGAGGTCAGCCCCAACCTGTGGGCGGGCGTGGGGCTGGTGCGCGGCGGGGCGGGCACGGCACTGGTAGGCGACCCGGCAACCGTTGCCGAGCGGATTGACGAATATCGCAGGGCCGGTTGTGACAGCTTCATCTTTTCCGGCTATCCGCATCTGGAGGAAGCCTGGCGTTTCGGTGAACTCGTTCTTCCCCTGCTACCCACGGCGCATGCCACACGCCCCGCGGCCAGCGTGAACAATACCGGCCCGTTTGGGGAGAGCATCGCCAACACCATCCCGCCCTTGCAGGCGGCGTCCTGACGGAAGCAGTTTCGCATGTCGTGCTGAATGTCACGTTTGCCGTGCGGTCGCACCGACCGCGCGGCAGGGGTGGCATCAGACGCTTTGCGTAACGGTACGTGCGCTACATCCTGTATGCATCGCTGCCCCGCGTTTGAACCCCTGCAAACCGTCCTTTCGCAACCCCACGTCCATAACTGAAAATGCGTAACCAGCATTGGACGATGTCGGGTTGACCGACAGGATTTTATACAAGGTGGATACGCCCCGGAGCTGGCGCGCAGGATAAAGCCTGCGATCGGACATAAGGAAGAAAATCATGACCACACATCACGAACCCTCCGCTACGGCTCTTGCTCACCGACTGAAGGAGGTGGAGCGCGATCTGGCGCGCGCGGAGAAGGATAATCCGGAACACGTCCACGCCCTGAACGCGGAAAAGAAAAAGCTTGAAGAACAACTCGCCCGGCGTTGATGGCAACTCTGCTCCTTTGAAGTCGCTGACCTGTCCCGCAGTCTGATGCAGGCGGACAGGTCGGCCCAGACCATCACACACAGGCTCATCCTCCACGAGGATCTGTGAATCATAGATTACCAGGTCCTGAGTCTAAAAACCCATGCCTATAGTTTAGGCTCCGCAGTGGTTGCCGAGGCGGTGTTCTGCTTGGTTGGCTCGTTATACTGTGTCGCGCTCACAACAAGGTTGCGATTAGGTGAAATGCCGTTGATTTCTGCGGTAATTTCAACTTCAGGCCCGGACGGATCCGCTGGATCATGACCCAGCCAAATCCGCAGGTCACCGTCGTTTTCTATGGATATGGGGGGGCCATATTTCGCGTCGAGCCTAGCGCGCAAACCCGCCGTGTCGATGTCGTTAGCTAGATGCTGCTCACTCGCGATACGCGTCAGGTGACCCGATTTCCCGTCAAGCGCCATGCAATTCTCGAAAGCAGGAGGTTCTTCACCCTGTGCCCTCGCATCGAAATCCTCCCTGCCAATCTCTCTACCCGCGCAGATTGCCCATTCAGCGGGCGGCTTAGACGTAGCAGAGGCTCCGACCATTCGCGGGTATTGCTGGGCCAGTGTCTTGCTGGTGTTGGCGAGACCGTTGAACAGGAGCACAATACCACCATCCTCAAAGCTTCCAAGTTGCTTGGTCCAACCGGCTTTTCCGGCTGACAAAGCCGCGTCGGTCGATGTTGTTAACCCAATCCCCTGAATGTCTGCTGCCTTCAGGGTCGATGGAATGCTCGGCATTGGGACAGCATCAATTGGAAAATTGTACATCTCCTGGCCCGACTGTGTAAGAAGTCGCCCAGCCACAATAACAGCGTTCACCATGCTTGGCCCATTTTCCTCCAGGGAAGGTGGGACGCTATCGAGATGATATGCCAGTTCGAGGACTACGTAACCGGCGTCGCTACCTTGAGTAGTGGAGAGGTTGAAGCGCTTAGCAAATGCCTCGGCCTGAGGAACAGTCATTGGCACTTGCGCGATTGCGGCGCGATTCCGGAACTGAATCCCGTATTGGTGGAAGATGATGTTATCCTCTACCGGAATATACGATGATTCCCCAAAATCGACCATGTATGCCTGGTTATCGACTTGATACTGCAGCAATTGCACACCAATTCTGACAGAAAAAATCGAGTTTTTGCTGATCTGATCGAATCTCGTCTGTAATGCCTGTATTTTCTGTTGGAGTACTGCATCCCGGTTGAAAGTCGTCGATACACGATATGCGCCCGAGTTCTGGGCATATTTCTGAAAGTCCGGGACAGTTCCCTCCATCCGGTCATACAGGAAGGACATCGTCGTTCCATCAAGTTTTGGTTGTATATAGACCGAATCCGGTGCAGAAAAAGCGCTGATCGGTAAAAGACAAAAAAATAATAATACAAAATAACCTGCAATGAATTTTACACGATACCTCAATATCATAGGAAATATTCCTCTTCGGTTACTACTCCTTATCCCGGATTGAGCAATCCAAACAAGGAAGTCACTGGGTAATATTGCCCTTCAAATATTCCAGCAACCTTTTCATAATTATATCCAGGATCTTCCCGGGACAACCAGGAGACGGACGTTTTCGTTGAATGCTTATGCCAATTCCGCTGTGTTCGAACCCATACGACCATGCGACCAGCCTCAGAAGATCGCCGCCTTGTCTCCCTTGCATGTGCTTACCAGTCCCGTCCGCTTAGGAGAGAGGGTAAGGCAGGAAAACAGAAGGCCAGCTTGCGAATCATAACGCGGACTTATATAGTCCGCGTATGACACTTTATGGCGCAAGCACCGAATATGTCCTGCACAGCCTGCTATGGCTGGTCGATAATCCTGAACCTGTCAGCAGCCTTGATCTGGCGGAACTGCAGGATATCCCTGCGGCGTTTGTCGCCAAGCTGCTTCCCAAGCTGGAAAAGGCAGGGGTTCTCGCCGCGTCCGAAGGTCTGAAAGGCGGTTACAGGCTGGCCAGGCCGGCCGGGGAAATCAGCGTGCTGGCCATTGTGGATGCGGTTGAAGGCCAGAAGAGCCTTTTCAACTGCCAGGAAATCCGTGGTCGCTGCGCCCTTTTCGATCAACGGCCACCCGAATGGGCGACACGGGGCGTGTGCGGAATTCATGGCGTTATGCTGCGGGCCGAGCAGGCCATGCGGCGGGAGCTGGCGGAGACATCGCTTGCCGATCTGGCCAGATCAGTCCGCAACAAGGCCCCTGCCCCCTTCTTTGGAGAGGCACAGTCATGGTTCGACGAACGTGTTCAGACCCGTCGGACCCGCAAGGTCAGGCAACGCAGAAGATCAGCGAACTCCTGAAACATCATAAGCCTCTCGCAACAGGAACATCGAATATGCGTAAGTTTATTGCTCTGGGTGCCATAGCTGCAAGTTTCTGCACCCATTCCCTTCACGCGGCCACCAGGGTCACGCCCCTGACAGCACATGATCTGCAAGGCATTCCCGGCAGGGAAGGTGCCATGCTGACAGTCGATTACGGGCCCGGAGATTCAGATCCGATCCACAGGCACAATGCCTCGGTATTTGTGTATGTGCTGAAAGGAACCGTCATCATGCAGGTCAAGGGCGGGGAGCCCGTTACGCTGAAAGAAGGGCAGACATTCTTCGAAGGACCGAACGATGTCCATCTCGTCGGACGCAATGCCAGCCAGACGGAGCCCGCCCGTTTCCTTGCGTTCTTCGTCAAGGACAAGACTGCGCCCTTCGTTTTTCCTGCAAATTGATCTGAAGGATATCAAAGCATCATGAAGGTTCTTGTCGCTGGCGCCAGCGGCGCATTGGGTCGCCCGCTGATCACGCGCCTGCAGGACGCGGGGCATGAAGTCTGGGGACTGGCCCACCGCCCTGACAGCCTTGAAGCAATTGAAAGGCTTGGCGCATGTCCCGTGAAGGCCGATGCGCTCGACCGGGCTGGCATTTTCACACTTGTCGAGCAAATTCGCCCGGAAGTGGTCATCGACCAGCTTACCTCCCTTCCCGCCAGCCCTTTCGATCTGTCCGCACGCATCCCCGCCGACTGCAGGCTGCGTCTGGAAGGGGGCAGCCATCTGTTCGATGCTGCCCGGACCTGGCACGTGCGGCGCTATATCCAGCAGTTGTCAGGATTTTATCTGGATGGCGGAGAGGAACTGGCGACGGAGGCTTCGCCGCTGAGGGTCAATGCTCCGGGCACGATCGGTGAAAGTGCCCGCATGTATGCGGCACTGGAAAAGCGGGTTATGAGTGCGCCGATGATGGAAGGCATCGGGCTCCGTTACGGGTTCTTCTACGGCCCCGGCACCTGGTACTGGCCAGATGGCGCGTTCAGCCGCCATCTTGAACAGGGCGAAGTTTCCCTGATCGGCGCGGGCCGCAGCATATTTTCTTTCATTCATGTGGACGATGCTGCCCGGGCGACGGTAGCGGCACTAACAGCCCCAACGGGGATCTACAACATTGTCGACAGTCAGCCGACAAAAATATCCGAATGGTTGCCAGCCTATGCAGACTGGATCGGCGCAAATGTTCCGTCCAATCTGGGCGAGCAGGAGGCCCTGCGCCTGATAGGCGAGGAAAGCATCTATTACCAGAACAGTCTGACGGGCGCGTGCAATCGAAAGGCCCTGAATATGCTGGGTTTCCATCCGCAGCGGCTTCCGTGGCTCGATAGGTGAATCGAGGCGTATTCCCTTCAGGTGGAATATATCACGTCCGTTCATGGTATAGCCTCGTACGTCTCATCAAGCTGGCGCGCGGTCTGATCAGCGGATAGGGGCAAGGGGGCCAAGGACTTTCGGGTTCGTAGCCCGCGCTTTCAGGAAGGCAATGTCGAACATAATCTGGCCCTTGTGGAAACATTGCGCAAAATTACCACCACCAAAGGCGCGAGCATGGCCCAACTGGAAATCCCCTTGGTATCCTTGCACACATCGCGCGGAATGGCGGCGCAGGCGATCTCGAAACTATCCCCGGCGACGGTCATGATGCCTGTGACCCGGTCGGGATCAGCTTTACGTTCGGGGCGGTTGGTCCCGTTCGCATGACACGCCCAAAGATGAAGCGCATCTCGGGTCCGTGGCTGAACGGGTAATGTCCGAAATCACGCCGATAAATGACATGCGTTCTACGGCTGCTTACTGCACCCGCAGCATCTCAAGGCCGAAACGCAGCAGACCGGCGCAATCATACGGGTAGTCCGGATGGTCGCGCAAGAGGACAAATTTCAGATCCGGGGCCTACCCCCAGTCCACCACGCACAGCTCATCATCATAGGCCCGTCCCACACCGAAGCCGTTGAGCAGCAGGTAGAATTTTGCGAAAGAGCAGATGGCCGTGGCGCAGTTGGTAAACATCTCCATATTGCGATGTGGCTGTGCGCTGTCACCATGCCGGAGATGACACCCCGAAGTGAGCAACCTTCCGTGGCGATGGCGTTACGGAGTTGCATGATCTCCGGGCCCTCCACCGTGGCCAGCAGCCCGGCATTGCCTTCGGCCACTCGGTCGGCAACGCGCCCGAAATTCTCCCGGTCAGCAGGGCGGAATACGGCGCGGCGACCGACCGCCCTGCCCGCCGGTAAACAGCGAAAAATCTCGGTCCACACACCGGCTATATTATGCGGGCAAGCATGGTCCGTCTTTGGGACCACAGTCGCTCATATTGTGTCTATGGATACATAGTGACAGCGGCCGCACCTTCCTGATCGCCGTCACCCGCAGTTTTTCCTGATATGCGCCCCGATTTTTTTTGGCTTCTGCTGGAGTGCCTGCCAGAAGAATCATTTCGGTCACTTCGAACGCCTGAGGGGCGACGTAATCGTCCTAGGGGAGACCACGCAAAAATGATCACGCACACGTGAAATCAAGCAAAACTACGCTGGAGTTTCGCTCCCGATTGCATCCTATACGCATCCTGCGGAATTTTCCGGGCACAAAAAAAGCCACCCTTATGGGTGGCTTTTGTGTCTTTTCAGACGGATATGATTTGGTTGCGGGGGAAGACAACCAACGATATTTGCGATTGATGGACCGCGAGATACCCCGTCTCGCCGCATGACAGAGGCACCATGCCAAAGCGCATGGGCGTATCCAACTGGAATCCTTGTCATAGGCAATCCGCCTCATATATGATCCCATATCATGGTCAATATATGAGGCACGCCGTCATGTCCGAGATCACATTCCTCGCCGACGCCTTCGATCCATCAGGGCTGATCGCGGCGGAACGGCTGAGCAATATGCTACACATCACGAGGAGTGAACTGGCCGCCACGCTGGGCCTGTCACGTGACGCCGTCTCCAAAAGCGCCCGCCTCGGCCGTCCCGCCACCCAGGCGAGGCTGCGAGACATGGTCGAGATCCTCAATCGCGTCCGACCATGGGCCGGTTCAGCCCAGCAGGCTTTTGCCTGGTACCGATCACAACCCTTGCCCTCCTTCGGTGATCAGACTGCCGAGGCGCTCGTCCGGGAGGGACGCGCCGATGCCGTCCGACGTTACCTGGATCGGATTGCGACCGGCGGTTACACGTGAGATTTACCGGCCGGGTATTCCGGGCTCATAATCCCCGCTGGTCTTTCACCGCATTATCAGGCGACGGTGCGGCGCTTCATGGAGGTCGGTTCAATCCGGTCGGCATACCTGCCCTTTACACATCACTTCGGATGGAGACAGCCTGGCTTGAAGCCCAGCAGGGTTTTCCATTCAAGCCGCAGCCTCTCAATATCTGTGCCTATGATGTCGATAGCGAGCCTGTCCTCGATCTGACCGACCCGTCCAATCTTGATAATCTCGGTTTCTCCTCCTTCGCCCTCGCCTGTCCCTGGGAAGACCTTTCCGACCAAGGCAAGACGCCGCCGTCATGGGAACTGGCAAAGGCGCTCATAACCGGCGGGATGGCTGGCATTATCGTCCCGAGCTTTGCCCCTGGAGCGACGGAAAATGACAGAAATCTCGTCTTCTGGAATTGGTCAGGCGATCCTCCCTCCCGCGCGGCTGTCATTGACGACGAGAGCGCCTGCCGGCAACCGCAGCCTCATGGCCATAAACGGACGAGAGAGTGAAATTGCCGAATGGTAGTCGCCCAGCGCCCCGGCTTGGTGACCGGCTTTATGGGGGATGCGGGAGGTCTGCTTCTGGAACGCCAGCACATGAAAACAGACATCCCTGTATCCGGCGTTGGCGAACGACCCGCCCCTACATACTCGGGTCAATCTCTCTTCCCGCCTGCACCTCGGGATCGTTTTCAAAGGCATGCAGAACGGCTGACCAGAACGCCCGCAGGTTAGGAAAACTGCCCCAATTCGGTGGTTTTTCAGGGGCAACGGTGGGGTTTATACCGAGCACAACCCAACTGACGCGCTCAATATCCTCGTCACTATAGATCAGGAAATTCCTTAATTCGCCGATCGTTTGTATTTTGAATGGCAAATCCCGCGTTTGTGGTTCGTGCTGAATAACTTCACGTAACGTATCGCCAAAGATATCAGCATCTTCGCCGAATGTGCCGCCACCAAGATTTTTTATACGCGGAAACATATCAAGGATGTCATCATTGGTACAGTTTAACAGTCTGGACATAATAGGTCATCCCATTGTGTTCTTTTTTAGTAATTGTAACTTGAATGCGGCGTGCAACTTTGCGTATCCGATCAGCACTCTCGACAACAATAGCTCCACTCCCGGAGATATATCCTTCAATATCTATCTTTGTTTCTGTCCTTGCGTTCTTTAGCCAGTCATCAATTTTATGGGAGTTGGTTCTAAGAGCCTGTTTGGAAAATCACGGGTGAACGTTTCTGCGCATGAGATTGGCCCCCATGGCGACGAGAATCATGGCCTTTGACACGTCGATGCGACGTTCGTAATCCCAAACCAGGCGCCGCCATCTGGTCATCCAGCCGAAGGTTCGCTCCACGACCCATCGGCGCGGCAGTACCTCAAAACCTCTCGCGCCCTCGCGGCGGCGGATGATTTCAAGAACGAAGTCGAGATAAGCCGCCTTATCCATGAGCCTGAGCCGATCGTAGGCGCCATCGGCGAACAGGTGCTTCACCCAAGGCCAGCGTTTGCGGATGGCATCCAGGATTATCTGGGCACCTGCACTGTCCGAGATGTCGGCAGAGGTAAGATTGATCATCAACAGGCGTCCATCTGTATCGACGGCAATGTGGCGCTTGCGGCCGACGACCTTCTTGCCGGCGTCGTAGCCTCTTGTTTCCGCGTGAGGCGCCTTGATGCTTTGGCTGTAGATCACTGCTGCCGTAGGGCTGGCGTCGCGGCCTGTCTGAGCCCGGTCCATCATCAGTTCCACGTCATGGATGGTCTGGAACAGAAAGCGTCGGGCCAGTTCACGGAACCAGCCGTAAACAGTCCGCCAGTGCCCGAAGTGGATCGGCAGCATCCGCCAGCCACAGCCCGAACGCACCAGATAGCGCACCGCGTTGATAACCTCGCGGAACTCAATTTCGCGCGGCCTTCCACGACGTCCGGGACGTGGCATCAAAGGCGCGATCCGCTCCCATTCCTCGTCCGTCATGTCAGACGGATAGCGTTTCATCTTTCGGATGATCCTGGCCATCCGGCCCCTCTGCTCTGACGTCCACATCCTGAGCTTGAATCACATCAGACCGATTTTTCAAACAGGCTCTTAGAGCCTGGTGAATAGCATGTTCGGCTTCTTCCTTCGACGTGAAGAATGAAACAACAAGATGTTTATCCTTTGTGAACCGGCGTTCGATATATTCGTCGGTTGGATCGACGTGCTTGAGCAAGACATGGCCGCCTCCCTTTTTACGGTCATGTAACGGCGCTTCATGGTGGTCGAGATTGAGCCACTTCTGTCGATGGGGTGAGAGAAGGTTCTGGTTGGTAGGCGGTCTTGGCGGTTGAGGGGTATATGGCGAAGGCCGGTGGAAGTGCTCCGTCGTGATGTCGGCATGCCGGGAGGTCAGTCGGCCTGCATCCGCTGAGGCCACGCGAATGGCCCGAGTGGCCGCGAAAGACCCCGCTGCATGAAGCGGTCCGCCCGGGATCAGGGCGTCCGCAGCCGCACCTGCCAGATTGGCAATAGCAGGGGGCGCATGCGCCTTCAGGGCCGCGGCGCGGACCGCATGTTCGGTCCGGGTCTGTGGTGGTGTGCCGGTGTTCCATGCACGCCGTCCGGCGGTCATCATGTCAACGCCGTGGGCGGCAAGCGCAATGCCGCCCACTTTGCTGAGCAACGGTTCCGGGGCGGCCAGCAGGCCCGTGGCCCCCGCCATTTCCGCAACCCCGAAGCCGATCGTGCTGATGTTCGCTCATAACAAATGTCAGAGCGGGATGCTGGGTTGGTATTTGGCATGGCGTGTCATGAAATGAAGACACAAAAAAACCCGCCGGTGAGGGCGGGCTTTACGTGTCGCATGGGTGATCCACGCCGTGGCCTATGTCATAGCGCTTTTGGGGAGAATCATGATTTGTGGGAAAGCCCGGATCAGTGAACATCACTATCCGAACTATAGCTCTTATATAGCAAAAACTGCGCGCGGATACCAGATGGAAAACAGGTCGACTGGATTCCACCAATGTCCGGTTTTGCAAAATCGTTAACCGCATACAGATGTCCGAAATGAGGGCGGTTGCTGCCTGTCTGATTCCGCATCGTAGATCAGACAGGCAGTTCAGGTTACTCAGCCGCTCATGCCGGACATCATTATGGGTTTCCCTGATACGCTTCTACGGGCCGAACCGGCGTTAGTGTCGTGTTTTCGATGAAGTAGCCACCCTTCGCTCGAAAGTAGAAAGACCACGCGCCATGTGCGTCGCGTGGTACCTGCACCTTCCAGCCGTTCCCGCTCAGGCGCTTATATAGAGCATCGACGTCCTCGCGAGACTTTTGGATGAAACCAATGTACAGGATGTCGAATTGCTTGGGATAATCGAAGCCTTCGAGCTTGTTGTCGAAATGATTGACGATCAGCACCAGCCCATCATTGTCCTGCATGATGGCCATCTTGGTTCCTCGCACAACGAGAGTGCGCAGGCCGAAATACTGTTCGAACATTGCGCGATCAGCCTCAGTATCGTGGCTGTAGAGGTTGATGTGGTTCAGCTTCATGACTGTGCCTTTCCGTTGGTGAGACGGACATGAGCCGGTCGCAACATGGACAACAACGACCGACCACGGACGAGGCCAATCCTCGTCGTGTCCGGCCAAGGCCAAGAGCGGTCTTACTCGCTCAAGCGTGACTGTCTCTGAAGAGACCACAGGTTGTCACCATACCTGCATCGCTGTCTTTTTAGGCAAAATCAACCTTGCTGACGCCGGCTGCAGCGGTCAAGCGGCATCTTCCGTCATGTCCGCTTCGTAGAAGCTTATTGAATGACGAAAACGACCAATAATGGGCGAAATTGAGCGAGAGCTGCCAATCTTCTTAATTTTTGAAACCGACAGACAATTTTGTACGTGGTGGTAGAAATCTGGCTTTACTGTTGGCTAGGAGAGCAAGCAAGCCAACCAATTATTGAACGACAGGCTGGCAGTGCCCCCGATGAGGTTGCACGCGACCTCCGGGCGGCGATGATGTCGAATCCATGAAAATTCGTATCTCTTTCTTTTGGCATTCTGAGCGGTGAATAGAAAAGAATCGCGCCATGGCTGATATGAACCGGAATAAAGTGGACGTGCTTTAGGCTCAGGTAATGGTGTTAGACCCAAGCACCAACAGAGGCTGCGTGCGCCAACATGGCTATAGTCAGGGGTTTGGGATCTGCTTTAGAACGCTTTCTATTCAGAAAGCCGAATAGCAGTGCGCCTATGATTCCTTCACCCTCTTCTGGGAAATATTTTTCGAAATCAAAATTTTGAGCGCTTACATCAAAGCGCTCAAAATAACGGCACATTAGCTTCTCAGCGTCATCGCTGTGCATACGAAGATCGCCTCGCAGTGTCGTATTTTCTGTCAATTCGCGGGGTTTCGGGCCGGGAACTTGCTCAGAGATAAATGACAAGATTTCAGATAGCGCGTCTTCGTAAGATTTTACCATGCTATTTGGTCCTCCGACTTGACCAAAGCGTTATAGCGCCTAACTGATTTCAATAACCTCCCTCGTCATGACGACATAGCTAACGAATGGGATGGTTCGGCCTACCCGTGCTCCTTGTCACTGGACAGTAGGAACTGAACCCAGAGGTAAACCGGGATCATCTGGGATATGCGGGGATTTCGTGGGCTGGAATTGTGGTTTCCTGCCGGATGCGGCAATTGCAAGGGCCACGATGTGGATAACTATCGGAGACAGACAGAATGGAACTTGTCCCATGTTATTCACAGATCGCGACAGTAAGAATGGAACCTGACTGTCAATTCGGCAGGAGCCTTCTGAACGTCTCTTAGAACGCTCTTAGGGCATGCTGTGGAAGCGAACAATCACACGCCCGATAATGGCGGTCGGATGGTCTTCATCCGCCTGTCCCCACCGAATTGAGTCGAGAGGAACCTCCTCCGGGGGATAGATTGGATTGTCGCTGGTAATGAGCAGAGTGCCTCCAGCTCTCACCGATAGGCGCTTGACCAAGACAGTGCCATAGACGCTCAGGACATAGATACCAAACAATTTATCTGATGGCGTCGTATCAATAAAAAGACCATCACCACTGCTAATGGTTGGTGTCATGCTATCACCTGTCGCATGCATGGAAACAATATTGTTTCCATGAACGCCGAAAGCGGCACCCAATACAGAACGTGGTATAAGTATAACGTCTTTTGCGGCCTCGGTATCGCAGAGTGTTCCGAATCCAGCTGAAGCGCGGACGCCATAATACCGAACGGGAACTAGGTCTTGGTCTCCAAAGCTCTGCGCCGATGTGATCGTGGGTATTTCATTGGGCTTCTCTGGCCCTTCGCCTGTAGCGAGCCAATCCAGAGAGACACCACAGGCTTTTGCAAGCGCAATCATCGCGCTTGCCTTCATGTCACGACCCGCGATGTAGTTATTTAAGGTGCCTAGGTTTATCTGCGCACGAATAGCCACTTGTGCATTTCCCCCAGCTCCCTTGACCGCCACCCGCAAACGTTCTGCGCGCTCTTTTACGGCCAAGTCCCTATCTTCGGGGTGGAAATCTTCAGGCTCTGGCAGCTGCTCGGGCATAGTGGCAAAATTTCTATTTAATTTCAGATGGATATACGTTTATGGATGAACATTACCGATAATTTAGGTTTGAAACGTACGTTTGTGGTTTCGTGAAATACATATTCGTATATTCTTCGGCATGTCGTTCGGGGAGAAGTCTCCGAACGACGGTTGAAAAGAAAGGGCGGTTGCAGCCGCCCTGAATCGAGTTAGGAGTATGAGTATGGCACAGAAGCCATGCGGAATGCACGTGGAAGACATCAAGGCCGCGCTGCGCCAGCAGTACGGCAGTCTTGTCAGCATTTCCCAGCAGTTGGGCCTGAACCCCAACGCCATCAGCGCAACCCTTTCCCGCCCAGGCTATTCCGTCAAGACGGAGCGGCGCATTGCCCAGCTTCTGGGCATGAAGCCCCATGAGCTTTTCCCTGATCGTTTCCATGCGGATGGCTCCCCGATTTCGTATGTCGTTGATCGGAAGCCTACCCGCCGGATTCCGGCCAGTCTGCGTCAAAACGGGGTGGCAGCATGAACGTCAAAAGGATCAAGCTGGCGGACATTGATCCCCGGATTGAGGGGCGCATCCGTCCGATCAATGAAGGCTATGCCGAGATACTGGTAGGCAGCTTCAAGGAGCGCGGGCAGGATACCGCCATTGAGGTCCGCCATGGATCGGGTGAGGAAGGCGCGCCCAAGTATATTCTGGTTGCCGGTGGCCATCGCTTCCGCGCAGCGGAACTGGCGGAATGGACTGACATCAACGCCAGCATCAGCAAGCTGAATGCCGATGAAGCGCGGCTCAAGGAGATTGATGAAAACCTGTTGCGGCAGGAACTGGATGTGCTGTCGCGGGCGCGGAGCCTGTATGAGCGGAAGGAGCTTTACCTCAAGCTGCACCCGGAAACCCGCGATGGGGTGAACCGACATTCTAGGTTTGCAACCGTTGCAAACCCTGCCCCCCGCTTCGCCGTTGATGCTGCCGACCGCATGGGCGTGAGTGAACGCACCATTCATGGGTATATTTCGCTGTATCGCGCTCTTCAGCCGGAAACCGTGAAGGCATTGCAGGGCACTACACTGGCCGACGACCGTGCGGAACTGCTGTATATTGGCAAGATAGAAAGCCCAATCGAGCAGGTTTCCATCGTTAAGAAGGCGCTCGAAGCCGAAAAAAAGCCGTCTGAATTAGCTGTTGCACCCACGCCCATCCCGACCGAAGCGATGTGGATCAAGCTGGGCAAGAAAGAAGCGGCCCGCGTGCTGAGACTGGATATGTCTGCGCGGCGCGTCCTTCTGGATGAACTGGTCAAGGCCAAGGTCATCACCCGCGATCAGATTGTTATGGAAGGTGCGGCATGACCCGGCATTCCGATACACCGCAGCAGCTTTCCCTGCTGGATTGGGTTCCACCCAATCCGGTGGTGCGGTTCGACCCGCGCCTAATCCGGGCCAATCAGTTCACATCCCGCCTTTCGCGCGCCATTTCCGTTTCTCTGGAAACGTGCGGACGGACGCGGGAGCAGATTGCGGCGGAAATGTCCGCGATGCTGGAAAAACCCGTCAGCATCAACATGCTGAATGCCTATGCCAGCGTGCAGCGTGAGGGTCACCAGATCAGCGTGCCCCGGTTCGATGCGCTGATTTCCGCCACGCAGGACCGGCGGTTGCTGGAATTCATGGCGGAGCCGTTCGGTTGGGCTGTGATTGAACGGCGCTACCTGCCTGCCATCGAACTGGCGGCGGTTTCTGAACACAAGAAAGAACTGACGCGGCGGGAAAATGCCCTGCGGCGGCAGGCTATGCGTGGGGGTAGTTGGTGATGATTGATATTCGTGTTGAGACCGTAAAAAACGAAGATAAGGAAGAAAACGTGCTCCGTGTTCTTGGTCTCGTCGTGCGGGACGACGAGACCTTCGGCCTTAAAATTATGAATAAGCCGAATATCGAACGACCAGTTACGATTTCTTTTGAACAGCTTCAGCTTTTAGCCAGGCTTGCTCTATTTGCTTTGCAACCACCGCGCGAAGGTGTGCGTGAAGCTGATCTGGCGTCATGGGCAGAAGGATATCGAGCAGGACTGAAATCTTGCCTCCCAATTCCTCTACGGAATTAGTCGGATTGCATTTGTATTGTGCTGAAACTTTCCATTTCTGGTTTTCTTCGACAATGACAATATCCTCAATAGATAGACATGGTGTGCCATTTGGCACATTCAGTAATGATTCTGACACTAATTCCTCCATGGTTATGTCCAATTCCATGGTGGAACGGGCGGTCCGAGTCTGGCAATTTGCTGGCCGGACCGCTGATTTCCGGCAGGTGGCAACATGCTGACGCGGGAATGGGCAACCGTCCGTGAAATGGCGGACATGGGACTGCCCGGTATTCCTGATGCACGAGCAATGCAGGAGCGGGCCAATAGGGCCGGATGGAAGCGTCCCGAATGGCGCAATATCTCATGGCGTCCGCGCGAGGGTTCGGGCGGTGGCGTGGAATACCACTATCAAGTTCTGGATCGTGTCGCCCAGTTGGCGTGGGTCACGCGGTTTCAGGATATGTCCGAGGCCAACGAACGGGCGCGTATTGCTGATGACGACCAGCGGTATGCCGAGGAATGGCGCTGGTTCGAGCAGAAGCATGAGGGGCAGAAGGCCAAAGCGCTGACGATCCTCGGCTATCTGGATCGCATCGAGCGCCTGACCGACAGCGGCCTGTCAGTCGAGGAAGCGGTGCATGAGGTCCGCCTTGCGGCCAACCTGTCGCGCACCACGGTCATGAACTGGCGGCGTCGGGTGGCTGGCGTGCCGCGTCCCCACTGGCTTCCGTTCCTTGTCAGCAAATGCCAAGGCAATCCCGGCAGGCGTGCCCTGTGCGATGAACGGGCACTGGACATCTTCAAGTCATTGTGGCTCCGGCCTGAAAAGCCGACCATTGCGGCCTGCTATGATGATCTGAAACAGATCGCGAAAGCCGAGGGGCTGACCGTTCCCAGCCAGCGGACCTTTGCCCGCTGGATGAAGGAACTGGACCCGATGGTCGTGACGCTGGCGCGTGGCGGCAGAGAGAGCCTGAAGGAGATGCTGCCAGCGCAGGAGCGTGACCGTTCCTACATGCACGCACTGGAAGCGGTGAATGCCGATGGCCACAAGTGGGACATATTCGTCCTGTGGCCGGATGGGACCATCGCACGCCCCATGATGGCCTGCTGGCAAGACCTGTATTCCAACCTGATCCTGTCATGGCGCATTGACAAGTCTGAGAATACCGACGTGATCCAGCTTGCGCTGGGTGACATGGTGGAGAAATGGGGCATCCCGAACGAGGCATATCTCGATAACGGCCGCGCCTTCGCATCCAAACGCCTGACAGGCGGTGCAAAGACGCGCTTTCGGTTCAAGGTCACGGAAGACGAGATCAACGGTATCATGACCGTGCTGGGGATCAAGATACACTGGACCCAGCCCTATTCCGGCCGGTCAAAGCCGATTGAACGCGCCTTCGGGGATATGGAAAGCCGGATTTCCAAGGATGTACGGTTCTCTGGTGCATATGTGGGCAAGAACCCGCTGGCCAAGCCGGAGAACTACCGTTCCAGGGCGATCCCGCTTGAGGAGTTTCTCAAGATCGTCTCAGAGGGCATTCAGAAGCACAATGCACGCCCTAACCGGAATACGGCAGTGTGCGCCGGGAAAAGGAGCTTTCTGGATGCGTTCATGGAAAGTGTGGCGGTCCACCCGGTCAAGCGGGCAACGGAAGCGCAGCGGCATCTATGGCTGCGTGCGGGGCATAAGGTCACGACCCACAAGAAGGATGGCTCCATCCAGTTCATGCGCAGTCGTTACTATGCGCCTTTCCTTGCCGAACACCTAGGCTCAGGACCTATTAATTTGTTGAATTGAGCTGAGTTTCATGATTCACAGGCATTCGGGAGGATGAGCCTGTGAGTGATGTGTTTTTGCTGTCTGAGAGCCAGATGGAGAGAATTACCCGTATTTTCCTCTGGCTCACGGAGTCCCACGCGTGGATGACCGGCGTGTTCTGAGCGGAATCGTTTATGTGATCCGCAACGGTCTTCAGTGGAAAGATGCTCCGAAAGCGTATGGCCCGCACAAGACTTTGTATAATCGCTTCATCCGGTGGAGCCGCCTGGGCGTCTTTGACAGGATCCTTGTCGCCCTGACTGAACAGGCAGGCCGTTCAAAGCGCCTGATGATCGATGCAACACATCTCAAGGCGCACCGGACATCGGCCTCCCTGCTCAAAAAGGGGCTTTTCCCCGCCATATCGGACGGACAAAAGGTGGCCTGAACTCAAAACCCCATGCCGTGTGCGATGGTCTGGGCCGGCCTGTCCGCCTTCATCTGACTGCGGGACAGGTCAGTGAGTTCAGAGGCGCAGACGTGCTGCTGGCAGATCTCTCCGACGAGACAGAAGAAGTCATCGGGGACAGAGGCTATGACAGCAACCGGATCAGGTTATCGCTTGCAGAACGCAATATCACTGCCTGTATTCCCCCGAAAAAGAACCGGAAATCAAAGCCGCCTTACAACTGGCATCTGTATAAAAAGCGTCATCTGATCGAAAACATGTTCGCAAAGCTGAAAGACTGGCGACGTGTGGCGACCAGATACGACCGCTGCGCTCATACATTCATGTCTGCAATCCACATCGCAGCAAGCTTCATCTTCTATCTTAAGGAATGAGTCCTGAGCCTAGCTGCTTGATTGCCGATCCGATGCTGCCGACCGGGCTCATCGCTTCTTCGATTACTCGCTGCGCTTGGCTAACAACGCTCGCTAACGGCAGATCGATATTGAGTGGCTGCACGCCTTGAATCGCCGCACTCACCTTTGGGTCGATTGAGGGGATGATCCCGCCGATCGAGACGAACTTGGCATGGTCGATGGCTAATGGCTGTATCGCATTGAGTGACTGTTTGAAAAGTCCCAAATCAGCCTAAAAAGGCGAGTCATAGTAAGGCAACTTGTCAAGTTTTCGCCTATAGGCACCCTTTACCACGAATGACATTAATTCGTTTCATTAATAAGTTTAGGGGGAAAGATCACTGATTTTTCCCCCGCATGTAATTACAACCCAAGTCGATCAGACAATGCCCCAAGGGGATTGTTGATTATCTTCTTCGCTAGGTTTTCCTTGGGCCGTTGCTGCGTCGTCATTGGAGTAGCAGGCGCGGTTTGTTGTTGTGGTTGGTGATCGTGAAAGTATGTAGGCGTAACGGCTTGCAACACCGTGACCTGATATATTCCCGAGTAGTGCTGCACATTCCATACGGCCACAGTATCCATTCGAGGAGTACTTACCTTTCCCGTGCAAACAGGTGTTCCATCATTGAGTTCATTGGGTTCTACGTTGGAAAGCTGCACGGCTTCCAAGTCATCCCCTACACCCGTTCCGCCATAGGCGCGCGAAAGAGAAGCTCGGGCCTCCTGAATAGCGTTGGGATTGGTGCAGTTATTGGTAGCCGCGTGGGCTATTGGTGCCGTAGCTATTATTGCCACCGCGACAAGGATAGTTTTCATTTTAAAAATCTCTTTTAATTATCGCTAAAATTATCAAACTCACGGGTGCCATGCCGTCGTCTGGATTTCTGCACAGTATCCCTAATTAATTCACGAACACGACGAGGGTTTTTAATGGCTTTTACATAAAGATAATTACCTCCGACTTGGGTAGAGGTAATTTCAATATTTCCTATGCCCATCATCCTCTCAAAAAGAGAGGCTCGATAATGTACATCCTTAATTCGATACAACTCGATTTCGTCCTCATGTTTGGACAAAACCCCGATTTCGATCCTCAATCGCTGGTCGGTCAAGGTGTAGCGCCGTAAAGCGGGCAACCAAACCATAAATAGGCCAGCACAAAAACGTACCGGCCCTGTCAGATAGTAGCGATTTGAAAAAGAAAACTTTATGATCTCTCTTTCATCATGATCTTCGTCATTTTCCATTGATTTCTACCGTATTTCATTGCCCTGCCAAGGACATAGCTACGCCACCGACGCCTCCTGGTGTCGGGCGGTTGGCAGCGTGTGAAACAAGGTGAACTCACGCCCTGCCTATTCCCCAGACGATAAACAGCACTCACTGTTCACCGCTGGACCATAGTCCGGGTGTTGTATTCGGCAGGCCACCCGACATAGGGGCCGCCTTGTTTCAAACGCGCTGCCAAGCGCAACCAAAGCCTAGCACATGCGGCATTGCGCTACCACAGGCAAAGCTAATAGACTGTTTTATAACGACATTACAAAAATGTAACTTGATTTTTGACCCGTATTCATTATGATAGTGGAATGATGTTTGAGTTGTGTTCATACTGATGGGCTACGACACGGACCTCACTGACGAACAGTGGAGGCTAATCAGGCGTCACATCCCAAAGGCGAAGCATGGTGGTCGTCCGAGGGAAACCAGTATGCGCCGGGTAGTCGATGCCATCATGTATGTGGTGACGCATGGCTGCAAATGGCGTGGGTTGCCTAAGGATTTCCCACCGTGGCGAACGGTTTACGGCTACTTTGCTGACCTGCAAAAGCGTGGCCGATGGCGGAAAATCCACTACGACCTATACAGCATGGTGAGAAAAGCCGCCGGTAGGGATGAGCAGCCCTCTTTACTCGTAATTGACAGTCAAAGCGTCAAAACGGGCAAATGCGCCAGCGCCGAGACCCGAGGGTATGACGGCGGCAAGCGCGTGAAGGGCCGTAAGCGATTCATTGCGACCGATAGCCTTGGCCTGTTGGTTGATGTTTCCATGACCACGGCCAACCGCCACGATACCAAGGGCGGGAAGAAGGTTTTGGACAAATACCGAAAGCGGGTGAAGAAATCCCGTGTCGAAAAGGTTGTGGCTGACAAGGGTTTTCGAGGGAATCTCCTCACTGGCTTTGTCAAAAGCGCCTTCAAAGCCGTGCTGGAGATAGGGCAAAACCATACCACGGCCAAGACCGGGTTCGTGCCCGCCAAAAACAGATGGGTGGTAGAACGAGGCTTCGCTTGGCTTGGTGATTACCGGCGGTTAACCATAGATTATGAGCGGAAACTTGCTCATAGTTGTACGATGGTGCGACTGGCCTTCATACGCTTGATGCTGAGAAGGCTGGTGCCCGTGTAGAAATCGGAGTGTCTTATGCCTGATGTCATACCTGCCAACTTCACCATAAAAAGTATTGCTGCGACAGGGGCAGTGTCCACCACAGGTAATAGGGATTTTTTTGTGGAAATAAATATTTCCACACCCGGTGTTGCGCCAATTAATCTTTCTCTAGGTGTCCAAGCACAGAGCTACGCGTTAGTGCCTTCATCTGCATATTTGGCTCTAAAGAAATTTGTTCGCGCTCTTCAGCTTGGGGTTGATTCACTGGGCGAAGATCTAAATAACCGCTGATTGTCATTGGTGTTACGGTAGCGTCAATGTAAAGTTTGCTTTTAGTTTTCATATTCCCACTCCATTCGTAACAAGCAGGGCGCAAATTGCGCCCTGCTTTATTTACCCCAATGCTTACAATTAGTTAGCACGCTAACTATTGTGAGGTAGTTACCCGAAACCTTGAGAAGTTGCCTGACCTTGACTCAAGGTTTCACCCTGTTTTGGTACTTTTCAAACAGTCACTGAGCGTCTCCGTCAGCGCAGTAGCTGGTTCGAGCATCTTGCGCATTGTTTCCATATGCGCGGTCTCTGCGACGCTAAAGGCCGGGCTAAGCCCGAGCGCGGCCTGTTTGGCGAGTTGCTGTGCAGGTGAGTTGGCGTATTCGCGGGCGAGCTCTGTCGTTGGTGACGCGTAGAGCTCCCGCGCCAGTTTGACCGACGGTGCTTCCAAGTACTCGCGGGTAAAACGCTCGGACGTGAGTTCACGCCCGCCGCGTACGATCTCTTCGACAGCCGTTAGCGGCTTGCCCCGCGGGATTTTCGAGAGCCTGTCAGCAAGGGGTTCGCCACTTGCTTTGTTGTCGTCATCCATCGCTACTAACTGTTGTTTGCTTGCACTTCGCTCGGCTGCCGTGGGCTGTCTTGTCTAAATACAGGCCCGTGTCCAAGGCACACGTTGCCATTACAACAACGATCAGACATAGAGCGGAACGTTATAACGTTTGCGTCGAGCATCTCAAGCTCGGGAAGCTCAAGACCGAAACGTCCGGAAAGGACACCTTGGGCAGATTGAGTTCTCGATTGCGCCTGCTCAGACAAAGTGCATAACACACTCTGGCTAAACAGGCCGAGATGGGGGGATTCTTGCCTGTCTTCTTTCGGGAGAAAATTGGCAATAGCAGCCCTATATATGGATACTTCCCTCCGATAATTATTTTTCTTTCAAAAATATATCTAAAAAATTTTCATATTAAAAAATAAAACAGTATTAATCATTTGCATTTCTCCATTACCTCTAAAATAAACGTTTTCATATTACCTTCTTCGTTATCAAGATTCATTAACGCTGCTCGGTTCTTGACATGATAGAAAGGGGCTGGCCTTCCAGATGCTCCAATATTTGTTCGCTCAATCAGGAGCTCATGTTTTATCATCAAATCCTTTAGGAACGGCCAATTGTCATCATCGAGAATGCGACGAGCCCCCCTTTCGTCGTTATCCTTGATCCAAAAAGGCTTGTAACGGACGACTCTTGTAAGAAGATTTAAGAGAGCACAACTACGCAACATCTCATTTAGATGATGATTAGGCTGCAGATGAGAAACATGACGACGTCGAATCATCCAGTCGGATATCTCTGCAGGGTCATAAGTCGTTATTTCTGGAAGCGATATCACAGCTGGTTTTGGGCACGTATCATTAAATATCGTTCCATCATCACCAACAAAAGATACAATAGAACTGTTTTTATCAAAATATATACCTCGCATATCGACGCCATTAGCAGTAATTTGATTAATAAAAACTCTTTCAAGTTTTATATTTGATACTGTTTCCAAAAGGAATACTTCATCGATCGACATATCCTTGAATACGGGAGTATCAACTGGTGTGTAAACGCAGCATGCACTCATAACAAGCGATCCGAGATTTTGCCTAGCTCGGTCCTGCTCGCCGAGAGTTTCGATATTGTCTAATGCCTGTTGAATAAATCGATCAGATTGCTCGCAAGTTATTAGACGAAATACATCAACAAAAGCTTCGAAAAAATCTATACCAAGAATATTTCTACGGATAAATTTAGGTATTTCACCTTCGACTATAGCTCGAATAGTTACACGCGCAAGAAAATAATTGTAAACCTGCTCATGAACGAAGCTCTTATAGCCACGCCGGTCATCATCTTTAAGGAACGCTAGAACTCCCGAACGATTTTTCAGGATACCAAAAAGACTGTCTGGTACAATCTTTTCTGCTGATATTTCTGCTAGCCAAAAAATTGTTTCAGAAGGAATGGCGCTTGTTTGGTTCTCTGCTATGTCACGCGCTATCTCTTCCATTAATCGAGTAATGAATTCAGAACGACTTTCTTCTGTAGTAATATTTTCAACGTCTCGGCCGAATTTCGTTGCCTCACGTTTTGTCATCGCTCCAATTAGAAAGGGGAGGAGATCACCAACGTCACCGTCTTGTATCTGCTGAGCCAAGCCATCTCGGGCTAGTTCGGATAGAAAAAATGGACGAAGAGCGTAGGAAGTCGGTTCAAAAAGTGGTTCAACTGCCTCTGAATCAAGTAATTCCTCTGACCATCCCCTGTCAGCGAGCCAAGAACGAGCCGTATGGGGTTTGATGGAGTGTAAAGTATAGGCATCAAGTTGATCAGTTGCTTCGTCAAGGGCAGTTAAAGCTTTCTTCATACGTTCACGACCAATGAACGTTTCCCGCCCAGCGAGAATGATCTGCCCTTGGCCTCGTGCTTCAATAACGAGGTCGTTTACCTGTGCCCATGCTAAATCATAACCATTCGGGTCCCCCAACTCGTCAAACCCATCAATAGCAAGCGTAACAAGTCCATGCCTTACTAACACAGGAACTTGGTCGTAAGTTACAGAACTCCGCAATGTCTGAAGGCTAAAGGCTATCAAATCAGTAATATTTTGCAGCATCCTGCCGCGACTTTCCACATGAAGTATCAACGGACGTTGAGTGCGCCGAAAGTTGACAGCTCGATGGTAGGCAAGTGAACGGATCAAGCTCGTCTTACCTATACCAGCAGGCCCATCAATTAGCAGAACAGTGGTACGGGGTTGATGCTCGCCACTCCTATTCGGTACAAGAGCGTCATCAACAAGAGTAAGATCACCTGTTTTCTGGCTTTGCGCAAGCCTTCCCTCAATCGGAATCGTATCTCCTTCAATACGCCGCTGTAAAAGTGTACTCTGGGTGTCCGCCCACTTACCGAGATTGGCCCAGTTTGATGACGCTAGAAGCGCTCGAAAGTTTACATGATGACGCTCATCACCTGTTTCCACGTTTTCTCGGATGCGTCCGTTAGCTTCTATAATGAGCGTTACATATTGGCCTTCTCGGCAAAGTCTGACTACACATGAATTATCAGCCTCAACCAACTCAGGAGGAGACGTACCAATATCCGCAAACACCGATAGGTCATTCAATAGGGCTTCGTGGATCATGATGGTGCATACCTCAGTTGATCTAATTTAAGAAATGGGGTTTCTTTTCGTTTTCGAATAAGTAGCACCTTCCCCTTTTCTCCTTTTTTTTCCTCGCGAACACCTTCAGCGACGTAAATCGGCGGTACTAAATCATCATCTTCACCAATTAACATAAGCCAACGATGAGGTTCACGATGGGCGAGATCAACCAATTCACTAGCAATTGCAGTATCGACCATCTTCTCTACAATTGTGTTTTTATTGTTGATGTCTTTACGCAACGTATTTGGTAGGTTGCATCCTAACTTAGGGAAACAACGTGCCGTTATCGCTGATGTAAGAGCGTCACCAAAGTTTAACGAAGGACGGATGACTACATTAGTGCGTGTCGAAAGAGATACAAAATCAGCTGCCGCAAATACTTGAATCATCGCTTTCCGACGGGAGGTAGCTTCAAAGCCCTGATACCATCCATGGTAAAGCCTTAGCGTCACATCGAAGCGTCTAGCATTATCAATGCCGGTAAGCACTCGGCCAATTGTACGCCCAACATAACTAAGAGTATGGCGTGTTAATTCGACCGCTGATGCGGTTGGTAATGCACATGCTGCATGGATCTGCGAGTTCCAGTCTATAAAGGCCGTTACCATTGTGATACGTCGAGATTGATTCATTGCTAATAATCTAACGCGATATATGACCTGCGACTAGTAGCTGCTTTCGGGAAACCGTTAAACCCGCCTGTATGACCGATATGAGGCGACTGCTGCCTGTCCGCTCTGCTTCTGCTATGCCGACAGGCAGGTTGCTGCAGGAATTGTCCATAACGCTTCGCCGTTAATCTCAATCAGCAGCTGTGTTCCGCTGGACAGAATGGGCATAGCGGTCCCCCCACGTCTTGAGCGCCTGAATGACCGGCTTCAGCGTCTTGCCCAACTCGGTCAGGGCGTATTCCACATGCGGTGGCACCTCGGGGAAGACGGTGCGTGACACCAGGCCGTCGGCCTCGAGTTCGCGCAACTGGTTGGTCAGCATCCGCTGCGTGACATTCGGCAGGCGGCGGCGCAGTTCGCCGAACCGCAGCACCCTGTCCTCGAACAGGTGATACAGGATCAGCGCCTTCCACTTGCCCCCGAACAGTTCGAGCGTGGCCTCCACCGTGCAGCCGGGGCTGCAGGCCAGCGTGGTGTGACGGATGCGGGGCATGGTATCATTCCTGACACTAGTGGCGGTTTATGCGCGTTCTTGCGCACACCGCAGGCTGGGTCAATGTTTACATGCGGGCCGGACAGATGGCCTGTATTTGTGAACAAGGTTGATTATATCTTCATCTTCGTTATTCGGTCCCGTGCGACTGGGCGACCTTCCCCTTGAAAACCGGATCTTCCTGCCGCCACTGACACGCTGCCGCAGTACCCAGCCCGGAGACATCGCCAACGCGTTGATGGCCGAATATTACGCGCAGCGCACTCGGGCGGGTTGCCTGATTACCGAAGGCACGCAGATCGAACCCCGCGGACAGGGTTATGCGTGGACGCCGGGCATTTACTCCCCCGAACAGATCGCAGGCTGGAAACTCGTCACCGACGCGGTGCACGCAACGCGGCGGCCCATCTTTGCACAATTGTGGCATGTCGGCCGCGTCTCCCACCGCGCATTGCAGCCCGGTCATGAGGCACCGATCGCCCCGGCCGCCGTCGCGGCAACAGGCGTAAACGTGTTCATCCCCACGGGACCGGGCACGGGAAAGCTGGTCCCACCCGACATGCCGCGCACACTTTCCGTCCCCGAAATCCATGAACTGGTGGAGATGTATGCGCAGGCGGCGCGTAATGCGCTGTCCGCAGGCTTCGATGGCGTGGAGATCCACGCCGCCAATGGGTATCTGATCAACCAGTTCCTATCCGAACGCGCCAATTTCCGCACCGATGCTTATGGCGGCAGCCTGTCCAACCGCCTGCGCTTCCTGCGCGAGGTGGTGGAAGCCGTCTCCGCCGTGGTTACGCCTGACAGGATGGGCGTGCGGTTTTCCCCGCTGTTTGGCACGACCACACAAGAGCGCGTCTATCTCGGCCTGCTGGAGGACAATCCGGCGGAGACCTACACGCAGGCCGTACGCGTGCTGGCCGAGGCAGGCATCGCCTATGTCTCGCTGGCCGAGGCTGATTGGGACAACGCACCCGAAATGCCGGACGCCTTCCGCGCCAGCGTGCGCGACATCTTTGGCGGCCGCATCCTGTGCGCGGGTCGGTACGACCTGCACAAGGCGCAGCATGTGCTGGGCCATGGATGGGCGGACATGATCGGCTTTGGCCGGAAGTTCATCGCCAATCCGGACCTGCCCGCGCGGCTGGAACATAACTGGCCGCTCAATCCGCTGGACCCGGCGACGATGTATGGCGGCAGCGCGCATGGCTACACCGACTACCCTTTCCATAACCAATAAACAGGGAAACGGACCAATGAGTTTTTACCAGACCCTCAACCCGACCACGGAAACCGTGGAACGCACGTTCGAACTGCACACCGCCGCGCAGATGAAGGCGATTGTCGATCGCGCGGACCATGTGTGGAAGACCGACTGGAAGAAGCGCGATATCGCCGCTCGCAAGGTCATCATGTCGAAGGCCGCCGACCTGCTGCGCCGCGACCGGGTGGCCCATGCGCGCCTGATCGCGACCGAAATGGGCAAGGCCCTGCCTGACGCGCTGGAAGAAATCGACATCACCGCTGATATCCTGTCCTTCTATGCCGATGGTGCGGCAGAATTCCTTGCCCCCACGCATCTGAAGGTTAAGGAAGGCCATGCGAAGATCATCAACCAGCCTCTGGGCCTGATCTACTGTATCGAGCCATGGAATTTCCCCTATTACCAGCTTGCCCGCGTGGCGGGGCCGAACCTGATGGCGGGCAACGTGGTCATCGCCAAGCACGCGCCCAACGTGCCGCAATGCGCGCTGGCCTTTGAAAAGCTGTTTCATAACGCGGGCGCGCCTGCTGGCGTCTATACCAATATCTTCCTCGACAACGATCAGTCGGCCGAACTGATCAGGGATGTCCGCATCCGTGGCGTCGCCCTGACCGGCAGCGAACGCGCGGGCCAGACGGTCGCGGCCGAAGCGGGGGCGGCGCTGAAGAAGGACACGATGGAACTTGGCGGCAGCGACGCGTTCATCGTGCTGGATGACGCGGACCTTGAACTGGCGGTCAAGTGGGCGACGTGGGGCCGGTTTGCCAATAACGGGCAGGTCTGCACGGCGGCCAAGCGCATGATCGTGCATGAGAAGGTCTATGACGCCTTCCTCGCGGGCCTGAAAAAGGCGATCACGCAGTTCCGCATTGGTGATCCGCTGGCCGAGGGCACCACCCATGGCCCGATGAGCAGCAGGAAGGCACTCGACACCGCACTGGCGCAGACCGACGAAGCGGTCAGGGCAGGAGCGACGCTGGTGGCCGGGGGCAAGCGGATGGAGCGGACAGGCTTCTTCATGGAACCGACCATCCTGACCAATGTGTCAAAGGACAACCCGGTCTTCTATCAGGAGATTTTCGGCCCCGTTGCGGTCGTACACAAGGTTGTATCGGAACATGAGGCCATTGAACTGGCCAATGACTCCCCTTACGGCCTTGGCGGTTCCGTGTTCTCCCGCGACCTTGGCCGGGCGGAACGGGTAGCCGAAGCGGTCGAGACAGGCATGATGTTCTTCAACACAGCCACGGCCGCAGCCCCCGAACTGCCCTTTGGCGGGATCAAGAATTCAGGCTTTGGCCGCGAACTGTCCTTCCTGGGTATTGAGGAGTTCATCAACCGTAAGCTGATCCGCCTCGCCTGAAGATTAGGCGAACGCTGCTTTCTTTCCCGGATAAAATCCTGTCCGGGGCAGAGGTGTGCTACTCATCAAGTTAAATACCACCTGCGGCTCAAGTGATACGAAGAAATGGTATATGCCTGCTTTGGCAACCGCACGATTAGTCATCGAATGACCGGGACAAGGCCGATTACTGACTGCCTGCTTTCTACCCCTATCGAGCAGACAGTCTGATTCGCATTTTATTACCTTTCTATGGCCCTGCACCTTCATAGCGGCAGGCTTGCGGCGCGCATCTACGTGGCCATCATCGTCCGTGTTTTTGCCCGCGCGCAATGTGTCTACACAAAACGCAGCAATCAGCCAAGTTTCACAGACAGTTCGACGTCCCCGTCAAACGGCAGCGATAGATACCCGGCGGCCGGAGAGCGCACCCGCGCCAGATAATCCGGACTGTAATCAGCATTGTCCGCAACAATCATCGCGCCAGGGCGCAGCCTGCTTTCCAGCAGCGCAAGGATATCAGGATAAAGCGGCTTGGCACCGTCGAGCAGCACAAAGTCTATGGTCTCGGGCGGATTGGTGGCGAGCGTGCTCAGGGCATCCCCCTCGCGTATTTCCACAAGATCGGCCAGCCCGGCTTCTTCAACATGCTGCCGCGCACGGACGATCTTGGAAGGTTCGAATTCGGTGGTAATCAGTTTGCCACCTCCATTGTCGCGCAGGGCAGCAGCAAGATGGATTGTCGAAACCCCGAAGGATGTTCCGAACTCCACAATGTGCTGCGCCCGCATGGCGCGGGCCAGCATGTACAGGAGCATGCCTGTTTCGCGTGAGACAGGAAGCCACAGGTCTTTTGCGAGACCGTAGAATTTCACATAGTCAGCCCGGCTGCTGACCAGACGCTGCAATTCTTCTGGAGCCAGATTGGAGACGGCAGGGCTCGTGGTGGCATCCGCCTCGGCGAACAGCCGGTCGAGCAGCGGAACGACTGGTGGGCTCATCAGGGTGGGAGCTTTATCAGGGGTCATGATGTGATCTCTGTTCCGTAACGGAGGTTGCTGCGCTTTACCTTGCGCATCCCGCAAAAATACGATTAATTCATCGCGTTTTCTATTCGCATTCCCCGCCCCCCCATGACCGATCGCCGCAACCCAAGGATTTCCGTCCGCAAACAGCCCGGCCAGGCACGTTCGGCAGCACTTGTCGCCACGATTCTGGAAGCGGCTGTTCGTGTTCTGGCCGAGGAAGGCGCCACACGCTTCACCACGGCCCGTGTGGCGGAGAAAGCCGGTGTCAGCATCGGTTCGCTCTACCAGTATTTTCCCAACAAGGCCGCCATCCTGTTCCGGCTCCAGACCGACGAATGGCTGGAGACGACCGCAATGCTGCGCAATACGCTTGAAGATGCTGGCAAACCACCGCTGGCGCGTTTGCGAGTACTGACCCATGCTTTCATCCGTTCGGAATGCGCAGAAGCATCCGTCCGTATAGCACTCGACGATGCCGCCCCCCTCTATCGGGATGCACCAGAAGCCGCAGAAGTGCGACAGGCGGGGAATAACATCCTCCAGCGCTTTATGCGCGAGGTCCTGCCGAACGCCACGAACGACGAGCGCACCCTGGCAGGTGACCTCATCAGGATGACTTTCGGTGCGGTCGGCAAGGCGTTCTCGGAGACACCCCGAAGCGACGTGGAAATCAAAGCTTATGCCGATGCCATGGCCGATATGTTCGAAGCGTATCTGCTCCGGCTCTCCGGAAACATCTGATCGGAATCTGTCATCCGAATGTCGGCCGCTCTACGAGCGTCAGACCACCTTTCGGCTCAGTCAGAAGACGTCCCAGCTTACATTCACACACTTGTGACATTCGACAAAAATGCGCCGGATTACCTTTCCGTCTGTTTCCTATGTGTTTCCTGCGGTGGAAATTTAGACGCAAAAAACCCGCCTTTGGGTGGCGGGTTTATCGTGTCCTATGAAGGACTTATTGTATGGTTGCGGGGGCAGGATTTGAACCTGCGGCCTTCAGGTTATGAGCCTGACGAGCTACCGGGCTGCTCCACCCCGCGATTGTGAGGGGGATTGGAAGACCTGGCGGCGACCGACTTTCCCGTGCCTTAAGGCACAGTATCATGGGCGCTGGGGTATTTCACGGCCGAGTTCGGGATGGGATCGGGTGGATCATTCCCCGCCATGGCCACCAGGTCATCCAGTCCCCCTGATTGAGGGGAGAGGATGTGGATGGGTTGGTGTGTTTTGTATGAGTGTTGAGAGTGGATGACTGCTGTGCATGTATGTTGCCACGATTGTGGCGATGGAATGAGCCTATTGGGCGATTAGGACCAGTTAGCTGCACGCATTACTGCGCTTCCACACCTGGCCTATTGACGTGATGGTCTATCACGGCCCTTGGGGAGACCTTGTTTTGAGGTGGGTTTCCCGCTTAGATGCTTTCAGCGGTTATCCCGTCCACACTTAGCTACCCGGCTGTGCCGCTGGCGCGACAACCGGTGCACCAGAGGTATGTTCATCCCGGTCCTCTCGTACTAGGGACAAATCCTCTCAAGTCTCCAACACCCACGGCAGATAGGGACCGAACTGTCTCACGACGTTCTAAACCCAGCTCACGTACCACTTTAATCGGCGAACAGCCGAACCCTTGGGACCTGCTCCAGCCCCAGGATGTGATGAGCCGACATCGAGGTGCCAAACCTCCCCGTCGATGTGGACTCTTGGGGGAGATCAGCCTGTTATCCCTAGAGTACCTTTTATCCGTTGAGCGATGGCCCTTCCACGCGGGACCACCGGATCACTATGGCCGACTTTCGTCTCTGATCGAGCTGTCACTCTCACAGTCAGGCGGGCTTATGCCATTGCACTCGACAGCCGGTTTCCGACCGGCCTGAGCCCACCATCGCGCGCCTCCGTTACACTTTGGGAGGCGACCGCCCCAGTCAAACTGCCCACCATGCAGGGTCCCGGACCTGGCTAACAGGCCTCGGTTAGACATCAGAAACAGTCAGGGTGGTATTTCAAGGATGGCTCCACCGGAACTGGCGCCCCGGTTTCAAAGCCTCCCACCTATCCTACACAGAATGTCTCTGATGCCACTGCAAAGCTGCAGTAAAGGTTCATAGGGTCTTTCCGTCTGACCGCGGGTACCCCGCATCTTCACGGGGAATTCAATTTCGCTGAGCCGATGCTGGAGACAGCGGGGAAGTCGTTACGCCATTCGTGCAGGTCGGAACTTACCCGACAAGGAATTTCGCTACCTTAGGACCGTTATAGTTACGGCCGCCGTTTACCGGGGCTTCAATTCGGTGCTTGCACACCTCCTCTTAACCTTCCGGCACCGGGCAGGCGTCAGGCCGTATACGTCGTCTCTCGACTTCGCACAGCCCTGTGTTTTTACTAAACAGTCGCTACCCCCTGGTCTGTGCCACCCACCAATGGTTGCCCACTGATGGGTCTTGCTTATCCCGAAGTTACGCAAGTAATTTGCCTAGTTCCTTCAGCATCGTTCTCTCAAGCGCCTTGGTATTCTCTACCAGTCCACCTGTGTCGGTTTCGGGTACGGTCTATATGCCAGAGCTATTTCCTGGAATGCGCCAAAAGCCGGATCAATCCGTTAAGACCCGACAACATATTGCATTCGTCACTTCTGGCAGGCCCGGGAATATTTGCCCGGTTTCCATCGACTACGGCTTTCGCCCTCGCCTTAGGGGCCGGCTCACCCTGCGCGGATTAACCTTGCGCAGGAACCCTTGGACTTTCGGCGACAGTGTTTCTCGCACTGTTTGTCGCTACTCATGTCAGCATTCGCACTTCCGATATCTCCAGAGAGGGTCACCCCGTCTCCTTCACAGACCTACGGAACGCTCCGCTACCGCGCATATCATAGATATGCACCCACAGCTTCGGCACGTGGCTTGAGCCCCGTTACATTTTCGGCGCAGGGTTTCTAATAGACCAGTGAGCTATTACGCTTTCTTTAAAGGATGGCTGCTTCTAAGCCAACCTCCTGGTTGTTTTGGAATCCCCACATCCTTTCCCACTTAGCCACGATTTAGGGGCCTTAGCTGGTGGTCTGGGCTGTTTCCCTCTCGACAATGGACCTTAGCACCCACTGTCTGTCTGCCTGGCTCATACTTCCGGGTATTCGGAGTTTGGTTAGGTTTGGTAAGGCTTTGGGCCCCCCTAGCCCATCCAGTGCTCTACCCCCCGGGGTAATACCAGACGGTCTACCTCAATAGATTTCGCGGAGAACCAGCTATTTCCGAGTTTGATTGGCCTTTCACCCCTAGCCACAGCTCATCCCCGACTTTTTCAACAGGCGTGGGTTCGGCCCTCCAGTGCGTGTTACCGCACCTTCAGCCTGGCCATGGCTAGATCACTCGGTTTCGGGTCTTCTGCCAGCAACTCGTCGCCCTGTTCAGACTCGCTTTCGCTACGCCTACACCTAACGGCTTAAGCTTGCTGCAAACAGAAACTCGCTGACCCATTATACAAAAGGTA